>NZ_OZ035533.1:1333750-2667500 GCF_964033635.1 Chitinophaga sp. MM2321
GCTATACAAGTAACAGGACAGGATGGCAATTGGGATCGTATTACCACTGTTTCAGGGAAAAAGCTATTGCGGAAAGGCAATACGCTCACCATCACTTTCCGGCAACGCGCCATACCCGGCTACCAGCTGGAACAAAGTGACGAGCCTATTATCGCTAATCTGCATAAGATGTACCGTTTCGTACACCAGGTAACAGCGGAAAACGAGACACTGAAAGAACGCCTGCTCGAAAAAATTGCCACTGTCAATACGGAAATAGTGGTACTTGCAGCACCAGCTTTTAACGGGGATCTCCGTGCCGCTGTAATGGATATGGCCCAGGAACTGGACGCCATTTTCTTCTCAGAAGGTAATGTGATCTTTAAAACAGAAGTACAAGGCTTTTGGGATAAAAACGGGGCGCTGCTGCTGGATGTAAACGGTCATTCCACCGCTACCAATCTCGCCGTAGATATAGATGCTAAATACTATGAGGTAGATAATTAGAAATTGCTGATGTACGACGCAGCCATTTAAATTGCGGCATCGTACATCAGCAAATATTTTACTTATTTAAGCATCAGCTGCCTGATATATTTCACAGGCGCACTGCCATAGCTGAGGAATTTCCCGTTGAATGCTTTCAGGCTGTAATCCTTACCCATCTGCTGTTTGTACGCTTCGCGCAGGTCAATGATCTCTTTGTAACCGGTGAAATAGCTGGTTAACTGTACACTACTCACACTCACTCTTTTCCATTTGCCTGCTGCCTCTGCCTGTTGCTGGAAAGCTTCTTTCGTCAGTAAATGAATAGCATCTTCCTGGCTCATATTTTTTACATGTACGCTATAGTCCAGGATGGTATTACATACCGTGCGCAGGTTCCATTTGTACCACATGAGCCACATCTCCGGTTCATTATTACCATAACCATTTTCCAGCATCATCTGTTCGGTATATACCGCCCATCCTTCAATCATAGCGCCATTGCTCATGAGTGATTTGATCAGGCTGGGCGACTGGTTGGAATATACCAGCTGCGTATAGTGACCTGGAATCGCTTCATGAATGTTCAGGATCTGAAGGATGTAGTCGTTGTATTCACGGAGATAACTTTCTGCTTTATCTTTTGGCCAGCCTTCCAGGGTGCCTACATTGTAGTAGGTATTACCACCTTTATCATAGGGGCCGGGTGCACTGATGGAGGCGCCTGCCACACCAGCCATGTAGGCCGGCTCTTTGCGCACTATCAGCGGCTTGGAAGGGTCTATGTACAACAGGTCCTTTTCTTTGATGAAGGCAATCAGTGTGGGTAACTGCTTTTCAATCGTTGCCTGGAATGCTTCGGGTTTTACGTGGTTAACAGACAGAGTATCGATCATCCTGCCTATCAGCTCCAGCGAATCAGCGGGCATGGGCGTTTTTCCGAAATAGGTGGGCCACAACTCCCGGCTGATCTTTGTCATTTCGCCATGTACATACGCTTTACGCGCTATGGCAGAATCATAGATCTGTGCCGCCGTAAATGTTGACTGGATATCATAATTAAATTTCTGATCGTACAGTTGTTTGCCTAAGCGGAAGCTGCGCGGGTTGGCGGGTTTCAGCGTCTTCAACCAGTCGGCGTAGCCTTTGATGGCTTTGGCAGCTGTTTGTGCACGGGCTGTCATGGCCGTTTTTTCTGCTGCGGAGAAGCTGGTTTTTTGCAGGGAGTCGGCAAAGTCTTTTTCGAAAATAGACAAGCCGCCGTTGTTCTGATCTATAGCCAGCGAGGTAAGTTCCGGTACCGGGTCTTTTATCTGCGCTTTGGCTGCTTCGTAGTAGGCAGGTACGTTTTGTAACCTGCTGTATAAGCTGCGTAGCCTGGATTCCAGCGGCTCATAGTTTTCATTTAGTATAAATGCAAAAGTATTGCTTACGTTAAAAGAGGAGGGATCCCACTCGTTGCTTTTCAGGTCATGAATACTCCATTGCGCTCCTTTGAGATAGTTTTCTATCAGCTGGAAATCGATCTTGTAGGTATCACTGAGTTTGGCCGGGTCAAATGATTGCAGCGAGTCCAGGTGTTGCTGTATAAATGCCAGTCTTGTCTGGGTGGCGGCGCTGTCGGGTACAATGAGTACCGTATCATATTTGTGATAGCCTACGTTGGTAGCCCAATCAGGGTTTTCTTTCCAGAGATGATCGATGAACTGTTGCTCATAGTTACTGAATGCAGTGTTCAGTATACTGTCTGTCCCGCCGCTGCTGCTTTTACCGTTGTTACACGCGGTTATAGCAGCTGCCGCTACGGCACAAAGGAGTAGTTTTCTCATAACAGAAGTTGTTGTAATGGTTGTTGTACGCGTTAGAATTCGTTGCGCCACATCATACTCTCTACAGGCTTTATCGTACGGCCGTTGTATTTAGCATTTCCTTTTTTGTTGTATAGTATTTCCACTTCACCTTCTACCATAAAATAGATCAGCTGTCCGATCGGCATACCAGCGTATATGCGTACGGGTTGGGCGCAGGAGATTTCCAGTGTCCAGGTGTTGCAGAACCCTACGTCGCCTTTACCGGCGGTAGCGTGAATGTCTATGCCCAGGCGGCCGGTGCTTGACTTACCTTCCAGGAAGGGTACATGTGCATGTGTTTCTGTGTATTCTTCCGTTACACCGAGATAAAGCGTGCCCGGTTGTAATGCGAAACCGTCTTCAGGGATTTCGAAATGTTCTATCTCATTGTGTTTGCGCGCATCCAGCACACGATCTTTGTACGTGGCGAGGTACTTGCCCAGGTGTACATCGTACGAATTGGTGCCCAGATACTTCCGGTCGTAAGGCGCAATCACGATGGTGCCTTTTTCAATTTCCTCCAGTATCCGTTTGTCTGACAGAATCATGTTGAGTGGTTAGTTTGTTAGGTTTAAGAGCGTTTTAGTCAGCTGTTTTCAGCTTTTTAGCATGTTGCTTTCAGCTTTTTTGCTTTAATTTGGCAAGATATGCCATTAATACGTACCATACAAATTGATCCGGAAACGAGGCTGGGAGTGTGGAAGATAGAAGAACAGGAGGACTTTTTCCGGGCACGTGTAACCATCAGCCGGGACATTCACCACCTGCATAAACGACTACAGCATTTTGCAGGCAGGTACCTGCTGGTAACTTTGTTTCCCGCTTTCCCTATGCATGAGATCACCGTTACCAATTCCCGCAAACCTGTACTTACCTGCGACAGCTACCACTTTTCCATCTCTCATTGCGGGGATTATGTAGGGGCTATAGTAAGCACAAAAGCTGCGGTGGGTATAGATATTGAATTGGTGCAGGATAAAATAGAACGGGTGTCGCACAAGTTTCTGTCGCCGGCGGAGCGGTCATTTATTGACCCGCTACATTCGCTGCCGCATAAAACCATTTGCTGGAGCGCCAAAGAAGCGATGTTTAAATGGTATGGACTGGGAAGCGTTGATTTTAAAGAGAATATGCGCTTGCAGCCCTTCGTTTATCAGCAGGCTGGTTTTATTACCGCCGATTTTATGAAGCAGGATTCAAATACCCGGTTATATTTGCAATATATAATGGAAAACGATCTGTGCCTGGCATGGACGCATCCTGCGTGAGGAAAGAATTTATTACTAACTGTTGCGTTATTTATGAAAATATTTTTGCTGGGCTTTATGGGAGCCGGTAAATCCTATTGGGGCAAGCAGCTGGCCGATCATTGGCAGTTACCCTACTATGACCTGGATGAAGTAATTGTGTCGGCAGAGGAAATGGCTATCAGCGATATCTTTGCTACCAAAGGAGAAGATTATTTCCGGGAAAAGGAAAGTATGCTGCTCCGGGAATTATCCCGGCAGGAAAATTTCCTGATCTCCTGTGGCGGTGGTACGCCCTGTTTTCAGGATAATATGGACTTCATGAATGAGCGGGGTATTACGGTATGGATCAATCCTTCCCTGGAGGCCATGGTGGAAAGGCTGCAACGCAAAAAATACAAACGCCCGCTTATCCAGGACCTGGAAGATGAAGACCTGCTCAGTTTTGTAGAGAAGAAACTGGCGGAACGCCAACCTTTTTATCAGCAATCAAAGCACATAATTTCATCCGATAATATTTCATTGGATACCTTTACAAAAAATATTGAACATGCATAAAAGTTTTTTAGTATGGGCAGCGGTACTAGGCGCATTGGCAGTGGTTTTGGGCGCATTTGGCGCACATAAACTGAAGGAGCTGGTGCCTGCGGAAACCGTATCTACTTTTCAGACAGGCGTTACTTATCAGTTCTATCATGTATTTGCATTATTAGTTACCGGCATCCTCTTTGCTCATGTGCCGGGCAATCAGCTGCAATGGGCCGGACGATGCTTCATTACAGGTATCATCCTGTTCTCCGGATCACTGTATTTATTAACGATGTTGAAGATGACCGGCAACGTAGGTTTAAGAGGCGTTGGGATCATCACACCTATCGGTGGCGTATTTTTCATTGCCGGCTGGATTTGCCTGCTCCTGGGAGTTTTAAAAATTAAAGTATAAAGCGGAAATTCGTATGCATAAATGTTTTTGGGCGCTGTTGATAAGTGTTGGTATCTGCACCATGGCGTTGGCACAGGATAATAAAGAGATTGCCGGCAAATGGTATGGTGTAGCTAAATCTTATTACGGCGAAAAACAGCGCCTGACCATTGTGCTGGAGAAAGACGGAGAAGGATATAAAGGGGAGATGTTAAGCCCCGACCAGACCGAAGACGCGATTAGCTTTGACAACGTTGTATATCGTAAGGACACCCTGTTGTTGCGGATCGATGGGATCCGGTTTGCTTACGCAGGTGTATGGGACCCCGCAGCAAAACTATTCAAGGGCGTATTTACCTGGAACGGACAACGCAGCGATTTTAACCTGTCACGGAAAGAGACCAGGAAAGAAGACCTGTTTAAACGGCCACAGGAGCCGGTTCCACCTTACCCTTACTATACCGAAGACGTTACGTTTGATAATCAGAAAGATAGTGTTACCCTCGCGGCTACGTTTACCCGTCCGGCAACAATGGGCAGGTACCCGGTAGTAGTGATGATCAGTGGCTCCGGTCCGCAGGATCGCAATGAAGAAATGGCTTCGCATAAAACATTCCTCGTGCTGGCAGATTACCTGGCCCGCAACGGTGTTGCTTCGCTGCGGTATGACGACCGTGGTGTAGGCGCTTCTACCGGCTACTACGGGGATGCAGATGTATATGATTTTGCTGCGGACACTAAAGCTGCTGTAGCTTATCTCAAAACAAGAAAAGACGTAGATCCATACAGTATCGGGTTATTGGGCCACAGCGAAGGTGCTATTGTAGCGCAGATCGCGGCGGCAAACAATAAGTCGGTCGCTTTTGTAGTTTCAATGGCAGGGATGGGATTAACCGGCAGGGAGCTGGTAGACCAGCGACTCATTATAGATGCCAAAATGGCCGGTGAACCCGATAGTGTTGTTTCGGACCGGTTACACCACCTGAAGCCTTACTGGGATGCACTCGCCAGCGATACCAATATTACCGTGGCCAAAGCAAAGGCCGTAGAAGCATTGAGAGAAATATACCGTACTTCTCCTGACGATATTAAGAATGAAGTATCCGAAGAGGATTTTGTGAATAATGTGAATCTCAACCGTGAACTGTCTTCCGTGTTGCAATACAAGCCGCTGGAATACCTGAAGCAGATCAAATGTCCGTTCATGGCCATCAGCGGATCGAGAGACATGCAGGTGGATGCCACCACCAACTTAAACGCCATCGAACGCGCATTGCGGGAAAATGGGAATATGCACGTAACAATCCGTAAGTTTGATGGGCTGAATCATTTGTTCCAGCAGTGTAAAACATGCACAGTGGCGGAGTACGGCGAACTGGAACAAACCATTGATCCCAGGGTACCGGAATTTATTGCGCACTGGATTTTACAGTTGCCGCCAATGGCCCGGTAGCCCCAATTTTGAAGCTATATTATGTCCAAGAATAAACTGAAAACCGAAAAACCGGAAAGCAAAAAACCAAAAGGCGCCACCCCTAATCCTGATGTGCTGAGGAAAGATAAGGAGCCTGAGGTAAAAGTAAAAGAGCTCGTAAAAGATGAACGTACCCATAAAGTGATGGGCGTGTTCTTTCTTTTGCTGTCTGTTTACTGCTTTATTGCATTCACCTCTTATTTAGTTACCTGGGAGGATGACCAGGATAAAGTATTCCGCTATTCTACCAAAGAATTACTCATTGGCGATGTGAAAGTAGATAACCTGCTGGGTCGCCTGGGCGCCTATGTTTCGCATAATTTCTTTTTTAATGGTGTAGGTATCGCAGCCTACCTGTTCTGTTATTTCTTTTTTATTATCGGTATTAATTTTATCGTCGGACGCCGGGTTTTCCGCATCTGGCGTAACATAAAGTATATCATTTTCGGATTACTCTTTATCAGCATGACCATGGCCTTTGTGGCCGGTAGTGCCGATTTCCCCTGGGGCGGTGCACTGGGTAACGCCCTGGATAAATGGACTTCCGGTTTCGTGGGCAAAACCGGTACGGCCCTGTTACTGCTGGTAGCGGGTCTTTCCTGGCTGATCTGGAAATTTAATTTCGATTTCAAGTGGCCGGAGAAAAAAGTGAAACCTGTCAGACAACCCGCGCCTGTTCCGGCTGCATCTCCTGCATTTGCCGCCGCCGCTACATCAGCAACAGCTGCTGCTACCGGGGATGCTGACCGTAAAAACGGCCTGAAAGAAGATAACGGGGTGATGGTAATTCCACCAATGGAGGAGGAAGAGGATGGAGAAGAATTACCACCCATGCACCTGGTAGAGAAAGACGATATTACCGTGATCCCTTCCCATGCACCTTATATGCCGCCTGCCATGGCAGCGGAACCGGAAGAAACAGCGCCGGATGAAGAAGAAGAGGAAGAAGAAGATCCCGGACCTTTGTTATACATTGAAGAAATACCGGAAGAGGCGCCGGTTGCTAAAAAGAAAACAGCACCGGGAGAAGTAGCTTTTGAGATCAAGCCTACTTTCAAGGATGAAGAAGAGGAAGTGGAAGAAATTGTGCCGGTAAGACCGGTAGGGCCGGTAGATCCTTACGATCCATCGCTGGATCTGCGGGACTACAAATTCCCCGGGCTCGATCTCCTGGCAAACCATAATGCCGACCGCGTGATCGTGCAGGACACTGCCGAACTGGAAAAGAACAAAAATCAGATCATTGATACCCTGAAGAACTACGACATTTCCATACAGAAGATCAGTGCCACCGTTGGCCCTACGGTTACTTTGTATGAAATTGTACCTGCTGCCGGGGTGCGCATCTCCCGTATTAAAAATCTGGAAGATGATATTGCCCTGAGCTTGTCGGCCCTGGGTATCCGTATCATCGCGCCCATACCTGGTAAAGGTACTATCGGGATAGAAGTGCCCAATGTGAAAAAGAGCATTGTATCTCTCAAAAATATGCTGGCCTCGGAAAAATTCCAGACCAGTACCATGGACCTGCCGATTGCAATTGGTAAAAAGATCGACAATGAAAACTTCATTGCGGATCTGGCGAAAATGCCCCACCTGCTTATGGCGGGTGCTACAGGTCAGGGTAAATCCGTTGGTATCAATACATTGCTGGTATCGCTGCTTTATAAAAAGCATCCATCGCAGCTGAAGTTTGTATTAGTGGATCCCAAAAAAGTGGAATTATCACTCTATAAGCTCATCGAAAAGCATTTCCTGGCCAAATTACCCGGAGAAGACGATGCCATTATCACCGATACTAAAAAGGTGATCCACACCCTCAATGCCTTGTGTATCGAGATGGATCTGCGTTACGACCTGCTGAAAGAAGCCGGTACCCGTAATATCAAGGAGTACAACGGGAAGTTTACACAGCGTCGCCTGAACCCCGAAAAGGGCCACCGTTACCTGCCTTTCATTGTGCTGGTGGTAGATGAATTTGCCGATTTGATCATGACGGCGGGTAAAGAAGTGGAAATGCCGATAGCCCGTTTGGCCCAGCTGGCCCGTGCCGTGGGCATTCACCTGATCATTGCTACGCAGCGCCCGTCTGTAAACATTATCACAGGTACTATCAAGGCCAACTTCCCGGCCCGTGTAGCCTTTAAGGTGTCTTCCAAAATAGATTCCCGTACCATCCTGGATATCGGCGGCGCCGAGCAGCTGATCGGTCAGGGGGATATGCTGGTGTCTTTTAACGGTGAACTGGTACGCCTGCAATGTGCCTTCGTGGATACGCCGGAAGTGGAGAATGTGGCAGAATTCATCGGTAACCAGAAAGGTTATCCCGAGGCTTTCCTGCTACCGGAATACGTGGATGACAAGGATACCGAAGGTAAGGAACTGACTTTGGCAGACAGGGACCCTTTATTCAATGATGCTGCCCAGGTAATCGTGCAAACCCAGCAGGGATCTACTTCTTTGTTGCAACGCCGCATGAAATTGGGCTATAATCGTGCAGGCCGACTGATGGACCAGCTGGAAGCTGCAGGCATAGTAGGCCCCAATATGGGTAGTAAAGCAAGGGATGTGCTTGTTAAGACAGAAGCAGATTTATTTGAAATTCTTAATGATTTGTTATAATATGTTAGTATTTGACAGACATTTTAACAAAATATACGAGTTTTGCAATCCGGTAAATACCGGCTTAATCATACCGGCATGGCATTTGTCCAGTGCAGGTTAGTAAATCAAAAAAATCTACAATGAAGAAATTTGTATTAACAGGAATGTTGTTGAGTGGAATCATTTTCAGCGGCATGGCCCAAACCCAAGGAGCCAGCGATGCTAAAGCAAAAACAATCCTGGATGGTGTTAGTAATAAATTCAAATCATTAAAGACCGTAGTTGCCAATTTTGTACTTAAAATAGAAGGTGCCAATAACAGTGTAAGTGATTCCAAAAAGGGAACGGTTTACCTGAAAGGCGCTAAATATAAAGTAACACTGCCAGGCCAGGAAATCATCAGCGATAACAAAACTTCCTGGACATACGCCAAAGATGTGAATGAAGTGACCATCAATAATGTAGACCAGAGCAGCGGCGCTATGACACCTGCCAAACTCTTCACCAATTTCTACGATAAGGACTACCTGTACCGCATGGAAGGCGAAAGCAAAGAAAAAGGTAAAGTGCTGCAGAATATAGAATTAACGCCAACAGATAAGTCCAAGAATATCTTTAAAGTGATTGTTTCCGTAGATAAAAAAGGCCAGAGCATCGCCAGGATGAAAGTGTTTGAGAAAAATGGCAACCATTATACCTACGAAATCACCAACTTCACCCCCAACGCAAATGTAACAGACGCTACTTTCTCCTTTGACGCCAAGAAATACCCTGGCGTAGAAGTAGTGGATCTCAGATAGGAGCTTTTGATGTGGGAATTTTCGAATTTATTGATTTTGGAGTTTAGTTATTTGAAATACAGTGAAGATCTTCGCTGTATTTCAAATAACTAAATTCCAAAATTCCAAAATCAATAAATCTAATTATTGTTTACCTTTGGCAAGTTTCATTTAAAATTAAACAATATGGCATACGACGTAATCGTAATTGGTAGTGGCCCCGGTGGATATGTGGCTGCTATCCGTGCTGCACAGCTGGGATTCAAGACCGCAGTAGTGGAGAGAGAGAGCCTGGGTGGTATCTGTTTAAACTGGGGTTGTATCCCTACCAAAGCTTTATTAAAAACTGCACAGATATTTGAATATACGCAGCATTCTAAAGATTATGGGATCACAGTTGCAGATGCAAAAGTGGATTTTGAAGCGGTGATTAAACGCAGTCGCGGTGTTGCTGATAAAATGAGCAGGGGCGTACAGTTCCTGATGAAGAAGAATAAGATTGATGTATTAATGGGCAATGGTAAAGTAAAAGCCAAAGGCCAGGTAGAAGTTACTGATAAAGACGGTAAAGCTGCTGTACATGAAGCTAAACACATCATTCTGGCTACAGGTGCCCGCGCACGTGAATTGCCAAACCTTAAAATAGATGGTAAGAACGTAATCGGTTACCGCGAAGCCATGGTACTGCCTCAGCAGCCTAAATCCATGATCGTGGTTGGTTCCGGCGCTATCGGTGTGGAGTTTGCTTACTTCTATGCTACCCTCGGTACTAAAGTAACGATCGTTGAGTTCCTGCCACGTATCGTTCCGGTAGAAGATGAAGATATCTCCAAAGAACTGGAAAAAATATACAAGAAGAAAGGCATTGAAATCATGACCAATGCTTCTGTTGAAGCGGTAGAAGCCAGCGGTAATGGTGTGAAAGCGAAAGTTAAAACACAAACCGGCGAAGTTACCCTGGAAGCAGACGTGGTACTGAGTGCAGTAGGTATTTCTGCCAACATCGAAAATATCGGCCTGGAAACACTGGGTATCAAAACCGATAAAGGCCGCGTACTGGTGGATAAATACTACCAGACCAACATCCCGGGCGTTTACGCTATCGGCGATATGGTACCCGGTCAGGCGCTGGCACACGTTGCTTCCAAAGAAGCGATTATCTGTGTGGAAGCCATCGGTTACAACGAAAAGAAATACGCACACAAACCTGAACCAATCGACTATATGAACATTCCGGGTTGTACTTACTGTGCACCTGAAATTGCTTCTGTTGGTTATACAGAGAAAGCTGCGAAAGAAGCAGGATACGAAGTTAAAGTGGGTAAATTCCCCTTCTCTGCCTCCGGTAAGGCTTCTGCCGCCGGCGCAACAGAAGGCTTCGTAAAAGTGATCTTTGACGCCAAATACGGCGAATGGCTAGGTACCCACATGATTGGCGCTAACGTAACAGAGATCATCGCTGAAACAGTAGTAGCCCGCAAACTGGAAACTACTTACCAGGAAGTGCTGGATTCTATCCACCCACATCCAACCATGAGCGAGTCTGTAAAAGATGCGATTGAAGTAGCTTACGGCGAAGCGATTCACCTGTAGAAGATTTCACGCTAAAATATATGGAAGGCAAAGCAGCCGGTATTTTAAAAATACCTCGCAGCTTTGCCTTCTTCTTTTTTTATCTCCCTAAAACTACACCTGTAACTGTAAGGAAATAGCGTATACGCCATTATCTTCTTTAATCAGCAACTCGTATTTATCCGGGTACAGGTGATCCAGCCGCTGACGGGTATTCGTAATGCCAATGCCGGTAGGACTGGTTTCCTGCGGGATGGTAAACAGTTTATTACTGCAATAAAAACTGATTTTATGCGGAGAGGTATTCAGGGCAATGATAATATCCGACGCCTCCTGGTTACTCACCCCATACTTGAATGCATTTTCCAGGAAGGGTAGTAACACCAACGGCGCAATACATTTAAATCCCGGGTTGCCTGTTACGGAAAACCGGACCTTTGTTTTGGTACTCAGTCTTAATTTCTGCAGGTCTATGTAGTCATGGATACAATCAATTTCACGCTGTAATAACACATAATCATCGCGGGTATCTGCCGTTACATACCGCAGCATATTCGACAACTTCATGATGCTGTCTGCGGTATATTCATGTTTGGACATGGCCAGCGAATAAATATTATTAAGGGTATTAAAAAGAAAGTGAGGATTGATCTGTGCTTTTAAGAAAGATAATTCCGCCTGCGTTTTCCATGTTTCCGCATACAGGGCCCTTTTCTCTGTTTGCCGCGACTGGTGCGTGGTTTCAATAGCAATACCCAATGCGATGGTGAGCAGGAAAAGAAAGATGCTGACAATATCCACGTGTATGCGTGGCGGTGGCATCGGGTTGATATTCCGCACATACCCGATGTGTTCAGGGTGTGACAACGTTGAAAACAGGTGATCAAATGGCTGCATAACAAGGATCATCAATAGTAATACAGCTACCGTTAAAAAGTACAGTGCATACTGTTTGCGGTAATATAATTGTGGGAAGAGAAAATTGGTATGGAAATAAAATAAGGAGATGTAGGTAAGCACAAACACCAGGTAATCTGGTGAAAGTAATAACGCAGTGGTTTTGTTACTACCCGTTTGCCCGTTGAGAAAAAGCAGGGGTAGACCCAGGCATATCAGCCACCCCACGATATGGGCGAATATAACCGCAAATTTTAACCGGAACATGCTCACAGATATTAACAGATACATGAATTTGCGCCATTCTTCCGGGATAATCCGTGGCATCTCTGTAAATAGCTGCTTTGTATCGATGAATGATCAGAAACAGGGGCTTATCCTTTCCCCCCTCCATTAATTGTAGTAAATTGCCTGTTTTATAAAAAGAATATCAGATATGTTGCAACGAATCGTGAAGCCATTGCTGCTGCTCGTACTCCTGACACTGGTACAGCGCACTTATGCTACGGAGGGGATGTGGCTGCCCCAGCTGCTCTCCAACCTGAATGAGAAAGAAATGAAAGGAATGGGGATGAAAATTAACGCCTCAGATATCTATAACATCAACAAAGGAAGCCTGAAAGACGCTATCGTGAGCTTTGGCGGCTTTTGTACCGCAGAAGTGATTTCCTCCCAGGGATTATTGCTCACCAACCATCACTGTGGCTATGATGCTATTCAGAAGCATTCTTCGCTGCAAAATAATTACCTGGAAAATGGCTTCTGGGCAAAAACTGCGGCGGAAGAACTGCCAAACCCCAGCCTGACAGCTACTTTTATTGTACGTATAGACGATGTGACGAAATCCGCTTTGCTGGATGTAAAACCCGGTATGAGTGAACGTGAGCGCCAATCGGCCATAGATAAACGTTTGAATGACATCAAACAAACCGCCAAAAAAGAAGCCTGGCAGGAAATAATGATAAAGCCATTTTTTGAAGGCAACCAGTATTTTTTGTTTGTGACAGAAACTTATAAAGATGTACGGCTGGTAGGCGCACCGCCTTCTTCTATCGGTAAGTTTGGCTCGGATACCGACAACTGGGTATGGCCGCGCCATACCGGCGATTTCTCTATGTTCCGCATCTATGCCGGCAAAGATGGTCGCCCTGCAACTTATGACAAGGATAATGTACCGCTGCAACCTAAATATTTTTTACCCATCTCCCTGAAAGGCGTAAAGCCGGATGACTTTACCATGGTGCTGGGCTTCCCTGGCCGTACCACGGAATACCTGCCTTCTGAGGGCGTAAAACAAACCGTACAGGTATTGGATGCCGCCAAGGTAGACATGCGCGATGTTGCCCTTAAAATCATGGATGGCTACATGCGTAAAGATGAGCAGATTAAAATTCAATATGCTACCAAATATGCTTCTACTGCTAACTACTGGAAAAAGTGGATGGGCGAAATGCAGGGCATCAAACAATCCAATGGCATTGGTAAGAAATTACAGTACGAAGCTGAATACCAGAAACTGTTGCTGACTAATCCTACCTGGAAGCAACAATACAGTGGCGTACTCGATTCGCTGAATGCCCAATACCGCCAGATTCAGCCCTACGCAGCAGCGCGCGATTATTACAGTGAATTGGTAAGAAATGTAGAGCTGTTTGCTGCAGGCGACCGCCTGATCAACTTCCTCAATGATGTGCATGAAAAAGGAGAGGGGCAGTATGAATCCCTGCGGCAGCAATTCCTGGAATCCATGCAACCGTTTTATCAGAACTACAACGCCCGCCTGGATCATGATATCTGTGCCAGCCTGCTGGAAATCTATGCCACCGGTGTTCCCAAAGAATTTACCGGTAATGAATTTGCGCAGATCCGCGCGGAAAGCAATAACGACAGCCGCATACTGGCAGATAAACTATATGCATCTTCCGGACTAACGTCAATGGATAAACTGAAAGCATTTGTGCAGCAACCTTATAATACCGTTGTGGCACAGATGTGGAAAGATCCGGCTACCCGCCTTGTAATAGCCATGCGCAAAGGTTTTGTAGACAACATCAGCAAACCGCTGAGCGACCTGCAGAGCAATATCAACAACCTGCAACGCACGTATATGCAGGCGCAGATGGATGTTATGGGCAACAAAAAACGTTTCTATCCGGATGCCAACAGCACCCTGCGGGTGACCTACGGCAAAGTGGATGGGTACAGTCCACGCGATGCTATCCATTATGACTTTTATACTTACCTCGATGGGGTGATGGAAAAATATATTCCGGGTGATTACGAGTTTGATGTGCCGGCGAAACTGATTGATTTGTACAAGAAGAAAGATTATGGCCGTTATGGTGTAAACGGCAGGATGCCGGTTTGCTTTATCGCCTCCAATCACACTACAGGCGGTAATTCCGGCAGCCCTGCACTGAATGCTTATGGCCACCTGGTGGGACTTAACTTTGACCGTACCTGGGAAGGTACCATGAGTGATATCAATTACGATCCTGCCATCTGCCGTAATATTATGGTAGATATCAGGTATGTACTTTTTATTGTAGATAAATACGCAGGTTGTACCCGACTGATTGATGAGATGAAACTTGTCAACTAAGATAATGAAGACGGCCTCCGGGTTTGCTTATTCCCCGTAAGCAAATCCGGAGGTTTTTTATTTACACCTTACACTCATACACGATAGAGCTACAGTCGTCTACCTGTTTTAATCCTTTGCGATAGGAGCGGAACCCGTTGAAGAAGCCTGCCAGTAGCCGGCTTTTACCGGTTTTATATTTTTCACTGAGTAAGCTGACGTAAAAGCCATCAAACACCATCGGGTGTTTTTTGACCAGCTGGATCTGATGATATGTTAATAATTTTTCCATAGCCGCTGGTGAAAAATGATAGAGGTGACGGGGCACATCGTAGGCGGCCCAGTATTCACCATAATGTGCGGCATCTGAAGAGGTGTAGTTGGGAACTGCTATCAGCAGGGAGCCACCGGGTTTCAGGAGTGTGCGGATATGATCGAGATAGGAGTGCAGTTCGTGTACATGTTCCAGTACATGCCACATGGTGATGGCATCGTATTGATGGGCGGGTAGTGTAAACAGCTGATCTATTGGCAGGGGTTCGATGTTATAGATCTCTTTGGCCTTGCTACGTGCGTTTTCATCCGGTTCAAGACCGGTGACTGTCCAGCCGCCTGTTTGCATGTAGTGAAGAAAGGCCCCGGTTCCACAACCAATATCCAGTAAGCTGCCCTGTTTAATACCGGCAGCAGAGCGTACCCAGTTCTGTTTGGAACGGAGCGTGATCTTTCTAACGCTGTGGTATAAACGATTAATCAGTCCTTTTTTGGTTTCAGAATGAGAGATGTATTCCTGCGACTGATAATAGCGGCCTATATTTTCGTTGTCAGGCGTCTGTTGTGTAAAGCGACCGCCGCAGCCGCCACAATGAAATATAGCGAACGTTTCTTTGGATACCGTATAGTCTTTGGCAGTAAGTGCTTCATGTATTTGTGATGAGCCACAAAGCGGACAGGCATTATAGTAGATCAAGTGCTTTTTTATTTTAGAATCCCAAAAATAGGCATAATTACGAATTACTTATATTCTCCCCATACATGCCGCAGTGCATCTGCAATTTCACCGAGTGTGCAGTCGTTTTCAACGGCTTCCACTACCAGTGGCATCAGGTTTTCAGTAGATTGGGCCGCTGCTTCAATGCGTTGCAGGATGTCCTGTACAGTGGCATTGTTGCGGCGTGCGCGTATTGCTTTTAACTTGTCGGATTGCAGTTGCCGGATGCTGTCATCTATACGGAATACATCCGGTGGATGATTATTTTCCGAAACAAATTTATTCACCCCTACAATGATCTTCTCGTTGCTTTCTACATCCTGTTGGTATTTGTAGGCGCTGCGGGCAATTTCATCCTGTATAAAACCTTGCTCAATGGCGCTTACAGCGCCACCCATGGCATCAATTTTATGGATCAGTTCCCAGGCTTTGCTTTCTACTTCGTTGGTGAGGGCTTCCACATAAAAGGAGCCGGCGAGGGGATCAACGGTGTCTGCAACACCGCTTTCATAGCCTACAATCTGTTGGGTACGCAACGCTATACGTGCCGCCTCTTCAGTGGGTAACGACAACGCCTCATCGAAGCCGTTGGTATGCAGGGATTGCGTGCCGCCTAAAGTAGCTGCCAGTGTTTGAATAGCAACCCGTACAATATTGTTATGTGGTTGTTGTGCGGTGAGGGTACTGCCACCTGTTTGCGTATGAAAACGCAGCATCTGTGCTTTGGCATCCGTGGCGCCCAGCTCTGTGGTGATTTGTGCCCACATCCGCCTGGCTGCCCGGAATTTAGCGACTTCTTCAAACAGGTGATTATGTGCATTGAAAAAGAAGGAGAGGCGTTTGGCAAATACGTTGATGTCCAGTCCTTTTTCCAGTGCTGCTTTCAGATAGGCCTTACCGTTAGAGAGTGTGAAGGCCAGCTCCTGCACTGCATTAGCGCCGGCCTCGCGTATATGGTAACCGGAAATGGAGATGGTATTCCATTTCGGTACTTCTTTGCTGCAATAATCAAAAATGTCGGTGATCAGCCGCATGGAAGGTTTCGGCGGATAGATGAAAGTACCTCTTGCCGCGTATTCTTTGAGGATATCATTCTGAATGGTACCGGAGATCTTTTTCAGATCGGCGCCCTGCTTTTTGGCGAGGGCTATATAAAATGCCAGCAGTATAAATCCGGTGGCATTGATGGTCATAGAAGTAGAGATCTTTTCCAGCGAAATGCCTTTGAACAGGATTTCCATATCATCCAGTGAATCAATGGCAACGCCCACTTTTCCTACTTCACCTTCTGACATAGCATGATCAGAGTCGTACCCGATTTGTGTAGGCAGATCAAATGCCACGCTAAGGCCCATCACGCCCTGGCTCAGCAGGTAGTGGTAACGTTTGTTGGATTCTTCTGCAGTGCTGAACCCGGCATATTGCCGCATCGTCCACAGTTTATCGCGGTACATGGAGGCATGTATGCCACGGGTATAAGGGAAGGCGCCGGGCTGTTCCTCCATAGGTACCGGCTGTGTATACAGCGGGGCTATAGTGATACCAGAATCGGTTTGAATGATCTTTTCCATGTGTCTTAATACTATCGTTGCAATGTTACATAATTATTACGGTACTTCGCCGCTGTGAAAAATATTGATAATTTGCAGTAAAGACTGGCATCGTACTATGATCATCTATTCTTTATTATGTATTACGCTGGCATTGGCCGTATATAGTTTATATCTGCTCTGGAAGGCTGGTAGCCGCCCGCTGGCACAAGCTTTCATGTATCTGTTGCCCGGTCTTTCATTAGGTGTGTTCCTTTATTTGTTTGGCACCTGGATTTATCTCTCCCTCTATTCAAAATATTTTTTTGGAGGTTGTCTCGTACTCTTCAGTGCCTCGGTGCTGGTCCGCGAAAAGCGCACGGGCCAACCGTTACCGACACGCTGGAAACAAGGTGTCTACCTGTTTTTTACAGGTGTGTTTACGATAGCATCTATCCTTTATTTTACCGGAACCACCGGCAAACCGGCTACGGTGGCCCTGGCGTTTCCGCTTAAATCGGGCCGGTACTTTGTATTGCAGGGCGGGAAAGGATTGCCTACCAATGTGTTTCATTTCACGTTGCGTGGCGCCATTTATGCGATGGATATTGTAAAGCTCAATAAATGGGGAGGGCGCGCCAACAGGATCTTTTCAAGAAAGCTGGAAGACTATGAGATCTTTAATGATACCGTATATGCCCCCTGCGACGGCGTGGTCAGAAGGGCGTACAGCAACAACCCTGATAACATCCCACCGGCTATGGACCGGGGCCCGAAAAACACCAACCAGGTATTGCTGGAAGGCGCTACCTGCTACTTCTTTGCTGCTCACCTGAAAATGGGTAGCGTAATAGTTACAGAAGGACAGGAAGTGAAAACCGGGCAGGCGCTCGGTTGTGTAGGTAATTCAGGTTTCAGCACAGAACCGCACCTTCATATGCAGGCACACGCCAAAGAAGCGGGTGTGCCCTGGTATAAAGCAAAACCACTGTATATGTTGTTTAACGGAAAAGGTTATCTGTTGAATGAAGTGATCAACGCCAGGTAATTAATGCATGAGTCTTTTGGCTTCGGCGTTGATGATCTGGGAGGTCAGTTCTGCGGGCGACTCACCGGCCTGTAAAAATACTTCCAGTATCTGCCGGTTCAGTTCCATGGCAGGTGCGTCCGGAGGTAACTGCACCGCTACCTGGTTGATAACGGAAATGGTTTGTTCTTTCAGCGTTTTCACGGCTTCCCATGCCATACTGCTCACATAGATCTGCTGCGTTACATTGTGCTCATACTCTGATTTGATCGTTTGCACCATCGAGATCTGCATGTCCACTGCGGTAAGCCCCGGCTGATAAATGCGGCCTATCAGGCTTTGGGGAGTGATGCGGTCTACATACAAAGCTATCCTTTCATATGCCTGCAATTGCAGCGGCAAAATGGCCGGATTCACAGTGGTTGGCCTTTCAGCCCCGCCTGTGGCAGGTTTCTTTTTAATCAGATCACGAACAGTCATATATACGACTGCAATAGCGCCAATCGTGAGAGCCAGGTACAAAAGCTGTTGGGAATTCATCTTATCTGAAAGGTTTTGAATCGCAAATATATATATAATATTTATATGTAGGCAAGGCTGCCGCATTTATATTTGCGTATTACGCACAACAAATGGCGAAATCTCTTACGAGTTCGCCATTTGTCATGTGCAATGTATTGTCAGCCTAAGCCAGTTTGCCCAGCCAGGTTTTTATTCTTTCTGTGCCATTCTTCAGGTTCTCCATGCTGGTAGCATAAGACAAGCGGATACAGTCGGGCTCTCCGAATGCAGTACCGGTAACCAGTGATACATGGGCTTTATGAAGGAGATACATACAAAGATCATCCGCATCTTTGATGTGGGTATCTTCAAATGATTTATTGAGGAAGGCGCTGATATCCGGGAACATGTAGAATGCACCTTCAGGATTATTCAGTTTCAGACCAGGGATCGCTTTCAGTGCTTCGTAAACAAAAGCGCGGCGTTTTTTGAACTCCGCTACCATTTCGGTGGCAGAAGTTAAATCGCCCATAAGCGCGGCAATGGCTGCACGTTGTGTGATAGAGCAGGTAGCTGAAGTAAGCTGACTCTGGATCTTGTCGCAGGCCTGGGCTATTTCCAGGGGAGCGGCCATGTAACCAAGGCGCCAGCCGGTCATAGCAAAGCCTTTGCTAAGTCCGTTGATAACGATGGTACGTTTGATCAGATCGCCAAACTGTGCAATACTTTCATGCTTGCCATCATAATTGATGTATTCATAGATCTCATCAGAGATAATGTACACATGCGGATGTTTGGCAAACACTGCTGCCAGTCCTTCCAGTTCCGCTTTGGAATATACCGTCCCGCTGGGATTGCAGGGGGAAGAGAACATGAACAGCTTGGTTTTGGGCGTAATAGCCGCTTCCAGTTGTGCAGGCGTGATCTTGTAATTACTTTCGATATTGCCACGGACAAATACCACATTACCCTCACAGAGTCGCACCAGTTCGGAATACGTTACCCAGTAAGGAGTAGGGATGATTACCTCGTCGCCCGGATTTACAACGCTCATAATCACATTTGCCAGGGATTGCTTGGCGCCTGTAGATACAACGATCTGCGCTGGCGTATAGTCAAGACCGTTATCTCTTTTCAGTTTGTGAACTACGGCCTGCCGTACATCTGCATAGCCAGCCACCGGTGTATAGTGAGTATACCCGTCGTCTATTGCCTTTTTGGCTGCCTCCCGTATATGCACCGGCGTGTCGAAATCGGGTTCTCCAATGCTCATATCTATAACATCTATACCCTGCGCTTTCAGCTCACGGCCCAGTTTAGACATTTTAATTGTTTGTGGCTCGGAAATCCATGACAGCCTTTCTGCTAATTGACTCATGATTTAAATTGAATTGACCGGATTTTTAAACGTTAAATTAACGGGAACAAACCTACATAAAAAAAGTAGCATTTATGCATCGGTATTACTGTATGTAACAGGTATAAACAAAAAAGGTCCCGGGGTAGCCCCGGAACCTCCTGTAATTTATTTGCATTTTGCTTATTCTGAAGAGGTGTGGGACAGGTAGTACAGTTTCAGCTTTTTATCGCCGGTGCTGTCTTTCATGCCCGATAAGTAGATGGTGTATACACGTCCGCCGAGGAATGCTACACTGGTAGAAGAGGAGGAAGAGCGCGCTGTACCCACTGCAATGGTGGAATCAGTACCGGCAAACTTCGCTACATATGTAACACTGTTGTTGTAAGGATCAACACTGTTCCAGGCTGCATTTACGCCGAAAACCCTGTTACTGTCTATTTTCTTGCTATCTATATAGAGATCTATCGGGCCTGAGTTGGGGCTGAGGTTCAGGAAGCGATAGTTTACTTTGGAATTGCTCAGGGAAGAGAAATCTTCTTTCCTGGAAGATACCCTGAAAGCACCTCCATCATTGTAGGTGATCATGGTGTAGTAATTCAGGGAGTCGTACTGACCTGAAACTGAATCCAGTCCAAGACCTTGTGCATTCCTGAATGAGTAGGTGTGCAGGCCGGGATAGTCTGTAAAGGGAGCTGACTGTCCTGTTTTGTACAGATCACTGTTCATGACCACATTGTTGTTATAAATATTTACGCCGGCCGGCTCTGTGGCACCATTGATGATGGCCGCGAGGTAGGTCATACGTTGCGGTGTGGTTGTTTTATCTTTCAGACAGGCTGAAAATCCGATTACTCCACCAAAAAGGGCTGCTATTGCCCATACACGATTTTTCTTTGTTAGCATTTTGCTCTCAGTTTTTAATAAAGTGTTATATTATAAAAATTGTTGTTTATAATCCAGTTTGAAACGGGTCAGATCGGCCGGGTATAACTTTTCACGCTTCCTTTCTTCTTCATAAATAACTTCGCCGAGGGCCTTCAGAAAGGGTTTCCCAGTTTCTTCAAAAGCCTGATGGTCATCTCCCAGAATTCCATCTTTGTTCACAAATATGCTGGCTGAAAGTAAGAACTCTGTATTACTGGCAAAATCTGTTACATAAGCCGTGTCCGTTAAAAATCCGTAAGCCCACCCTGTTTTATTAAAAACCCGGATGTGATCCGGTACCTGATGTGTTTTTTGTCCACCGAAAAGTAAAAATTTCGCATACGCCTGGAAAAACTGAGTGGTATCATATACCGGATCTATTGATTCTCCCGGGTATTGCGACATACAATGGTACAAAAAGTTGTAATCATTATCTGTTAAACGGAAACCGTGATCTTTTGTTACAGCGGCCGGAAAAATTATGCTTTTCAGCATATCATGCAGATCGGTGAGGGGGAGCTTATTCCGGTGGGAGAAGTTCATGGGCGTATGTTCCAGCTCTCCCAGGTGATTGTAGTGTATACTCCCCACCAGGTCATGCCGCGGTGCAAACTGCAGGCTGCTGATGGCTGCGGGCTGTTCATAGAGCAGGTGGTTCCCTTCTTTAAACCGGACGGCATTGGTATGCATATTAGCCTCCATGTGCAGGGGGATACCTACCCGGTGCCGGATCTGTGCAGACGTGTATCCCATCTCCCAGAGGCGTTGGTTAAAAGTTTCCTGTCCGATAAATTCATAGAGGCGGTTAAAAGCATCATTATCGCTGACGAGGAATATTTTTTTGATATAATGAGAGATAGATGGTAGTTTGCCGGCCGCTGAATAATCGTGCAGTACACCCGGGTTGATACCCGGCAGGGGGCTGGTCAGCATCGTAGTATTGCGGTGTACCCCGGCCAATTGCAGATCATGCAGCTTTTCCAGTGCCAAAAGGGCGCCCGGAAGCTTTACCGTGGAGGCCGGATAAAAATAATTATCCGGATTTACACCAAAGTGAAAATCAGTAAAATGCGGCTGTTGCCGGGCATCCCGGTCTATACGGGTATAAATAATTTGTAAACGGTAGCCGGCCGGATCGCTGAATACCTTGCCCAGCCGGGCTTTGTGACTTTTTAGCAAAGCCGTCAGAAAATTATCTGTTACCGGATAATGTTGGGTTTGCATATATTTGTCGGTATTACTGAGTGTAAAGCAAAGAAATAATATTAGAAACAGGAATAAACCAGGATCGCAAATTTAGAAAAGATAGATGCCGATAGTCCCGCTAAGTCAACCATACATTGATTTTGCACCTCTTTTAACAAGGACTTTAATATATCAATTTAAATTCTATCTTTGCAACTCTTAAAATTTTTTTATTACAAACACGAAACAAACAACATGCAACTAAAAGGACTGGTAAGATTTTTTGCCATCGCACTGATCCTTATCTCTTTGTACCAATTGTCCTTCACGTTTTTGGTGCGGAACTATGAGAAGAAGATAGAGCAGCAGGCCAAGACCGATGTGGCCAAACAATTCCCTACCGCAGAGCAAAAATATCCTGGTAACAAAGAACTCCAGGCTTTTTACGCTGACACGTTGACAGAATTCGTTAAACAAAGAAGACAAGGGATCGTGGATAGTACCAGCAACAAACAGATTGCAGGGTTTCCATGGTATGTAACCTACAACAAGGCTAAAGAAAAAGAGTTGAATCTTGGACTTGACCTCGTAGGTGGCATGAACGTAGTACTGGAAGTAAGCGTTAACGATGTTATCAAGGCTTTATCCGGTCAATCTAAAGACCCTGCTTTCAACAAAGCACTGGAACTGGCAAACGAACGCAAAAAAGTAAACCAGGCTGATTTTGTTACTTTGTTCGGGCAAACATATGCGGAAGTGGCCCCCCAGGGTAAACTGGCAACCATCTTCGCAAATGCGTATCAGAAAGACATCACTTTCAATTCCTCCAATCAGCAGGTGCTGGACATGATTCGTAAAGAATCCCGTGCTGCCATCAAAAACACTTACATCGTACTGCAAAAACGTATCGATAAGTTTGGTGTGGCACAACCCAACATCAGCCTGGATGAAAACAAAGGACTTATTTCTGTTGAACTCGCCGGCGTTGACAATGCAGAACGTGTACGTAAATACTTACAGGCTACTGCCAACCTGGAATTCAGGGAAGTTTACAAAAATAGCCCCGAGTTTTTCCAGAATGTACTGAACCCGATGAACGAGGCAATCAGGAACTCTCTTGGTAATGCACCCACTCCTGTTGATACAGCTAAACCTGCTGTAGCTGCTACTGCCGCTCCTGCGGATACCAGCAAAACAGGCAGCCTGAGTGATTACCTGGCGAAAGACAGCGGCAAAGGTGTAAAAACCGATACCGGCGCCAGTTCGCAGGAATTCCAGATCAAAGAACAGCAACGTCAAAACCCGCTGTTCATGGTATTATTCCCTAACATGGATCCGCAATCAGGTACCCTGTACCCCAGCTCTTCCATCGGCAGGATCTTACCAAAAGATACCGCTACTTTCAACCGTTACCTGCACTTACCCGCTGTACAAAGCATTCTGCCTAAAGATGCGGTATTTGCATTCGGTCCGGAAAATAAAGAAGATAAATACGGTCCTTTAGCTGTATATGTGCTGAAAGTGAATCCTGCTAATCCTTCACCCCGTGTAGCGGGCGACAGGATCGTGGATGCACGTCAGGATATGGATCAGAACAACCAGCCGGAAATCAGCATGACCATGGATAACGTGGGTGCCCATGAGTGGAAAAAACTCACCGGTGAACTGGCTCCGACCAATCCAAAAGATCCATCTACCTTAAACTTTGTGGCAGTAGTACTGGATAACATCGTTTATTCTGCACCTTCTATTCAGGGCGAAATTGCCGGTGGCCGTTCTTCTATCAGTGGTAGCTTTACCATTGAAGAAGCAACCGATCTCGCAAACATCCTGAAATCAGGTAAAATGCCTGCACCTGCACAAATCGTACAGGAGCAGATCGTTGGACCTACCCTCGGTGCTGAATCTATCGCTGCCGGTGCCAAATCATTCATGATCTCTTTCGTGATCATCTTCGTACTCATGCTGGTTTACTACAACTCTGCCGGCTGGGTGGCGAATATCGCACTGATCCTGAACCTGCTGTTTACCTTCGGTATCCTGGCTTCGATGGGCGCTACGTTAACAATGGCCGGTATTGCCGGTCTGGTATTGACCATCGGTATGGCGGTAGATACAAACGTAATCATCTTCGAGAGGATCAAAGACGAACTTACACACGGTAAATCATACCCGGATGCCATTTCGCAAGGTTACAGACGCTCTTATGCACCTGTACTGGATGGTCACGTTACCTCCTTGCTGACGGCATTCATCCTGTTCTACTTCGGTTTAGGTCCTGTACTGGGCTTTGCTACCACACAGATCATAGGTTTGTTCCTGTCCCTGTTCTGTGGTATCCTGGTTTCACGTATGGTAACTGACTGGATGACCAAAAGAAAAAGACACTTTGAATATTTTACACCTATCTCCCGTAGAATATTCAAACACGCTTCTTTTGACTTCGTAGGCAGACGTAAATATGCGTACATCATTTCCTTCTTTGTAATGGTGGCCGGTGCTTCTTCTTTCATTCATGGTTTTGATCATGGTATCGACTTCTCCGGAGGCCGTAGTTTCACGGTACGCTTTGAGCATCCGATGAATACCGACGATGTAAGAGCAACACTGAAGAAAGAATTTGATGCAGAACCCTTCGTGAAAACGATCGGTACTACCAACCAGCTTAACATCACGACTTCTTATAAGATCGAAGAGCAGAACCTGGAAGTGGATAAAGAAGTAACGGATAAACTGTACAATGGTCTGAAGAAATATTATGATGCATCCGTAACACCGGAAGTATTTGTTTCCCGCTACATCATTGGATCACAAACGGTATCACCGACTATTTCCGATGACTTACGCGCAGGTGCTGTGAAAGCAACTATCCTGTCGCTCGTGGTGATCTTCCTGTACATCCTGTTGCGTTTCAACAAATGGCAGTATTCTATCGGTACTATCTTCTCCCTGTTGCATGACGTAATGGTGGTGTTGGCTGTGTTCTCCTGGTGCAAATCTTTTGTACCGTTTACACTGGAAATTGACCAGCATTTCATTGCGGCTATCCTGACGGTGATCGGGTTCTCCATGAACGATACGGTAATCGTATTTGACAGGATCCGTGAAAACTTCCGCACAGGTGCGCATGGCAGAGACAGGGATACTGTTATCAATAAAGCGATCAATGATACTTTGAGCCGTACTATTATGACGTCGCTCACCGTATTCCTGACCATCCTGGTACTGTTTATCTTTGGTGGTGAAGTAACCCGTGGTTTCGCCTTCGCAATGCTGATAGGTGTGGTTACAGGTACTTACTCCTCTATCTTTGTGGCAGCACCGGTACTGGTTGACTTTGACAAAAAGAACCAGCTGTCTAATGAAAGCGATGCAGTAGCAGTTACACCGCAGAAAACAACTCCGGCTACCAAATAAGTGAGATAACTGAAATAATGTTTGATAAAAAAAACCTCCCGGATTATCCGGGAGGTTTTTTATTTCTATAATATTTTTTTGATAATCAGTTCAATCATCCCCGGTTGTTGAATACAAACCCGCGCGCATCGGGTGTTTCCTGGTAGTCTATTTCCATTCCCATGAGGTATATGCCATGTGCTTTTTTCATAATGACCGGTATGCCGGAAACCTCGAACAGGTCATCGTCTTCCATGCGTGCATCAAAGCCCAGCATGTAGGCTACGCCTGCGCAACCGCCTCCTTTAACGCCTACCCGCAGGTAGGGCGCTTCCGTAGTGCCCTGTAAGAGCTTTGTTAGTTCAGCAACGGCGTTGGCGGTAAGTTGTACAGGAGCAATGACGCCAGTATCCATAATCCTTAAGTTTCACCAAAGTTAGGCAAAACGGTGCGGAAAAGGCTGGCTGCTATCCGGGAGGTAACCCGGCGGGGGAGTAGATATTCAGGTGCCGGCTGCAAGTTGCAGTAGCTTTTCGTGGAGTGCGAGGACTTGCGGGATCACCATTTCCTGCTCATCATTCTGAATAACGTAGTCGCATAAACGCATTTTTATTTTTTCGTCTATTTGCTTATAAATGCGTGCCAGTACGTCATTACGTGATATGTTGTCACGTTTCATTACCCGGTGTACCCGCAGGGGTTGCGGTGCATATACACCGATTACTTTGTCGAGATGATGGAAAGATTCGGTTTCAAAGAGGAGGGCGGCTTCTTTGAGTACATAGGGGGTGGTTTGCTGACTGGCCCAGGCATCGGAATCACGGATCGTAGCCGGATGTACCAGGGAGTTAAGCAAAGCCAGTTTATCCTTGTCGTTGAAAACGATATTTCCCAGGTACTTACGGTTTAAAGTACCCTGGCTGTCATATACCTCCGCGCCGAAATGTTTTTTTACTTCAGCCGCCAGTGCAGCATCTCTTACCAGGATATCCTTGGCCCTGTCATCTGCATAATATACGGGGATCCCCAATAATTCAAATACTTTGCTGACTGTGGTTTTTCCGGAGCCGATACCGCCTGTGATTCCAATCTTTAACATCATGACCTGATTTAAATAAAATTACGATCTGGATGAAGGTAACCGGTTCAAAATATATAAAAAAATCCCGGACTGCAAGGCCCGGGATCTTTTTTATAAACTTTAAAATCATTTATTTGGTTTCAGCTGCTTTCTGTTGTGCAGTAGTGTATTCCATGCTGATAGAAGAACGTTCGATGGTGAAGTTTGTGCCTGGGCTAACTTCCATCAGAACAGTATTGTTATCATTCATTTTTTTCACTTTACCGTGAATACCAGCGATGGTAACAATTTTATCACCTTCTTTCAGGTTATCGATAAATTGCTTCTGTAATTTAGCTTTTTTAGTCTGTGGGCGGATCATAAAGAGCCACATTACCACGATCATACCACCAAAAAACAGGATGGAGACGGTTGGGTTACTCCCTTGACCACCAGAAGGTCCCATCAATAAAATGTTCAGCATGTTCATCTATACTTGATTTAAGCGTTTGTTTAATAATTGAATCTTATTTAGTAATGATATTGCATTGTATTTTCGGGCCTATGATATAGCCACCGCCATCATTTGTTTTGATGGAGATTTCTTTTTCGGTATAGCCCGATTTACCATGACTGTCAAAGATCACCTTCATATAGCCGGATTCTCCGGGTTTGAGCGGTGCTTTGGGCCATTCCGGTACGGTGCATCCACAGCTGGAAACGGCATCTTCAATGAGCAGTTCTTTTGTACCGGTGTTGGTGAATTTAAAAGAATACTCCACTTTTTCGCCTTGCGCAATTTCACCAAAGTTATGCACCTTTTCTTCAAAAGTCATCACGGGTTTTTGACCGGGATCACTATTGGCGCCGGGAGCCGGCTGACTGGCTGAAGAAACCTTTTCCGTGGCTGCCTGGTTATTGCAGGCTGCGAAGAAAAGGGTACCACAGGTAAGGAGACATAACAGAGTTTTCATGCGTGACAAGCTATTTTGTCGTAAAAATAATTTTTTTCTTTATTTTTTTGGACGTTCCTGTTTCTGTATCAATGCTTCTTTCTCCAGGTCTTTCAGGATGTTATCCAGGATACCATTGATGAATTGACCGCTTTGTGGCGTGCTGTAAGCTTTTGCCAGGTCTATATATTCATTGATGGTTACTTTGGTAGGGATGGTAGGGAAGTAGAGAAATTCGCAAACCCCCATTTCCATCAGTAACATATCTACCGCCGCAATACGTTCCGGATCCCAGTTCTGCAGTTTGGGCGTGATGAGTTCCAGGCAATATTCCTTTTTATCAATAACTGTCAGCAGCAGTTCCCTGGCGTAATCCAGCTTTTCTTTGCTGATCAGTTGCAGGAAATTGAAGAGATGAGGTTTGTTGAAATAATTACCGACCAGGATCGCCATCATTTCTTCATCATCGTTCCAGTGAAGGAAAGCATCTTCCATATGCTGGAGGAACAGCTCATTTTTTGCCAGTATTTCTTTATAGATAAATTCCAGTAATTCTTTTTCTCCGGATTTAGAGCGGCTTTCATCGGCTATATATGTCTTATAGACTTCTGTAGCTGTCAGCATGTTGTAAAGCTTTCTTACCAGGTCGTTGTCTGCCAGCGGGCGCATTTTCCACTGTTCAAGATTTACCTGGAAGCCTTTATCGCTTTTAATCTGGTAGATGAACTCATTGCCTGCAATTTTCGTATTCACCTGTAGGTCCGCAGCGGAAGGTAAGTGTTTGGATGCGCGGGCCTGGGCGTCAATTTCTGCATATTGCGCCACCTGTACTACTGAATAAAGTAAGTAAGTAAAGATCTGGCAGGTTTGGTCCAGCTTTTCATTTAAAAGTCTGGTGGCCGTGCCTGGCTTAATATTGCTTTGCTCCATCGTTTCCAGGGCATAAAGTGTTTGCATCACTTTCACCCGGATATTTCTTCTACTGATCATCGTATAAAAAAGAACTGGTATAAGGGCGCAAAACTAGACAAAAATTTTGAGATTTGATGATTTGGTTATTTTGATATTTTGACGCGATGCCCTACCCACTTTTGTATTTATCATGACTTCGGTAACAACTGATTGCCGCCAAAAACAAATAGTAAAATATCTAAATATCTAAATCAAAAAATGATTTCCTGTCATTTTTTCCTGTTGCTTGTCATAATTTGTCAGTTACAAAAGCATACATTGCATTTGCAATCTGCAAATTTGGCTAGAAAAGGCCATTGGCATAATTCTCGTGGACGGGAAGGAGCAAACATAAAATCAACTACGTCTTAAATAAAAACTACTATGGCTAAGAAATTAAGTATTAAACCTTTAGCTGACAGGGTAATCGTGAAACCTGCAGCAGCAGAAGAGAAAACAGCTGGCGGTATCATTATTCCGGATACTGCAAAAGAAAAACCTGTTAAGGGCACCGTAGTGGCCGCCGGTCCTGGTAAAAAAGATGAGCCCATCACGGTTAAAGTAGGCGATACCGTACTGTACGGTAAATACTCCGGTCAGGAACTGCCTATCGATGGAGAAGATTTCCTGATCATGCGGGAATCTGATATCCTGGCGATCGTTTAAGCACAACGCAATACAGGATAACACATTTATTTTAATCAAAAATATCCGGTTGGGATAATACTCAATTGACGAACATTTAAATTTTTCAAACTATCATGGCAAAACAAATATTCTTCAGCATAGATGCCCGTAACAAAATGAAAAAGGGTGTTGACACCCTGGCAGATGCTGTTAAAGTAACCTTAGGACCTAAAGGTCGTAACGTTGTTATTGAAAAGAAATTCGGCGCTCCTAGTATCACTAAAGATGGCGTTACCGTTGCAAAAGAAATCGAACTGGAAGACGCTATCGAAAACATGGGCGCTCAGATGGTGAAAGAAGTAGCTTCCAAAACTGCTGACCTGGCAGGTGATGGTACTACCACTGCTACTGTTCTGGCACAGGTGATCATTGGCGAAGGACTGAAAAACGTGGCCGCCGGTGCAAACCCGATGGATCTGAAACGTGGTATCGACAAAGCCGTTAGAGTAATTGTTGAAAACCTGAAAAAACAGTCTGAAAAAGTTGGTAACGATAACAAGAAGATCGAACAGGTTGCTTCTATCTCTGCTAACAATGACGCTGAAATCGGTAAACTGATCGCTGAAGCGATGAAGAAAGTTACCAAAGATGGTGTTATCACTGTAGAAGAAGCTAAAGGTACTGATACTACTGTAGAAGTAGTAGAAGGTATGCAGTTTGACCGTGGTTACCTGTCTCCTTACTTCATCACCAACAGCGAAAAAATGCAGGCTGAACTGCAGAATCCTTACATCCTGATCTACGATAAAAAGATCAGCACCATGAAGGACATCCTGCACATCCTGGAAAAAGTTGCCCAGCAAGGCGCTCCGCTGGTAATCATCTCCGAAGATCTGGAAGGTGAAGCACTGGCTACCCTGGTGGTAAACAAACTCCGTGGTACCCTGAAAGTAGCTGCTGTTAAAGCTCCTGGCTTTGGCGACAGAAGAAAAGATATGCTGCAGGATATCGCTACCCTCACAGGTGGTATCGTTATCAGCGAAGAACAAGGTTACAAACTGGAAAATGCTGACCTGACTTACCTCGGTAGAGCAGAATCCATCACAATCGATAAAGATAATACCACCGTTGTTGATGGTAAAGGTGAGAAAAAAGATATCAAGTCCCGTATCGGACAAATCAAAGCGCAGATCGAAGTAACTACTTCCGATTACGATCGCGAAAAATTACAGGAACGCCTGGCTAAATTAAGCGGTGGTGTAGCTGTACTGTACGTAGGTGCTGCCACTGAGGTTGAAATGAAAGAGAAGAAAGATCGCGTAGACGATGCTTTACACGCTACCCGCGCTGCCGTTGAAGAAGGTATCGTTCCTGGTGGTGGTGTTGCTTACATCCGCGCTATCGAATCCCTGGAAAAACTGAAAGGTGATAACGAAGACGAACAAACTGGTATCGTGATCGTTAGACGCGCCCTGGAAGAGCCACTGCGCCAGATCACTGCTAACGCAGGTATCGAAGGTTCTATCGTAGTACAGAAAGTGAAAGAAGGTAAAGCCGATTACGGTTTTAACGCTCGCACAGAAGTATACGAAAAATTACTCGCTGCCGGTGTTATCGATCCAACTAAAGTAAGCCGTATTGCACTCGAAAACGCTGCATCCATCGCTGGTATGCTGCTGACTACCGAATGTGTGATCGCTGACAGACCAGAACCTAAATCTGCTCCTGCTATGCCAGGTGGTGGTGGTCACGGTATGGGTATGGATTACTAGTCATCTATATTATTATCATAGAAAACTCCTGCAGGCTTATGCCTGTCAGGAGTTTTTTTATACAGAAATATCTGTACAACTGTAACTTTACAGGCCACCCTCCGTTAAATAAACGGTACAGCCGTGACCGACCATAAAATATTGCAGATGAACATGATTTTTAAAATAACTGCTGCCTGCCTGCTTATATGCTGCTTCGCCTGTTCCAAAAGCAATGATATGCCCCTTGGAGCCGATGCCATGGAAAGCGTGAAGTCAGAAACAAGTATCCAGGCCTATCTCTTCGCACATAATGAAGTGGCAGAACGTGATCCATCGGGTGTTTACTACAGGATCCTGACCCCGGGAGACAGCATTCACTTCCCTAAACCTACTTCTGTTGTATATGTAAAGTATTCCTATCAGCTTACCACTGGTGCCATAGTGGCCACCTCTTTCGATGTGACCAACTTCAATAACCGCCAACTAAAAAACCATATACCCGGCTGGCAGATTGGGCTGCAAAAAATTTCCAAAGGAGGTAAAATAAGGTTGTATATTCCGCCTGCCCTGGCATTCGGATCTATCGGCGTCCCTAACGTGGTGCCTCCCGATGCCATCCTGATTTCAGAAGTGGAACTGGTAGATATTAAATAGGATTGTTTATTTTCATCATCATTATATTATCAAACAAAATAGTAACCGTAACAGTAACCGTATGAAGAGAGTATTTTTGTTGGGAGGATTATTTCTGATTTTTCTTGCCGCCTGTTCAAAGAAGGATTCTGCACCCGCTTTTGATGAATATGCCCAGTTTCTTTTAGATAGCGCAAAAATTAGCACCTACCTTACTGCTAACAATATCACCGCTACCCACGAAGCAAACAGTATTTTTTACAGGATCATAGATAGTGGAGATGTTAACCTGAAACCTACACGTACCAGCAATATTACCATCGCTTACCTGGGAACCCGGCTGGACGGGAGCGGATTTGACTCCAGCAAATCAGCTAATTTTGATCTGAACAGATTAGTAACCGGCTGGCAGATCGGGATTCCCCTGATTGGTAAAGGCGGTCATATCCAGCTTTACCTGCCATCTTATTTCGCCTACCAGCAGTACGGACAAGGAGCTATAGCCCCTAATACGCCGCTTGTATTTGATATTAAGCTGATAGACTTTATCAATAAATAGCTTTATTTAGTCATTTAATTATTTAGAGATTTGATTATTTAGTTTCAGGAGAGATCTTGTTCTGAGACTAAATAATCAAATCTCTAAATAATTAAATGACTAAATGATTAATGGCCTAATTTTACAGGCAAATCAATCAGGTAGTGGCACACGAATGTATTTCCGTATTCGATATCTTTAAGATTGGCGTTGGCCCTTCGAGTTCTCACACTTTAGGCCCCTGGCGGGCAGCCCTGCGTTTTTTACAGGGATTGGAAACTGCCGGAAAACTGGAAACCGTTACGAAAGTGCAGGTGCTTTTATACGGTTCACTTGCCAAAACAGGCCATGGTCACGGTACTGATATTGCCGTACAGCTGGGGCTTTGCGGCGACGACCCCGTTACCTTTGATGTAAATCAGATTACCCCTAAAATAGATACCCTCCGCCGCACACGTAAAATGTTGCTGGGAGGGAAATATGAGATCGATTTTGATCCGGTAGAAGATATTGACTTTCTCTTTGAAGAATCTTTGCCTTTCCATCCCAATGCACTCGTTTTCCTGGTCACCTTTGCCGATGGCGATACACGCGCATCTACCTACTATTCTATTGGTGGCGGCTTTGTGGTGCAGGAAGGTGAGATAAACGGCGGCGCATCAGATGTAGACCTGCCATTTCCTATTGATACAGCCAGGCAACTCCTGCAATGGTGTATTAAAACCGGCTACAGTATTTCTGAACTGGTTATGGAAAATGAACAGGCCTGGCGCACGGAAGCGGAAACCCGCAGCGGGGTGCTGGATATCTGGCGCGTTATGCAGGAATGCACTTTTCGTGGATGCCATACCACCGGCGAGCTTCCCGGCGGATTAAAAGTAGCGCGCCGCGCTGCTGCACTCAATAAAAAATTACTGAAAGGCCGTGCCTATACTGACTATACTTCCTGGATCAATGCCATCCGTGAAGGTGGTCAACACTTCTCCTATACGCTGGACTGGGTCAGCTGTTTTGCGCTGGCCGTTAATGAAGAAAACGCCTCCTTCGGACGTGTAGTGACTGCACCAACTAACGGTGCTGCCGGCGTAATACCCGCCGTATTACAATACTTCATTGCTTTCTGCGATGGATTTGAGGAAGACAAGATCCTGCAATTCCTCCTGACGGCTTCAGAAATAGGCAGCATTTTCAAAAAACGTTCCACTATCTCTGCCGCCATGGGCGGCTGTCAGGCTGAAATAGGAGTGTCTTCCGCGATGGCTGCTGCCGCCTTGACAGAATGCCTGGGTGGCTCACAACGCCAGGTACTCATGGCAGCAGAAATAGCCATGGAACATCACCTGGGTCTTACCTGCGATCCTATAGGCGGACTGGTACAGATCCCCTGCATAGAAAGGAATACAATGGGTGCCATCAAGGCTATCACGGCCTCGCAGCTGGCATTGCAAAGCAATCCGGAACTGGCAAAAGTTTCATTGGATGCTGTGGTGAAAACGATGTGGGAAACAGCTCTGGATATGAATTCAAAATACAAGGAAACCTCCGATGGCGGACTGGCAGTGAATATCCCTATCAGCCTGAGTGAATGCTGATGTAGACATGACGGATGACGGTGTTGTGAGGGAGATTTTAAATATGATTATATAAAGAAAGAACTATATTTTCGTTGCTATACACTTCGATTCGCAATTTGTAATCCGTAATCCTTTTTATGCGTTTTCTTCTCGGGTTCCTCCTGTTGTCACCTTTTTTCTTGTCAGCACAGCAATTTGGTGGAAACCCGCCTTCGCTGAAATGGCAACAGATAAACACAGATACCGTTCGGGTGATCTTCCCCAAAGGGATGACCTTACAGGGTGAGCGGGTGGCTAATATTGTAGGATACCTGAATCGTTATACCCGCGCTTCTATTGGTAATCTTGAAAAAAAAGTAAACATTGTATTGCAGAATCAAACCATGCAATCCAATGGCTACGTACAGTTAGGCCCTTTCCGGTCGGAATTTTATCTTACTCCTTCTCCTTCTTCCTACGATCTTGGCTCGCTTAACTGGATAGAGCAATTATCGCTGCATGAATACCGCCATGTATTGCAGAACATGAACTTCCGGCAGGGCGTGTCAAAAGTGTTTTCCTATCTCGGTGGAGAGCTGGGACAGGCAGCCGTCACCAACATTGCAGTACCTAACTGGTTCTGGGAAGGAGATGCCGTTATAAACGAAACGATCTTCAGTCCGCAGGGCAGGGGCAGGCTCCCGGCATTTTTTGATGGCTTCCGCGGACTATCACTGGCAGGTAAACAGTACGGCTATATGAAAATCCGGAACGGTTCCTACATTGATTTTATCCCGGATCATTATCCGCTGGGCTACCTGATGACTACTTATGGCCGCACACATTTTGGCAATGATTTCTGGAAAGATGTAACCAGCGATGCAGTCCGTTACCGCGGCATTTTTTATCCTTTCTCCCAAAGCCTGAAAAAAAGAACGGGTAAAAATGTAACCGCCTTTTATCAGGCCATGTTGCAGGAATACCAGCCGTTGTGGAATAAATACGCATCCCGGTCGGATACCACGCCGGCAGTGCCTTTGACGGCTGTTGCCAGACCCGTGACCAACTATAAATATGTATACGCCGCCGGTGAAAATGAATGGATTGTGTTGAAAGATGCCTATAATAAAGTACCCGGTATTTTCCGGTTGCATGCAAACGGCCGGGAAGAATTGCTGGTCAGACCCGGCATTGTTTACGACGACTTCTTCAGCTATAAAAATGGCCGCGTAGTATGGGCGGCAGCACGCTTTGATGTGCGCTGGAGCTGGAAAGATTTTTCCGTCATCCGCGTTTTTGATAACGCTACCGGCACTACGAAAACAGTGTCGCCACGGGGAAAATTCTTTTCTCCTGATATCAGCAGCAACGGGCAACAGGTGATCGTAGCGGCTACCACACCGGATTTGCAGTATAGTCTGCAACTGATCAACACCGCAACCGGGAAGATAGAAAAAGTATTACCCAACCCGGAGAACTGGTATTATACCTATCCGCGCTTTACTGCGGACGATCAGTTTATTATCAGCGCCGTCCGCAACCAACAGGGTGAGATGGCAATGATCAAACAATCCCTGACAACCGGTGAAACGGCCACCCTCACACCTTTCAGCTTTACCGTGCTGGGTACACCGGCTGTGAGTGGAGACACTGTTTATTTTACATCCGGTTATAAAGATGTTAATAACGTATATGCGATCACGTTAGCTGACGGAAAAACCTATGAGGTAACAGACCGCGGCAACAGTGCCCTGCACATGGCAGTGGACCCGCAGCGTGACAGCCTCGTTTTCAGCGAGTTTACCATTAAAGGATATAAGCTGTATCATGCAGCACTGCATCCTATCGGCTGGCAGCAGGTAACTGTTGATAAACCGGCTCACAGCGCATGGTTGCAGCCACAGGAAGCTGATGGCGGCAACATCCTGGGCAAAGTATCACAGGATTCGCTGCCTGTAAAGAAGTACGCACAGTTTACCCGGCCGTTTAACTTCCACAGTTGGGTGCCTTCCTTTAATGACCCGGATTATGGCATCTCGCTTATCGGAGAAAATATTCTGAATACAACGTCTACCAGTATCGGCTATACGTACAACAACAATGAGGGAAGTTCTGACCTGAATGCGTCTTTTACATTCGGTGGCTGGTTTCCATACCTCACTACCGGTGTGGACTATACGATAAACAGGAATGCGCTGATCAAAGACTCTGCACGTATTTACTGGAACGAGCTGGCATGGCATATCGGCTATAGTATTCCATTGAACTTGTCTTCCGGGCTATATAGCCGTGGGCTTACATTTGGAACTAATTATAATCTGCTGCACCGGTATCCGAACGGGAACTTTAAATTTGTTAACAACGACCTGCAATACCTCAGCAACAGGATCATTTTCAGCAACCAGCGAATCAAAGCAAAGCAACACATCTTTACGCATTTTGGTCAGTACCTGGCCTTGCAGTATAATCATTCCCTTGGGAACCCTTATGCAGAACAGTTTTACGGAAGACTGGATCAGTACCTGCCGGGGCTGTGGCCAAACCATAGCCTGGTATTACAGGCGGCTTACCAGGAAAAGGATAAGCTGTTTAATTACAGCTTCACCGACAATTTCGTATATGCGAGAGGGTATAATACACCTTTTTATAACCGTATTTACAAGCTGGCTGCCAACTACCATTTACCACTGGCGTATCCTGACTGGGGCTTCGCACAATTGTTATACTTCAGTCGTATCAGGGCCAACCTGTTTTATGATTATAGTGTAGCGCATGACTTTACGGTAAACAGGGATAACCGCTATGCTTCCGCCGGTACGGAATTGTTCTTCGATACCAGGATAGGAAATACGTTGCCATTCACCTTTGGCATGCGTTTCAGCCATCTATTTGACAGAGATCCGGTAGATAATGCGCAAAACCGGGTAGACTTTATCATTCCGATCCAGCAATTATTCAACTACTAAAATTATTTGACTGCTATTTTGAGCGGGGGCGCTTTGTAGAGCTTATCTCCGGTATACCGGATGATAATTTCATCAAAGTAAAGTATATCGCCTGTTTGTATGGTTTCTTTCAAACGGTTACTCCATAAGGGGGAGAGGCCGGGCGATTTAAAATTATCTCCGGTAAAATCTTTATAGACACCTGGTTGGCCGGTGGTGTCATTCAGGTAAGGCTGATGCTGTTCATAGGTGAAAGCAAAAGATATCACCGGGTAAGTGATATTTTTTTCGTCGCGTACTGCCAATGTAGAATCCAGCAGTTTGATCACCTCGCTTTTAGGAAGGGTATCGCTGAGAAAGAGGCCCCAGCTGCTGCGCAGCTTCATGGGTCTTTTATCGGTTGCCTGGGCTTTTACCGGTGGCGTGCTCTTTTTGCCGGATTGTGCCAATACCGGCGAAATGGCTGTCCCAAAAAAGAAAAGATAAATTAACAGGTGTTTCTGCATGATAGTTACCGGGAAAAAAACCGCCCGGTATAGTAACGACCGGGCGGTTGAAAAAATTATAATGATTTTAAACTTTCCGATATCACGAGGATCTTTGCTTCTGCATCTGCCCTCTTCTGTCGTTCTGCTTCTACTACTTCCGGTTTGGCATTTTGTACAAAACGCTCGTTGGCCAATTTATTTTCTACCGACTTCAGGAAGCCTTGCTGATAGGCAAGATCCTTTAACAGGCTTTCTTTTTGTGCCGCTGTATCCAGTACGGTTTCGGTACCCAGGTAAAATTTATCTTTCTGTATCACCAGGGTGATACAGCCTGGAACCGGCTCCTGTACATAGTTTACAGCTGTTGCATTCACCTGTTTGGCAATCATGCCTTCAATTTGTTTGAAAGCATTATCGTGTTTGGTTTCTATATGCAGTACAATCGGATCTTTTGGTTTGATCTGATTTTTGTTGCGTGCATCACGGATGCTGCTGATCACTTCCTTTGCCAGCGTACCTTCCAGCAGGGTAGCATGTACCGGTGCTGCCGGGCTGCTGAATTGCTTGATCATCAGGATATCATCAGCTGTACGTACTTTCAGTTGCTGGTATATTTCTTCTGTAATAAAAGGCATATACGGATGCAACAGCTGCATCAGTTGTTCAAAGAACCCGATTGTTTTATGGTATACAGCTGCTGGTATGGGTTGTTCAAAACCAGGTTTCACCCACTCCAGGTACCAGCTGCAGAAATCATCCCATATAAGGCTGTAGATAGCTTTCAGCCCTTCACTCAGGCGGAAGTCTTTGTGTAATGCTGCTACTTCTGTCTGTACTTCCTGCAGCCTGCTTTCAAACCATCTTACTGCAAAATCTGTTGCAGCAACATCGGCTGTATCTGCCGACTGGCGCTGTTCCCACATCTTCAGCAGTTTCAGGGCATTCCATATTTTATTACAGAAGTTACGGCCCTGCTCACAGCTGGCATCATCATATAACAGATCGTTGCCGGCAGGAGAGGAGATCATGATACCAAAGCGTACGGCGTCAGCGCCAAAGCTGTGGATCAGTTCCAGCAGATCGGGGGAATTGCCCAGCTGCTTGCTCATCTTGCGGCCTTGTTTATCACGCACCATACCGGTGAAATACACGTCGCTGAAAGGTTTCACTTCTTTAAATTCCAGGCCGGCCATGATCATGCGGGCCACCCAGAAGAAAATGATATCCTGTCCTGTTACGAGTACAGAGGTAGGGTAGTAGTAATTGATGTCTTTATTGCCGGGACTGGAGATGCCGTTGAACACTTCCATGGGCCACAGCCAGGAAGAAAACCAGGTGTCCAGGCAATCTTCATCCTGTATTAGTTCGGCCGTAGTAATGATAATGTTCCTTTTTGCAAACTGCTGTACCGCTTCAGCAGCGGTGGCAGCTACTTCAAAGGAGCCGTCAGGGGTATACCATGCAGGTATTTGTTGTCCCCACCAAAGTTGACGGGAGATACACCAGTCCTTTACATTCTCCATCCAGTATTTGTAGGTGGCCAGGAAGCGGTCGCCGGGATGTATTTTTACATCACCTTCCATCACTGCGTCCAGTGCGGGTTTCGCCATGTCGGCCATCTTCACGAACCATTGGGTAGAGATGCGCGGTTCTACCACAGTGTCGGGGTTACGTTGACTGTAACCCAGGCGGGTAGTATATTCCTGCTCTTTTACCAGCAGATCTGCAGCTGCCAGGGCAGCTATTACTTTCTTACGTGCGGTAAAGCGGTCTTCACCCACAAATATAATGGCGGCGGCACTGAGCGTACCATCATCGTTGAGCGTGTCTACTATTTCCAGGTTATGTTTCAGCCCCAGGTTGTAGTCATTGATATCATGCGCCGGTGTTACTTTCAGGGCGCCGGTACCAAACTCCTTATCTACATAGGTATCAAATATGACCGGTACGCGGCGGTTTACCAGTGGTACGATGGCATAGTGTCCTTTCAGGTGCGCATATCTTTCATCTTCAGGATTTACGCAGATGGCAGTATCGCCCATGATCGTTTCGGGGCGTTGGGTGGCAATGGTGATGAACTCACCGGTAGCTTTGCCTTCACTGTCAGTAACCGCATACTTTACATGATACAGTTTACCCTGCAGGTCTTTGTATTCCACTTCCTCATCGCTCAGGGCTGTTTTAGCCTTGGGGTCCCAGTTGATCATGCGGGCGCCGCGATAAATCAGTCCTTTATTATACAGATCGATAAATACTTTGATGACAGCCTGGTAATAGTGGTCATCCATGGTGAAGGTAACCCGGTCCCAATCGCAGGAGCAGCCGAGTTTTTTGATCTGGTGATAGATAATGCCACCATATTTATCTTTCCATTCAAAAGCATATTTCAGGAACTCTTCACGGGAGAGGGATGATTTCTCAATACCTTTTTCCCTTTTCAGCATATCTACCACTTTCGCTTCAGTAGCAATGGAGGCGTGATCGGAGCCCGGTACCCAGCAGGCGTTGAATCCGCTCATGCGGGCGCGGCGCACCAATATGTCCTGAACAGTTTCATTGAGCGTATGGCCCAGATGTAATACACCGGTAACATTTGGCGGGGGAATAACCACTGTAAAAGGTGGGCGGCCATCCGGTTCAGAACGGAAATAACCATTGTCCATCCAATGCTTGTACCATTTTTCTTCAACCGTTGCAGGTAGGTAGTTTTTCGAAAGTTCCATGCTATTCATAATAATATAAGTCTGCAAAAATAACGGAGATTAGGCATAGATGGAAATTTAAAGGACAAGAATAGTTGCTGTAAAGCTGGATAAACAGTTATCCGGCAAAAAATACCAGATAATAATTATTTGCTGCCAGATATCATTCCATGGAAAGCCCTTCCGGTAGTACTTACTATATTTTGCCTCAAATAGCATTTGAAAATTATTCATTAACTACCAAATACCATGAGAAGAGTCTATCCCAAAGTGCGTATGCATCCATTGAAACAAGCCATCATTGTGTTTCTTCCATTTCTATTTATAATTTCCGGTTGTGCCAAAAAAGGTGATCCGGGACCTGCTGGTGCACAGGGAGCCCAAGGGGCTGCCGGTGTACAGGGGCCTGTTGGACCCGCCGGCGCTAATGGCAGTGTGATATTAAGCGGGGCTGGCGCACCGGCTGCAAATCTCGGCAAAGTGGGCGATTTCTATCTGAATAAAACGAACAGTGATCTTTACGGGCCTAAAGTAACAGCTGGCTGGGGAACACCGGTGTCTTTGAAAGGCGCTAATGGGACTAATGGTACTAATGGCACTAACGGTACCAATGGCGCCACGGGTGCAACCGGTGCAGCGGGTGCTACTATCCTGAGTGGTGCTACCGTTCCGGCAGCCGGTACCGGCAAAGTGGGTGATTATTACCTGAATAAAACCAATTATGATTTTTATGGCCCCAAAACGGCATCCGGATGGGGTGTTGCGCTGAATCTGCGTGGTCCGCAAGGTCCGGCCGGTCCACAAGGCCCTCCGGGTAATGCGAATGTAGTATCAGGTACTTTTACACTGGTGAATACGGATTATGTAGCTGATTACTGGACGATTTCTACCGGGGGAGGTGGTGCACTAGGAATTAACGCAAGGGCTGCCACCAGGAATATTCCGGGAATAACCGCGGATATCTTTAACAACGGTACGGTGCTGGTATATTTAAAAACGCCGGTAAGTCTGGGTACAACGAGCACCGTTTGGGCATCGCTGCCATTTGATATCGGACAGTTTACAACAGGGTATCTTACCAGTTTCAAATATAATTATGAAGCAGGGAAGCTGCGGATCTATTATATGTTTGTGAAAACAGATGCTGCGGCTACTTTTGTTAATGTGTCTGATGCAGTTATTCCTGACTATCAATATAAATATGTGATCATAGCAGGAACCCCTGCTGCCCGTCAGGCTGCACCTCCTGTAGATTATAACGATTACGAAGCCGTAAGGAAGTATTATAACCTGGCGGACTAGATAATATTTTGGGATTTTTTGATTTACTTATTTAAATAAGTAAATCAAAAAATCCCAAAATATTTATCCCATTGCCGCAATGACCTCACATGTTTTTTCTACCATTTCCGGTGTGATATCGAGATGGGTTACCATCCGGACTTGTGTTGGGGAGATGGCGGTAACGAGGATGTCTTCTTTTTTGAGATAGTCAGTGAGCAGTTTGGGTGTCCAGTTGCCGGTTACTTCAAAGATGAGGATGTTTGTTTCTACCGGCAGCATATGGCCGGTGAAGCTTTTTTCCAGCAGTGCCTGTGCTATTTGTTTGGCGTGCAGGTGATCTTCTTCGAGGCGCTGGATATTATTTTCCATGGCATAGATACCGGTGGCAGCCATGTAGCCGGCTTGCCTTAATCCGCCGCCGAACTTTTTGCGGATACCCCTGGCGGATTTTATAAATGATTTACTGCCCATCAGTACGGAACCCATGGGACAGCCCATTCCTTTATTAAGACACACAGAAATACTGTCAAATACCTGTCCGTATGTTTTGGGATCTTGTCCGGTGGCTACCAGTGCGTTGAACAGGCGGGCGCCGTCGAGATGTAGTGCCAGTCCGTGTTCACGGCATACTGCCTGGATCAGGAGTATTTCGTCCCAGTTGTAACAGCATCCGCCACCGCGGTTGGAAGTATTTTCAAGGCATACGAGGCTGGTGCGTGCTTTGTGTACATCATCGGGGTTGATGGCTGCGGTTACCTGTGCAGCGTTGATCATGCCCCTGTCGCCATGGATGGCGTGTACCTGTGCGCCGGAATTAAAAGCAATGCCGCCACCTTCATAAATATATACATGTGCAAGATTACTGCAAACCACTTCATCCCCTGGTATCGTATGTACTTTAATGGCAACCTGGTTACTCATTGTGCCGGAAGGGCAGTAAAGGGCTGCCTCTTTGCCAAAGTATGCTGCCATCATGGCTTCCAATTTATTGATGCTGGGATCTTCACCGAATACATCGTCTCCGGTTTCCGCCTGCAACATGGCCTGTAGCATTCCAGGACCGGGACGAGTAAAAGTGTCGCTACGAAAGTCAATCATATTATTGAAAAATTTGCAATGGCTTTGATGATAAATTAGTTAAGATGCTAATTTAATAATGATTATTTATCAATTGTTAAAATTTGCATAAAGCATGTCCTAACAGGGACTAAGGCACTATAAAATTTCGTTATAATACTGTACTTTGTTAGAACCTGACAAATGAAGAAGGATTTGGTAGAATGATTGGTTAGCACGATCTTTGCAGGCTATTTTAAACAAAAGAATAAAAGCGCGGGAAACTTTGTAAGTTAATTAATTTTCAAATTGCAAACAAAATAATTCTTTCGCTGTTATTTAATTTATAAACCAATACAATTTTTCATATGAGGCAACTTAAAATTGCCACCCAGATCACCAATCGTGATTCGCAGGCGGTAGAAAAGTACCTGCAGGAAATCTCGAAGATCCCTTTGTTAACACCTGAGGAAGAGACCGTTTTGGCGCAACGCATTAAAATGGGCGATCAGAAGGCTCTTGAAAGATTGACTACAGGAAACTTACGTTTCGTTGTTTCAGTTGCGAAGCAGTATCAGCACCAGGGGCTCAGCCTCAGTGACCTTATTAACGAGGGTAATCTTGGCTTGATCAAGGCGGCACAACGTTTCGATGAAACTAAAGGTTTCAAATTTATTTCTTATGCTGTATGGTGGATTCGCCAGTCCATTTTGCAGGCGTTAGCTGAACAGGGTCGTCTTGTTCGTCTTCCGCAAAACAAAATTGGCACTTATAATAAAGCTAACAAAGCTTACATGGCATTTGAACAGGAAAACGAGCGTGAACCTTCTACCGAGGAACTCGCAGAAATCCTGGAGATGTCTGAATCGGAAATAAACAATATTTTCCAAAGCAATACCCGCCACATGTCTCTGGATGCACCCGTGCACGAAGCAGAAGACGTTGCTATGGGGGATTTGCTCGAAGGTGGAGATATTACCGACGATGATGTTATGAGAGATTCACTTCGTGAAGAAATACGCCGGGTGTTGAAATCACTCAGCCCTCGCGAAGCAGAAATAGTGAATGCTTATTTTGGTCTGGATGGTGAAAATGGAGCAACAATCGAACAAATTGGGCAGAAATACGATCTGACCAAAGAAAGAATCAGGCAAATCAAGGAACGCGCTATCAAAAGGCTTCAGAAAGCCCGCTATAGTGGCGCATTGAAATCCTATCTCGGGTAATTAATTTCCGGTTTTGATCCGCGATACTGGTCTTTAGGTCCCGGAATCCTGCTATCAAATAATACGGAAATCTATATATCCTCTTTAAAACACCGGCTTTGTAATACATTGCCGGTGTTCTTATTTAATAAACACCCCGTATTTTTGCAGGGCCATGCGAAGCTTTCCTTTCATACTGATTATTGTGATCTTCTTTTCCGCCTGCGAAAAAGATATCAGCGTCAACCTGCAACAGCAGGAGCCGCAACTCGTTGTGGAAGGACAGTTTGAAAACGACGCGTTTCCCTTTGTGGTACTCAGCCACAGCCTTGATTATTTTTCGAAAATAGATCCTGCTGTATTACTCAACTCATTTGTACACGGTGCCACCGTCTCCGTATCCGACGGCAACAGAACAATGGCACTCAAAGAACAGGTGATCAATATCAACGGCGCAAAACTGTATGTTTATCTGCCAGACACCTCACAAATGGCCAACGCCTTCAGGGGAAAAGCAGGACTAAAGTATAAACTGAATATCAATGCTGACAATAAGTCATATGAAAGTATGACAACCATTCCGTTGGTGGCACTCAAACTGGATTCTATGTGGGCGCAACGGGTGAAGGTGAAAAGCGATACCAATAAAGCCCGCTTATGGGTGCGGATAACGGATTCGCCGGAACCAGGCAACTACGCCCGCTACCTGACCAGGCGAAATAGTGAGCTGTTTTTACCCGGTCTGAACTCCGTTGTAGATGACCAGATAGTGAACGGCACAACATTTGAAATTCCTGTAGACGCCGGCGTAGACAGAAACAAACCAATTGACCTGGAGTCTGTCGGCTATTTTAACAGAGGAGACACGGTTACGCTGAAGTTTAGTAATATTGATAAAGCCACCTATGATTTCTGGCGTACCATCGATTTTGCTTATAACAGTAATGGCAATCCTTTCGCATCTCCCATAAAGATATTGGGGAATGTTCCCGGAGCACTGGGCTACTGGGGTGGATATGCTGTAACCTACAGAACAATTATTATCAGCAAATAATTATAGAGCTAACAAGTATGGAAAACAAGCAACAAGAACATGTACATTTACTGATCATCGGTTCCGGCCCTGCCGGTTATACCGCTGCTATATATGCTGCCAGAGCCAACCTTAAACCAGTATTATACCAGGGCATCCAACCCGGCGGACAACTCACCATCACTACAGAAGTAGAAAATTATCCCGGCTACCCCGAAGGTATCCAGGGCCCTGAAATGATGGTAGACTTTGAAAAACAAGCTACCCGCATGGGTGCTGATATCCGCTATGGTATGGCCAGTTCCGTAGATTTTAGCAAACAACCTTATAAAGTGACCATTGATGAAGAAAAAGAAATTACCGCCGACGCTATCATCATTGCTACAGGTGCTTCTGCCAAATGGTTAGGCATTCCTTCCGAACAACGCCTCAATGGTAGCGGCGTTTCTGCCTGCGCCGTTTGTGACGGATTTTTCTTCCGTGGTAAAGAAGTAGCTATCGTAGGCGCCGGTGATACCGCTGCCGAAGAAGCTCTGTACCTGTCTAAAATGTGCAGCACCGTACATATGCTGGTGCGTAAACATGAAATGCGTGCTTCCAAAGTAATGCAGGACCGTGTATTGAAAACTTCCAACATCATCGTTTACTGGAACTCGGAAACAGATGAAGTACTCGGCGATAAAAAAGTAGAAGGCGTAAGAATCTACAATAATAAAACCCAGGAAAAGAAAGATGTTCCTGTCAGCGCATTCTTTGTGGCTATCGGTCACCAACCTAATTCCGGCATCTTCAAAGATTATCTTACCCTCGATGAGCAGGAGTATATCGTCACCGTACCTGGTACCAGCCGTACCAGCATCGAAGGTGTATTTGCCTGCGGTGATGTACAGGATAAAATATACCGCCAGGCTGTAACTGCCGCCGGTAGCGGTTGTATGGCCGCCCTGGATGCGGAAAGATATCTTTCGGCAAAAGAGCACCAACAATAATTATTTTGGGATTTTGGAATTTTGAGATTTAACTATTTGAATATTTTATTTCCTCAAACAAAATTCCAAAATCTCAAAATTCGTAAATCCGAAAATACTTTATGCTGACTATTGCCCTGGAACAGGCTTCCTTTCATGCTTATCACGGTTATTTCCCGGAAGAAACCATTATCGGTAATGATTTTATCCTGGACATTGCTGTTCGTATACCCGGCACCGTGCCGGTGGATGATCTTTCGGAAACTGTTAATTATCAGGGACTTTATGAAATTGCAAAAGCAGTGATGGCCGTACCTAAGCCGCTGCTGGAAGAAGTGGTATATGCATTGTCAGACCTTCTGAAAGAAAGGTATCCCGCTATACAGCAAAGCACTGTTACCCTCCGCAAAATGAATCCGCCAATGGGCGCCAGCATCCGCAATTCAATGGTGTCGCTGGAGAAAGAATATTGATGTCAAAGCAATTTTGAATGGCAGGGGGTGTTTTTAATTTGTAATTTTCGTAGATTTATATCTATAAGTTAATCAACAAATTCTCACGCTGTAAAAACCATTCCTATGTTTAAACGGATCATGGCAGTTACTTTCCTGGTGTTTGCTGTCTTTATTGCAAAGGCACAAAGTGTGGACGAAATGGTGGAACAGGCGAAGCAACTGGAATTGCAGATGAAAGAACCGGATGCCTTTGAAAAAGATAAGGAAATCCTGAAAATACAACCCGACGATATCAGGGCTTTAACACAGGCCAGCCAGCTCTGTTCCCGCATCGGCAACCGGCAGAAAAGCAAAGACGATAAAACAAATTATTTTAATCAGGCTAAAAGCTATGCCCAACAAGCATTAAAGGTAGATCCCAATAACGCGGATGCCAACAATGCCATGGCAGTAGCGATGGGCCGTATGGCACTGATATCCGGCGCAAAGGATAAAGTAGCTGCATCCAAAGAAGTGAAGAAGTATGCGGAACTGGCTATTAAATTCAATCCCGCTTTAGCACAGGCATACCATGTACTGGGGAAATGGAACTTTGAAGTAGCCAACCTCAATGCCTTTGAACGCGGTGCTGCCAAAATGCTTTTCGGTGGCCTCCCCGAAGGCTCCCTGCAAGAAGCCATCAACAACTACGAAAAATGCCGGCAGCTCGACCCTGGCTTTATCCTCAACTATTATGAACTGGCCAGGTCCTACAAAGAAAACGACCAACAGGAGAAAGCAATTGAAGTACTCAAAAAAGCACTGACACTCCGTAATATTTACCAGGACGACGCCAGTATCAAAGCAGATTGTAAAAAGATGCTGGACGATTTGCAGTAACTAGAATGATGAACTAGATAACCTTTCCTTTCCATTTCCCGCTTCTCAGATACAGGGCGCTCATACTAAAAATGAGGATCCAGTAAATAAAATCGGCTCCCCACGCCAGGTGAAGGGGACTGCGCATCCGCTCTACCACTACATCACAATAAATCAAATATCCCACCACCGCCGTGCATTCCGTAAGTAGGTTCATGCGTGTATTGCCCGTACCTGTTACACCACTCAGTACAACAGCTGCAATAGCCATCAGGATGGTGCTCAGTGTAATAACACGGATGGATGGAATTGCCGCTTCGATTAATGTAGCATCGCTGGTGTAGATATGTAATAAGGTGTAAGGAAAGATGTTTACCAGCACACATACAAACGTAGCGCAGGCAACACTGATCAGCGAAATCTTTTTAATGATAGTAAAAACCTGGTCCTGCCGCCCCTGTCCGATGAGATTACTGACCATGGTATTGCAAGCCGCTGCCAGCGCCCAGGTGAAGATGCCAAAGAAACCGAAGATGCTCCGCAACATATTGGATATAGCCAGCGGGCGCTCTCCCAGGTGTTCTATAAAAATAAAGAAGACAAACCAGCTACCGATACTGAATAAGAACTGTATAATCAGTGGCGCCGATACATTCAGTATGTTTTTGATTACATCCCAACTTGGGCGCCAGAAACTAAAAAGACTGTATTTGAGGTGATAACGGTTGATAAAGAGAATGCTGAAAGCTACCGAGCAACCGGTTACCTCTGCGATGATAGAGGCTACAGCGGCGCCGTTGAGCCCCATGGGCGCAAATCCCAGTTTGCCGAAGATAAGGGTGTAATCAAAAAAGATGTTAACCACTTCCTGGCAGAGAGAGGTGATCGCCAGTACTTTGGAATGACCGCTCCCAATATAAAATGCATTGGTCATGCTCAGTATCATAAGGAAAGGCAGCCCCCATATACGGATACGGATAAACGAAACAGCCGCTTCATAAATCTCGTGGTTATGTAAACTTTTGGAAAAGAACCAGGGAGCTACCAGGAGGGTAAGCAGGATCCCCAACAGCGTAAAAACGATACCTACCTGCAGGCCGTTGGAAAAAAGCTGTCCGATGCCGGCAAGCTGTTGTTGCCCTGCGCGCCTGGCTATCAGTACCTGTAAGCCGTTATTCAATCCGTAGGCAATCATGTACATGACCAGGTAATAGATGCCGGCGATGCCATTGGCTGCGAGTTCCAGTTCGCCCAAACGCCCCAGGAAAGCGGTGTTGGTCATATGGTTGAACTGGGGTATGATCAGTGCCAGGCATATAGGTGCAGCTAATTTAAAGATCTGCCGGTTTGTTGCTTCCAGTTGCATGAAGTGCTTATCTGTTGGTCATAAAAAACAAAGATATAGTTATATGTTTATCATCTGCCTTATATAAAACAACAAAACAGCCTTACCAATAAACTAAAAAGGTTATTATTGTAATTCATTTGAAATGTTAAACATTGCCTGTGGCTTACAACATCCATCCCGCGTTTACAGTAGATGATGAAACCTTACTGGAGACGGATCTGACAGCCTGCCATTTATTGGTGCTGGTAGGAAGCGGTACCTTCAGTTATGTAGTGTATGAACCGGTTGCCAAAAAATTTCTGGCATTGAAGTCGTATCATTTTCAGGCACAGAAGCTGGCTATAGCCGACCTGGAAATGATTGAAGAGGTGTTTGATATGGACAAGCTGCTGTTTACCGCCTTTAAATCTATCCTGCTGGCATTTGATACCGGCACCGGTGTATTGGTGCCGCAGCTCTACTACCTGCCTTCCCTGAAGAAGGACTACCTGCACGTGGTACAGCCTGAAAAGATCCAGGAAGCAGTGCTGTCTGATCTGATCCCTGCATTGCCGATGGTGAACATTTACAGCGTAGACAAAGACCTGCTGGGATTTTTACGGAAAGAGTTTTCGACTGACCTGGCCATTCATGCCAACTCGGCTTTGCTGCAATCATATCCACTGGATTTTGATTTCAACAGCGAAGAAGGAATTGCTTTCCTGGAAGTACAAAAACACAGCGTTACCATCACCGTATACAAGGGGGGTAAATTGTTGATTCAGCAGCAACATGAATATGAAGGCGGACTTGATATGGTATACCTGCTGGTGAATACCTTGCGGCAACTGGGGCTGGACGAGCAACGCGTAAAGGTAAAACTGGGCGGCGCCATCGGTACAGATTCCGGGGTATACCAGGAAATGTATAAATTTATTCCGCAGCTGGAATGGATACAAAGACTACCGGGTTTCAGCTATATTACCAAGATGCAGGAAATACCGGGTTATTATTTTCACAATTTGTATGCGTTAGCGTTATGCGTATAATCGGAGGAGAGAGTGGGGGCAGAAAGATTCAACCACCTGCAAAAATGCCTAATACCAGGCCAACTACAGATATTGCAAAAGGGGGATTGTTTAATATTATTGAGAACAACCTGGACATACCATCATTAAAAGCACTGGATATTTTTGGCGGCACCGGCAGTATCACCTACGAACTGGCTTCCAGGGGGGCTACAAACCTGACCATTGTTGAAAAAGATCCTGCTATGGCGGAATTTATCAGCAAAACAGCGAAGTTGCTGGACATCAGCACCCTGAAAATCGTGAAGATGGACGTCTTTAAATACCTGCAACAGTGTACGGAGAAATTTGATTTTATCTTTGCAGACCCGCCATACGGAATGGATACGCTGCATCAGTTGCCCGGCATTATTTTCACACAACAACTGCTAAACCCCGAAGGATGGCTGGTGCTGGAACATACACGGCAGCACGATTTCAGGGAAGCATCTTATTTCCGTTCGGAACGGAGTTATGGCGGCACAGTATTCACTATCTTTATTAACAGGGAAGAATTGAAACGCTGATCAATAAATTACTAAACCAATAAACTTCCATGAGGATCTGTTTATTTCCGGGAACCTTCGATCCCATTACCCTGGGCCATACCGATGTAATTGGCCGTGGACTGGATCTGTTTGACCGCATCGTGATAGGTATCGGTACCAACAGCAGCAAAACGCCGATGTTCACACTTGAAGAGCGGACAGCATGGATCAGGGAGGTTTATAAAAACGATCCACGGGTAGAAGTAAGTGCTTACCAGGGATTGACCATTGATTTTTGTAAGAAGATAGATGCCCGTTTTATCCTTCGCGGTATCCGCTATGTGAGCGATTTCGAATATGAAAAGGCTATCGCAGATGTGAACCGCACCATTGCCCCGGAGATAGAAACCATTTTCCTGACATGTATACCCCAGTATTCCAGTATTGCCTCTACATTGGTAAGGGATATATATAAGTATGGGGGAGATGTAAAGCCCTTCCTGCCGGAAGCAGTGCTGGAAGGCATCAAAAAGCACAAGCTATAATATTTTAAACCGTTAATATGAAAGCGATCTGGCACTCATTGAATATTTCCCTCGATCAGTTGAATGAAATTGGTGGCCCCACCATGGCTACACACCTGGGAATGGAGTTTACCGAAATTGGGCCTGATTACCTGAAGATGATGATGCCGGTTGATCACAGAACCGTACAGCCGTACGGGTTATTACATGGTGGCGCTTCTGTTGCCCTGGCGGAAACAGTGGGTAGTATGGCATCAGGACTGGTTATTGATGCTGAAAAACAGATCTGTGTAGGAATGGAGATCAATGCCAACCACGTTCGTGGTGTAAAAAACGGCTATGTACATGCCTGTGCAAAGCCGCTTCACATTGGTGCTACCAGCCATGTGTGGGATATCCGTATTACAGACGACCAGCACCGCCTGGTTTGCGTAAGCAGGCTCACAGTAGCCATCCTGGCGAAACGGTAACCGGTCACAAAATATTTTCCGCTTTGAATACTTCCCGGATGTTCTCATAAGAGTACTTCAGGTACTTATCCGCATTTTCCGGTTTAATCCATTGAATATCCTGTATATCTTCCTCTATCTGTGGGATGGTGAGTTCATTGCCGGTAAACTGCATACGATACCAGTAGGTATGTTTCAGTACCTTTTTATTTTTCAGGGGGTAGTAATGAAAGGTTTCCGTGATCTTATGTTGCAGCGTAATGTTGTGTAAACCGGTTTCTTCTGCCACTTCACGGACAGCGCAGGTTTCCAGGTCTTCACCGGGATCCTGTTTTCCTTTGGGGAGGTCCCATTTACCTCTGCGGAACATAATCAGTATTTCTCCGGCAGGGTTGGTGATTAGTCCGCCTGCGGCTACCAGTACGGTAAAATGCAGGGAGATCTTTTTAAATAACTGTTTTACATCTGCTGTAATAAAAACAACCGCTTCTTTTTTCCCTTCTTCCAGCTTTTGCAGGATCTTTTCTATTTTCTCTGCATCAGGATTCGTATAGATTTTTGCGATAGCAGTAATTTCCGGGGGTACTGATCCTGTGTTTTCACTGATGATCAGCGGGCGCTCATTCAGGTAGATGGTTATATTTGCTTGCATGCCTGCAAATGTAATAACGGGGATCATTACTTTGATGAAAACAATATGTTTTAATCAAAATAAATCATAGTAATTTTGGCGCCTGTATGAGTACAATAAGCGAAAAACAAGTTGCAGAAAAATTGCTGCAGGTGCAGGCGGTGAAATTAAGCCCCTCACAGCCTTTTACATGGGCTTCCGGCTGGAAATCGCCGATCTATTGCGATAACAGGAAGATTTTATCTTTTCCTTATGTGCGTGACTACATAAAATCGGAGTTGTGCAATGTCGTATTTGAAACGTTTCCGGATGCAGCGGTGATTGCTGGCGTTGCCACGGCGGGTATTCCGCATGGTGCGCTGATAGCGGATCAGCTGAAGCTGCCGTTTATTTATGTACGGTCCAAACCAAAAGAACATGGTATGGGTAACCGGATAGAAGGTGTATTACAGTCCGGTCAGCCGGTGGTGGTGGTAGAAGACCTGATTTCTACCGGTAAGAGCAGCCTCGAAGCCGTACAGGCTATCCGGGAAGCCGGTGGCGAAGTGGTGGGCATGGTGTCTATCTTTAATTATGGCTTTGATGTGGCCGTGAAAGCCTTTGCAGCGGCGGGGGTACCCTACTATTCCCTGAGCAATTACAATGCAATGATTGCCCTGGCTGAAGAGAAAGGGATTGTATCTGCTGATGAAATAGCCACCTTGCAGGCCTGGCGGAGTGCGCCGGATCAGTGGGGCAGGTAGTGATTGATGGATATAACTTTTTTTGTATATTCGGGTGTCAAAATCTATACTATGCGTATCTTAAAATTAGTGATGCTTTTGTTGGTGGCCAGTATGGGCATAGCAATGGCACAACAGAAAAAGAAAACGGTACTGACCGCTAAAATCAGTACGCCAACAGTACAGTGTGAGTCCTGTAAGAACCGTATCGAACGGTATATGTCGCAGGAAGAAGGCGTGGAGATGGTAAAAGTGGATTATAAGAAACATATTACCACTGTAAAATACTGGGATGACCGTACCAACATTGAAAATATCAAAACGGGTATTGCAAATGCCGGTTATGATGCGGATAATGTAACGGCTAACGAAGAATCTTACGCCAAACTGCCTACCTGCTGCAAGAAACCTGAAGATGGCGGCGGCATGGAGAAAGACAAGAAAAAGAAACACTAAATATTTGAAGGGCTGGCTGAGAAGTCAGCCCTTATCGTTTTACAAAATCCCTTCTTCCAATTAACCGGCTTCCTTTATTATTGCTTATCAGAAGAAATTTAAGGCCTGTTTCGTCTCACATTTGATAGGGAACGGGAGATACACCCCACCTTTACCTACTTTGCAATTACCGGTGGCCTTGATGGTCACCTCTTTATTGGCAAAGGCGCTAAATGCGTTTTTCAGCACATTCGCCATATTTAGCTCGAGTCTAACCGGGAAATAGAAAGTGTCCTTAGCAGGGATATAGATCATGGTGTCCTGCATGGAATGGCCTACCTGTGTATCATCAAAAAACAGGTCAAAATTGGCGTCTTTCAGCTGGAGGTTATAGTTATTTGGATTGTAATATGCCAGGGTCATTCTTACGATACTTTTGGACATACCCAGTTCATCCATCTCCAATCCGGCTACCCGCACAAATTGCAGATCCTTCATTTTCTCACAGGAACTGATGAGTCCCCAGGTTGCAAAAATTATCAATAATAAACGGAATGCTTTCATGAGAAAGTTGGCATTTGATTTTTTCAAACCCAAACCTACTGCAAAGGTTTTACTTAACAAAAGCGAGGTGCTTTATTAGGAAACATTTAACCAACCCTGACACTACTGCGCCATTCTTTTAAGTGGCGTAAAACGGGCTAAAATGGTCTTTGCTTAGGTTGCTCCCGGAGGGGAGCATATTGGTAGCCGGGAGACAATCGGGGTATCGGGTGGGTAATTCCGTGTTTTTGGATCAAGGCAAAATAACATCATTTTAACCTCCTTCCCATTTCCGGAGGCAGGAGTAATGCGTTGATTTGAGATCTCCGGTTGAGAGAATAAATGGGGAAGTGTTGCCGAAAAAGAAGCCATCATAGAGTGATGACAATTCACTTTTTTGATGACAGTCTCTTTAGAGGGGTGTATGTTTATCTTTCTTTTTGTGAGGATAGCAAACACTACCGTTTTGGATAAATTGAAGGGGGTTCTGCTGTTTCTAAATGTTGGATACTCATCGGGAATGGGAGCGGACTACATTTGTATTGCTCATAAAACAAATATAAAAAAATACATTCTTTATAAATTTCTGTTATCTTTACACTTCCTCCTCTGTTCGCTAAAAATGATCAAAAAAGCGACTAATTTCTTTAGTATTTTTGCATTAGCCTGGTCTTTTGCCGTAATCATACGACTACTAAGTTTATTAGCATATTATTAACTTTTCTATGAACTGTTAACCAGTTACTTAAAGTTAATTGTTAAGTGTTTGATCTTAAGCAACTGCACAGGTGAATGATTTGCTTTTGTATCCGCAGGTAAAAATTTTGACATTATGACAGAGAACAAAAAGGAAGGAACATTACTAATTGAGTCTCAGTTCTTTCCGCCGATTGACTTCTATAAAACTTTAATTAAACACGACATATTACAGATTGAAAAATATGAACACTACCAGAAGCTGAGTTTCAGGAACCGTTGTTATGTTGCTGGACCAAATGGCCGTATGATTTTAAGTGTCCCCCTGGCGAGAGGAAAAAATCAGCGCACGGTTATGAAGGATGTTCGGATCAGCAATGAAGAAAAATGGCAGTCGCTGCATTGGAAAACGCTCGTGTCTGCTTATCGTCGTTCTCCCTGGTTTGAATATTATGAAGCCGACTTTGAAGGGTTGTTTCAAAAGCAATATGACTTCTTGCTCGACTGGAACATGGCATGTTTTGAATGGATAAACAGCAAGCTCGGCCTTTCGGTGCCGGTTACCTTTACGGAAAGTTATCAAAAGGATGTGCCTGGTGTTACCGATGCGCGTGGTACTATTTTACCAAACGTGATTTCCGCAGAACCAACCCGTTATACCCAGGTATTTCAGGAGCGTGCCGGTTTTATTCCCGGCTTAAGTATCCTCGACCCGCTTTTTTGCGAAGGAAAACAGGCATTAAGCGTTATTAAAGAAGGTTGATTAAAACATTAAATAAATTTATTCAATGTGTTGATTTATAATTGTTTGTATATTTGTAGTGGTTTTTGCCCACTTTTAATTAACACCTCTGGAAAAAAATTACTGTAGCAATCGACAAAATATTTAGATTTGCAACCAATTTTGCTGGGTTTAGAACTGACGTAGGTGTGTAAACCAGGAGTTTCCAGCGAGGGAAAAGGAGCATTTATCCTGTAGTTTAAATTTTATTACTAAATCATTTGCAGATTTAAATGAACAACACCTACACCGACCTCGTTAAACAGACTTTTGAATTTCCCCAGGAGGGCTTTGAAGTAAAAGATAACTACCTGGAATTTAACGGTTTGGATATTAAGGCGCTGATTGACAAGTACGGGACGCCTTTTAAGTTGACCTACCTTCCTAAAATCGGGATGCAGATCAACAAAGCAAAAAAGATGTTCCAGGATGCCATTAAAAAGAACAGGTACGACGGGGACTATTATTATTGCTATTGCACCAAAAGCTCGCATTTCTCCTTTATAATGGAGGAAACGTTGAAGCATGGTGTACATATAGAGACGTCTTTTGCATACGATATTGACATCATCAATAAGTTACACGAGCGTAAGAAGATTAATAAGGAGACCTTTGTTATCTGTAATGGTTTTAAAACAAAATCTTATACCCGGGCCATCGCGCGACTGATCAACAGCGGATTTAAGAATGTTGTACCGGTACTTGATAACAAAGAAGAACTGGAAGACTATAAAAGGAATATAAGAATAAAGGATAAAGTGAAACTGGGTTTGCGTGTAGCAGCAGAAGAAGAGCCCAGCTTTGATTTTTATACTTCCCGGTTAGGTATTCCTCCCCGTGATATCCTGGAGTATTATGTAGATAAGATCAAGGGTAATGAGAAGTTTGAGCTGAAAATGCTGCACTTCTTCATGAACAAGGGGATTAAGGATGATATCTACTACTGGAGTCAGTTTAACCGGGTGATCAACCTTTACTGCCAGCTGAAGAAGATTTGTCCTGAGCTGGATAGTATTAATGTGGGTGGCGGTTTTCCGATTAAGCACTCCCTGGGTTTTGACTACGATTACAATTACATCGTCAATGAAATTGTAGCCAATATCAAAAGCATGTGTAAGAAGAATAAGGTACCTGTGCCGAATATTTACACAGAATTTGGCTCTTTTACAGTGGGAGAAAGCGGTGCAGTGATTTATAGTGTGATAGGTGAAAAGATGCAGAATGACCGGGAATCCTGGTATATGATTGATAGCTCTTTCATTACCACGTTGCCGGACACCTGGGGGATCGGGGAGAAGTTCCTGATGCTACCTATTAATAAGTGGGATCAGGAATACCAGGAAGTTCACCTGGGCGGCCTCACCTGCGACGGATATGATTTTTATACATCTGAAGAGCATATAAACGCGGTATTTTTGCCGAAACAACAGCCTACGGGAGAACCACTATATATTGGCTTCTTCCATACAGGCGCTTACCAGGATCAGCTGAGCGGGTATGGTGGTATCAAGCATTGTCTTATACCTTCGCCCAAGCATGTCATCGTGGGGTACGACAAAAACGGCCAGTTGAAAGATTGGTTATACGCAAAGGAGCAAACAGCTCAGAGCATGTTGAAGATTTTGGGTTATTAAAAAAATGGGTTAGTAATCCTACTGGAAGCCCCCCGATTTTTCGGGGGGCTTAATTTATTTAGTCATTTAATTATTTAGAGATTTGGCTGCTTAGTACAAAGGGAAATTCCTTTCTGAAACTAAACAACCAAATCTCTAAATAATTAAATGACTAAATAAAAAAAGGGGTTCATGTTACTGAGACCCCTATCATGGCATAGGTTAGATGATATTCAACAGCATAAGGACAATAGGAGTAAGTTTGGTGTAACAAAGATATAGTAGCTCCGCGCCATTTGTAAGACCTAAAAGTTGTAATTTTTTTTAACCTCCTATTAACAAAAATAGTTGTTGGAACAACAATTTATTATTACTCATTTTATCAAGATGACCAGTAGCGCGCTTATCAGCGGAAGGGCAATATGGACCAATTGAATAACAATCGATGAAATGAGTTGTAAAAAAATGTTATATCTCACACGGACGTGTAGGTCAGTTTTCCTGCGCATCTTCCAGGTAGCTGATGGCGGTGCCGCATTGTTTTTCAATTTCTGTAAAACAGGCTTCCAGCAGCTCCATTTCTCCATTCATAAAAGCCGATCTACCGGAGCTGGAAAAACCTTTCACCAGCAGGAACTGTTTGGTCAGATTTTGATTGATCAGCGAAAGATGTTGTTTGTGCTTTGCCGCAGTGCGTCTTTGCTCCATAGATATGATGTTCCGGTAGTACTGTCCCAGTGTTCTGATCAGTAACAGCATGTACAATACCACGATAACGGGGTTGACTGCATATTGAAAGAAGGCAGAATGCCCGGGGCTTACATACACGTGGATATGGTGCAGTTTAATATATGCCACCACAGAAAGGTAGCCGGCTAATACCAGGCAGTATACAAGCGAAGTGCGCAGGTTTACCGCAATATAAGCCAATAGGATGCTCATGGCCCAGATCACCGCATACTTGGGTGAAAGGTCCTGGTTGTTGAAAAAAGAGGAGAGGATGGGAATGCCCAAGGTGCTTAAAGATGCGACGCTGGCCGCTTTTTTAGTGGAAGCTCCCTTTCTCAGCAAGAGCAGGCAGCCGAACAGGATGACGGCCAGAAGCGGTATCAGTAACATGTTTATCTCGTTCTGACTGATCATAGCGATGAACATGATGGGCATCAATAGCACGAGATAGAAGAAAATATAATCGAAGACAAGCCGGATCCGGGCCTGTTCATAGGTATCTTCCGTATGAAGTACACTGTTTCCGATCACAGCCTTTTCCGAGCTGGTATAAATGAATCTTGTGAATAACCAGGCTTGCCTGAAATACTTTGCCATTGCTGCATGCTTAGGATTGGCAAATTATCGTATTAATATACTAGGTAGATTAAACGTTCGTGTGAAATTGACCAGGATTATAGGGATTTAACAAGATGGCCAGGATTGAACCAGGAGATATTAGCGAAGATATTCGCATTTTTCTCCCAGTTCAATCCTGGCCATCTTGTTAATTCCCTATAATCCTGGTCCTTATTCTACTACTATTTCTTTCACTGCTTCCTGTTTGTCTTCCTTTTTAGGTAAGGTTACTTTCAGGACGCCATTATCATATTTAGCCTGGATCTTGCTGCCATCTACCACATCGCTGATGCTGAAGGAGCGTTTAAAGGATTTGAAATTAAATTCACGGCGTACCTGTTTGTCGCTTTCGCTTTTAGTTTCTACCTTCTTTTCTGCGCTGATGGTTAAGGTTTTGTCGTCTGCACTGATTTTAAAATCTTCTTTAGAGAAACCCGGTGCTACTACGTCAACTAAAAATGCTTCTTTGGTTTCCACGATGTTTACCGGTGGGTGTGTGGTAAAGTAATCGCTGGTCAGAAAATCATCTTTTACATACTTGTTCCATCCGCCATTGAAAATGTCTTCAACGATTCCGTTAAATGTTTTGGGAAGAGGGCTGTGGTTAAATTTTACGAGTGTCATAGCTTTTATAAATTTTTAGTGAGAAATAAAATTTTGTTCGGTACCAGGTACAGATCAAATGGGATACCATGCCGCTAAAACTGCTATTTTGTTAGTAAAAACGTTACAGATTATGACAAAGTGTCATTTGTATTGTATTTGTTGTGTCAAAAAGTCTTTTTGATCATGCATTTTTTTACTTTTTGCTCCTATATGTATAACTTTGTGAAAACGCTAAACAAAAAAAATTATAAACGATATGTATCCAGCAGAACTAGTAATGCCCATGAAGGCAGAATTAACAGACAAAGGTTTTGAAGAATTGCTGACCTCAGCCAGCGTAGAAAGCGCGCTGAAGCAAGATGGTACTACCCTGGTAGTTATTAACTCCGTATGTGGCTGCTCTGCAGGTACTGCGCGTCCAGGTGTATTATTAGCCGTAGCTCACAGTGAAAAGAAACCAGACAGGCTGACTACCAGCTTTGCCGGTTTTGACGGAGAAGCAGTAAACCAGATCCGTACACATCTGTTGCCTTATCCTCCTTCTTCTCCCGCTATTGCTTTATTTAAGAATGGTGAATTAGTACATTTCATTGAACGCCACATGATTGAAGGTCGTTCTGCACAAATGATTGCGGCTAACCTCGCAGACGCATTCGAACAATATTGTTAAATATGGAAATTTCGAAATTCAAATTTCGAAATTGAAAATTGCATCGTACTTTGGTGGTTTGATTTTCCTTTTGATTAAATTCGGCTTTGTTCATAGGAAAACTCAGATCACCAATTTTTTTTGGCTATGTATCCTAATTTATATTACGCTTTCAGAGATCTGCTAGGTTTAGAGATTCCCGTCCTGAAAATTTTCCAGACTTTTGGCTTTTTTGTAGCAATCGCTTTTTTGGCCGGCGCTTATATACTGACGCTGGAATTAAAGCGCCGGGAAAAACTGGGCTGGCTGCTGCCAATGTCTGAAATGATGGTGGTGAGCGGTCCTGCTACTACGGGAGAGTTGATAGGAAATGGTGTGATGGGTTTCCTGCTGGGATGGAAAGCTGTAGGGCTGGTATTAAACTGGGATACTGCTTCGCAGGATTTTCAGGGATACATCCTTTCCAGTCAGGGTAGTTTCCTGGCCGGACTGTTGCTGGCCGCACTTTTTGTTTTCCTCAAATACAACAGCGCCAGAAAAAGAAAAATTACCACCGTTAAGAAAGAAGTAGTACCTGTATGGCCACACCAGCGTGTGCCGGACATTATTGTTATGGCGGCTGTTGCCGGGTTGCTCGGTGCTAAAGTATTCCACAACCTCGAAAACTGGAGCGACTTTGTACAGGATCCTATCGGGGCTTTGCTGTCTTTTAGCGGTCTTACTTTTTATGGTGGACTGATAGTAGCTGCCATTGTGATCATCAGGTATGCCCGCAAAAAACAGATCAATGTCAGACAACTGATAGATAGTGCTGCGCCTGCGCTCATGCTGGCTTATGCTATCGGCAGAATGGGCTGCCAGTTTTCCGGCGACGGCGACTGGGGCATTTACAACAGTGCCTATGTTACAGATACTACCGGCCATGTGGTGAATGTGGCCCCGGCAGAATTTGACCAGGTTGTAAAACAAAATGCTTTCTTTTTTCAGCAGCAATACAGCGATGTGGCACACATCCCGCACGCACCATTCGCAAAACCGGCCGCACTGGGCTTTCTGCCCGACTGGTTCTTTGCCTCCGGGTATCCCCACAATGTCATTAAAGAAGGCGTGCCTTTACCAGGTTGCGATGGGCAATATTGCAGGGTATTACCAATCGGCGTTTACCCCACACCGTTATATGAGATTATTGCCTGCCTGATTTTGTTCGGGGTATTGTGGTCAATCCGTAAGAAGGTGACTACACCAGGCGTTATTTTCGGCATTTACCTGATCCTGAATGGTATTGAAAGATTTTTTATAGAGAAGATAAGAGTGAATACGAAGTACAATATTTTCGGTTTTCATCCCACCCAGGCTGAAATTATTGCTACCCTGATGGTAGTAGCCGGTATTGTATTAATATGGTATTGCCGTAAAAAAAGGGCAGCCGAAACCACTATTTCCTGATAATATTATATGCAACGCCACTCAACTTTAGTGCCTTTATCGCACGAGCATAAGCGTCTTTTATTTGTATGCCGGTATCTTAAGAAAAATGCCGCCGCATATGAGGGTTTTCCGTTGGAAACCCAGGCCAGGTTTGAATACATCGTAAAAGTATTCCAGGAATTAATGGTGCCGCACATCCGGAAAGAAGAATACCTGTTCGAAAAATGTATTGGTAAAAATGCCACCATTGATGCCCTGGTAGCGGAACTGCAATCAGAGCACCGGAGCATTTCCCGTATGTACAGTGGCCTGGTGGACAGTGTGCAACTGGATGATGATATGGACCAGTTGGCCATCAGCCTGGAAGCGCATATACGAAAAGAAGAACGGGAATTGTTTGAACTGCTGCAACAGGAGCTACCCGATCTCCTGGATAATTTGCAGTTGGGTGAATAAGTAAATAGTTTTTTCTATCTTGTAAGCATATCCTTATATATAGTGGAGAACAATGAAAATGTGGAGATTACCATCAGGTATACAGGATTGTTATGTGTCGTCATTACAGGTCTTGGTGGGTGCCGGATGACAATCCTCCATGACATTTGTCTGCGGAACCAAAATGTATATAATGTGCTATAGGATGGCATTGATAATTTTTTTATTTTTCAGAAGAGTCAAAAACACCCCATTGTTTTAATTTATAACACCCTCCTTATTATTAATCCATTTTTGTTAAGCTGATAATAATACAGTGACCATTTAATCAGAGTTATGGATAAGTTTTATTGGAGCTTATTGATTGTTTGCTTGTTAGTGCCCCTGCAGATGATAGCCAACAACAGGGAAGACAGTTTGAGTAAATATGATAAACTGGATGCTGCCGATTTGATCAGTGCCTCTTTCTCTTACCAACAGGGCGAGGTAGTGCTGGGCGAAGGGGTGGTATTGCAGGTGCCTGCTGGTTATCGTTTCCTGGATGCCGCACAGAGCAAGTTACTGGTAGCACATCTATGGGGAAATCCGGAAAACCCGAATTCCGTAGGGCTCCTGCTGCCTGCCCGTGTAGGTCCAATGGATAAAGACGTGTGGGGCCTCGAAGTTTCGCTGGAGTCATCCGGTTATGTGAGTGAAAAGGAAGCAAGGCATATTAATTATGCCAACCTGTTGCAGCAGATGAAAGAGGATATAAAAACAGAGAATGACTGGCGCCGGGAGAATGATATTGACGTTGTTACCACCATGCAGTGGGCCTTCCCGCCCTATTTCGATAAAAAAGATCATACCCTGCACTGGGCGAGGATACTCCACTTCAGCAATAACCAACAACCCGTGCTCAACTATGAGATGCGGATCCTTAGCAGGAAGGGCGCCCTGTGTTTTAATGCCATAGCAGCGGCTTCTCAGCTCGAAAATATCAGGAAACTGTTGCCTGAACTGATGCAGCATGTGCATTTTAAACCGGGTAGCAGGTATACAGATTATAACCCCATTACAGACCTGGCCACCATCGGAACCTCCGGAACATGGACTGTGAGTGACATACTTTCCCCCGAATACCTGCTGCTATGGCTGCGCAACACCTGGTCGCTGCTACTCGTTTCTTCCGTTATGGTACTATTTGTATATGCGATGCAGCTTTACCACCGCCGCAGAACTACCCACAGAAAAATGATCCGCATAGACGAAAGCCTCAATTAATATTTTGGGATTTAATTATTTAGAGATGTAGCTATTTTGTTTCAACTCTGGAAACAAAATAGCTACATCTCTAAATAATTAAATCCCAAAAACCGATTTGACCCCTATTTTCTGCCGGTTATCCTGCATAAATACCGCTATTTGATCTCCCCCAATTCCCCCTGCAACATTCTTTCTGCCCAGTCGTCTTTTTAACAAAATTACCAATCATCCCTATCTACAGACCGTTTATGTAAAGTTATGTACTATGCAATGCACAATACCTACTTTTACACTGTAGTAGTTAAGCTACTGTAGTGGACTTACTACTGTAGTATAGAAACCAAGGTTCTTTAAGCTGGACTGATCTAAAAAACTAAAAAACTAAAAAAATCTAAATCCGCCCTTATATGAAAGCAACTTTTAAAGCGTTTACATTAACAATAGGTGTGTTAGGCGCTGCATTCACGTCTCAGGCTCAAAGCGGTCCTAAAGTGGCTGGACAAATAACGCAAGCCGGTGCAAAACCAGTAGAATTTGCAACAGTAACTTTATTGAAAGCAAAAGACTCATCGCTCGTAAAAGGCGCTATAGCTGATATCAGCGGTAAATATGAATTTGAAAACGTTAAACAGGGGAAGTACCTGGTAGCCGCTGCGGCAGTAGGTATGACCAAAGCCTATAGCAAAACATTCGACATAAACACCACCAGCTTACGGATGCCAGCGATTTCCCTGGAAACCGCCGCCAAAAACCTGAAAGGAGTAGAGGTAACCGCACAAAAGCCTTTTATAGAACAAAGGGCAGATAAAATGATCGTAAATGTAGAAAACAGCATCACCGGCGCCGGTGGTACTGCCATGGAAGTGCTGGAAAAATCGCCCACTATCAATGTTGATAAAGATGGTAACATCTCTATGAAAGGTAAAGGTGGGGTAGTAATCATGATAGATGGTAAACCAACCAATATGACCTCCCAGGACGTTGCCGAGTTGTTGAAAAGCATGCCCAGTTCAAATCTTGAACAGATTGAACTGATTGCCAATCCTTCCGCCAAGTACGATGCAGCCGGCAACGCAGGGATCATTAACCTGAAACTGAAAAAGAACAGGAACTACGGTACCAACGGGAATGTTACGCTGGGTGGCGCCTATGGTGTATGGCCCCGCTATAACGCAGGACTCAACCTGAACCACCGCAATGAAAAGTTCAATATATATGGGTCTTATAATTACAGTCACCGCGAACAGCAGCAAGATCTGGGTTTGTACCGCTCTTTAACAGACAAAGGTGTGTTCCGGGTGTATGACCAGACCAACACCATGCGTCAGCAATCCAACTACCAGGCCGGTAAAATAGGCGCCGACTACTTTGTCGCCAAAGGACATACCATCGGTGTGATGGTGGACCTTGCAGCCAGGGACCGCACTATTCCCAGCTACGCTACCACCCGTATCGGTAACGGCAATACCGTTGATTCTATCTTATATACCAACACCAATGATGGCGCAAAATGGAAGAGAGGTGCATACAACCTCAACTACCGCGGCGTGCTGGATTCTACCGGTAAAGAACTGAATGTTGACCTGGACTATGCCCGGAATACAGACAGACAACATTCAGAGATCCTCGCACTCTCCCGTGATGGAGCAGGAAAAAACATACTGGGCAGCGATACTTCCCGCAATAACCAGCCTTCCAATATTGAAATTAAAACGGCAAAGATCGACTACACGCATCCGCTGAAAAATCAGGCTAAGCTGGAAGCCGGTGTCAAAGTGAGTTTCGTGACAACTGACAACAATGCCCGTTTTGATTCCCTGAGAAGCGGCGCCTGGATAATGGATGAAAACCGCTCCAATCATTTTATATATAAGGAGAACATCAATGCAGCATATATTAACTACAATAAACAGTTTGACAAATGGGGTGTGCAGCTGGGATTACGGGGAGAACAGACACATATCTCTGGTCATTCAGAATCCATGAAGGATCAGCAAATGACGGCAGCAAATAATGACTCTACTTATTTCAACCTGTTTCCAAGTGCGGCTGTAACGTATAATCTGAACAAGAACAATACCCTGGGACTGACCTACAGCCGCCGTATTCAGCGCCCCAGCTATGAAGACCTGAATCCATTTGAGTTTTATCTGGACAGATATACCAAGGAAGCAGGTAATCCTAACCTGAAGCCGCAGTATTCCAACAACTTTGAAGTGACCCATACCTTCAAACAGTTCCTGATCACTTCTCTTGGTTATTCCCACACCAAAAATATGATGACCAGGATACTGGAAGCAGATGTGGACCACGCTACCGGCGATACAACCGTGCTTAAATATAAGTTCCTGAATGTGGCAAAAGCAGATAACTTCAACCTGAATGTTTCTATGCCGTTACCCATCACTAAATGGTGGACCAGCTTTACAACAGTATCGCTTTCTTACAATATGTATGAAACGGTTGTAAACAACAATCCCGTAAAACTTGGTGCTACCGGCTTCTTTGGCCGTACGCAGCAAACATTTACCCTTACAAAAGACCTGTCTGCAGAAGCCTCCTTCTTTTATGTTTCTCCGCAGGTGGCTAATGAGGGTTTATTCAAAATGAAGTCTATGTATAGCCTGGACCTGGGTTTACAGCAAAAAGTACTCAAAGGAAAGGGTACCCTGAAGCTGAATGTTACAGATATACTTAAAACGCAGTATTTCCGTGGTTCCTTTGATAACGCCGGCAGAAATACGGCTGTATACAGTAAGTGGGATGCACAACAGGTACGCCTCACATTCACTTACCGCTTTGGTAATAACAATGTGAAAGCAGCCCGTAACCGTGAGACAGGACTGGAAGCAGAGCAGAATCGTGTTAAACAGGGCGGCAATTAATATCCTGCACTAAGATGGTTTTTTAGGTATATAAGGATGGAGAAAAACGCGGCCTTTCGCAGGCTGCGTTTCCTTTCCTTCACGCAAAGGGAGTAATGGAAGTCAGATTAAAATAAAGATGTACCCGTTTCATCACAAAAAAGGGGTGTTTAGTGGAATTTAAAAAAGGAGAATACAGCTTTACGCTAATTTTAATAAAATTTTTTAAAGAGATATAATCAACATATTTTCTGTATAAAACATTAATAATAAATATTATTATGCATTTTCCCCGACCCTTGGACCCGACCCAAAAGCCCGATAAAGGAAGTTACAAGCCAGGAAGTGTGCAACCTTTTTTACAATCATTGTCTTTATAATGAAAGCATCAGCAAATAACCTGAATCAAACGCAATTGGCAGAGAATGTAGTAGACCGCTGTAAGAAGGGAGACGTTCGCGCATTCCGCGAGCTGTACGACGCTTATTCAGCAGCGATGTATAACATATGCCTGCGTATGACCGGCAACGTGAGTGATGCAGAAGATACTTTGCAGGAGGCTTTTTTACAGGTACACAAAAATATCAACAAGCTGGAAAATGAAGCCAGCGTGAGTGCCTGGATCAAACGCATTGTAGTGAATCACTGCTTAAACAGCCTGCGTAAAAAGAAAGTATATTTCGAAGAAGTGGAAGAAGTAGAAGTGGCAGAGGAATCAGGTATTGATGAAGCGCATTTTACCTGGACAGTAGCCGCCATCAGATCGGCTATTCATACCTTACCACAAGGATACCGCACGGTGCTGAACCTCTATCTTTTTGAAGAGTACTCACACCGCGAAATCGCTGAAATGCTTGGTATCACTGAATCTACCGCAAAAACGCAATATATGCGTGCAAAAGAAAAAGTAAGACAGATTGTAAAACAGCAAAATGTAATTCATTAATGCCGGACAATTTCGAAAGTTTTATTCAGCAGCATCGGGAAGAGTTTGAAGCCCCCCGGCCTTCTCCAAGAGTGTGGGACGCACTGGAAAAGGAATTGGGAGCCCGCCGCAGAGGACGCGTTGTTTATTTTCTGGGCAAAAACTGGTTTAAAGCCGCAGTCATAGCGGTATTAGTGATAAATGCTGCCGTGTTATTCTATCTCACCCAACACAAACAACAACAACGGCAGGAACTGGCATTCATTGCACCGGACATGCAGGAAGCAAAGGTGTACTATACCTCACGTATCAACGAAAAACTGGAACTGATCAATGCTTACCCCGCCACAGAACTGGGCATGGATAGCACTGCCCGCCGGGAACTGGAACTCCGCAATGATACTTACAGGATGCTTGAAAAAGAGCTAAAAAATAATCCCGGCAATGAAAGGATCCGGGCCGCCCTGGTACGCTATTATCAGCTTAAACTTGATCTGCTCGATAAAATTTTGGAAGAATTGCAGGCGAAACATGCAACTCCCGGTCAACAAAAAAAACATTATGAAGCTGAAATTTAACTTCCTGGTATGTCTGTTACTTCCATTGGTAATGCAGGCAAGGAACAGAGATCTGACGTATAAAAAAACGATCACTAAAGAGTTTACAGTGAATGCCGGGGCCACTTTTAATATTTCCAACAAATATGGTAAAGTGATTTTTCATACCTGGAATAAAAATGAAATCAAAGCCACCATTACTATTACAGGTTTTGGTAAAAAAGACGAAGAAGCACAATCTATCGCTGACATGGTGAACATTGTAACAGAGCAGAGCAGCAGCACCGTAGTAGGATTGCGTACGTTATATAATCCTTCAAAGTCAGGCTCCTCCTGGTTTTCATGGGGCGGTAAGATGGATTCCAAAGATTATGTAAATGTAGACTACGACATATATGTACCGCAAAGCCTGCAACGGCTGCGGGTAGAGAACCAGTTTGGAGATGTGATCGCCGATAAATTTACTTTTCCTGCTGAACTGATATTGAACTACTGCACGTATGATATCCGCGAAGCGCAGGATCTGGAATTCAAAGTGAACTATTGTGATAAAGGAAAAATAGGAAAGGCCGGTAAGGTCAGGATGAAAAGCAATTACTCCTCTTTGCGGGGAGAGCAGCTGGAGGCACTGGAAACACGGTCTAACTACAGCGACTATACGATTGCAAGCGTAGGCGTTGTCAGCATCTCCTCCAACTATGATGATTATAAGCTCGAGCGGGTATCGGGCATCTCCGGGCGTTGTACCTATACAGATGTAAAAATGGATGAATTACAGCAGGAGCTGGATATGCGGATGACTTATGGAGATGTTGTTATAAAGAAGATCGGCACAGGTTTCAAAGGAGCCGATTTTCAGCTGACTTACGCCGATGCGAAAATCAGCGCGCCACGGCGGCAGCCCATGCAGCTGGAAGTGAGCCTGATCAATGGTGAACTGCGCACAGGTGGGCTGGAACTTAAAAATGTGATTTCAAATAAAGTATCGTCTGTACTTAATTATACTGCACAGGCAGGAGGAGGTAGTGAGCAGTCACCCCGCTTAAAAGTGAAAGGGACGAACAGTAGTGTAAAGCTGGATGCATATTGATAACGGCCATTCTAGAATCTTTTTTATAAATAATTATCTAAAAAAAATCAAATGAAAAAACTGGCAAAATTTGCCCTGGTTGCATTGCCTTTAATGCTGCTCCTGGGAGTGTTGGCATCCTTCTCTTTTGATAAGAATGAACGCATAAAAGGTAATGGTACCATGAAAGATGAAAGCAGGAATGCAACTGCTTTTGAAGACATCAGTACTTCCGGTGTATTCAAAGTGGTTATCCAGCAGGGGAGTACCCATAGTATAAAGGTGTCAGCAGAAGAGAACCTGTTACCCTACATCATTACTGATGTGTCTGGCGATGAGCTGAAAATCCATACTAAAAAGGGATATTCCATAGATCCTACCCGGACTATTACCGTATATGTTACCCTTCAGAAAGTTGAGAAGCTGTCTGCCAGCGGTGCCGGCGGATTTACCAGCAATGGCGTATTAAAGACCGATCACCTGGAATTGTCGTTCAGCGGTGCTTCAGATGCCAACCTGGATATCAATGCGCAAAAGCTGGAAGTAGGCTTGTCCGGTGCCAGCAATGTGAAGTTGAAAGGCAGTAGCAGTAATGCGGCGTACCGTATTTCCGGAGCCGCAGATATTTCTGCACTGGACCTGCAATCGCAGGATGTAGAGATTGGTATTTCCGGCAACGGGAAAGCGAAGGTATTTGCAGAGAAGAAACTGGATGTAAGGATCTCCGGTGTGGGGAATGTGAACTACAAGGGAACACCCGTTGTAACGCAGGCTGTATCCGGTATGGGCAGGATTAGCAGGATTTAATTTTTTTAGATTTAGATTTATATGTCGGCAGGTAGTTCACTACCTGCTTTTTCTTGTTTATATTTGTCGCTTGAATATTAAATCTTATTAGTTATGCCGTCCTTTGATATTGTTAGCAAAATAGATTTACAAACACTGGATAATGCCATTAACACTGTGAAGAAAGAGATCACCAACAGGTTTGATTTTAAGGGTTCGCATGTGGAGATTGAGTTGAACAAGAAAGAGCTGGTGTTGAATGTAGCAGTAGATAGTGATATGAAACTGGGGCAGGTATTGGACGTGCTGATCAGCCGTTCCATGCGCCAGGGGCTGGAAGCCACAATTTATGACCAGAGTAAGGAGCCTTACCAGAGCGGGAAGGTATATAAAAAGGATATTCCAATCCGGAATGGTATTAAACAGGAAGATTCCAAGAAGATTGTGAAGATGATCAAAGATGCGGGATTGAAGGTACAGGTAGCCATTATGGATGATATTATCCGGGTAACAGGCAAGAAGATCGATGATTTACAGGATGTTATCCAAAAATGTAAAGAGGCCAACCTGGGCATTCCTTTGCAGTATATTAATATGAAAGCGTAATTTTTTTTCTAATAATCTTTGGGTGTTAAAGAATTTTTGCTAACTTTGCACCCTGTATTTACAATAATTTTGATATGAAACAGGGAATCCATCCAGAAAGTTACAGATTTGTGATATTTAAAGATATGTCAAACGGAGAGAGCTTTTTAAGCCGCTCTACCGCTTCTTCCAGCGAAACAATGAAATGGGAAGACGGTAATGAGTATCCTTTGATCAAGTTGGAAATTTCCAATACTTCTCACCCTTTTTATACTGGTAAGAACGTATTGGTGGATACTGCCGGACGTATTGATAAATTCAACAAACGCTACGCTAAGAAGGCATAGTCGTTTTGTAAAATATTTTTTTAAAGAATCCCATCGGCTTATCGATGGGATTTTTTATTTTTAACTCCTTATGGAGCGTAACTACATTCTTTTTGACACGCCCGTACGTGACTTGTTATACCCCTTTACACATACAAGACCTATTGCCGCCTGTAGAGTAGGAATACTTACCATACAGGAAAAATGGGAACATTGGCTGGGTACAGGCGTAAGTCATTTCACCGTACCGCATTTACAGGAGAAATTTCCTTTGCACCGCGCGGCAGATGAAAATATGGTCAATATCCTGCTCAGTGGGCATATCCTGCCGGATGCCGGCCTGATAGCCGCTATCGCCTCCCTGGAGGCCAATGAAGAGCTGTACCAGGATAGCCACCTGCTGGCAAAAGCGATACGCGGAAAGGATATTCACCTGTTATCTCCCGGTGAGCGAAAAAATTATCCGGGAGAAGTACTGGGAATATTTAAGCCATGGGATATCTTTGCGCTCAATGACAAAGCTATAAGGGCAGATTTTAAGCTGCTCACGGAGGGAAGATCATCGGCCCCCATATCATCCACCAATCAATTAATCAATACTGCGGATATTTTCCTGGAACCGGGTGCCAGCGTGGAATATAGTGTGCTGAATGCAACAACGGGTCCTATTTATATCGGGAAAAATGCACAGGTGATGGAAGGCTGCCTGATCAGGGGCGCCCTGGCCATGGGAGAAGGATCGGTATTGAAGATGGGGACTAAAATATACGGTGCTACCACCCTGGGGCCTTATTGCACCGGGGGAGGCGAGATAAAGAACAGTGTTTTATTTGGCTACTCCAATAAAGGACACGATGGTTACCTGGGAGATGCGGTGCTGGGAGAATGGTGTAACCTGGGAGCCAATACCACCTGTTCCAACCTGAAAAATAATGTTTCGCCCGTAAGGGTGTGGCTGGAAGCTAGGGGAGAAGCGGCAGTAGCCGGGCAGAAATGCGGGGTACTAATGGGTGATTTCAGCAGGTGTGGTATTAATACCATGTTGAATACGGGGACCGTGATAGGGGTGTCCTGCAATATTTTTGGTGCGCATTTCCCGCCGGTATTCACGCCTTCTTTTAGTTGGGGAAACCTGGGCCGTGCAGGAGAATACCGCCTGGAGGAAGCGTTGCGGGATGCAGGCGCCTGGATGGGCCTGAAGGGCCGTCAGCTGGAAGAAGCAGACCGTAAGATACTGGAAGCAGTACATGAAATAATCAGCGAAAAAGACCTTAAAACTTAATATCACAATCACAGTATTTATGAGAAAGAAAATTGTTGCAGGTAACTGGAAAATGAACCTTACGCTGGCACAGGGTGAGCAGCTGATCAACGACATTTTACAGGCCGGTCTGAAACTGGAAGAGGGACAGGAAGTAGTGATTGCTACGCCGTTTCCTTATCTGGCGAAAGCGAAGTCCCTGCTGAAAAATTATCCTGGTTTTTATGTAGCGGCGCAGAACTGTTCCAGTGAAAAATCAGGTGCTTACACCGGCGAAGTATCCGCTGAAATGCTGCAATCAGTAGGTGTTGATTACGTTATTATAGGTCACTCCGAAAGAAGAGAATACTTCCAGGAAAGTAATGCAGTACTGGCTAAGAAAGTAGATCTGGCACTGGCAAACGGTATTAAACCGATTTTTTGCTGTGGAGAACCACTGGAAATCAGGCAGGCAGAAACACAGAATGATTATGTAGCCACGCAGTTGGAAGAAAGCCTGTATCATCTTACAGCAGAACAGTTGAAAGATGTGGTAATTGCTTACGAACCTATCTGGGCAATTGGTACAGGGCTTACAGCAAGTGCAGCGCAGGCGCAGGATATGCATGCCTTCATCAGGTCGCGGATTGCTAATAAATTTGGCCGTGAAGCCGCTTTGCATGTTTCCGTTTTATATGGCGGCAGTGCAAAACCGGGCAATGCAGCAGAGTTGTTTTCTAATCCTGATGTAGATGGCGGCCTTATTGGTGGCGCATCTCTGGTAGCGGCAGACTTTACAGCGATTGTTCAGAAGCTGGCTTAATGATAATAGAAAATACGCAGTTATTGGTGCTGCGTATTTTTTTAGTAACAAATGCTAAAAAAATTAGTAATTCCGAAAAAAGGTTGTATATTCGTATTGTCATTCTAACAGGGAGAATTAAAATATCGGTTATGAATACGAATTATGAAATTTCGGAAGAGTTATTTGATTATTTACTGGTAGTTAATCCGGATGTAGTGGTAACAAAAGATGTGACCCATATCCGCCAGCATATTGCCACTGTGCTGAACGATGCTGCGGTTATAGCAACACCAGTGCATGTGGCCTTGTTCCGTTCCGCATTTCCGGAGCGTTACGAGGACGATTTCATTTCCATGCTGGAAGAAGTAGCCAGAAAGCAATCGGGCTTTGCTATCTATACTTCCCGGCTGGAAGCGTTCAGACATGCCGATGGGAGGCAGAGTGTATGTGTGAATGTGGCTAATCCCAAACCATTGGTAGAACTGCACAGGAGTGTTATGCAGGCTTTTGAATTAAAGCCCCAGGCATTCCGGCCTTATATGTTGCTGGCACGGGGCATCCAGGATGCTGATGTTAGTAAAGTGGCACCAGCATTGGCGCAGCAGTTGTTTGTCCGCAGTTTTAATTGCCATTGTTTCAGTTTGTTGAAAAAGCCTGCTGCCGGTGGTAAATATGAAAAGGTAAGAGACTTCGTATTTGGAGATATTGAACACATGGCGGGATCGTTATTTAATTATGCTGCATAGCTATACTTTAGTTGTCTGGAACAGGAAGGATCGGGCTAGATCTTTCGCTGGTTTGTTTCCCTCATTCATGTTAACCATTCCCTTTTCCATTTGTATATTTATAATGGATGACGCCATACCTGTCTAACTTTATTAGCCAGGATGAGGAGCTTTCTATTTATATATTTATAATGGACGTTCTGTACATTCAATTGCATGTATTAACTGAATGTATTTGAGCGCAACGGGACTTATTCTTACATTCGTTGATCATATACTTTCGTATGATCCGGCGAGAGCTGTAATCCGGGAAATCCTGTTTCAGATTATTACCACACAACTATCGATATTTATGACAACCACATCAATCGAACACAAAGAGATCATTGTAAAAGGCCGTGTGCAGGGAGTGGGATTCAGGGTTAATGCCAAGCATATAGCTGACTTATTAGGCGTGCAGGGACAAATTAAAAATCTTCCGGATAAAAATGTGTGGATATTGGCAGAAGCGGAAGCGGTTGTTATGGAAGAGTTTCTTGCCTGGTGCCGTAAAGGTCCTGCACTTGCAAAGGTGACAGAGCTGGAAATTACCGGCGGCAACGTCGAAAATATCAGTGGATTTACTATCCTTCACATATAGATAAACAGTACGCAAAGAAACATTTGTGTGCAAAGGAAAATAAGCAGGCAAAACCCGGTAAGAAAGACGGGTTATTTATTTACCTTACCATCCTTCATGGGTTTTGCGTGCTTATGTCTTTTTGCATATGAGTGGTGTATTCTTACCTGGAAGCAGTGATCTTCAGTACATGCTTAGCGGGAGGCAGTGACCTTTGCTGTATCCTTACCTGGAAGTAGCGATTTTCGGTGCGTCCTTAGCTGTAAGCAGTGATCTTCAGTACATCCTTATCTGGAAGTAGTGATCTTTCATGTATCCTTATCTGGAAGTAGTGATTTTCCATGTATCCTTACATGGAAGCAGCGATCTTATTCCTTAAAGACTTATCCAGCGCAGATTTTGGTACAATAACCGTTACAGTATTGATGGCAAAATAGGGTTCGGAAACATGTACATATCCTTCGAAAGGACTGGACTTTAAGCCCCAGGAATTTTTGACGATAAAGAATGTTTTTCCCTGCGGTGTTTTTTCAATACCGGTGATATGCATCAGGTGATCATCTTCTGTAACCAATTCTTCGTATAACCGTTGACGTGTGTCCTGCGAATAATTACCTTCGGTCATGTCTGGGTTTATACTATCTTTTTCAAAGGCATTGTCTGCCGGTGGGAGTACAGCATATCCTTTGCTGGCAGCCCATCCATTGTTGCTTACATCGGTATCCCATAAAATGGTATAACCTTTTTTCAGCGCAGCTTTGGTGACCTGTGTCAGTTCATCCAGCGGTAAATTATAATAGGCGCCGTTAGAGAAATTATCCGGTACTTCCACAATAAAGGGCTGGTAAAAAGGATGGTGTGTAAAGGATGTCAGGGAAACATAATCGTTGGCATCAAACTTTACTACCTCCTTTGCAAAAGTAAGCGGGGTATATGTTTTACCATTGTATTCAAAATCTGTGGGGGCTTTACCCATGTATTCATCCAGGATAGCGGAGAATTGTATCGCCCAGTTTTCGGGGATAGGTGCTTTTATTTTGAGAATACTATCCAGGTAGTTTTTCAGAACACCCACCATTACGCTGTGGTTATGCAGTTGTGCCTGGGCTTTTAAACCGCTGTAAGCACTTTCAGGTACAATGCCGTAGCGTGCCATGGACCTGATTACATCATGACCAAGACCACCTTCATCGAAACGCGCACTGCCCTGCCGGCGGATGTAATTCTTTGCCTTCTCCATATAAATGTTACGTACGGTAAACATCTCGGAGAGATCTATTGCGGGCATTCCTTTTCGCAGGCATTCCGATTCTACCAGGGAGGTGGTGGAGAAGGACCAGCAGGTACCTGTTCTGCCCTGGTTTTTTATCGGGGTGGCCGCATTGCTTTTCTCCAGGATCATCCGTTTGCCCTGTCCGTTCACCGTTGCCATAGCCAGCATGGCTAATGCGATAAAAAATGCCTTCATATACTTCACGTTTAAATGATACCGCTAAAGTTAAGGGAATACCTAATAATAAAATACCACTACCCATATAAGTGGTAGTGGTATTTTTATAATCTGTAGTATGGCGGCAGTGGCTAGTCCTCTATATTGATATTGAAGTTATCGTCGTCAGTTTTTTTGATGGTCACGTGTTTACTGTTCAGGTAGCCCTTATATTTTTCCTGTACACTATCCGGTTGTTTAACGCCATTGATAAAGAGACCGGAACTGTTTTTTTCTATGGTATAAGGTTTGTCAGTATCAAGAAGGTTGTCGCTACCCATTTTGCTGATGAGTTCACGATATTTTTTGTTGGTAGCTTCCGCTTTAACTTTTGCATCTTCAGCAAAAAGCTGGTTTCTTTCTGCACGGACTTTGGCCAGTTCGGCATTTTTTCTGCTAATCTCAGCGACTCTTTCTTCTCTCTCCGCTTGTGTTTTCGCCGTGTTGGCCCTGACTTCCTCCCGTATAGCAGCATCCTTGTTTTTGTTGGCTGCCATCATATTGTTGCGGGCTTCCTTCATGGACTTTTCTATAATAATCTTATTCTCTGTCCAGGTTTTGGATACTTTGTTATTGATATCCTTCCAATCAACTTTGTTATAGGCTTCCTGTACTTCTTTATTGATTTTTTCCCAGTCGATGCTTTTCAAAGCGTTGGTAGCTTCTAACTGGGCTTTCTTTGTTTCTTCGGAAAGTGCTTTCCAGTCTACTTTTTCAGTAGCGGCCCTGGCTTCTGCCTGGATCCTTTTTAAATCCACATCCCGTAATTGTTTCATGGCCTGTTGCACATTTTTCTGCGCAGCAATAACCTGTTGTCTTATGTCTTCGTTGTCCAGCTTTTGTGGTGCGGTAGTGTCAAAGACCAAATTAACATCCATCGGCGACAGGTTAACATCCATCGGTGACAGGTTAACAGACATCGGCGAAAATACTACAGGAACGGCATGAAAGGAAAGGTTGGTATGGATATCAGACGCAGCATCTATGTTGGTTACTACATGTATATCCCGGTTGATATTCACGTTAGGTGTGGTATTTACAGTGGTAACGCTGGGTGTTGCAGTAATAGTGGGTGCCGGTGTTGCAGAGAAGACTGGCTGCGGAGCTACAGTATCAGCAGCAGGTATTTGTATTTCCCGTGGTACTTCAGCTACGGCATGGTCTTTTTCTTTAGTCAGCGTTCCATGATTTTCTACTTTGCCCGGATTGAGCCATGCAATGGACACCAGGCCGGTGGCAATGATTAATACTGCCAGAAATTTCTGGCTATAATTAAGATGTTTTGTTTTCATTTCCATGATACGTTTGATACGGTGGAACAAATGTTGTTTATTGTCTGCAATAGCCATGGTCAGCGGATTGGCGGTTAACCGGTATTCTTCCAGCGCAATCAGTGCCCTGGCATAATGCAGGGGTTGCACGGTACCTGCTATAACGAGGTCGTCGCAACAGTGTTCTCTTTCCTGGCGGATCGTTTTGGAGATAAGCCATACGAAAGGATTAAAGAAAAGAATGGTTTCAACAATTGATTGGAAGATATTCAACAGATAATCATTGCGTTTGATATGGGCCAGTTCGTGCAGTAAAATGGCTTCCAGCTGCTCTTCAGATAAATTGTTTACCATGGCGATGGGCAGCAGTATAACCGGTTTAAAGAAGCCCAGCATAACAGGTACCTGTATGTAGCGGGATACCAGCAGCTGTACTTTGCGGGGGAGCTGTAGTTGGGCAACGAGGTGTTCCAGGTGATTCTCCCAGGCTTCTCCCATTGATTCCACCTGTTTGGTGCGGATCTGTTGCAGTTGTAACAGGTCGGATACCAGTTTGATGATCATGACCGCCATCCCGGCAATGTAGAGTGCTACCAATACAGGGAGACACATTTCCAGGCTGGGAAACAACGTGGCCATTTCTTCCTGTCCCTGGTATACAGCAGGTAAGGGTTGTCCGGTTATGGCCAGTTGTTGGGCCGACAATTGCAGCACCAGTTGCTTTGTCTGGCTCAGTACCTGTAACTGCTGATAAAGCGTGATCAGGAACCACGTGAAAATACCGGCCAGCGAAAACATGGATAAATTATATTTTATCCGTGCACTGGCCATGGGCCATAATTTCAGGACTATTTTCAGACAGGCATATACGAAAAATGCTTGCCAGATAGCGTGTAGGATAGTCCATCCCAGGGCGTGTACCAGATCGCCGGTAAAAGGTAATAAGTTCATGATGTAAAATTTACCTGTTATCGCTTTTGTTGCTTCTCCATGGCAGATAAGTATTCCCTGATCTTTTCCAGCTCTTCGTCAGAAGAGTGGTGATGCCCCAGCGCCTGCATGACCAGCTGTGAAGCAGATCCGCCAAATACGGTATCAATCATTTTATTCAGTAACTGTTGTTGTGTTTTCTGTTGTGAAACGGCAGCTGTATATATATGCGTTTTACTGCTGGTATCGCGCTGCAACAAATCCTTTTCATGCATGATCTGCATCAGTTTAAGCGTAGTGGTATAGCCCGCCTCTTTTGTTTCTGAGAGAATTTCATGCACTTCCCGCACGGTACTGGCGCCCTTCTCCCACAAGATGCTTAAAATTTCCAGTTCACTTTCTGTAGGCTTTGTTTGTTTCACAGCAATGATTTAACAGTGATGATTATTGTTGTACGAATATCTTCGTAAACGAATGTACGATAGTTTTCGTAATCACCAAAAAAAAGACATTTATTTATGAAATTTGCGTGATTATATGGATGAACGGAGATAAAAGCGGATGATCAAAACGACTGTTCCTGCCTGAGCTGATTCGTGGTTTTACGGCTACCATCGGCGCTCCAGCCGGGCGCACCAAATACATAATGGAATGCTTCCCGGAAGGAGCGGGCATGACGCAGATCACGCCAGATATCTATCCATTCATGGGTAGCGATACGGAGAGGATTATAGGTATGAATATTTTTAGTGAGCCCGTAAACAGGGCGTTTGGATTCCGGTACAAAGGTGCCGAACATCCGGTCCCAGATGATGAGGATTCCGGCGTGGTTACGATCCAGGTACTCAATATCGGAGCCATGATGTACGCGGTGGTGGGAAGGGGTATTGAAGATGTATTCCACCGGCGCAGGCAGTTTATGAATTACTTCGGTATGGATCCAGAACTGATAAATGAGGCTGATAGCCTGCATACTCATTATCATAACCGGATGAAAACCAACCAGCGGCATCCATAACCAAAAAACGAAGGTACCGGTAATATTGCCGGTCCATGTTTGCCGGACCGCAGTGGCGAGGTTATATCGCTGTGAAGAGTGATGGATCACATGCGACGCCCAAAGAAAACGGATGGCATGGCTGCTGCGGTGAAACCAATAGTAGCTGAAATCATCTGCAAAGAAACATAAGATCCACACCCACCAGGTAAAGCCCAGGGTATACAGCCGGAATTGATAAAGAAAGAGGTAAACGCCGAAAATAATTGCTTTGGTAAAGATGCCGGTAAATACATTGCCTAATCCCATCGCAATACTGCTGAGTGCATCTTTCGGCTCATACAGGTTTTTTTTATCGATGGCGGTGAAGATGATTTCGAGCAAAATCAGCAACACAAACCCGGGTATAGCATACATGATGAGGTTAGGAGGCATATCGTGTAACGTTCTATCTACCTAAGTTACAGGAAAAATTTTGGGATTTACGAATTTTGGAATTTTGAGATTTTGTTATTTATGTATTTAGATATTTAGTATCTAAAATACATCTTCCTAACAAACAAAATTCCAAAATTCCAAAATTCGTAAATCCCAAAATATTACTTGACTTCTTTCTCGCTTTTACTCACTGCTGATGTACCAAACCAGCCAAGGATTCTTGTTTTGCCGGAAGGGGTAATATTATCTATGTTGCTTTTTACATTTTCCAGCACTTTGGCAAAAAGGCCACCGGCATTTACCTGTTCATTTACCTGCGAGAGGAAATCGTAGCTGCGATGGGTCACCGAGGAAAGCCGCACTATTATTTTTTCATTTTGTTGAAAAGGTTTCGAGTAATCAGTAATCCCTTCTGCAATCGGGAGGATAAAGGTTGATCCATCAGAAATACCTTCATCATAAGAGCCGTCAATAGAGAAGGCATCTCCCAGGCGTTTGGTGGTATCATTCCGGTAAGAGCGGATCCAGTAATAGTCGGTACCGTTATCCAGGTCTTTTGCGTGAAACTTGGCGTAGTAGCCTTCTTTCCCACTAATGGATTCCTCTTTTGTTTTAAATTGATAAGAGATGGAATCGATCGGTGGTACTCTTCTGATGGTATCATACGCTTCAAAGATCTCTCCCTTATACTCCACATGCAGTTTGTAAGCATGACCCAATACACCAATGGGTTTATTGGTGGCGTCATAGCTATATACATTGTCTTTAAAGGCGAAAGGGTAAGTGGTACCTGCGGTAAGATCAAAAACAGTAATTGCGGCATCCGTTATAATCGGCGCGGGATTATTATCTGTGTAGGGAACCGACATGGTGAATTTGATTTTCTGTACGCCCATGTCTGTTGTGATCCATGCATCCATTACCGGGAAGGATTTCCCATTGGGGATGTCAAGATCTATTTTGTCTTCGCAGGCGGTCAACCCGGCAAAGGCAGCGAATATAGTAAGGAATGCTAATTTTTTCATCTGATTAAATTTGGACAATTAGAATTTGAAATTGTACGTAATACCCGGGATGATGGAGCCTATGATCGATAAACGAACGGCTTCACGTTTTGTAGGGTCATCATCATTCTGCTTGAAATACACGGTGTAGGCATTTCTGCGGGCGTACACATTGTAGAGTGAAAATACCCATTCTCCTTTCCAGCGTTTCAGTTGTTTGCCCTTCAGTGTGAGGGAAAGGTCGAGCCGGTGGAAATCAGGTAAGCGGTAGTTATTGCGCTTTTCGGTGCTGTTGTATGGAATATCCCAGTCCTGGAATTCCAGCCTGTTGTCCGCAAAGGTGGCTGGTGTACCGGATGCATACACCCAGTTTGCCGACATGGAAGTACGTTTGGTGAAAGTATGTGTTAACACCAGGTTGATGTTATGCGTACGGTCGTAACGGTTAAGGAACCATTCATCCATACTGATACCGGGTGTTTTCCTTTCTGTACGTGATAAGGTATAGCTTACCCAGCCGCTGGTTTTACCGATATCTTTTTTAGCATACAATTCCAGTCCGTAGGCGCGTCCCTGTGAGGGCAGCAGGTCTGCTTCAATCAGCTGGTTCAGTTGCAGGTTAGCATTATCTATATAATCCAGTTGATGATCGGTTGTTTTGTAAAACACTTCCGCAGAAAATTCATATGCATCATTGGGTGCATTATAAAAGTATCCGGCGGTATATTGATCTGCCAGCATCGGCTGAATGTTGTTGGTGCTGGGTGTCCAGATATCGAGTGGTGTAGGGGAGGCGGTATTGGAGAGCTGGTGCATGAACTGCGTGGTTCTGCTATAGGCCAGCTTCACGGCATGTTGGTCTGAAAATGCGTACCTGGCGCTGATCCTGGGCTCAAAATAATAATATGCCTTGATGAGTTCATTGGCGCCATAGGTTTTGGAACCTATCAGTGTTTTCCGGATACCCGGTGTGGTATCATTGAAGTAGTAGGCCGTGCCTTTTCCTATCAGTTGATAAGCAGAGAACCGGGCGCCGTACTGGATACCGAACTTACTGGAAGGTTTATATTCATGATCCAGGTACACCGCTGATTCCAGGGCATGTTTATCTGTCAGTTCTTTTACCAGTTGCTTATCGCCTTCTGTACCGATGCCTGTGCCGGGTTTAAAGGTGTAATAAATTCCCTGTACCCCGAAGTGCAGGCTGTTGCTGCTATTGATATAATAAGTGAAAGATGGTTTTAAGCCGTAGTTGATGATGTTGGAAGTCCAGTCGTATCCCTGCTTGTCTTCATTATCTTTTTTCTTTGATTCATTATTGAAACTGAGACTATAATCATATTTGGTGTAGTAGGTGGTGAGGTTCAGGAACAGGCGGTTGGTGAACACATGGTTCCAGCGGATGGTAGCGGTGCTGTTGCCCCAGTTCATGTTTACGTCTTTACCTACCCCAAATACATCCCTGCCAAAATATCCACTTACAAACAGGGTATTGTTTTTATTGAATTTGTAGTTGGCTTTAGCGGTCAGGTCGTAAAAGTTGAGTTTGGTATCTTTCATATCTCCTTTTACGAACGGCTTCATCAGGATATCTATATAAGATCTTCTGGCAGCAACAATGAAAGAGGATTTATCTTTTACCAGTGGCCCTTCTACAGAGAGACGGCTGAAAATATTACCGACACCGCCATTGACATTAAATTCCTGGTTGTTACCATCTTTCATACGGATATCGAGTACGGAAGATGTACGACCACCATATTCAGCGGGAAAACCGCCTTTGATCAGGTTCAGGCTTTTTACGGCATCGGGATTGAATACGGAAAAGAAGCCGAGCATATGTGTGGAGTTGTATACCGGTGCTTCATCCAGCAGGATGAGGTTTTCATCGCTGTTGCCGCCACGTACGTTGAAGCCCGCAGCGCCTTCACCTACGGTGGTTACACCGGGAAGGGTCTGGATAGCACGTAGTACATCCACTTCACCCAGGAAGGTGGGCATTTTTTTCATCTGCTGTATATCCAGTTTATTGATGCTGGTATTCAGGGTATGAACACTTTTTTCCTGTTTCTGCCCGCTGATAGTCACCTCGTTGAGCTGGCTGCTGCTGCTTTCCAGCTTTACGTCGATGGTTTTGTTGGAAGTGAGGCTGACAGTGGTTTTATACGGTGCATAGCCGATATAGGTAAATTGCAGTTCATGCTCACCGGCCGGCAGCGTGAGTGAATAAAAGCCATATTGGTTGGATATTGTGCCGATACTGGTACCGGGTTTGCCGATAGAAATGCCTACCAGGCTTTCGCCATTCTGTTTGTCTTTTACATAGCCGCTTACTGTATAACGTTGCTGCTGTGCTATCGTTGTATGTGTTGCCAGTATTAATACCAGCAGAGACATCAACATGATTGCCGTTGTTTTCATAAAAGGTAAATCAAGCTTTTTATAAGGTTTATTCCTGTTTGGTAACATGCATATAAGACGTAGCAGAATACGCTTACCCCTACCTGGATAAATTATTTATTTTGATAATAGTAGTAAAGCGGCGAAGATAGGGGGAAAAATGAAAAAGGAATATTGAGATTTGAAGGGTGGTATGTTTCAAACTCAATATTCCGGGTACTTTGTTCGTTATATGCCGGGTTTAGTCGAGGATATCGCAGTAGAAGCCGAGGCGGGTCACGAATTCAATGATTACCTGTTCTGCCAGCTGTTGCGGGCTGATGATACGCAGTACTTTGTCGCAGTCCTCTATATCCACACTACAGGCGTTAACGGCAAACTGGGCGGAAATTGCATTGATAACACTCGTTTTATCCCGGACCGTACTGATATTTGTACGAAATATTCCAATCATGTCGTCGTTATTTAATATTTGTGGAATATATTTATGCAAATTTGCTACTGTTCATCCGTATAACTGTTACACGAAACGGATTAAAACTTACACGAAACGGATTTTTTTATGAATGTAGTCATCAGGGATGATGCCCAGCGTATACTCTTACAGGAAGATACGCCGTTTGCCTTCGAGAAAATTTCCTCCAGGGTGATCATTGAAGAGAGGCAGCAGGAGACATTCGACTTTGGATCATACCAGATACAGGAATTCAGCTTTGATGGCATACACATGGTTGTGTGCAATGCGGAGGTATATGAAAATATCCATGTAGCTACTGATGATGTGGTACCTCCCCGGGTAATGATGATGTTTATGGAACAGGGAGAAGTAAGTACCACTGTTCAGGGCGTTGCAAATGATTTCAGGTTTAGCTCCCGCGAACATAACCTGATGTTTTCCCCACATAGTGAGGAGTCCGCAGCAGTTAAGAAGCAGCGCGGCATCCAGTTGTTTGGCCTGAGCTTTACCCGTGAACGTTTCCTGGAGCTGGCAGATCATAATGGTCAGGTGCTGGATAATCTGGCCAATAAAATAGCGGGTAATAAAAATGCGATACTGGCAGATAAAATGAATCCCCATATCACCCCAAGGATGAAGGCGGTATTGGCAGAAATAAGGCAGTGCGGGTTCCAGGGAGGACTAAAAAAATTGTTCCTGCATTCAAAGGCTATTGAACTACTGGCACTGCAATGCGAACAGATAGAAAACGAATTACTGACCGGCACGCCTGCACGGAATAAAATATCCGCCGCGGAAATTGAAAAGCTGCATCATGCCCGCTATATACTATTAGAGGATTTGCAACATCCGCCCAACCTGCCGGAGCTTTCCCGTAAAGCGGGTTTGAATGAGTTCAAACTGAAGTCGGGCTTCAAAACCCTGTTTGATACCACCGTATTTGGTTACCTCAGCGACCATCGCCTGAACCTGGCGTATGAGCTGGTAATGGCAGGAGAGAAGCCGCTTGCTGTTATTGCAGATGAAGCGGGGTATTCCTCTCCACAGCATTTTAGCAATGCTTTCAGGAAGAAGTTTGGGGTAAGCCCGGGGAAAGCGAAGAGATAATTTTATTAAAGCTATCTTCCATGTTCAATGTGCTCGCGGATAAATTGCTTTTCCCGCTCTAATTCGGCACGTAACTCTTCTTCTGTCGGTAATATCAGTTTGTATTTAGACGCAAATAACTGCTTGTTTTCTTCAAGCATACTATACTTAACAATCGTCTGATCCTTTTCAGCACATAGAATAATACCAATTGTAGGATTATCTCCTTCTGTTTTCTTAATATCTTCAAACATACGAACATACATATCCATCTGGCCTATGTCCTGATGCGTCAATTCATGTATTTTCAGGTCAATTAATACAAAACATTTGAGAATGTAATTATAAAAAACGAGGTCTATGTAAAAAACCTTAGTATCCGTTTTTATACGATATTGACGACCAACAAATGAAAAACCTTTCCCCATTTCCAGTAAAAAAGCTTGCAAATTGCTGATAATAGCCGTTTCAAGATTGCTTTCTGAGTACCCTGTAGGTTTCTCTAACCCAAGAAACTCCAGAACATACGGGTTTTTAATTATATCCGGTGGCACGGCCTTCTCCATCTTTTGCTGATCCAATAAAGCCTCCTTCTTATTTTGGGTAGAAAGCAAACGTTCATAATAGAGCGTATTAATATTACGCTCTAGTTGTCTTGTACTCCACGATTGTTCTGCTGTTTCTGCAATGTAATACTGTCTCGCACTAAGATTCTCTACTCTTAGAATAATACGATAATGAGTCCAGGTCAATTCGGGGCGCAGTGCGTCCCGAATTGGGAAAGCCTGATAAAACTGCCTCATGCGACGTAACTCCCTCTCCTCAAAGCCTTTTCCAAACTCTTCAATTAGCTGTTTGGAAAGCTCTTTTAGAAGGAAAGAACCATAATCAGCCCTTTCCTGTCCTTTTTGTTCTTCCTCAAAAATGCGTTTACCAATATGCCAATATGCTTCCACCATTGCACTGTTGATAGCATTATAAACTTTATGTCTTGCGGTTTTGAGTAAGCTTTTAATCTCTGTTATAAATGATTTTTCAATTAGCATTTTAAAAGAGTTATAATTCAAACTTACATGAAATAAGTTGATTTGGCTTAAATTCCAATTACCCGGTCAGATATGCATTACAGCGGAGAAATAGGTACGTTGAATGAAGGGACTGGTGATGTAATACTTCCAAAACAACGTCGCCACTCAAATCCTGCGATTTAAGCGGCGACGTTGTTTTTTCTTTATAATAATTCGCAACTCTTTTTAATACGCTAATGTAAACCGCTCCCTGATATGTTTCGGTTGTTCCAGTTCATCAATCATCGCTACGGCATAATCTGCGGTGGAAATTTTACTTTCTCCCTGATCGTTGGTTAACAACTGATCCTTGCCAAGACGGAATTTACCGGTACGTTCTCCGGGGGCAATCATGCCGGCAGGACTCAATGCAGTCCATTCCAGTTCCTTTTCCTGTTTAATTACATTGAATGCGTCGCGGGTAGCGGATGCGCCGGTTTTCCATTCAGCGGGAAAGTCGGGGGTATCCAATACCTGAACACCGGGCGCAACTTCCAGTGAACCTGCACCGGTTACAACCAGTAATCTTTTGATACCGGCCTTCTTCGTACCATTAATGATAGCGTGTATGACGTTTACGTAAGTAGCGGAATCATATGAATTGAAAGAACTGATCACCGCTTCATTGCCTGCTACCAGGGTGGCTACTGCTGCTTCGCTGCTCACATCCCCTTGCTGGATGGTGAGGTTTGCGTTCTTTATAGTTATTTTTTCAGGATGACGAACAATGGCGGTTACTTCATGACCCCTGTTTAATGCTTCTTCCAGGATGGCGGTGCCAATAAACCCCGATGCGCCGATGATAGCTACTTTCATGTTATTTGTTTTAAGTGGTAGTGTTATAAATACAGCTTAGTATGACTGATTGTTTAATTGAAATGATTTTTATTACAGTTATGAAGATAAAAAATACAGATCTTTTAATCTGTAATAAAATAAATTACAGTACAAATGTAGGGCATTATTTTGATTTCAACCATATTTAAATTTTATTTTTTGGGAGAAGAGCAGCATGGGCTATAAAAATTCAGGGATTTTCTGATTTTATCTCCGGAAAAATAAAATCAAAAAATCCCTGAATCAAAAAATTCCTGGATAAAAATCTATTGTTTATGTTCAATAAGGTATGCCGTAGCCTTGCTGTTGATTGTTTTGGCAGCAGGCGTTACGGGAGTTGTTTTAACGGTTGGTACCGCAGCATCTTTGGTGTGGAACCTTTCTGCCAGGGTAGGCGCAATCACTAATGATACAATCGACATCAATTTAATGAGGATGTTCATAGAAGGGCCGGAAGTATCTTTAAACGGATCGCCTACGGTATCTCCTGTCACAGAAGCTTTGTGTGGTTCTGATTTTTTATAGAAGGTTTCACCGTTGATTTCTACGCCTTTTTCAAAAGATTTTTTCGCGTTATCCCAGGCGCCGCCTGCGTTGTTCATGAAAATACCCATCAGTACACCGGTTACAGTAGCGCCGGCGAGGAAACCACCCAATACTTCAGGACCTGCAATGAAGCCGATCAGCAAGGGAGAGATGAGTGCAATAGCACCTGGCAGCAGCATTTCACGGATAGATGCCTGTGTGGAAATAGCCACACATTTATCGTACTCCGGTTTGCCGGTACCTTCCATAATGCCGGGGATTTCCCGGAACTGCCGCCGTACTTCTTCTACCATAGCCATGGCAGCACGACCTACAGCCGCTATTGCCAGTGAGGAGAAAATGAATGGGATCATACCACCAATGAATAAACCAGCGAGTACATTCGCCTTGTAAATATCAATGCCGTTGATACCAGCTACTCCTACAAAGGCAGCAAATAATGCCAGTGCCGTTAAGGCAGCAGATGCGATCGCAAAACCTTTACCGGTAGCAGCAGTTGTATTACCTACTGCATCCAGGATATCAGTTTTTTCGCGTACTTCTTTTGGCAGCTCGCTCATTTCCGCAATACCGCCTGCGTTGTCAGCAATAGGACCAAATGCATCAATCGCCAGCTGCATAGCTGTTGTTGCCATCATACCGGCTGCTGCAATAGCTACACCGTATAAGCCGGCAAAAGCATAAGAGCCGTAGATACCACCTGCCAGTACAAGAATAGGCAGCGCAGTGGATTCCATCCCTACAGATAATCCGCCGATAATATTAGTGGCAGCACCTGTAGCAGACTGACGGATGATGGAACGTACAGGACGTTTGCCCATAGCCGTATAATATTCAGTAATAATGCTCATGAGCGTACCTACTACGAGGCCCACCATAATGGCACCGAATACTTCTGTCTTTACGAATTCATGACCGCGTAACACCATTACGCCGTCAGGCAGGATCCAGTTTACCAGGAACCAGGAAGCAATAGCTGTGAGGACGATAGAACCCCAGTTACCCATGTTCAGCGCCTTTTGCACTACCGCGGTGCTTAATCCTGCTTTATCGCTGATCTTTACAAAGAAAGTTCCGATAATAGAGAATATGATACCTGTGCCGGCAATCATCATGGGGAGCAATATAGGAGCAAGTCCGCCATATGCATCAGTGGAGGTGGTTTCGGAGCCCAGTACCATGGTGGCGAGTACGGTAGCCACATAAGAACCGAACAGATCGGCGCCCATACCGGCTACGTCACCAACGTTATCACCTACGTTGTCGGCGATAGTGGCGGGGTTGCGGGGATCATCTTCCGGGATGCCTGCTTCTACCTTGCCCACAAGGTCAGCACCTACGTCGGCAGCTTTGGTATAGATACCACCACCCACGCGGGCAAACAAGGCAATGCTTTCTGCTCCCAGGGAGAATCCGGTCAGTACTTCAATGGTCTTCACCATTTCAGCAGAATTGGCGCCTGCACCAAAATATGCCTGCAGGGCAATAAATAAAGAACCGAGCCCTAATACGGCCAAACCGGCAACGCCCATACCCATGACAGAACCTCCGGTAAAAGATACCTTTAAGGCCTGGGCCAGACTGGTGCGTGCTGCATGTGCGGTACGTACGTTGGCTTTGGTAGCGATCTTCATTCCAATAAAACCAGCGACAGCGGAAAATACAGCTCCCATAATAAAGGCCAGTGCAATTGACCAGTGGGAGTTTTCATGTGTTGCGCCCATGTATCCTAACAGAAGGGCCGCAATAATTACAAAGTAGATAAGGACTTTATACTCTGCTTTCAGAAATGCCATAGCGCCATCTGCAATGTGTTGCGCTATTTCTTTCATCTTTTCATTACCCGCATCCTGGCGTGTAACCCAGGAACTACGGATAGCGGTAAATAACAAAGCCAGTACTCCAAAACATGGAACGAGGTAAACGATATTCATAGATGCGTATTTAAAAAATGCCCGGTTGAAAAAACAGCGTATAAAACTAAAATATCCAAAAAATACAAAAAGTGTATCAGATAAATATAAAACATAAAAAATGAATTACGTAATTCATCATGTGTAATTCAAAACTTAAATGATTCTCCCAGGAAATTGATGATGTCACTGGCGGTAAGTGCTTCCTGTGATAGTTGCGCAGCTGCGAGGTCACCCGCATGGCCATGCAGCCATGTGCCGAGCAGGATAGCTGCTTTGGGTGAATAGTCCTGTGCCAGCAGTCCCGTGAGGATACCCGTTAATACATCTCCGCTACCACCTGTAGCCATACCGGGATTGCCGGTGGAGTTGAAATATACGGCGCCATCCGGGCAGGCAATGGCCGTATATCTCCCTTTCATTAATATATATAGCTGCAGCCTTACCGCCTGTTTGGATAACAGTTCCAGCCGTGCTACATCATTATCGGCAGGACCAAACAGGCGCTCAAATTCTTTAGGGTGCGGGGTCAGGATAGAGCCGGCCGGGATCTTGTATAACAGGTACGGGTATACGGATAGAATGTTCAGCGCGTCTGCATCAATAACCATCGGGCGCTTGTAGGTTTCGAGCAACTTCTCCAGTGAGCGCGCCGTAGGTAGGGCGGTACCAAGTCCCGGCCCGATACCGATTGTTTTATAACGGGTATCCGCCTGCTCATGGAAGTGGGCGCTGAAGTCCGGCTGCTCATCTGTGATACACATGGCGCAGGGCTCACTGATCTGCATAATATTGTAGCCACACTGCGGTACATGACAGGAGAGGAGCCCCACACCGGCGCGCAGACAGGCACGGGCACTCAGCACTGCTGCGCCCATTTTTCCGTGACTGCCGGCTATCAGCAGCGCATGACCATAAGTGCCTTTATGTGCAAAAGGATCGCGTGGCTGATAAATGGTTCGCATCATCTCCCGGTCTGATAAATGATAGCGTACAGGCGTTTGCGTTATATAATCAGGATGCAGCCCGATAGGTAAAATATGTACTTGTCCTGTATAGGGTGCGTTTTCGGGCAACAGGAACGCAAGTTTATAAAATTCAAAGCTGAGGGTATGATGGGCCTGTATAATGGGCGCATTGATGGAGCTGGCATCAGCCATGAGTCCGGATGATATATCGATAGCGATAATCGTGTGCCGGTGCCGCTGATCATTGAGCTGATGAATAATACCTGCCAGCCAGCCTTCTATGGGCTTATTCAGCCCGGTACCGAAAATGGCATCTATGATCACACCCGGTGCCGCCAGCTCCGGTAAATCGGCTACCTGGCTGATTTCGCGGATACTGCCAGGATATAGTTGTTGCAGCAGCTCTAAGTTATGGGTATAGTCTTCACTGGCGTGGTGACCATATTGCAGCAGGCAGGTGGTGACGGTGTAGCCGCTTTGCAGGAGTCGCCGGGCCATCACCAATCCATCTCCTCCATTATTTCCTTTTCCGCAAAAAATATAAAAAGGGTGTACGGGGGTATAATGTTCTTCTACCCAGGCCACACATTTGCCGGCAGCCCTTTCCATCAGGTTTGTGCTGCTCACCGGCTCATGCAGGATAGTAAAGGCATCAGCCTCCCTTATTTGTGCTGCAGTGAAGATTTTCATGTCAGAAGTTGAACACTAAAAGTACTCCAAAATAAGGAAGATAGTAACAGGATACCGGGAATCCCGGGCATAAAAAAACGGATCACGCTTGCCTCGTGATCCGTTAAACAGTGCAGTTCTGTCCTTTACTTAAAGGTATATCTCGCTGAGATACCACCGATCTCTTCACCCAGGTAGTTGGTTGGTCCAACAAACTGTACATAAGGTTTCAGATCAGCACTGAGATTCAAGGGAATATTTTTGAAGGTATATTCTATACCAATAATACCATCCAGTCCCGGAGATACATAAGTACCCTTACCTTTTGAGGTATAACGGTCCCAATCGTAGTCGCGACGGTCGTAGAATCCTACGTGTGCACCGCCACCGGCATACATATTCAGTTCAGGAACACCGATATTCCAGTTGTATTCATATAAACCGGTAAAAGTAACGTTGGTCTTGTGGTTGGTGTTAGTGGTTACCAGGCCTTCAATAGCATGCGGACCCTGGATGAAATGCTTCACTGTAAAACCTACTACCCACGGATTAAGACGAATACCTAATGCAGTATTGTAGTTTCCTACTCCATTGCTGCTGCTGCGGTAATTGCCTTTCTTCTGCGCGTTTGCCTGGATTGCCAACATGGCAAACAGGCCAAAAAATAACACGGCTTTTTTCATAGCTGTTGCGTATTTGAATTTGATACTTAAAATGTATGCGTCTGATAATGTTGGCTATACTCCATAAATTATGCCGGCATATTGATTAAAAATCAAGGTAGCCTTACAATAACAATGCCAACCGTAGTTTATGAGCCTGTTTTTATCGCATGTACAGGCTTCAGCACACGGAGGAAAATAAACCCTGCAATGCCCGCCACCAAAGACGCTACAATAACTGAGATGATCGCAATAACCTGGTACTCTTTTTCTATATAAGCCAGTGAAGAAATGAATATGGACATCGTGAAACCAATACCTGCAATCAAGCCTACTCCTATGAGCTGCATCCAGCCCGATTTTGAGGGGAGCTCCGCCAGCTTCAGTTTTACGGCAAGGAATGAAAGGAGGAAAATACCCATTGGTTTCCCTAACACCAGCCCCATGATAACACCATAACTGATGTCGTTATGCAGCGCGCCCCAGATATCATCTGGCAGCAGGATCGCCGTGTTGGCCAGTGCAAAGACGGGCATGATGATAAAATTCACCGGGTCATGCAGTGCATGTTCGAGGCTGGCAATCTTATCCTGTGGAATGCAGAAGGCCAGCAATACCCCTGCAATTGTTGCATGGATACCGGAGTTGAAAATACAGTACCACAGCAGGATGCCGGGGATAAAATAGAAGATGAGCCGGTTTACTTTCAATACATTCAGCAATACCGGAATTAAAAATATACCGCCACCTATCAGCAGGTATTTCAGATCCAGATGCGGAGTGTAAAAAATAGCAATGGTCAGAATAGCGCCCAGGTCATCGATGATAGCGAGTGCCATCAGGAAGATCTTCAGGGCTACAGGTACCCGTTTGCCCAGTAATGACAGGATGCCCAGTGAAAAGGCAATATCGGTGGCCATCGGAATGCCCCAGCCATGTGAATAGGGGGTGCCTTTGGTAAATAATGTAAAGATCAGCGCGGGGAAAAGCATGCCGCCAATGGCCGCCAGTACAGGTAAAATAGATTTACGGAAAGATGAAAGCTCCCCTACGGTCAATTCCCTTTTGATCTCCATGCCTACCAGGAAAAAGAACAATACCATCATTCCGTCGTTTATCCATAACAGGTAGGAGTTAGGAAGATATAATGCCCTGTAATGATAATGATGTCCTCCTTCCGGATCAAACAGGGTATTCCAGAAACCGATGTAATCGGCTTGTACCGCCGAATTGGCCAGGATCATGGAAGCAAGGGTGCATACAATCAGTACAATACCCACTGCGCGGCTATCCTTTAAGAAGGTATGAATAGGAGATAGCAGTGTTTGACGGATAGTCCGGATAGATTCTTTGATCACAGGAAAAAATTTTGGAATTTTGGAATTTTGGAATTTACAGATTTGATTATTTTGTTTTCAAAAGAAATTTCCATTAAAAACAAAATCTCTAAATCTGTAAATTCCAAAATTCCAAAATATTTAATTGAATTTATTGCATCAACTCATACTTTGTTTTGGGCTTGCGTTTGACATCCCAATGGAAATTTTCCAGCTTTAACTGATCCAGCGGCCTTTGTGTAAATGGATATACGGTTCCTTCCGGATCCTTGATCAGTACTACTTTATCAACCTCTCCCTTCTTAAAGAAGATGTTGATGATAGCGCATTGGGCTTTATTTACACTCATATAAGCCCCTTCTGAATCTTTTATGTAGTTGATAGTTTCTGCATTTCCTTCCACATGCATCCAGTCGAGGGTTTCGCCTACAACGTAGCCGGTGATGGCGTTGCCTTTGATCTGATTGTACATACCTGGGCCGGCTTCGTTAATAATGAATCCGTTTTTATTCATCTGTATCTTGTCGGCTGCCTGATTTTTGGTAAACAGCAGTATGGTATCTGCACTCAGCTGCGAGGTATTGTTGGACCACAGTACCGGATCATGGAAGAAGCGGAAGATAGAGTCTTTGGTAGAATAATATACGCTGTCTGCCACGCCCTGCAGGGAGTCTGAAAACATTCTTACATGGTGATAAGCCAGGATGTACCGTTGTTCGCTGGTGTCTTTGGGGGCGGTCAGGGCCATGCTGTCGGCATGGTGTTTCATGCCCGGCAACGAGTCATGTGGTATGACGGCTGCTACAGGAGCCATCTTCACGGTTTTGACCAGGGCGGTATCCAATTTGTTTTTTGTTCGGGCGAGCGCACTGTCTGCCAGAAACATCATAACGGTGCCGGGTATACTATCTTTTTGCTGATGCGCCAGCGAATCGCCTTTATTGATCAGTGAGATGGTAGTTGGAATGTCGTATCGTGGCCGGGCGGTTTTTACGGCCCTGATCTCTTCTTTGGGAGGTGTTCTCTTGAAACCTTCTACAGAAGGGATGGACAGGCTGTCGTTGTGCCCGATCACACCTGAAAACAGGGTATCGGCGGCCATGTACAGGGTATCCTTATTTTTCTCCATGATCAGCAGTGGTTTCTGCGTGGCCAGGATAGTCCTTTCCTTTTGATTCACGGTTCCGTGGTTTGCCAGCAGCGACATTTTGCGGACGGTATCCCTGTATACCATGTTACCGTTGGCATAAGCCAGGCCGGTTATCTTGTCCATTTCAATATTATCCGCTGTCAGGGTGCCGGTACTGTCTTCAATGGTAGGGCGGTTGCCAAAGTTGCCGTATCCTTTATCGGTATCGTAGTAGCCGCTGGTCACATACATGATGCGGTTTCCTTCGTTGATAGTAGTCGGTGCAATGATATTGGCGATCTTGGTTTCGGTATTATACAACAGGGCATCTGTGCTCAGTGTATATTCCGGGTCCACCAGTACAACATTCCGCTGGAAATGCATCTCCTTGGTTTCTGTGTAGTAGTAGCCTTCATCGCTGGTGAGTACACTTGCACCGTTTACCAGTTTCCCTCCTTTGAGATAGCTGCCGATTTTGGCATTCATATCATATTGCAGTTCGGGCCCTGAGATGGTTACTTTCCCATCTGTGAGCCGGGCATTTTCTTTCAGAATAGCGATGCGTGTGCTGGCGTCGTAATTCAGGTAGTTGCCATAGATGTGTACACTGTCTGCCTGGTTAATATGAATATTTCCGTAAGCATCAATGATGTTGGTATTGTTGTTCTTTACGGCGCTGTCGCAGTTAAAGAGGGTAGTACCTTGTTTGAATATAGCGTTGCCAATGAATTTGGTTACGTTGATGGAATCCCGTTCTATAGTCTGTAAAGTATCAGCCTTTATGATTTCGATGACGGTACCTGGTTTCTGGGCAGGTTGTGCCGGAAACTGGGCCCTGGCGGGCAATATAGCAGCCAGGCAGATACCTGTCAGGAAAAAGACTGATTTTATATATTGGTGCATTGAATCTTTTTATTGTGCCGTTGCTGTATCAGAAGGTAACGGTTTCGATTTATCTTTTTTGCCAAACAGGGAGAAGTGTACATAACGCTTGGGATTGATGCGAAGGTCTTCCAGCAGTTTATTCAGGTTGTTGAGTGAATACTGGAGGTTGTTATATACCTTTTTATCATTCAGCAGGAGACCGGCGGTACCATCTGTATTGTTCAACTTGGCGATGGTAGCGTTCAGGTTAGTAGCTGTTTCCTGCAACTGGTGAAGGGTTTTGTCGATATTACCATTTGCCAGTGCATCAGAAGCTGTTTTTGCATTATCGAGGATACCGCTGATTTTGGCGTTATTATCCTTCAGGTTACCGGTTACTGCGGCCAGGTTGTTGAAGGTAGCCTGTATATTACCCTTATCAGGATCGAGCATACCACTTAATGAAGCGGAAGAATGTCTGAAGTTCAGCATGGTGGTGTTCAGGTTCCGCATGGTTTCCTGGAGGTTATCTTTGGCAGTGGTATCGAGGATGGAGCTTACAGCCATGAGTACAGAATCGATATTAACAAGGGTACCTTCCAGTTTTTTCATGAATGGGTTTAGCTGTTCCTTGAGGGCATCCGTGATGGAACCGTCTACAGCAGCGTAGATAGTATCTCCGCTCTGGAGGTATTCGCCGGCGTTGCCGAGGTCCATCTGTACGGTTTTGGTGCCAAGCAGGTCACTGCTGATGCGGGCTACAGAGTTGCGGGGGATTTCTATTTTTTTGGTAATGGTAAGCGTAACCAGTATCCTGGAAGCGTCTTTGTCCATTACATCCAGTTTGGAAACGTTGCCGACAATCAGACCGTTTACCTGTACAGCATTTGAAGGCTGTAGTCCATTTACCTGTTTGTATACAGCATAGATGGTTTTATTGTGTGAAAACAGGCTCTTTCCCTTCAGTAAATTAAAGCCCAGTACAAGCAGGGTAATACCCAGTACGGTAAGTATGCCTACTTTTGTTTCGTTAGATAATTTGAGCATGTGATTCGTATACGTTCACGCAAAAATAATCAAAAAGGATGCACGGGAAGTGATTAGGGTAAAATGTTAGTAATAAAATAGAAGGGAGGGGGACAAAAGTGAGGGGGTATGGGGTAGGGTAGTGCTAGCAGGAGACAACGAAGGCATCTTTAAATCCCAGTTTGCGGGCCTTACGCGCAGCTGTGTAGGCCTGTTGGTTTGTTTTGAAGCGCCCCCAGGTATATTTGTTCATTTTTTTTTTATTCAGGACGATCTGTTCCCGGTTGATATGGGCGCCTTGGAGCTTCCTGAAAATGGAAGCTCCTGGTTTATAAAATTTATCTGTCACCAGTAATTGTACACAATACTGGGTGTTTTTATTTGGTATGGCGGGCTGGCCTTTGCCGGCTTTGGGGGATTTCAGGCGTGTTTGCGGTGCGCCGCTGGTAGCGGGTTGGGCATGGCGACTGTCGGTAAACCGCTGTAACTCATCCCGGTAACGCTTGATGGCTTTGTAGATACCATTGGCGAGTTCCTGTTGCCCGTTGCTGGAATTGAGGTATTCTTCTTCTTCCGGGTTGCTGATAAATCCCAGTTCCACTAATACGCTCGGCATAGCCGTTGCCGATAGTACCCAGATACCTTTTTCATTTCGTTGTCTGGCTCCCCGGCTGATGCGGCCCACGCGGGTAAATTCGTCTTCAATGAGGGTGGATAAACGGAGGCTCTGATCAAAGTAGGCATTACGCAGGGTATTCAGCAGGATGAACGTTTCGGGATCGGTATCATCCATTAATTGCCTGGTTTCTTCAGAATTGGCGTCCAGTACGATCACGGAATTCTGTTTCAGGGATTCCATTTTTGCGCTGTTCTTACTGGTTGCCCATATATAGGTTTCCGTACCTTTGGCATTGCTGGGATAGTAGGCGTAGATGGCCTGTTTGACAGGTATTTTCTTTTTACCTTTTCTGTGGTATACAGTTTTGTAACCGGTCACTTTCCGGATCTTTCCGGTAGAATTACAGTGGATAGATACAAAGAGATCACCTTTGGCATCGTTGGCAATCTGTGCTTTTTTACGGGGATCATCGAAACGGTCAGATTTTCGTGTATACACCACCTTTACATCGGGCATGTTATCTTCCAGGATCTTTCCCAGCTTAAGTGCCACTGCCAGCGTTACCTGTTTTTCAGTGGAATAGCTGCCTTTGGCGCCGGGGTCTTCACCACCGTGGCCGGCATCAATGACAATTGTTCTGATAGGGTTATCCCGTTTCGAAGAAACTGGATTGTTTTTTGCCTGAATAAAAAAGGTACAGGTGAATAATGTTCCCAGTCCTAAAATCCAAAGTCGGTTCCAGCGCATGATTCTCATTTTAATGGGTGCTGTTTTTCGCAAAAAATAAAAAAAAGTTTATCTGTTTAATTAATAATTCACTTGCTCCATGGGAGTTTACTTTATTTTTTCAGTTGTAGCCGTCCAAACTTTACAAGTTACCATTTGTAATATATTGTATAAAATCTTGTAGGTTTGTGCCCGCCTTAACACATGAACGCTAGCTACAAAAATAATTATAAAAATTTTTTCCGACAGACATACCTGGTATTAGCAGGTGTGATCATTGCCGTTCCCCTTATTATAGATGCATTTGCCATCAGTAGGCCACATTTGTCGCCTATTTTTAACAAAACTTTGGCAGATACCATTCCGGTTACCCGGAAAGATACCGGTAAAATCACGCCTCCCAAAGCCGTTCCGGTGTCTGAAGCAGATACCAACAAGCTGTCTCCGGACACAGATACCAGCACAGAAGGGAGCGTAGATACCTTATTTATTCCCAAGATATCAAAAGATACCCTGGATGCACCGGTTAATTACAAAGCAAAGGATTCTATTATCCTCATGGTACCGGATAAGCGTTTTTACCTGTATGGCGCCGCTAATACCAAATATAAAACCATCGACCTCTCCGCAGAAAAAATGAACTTTGATCAGGCTACCGGTGTGCTGGAAGCTACCAACGCAAAGGATACTGCCGGAAAAATATATGGTCGCCCGGTGATGAACGATGGTGGTCAGAGCTTTGACTCAGATACACTCCGTTATAATTTTACCTCCCAGAAAGCAAAGATCTATAATACCCGTTCTCAATACGGTGAAGGGTTTGTTCATAGTGAGCAAACAAAAAAAGGTGCCGGTAATACCATTTTTGGTTTCAAAAACGGTTACACTACCTGTAACCTCGATACCCCTCACTTTAGCTTCAGAGCCCGCAAAATAAAGGTTATCCCTGACAAACTTATTATTTCCGGTCCGGCAAACCTGGAAATTATGGGGATTCCTACTCCTTTATTTATCCCGTTCGCCATTTTTCCGATTACACAGGGACAACGTTCGGGGATCCTGCCACCACAATATGTGGTCAACCAGCAGAAGGGTATGGGACTCGAAAACGGCGGTTACTATTTCGGGATGGGGGATCATCTGGACATGACTTTACGGGGAGATGTATATTCTTACGGCAGCTGGAGCCTCACGGCCAGTCCTACCTACCGGAAGCGTTACCGGTACAATGGGGGGCTAAACCTCAGTTTCGCCAATACCCGCTTCGGCGACCCGGCGGTAAAGTCAGAATTCAGTACCTCCAAAGATTTCCGTATCACCTGGAATCATAGTATGGACAGTAAGGCGCGGCCCGGCGTAAACTTTGGCGCCAGCGTAAACTTCGGTACCTCCTCTTATAACAAGTACAACGTTTTTGATTATAATACCCGTGTAAACAATAACATCGGGTCCTCTATCAGCTTCTCCAAAAGCTGGCAGGGTAAGCCTTACAACCTCAGCGTGGGGATCAATCACTCGCAGAACCTGAGTACCCGCGATGTGTCGTTGTCCTTCCCGGATGCAACATTTACCGTAAATACCATCTATCCGTTCCAGCCAAAAGAAATGGTAGGAACACCCAAATGGTATGAAAAAATAGGGGTTTCCTATAATACCCTGTTACGTAACCAGGCAAACTTCAAGGATTCCCTGTTTGGCAAGCAACAGATGTTTGATGCCATGCAAACAGGTATGCAACATAATATTCCGGTGTCTTTTTCTATCCCGATCCTTAAAACGCTGACTTTATCGCCCGGTATCAACTATAGCGAGTACTGGTATACGAAGAAGTTTGTAAGATCCTGGGATCCTAATAAATACAACTTTACCACGGATACGCTGGGTGCTATTGATACCACGTATGTTCCCGGTTTTTATGCTGCCCGCGATATCAGCGCCAGCTTATCACTGTCTACTGCCGTGTATGGTATGTATGCTTTCAGCAAACATTCCAAGGTGAAGGGCATCCGGCACGTAGTGCGGCCTACCATCAGTGCCAGCTATCGTCCGGATCTTTCCAGCCAGTATTATTACAACCTGCGGTATTCCAATAACCCCGGAGATTCGCAAAGGGTATCCTATTTTGATGGCGCCATCATCGGGGTGCCATCGTCCGGTGCATTCGGGGGCCTGAATTTCGGGCTGGACAATAACCTGGAGATGAAAGTGTTCTCGAAAAAGGATACGACCGGTAACCATGAGAAAAAAGTGAAATTGCTGGATGGTTTTGGGATCAATGGTAGTTATAACCTGGTAGCAGACTCCTTTAAGCTATCTACTTTCAGTATTTATGCACGTACCAACCTGTTTGATAAACTGAATATTTCGGCCAGTGGTAATATTGATCCATACCAGGTAGATGCCCGCGGTCACCGGTTGGATAAATATGTATGGCAGCAGGGAAAGATCAGCCTGGGAAGACTGACCAATGCGAGTGTATCAATGAGTACTTCGTTCCAGTCGAAAGATAAAAAGAGCAAGGATAAAGAAGAGAAGATAGATTCCATTGAGAATGCACAAACGGGCGATGCTGCCTTTGCAGCGCAGCAGCGGCAGTTACAAATGGTGCGTAATAACCCGGGCGAGTATGTGGACTTTGACATTCCCTGGCGTGTGGATCTGTCCTATAGCTTATCTTATACCAATACGATTATCCTGGATTCCGGTGGTGTTGTAAAACGTATAACCCAATACGTTAGTTTCAACGGTGATTTCAGTCTTACGCCGAAATGGAAAATTGGTTTGAATAGTGGTTTTGATTTTACCAATATGCAGGTAGCCTATACCAATATGTATATCTCGCGTGATCTGCACTGCTGGCAGATGTCGATCAACCTGATCCCGTTTGGGACCTTCCGGCAGTTTAGTATTACCATCAACCCGAAGGCCGGTATCCTGCGGGATCTCCGTATAAACCGATCGCGACAGTTCTACGATTTTTAGTATAGCAACAGTATTTTCCCGGTTACTTCAGGTGACCGGGATTTTTTTTGATATTATTTTCTCCCTGAGTTGCGATATCTGAGGAGGATCATGATTTCATAATATTAAATTAAGAAAGGTGTTTTAATTTTATAGGCTGTTGTGTAACTTAAAGCCCGTTACAGACCCGCACTAATATAATCATCCGATGAAGCTTACCGGCGTAAATGAGAAAACATTGTGGCAAGATATCATTGCAGGCGATCAGCAGGCATTTAAGATATTATATGAGGCCTCTGCGGACATGCTTTACGCCTATGCGTTGAGGTATGTGCGTGACACGGAGTTGATCAAAGATACCATCCATGACTTGTTTACAGATCTTTATACGCACCGGCGCAACCTGGCGTCACAGGTCAATATAAAATTTTACCTGTTGATTTCGTTCCGGCGGAAACTCAATGCGGCCCTAAAAAAATCTGCACGTTTATCCTTACAGGATGATATGGCTGCTATAGAAAGCCATTTTGCGCTCACCTTTGAAGCAGCGGATGTACAAAGTCAGATCATTGCAAAAGAAGAACAATGCGCTGCACTGGCACAGCTTGCAGCGGAAATGAATAAATTGCCTGCGCGTCAGAAGGAGATCCTGTACCTGAAATATAACTGTGCGTTGTCCTATGAAGAGATTGCGCAGCTGATGCAGATCTCCGTTCCTACCTGTCGTACACTGGCTTACCGCGCTATCAGGCAGCTGAGAAAAGAGCTGCTCATCACGGCTATTCCTGTTTTTGGATTTCTGCTGCTGGCCTTCTTCAAAAAATTTTAAAAAAACTTTCGCTATCGTGTCTATAAAATCGTTTTCCGTTACTCTATTATAGGAGGGCAATTATAATTTATGGCCAGAGACAAAAATAATTCCCCGGAAGACGGCATGCAAAGTGAGTATCCGGACGACCGTCAGCAGATGGATAATATGATTGCCATTGTGCAGGCATCGGGTAATGAACAATTATCGCAGGAAGAAAAAGCGTTGCTGTGGAAACAGATAGCAGGTGATATTGTTGTTCGCCCGAAGATAGTGTCATGGCCGCTTGTATGGAAAGTGGCTGCTGCGATCCTGGTATTGCTGGGCGCGGGTTTATGGACGCTGCAACAACAGCAGGGCGATGAACATGCGTTACTGGCATTTGCAGCTGAACAACATTTTGATACCGGTAAATCTGCTTCCACCAGTGTGATCCTCGGTAATAACCGGCAACTATTGGTTAAAAATAATCATGCAGTGATTACTTACCAGTCCAGCGGAACCACGTTGAAAGTAGATTCCCAGGAAGTGCATCAGCAGCTTGTTAAGGATAAACCTGTATTTAATACTTTACTGGTTCCTTACGGCAATATTGCCAGTCTGCAGTTGGAAGACGGTACACAGGTATGGTTGAATGCAGGCTCCCGGCTGGTGTATCCGGCTGCTTTCGGAAAAAACAAGCGGGAAGTATTCCTGGAAGGAGAAGCCTTTTTTGAGGTGAAGCAGGAGGCGGGAAGACCGTTCAGCGTATATGCCGCCGATCTGAAAGTAGCGGTGTTGGGAACCGCTTTCAATGTGAGCGCCTATAAAGATGATGCCACACAACAGGTGGTGCTTGCCAGCGGAAGTGTACAGTTGCAGACCTATCACAACGGCAGGGCGGGGAGAACAGCTACGCAGCTGCGACCTGGCAACAGGGGGATGTATACTGCCGGTGCAGAGAATATTACAGTGAATGATGTAAACATAAACGAATACTTATCCTGGAAGGAAGGACTTATTATCGCCACACACACACCGCTTAAAGAAATATTGAAAAAACTGGCGAGATATTATAATCAACCAATTGATGTAGATACACAATCAGGCAATGAAACGTTTTCAGGGAATTTAAACCTGGAGAAAACAGTGGACGATGTATTGGATATAGTAGCAGCTACCACTTCTTTGCAATATGAAAAACACGGAGGGAAAGTAATTTTTAAGACCAGATAAAATCCAGGAAGACAAAAAAAACCGGAAGATGTATCAGCATCTCCCGGTATAGGTTGCCTGCGCAAACAGGCAGTCCGGTTAACTATTTTCACTAATTAAACCAAACAAATGTATGCAAAAATTTTACGTTTGTTGGCGCAGTTTGCCGTTGTGCAATGCGCCAGCCAAATTATGGCATGTTATGCGACTGGTAATGATCCTTTTTTTCGCGGGACTGGTAAGCGCGTATGGTAAGTCGTTTTCACAGAATTCCCCCCTGCACGTGAACGTTAAAGATGCTCCTTTGACGGAGCTTTTCCGGCAGATCCAGCAACAAAGCAACTGGCGCATCTTTTATAAAGATGAACTGCTCAGCAGAGAGAAAAACATCACGCTGCGTTTGCAGGGCCGGCGACTGGTGGAAGTACTGGACAAAGCATTGGGAGGTACCGGACTCGGCTATACGATTATTGGTAACCAGGTAGCGATTGTACCTAAAGCAGAACAACCACCGCGTTTTTCACAACAGGTACGTGAAGATAGCCTGCTTACCATCAAAGGCCGCGTATATGATACGCACGAGCCACCTGAGGGGCTTCCCGGCGTATCGGTTGGCGTAAAAGGAAGCAGCAGGGGAACCACCAGTGATGCGGATGGTTACTTCAGTATCCAGGCGCCAAAAAACGCAGTGCTGGTATTTTCACTGATTGGGTTTACGCCTACGGAATTTAACGTGTTAAAGAACAATAATGCGCTTTCTATTTCATTGGCAGAAAAAGTATCGGCGCTGGATGAAGTAGTGGTAGTGGGACTTACAGAGCAACAACGCAAACACATTGCCAGCTCCGTGGCTACCTTGAATGTGAAGTCAGCGATGTCCGGAAAGCCGATCACTACTATTTCGCAGGCATTGCAGGGCGGTGTTACGGGCTTACAGGTAAGCCAGGCTTCCGGTCTGCCCGGCGGAGATGCGGCGACTATCAAAATCCGCGGTATCAGTACTATCAATGGTTCTAGTCCGTTGGTGATGGTAGACGGCGTACCGATGGATATGGATTTCATAGACCCGTTGACGGTAGAAAGTGTAACCGTACTGAAAGATGCCGCTGCTGCTGCTATTTATGGCGCCAGGGCGGCCAACGGCGTGATCCTGGTAACCACCAAAAGAGGGGTGCCCGGCCGTGTAGCCGTGACCTATGACGGATACTACGGCGTGCAGTCGCCCACTATTATGCCTTCATTGGTAGACGCGCCTGCGTATATGCGCATGTACAATGAAGGATTGATAAATTCCGGTAAACCCGCACTGTATTCCGAAGAAGATATTCAAAACACCATTGCCGGTACAGATCCTGTAAAATATCCCAATACCAACTGGCAGGACCTGATCGTAAATAAAAGAGCGCCTATTACCAGTCACTCCGTAGGACTCAGTGGTGGTAACAGTCTGGCGCGTTTTGCATTGAATGCCAACTACCAGTACCAGGAAGGGATGACACCTGTTACCAGTAGCAAGAAATATAATATCAGGGCTAACACTTCTATTTCACTGGCAAAGAATTTCCAGGTGAATATGGACCTGCTGGCCATTAAACGGAACATCCTGTTACCTAATCGTACGCTCGGTCATAATGGTACCCGTATCCTCGAGGATGTGTACCGTGTACCGCCTACCATTCTTGCTAAATATCCACAGGTAGAGGGCGTTGATGATATCTACGGCCGTTATGTAGATATTGTGAATCCGTTGGCCTATGTAGAAAAAGGCGGTAAGTTCAGTAATGAATATGCGCAGTCCAGTATTAACCTGCAACCCAAATGGGAAGTGATTCCCGGCCTTAATCTGCGCGGGCAGTTCAGTTACCGGCTCAACAGTGATTTGAAAGGAAGTCTACGTGACAACTATAACTTCTTTGATTATTATACCGGTCAGTTATTGCAAACCTGGTCCCAGCAACGGACCTATACGCAGGGGCGCACTACTTATTATTATATCGGCGCCAATGCAGATTACACCCTGGATGTGAAAGATCACCATTTCTTTGCGATGGCCGGCTATTCGCAGGAAGAAGATAACAATACGACTACTACGCTGAACATCTCATCTATCGTATCTACCTATGCCAAATTAAATTATTCTTTTAAAGAGAAATACCTGCTGGAAATTACCGGTCGCCTGGATGGTTCTTCCAAATTCGCCCAGGGACATAAATATGGTTTCTTTCCCTCCGTGGCTGCCGGCTGGAATATCAGCAAAGAGCCGTTTATGGCGAAACTGCCCACCATCAGCAATATGAAGCTGCGCGCTTCTTACGGACAGCTGGGTAATGAAGACATCGGATTGTACAGATACCAGACCACGATCAGTAACAGTAGTGGTATAGAAGGAAATTATGGTAACCCCGATATTACCTGGGAAACCGTGAATATGCTGGATATAGGACTGGATATGGGTTTATTTCAGAACAAACTGGAAGTAGTATTTGATTACTATAATAAACTTACAAATGATATTATCCTCGCACCTCCGTTGTCATATACCGGTGGCTTTGAAGATGCGGTACCTGTGAATGCAGGAAAGGTAAGGAATGAAGGATGGGAGTTATCCCTGAATTATAACGGCAATATCGGTAAAGAGGTGGATATCTCTTTCCGTCCCGGTGTTACCTATAATAAAAACACAATCGTATCGCTGTTAAACGGCCCCTATGTGACAGCTACCACAATCAGGCAGGAGGGTGGTACCACCGCTGGTATGTTTGGTTATAAAACGGGCGGATTATTGCAGCAAAGTGATTTTGATAAAGATGGTAATCCCTTAATTCCTGTGTTGCCGGGCGCACAACCGGGAGATATAAAATACCTGGACCTCAACGGTGATAAACTCATCGGCAGTGAAGACCAGACCGAGATCGGTAATCCTGTTCCCAGGCTGAACTACTTTGCAAATTTCAGGATTGCCTATAAGCATTTTGACCTGGAGTTCCTGTTGCAGGGCACCAACAAAGCAGATGCATTGCTGGCGGGTATGCTGGCATTGCCTATGGATAACAGCAGGGACGGGGGCGTGCCTACCCGTTTTTATGCAGATAATTACTGGACGCCGGACCGCACGGATGCTATGTTTCCACGCTTAAATACTTTACCGGCCAATAATAAATTATCATCTGATTTCTGGTTACAGGATGCCGCTTACCTGCGCATAAAATATGTACAGATAGGATACAACACGCAGGCTGATTTCCTGAAGCGTGCAGGTATCCACGGTTTGCGTTTTTACCTGAATGCACAGAACCCGTTCACTTTTACTTCGTTGAAACTGACGGATCCGGAGAGCAAGGGAGATCAGTGGACTTATGGTATAATGAAGGCATTTATTGCCGGTATTAATGTTCAACTTTAATAATGGGTAGTATGAAAAAGATATGTTCCTTTATGCTTTTAGCATTTGTGTTGATGATCAGTAGTTGTAAGAAGTTTCTCACACATGATGATCCGATAAATGTAGTGGATGAGACCTGGTGGAAAACAGAAACCAATGCCACCGGTGCACTCGGTTCTGTGTATGCCGGTTTGCCGGCCGGCTCCAGCGGCAGACAGCTGATGTTCCTTTCTGCGCTGAGTGATGAAGCAGTTGCACGTCAGGATACACGCGGCGCTTATGAATCCTATGCAAAAGGATTGCAGAACAGCGACTGGGATGTGGCCACCAATCTTTGGCGGGATGATTATAAGGATATCCGCCGTGCCTGCCGTTTCCTGGAAAATGTAGACAAGTGCTACATGGATTCTTCACTGAAAGACCGCTACAAGAATGAAGCGCGCGCCATGCGGGCTTATTATCACATGGAAATGTTGTTGTTCTTTGGTGGCTTACCCATTGTTACTACTTCCCTGGAACCGGGCAGCAGCAATACAACACGTAATACGGAAAAAGAAGTGTATGATTTTATTGTAAATGAACTGACGGCATCTGCATCGCATCTTCCGGATGTTTATAACAACAATGAAGCATGGCGTATTTCTTCCGGTGTTTGCTGGGCATTGATCTGTAAGCTGGCCATGTTTTATAAGAACTACGAAACGGCTAAAATGGCTGCCAGAAAAGTGATGGATCAGAACGTGTATGCCCTGCACCGCAGTACTTCTACAAAAGTCAACAGCTTTGCCGAGTTGTTTTCCTATGCCGGCGAATTAAATAAAGAGCGGATATTTTTCAGAGATAATGGTTGTTCCACTGCCTGGAGAACCTTTGCCCCATATGGTGTTGGCGGGCAAACCGTTGTTTCGCCTACATTACAGGTAGTGAATAATTTTGAAACATTGCAGGGAAAAACACTGGAAGAACTGGGCCCCGATTCGATGGCTATTTACGAGAAAGATCCTTTCTTTAAAAACAACAGGGACCCACGTATGGCGGCATCCGTACTGGCGCCTAACCAGGTGTATGAAAAGGATACGCTCCGTCCGTTTGGCGAAACGGGCAGTGACCGTGTAGGCTTGCTCAACAGTACAGCTACCGGTTTCTGGGTGCGTAAATACCTTGATCCGAAAGATCGTAACGGCGCCAGTCCTTCACTGGATTATATGATCATCCGTTATGCAGAAGTATTGTTGAACTATGTGGAAGCATTGGTGGAGCTGGGCGACTGGCAGAATCCGGATGTAATAAAATACCTGAATGATATCCGCACGCGGGCAGGTATGCCCGAAGTAGATGTGAGCAGGTATAATTCTGCGGAGAAGATCCGGCAGTTGATACGCCGCGAACGTATGTCGGAGCTGGCATTTGAAGGCGCCCGCTTTTATGATATACGGCGCTGGGGTATTCTCGGCACTATTATGAACGGATCGGTGTATGGTGCAGTAGATCCTTCTACGGGGAAGCCTTTACCGGTAGAAACGCGCTCCTGTAACCCGGAAAGGGATGTCAGGTATCCGATTCCATTAACGGAATTGCTGGCGAATCCGAATATGGAGCAGAACCCGCTGTACTAAGAAGAAGTGATGAATGACGGTGTTGTAGAGAGATACAGGCGATTGATCTTCGCTTATAATGCGCTGCAATGCCGTCATTTTTTATTGCTTGTCTTTTGCTATAAAATAATCCCACATCAGCCGGAAAATTTTCTCTTTCAATGCGGGGACGTCTTCACGTGTCATACCGGTGGTAGGTATGGGTTGCAGAAAATGATATTCGATATGATGCGGCCATGCAGAGAGTTTTTTCTCTGCCGGTATTATCTTCCTGGTATGAAATAGCAATGAAGGGATGATGGGCAGCTGCGTATCTATGGCGAGGGCAAAAGCGCCGTCGTAGAATTCTTTCAGCGGCTCATTAGTACGATTGCGGGTGCCTTCGGGATACAGCAGCATATGCATGCCGAGGCTCAGTGCATGTTTCATGTCTTCCACACTCTGTTTTCTGCTGGCTTCACTACTGCGGTCTACCATGATCCCGCCTATTTTGTACAGTACGCTGAACAGGGGGATCTTTCCCATAGATGCTTTTGCCAGTGTTTTATTGGGGCCGGGAATGCCGGCAGTTGTTACCGGAACATCAATCAGTGAGTTGTGATTGCATACGACTACATAGGTTTGACCGGGAGCAAAATTTTCGAGTCCTTTTCTGATCACCGGACATCCGATCAGGGGCATATAAACTTTCATCCATATGCGCCCGATGGCCAGGAAGCCCTTTGTTTTCTTTGGATCGGGCCAGTAAGATATTATCCAGATGGGAATAAAGATGACCAGCATGGTGCCTGCAAACAGCAGCAATGCATAAAGTGCAAATATTCTTCCGAAGATATTTTTTAACATAGCTGTTAGCTTTAGCGCGTAGCCTTTAGCCGGTTCATTTGGTATGGAATATAGCAAAATTACACCAGTATTACAGTCTCCAGTCTATGGGTTGTATGCCGGCTTTATGTAGTAATTCATTTGTTTTTGAGAAGTGTCTGCAACCAAAGAAACCTTTATCTGCACTAAAAGGAGATGGATGCGCTGCCTTTAGAATATAATGCCTGGTAGCGTCTACCAGAATTTGTTTATCCTGTGCAAAACGGCCCCAGAGGAGGAATACAACATTGTTCTTCTGATCTGAAATTTTGCGGATAACGGCATCCGTAAAACTTTCCCACCCGATCTTACTGTGTGAGGCTGGTTCGCCCGCTCTTACGGTCAGAAAGGCGTTGAGCAGTAATACCCCGTTCTCCGCCCATTTGGTAAGATTGCCGCTCTTAGGGATTTCCAGGCCAAGATCTGTTTTCATCTCTTTATAAATATTTCCAAGTGATGGTGGTGGTTTTACACCATCAGGTACGGAAAAACTCAGTCCATGCGCCTGTCCGGCACCATGATAAGGGTCCTGTCCCAGGATCACTACTTTCACCTTGTCAAAAGGTGTTTTTTCAAATGCATTAAACATCAGGTTGCCAGGAGGATAGATGATTTTACCCAACGCCTTCTCGTGTTTCAGGTGCATCACAATTTCTGCGAAATAGGTTTTATTAAACTCATCTTTCAGTACTTCCTTCCAGCTTTCTTCAATTTGTACATTCATGGTATTCACATCGATATTTAAGAAAAATAAATTAAATTTGATTTATTGGAAAGAATTTCCATAAATTTGCACTCCCAAAAAGAGAGATAAATATAGTTATTTATTTCACATTAAAAGGAAAACACACAGTCGTCTCGGTAGCTCAGCTGGATAGAGCAGCTGCCTTCTAAGCAGCAGGCCATTGGTTCGAATCCAATCCGGGACACAGAACTGGACTCCATAAGAAGAATCCGAAGCCTCCTCGATTTCGAGGAGGCTTTCTTTAAAATAAGCCTCTAATCTTTTTTTACAGGTAGCAATAATGTGATCCCCCTGTTTATCAGAAAAGCTCAAATGGTCAAGCAGCTCTTCTAATTTACTATGGAGCATTTCTCCAGGAAAATTTTGTCCTCTATGCACCTGGCAAGTGTAGTATAAGTAATATTTCAATTTGCCTTTTGAGTATCCAGCGGTCATTGAAACACCACACCAGCATTTTAGCACACCTCTAAGTGGAAATCTTATGCTACTTTACAATAACAATGGGTACAGATATTTATACTGTATCAAAGCTTTTGGGGCATAGGCATTTAAAAACTACAGCGGTTTATGCGAAAGTGATAGATAAAAAGAAAGTAGATGCGTCAAAAAAATAGTACTGTAATGGACATAAATACTATTCGTCGGAATATTTCGCTAAGCCCTAAGAATTGAGTATTCAAAGAAAATGCTAAGAAAAAATCCTCTACAACGAAGTCGTGGCGCTTTTTGTACCTTTCTTTTAATTTACCCCTAATTGGGATTAGCCATTAGGTATGGGCAATTTTTGGACAACCCCTACTCTCCGACAATTCCGACAGATTCTTTAGCAATCCAAAAACGAAAAAAAAATTTGCGAAACTGAATAGTTGCACATATATTTGCAACCGAATGGTTTCACAACCAACAAAGACCAAAATGAGACGAGACATTTTTCAAGCAATAGCAGACCCGACAAGACGAGCGATAATCGTTTTAATTGCTTTGCAGGCAATGACACCAAACGCCATTGCCGAACACTTTGACACGACACGACAAGCCGTTTCAAAACACCTTCGCATTTTGACAGAGTGCGAACTTGTAAAACAAGAACATCAAGGCAGAGAAATTTACTACTCACTTGAAATTGACAAAATGAAAGAAATAGAAAAATGGTTAGAGCAATTCAAAAAGATTTGGGAAACCCGATTTAATCAACTTGACAAAGTATTATTATCGATTAAAAATCAGAAAAAATGAGAACAGAATTATTGTCTGACTTTACAGTCAATAATAAAGATAAAACGATTATCATTAATCGTGAATTTTCCGCAAACATTGAATTGGTTTGGAGAGCTTCGACAACGATTGGTAACAGTTATTGCCCAATATGGGAGCATAGATGTTTTTGAAAAAATGGCATGCCTCGGACATCAAAAAAGGCTATATGTTAACTCTTGATAATTGAGACAAAATATTAATCAACTCAAAAAACAATAACCGATGAAAAATTTACTATTTGATTTTAACGTTGACAAAACAACAAATACGGTATTTGTAAACAGAGAATTTGCAGCCGAACTTTCATTGGTTTGGGACGCATTTACAAAACAAGAAATTCTTGACCAATGGTGGGCACCTAAACCTTTGACTTCCAAAACTAAAAATATGGACTTCAAAGTGGGTGGACGCAGATTTTATGCAATGGTAAGTCCCGAAGGACAAGAACATTATTCAGTTCAGAAATTCACTTCAATTACCCCAAAAACAAATTTAAAATGGCTGTCTTCTTTTGCTGACAAGGATGAAAATATTAACGCGGAATTTCCAACATCAGAATGGGAATTGAATTTTAGCGAAGACAACGGGACGACAAAAGTAGCTATTGCAATAAAGCATAAAAAGCTTTCCGACATTGAAATGCATATCCAAATGGGCTTCAAAGAAGGATTTACAATGACATTAAATGAACTAGACACATTATTATCAACTTTTAAAAAATAGAACGACAATGAGAAAAGTGAAATTACAAATGCAAATGACCATTAACGGATACGTTGCACAACCAAATGGAAAAAGTGATTGGATGACTTGGAATCCAGATGACGAACTTACATCGTTTATGAGTTCTCTCCTTGATACCTCTGACATTCTTTTACTTGGCAGAAAAACGGCAGAAGGCATCATAAAATATTGGGAGGATACATCTATCGAAAATCCAACGCATCCCTTTGCAAAAAAAATAGCGGATATTCCAAAAGTAGTTTTCACTAAAACACTTGGCAAATCAACTTGGAACAACACCAATTTGGCAAAAGGGAATCTTGTAGAAGAAATTGCCAGGTTTAAAAAACAAGATGGTAAAGACATTCTTGTTTTTGGCGGTGCAAGTTTTGTTTCTTCGCTAATAAATGAAGGACTCATTGACGAGTATCATTTTATTGTTAATCCAACCGCCATTAGTAACGGGATGACTATTTTCAATTCACTTGATCGCGTCCTAAAATTTAATCCTACTCAAGCAAAGCTATATCCAGGCGGGAAAATTGTTTTGAGTTACGAACCAAAAAATGACTGACCAGGCATTCCAGTGGCGGATTGATAAATACTTCGTGAACACAACAGAGAAAATAACAACGAACCGCTAACAATGTATATAAAAAAATATAAATGAAACAACTTACTACAGCCGAAGTTATTGATTTATTCAATAAAGCATTTCAAATTCACGATGCAACATTACTAAATGAATTAATAGACGAGAATTGTGTAATGGAAGGGGCAGATAATTTAATAACAACAGGTTTTACAGAATGTTATAAGTTTTGGGAAACACTTATAAATACACATAATACTCAATTTCGCCCTGAAAAAATTGTTGTGCTTGGAGAAAAAGCAACTGTTCAATGGGAATTTTTATGGGGAGATAATTTAGAAAATTCAACTCGGGGAATTAATTTAATGACCATTTCAAACAGCAAAATTACAGAAGCAATTGGTTATGTAAAGGGAAATCTGTCCTAATTAAAAGCTCTTACAAATAGAATTCTGTAACAAAAAAAGTGTACAAAACAGTAAATGGAAAATTCGATAATAAACCCATTACAACATTATTACGAAAAGCAGGAAACAGCAACAAGAGAATGTTTGCTTGCGTTGAAATCTATTGTACTGTCGGTTGACGAAAACATTGTATACAAACGGAAATACCAAATTCCATTTTTCTGTTACAATGAATTGAATCTGGGATTTTTGTGGGTCCATAGAAAAAAAATTATTGTGGGTTTTGTTGAAGATAAAAGGTTTTCTTCTTTTAATGTAGAACGAAAAAAACATAGCATAACTACTTTGGAAGTAAATCCATTGGACGACATTCCTGTTGACGAAATCAAACAAGCATTCAGACAACTGATAACAAAATACAAGCATTAATCAAACAAAAGCCGAACCGCTAACATTGTTTTTGCGCCAGTGTGGCTTTAGTACTAGGTTGAACATTTGACTTTCTATAATCTTTTGTGCTAAATTTGAACTTTAGTGCTTTTTATTCCACACCGAAGGCAAAGCTATAAACCGTTAGCGGTCATTGTAACCCGAACTTAATGAAGTCCTAAATCTGAATATGCAGACCCTCAAAGACGGCAGGAGCGAAATATATTTAGAGGTCCAGGGAAAGATAAAAGTTGAAGGCAAAAGGCTCAAAAAGGATAAAGCTGGGTTTATTAGGGTGAGAATAAACATAGGCCATATTGTATGGTTGCTGTGTATTACTTATCTGTGAAGTTTCAACAGATTCGCTACATTTTTCATATTTTTAATTTCTTTATTAATCATCTTAATTGTATTTAGTGTTAGTGGATACATAAATTACTTGATATTGTTATTTACTTATATGTATATTAATTTCATCATATATAAAGTTTAATAACGTCATAAAACGATAGGTGTGTTCGTAGAATTTTCTATCCCCGACACCGAAAACCGGAACTTTTTGCAAAAAGTTCCGGTTTTTTATGAGGTGTTACATACAGGAATCTTCCTTTTTCCAGGATACCCAATCGTCGATATTATTAAATTAATAATTGTTAATCTTTCCTGTCAGGGACGATATTAACCCCTGTTGATGAGTGGTGAAAATCGACATACTAAACAGCGATAGTGTTGTGAATCTACCTCCTGCTTACAAAATATTAGCGATAAACGATGAAGATAAAGCAATGATCGTTTCGCTGCAATCATCCGCTGCATTGGGTCCCGGAGGGACCGATTGTAGCGAAGAGTCCATATTGCAATTCGCATATATTTTAGTAATTTGTTTAGTGCCCGCAGTACAGTAACTATTCAGTAACCGTAAATCTGATCTTCACCATGAACTCCCGCATCCCATCTACTTCGCGTAGAATCATTGAAACAGTTTTAGTGTTGCTGTTATTACTGGGTCTTATGTATGCCTTGTATGATGTATTGAAAGTGTTCTTTGGTGTTTTTACGTTTGCGATCATTTTTGCTGTTTCGTTTGCCAAGCTTTTTGAACGTTTGGTTGTGTTGCTGGGTAACAGACGTAAACTGGCCGCCACTATCTATTCGGTGATACTTATTGCAATACTGGCGTTACCATTTATCTATATTATTTCCGCCCTGAATCAGCATGTGAAAGATGTAAATCACTGGATTACGAATGCGCGCGATAACGGTATTCCGGGGTTGCCTGCATGGATTACAGGGATGCCATATGTTGGTGGCGATATTGCCTCGTTCTGGCAGCATCTGCAACTTAATCCTAAAGAAACTGCGGGTGTTTATGAGCATCAGATCAGGGATGTTTTACATCATGTTATTACAACCGGCGCGGGTATTATAGGGGTGGCGTTACAATTTATTGCAGGCATTATTGTGTCGGCTATTTTCCTGGTGAGTGGTGAGAAGATGTTAAGTCCGCTATACGCTACCATGACGCATATGTTTGGTGAAAAAGATGGTCATGCTTTGATTGATGCCACCGGGCAGGCGGTGAAAGGCGTCGCCATTGGCGTAATGGGTACGGCATTTATTGCAGCTGTTATTTCCTGGATAGGTTTTACAATAGCGGGTATTCCTTTTGCATTGGGACTTGCAGCACTGGTTTATTTCCTGGTGCTGATACAGGTAGGCCCGCTGTGGGTATGGATCCCGTTGGTGATATGGATGGTGGCGCAAGGCAGTACCGGATGGGCTGTTTTTATTGCCATCTATGGAGCCGGCGTGATGGTAATAGATGGTGTTTTAAAACCAATCTTAATTGCCAAGAGCGGCAAACTCCCTTTCCTGGTGCTTTTCCTGGGGGTGATAGGTGGAATGGTAGCCTGGGGATTTACAGGGATGTTTAAGGGAGCTATTATCCTGGCGGTATTCTATACCGTTTTTAATTCCTGGCTGGAAAAAACAAAAGTAGTGGAAAGACGGCCGGTGTAATCCGTAATTTTTATTGCCTTACATACTTCCCCGCCCCCCATCCCGTTTATAGGGTTATATTTGCAACGTTTTTCATTCTTCCATAGCTATTATGATCGCATCCATATTAACAAAGCTTGAGTCATCCCGCAAGGAATTACTGGACTTAGGTCTTAGAAATCCTTTGTTGAATTACAAATTGCCGGCGGGTAAAGGTTTACATATTGTAGAAGAACTTTCCGCCGCTGTTTATGAGATTCTCGTAAAGGAGAATAAGGCCATGTCTTTTTTAGGACGCCCTGATAAGAAGGGGGAGGAGAGTGAGGTGGTGTATAATGAACCGGTTGCAGCAGTGTCGAAAGAAGCGTATAATGATACACGTTTGCAGACAAATGAAAACCAGGTAAGCCTGCATACCCGGTTGCTGAATACATATTATGCCGCAAGGATGAGTATAGAAGAGCAGGGGGTGAATATTCTGTATCTGTCACTGGGTATGCTCCATTGGCAGGAGGCTGGCAGTGAGGAAGTGAGGATGGCCCCGCTGATCATGGTGCCGGTGTTATTGGACCGGTCCAGTGCGCGGGAGCGTTTCCGTTTGAAATATACTTTGGAAGAAGTAGGCGCGAATATTTCGTTACAGGCGAAGATGAAATCGGAGTTCAATATCATTATTCCGGATCTGCCGGAGGCCGATGATTTTGATGTCAACGCATATTTTGTGGAGGTTACAGAAGCGGTGGCCGGTGTTCCTGGCTGGAAAGTGGCTTCGGATACTATTGAGCTGGGCTTTTTCTCTTTCGGTAAGTTTATGATTTACAACGACCTGGACGCAGCCAAATGGCAACAGGGCGATGAACTGCTGACACATCCTGTGATCCAGAGCCTTTTTGGTGGCGGGTTTTCAGATAATTTACCGCAGGTGCCGGAAGATGCTTTTCTTGATAATGATACCAATGCGCATGAATTATTCCAGGTAGTGGATGCCGACAGTTCACAGATCATGGCCATGCTGGCCGTGCAGGAAGGGCGTAACCTGGTGATCCAGGGTCCGCCGGGTACAGGGAAGTCGCAAACGATTACAAATATTATTGCAGATGCTATCGGCAAAGGAAAAAAAGTGTTGTTTGTAGCGGAAAAGATGGCGGCGCTGGAAGTGGTAAAACGCAGACTGGATAACATCCAGCTGGGCGAAGCCTGCCTGGAATTACACAGCCATAAAGCCAACAAAAAAGAGTTACACCAGGAGCTGCGCCGTGTGTTGGAGCTGGGACGCCCCACTATACAGCAATTACAGGAAGAAGTACTATTGCTCGGCAATTATAAAAATGAATTGAATGAATATTGCCTGTCGGTAAATGCGCCGATAGCGCAAAGCGGTCTTTCTGTACACCAGGTGATTGGCTACCTGTTACGGATCAACGAAGAAACTGCCGGTATGGAATTGCCGGTGATCAATATACCGGGAGTGGCATCCTGGGATGCTGCTGCGATGAACAAGGCTGCTGGCCTGGCGCAACGCATCCAGGCCTGTTTGCAGGACACCGGCATCCCATCGGCACATACGTTCCGGGGCAGCCGCTTGACGGTACTGTTGCCACATGAACAGGAAGCATTGTTGCGCTTATTGAAAGAAACGGCGGCTTCGCTACAGGAACTGGAACAAACCACTGCCGGCATCGCGCAAAAGATGGGCATCACCGTCCCCCTGGATGCCAGGGAATGCGAACAACTCGCGGATGTATGCGATCTGCTATCCCGGCAACCCGATCTGACGGACATAAATATTGCACATAAAGGCTGGCTGCTGAACCGGCAGGATATCGCGGAATGGCTGGCAGCAGGCAAACGTACCACCGAAATTCACCAGGCATTTGAAAGGATCTTCTTACCGGAAGCATATGAGCAAAATGTACTGGAGATCCGGGAAAACCTGCTGGCACATGGTAGTAAGTGGTATAAGTTCCTGATCGGTGCTTACAAACGCAGCAATCAGCAACTGGCTGCATTATGCAAAGGTGTACTGCCGGAAGATAATGATGACAAACTGTTGTATATAGATACGATCCTGGAATACCGGCGTCATGATGCTATCCTCAAAGAGCATGCAGTGCTGGGAAGAGAACTGTTCGGCAGCCGGTATGAGAAACAGCAATCCGACTGGGAGGCATTAACCATTGTTACGGACTATCTAACAGAAACGCATAAACGTATTGCAGCAGGTACCTGTCCGGCTGCTGTACTGGCCTATCTGGGCACACATATAAATCCGGCACTCGCTGCAGCAGACCGTGATCTGATCATGCAATTACTGGCGGCGGTAGCAGCCGTGCAAACACGGCTGCTGGAAAAACTGGAAATGGGGCCAGCGGCATTGCCCGCGCCATTTGCCGCGAGAAGCCAGCGGTTAGCTGTCTGGATCAATCAGCTCCCGGAAATCTATCATGTCATTGCCTGGAACAATATAACGGAAACGGCTATACAGGAAAACCTCGGCTGCCTGATCACACCGGCCCTCGACTGGCCGGAGGCGCAGCATTCCCTGAAAACGACATTGCTGAAAACATGGTATGAATACCTCGTGGAAACAGCTGTGAAAACACAGCCCGTGCTGCGTAAATTTGACCGCCCCAGTCATGAAGAACTGATACAGCAGTTCCGGCGTGTAGATGTGCTGAATTTACAGTATAACCGTGCCCGTGCCGCGCTTCATCACTGGGAGCAGATGCCTCGTGTAGATGCAGGTGGACAGGTAAATATTCTCCGTACGGAGTTTAATAAAAAGGCGCGGCATATGCCGATACGCAAGCTGGTGCAGGAAGCGGGACTGGCCATACAGGCCATCAAGCCGGTATTTATGATGAGCCCCTTGTCTATCGCTAATTTCCTGCCGCCGGGTGCATTGGAATTTGACCTGGTTATCTTTGATGAGGCCAGCCAGGTTCGCCCGGTAGAGGCGCTGGGCGCTATTCTCCGTGGCAAACAGTTGGTGGTAGTGGGAGATACTAAGCAGTTGCCACCCACCAGTTTCTTTGATACAATTATAAAAGAAACAGATGATGAAGAAAATGTGACGGCAGACATGCAGAGCATCCTGGGTCTCTGCGATGCGCAGGGTGCGCCGCAACGCATGCTACGCTGGCATTACAGAAGCCGGCATGAATCGCTCATCACGTTATCCAATCATGAATTTTATGAAAATAAACTGGTGATCTTTCCCAGTCCCGGTTCCAAAGACAACAAGGGCCTGGTGTTCCATCACCTGAAAGATACGGCGTACGACCGTGGTAAAACACGCACCAACCCTAAAGAAGCAGAGATCGTTGCCGATGCGGTCATGGCGCATGCCCGCAAAAATCCAGCCCTCAGCCTGGGTGTGGTGGCATTCAGTACCTCACAGCGCCAGGCGATCACCGACGTGCTGGAACTCAGGCGCAGACAACATCCTGAGCTGGAATCCTTCTTCAATAATCACCAGGATGAACCTTTCTTTGTAAAGAACCTGGAAAATGTGCAGGGGGATGAACGCGACGTGATCTTTATCTCTATCGGTTACGGGCGTACGGAGGAAGGCTATGTGGCCATGTCGTTCGGACCACTGAATAATGAAGGCGGAGAGCGGAGGCTGAATGTACTGATCACCCGCGCAAAGACCCGCTGTGAAGTATTTACGAACATCACATCTGATGATATTGACCTGAACAGAACAAAAAGTTATGGCATCCGGTCGCTGAAAAATTTCCTGTATTTCGCACAACATGGAAGGCTCTACACCACTGTAGAGACGGGCCTTCCGGCGGGCAGCCCCTTTGAAGAGAATGTGGCTGAAAAGCTGGAAGCGATGGGATACATTGTAAGAAAGCAGGTTGGTTCCAGGGGCTTTTATATAGATATGGCTATTGTAGATGCAGAAAATCCGGGCCGTTATATCCTCGGTATTGAATGTGATGGCGCTGCGTATCATTCCGCCCGCTCAGCACGCGACCGTGACAGGCTGCGTCAGCAAATGCTGGAAGCTATTGGCTGGCAGATCCACCGGATCTGGAGTACAGACTGGTTCCGCAATCCGGAGCGGGAACTACACCGCCTGGTGGCCGCTATTGAGAAAGCCAAAGGCGCCCTGTTAATAGAAGACGAAGTACAGGCAGCCGTTGCACTGGATACCGCGCCCTTGACATTGACACGGGAGGTGGTAGCGGCAGAAAGCAGGGAAGCGCCGGCTTATGAAATTGCGGTACTGCCGCCAACGATCAAAGACCAGGAATTTCACCTTTCTCCTATCGGGGAGTTGTGTAACTGGATTGAGCAGGTGGTGACCGTAGAAAGCCCCGTTCATTTCGACGAAGTAGCACGCCGGATGGTAGAAGCAGCAGGCATTACGCGGGTTGGTCCCCGCATCCGCGAAGTATTGCGGCATGCTGTCAGGCATGCGGATGCCGGCAAAAGGATCAGGATCAAAGGACAGTTCCTGTGGCATACTTCATTGCCGGAGCCTGTAGTGCGCAACCGCAGCCAGTTACCGGCCAGCGCCCGCAAGGTCAATTATATTTCCGTAGAAGAAATGGGCGTAGCACTGGAAAAAGTAGTGAAAGATGCCGTTGCCATACAACGGGAAGATGCGGTGCCTTTCATTGCAAAAATGTTTGGCTACAGCCGTGTTACAGAAGAAATGAAAGAAGAGATCCTGAAAGCAATTGATATCAATATTGATAATAAGGTAGTACAAAAGGAAGGAGAGCTGCTCAAAGCCTGATATCGTACAAAGTTTGTATCATAACCGAACATGTTAATATAATAAATAATATATTTTAGATTAATAATTAACCAGCACAGGTAATGGCATGTTTTTGCTGTTACCTGTTTTGTATAAAGGCAATGTGGTGCGGGTTATTTTTCAACGGTAATATTTTTTCAGGATGTACAGGAATTACTTGCTCATTGCGTGGCGTAATCTTATCAGATACAAGTATTATACATTGATCAATATAGCAGGCTTGTCTATTGGCCTGGCTGCCTGCTGGCTGTTGCTGTTATATGTTTTACAGGAAAGCAGCTACGATAATTTTTATCCGCATGCCAACCGTATTTACCGGGCCGTGAATCATGCTACCTGGTCTGGTGGCAATCTTAAACTGGCTTCTACCTCGGCGCCTTTTGCAGCGGTGTTGAAGCAGGATTATCCGGAGATAGAAAGTATTACGCGGGTACTGCCGGATGGCGGTGCATTATTGAAATATGGTGAAAAGAATGTGCAGGTAGAAGACATGTTTTTTGTGGACAGTTCTTTTTTTAGTGTCTTCTCTTTCCCGCTGCTGGCGGGCAATGAGGCTACTGCCTTGTCGGACCCACATGCACTGGTACTCACACGCAGCCTGGCGCAACAACTCTTTGGCGATGCAGCTGCTGCTGCCGGTAAAACATTGCAGATGGAAGACGGCATCTCTTACACCGTTGCCGCCGTGATGGAAGACGTGCCCTCCAACTCTCATTTTTCGTTCCGTGCATTGCGCGTATTACCGCCGGGGTACAATGCAGATGGCTGGCAGAATTTCGACGTATATACGTACCTGTTATTACAGGAGGGAGCCGGGGCTAAAGAGCTGGAAAGTAAACTCCCGGCGTTCTTCGAACGATATTTAAAACCACACATGGGCAACGTTACCTATAAGATGGAATTGCAACCGGTGCATGATATCCACCTGCATTCGAACCTGGATTATGAAATTTCTCCCAACGGGAATATCCTGTATATCTATATCTTTCTCTTCATCGGTTTACTTATTCTGCTCATTGCCTGTATCAATTATATGAACCTGGCTACTGCTCGCGCAGCCGGCCGTGTAAAGGAAGTGGGAGTGCGGAAAACAATGGGATCGGGGAGAGATGATATTGCCCGCATGTTCCTCATAGAAGCGATTCTGCTGACGCTGATAGCAGCGGTGGTGGCGCTGATGATTGTGGTTGTAACGTTACCTTATTTCAGTTCCTTTACGGGTACGCACCTGTACATCTGGCAATACGGAATAGCCCGTACATTGGGCGCTATCGGGATGTTGTCGTTATGTGCGGGTTTGCTGGCCGGTATTTATCCTGCTGTATTCATGTCCGGTTTCCGGGTCATCAGTGCGCTGAAAGGTAAGCTGGGTGGCGGTAGCCATGCCGGATTCCGCAAAGGGCTGGTTACGTTCCAGTTTATTATTGCCATTATGCTGGTGGCAAGCACCCTCGTGGCTTATGATCAGATGCAATATGTGATGAAAAAGAACCTTGGTTTCAATAAAGACCAGGTATTATCATTTCATCTCCACAGCGATGAGGTGCGCAACAAGGTCAGGGCGCTGAAAGAGCAGCTGCTCAGCAATCCCCTCATTCAGCAGGTATCGGCGGCAAGCAATCCGATAGGGAAGAATAATATCGGCGGCCACGGATTTTTCTTCGAGAAGAACGGCAGTATCTCCGATGAATCCTATATCGCACAAAACTTTATGATAGATGCAGACTATCTCAAAACAATGGGCATCACCCTGCAGAGTGGGCGCAATTTTTCTGATACCGGTGAAGCAGACAGGAACTACGCTGTGCTGGTGAATGAAACGCTGGTAAAGGCGCTCCACTGGGAACAGCCATTGGGTAAACGACTACAGTTTAAAATAGATGATCAGGGTACAAGGGTAGAACGTGTAGTCGTGGGCGTTATGAATGATTTTCATATCTATTCTCTGCAACATAAAATAGCGCCACTGGTGTTGGAAATGCCACCCTCCCCAAATTTTGAGGATAATATTTATGTTAAGATCAGCCAGAAAGATGTACCTGCTGCGGTGGCATTTATCGGGAAAACCTTTCGCTCATTTGACCCCATACACACTTTCGATTATAGTTTTATAGACGAGAATTTTGCGAAACAATATGCCGGTGAACAAAAGCAGGAATTGATCTTTATGTTATTTGCCATGCTGTCATTATTCATCGCCTGCCTGGGACTCTTTGGCCTGGCTGCTTTTACCGCTATGCAAAGAACGAAGGAAATAGGCGTGCGTAAAACCCTGGGGGCTTCCACCAGCAGTATTGTAAGTATGTTGTCGCAGGATTTTATGAAACTGGTATTGGTCGCCTCCGCATTGGCGTTTCCTTTATCCTGGTGGGTAATGGATCGCTGGCTTAGTCACTTCGCCTATCGTACCGGTATCAGTTTATGGGTGTTTGTACTCACGGGAGGTGGCGTAGCTGTTATTGCACTGGCCACTGTGAGCTTCCATGCGGTGAAAGCAGCAGCGACCAATCCGGCAAAAAGTTTAAGAACTGATTAAATTATACCGTCTGAAAGCAGCGCATACTAATGCTGCCATTCTGTATTTCTTCATACGTAAACTGTATGTCCTCATTTTTGTTGACCAGTCCCAGGGTATAGATCATCGGGAGATAATGCTCGTTGGTAGGGATAGATAATTGCGCTTCCTGTCCAAGGGTATGATAGTTTACCAGGTCGGTAAAGGCGCGTTGTTCCAGCTTCTGTTTCACGGTGGCATCGAAGGAAATAGCCCAGTCGTATGGTTGTGCGTTGTGGCTGAACACTACCTGGTAAAGGTTATGAACAATATTGCCGCTACCCATGATGAGCACACCTTTGCGGCGCAGTGCTTTCAGTTCTGCGGCCAGTTTATAATGATATGCCGGTGGTTGCTGATAATCGATACTGAGTTGATATACCGGAACATCCGCCAGCGGGTACATGTGTTTCAATACCGTCCAGGCGCCATGATCCAGGCCCCAGTGATCATCTTCTATAACCGTGGTTCCTGTAATAAGTTGTTTGGTTTCACGTGCCAGTTCCGGTGCGCCTGGTGCAGGGTATTGTACCTGGAACAGCGCCTCGGGGAATCCGCCAAAGTCGTGAATGGTTTTTGGTTGTGGCGCTACCAGCACATGTGTGCCTTTGGTGAGCCAGTGCGCGGAGATCACCAGTATAGCAGCGGGTTTGTGGGGAAGCGACTTTCCCATTTTTCCCAGTGTACGGGTAAAAGCGTTGTCACTGATACCATTCATAGGATTACCGTGCCCGATAAACATCACAGGCATCTCATCGGTATTTTTAAAATCGGTGGCAATATGATGGAGGTCGTGCAATTCCATGTTAAATATTTTGGGATTTATTTATCTTTGATTTTGGAATTTGAAATACAGCGGAGATTAATAGTTGAAATAAAATCTCAAAATCGAAAATTTATAATGTTAGATAAACTGCCCTGAAAAGTCAGCCAGGGTTATTTTATCCAGTTTATGCAGTAGTGCCCCTTCTACTTCCTGGTATAAATGATCGAGGTGTGTATTAATCTGTTTACCTACCAGGCAATCGGGGTTGGGGCTGTTGCGGCTGTTGCCCAGCAGCGATACCTGTTGCACGGCGTGATAAATATCTGACAGTTTTATCTGCGATGCCGGTTTAGCCAGGGTGGCGCCACCGTTCTTTCCTTCCTTACTCTCTACCAGTCCGTGGTTGCGGAGGTTACTGATTTCTTTGCGCACCAGCACGGGGTTGATATTAATGCTGCCGGCAATAAAGTCGGATGACAGTAATGTCCCGGTTTCCCTGGTCATGAGGGTAAGAATATGCAGTGATATGGGAAAGCGGGCGTTGTTCATTCTGTAATTGACTTTGTTACAGTACAAAAGTACGCCAATTGGGGGGAATGGAAAAATTTATCGTTGTAAAGCAGTTTTACCGGTGGGTAAAGAAATAGATCACGCTGGCGGTAATCAGGAGGAGTATGATGATGACGATCACGCAGCCGTTTTTGTTGGGTCTTTTTATGGCATTGGTAAGGCCGCGGGACTGCAACAGCATTTCCACGTCTTCCTTTGCCTGTAGCAGCTCTATTTTCTCAATGCCGGGCAGTTTGTTGTATTCTGTATAGTAATATTTGACACCGTGGATTTTGCCGTTATCCAGGCAAAGTTTGACCGTTTGTTCTGCAATAGCCTTCCTTGCGGCCACAGGAGCCCGTTTGCCCCTGATGGCTTCACTTTCATTTCCGGCAACCACCCGCAGGCAGTTATTACAGATAACCATTATATTAAATGGATCTTTTTCAGGTATAGTACGAATTGTATCAGTACTGCCGCAATAGGGGCAGGCAGCTTGTAGAATAGCACTCATTAACAGATGGCAGTTTTTAGGATACCATTAATATACGCACAATTGACCAGGATTAAAAAGGATTGACCAAGATTAAAGGATTTGCAGGATTTATAGGATGGGTGTAGAAGATACAAGCAAAGATGTTTGCATAGTTTAACTTATCCGCTTACATCTTATTCACTTAGATCTTCTACACCCATCCTATAAATCCTGCAAATCCTTTAATCCTGGTCATTTCTTCAGTTTGTCCTTAAACGCTTTCTTGAATTTTTCCAGTTTGGGCTTGATTACAAAGGTGCAATAGGGCTGTTTGCCGTTCTGGTTATAGTAGTTCTGATGGTAATCTTCTGCTTCGTAGAAGGTGGTCATGGGCGCTATTTCGGTAACGATAGGTTTATCGTAGGCGCCTGACTCCTGTAATTTGTTTTTATAAAATTCGGCCTTTTGGTGCTGGTCTTCATTGTTGTAGAAGATCACGGAACGGTACTGGGTACCCACGTCATTGCCCTGCCGGTTAAGCTGGGTAGGGTCGTGGCTTACCCAGAATGCCTGTAGCAGCTCTTCATAGCTGATTTTTGTGGTGTCGTAGGTAACCCGGATTACTTCCGCATGACCGGTATTGCCTTCACAAACCTGTTCGTAGGTAGGATTGGGTACTGATCCGCCCGCATATCCCGATTCCACTTTTAGTACACCATCCAGGTACTGAAACTGGGCTTCTGTACACCAGAAGCAGCCCCCGCCGAAGGTGGCCTGTTCTACATTCGTGTTATTTTTTACTTCCATATCACCGGGTACTTTATCTTTTTTATTCTGCGCACAGGCAAAGAGGGCCAATGTGATCAGAAACATGAATATTGAATATTTTCTCATAAAAAATGGAGGAATACAGCTTTTTTTTATATGTATCTGAATATAATACTGTTGCGGTATTGCACGATATCTTTTCATCTTTGACAGGTCTGTATTCCTTATAATTTACGTAATAAATGATGCAAGAGAACGACAAGTTAAGTAACTTTAACATTCTTTTGCCGTTTGTGGGAACCTATGTGGCCCTGAAATCCGTCAAAAAATATACGTCAGCAGCAGCAGGAACAGATATAAAAAGCCGGGAAACCGGATACATTGATAGCATAATGACATCGCCGATGATAAAGAGATAATCAATTTTCCCAGACTCTACTTCTCCGCCATCTTATGGGCGGCGCGTTTAAGCGCCCGATAATTAATCATTTTTACTGGCAACAAACCGTTGTTAAACGATGGTGCCGTTTTATCTTTAAATAAATATCACTTGAAATATTTTCCTGAGTCTGCGTTAATGCAGTTGGAATACGATAAAGTTCAGGCATTGCTGCAAGAGCATTGCAAAACGGAACTAGGTAAGCAGATGGCTATCGACCTCCGGCTGCACACGCATATAGATTACGTTAGAACAGCTTTACAACAGGCACATGAATTCAAACAACTGATCCTGTTGCAGGAATATTTTCCTAACGACTATATTTTAAACCTGAAAACAGAGCTACGTCTCTTATCTATCCAGGGCGCGGTTTTATCTGGCGAACAGGCCATGATGCTGCGCAAACTGGCGGAAAGCATGCATAGTATCGTCCGCTTTTTTGATCATGACCGCCGTATTCAATATGGTGGCCTTTTTGAAGTGATCAAAGATACCCACTACGAAAAGAAGATCACCGCACTGATAGATGAAGTGCTGGATGAAGCCGGACAGGTGCGCGACAATGCCTCTACGGAGCTGTCGAAGATCAGGATCTCCCTGTACCGCAAGCGTACGGAGCTGCGCCGCATGTTTGACCGTATCCTGCAAAAGTTGCAGAAGCTCAACTACCTGGCCGACCAGGAAGAAGCATTTCTGAACGGCCGCAGGGTAGTAGCCATCTATGCAGAAAACAAGCGCATGATCAAAGGCATCATCCACGGTGAATCCGATACCCGCAAAACTGCCTTCCTCGAACCGGACGAAACGATTGCACTCAATAATGATATACAATCGCTGGAAAGAGAAGAAGGCCGTGAGGTGTACCGCATCCTGAAAGCGATGACTGCCTCCCTTAGCAGTTACGCGGGATTGCTCAACGGCTACCACGAAATCCTGGGGACCTTTGATTTTATCCGTGCTAAAGCCAAACTGGCGCTGGACATGGACGCCAACTACCCGATGCTGGTACCACAGGCACAGCTGCACCTCATACAAGCCTATCATCCCCTTCTGTTATTATATAACCGTAAAAGCAACAAGCCAACGATCCCGGTAAACCTGAATCTCGATAAGGATGCGCATATCCTCGTGATCAGCGGACCCAATGCCGGTGGTAAAACGGTGACGTTAAAAACAGTAGGACTGCTACAGCTGATGCTGCAATCCGGTTTGCTGGTACCCGTGCATCCTTCTTCCCAGATGGGCATCTTCAAACAACTGATGATCCACATCGGGGATACACAGTCGCTGGAATTTGAACTGAGTACTTATAGCTCTCACCTGAAGAACATGAAATATTTTATGGAGAACGCCAACGGCAGAACGTTGTTCTTCATAGATGAATTGGGAAGTGGTTCAGATCCGAACCTGGGCGGTGCTTTTGCAGAAGTGATTATGGAAGAACTGGCGAAGAAGCACGCCTTTGGCATTGTAACCACGCACTATCTCAACCTGAAAGTGATGGCCAACAAGGTAAGAGGTATCATCAACGGCGCGATGGGCTTTGATGAAAAGAGCCTGATGCCGATGTATAAGCTGATGGTAGGAAAACCGGGCAGCTCTTACACCTTCTCTATTGCGGAACGTATTGGTCTTGATCCTGCCCTCATTGCGCGTGCTAAAAAGCTCGTGGATGAAGGACACTTCCAGCTGGATAAATTGCTGAACAAGGCAGAACAGGATCTCCAGGTAGTAGAGTCGAAGGAAAAAGAGTTGCAGAAACTGCTGAAAGAAAACGAACGGCTGAAGAAGGAATACGAATTGCTGGCAGATAAAGAGCGGAAGCACCAGCAGGTTACTTTTATGAAATTGCAGAACCAGATCAAGGAAAATGACCTGCAATATCTGAAAGATATGGAACGAAAGTTGAAGCAGATCGTCGTGGAATGGAAGCGTACCGATGATAAAGAACGGGTGATGAAACAGGCTGAGATCCTGTTATTCCGTCGTCGTGAAAAGCAGATAAACGAAAAGATCGACAAAAAAGTAAAAGATAAATTTGAAGAAGTTGGCGGTCAGTGTCAGGTAGGAGACCAGGTAAAGATTGTGAGTAACAGACAGGTAGGCAAGCTGCTGGAGATCCGTGATAAACGGGCTATTGTGCAGCTGGGAAATATCCCTATCAATGTGAAGCTCAGTGACCTGGTGGTGGTGCAGGAGAAGCCAAAAGAAACAGTAGATTGATCACCTTACAAACCCGATTTTAAATGGAAGTAGCAAAATACGGAAGTGTTGCAGGCATTCCTGTTTACCGGTTAGAGGATTGTGTAGGAGGTTCGCCGTTTTTCATTGGAAAAATGAAAGGCTGTGAACAGGCAGTAGAAAAATTAGGGATACCCCACCGTCATAATGGATATAGTATTGACATATTGATTAAAGGCACCATCCGGCAGTCGATTGATTTTAAACAATATGAAGTGAGTGCGCCGGCTATCATGCTGATGGAACCTGACCAGGTGCATCAGCATGAGATGGAAACGGAAACAGAAATGATCAATATTTATTTCTCTCCCGATTTCCTGATACCTGAAATGCAGGGCGTAGTAAGCTGTTGGCGCTGTGTGTTCAGCTCCGGCCTCATTCCGTTGAATGAGGAGCAGATGGATGAAGTGATGTCGTATGCAAGTCTTATTACAAAGGAGTACGACAGCAATAAGCTGCGCCGCGATGCGGTGATCCGCAACCTGCTGAATGCTTTTGTGATTGCCTGCGGACGTATTTCTGAACCCTCCTCCGGCTGGCTCAATGCGGAGAATTCGCAGTACAATATGGCGAGACAGTTTAAGGTACTGGTAGATAAACATTATCATGAGAAACCACAGGTGGCCGACTATGCAGAAATGCTTTTTGTAACACCCGGACATTTGAACGATACAGTAAAAGGTTTGCTGGGACGGAATGCCAAATATGTGATTGATGAAAAACGCATCATGGAAGCAAAGCGGCTGCTGTATTGGGGTGAGCACTCTATCAAGCAGATAGCAGGGCGATTGAATTTTGAGGATGATGCCTACTTTAACCGCTTCTTTAAGAAGCATACCGGACTGACCCCGGCATCATTTCAAAAGACTACCCGTGAAAAGTACAATTAATCCCGTAATAATTTAAACGTCCGTTAATATTATTGTTATACTTTTGCATCGTTGTCAATTAATGATGTTGCCCGTACATCATTCAAAATTTGAAAACCATGATAGTGTTTTAGCGGAAAGCCGCAATATCTTTTCTTGCATTTATTTTTTTACAGTAGTAACTTATTGCTGTGCTCATACGTATAATGTGCTGTAACATTATGCGTGGCCCGGAGCCATAGCATTTACTACCTGTACTTTCACACCCGATTGCTGTTACATAAGCTGCTGCTGCGAAGCGACATGAGCTGTTTTGTCTTCTCTTGTCCCGTCTTCGTACCAGGGAAGGTGACTTTATTGTTAGCATGATTTAAAAAAAGAAGTATGAAACCATTGAAATCAATTTTCGCAAACTTGCCGGCAGGCTTAATTTATAGTGTTATTGTTCTCGCAGTGCTGTCTGGCTGTGGTACTACCCAGGCCAAAAATGATGGCCCGCAGGCGGCTCTTTTGCCGGTGATCAAAGTAGGTGAATTGCCTGCCACTACTTACCGTGAATACAGCGCAACGCTGGAAGGCCGTGTGAACGTGGAAATACGCGCACAGGTAGAAGGAATACTGGATAAGATCTATATAGATGAAGGCGCTTATGTAAAAAAGGGACAGCCTTTATTTAAAATCAATGACCGCGTATACAGTGAATTAAAAGGGAATGCCAATGCATCTTTACTGGCTGCAAAAGCTAACCTGGATAAAGCACAGGTAGAAGTGGACAGGATCACACCACTGGTCGCTAATAATGTGGTATCAGACGTACAGCTGAAAACTGCACAGGCAGCCTATCAGGCCGCCAAAGCCGCTGTGGCGCAAGCACAGGCGCAGGTGGGCAGTGCAGGCATCAACGTAGGTTATACCCTGATCACGGCACCCGTGAGTGGTTATATAGGTAGGATTCCTTACAAAGAAGGCGCGTTGGTAGGAAGGGCAGAACCACAACCACTTACTTTATTGTCTGATGTAAGCGAAGTGTATGCTTACTTCTCTATGAGTGAAGCCGACTTCCTGCAATTCAAGAATGAAACATCCGGCAACACCATTGCTGATAAAGTGAAACAACTGCCGCAGATAGAACTGAAACTGGCAGACAACAGCATCTATCCTGAAAAAGGAAAGGTAGAAACCATGGAAGGTCAGTTTGATAAAACGATGGGCGCTATCAGCTTCCGTGCTGCATTCCCGAATGCCTCCGGCCTGCTGCGTTCCGGTAATACCGGTAAGATCCGCATCCCTGAAGTGTTTTCGAAGGCCATCGTTGTTCCAACGGAAGCTACCTACGAGTTGCAGGATAAAATAATGGTGTTTGTTGTGGCAGACAGTAATAAAGTAACAGGTATTCCTATTACGATAGCTGGTAAAAGCGGTAACTACTATTTTGTGGAGACAGGCGTAAAAGCCGGTCAGCAAATAGTGTATTCCGGTCTTGACCGTCTGCATGATGGTGTGGTGATTGCACCGCAGCACATTTCACTCGACAGCCTGCTGAAAGTAAGACCTCTTTAATTTTTTCACGCAAAGCATACTATTTGTGTTGTTGCGCGGCGGAAAAAAAATCTATTACGGCATCTAATTGATGACGCTTAAATTCTAATGCTTTTATGTTCAAGAAATTCATAGAACGGCCCGTATTGGCTACCGTTATATCCATCATACTGGTTTTACTGGGGATACTGGCGCTCGTAACGCTTCCCATGAGCCAGTTCCCGGAAATCGCGCCACCCAGTGTGTCCGTGACCGCATCCTATCCGGGTGCCAATGCCGAAGTTGTGGCACGTTCTGTTGCCACACCCATTGAAGAAGCGGTGAATGGTGTGGAGAACATGACTTACATGACCTCTACTTCCAATAACGATGGCTCCATGTCACTCACCATTTATTTTCACCTGGGTACAGACCCTGATCTGGCAGCGGTGAATGTGCAGAACCGGGTGGCCAAAGCCACCAGTCTCCTACCTGCGGAAGTAGTGCAGGCCGGTATCAGCACACAGAAAGTGCAGAACAGTATGATCATGGTGGTGAACCTGATGAGTGATAAACCTGCATACGATGAAACATTCCTGCAGAACTACGCCAAGATCAATATCATTCCTGAAATCCAGCGTGTAAAAGGTGTTGGTCAGGCAATGGTATTCGGCGCCAAGGATTATTCCATGCGTATCTGGCTGAAGCCCGACAGGCTCACAGCATATAATATGTCTCCCCAGGAAGTATTGGGCGCTATCCGCGACCAGAACCTGGAAGCAGCACCCGGCCGTTTTGGTGAAGGCAGCAAGGAGTCTTTTGAGTATGTGATCAAATACAAAGGGAAACTGAATAAAGACGAACAGTACGAAAATATTATCCTGCGCGCCAATGCCGACGGATCCGTACTGCGCCTGAAAGATGTAGCCCGCGTAGAATTTGGTTCCTTTACCTATGGCAGTGATACCAAAGTAAATGGTAAATACGGTATAGGTATCGCGATCAATCAGACCGCAGGTTCCAACGCGAATGAAATACAGGAAACGATCAATGCGCTGATGAAGAAATCGGCCGCTACTTTTCCTTCCGGTGTGGAATACTTCAATATTTACAGCACCAAAGAATACCTGGACGAATCTATTGACCAGGTGAAACATACGCTGATAGAAGCTTTCATCCTGGTGTTCATCGTTGTGTTCATCTTTTTGCAGGATTTCAGGTCTACCCTGATCCCGGCGATAGCTGTGCCTGTGGCGATTATCGGTACCTTCTTCTTTATGAAGTTATTTGGATTCTCTATTAACCTGCTCACCTTGTTTGCATTGATCCTGGCTATCGGTATAGTGGTGGATGATGCGATTGTGGTGGTGGAGGCCGTCCATTCCAAAATGGAGAAGGGCGTGAATCCGCGTATAGCTACCTTGTCATCCATGCAGGAAATTTCCGGCGCCATTATCTCCATTACGTTGGTGATGTCTGCGGTGTTTATCCCGGTAGGCTTTATGACGGGGCCGGCGGGTGTATTTTACCGGCAGTTTGCTTTTACGCTGGCTATTGCCATCCTGATCTCCGCATTGAATGCATTGACGCTCAGTCCTGCTTTGTGCGCACTGTTGCTGAAGAGTAACCATGTGGGTGGTCCGGGGCATAAAGAAGATGCGCCACCAAAAGGTTTTGGTAAACGTTTCTTTACCGCCTTTAATACCGGCTTCAATGCTATGACGAACAAGTATACACGTAGTTTACAATTTCTGATCAAAAGGAAATGGGTGACTATCGGAGGGCTTGTGATCATTGGGCTGGCAACTTTCTGGATGATGCGTAAAACCCCATCCGGCTTTATTCCTACAGAAGATCAGGGCTTTGCGGTATACGCCGTAACCATGCCTCCCGGCTCTTCCCTGGAACGTACCCGCGAGGTAGTAGCCAAGGTAGAACACATTGTGAAAGACCTGGAGTCTACCAGCTCTTACCTCAGTGTATCCGGTTTTAACTTTCTGTCAAACTCCAGCAGTGCTACATCGGGTGTAGGTTTTATAAAACTGAAACCGCATGCTGACCGTGGTAAGCTGAAGGATATGGATAAGATCATGGGCATGTTGCAGGGTAAACTGGCAGCTATACCAGAAGCCAGCATCTTTGTATTCAATATGCCTACCGTTCCTGGATTCAGTAATGTGGCCGGCTTTGAAGTGGTATTACAGGATCGTACCGGTGGTACCCTGGATAAACTGGGCGGAACAGCGTATGGATTTATCGGTGAGCTGATGAAGCGCAAAGAGATAGCGTTTGCCTTTACTACTTTCAACAATGGCCATCCGCAATATGAAATAGAGATAGATGACCGCAAAGCAAAGCAACTGGGTATTCCGGTTAGTGATGTACTGCAAACCATGCAGGTATACTACGGCAGTATGTTTGCGTCTGACTTCAACCGCTTTGGTAAATACTACCGGGTGATTGTGCAGGCGGATGCAGACCTGCGTAAAGAACCTTCATCACTGGAAGGGGTATACGTAAAGAACCAGCATGGCGAAATGGTGCCTATCAATACAATAGTATCACTGAAACGGGTATACGGACCAGAAACCGTGACACGTAATAACCTCTTTAATGCGGTAACGATTAATGGTCAGGCCAAGCCCGGCTATAGTAGTGGTGACGCCATTAAAGCGGTAGAAGAAGTGGCAGCACAGTACCTGCCGAGAGGGTACACCTACGAATGGGTAGGGATGACGAAGGAAGAAATCAGTGCCGGTAACCAGGCGGTGATCATCTTCTCACTGTGTCTCATATTTGTATACTTCCTGCTGGCGGCACAATATGAAAGTTATATCCTGCCATTGGCGGTGATCCTTTCTATTCCGTTGGGAATCTTTGGTGTATTTGTATTCATCAACCTGTTTGGTATCGACAACAACATCTATGTACAGGTAGGGTTGATCATGCTCATTGGTTTGCTGGCGAAGAACGCCATCCTGATCGTGGAGTATGCGGTGCAGCGGCGGCGTAGTGGAATGGGACTGGTGGCTTCGGCCATCCGTGCGGCCCGCCTGCGTTTGCGCCCTATCCTGATGACATCCTTCGCTTTCATTGCGGGTTTATTGCCGCTGATGCGTGCTACAGGTTCATCGGCATTGGGTAACCGCTCTATCAGTACCGGTGCTGCCGGTGGGATGTTGACGGGTGTGGTATTGGGTGTTTTTGTGATACCGGTGTTGTTTGTGATCTTCCAGTATCTCCAGGAAAAGATCCAGCGTAAACCGATGATGGTGAGTGCTGAAGCAGAAGAAGAGGCACTGGTGCACTAATGCGACCAGTCAATAATATTATCAGAATCAGAAATAATACAAATGAAAACAAGATATAGCATATTTCATTTTTTGTTGTTGTCCTTAGTTGTAGGTGTAGCAGCATGCCGGGTTGGTCGCAATTATGAGCGGCCCCCGGTGGCGCTGCCCGCACAATTCGGCAACACTGCTCCATCCGATAGCAGTATAGCAGAAATGGAATGGAAAAGATTTTTTACCGATGCTACCCTGCAACAGCTGATAGAGAAGGCCCTTACCGGCAACTATGATCTGCAGCTGGCAGTAAAGCGTGTAGAAGCATCACAATCTTACCTGAAACAGGCGAAAGTGGCGTGGTTGCCGGCTTTTACGGCGCAGGTAAGTGCCAATACAAACTTCCCTTCCAAGAATAGTTTTAATGGCATGAACCTCAGTCAGTTTAATTTCGGGGATCATGTGGAAGATTATAACCTCGGTGTTGGGATGTCATGGGAGATAGACGTATGGGGAAAGATCCGTCGTCAGAAAGAGGCTGCACTGGCCACTTATCTGCAGACCTATGAAGGCCAGCGTACAGTACAGACCGGATTGGTAGCGGCTATTTCCAACAGCTATTTCAATCTGCTGATGCTGGACAACCAGCTGAGCATCGCAAAAAGGAATGTGTCGCTCAGTGATACGATTGTGCAAATGATCCGTTTACAGAAGGCAGCCGGTGATGTGACAGAACTGGCGGTACAACAGGCGATCTCACAAAAACAAACGGCCGAATTACTGGTACCGCAACTGGAACAGGGCACCGCTATCCAGGAAAATGCGATCCGTATATTAACCGGCGATCTACCGGGAACGGTTACACGGAGTAGTGCGTTGCACGACTTCCAGGTGGGGGATGTTTTACCTACCGGTATTCCCGCAGCCATGGTGAGCCGCCGTCCTGATGTACGTGCCAGCGAAATGGGCCTGGAAGCCGCCAACGCAGCCGTAGGTGTGGCACAGGGAAGCATGTACCCGGCATTGAATATCACCGCCAACGGAGGCGTTAATTCATTTAAAGCGAGCAACTGGTTCAACCTGCCGGCCTCTTTGTTTGGTACGGTAGCGGGCAGCATAGCCCAACCCATTTTCCAGCGCCGTGCATTAAAAACACAGCTGGAAGTAGCTAAAATACAGCGGGAACAGGCAGTGATTGAATTCAAGCAATCCACACTTACAGCAGTAGGAGAGGTGAGTGATGCACTCGTGAGGCTGGATAAACTCAAATCACAACAGGCGATTGCCAACCAGCAGGTAGGCACCACGCAACTGGCCGTACAGCAGGCACAGTTGCTGTTCCGCAGCGGCATGGCCAATTACCTGGAAGTAATTACAGCGCAGTCACGCGCACTGCAAGCTGAATTGGGACAATCAGATATTGACCGGCAGCGTTTAAGCGCCATGGTAGAGCTGTATCGTTCCCTTGGTGGTGGATGGAAATAAAAGCGGGATTTATTTGATTTATATAATCAGCCTGATTGGTGGAGGTTAAAACGGATTAAGATGTTATTCTTGGTTCCGGTCTTCATTAATCAGGCTGATTTAATTACTCCTTATCCGCTATAGTGGCTGATCTGCATTATTTTTTCCGAAATATTTTTTTATTTTGATTTCCTTTTATACTTTTGCGCTCCTGGAGAGTTGGCAGAGCGGTCGATTGCGGCAGTCTTGAAAACTGTTGACTGTAACAGGTCCCGGGGTTCGAATCCCTGACTCTCCGCAAAAAGCGACACAAAATTCAATAATGGATTTTGTGTCGCTTTTTCATTTTTAAGATGGTGTGGTTGGGCTGTTTTTAATTTGAATGGTGCATTCGATAGGACATTCTTATGAATATACCTTTAAGATTTTTCCTTGTACCGCACCTTCAACACTTAAAATATAGGCGTTCACAACCTTTTTCATAGGTACAAGGTTATATCCGGGAAAAAATTCTCCGTACCGTTCTTTACTATCTTCAACAAGGCCTGGACTCACTGCATTAATTCTTTTACCTTCCTTAAGCTCTTGCGAAGCTGCCAATACAAAGCTATTAATTGCGCCGTTTATCATTGCGACTGCAGCGCCGTTACGGGCCGGATGAACGGCAGCTATACCTGTTGTTAAGGTAATCGAACCCTCAGGGCTTAAAAAGTCTTTCCCTAAAAGAACCAGGTTTATTTGACCCAATAGCTTCCCTTTAATTCCCGGCATTAAATCTTCTTGTGTCATTCCGTAGAAAGGACCATAATATCCCGTTCCGGCCGTACAAATAATAGCATCCACCTTACCGGTTTTTTTAAACATTTCAAGAATAGACGATGGTGAAGAAATGTCAACATTAACATCTCCGGTATTTCTTCCACCACTTTGGATTCGATTTTAAGCTTGGCAAAGGTTTCAAAATCTGTAGATAAAAAAGTGGGGTCATTTATGTCTGGAGCCTCTGGTGGGAAACGGAATAACATACTAGAGATTGAGGATTAATTTCAGTGCATTAAATTTAATGAAATTATTTGAGAACATAACTGATCTAAATAATACATAAATTGTGCAGCTAAGCCCTTAAATTATATGCTTAATTTCAAAATTATCAGTCCTGCATTTTTTTGCACTATTAGTATTGGCGCCCTTGTGCTTTTGGGAAGTTGTAAAAAGACTCATGATAAAGCCCAGGAAAAAAGAGTGAAAGAAGGCGCAACACTAGAAGTTGGGCTTGTTTTGCCAGAAATAAGAACCACTCAAAATGACACGGTAAAACTTGCACTTTACCCACATGCCCGTTTTTTCTTTATCGATCTTGGATTAAAGAATAGTGATGGATATATCGATCTCATCAAAAAAGCGAATAAAGCAGATGTTCCGGTAAGAGTGAAAGTCTACGAAGATAATCAGGCTGAGGTAGCAGAAATATATACGGCAACAAAGGAAGACATTGAAAGATATAGAAATCAACAATAGTAAATATTACTAAGGAATAATTACCAGTCTTTTTCCTTCGAGATCATTTCTTAGCCAGGCTTTTTCTATATCGGCGAGTCGCACTTTTTCAATGTCCATGTGTAGCTTGTTTTCTTTTATCCAGTCCCACACCTGCATCATACCTGCTGAAATTTCTTCGGGAGAAATTTTGCCTGCACCAGATAATTCAAGGCCTGAGGTCCGCAACATCTCACCTTTAATATTGGCAACTGAACCTGCTTTCTCGCCTATGCTTACGTAGCGTATACGTTTCCTGGCGACCCCCATACTCTTTGGGACAAAGGATTGCATCAGTATTTCGGCAGGGTGTCCCCAAAGGAAATCAATAACGACATCATAGCCCTTTTCTCCTCCTTCTTTTTCAAATGCATCTAAAAGGTTTTCATCGGATTGTTTTAGATCGATAACTGCATCTGCACCTAAACTTTTTATTAATTTGAGTGATGTTTCATTTCTTCCTGTACCTATAATCCGTCCTGCGCCCAATAATTTAGCTATTTGGATGGCCATTCTTCCGGAAACCCCTGTTGCTCCGTTTATCAAAACTGTTTCTCCCTTATTAAGCTTCACGGTATTTTTAAATGGCAGGAGAGAAGTCAGTGCTGAAGGGGGGATAGCCGCCGCGATCTCCGCATCAATCCCATCGGGAATGGGCGTAAAATTTTTTGCAACAGCTTTTTCTGCGAATGAACCGTAGGGTGACCACATGATGCTAAAACCTATTAATTTGCCATCAGGCGTCATACCTATTCCTCTATGCCCCACAACGGCTGGAAATTGAGGATACATATTCTTGCTTGAATAATGCTTTCCACCGGCGACCCCTTTTTCAAAGTTTTCGAGTACAACGGCTTTTACATGAACAAGTATTTCATCATTACTGGGAACAGGATCGACAAAATCCTCATAACGCGGTGTTATTCCAAAATTATTTATGACGGCTGCTTTCATAATTTTATTTTTTGACGAATTCAGCAATAATGCAGACCTGAAAGGTTACAAAAGATAAGAAATGAAATTAAAAATGCCAACCTTGCCGGAGTATGCGTACGCAACCTTTAGTATAAGAAAATGAATAAATGAAAAGCGCCAAGAACCAGGCACAACGGACTATAAAAAAAAGTATCCCGCTTTGCGAATAGCGACTGTCTGTGACGTTTGGTAAAACCGAGATACCGGAAATCACCTACTGCCCGGAATAAGAAGATTAAGGAAATCACCAACAGGCCAGCATCTAAATATTGTGGCCGTATGCCTAACGATACCCATCCGGCATGGGCCAGATTGATGACTGCAAAAGCAATCAATCCCAATGCAACCACTAAGGTTGCCAACCTGCCAGGCCGGAATAGTTTCTTCCCATTTCCTTGGGTAGGTATAGCAGCGTCCATTCCCCATTTACCACCAAATACCCAATACAAATGGAGAGCTGCCAGCAAAAGGAAAATAAGGCAATTCAATAATGTTACAATTAATTCCATAACACTTATTAACAGCTACAAAATTAAAAGATAAAACTGGATTTAGTATCACGTTTTCATTTAGTATATTGTATCTCAGATGGAGATTTTCGATGCGAAATTTCCAGTGGTATTTTTCATTGATGAAATAGCTGGATACTATTTTTATGCTCACACTCTTTTTTCTATTATGACTTCAACCAAACAAATATCAAAGCACTTCAGGGATGTTTATTTTGGAGGTAACTGGACTAGTGTAAATTTGAAAGATACGTTAGCGGATGTAAACTGGGAACAGGCGACCACAAAGGTTCATCATCTAAATACGATAGCTGTTTTAGTTTTTCACATTAACTATTATGTGAGTGCTATTTTAAAGGTTTTGCAAGGGAAACCTTTACAGGCCAGTGATAAGTTCAGCTTTGATCTACATCCCATCACGGCTGAAGATGCGTGGCAGGAGCTGGTAACGAAAACATTTACGGAGGCAGAGCAATTAGCTTTGCTGATGGAGAATTTAGACGAAGCAATACTATTCCACGATTTTGCAGATCCGAAATACGGAAATTATTACAGAAACTTGCTTGGCGTTATTGAGCACACGCATTATCACCTTGGACAGATTGTCCTGATAAAGAAAATTATAAATGAAAAGATATGATTTGAAATATCACGTCCTTTTATTTTTCTTTGTTTTTATTATTTAGAAGGGTTTCCAGTTTTTTCAATTTTGATACCCAGAATTTGTCAAAATAATTGATCCATTCCTGCAATTCATTAAATCCATCCTGTTTAAGTATACAATGTCTTTCCCTACCTATATTCTGAATAGATATAAAGCCCGCATGGTGTAGTATTTTTATGTGCTTTGAAACAGCGGGCCTGCTCATGTCGAAATTTTCAGCTAAGGAATTGATGGTCAGGCTGTCTTTTGTCAGCAGTTGCAGAATTTGTCGCCTGCTTGGATCTGCGATAACCTGAAATGTATCAAGTGTTGGTTGTGTCATGCCTGTAAGTGTTTATACGTTCACCCAATCTTTTCCCAATTTTTGCCCATCCTTTGTTCATTACGAGGTACGAGATGAAATTTTTCATTCCTCTGAAACCGCTATGCTCCAGGGTTAGCTGTGTTCCATTATCTTTTTGGGTAAGTGTCCATGTAACAATAGAATCAAGCGTAACATTCTCCTTTCCGATACCGCCTTTCCATGAGTACGAAAGTCTTTTATAGGGGATAAGTTCTAAAACTTCGCAATAAATACGGCCATCGAAACCGAATTTTATTTTAGGCTTTGTATTGAACTGAAATTTCTGCCCGACAATGGGTTGAAAGTTGCTCTCCATCAGCCATTGTGATAATAATTCAGGTTTGGTCAGGTAATCCCATACCGTTTCTGGTGGATGGGAGTAAAACCAGGTATGTTTAATTGCTCTTTCCATTATATGTACCTTTTGAGTTACCCAAATATAAATGTAACTTTTAAGTTACCCAAATTTTTTATGGAAGAAGAAAAAACATCAGGTACCAGGTAGAATGAAAGCCGGTTTTCTCAGCGTTATATAATAACCGCAATAGGTGTGACTTCATATAACGCTGATGAACCGTCTTGTATTTTAAAAGTACTACCTGATCGTAATCTTCCAGATACATTTATACCCGTAATCTGCCACATAGATCAATCCCCCGTTTACAGCGGCCACACCACCTGCCTGGTTCATCTTAATGTTCCGGGCCAGTAGTTCATAGGTATCTGTAGTTAAACCCAACCATGGCATTACATAACTGCCGCTCACAGGGCCTGCATCCGGGCAACTGCAAAAGGTGGGTGTCAGGAAATGTCCTACACCAGCCAGTGTGATTACATTTCCATCTGCGCTTACCCTGCGTAACGCACCATTGGTGCCATCTGCTACATAGTAATAAGGGAACTGGTAATGAATAGCTTTGGGGTAGGAAAACTGCGCGATCGCACCCAATCCGTCATGCAGCCCTTCAAAAGTAATATGGCCTGCAAGCCTGGAAGCAGTGCCGGTTGATGTGATCTTTGTAATACCCTGAAAAAAACCTGAGCTGCCACCCACATACAAAAGATCGTTGGCTGCATTTACAGCAATGCCGGAAGGAGAAGCCGCCTCTGCTTGATTGGTGGGGCGGATTACACTGCCTGCAACAGTTGTTACCACACCTGCGGGTGTGATCTTCCTCAATTGTGAAGCAAAAGGCGCATCAGGTGAATTATCACCTACAATTACATTGCCTGCTGCATCTACTACTAACCCCTGGCCGGTTTCTGAAGAGCCGAAATTACTCACCAGCTGCGCACCAAAACGGAAGGATGCTGCAGCGCCTGTACCGTCTGCATTACCGGCAGTACCGCTTCCGGCCAGTATTGTAATGGTAGCGGGGGCGCTGAAGTTGATAGCTTTCACCTGTTGACTGGTGGCATCTGCTACATATAGTAATCCCCTGACGGCATCAAGGCCCATACCCATTAAGCGGCCAAATTCATTGGCGCCGCCGGCAAAGGTAGTTACTACACCATCCGGTGTTACTTTCAATACAACATCGTGTGTAGCCCGCTGATCGATTATATAAATATTTCCCGCTGCATCTGTTATCATCTCCGCAGGAAGTGTGAACAATGAAGATGAGGGACCGCCTGCCAGCACGGTGCCGGTTACGGTAGGTCTGTAAAGTATGCAGGCCCGGCATAATTCATAGTACCGGCCATTGAGGTACAGGTTCATCCCCAGACGCGCCGTATCAATCTGGTATAGTATGGGCAGAGGTCTAACAGTATATAGTCGTCCTGCGCATCTTTTATGGGAACTTCCTGTTTATCAAAATAAAATTTAGCTGCTTTTTTAAGCAGTCCTTGCTTGTTCCATGCTACAAATTCCGGTGAGGATAGTTTGATTGTGAGTCCCGAAAATACAGTTTCCAATGTATTACCTTTCATATCTGTGATCTTCAGATCAATGTTTTCCGGGGAATGATCAGACCATGGGAATGGAAGTTTTTTACAGGCCAGTAATAGCGTTACCAATGCCATGTACAGAAATAGCTTTCTCATAAAAGTGGGGTTGATGGGGTAAGAAAAAAAATATATGCTTCTCAGCTCAAAGTTAAGCTGACAGGGGATAACAACAAACAGTAATTATATAGTTATTAAGAGAAGCAGCTTTCAGATACAAATAAATTTCAAATCAAAATATAGCTGATGGCATAAAACATTATACATCAGTAGGTGGCGCCTTTATTAATAAAATGAATTTGCCAGTATTATACACCTGATATGAGAATCAGGTAATAACTGCACCCTGGATTGTATCGTCATCTTAGTCATCATATAATCCATCGAAGCCAATTGTCAGCAGCAACCAACTTCTTGCTTTCGTAAGTTCGTCACACCTCATTCGTATTTCCAATGAATACCTCATCATTACTTAAATTTCTCGAATCGGTACACAAATTCATGATTTTTACTACTGCTATTATTATTCAGCTGGAGTTTAGTAAATTCCTATTTATTTAAAATAGCGTTTTTGCTGCCATAGTTGTATCGTCTTAACCTAAATTAATTCATACACTCACCCTCAGATAATCTTCAAATGAACCTATCCAGAACCCAAATAGCGGCATTCTGCCTGGTTAAAGCCTATCTTGAATGCAATGCAGGGCATGGCCTGACCATAGAACAATTAATGAGGACTTCAGGGCTAAGTGAAACGTCACTTCGGCTTGGTTTCAAATTTTGCTTCCAGATTACCATATATGAATACCACCGCGATATTTCTATGGAGTACGCCAAAGCTTTATTGGAGGATGGCATGATGGTCAAGCTGGTGGCGCGCAAATTGGGCTACCGGAATGCAACGAATTTCACCAGGGCATTTCAATACGTATTTAGTAAGCCACCGGGTTTGATTTCGCTGAAGAAGAAACGCAGTGAAAAATAACAGATTTGATCGCACTTTTCCTTTGGTTAGTATTTTTTAAAGTTTTAATTTAGTAGAAGGATTAGATGAAAACGCCTTGTGACCAACGACCCGTATTAGGATTTAAGAAAACACTCAAAATAACTTTAGCCCAGGTGTATAATCTATAGCCAATTAAAGACACAGTTTACCCTCAGACCGGATTTTTAAAAATTTTAGCACTGTAATTCCTGCTATCCAATCTAAGATAGCGCATGGAATGTGCATGCAACAAATGATCGTTACTTTTTAAGTAACCCATTGAAGAAGTGCTGTGCCTTTCAATTTCTTGCTTTTTTTATAATAGGTAGCGGTAGGTATCCTGTAATTTGAGCAGGCCAGCCACTTGCAAGGTGCCGCTTGCCTATCAATGTACAGTTTTAAGATTTGTAGAACTAGTAGATTCATTGTTTCTATCCATGAAATTTTGATTTCCAAATCTTTATTAAGGTACCGTAAAAAGTAATGTCAATTTCAAATTGTAATAGTGATACAAAGAGAAGATAGCAACAAATAGGGTCTTTGTAAAATATTAATTAAAATACAATACCATATGAAAAAGCTAATTTTTAACGCAGCTGGTGTGATGTGTATCGTTATAATCTCCATGGCTTTTACTAGCCCCTATGATCTAATTTATTGCTTCAGCCCTGATGGAGCAGTTCCAAGCCCTGCCGGAATGGTTTGTAACATACCAATATCGGATTTAAAAATAACAATTTACAATACAGGTGACCTTCGATATTGCAATGCAGTGCAGAACCTTACCTGTAGAAAATTGAATTTTGTGGCGCCTACTAATTGAATTTTAATATCTGTTCCAAACTTAATTTTTGAACAATACTTCTTGTAATTAATGTTTATAATATGAACAAAATTAGGCAGTGGATTCTTGGGGAAGGTATCCCTTTGCTCTACATATGTTTGTTACTTTATACGGCAATTTCAAAACTGATGCAATATGATTTGACAAGAGAGCAAATGGCTGTGATGCCAGTAATCAGTCCATTTTCTGGTATAGTTACATGGCTTTTGCCTGTTTCTGAAATTATTATTGCACTTGTCGTTTTTGTTCCGAGAACTAGAAGGATAGGTCTATATTTAAGTACCGGATTAATGATAGGGTTTACTATGTATGTTGCATACATGATGAAATTTTTTAGCCATTTGCCTTGTACATGTGGTGGCTTCCTACAGAATCTCACTTGGCCACAACACCTTTTATTCAATCTCTTTTTTGTTCTCATCGGGGTTATAGCAATATTAGCAAGCAGATTCCCTATTAAAGAAATTAATCAAGGGAGATTAAAATATAGCCGTTAATAACTACAAACTATGAACCGTTTTGTTTTTGCCTTAATATTTTTCGGGGTCGGAATTGGTAGTTGTACAAAGCCAGATGTAAAGCCTGTAATTACTGGTAAGGAAGGCGAGAATCTGCCGATCTTTAATATTTTATTGAGCGATAGCACTAGTTTTTTTAATACTGCTGAATTTGATGCGGGAAAGCCCATTGTCCTATTCTATTTTTCTCCTGGATGTCCATATTGCAGAATGGAAACAAGGAGAATCGTAAATAATATTAGCAAATTTAAAGATGTGCAATTTTGTTTAGTTACAAACGGGGATTTTGAAGAATTAAGAGGCTTTTGTAAACTTTTTGATCTAGATAAACATAAGAATATTATAATGGTCCCCGAAAAAAGGTCCGGTATTTAAGATATAAAAAATCATCTTAAATTGCCAAGTAATGACAAAAAAGAGCAGACGTAAATTTACCGGGGACTTCAAAGCAAAAGTAGTATTAGAAGCCCTCAAGGAGCGCAGCACAATTGAGGAGCTGGCGAAGAAGTATGAATTACACCCAACACAAATAAACACGTGGAAGCGGGAGGCGGCCGCGAAATTGGCTGGAGCATTTGACTCTGATACTCCCACAAGCACTAGTGAAGACCAGGAGGCCCAAATGGAGAAACTATATGCCCAAATTGGTCAGTTAAAGGTGGAGAATGATTTTTTGAAAAAAAAGTTGCGTTGAAGTCATTAGTCTCCCGTAGGGGAATGATTGAATCTTCAAATCCATTGATAAGTGTTCGGCAACAATGTAGGTTATTAAGCCTGCATCGCAGTGGATTGTACTACCAACCGCTTGCCGAAACGGAGGAGAATATGACCATTATGCGCTTGCTTGATGAGCAGTACTATAAGACCCCGTTTTTCGGGGAACGGAAGTTAAAGATCTGGTTGCGTGGCCTGGGATATTTCGTCAACCGCAAGCGGCTTCGCCGCCTAATGCAGCTAATGGGCTGGGAGACACTATATAAAAGACCAGGTACGAGTGATCCGAATACATCGCATAAGGTATACCCCTATCTACTTAAAGGGTTAGCGATTACGAGGGCCAATCAGGTATGGGCAACAGACATTACTTATGTGCCTATGCGTAAAGGCTTCATGTACCTTTGTGCGGTAATTGATTTGCATACCCGGTACGTAGTAAATTGGAGTGTCAGTAATACGATGACCGCAGACTGGTGTAAAAGCGTAGTTGAAGAAGCAATAACGACAAGTGGTAAACCTGAAATATTCAATACTGATCAAGGGAGCCAATTCACCAGCGAGATATTTACCGGCATGCTGAAAAATCATGAAATACAGATCAGTATGGATGGGAAGGGCAGAGCGATTGATAATATTTTCATTGAGCGGTTATGGAAAAGTGTTAAATATGAAAATATTTATTTGAACGTATACGAAGACGGAGTAAGTTTGTATCAAGGATTGCAACAGTACTTTGAGTTTTATAATACGGCGCGCTTCCATCAATCACTGGGATACAAAACGCCAGCGGATCTTTATAAAACGATTGCTGCCTAGCCCCTGGTGGGGCTGGTGCTTACAAAACAGATGCGCAAGCGCATCTATTTTGTAAGCACTTGATAAAGCTTAGATCGACAAATTATCGGTCCTGACATTGGGGACCATTATATATAATAGTTGGTATCGATACTGGGTACATTACCACCAAATATTTCAGGCCTCCTAGTGTTCCATTTTTAGGTATCTATCTAAGAGACAAAAAATTGAATAGTGCATACTTAGGTGCAATTAGCTTAAATCAACTAGAAGCCTCGATTAAATTGTAAAAATGGTTTGTTCCTTAAAGGATCTTAGATGAAAAAAAATAAGGTATATCTGAGCCCATTTATAATTACAATACTTGTGATTTCTTGTTTGGCATTCAATCTAAAAAGTGCCACGATTTACTGCCATGGAAATGGAACTACTGCCGGTTTATGTGATAGCGTAATTTATAACTACAGATATTCAGCAAAGGTTGATTCACTTAGATTCTGCGATATATTATCTAATGGCAATTGTTTTATAGCCAAAACATTTAAATAAACGTATGCTGATAAAGGCCTTATTAATTTCGTAATAAAGTATCTTGTTATTTTTTTTCCTTGATGTATTATATATAATTAAATAAATTTCTCCGGGGAACAGGGAAAAGCCGAAAACCCTAATAAAATAGTAGGCAATAATCTTTCTTTATAAAATCTATTTAATATGAAAAAGTTAGTATTTAGCGCCATTGGCGTATTTGGTTTTGTTGCCGTTTCTTTAGCATTTGCAAGCAGGGGTTCTACTATCTATTGTTTCAATGATGATGGATCAATACCAAGCCCATCCGGCCAGGTTTGTACTGTTCCTATCAATGATTTGGCTGTCTCAACCCAAACTACAAGCTTACAAAAGTATTGTAATGCAACATCCGGCTTAGCATGTACAACTTTGCGTTATATTGTTGACAAACAATAAACGTAATAATCAAATTACAAAACGGATTCAATTGATTTTGAATCCGTTTTTTCTATATAGTTTTATATAATTTAAAATATTACTTTAATTACCACCTACTCCTAACATCCATTTGGGACAATCTTTGCCCAATAAAAAATAATCAAAAAATTGATCCATTCTTTTGGTATAGTCTATTCTGGCTCTATCCTTCATTATTACATGAGGTTCATTATTATATTGCAGTAGCCACACCTCCTTTTTTAACCTTCTTAAGGCTAAAAAAAAGCTAACGCTTTGATCTACTTTAACAATTTCATCTTTTTTCCCATGAACAAGAAGTAGTGGAGTAGTTACATTCTCTGCCTCCAGAACTGGTGAACTTTCAGTATAAAGATTTTTTGCCTCCCACATGTTTTTTATTAAATTTCCCTGGCCTCTTTCATAAAAATATTGAAATCCCCTTCCTTTGTAGGTTTGCAAGTAATTTGAAACTATATTAGAAACCCCATCGCTTGAGATAGCTGCTGCAAATATTTTAGAATGACTGACAACATAATTTATCATATATGCAGCATAACTATGACCTTGAATGCCAATCTTAGAGGAATCGACCCAGCTTTTTTTTGATATGAATTGTGCGGCGGCAATGATCTGCTTATACCCGCTTTTGGCGGGATCACCTTCGGAATATTTTACATCTGGTGTAAAAACGATATAGCCTCGACTTACATACCATGGTATATTTAGGTTGTCACCAGTGGCGATAGGCTTTTGATAAACATTAAGTTGATTCGATTTTTGTTCGTAAAAATGGATAATAACCGGATACTTTTTGGTTGAATCAAAATTTTGCGGTTTGTAAATTATTCCCTGATAAGTATCATTTAAGGATGTATAATAATTAACTAGTTCACTGGTTAACCAGTTATAGTTTAACTCAGGATATATACTCGAAATTTCTTTGTAATTTTTAAAATCTGTAGTGTAATACAAGTTAGGACTTTTCATTGCCGTTTCTCTTCTCACTACCCAAAGGTTACTTTTATCTGCTTTTATAGGTGTAAAACTGGTGTAGTCTGTATTATTGTCGTCATAGGTAAAGACATCTTCTAAAGCCAGTGATTTAATTTTAGGTGGTGCTTTTGGATTCAACATAAAAATACAATTCCTTTTAGTTTTTTCTTCAAAAGCACTCCCTAGAATAGACTCATCATTGATAATTATTGAATTGGAATGAATATTAATGATGCTAAATTGGATCTTGTTATTTCTACCTTGTTTTCCAGTCAAACAATAAGGGACTTTATCTCCGTTAAGTTTTACCTCCCATATATCATATTTGTCATGAATTAGTATTGATTTTTTATTTGGCAACCAGGCACTAAACCACACAATCGTAGTTGGTAAATTGTTGTTTTCCTTGTATATATCTGGAACCTTATCCAAAAGATTTCTTGTAATTCCATTTAATAGGTTTAGTGAGAGCAATTTATTCTGTAATGAGTCAGTTCCCAAGAAGTAATTCCCATCTGGAGATATACCCCATATATATTCAATTTCTGTTGGTATTCTATCGCCAGTTCTACAGTTGATGATAAAATTTTGACTAACAACTTTATTGTTCCAAAATAATTCCCTTTGATCACCTTTACTTAATGTCAATAAGGCATAGTCATAAATGGATTTATCGAACAATGTAAGTTTCTCATTGTCTCCCTGCAAGATTACTAATTTTGAACTTTTTATTTCTAAAGATGCAATATAGCTTTTAGGAAATTTTACTCTTCCAGATGGGTTTGACAAATCGATATCCGAATACCTCCATATATCAACCAATGGAGATTCTGCTTCATTTTCATTTATTCTGCCTGCCAGCTTAATAAATAATAGGTCCGTAGAATTATTGTATTTCAAAATCCCATTTATTGAGTCATTTGATAGTAAATTGATACATTTCGAAGTGTTTTTTTTATAGTTCCAAATTGTTTTTATCCCATCTTCCGTTATAAATGCAATCTGATTTCCTTTAGGGTCTATTGTTATATCGGAAACCTTGACCCCTTCCCAAAATTTTGATTCTTTTTTATTATTTAAATTCAGCCAAGACAATGATTCTTTTCCAAGCATATTCCTTTTCAATATAATGGTAGCGTTATTTTCACTATAGGATATTGCTTCAATATTTGGATATACCCATGTTTTAAAGGATTCAAAATCTAATAAAAAAAAATTCTTACTGATCCCTGCTTGTTGATACGCTAAATATTCATGGTCATGGTCTTTTAGGACTTCGCAACTAGTTACGTTTGTAATGATACTATGTTCTTTTCCACCTAGTTTAAGGATTATGATACTATCTCCTGTATTGTATATTGTGATGAACTTGCTGGATAATGTAAATTGGAAAAGCTTTATATTTTGAAACCTTTTTTCCCATGATCCATCTATGGACTTGATAATGTAGCTTAATTGCCCTAGACTTTTGTGACTTTCCGTATAAGCTATAAATTTTCCATCTCCGCTTACCTGTGTAATTCCTATTAGTGTAGGCCAGCTTTCAAATACTGTAGAGTCAAGCTTGGGCTTTTGACCATATGTGTTTGTACTTAAAAGTATACTTATCGCAAGTATGATCGTTTGGAGTATATGTGCTAGCGATTTTTCTGAACAGGCCATGTGGGTTGATTTAATTTCATTTTTTTGAGGTTTAGTAAATAATCATCTATCAATGGGCCCTTTCCATTTTTAGTGCTTCTTTTACCAAGTTCATTTGAGATTTCTATAACTTTTTTTTCCAGTTGGATAGCTTCCCTTTCTCTTCCTAATTTATATAAGAGATTAGATTTAGTATCATAGAATTGCATTTTAATTTCAATATTTAGCTCTTGATTGAGAGAATGTTCGCTCCACTTTAGTGCTGCCTTTAATGCACTTCTATCGGTAGAATATAAAAAGATATCCCAGGCAGGTGCATTGTAGCGAAGAAAAATTTCCATTGGTTCAGATCTGGGCGGATCAATCGAATTCAACCGGTTTCTAAATTTAATATATTTGCTCCAGTTTTCAATTTTTCTGTAATAGTTAATCTTAGCTTTCAAAACCATTAAATCTGCATCAATACCGGAATACTTTTTACTAATTGTAGATTCCATTAATTTCCAATTTGGCTTCGTGTTCTTTTCTTTTAAACCGTCCCACAAATTGGGCTGGATTTCTTCTCTATTGATTACGATTTCTCTTATGTCATTAGCCCATCCTTTTTGTCCAATAATAGAATCGAGTTTTTTAGGGATTTTTGCTGCTAAACCGAAAATTCTATCTTCACTTGAAATGGAGGATGAATTTGATCCATAAAAAACTAGATTATTTTTTTTAGTTAATTCGAATTCATTTTTTTTGTCTAAATATTCGCCACAAGAAAATACAATTGAGTCTACCAGCGTTTTGTTTTTATTTTGTTTAGCCATATTTAAGAGAAGGAACATGCTTTCTAAGTCTCTTTTGCCATTTTTATAATCAGCTAATAGGGTTAAGTACTGCTTCTTTGGATCTAATACTTGTTTTCCCAATTCAAGAAATTCACTTGTTTTTTTAAATCCAAAATCTCTTTGTAATAGTTCTCCATCTGTAGAGAAAAATAGGAAAGTAGGAAGTACAGATACGTTGTATTTTTTAGTTAGATTCTCTGCGTCCTTCCTAAATGTTTTAGTCGATTCATCATCAGCATTTGTTGTATCTTGTTGAACTTTAATCGATATGAATTTATCATTAAAATAATCACCTAATATTGGCTGTGAATAAACCTCACGATCCATTTCTTTGCATGGACCACACCACGTAGCATAAATATCTAAGAATATAAACTTTTTTTCAATTTTAGCTTTTTCTAAAATTTGATTCCAACTTAGACCCCTTGAAAAGGATATTCCCGAACTTTGCGCATTTAATGTAAAATGCAATGATAAAAGTATTATAGTTAAGTTAATTTTCTTCATTTTGATATTACTGTTGTAAATAATGTGAATGTTTTTTGTTTTATTATTTCGTTTTAATTACTCATCATTTACATTAATAAAAATTCATTATCAATTGAAATAATTTTCATTGGAAATATTATTTTGGAGTATAATAGGAGTTTTATTTAGTCGGATTGTTGGCTATAAACTTCTATTCATATCCTGGATTCTGTTTTAGATTGGGGTCAAGACTTATTTCCTGGGCAGGAATTGGATATAGAGCCCATTTGCTATCCCAAGTCCCCCCTTTTTCCAAAGTAACTTTGCTCATTACTTCATTTATTTGACCTGTTCTTTTTAGATCCAACCATCTATGACCCCATTCTGTAAATAGTTCAACCTGCCTCTCGTGAGCGATAGCTACAAGTATTTGTTGTTGTAATTTTGCGGTGGTTGGTTGCAAACCGGCACGTCTTCTGATGACATTAAGATCTGATTTTGCTTGATCCAGTTTATTTTGTTTGGCTTTTGCTTCTGCCCTTATAAGATATTGCTCGCCAGTACGTAATATCATTAGATATTCTGATGTCGGTGTATTTACTTTACCTATTTTATATTTGTATGGATATGTATAAACTTTATCTGACACCGTAATTTGTTTGGTCCAATTTGATTTTCGTAAATCTTCATTCTCAAACGCATCCAAAAGATTTTGATTTATGAACATAGGCAATGAAGAAGAGGGGCCGGTCTGTGGTAGAATAAATAGCCGTCCTTCTCCAGTGTTTTGACTTGTAGTACCATTAACTGAAGGCAGCTGCCAGATTGCTTCCTTGCTGTTCTTTAGAAATACATTATTTAGCGATACAGTATCATACATATATTTATTTTCTATTATATCATTGGCCTTAAGTTCAGCATTTGGATAATCTTCAGTATATAAGTAGATTCTAGCTAATAATGCTTTTGCAGCTGCTTTATTGGGCCGTATTCTTTCATATGAAATGGCATTACCATGTGCGTCTAAATAGTTAGAGTTCAGTAGGTTTTCTGCACTCAATAAATCCTTTATGAGTTGCTGATAGATTTCTGCCATCGAAGTCCGTTTTAATGAAGCAGTAATTTCATATTTATTTTCTACTGTGAATGGAACATCTCCATATAAGTTTATTAGATAGAAATAACAAAATGAGCGAACGAACAATGCTTCCCCTAATAACTGCTGTTTTATGGAGGGTGTTAATTTAGTTGTCGTTGATAATCCGTTTATTGCAAAATTGCTTAAGAAAATTGTGTAATACAGTTTATTCCAATAATGATTTGAACCTAATGTGATTGCCCTCAAGTCATTTTTGTAATAGCCCAAAAGTGTTGTGTTGGTAACCCCTGGCCATAGGCTCAATTCATCAGATGATAGCCCGGGTAGGATAGATATCGCAGCAACACTAGTATTTGTTACTGTAGAAAAGTTATCTCCATAACTCAGGTCTGTATATATACCATTAAGTAGGGCAGCGGCAGTATTATCATCGTTAAATGCATTTTCATCACTAATACTGTTAATAGGCGTATCGACTGATACAAATTTTTTGCAGCCAGTAAATAGGATTGCTGACAACAATATGAATAATATATGATTGTTAATTATTTTCATGTCATTTGTATTAATAGTTATCCGTTCTTATAATATTAATTGAATCCCCATAGTGTATACTTTAAGTGGGGGTAAATTTGCTATTGATCGACTTTCTGGATCTAACCCGTTATAGTTTGTGATTGTTATTAAATTTTGTCCTTGAAGGAAAATTCTACTATTTCTTAGTACTGACTTTATTTTCATTTGTTTCAATAATTGCCAGGAAATAGATACATTTTTTAGTCTGATATAGCTTGCATTAGAAAAGGATAAGCTACTTGACTGGGCATATAGATCTGAAACTGGTTGGGTCGTAGTATATTTCTGGATTACCGTATTAACTTTTGAAACTTGCCATCTATCTAATACATATGTTGGTTGATTTCCGTAGGTTGTCGTAGGATCTGAATAGAATGCCCCCGGATAATTCCCTGTTAGATAATTTTGGCCATCCTGTTTAACGAACTGAAACAAAAAATCTATTGATATATTGTTGAACTGAAATTCATTTTGTACACCTCCATAGAGTGTAGGATTAGGATTATAGAAGTATATTCTATCAGTGATGTATGAAGGTGAAGTGGTAACTGTTCCTTTTGAGTCGTAAAATTGATAAAGTCCTGTTTCCTGGTCTACACCAGCGAATTTAAACGCTGGGACAGTACCAATAGGTTCTCCGACAATTAATGTATTTGAATAAACAGATGTTTCTAGGTTTTTAAATTCAATTAGTTTGTTTTTTGGAATAGTAACATTGAATGAAGAAGTCCACTTAAATTTGTTTGTAGCTAGATTAGTTGAATTAATACTGATTTCCCAACCATTATTCTCTATGGTCGCTGGAAAATTTCTTAGTACATAAGGATAACCTGTAGTCATCGGCAGTTGATAACTCAATAGTTGGTTTGATGATCTATTTCTTAAGTACGTAAGTCCGACTATTAAATGGTCATTATTAAAGCCAATATCTATTCCTAGTTGAATTTTTTTGGTAAGTTCCCAAGCAAGAGATGGATTTGGGTGACCATTGGGGATTAATGCCCGCTGACCAAAATAAGGCATACTAATTCCAATTGGTGAATTAAGCAAACTCATATATTGGTAGTCCCCTATCTGATCGTTTCCTGTTGTACCAATACTCGCTCTTAGTTTTCCATAACTTATAAAAGATAACATCTCCTTTATGAAATTTTCATTACTAAAAAGCCAGGCAACTCCAATAGAACCAAAGTTGTGAAATTTGTTATTCGATCCGAAACGACTGGTGCCATCTCTTCTGCCACTAAGATTAATGATATATTTTTCATCATAGTTATAGTTTATTCTTCCGAATATTCCTATATATTTATAAATGGAATTAATCGTTGAATTGGTATTTAAAGATGATGCAGACCGAATATCTTCCAAAACCAAGTCGCTTATATAGCCAGAACCCTGGAGCAATAAATTGTCAGTCATGTCTTTACGTAATGTTCCACCAACTAGTAGATCTATTTTAGACTTTTTGAGCTCCTTATTATATGTGATTTGAGGCTCAAATATCCAAGAAGACATATTGCCATAACCATAATTCGCATATCGTTGGGATATAGATTGAAGTTCTGGGGCATTAATCGTTAGGGGATAGGTAACAACCTCTTTATTATTTGCAAAATTATAACCAAAACTTCCTTTGATCTCTAAACCTTCAAGTACTTTATAACTCATTAACAGATTCCCTGTTAGATTATTAGTTTTATTTTTGTACCTACTTTGTATCATTGATAGTGGATTTGCCCAAGTGGAGACGCTATCTGTTCCTGAAGCGATTCGCTGCCAGTTTAAGCTACCATCTTCATTAAAAATCTTTGGTGCAATTGGTGGAATGATAATGGCAGTTCTTGTCTGGTCTATAGCTGGTAATCGGTTGTCATCATTTAAATAGTTTATTGAAAATTGAGTCCTGAACCTTTGATCATTAGTGGTATGGTTCAAATTGAATCCAATAGCGGCTTTTGAATCATTTAAATCATTTTGAAATACTGTAGTTTGTCTATTATAGGTTCCACTTATTCTAAAAGTAGTTTGTTCGTTTCCTCCTGAAATGGCCAACTGATAATTAGAATATTTTGCAGTTCCTCCAATAAGTTCCTTTTGCCAATTGGTATTTCTTGTCGTATCCCAAACTGTTAGGTCATAGTTTGAAGGGTCAGGGATAGTTTCTGATGTAGGAATAGGTAAATCATCATTTTTATATGCCTCTTTCCGCATTTCCAAATATTGCTGCCTATTCATTAAATTTAACTTACTTGCGACTTTACCATATCCCTGCTGAGTTGTAAAGTCGAAAATTGTCTTACCAGGTTTTCCTCGTTTGGTAGTAATCAGAATAGCACCATTTGCTGCACGGGAGCCATAAATGGCTGTCGCGTCTGCGTCTTTTAAGACATCAATGCTTTCTATGTCACCAGGATTTAAATAGCTCAATGGATTGCCTGAAGGTATGTCCTGGCCCGGGGCTGCCACTCCCCCTGAATTCCCCAATTGCGAAGCAAGATTTGGGAGCCGTTGTGAATTATAAGGTACTCCATCAATTATATATAATGGATCATTCCCTTGGCCTATCGAGTTCAGGCCCTGAACCCGAACTGTTATACCACCTCCTGGAAGTCCGGAGTTTTGATTAATAAATACTCCCGGTATCCTGCCTTGCATTGCGAGTAAAGGGTTCCCAACGGGTTGATCTTGGATTTCTTTTGAAGTTATAGTTCCAATGTTCCCAGTACTCAACCTGCGTGTGGTCGTGCCATAGCCAATAATTTGAACTTGATCTAACTGATTGTCTTTTTGAATAAGTATAATGTTTAATTCATTTTGCTGGTTGATGTTTTTTTCAAGTGTTAGGTAGCCGATATAACTAAAAACAAGGGTCTCATCTGGCCCTGCGGTTATGGAATATTCACCATTCTGGTTGGTCGTTGTTCCAACTGTCCCATTTTTCACTCTGACATTCACCCCAATTAGGGGTTCGTTTTTTTCGTTTATAACTTTCCCTTTTATGATGATTTGTTTTTCCTCATCAAGTATTGATTCAGGAGTGAATTTGTCATCTTTTTTTTTATCAATCTTGGGTTGTATGATGATGACTTTATTTTCTATTGTGTAGCTAAATGGTTGCTCCGAAAAAATCTTCTCCAACACATCCTTTACACTCTCTTTTTGTAAGTCAATCGTTACTGGCTTAGCTTCTTTAAGATAGGAGCTTTTGAACAGAAACTGATACCCGGTTTGTTGCCTGATCGATTTCATCACATCACGTAAGGGTGCTTTTTCGAGCGAAAGAGTAATTTCCTGCGAATAGGCCGCAGCGGAAACCCTCAAAGAAATGGCCAGAAGTATCAGAAACATTTTCATGGCTATAATGAATTGAATTTGTCTTTGGGTGAGTACAGGCATTTTCCTGTTGAAAAAAGAAAATGCAGCTGCATCGGTATGAATAGTATTATTCATATCTTTGGTTAGTTTAGGTAATTAAAATTGTTGATTCATCTCGACATGCAAAAGACCTGACTACAACCGGGGTGTTAGTAGCACTCCGGTTTTTTAGTCTTTTACAATGATTATGTTTGTGTTGTTAGTTTTGTATTAGTTGATCATGATCCTCCTTCCTTCCATCTTTAATTTGATGTTGCTGCTGATTTCAATTGACCTCAAAACTTCGGATAGCGGAATCTTACGGGAGATTTCACCATCGAAACTTATTTGCGGCATATTGCTGTAATCAACCTCAACGTTGTACCATCGGCTAATTTCTCGTAACACTTGCTGCAATGGGGTTTGGACGAAAACGAATAGCCCGTCCTTCCAGGCAATGATATCGTCTGGATTGACTTGCTTAACCAGGATTTCATGTGATGTAACTATCGCTTGTTTTCCGGGAGAGAGGTTTATGTGTGCCCCGGTTTTGGGTAGGGAAACCACGACGCTTCCTTCAGCGAGCGTAGTTTGCATGTTTTCAGATTTAGGATAGCAGCATACATTGAGATGTGTGCCGGTTACGGTTACCAATTGTTCATTACTCTGAATTGTGAAGGGTTTTGTAGGATTCTTCGTTACTTCGAAATAGGCTTCTCCAATCAGTTCTACCTTCCTTTCTTTTAGTTTGGTAAAACTTTGGGGGAAAGTGATTTTTGAATCGGCATTCAGCCAGACGTGTGTACCGTCTTCTAGTACAATTTCATATTGGCCTCCTTTAGGCGTACTGATCGTATTCAATTGTTCTCCAGTTGTCTCATCGGATTTGGTTATAGTAGATTTGGTTATGGTATAGGTAACCTTTCCATTTTTAGATTGTTGAATGCTGAGACCTGCTAATTTGGAGAGTTCACCCTGGTGGAGACTGTCCAAGGTGATTTGCTGTCCATTTGCAAGGGTGAGGATAGCTTTATTACTGGCAGGCCCTATATCGGTTGCAGCGAGTTGTGGTACGTCGGGTATAATTACCGGATTTAGAAACCACCAAATCGTGCCGGCTGCTAAAACAAATCCCAGCACGGCAGCGGCTATCTTTAACGGGGTAAATGGAATGGTCCTTTTGTTTTTTCTATGAATAAGACGGGCATCATGATCTATAAGTGCATTCCAGATGCTTTCATTAATCTGCTCAAAATCGGGCTGGCCTTCCGGCATGGACTCAGTCTTTGCCATCTCCAGGTACCAGCTCTCGACCAGTAGCTTCTCTTCCGGTGTGCAGGTTCCATTACGGTAACGTGCGATTAATGCTAGTGCTTCTTCTTTTTCCATGTTTAAGCCTGATGGGTTGATGATGTAAAAATATGTACAGGATGGGTACCATTTAGTGGTAGTCCATTCTTGCTTTTTTTTATTAAAATTTTGGAGAATTCGAGGTTTTAATGTGTAAGTTGTTGATATATAATTTGTTATATTCTTTTAAATTTATAGAAAAAATGAACCTGGGAGTAAAATGTTCAGTTTGTTACGGAGAATACGCAGGGCAGTATAGATATGTTTCTTGACGGTTCCTTCACTCGTACCGGTTTTTATGGCAATTTCCTTATAACTGAGGTGTTCTTTTTTTGCAAGCTCAAATGCGGCTCGCATCTTTGGCGGCAGGAGGGAGATCTCCGCTTCAATGCGTTCGTGCAGTTCCCTTTCTATATCTTCCCGGGTTTCGAAAATCTCTTCTTCGATGTTTGTAAAGTCATTCAGGCTATAGTGCTGGAGAAACCTGACATAGTTGTCCTTTACTTTTTCATGCGCCATGTCATTAATGATCCTGTTACGCATACAGCCATATAAAAAACCGGGAACGGATTTGACCTGATCAACCTGCCGGGATTTAGAGAGCAGCATCATAAACACATCCTGAACGGCATCGCTTGCCAGATCCTGATCTTTAAGCATCCTTCGGGCATGGTTAAACAACAGGCCCCAATACCTGTCGTATATTTCCTTAAAAGCGGTAGCATCCCCGTTGTTGTAAGCGGTAAGTAGTTCTTTATCCGTCAATACATGATACATAAACCCTTTTTTACATTAGCTAATGGTCATTACAGCTATCATTGTAATTGATTAATATGATCCTGGTATCTACAAAGAGGGCTTTATATTAGGATAGATTGTCAGTTAAGTTGTAGTATGCTGATCCTATATGTACGAGTAGAATTCAATTTTAGATTAGAGATGTTTGAATTAGATCAAACTGATCATAGGTTGATTAACATGATCATCTTCGGTTCAGCATAGGGAGTGTAATGTGGGTGGAATTTATCTGCTCACCAATTTCTTATCGCCATAAGCAGAAAACCCCGGGGTGGTGGCCCGGGGTTATGTTACATAAGATAATTTATTCTCAGCTTTTTTTAATTTCCTCTTTTACAAAATCTGTCCCATCTGCATATATCTTGTCTATCCTTTTCATCACAGTAGCTACTTTACTTTTGGCCTGACCGTAGTTTTGCCATACCTCCCGTAACCTTGCTGCAATCTGCTTTCCACTGGTTTGTTCAATTTCAAAAACCCAGTCATCAAAGCCCAGATCATAATACATTTGCCCCTTGATGGTATCTTCCGGTTGCCTCAGATAAAAAAACGGGATGCCATTGGCTGCTGCGATAATAGGGGAGTGACATTCAAAACTGAGGACTGAATGCGCTTTTGCATATACCGAGGCTGCTTCATCCGGCATCCAGTAACCGCGTTTGATGATGTGCGGTTTTACATCATCCGGTAGCGGATTGATTAATAGCTCGTCCATAATACCTACCTGGTAGGTCATTTCAGGGCATACCAGCACTTTATTTCCCGTTTCACGTACCCAGGCAATCATGGCTTCGCGCAGCTTGGCATGATCCACCTCTTTTTTGCTCTCATTTAGTTCATTTGTCTTTTTGATTTTTTCATCTGTCCATCCCGCATTATTGGGTCTGAACTGGTAATAGGGCGTTACCCTTAAACGGGGGATAACACAGATAAACTTTTGCGGTTCCAGTTTATTTTCTGTCAGAAATTTACCGGCTTTGGTTTTATCCTGGATATCCATATAAAACGTAGCATCCGGTGCAAAGGATATATGTTCTCCGGTGATGCCAGCCTCCTGAAGCTTCTTTATGGAAGCTGTTTCACGGGTATATATAAACGATGCTTTCCTGAGCAGGGTTTTGAGATGATCATTGATAAACTGTATGGTGGTTCCGTAAATACCAAATGGTTTGTTTGAATATTTCACCCAGGCTTCCAGGTTGTTTTGTCCTACTACTGCGGGCCCTGAACCGTGGATCATTATATCTGCCGTTTTGAATGCTTCCTGTACTTCAGGGTTATCTACATTTCTATCAGCATCTACATCTCCATAAATGATTTTTACTTTGGGGAAATCCCGGTGGAGCATTTTTGCTACTTCTTCTCCGCGGCTTTTCTTCCACAAAATTATTTTTGCTTTTGGAATGAATGTTTGCAGCACATGCAGCAATCCGGGTGTGTGTGCGATGTCTCCTATATTTACATCCTGCCATCCTGAAACGAGGAGGATAACCGGATTTGATTTACTATTTGCTAACAGTATATGAGGTATTAAAAGGGCGCCTGATGTAAGGGCCGCCGCTTGTTGTATGAAGTGTTTCCTGTTCATTTTTAATAGTTTTAAATGCGTTGAATGAATAGCCTGTTTTTCCTGCTTTGATCATTAAAGACGGATGCTTTAATAACCTGGATTCTGTGCTATTACAGCACCTGTATTGGAGTTGATAACGCTCTGAGGTATTGGCCAGAGCAGATTAATGGGCCGGATGGTGCCGGCAGAAGAAGGATTGTATTTACGGACACGATCGTATAATACACCCATCCTCACCAATGTTCTTCTGCGTGGCTCTTCAATAACCAGTTCCCTGGCGCGTTCATCCAGGATAAAGTCGATGCTGACCTGGTCGGCAGTGATAGGCGTGGCGTGTGCCCGGCTTCTAACGGTATTTATATCTGTTTTGGCATCTCCCGGATTTCCCTTTCTGAAGTAGGCTTCGGCCCTTAACAAATAGGTTTCTGCCAGTCTCATTTTTATCACTTCATTGGGTGTTTGTCCGAGTGTTACATCATTGTTGAAAGCAATGCCATCAATTTTCCTGATCCAGGGATAATATCCACGGGTGGTATCCAGTACCTGGCTGGTAAGTGTTCCATCTGCTTTTGCCACAACCAGCTTGCCTTTGGCATCTCTGCCGGTAAGGATTTTTTTGCCATAATATTCCGGATCTGCCGGGTTATCATAATAAAATTCCCGCCGGATATTATATTTTGAATTTCTCATGTCGTTAGCATCCAGGTTCCAGATGTCGTACTTGAAATAATTCAACGGGATCATGACACCAATACCTCTCAGCATTTCACTGGAGGAAATATTGGAAACACCATTCGGTGTCTTGATTTTATCATACTCCATTCCCCATAAACGGGCGAGAATATTGCCGGATCCGGCGCCGGTGCCTGTTCCTCCGCCAATGGTAAAGCTTTCAAATTGCAGGGCCCATATTACTTCCAGGTTGCCGGACGACCGGTTTTGTTGATTGGTCCAGAACAGATCGGAAAAAACATCTCCTTCCCGTGTTAAGTCTCCGAACCGCGCGGTCATTAGTTTATAATCGCCTACTTCTCCGTTGATAACTTTACTGGCTGCTGCGATGGCCTGGTCATAAAAAGAAGCGTCTCCTGTTTCTATTCCCAAACTGATATAAACTTCTGCCAGCAGGTGATAGGCGGCTGCTTTATAGATTCTTCCGTTTGATTCATTGGCCGTAACAGGCAACTCTGATCCGGCTTCTTCCAGGTCCTTCCTGATAAATTGAAGGACTTCTACTTTCGTAGCACGCTGGAAATCAAATTTAGGTTCAGTAATCTGGTGATCTACAATCGGAACGCCCCCATATAAATTCACCAGCACATTATAGGCATAGGCTCTGAAGAATTTTGCCTGTCCTGAGAAAGCTGCTTTTGCTGTTGCTGACAACCGGGCCCTGGGATCTTCCAGGTTATCAAGGATCAGGTTAGTTTGCCTGATCATGTCTTTATATCCCCAGTTCCAATAAGTATTTACGGGATCATATTCAGAATTTAGCAGGGTATAATCTTTAAAACCCCTGCTGTCCGGCCGCCCCCAATCACATATATCGGTGCCTAAATTCATATAGTCGAAGTTCACGCCGCCTAGTGTTACTTCCTGCCGGGCAGCATAATACAGCGCCGCCTGGGTTGTTTCAAATCCTGCTGAATCAACCAGCAATACCTCCGGACTAAATCTATCCAGCGGGAGTTCGTCCAGGAAAGAATCTTTACAACTTCCCAAAAGAAAACAGGATATAAATAGGAGAACTGCGCAAGGCACATTATAGTTATCCTTTATTATTGATCTTATATAAGTATTCATGTCCCCGAATGTTTAAAGTTGAATATTCACACCTATGGTATATGTCTTAAGTATTGGACCATTGTCGCCCGGACTTCTGTCACCGGCGCCAAATTCAGGGTCCCAGCCCATCCAGTGCGTCCAGGTTACCAGGTTTTTACCACTGGCATATACTTTTATACCATTCATTTTAATTTTTGCCAGCAGGGAAGGAGGCAAATCATAAGCAACTGAAATATCCTGTAGTCGTATGAAATCCCTGCTCTGATAAAAGAGGTATCCCAACGGATCCCTGTAATTAATAGCCGGGTAGATATTGCTGGGCGTTTCCGGGGTCCAGTGGGGAACATTTAAGGTATTAAACAGATCGTAGTAATTCGTGCCGGGATTGAGGGAAGGGATAGCACTTTCACCACCCCGACGCATATTGAAAATGACCATCAGCGATATGCCCTTATAAGAGAATGTATTGGTGAGACCCGCTAGAAAATCCGCTTCATTAGATCCGATCACCTGTTTGTCTCTGGGTGTAATGGCGCCATCTCCGTCAATATCTTTGAACCTGATATGTCCTGCTTTGGCGCTTGGAATTAATGACATATCATCGCCTTCCTGGTAAATACCATCGAAGACATAGTCAAAGTTTGCACCAAGCGGATAACCTATAAACCATTTGTTGTTAATATCATCATCATCTTTCCCATCTTTATTTAAATCATTGCCTGTAAGCCGTACAATTTTATTTCTGTTTAGCGAGAATGCAACTTTGGTATTCCACACAAAACCACCTTGCTGAATATTGATTGTATTCAGGGATAATTCAAAACCTTTGTTTTCCGTTTCCCCTATATTTCTCAGGAACGAAGTAAACCCCGACATGTTTGGAATACTTTGATTTAATAAGAGGTCCTTGGTTTGGGTCCGGTAATAATCAACGGAGCCACTAATTCTATTGGAGAGCACACTGAAATCAATGCCGAAATTTATACTGGCAGTTGTTTCCCAGCCTAAATTCGGGTTACCCAGCGAAGTGGTATATAGTCCTACCGCCGTGGCGCCACCGTCTCCATACACATAATTCACCTGGCCTAAACTGCTCAGGGAAGAATAGGCGCTTACACCTCTGTTACCATTTTTGCCCCAGGAAGCACGGAATTTTAAATTGTTCAATGCCTTTACATCCGCAAGAAAATTTTCTTCAGAAGCATTCCAGCTTACACCAACTGCGGGGAAAACGCCATATTTTCTGCCACGTCCGAAGGCGGAATAGCCATCACGTCTCACCGTAAAATCTGCTATATATTTACCTTTGTACCTATAGCCCAGACGTGCCATGGTCGATATTTGCTGGCTTTTACCTGCATCGGTGTTGATGGCAAAATTATCACCGATTTCCAACGCATTATATCCCAACACATCATTAAAGATATTTTTGCTGCTCAATGATGAGTTCTCGCTTTTGTTGGTATAAATGCCATACAGGAGTGTGAGGTTAATGCCATGGTCATTGGCTATCATCCTGTCATATTTGAGAATATTTTCTACGGTCAGGTTATTGGATTCGGCATAACTTTTACTACCACTGCCCAGGTTAAAAAACTGTTCGCGTTTGAAGGAAGGCGTATAGTTAAAAACCTTTTGGTTTCTCAGCGTGTATCCCAGGTTTAATCTATAAGTTAAACCTGGTAGTGGTAAGGATACATCCGCATAGGTATTGGTAAAAAGTGTTTTTGTTATATCGGAATTATCGTTGAGCAATGTTTGTGTTAATGGATTGACTACCGCACCCAGGTTCATAGGAAGAGGACGGGGAACGCCATCATCATAATATAAATCCGCATAGGGGCTTATCATACTGGCGGCGCCTAAATTGGCCCTTACCCCTGAATTGTCCTTCACGCTGTATCCTGTATTGGTGCCTATGTTCAGCCAGTTGGTGATGGCTACATCGAGGTTGATCCGGGAGGCGATACGGCTAAAGTTATCACCCATAACCGGCGACTTTACACTGGTGTAAGCGCCCGAAAAGTAATAGGTTACTTTATCACTGCGTCCGGAAATACCCAGCTCATTGCTGTAAACCGGTGCATTTTGTTTGATGGCTTTCCACGGATCGATGGTAATCCCTTTTTTAATATTTTCTTCTTCCAAAGGCTGAAAAGGAAGCGATCCACCATCGGCTACTTCTGCATCTTTACGCGCTTTTAAATATTGTTCGGCATTCAGATACTCGGGTGTATGCGCAAAATCGGAAATGCCATAATAGGAGTTCAGGGTGATTTTCGGTTTAGTAGTTGTTCCTTTTTTAGTAGTGATAAGGATAACGCCGTTTGCCGCCAGGGAGCCATAGATGGCGGAAGAACTGGCATCCTTTAAGATATCGATGGATTCAATATCATTTGAATTGATGTCGGATAAACTTCCACCTGCGTATATAATACCATCCAATACAATTAATGGGTTGTTGCTGGCAGAAATGGAGTTTCTTCCCCTGATAATAATGGAAGCATCTGATCCCGGTCTGCCATTATCCACTACGGTTACACCGGCTACTGTGCCCCTGAGGCTCTGAACGGGGTTTACATTTGGTTGCTGGCGGGTTTGTTCCATATCTACTCTTGCCAATGCACCTGTTAAATCTTTCTTCTTTTGTGAACCATATCCTACCACTACTAACTGATTGAGGGAAGAAACACTTGGTTTCATCACCACATCGACCATAGAACGGCCATCAATGGGTATTTCCTGCCTGTCAAAACCGATGAAGGTAAATATCAGGATTCCTTTCAGGTCGTCCAGCTGTAAAGTGTAATGTCCTTTTGCATCTGTGAGGGCACCGGTTTGTGATCCTTTCAGGATAACGGTTACACCGGTTAGTGGTCCTCCATTCTGGTCAGTAACGGTACCATGTATATCCACCCGCGCATCCGGCGGGGTGGGTATTGTAGCGGAAGGAGGGGGTGTTTTTGTATTTACAATAACGACGGTATTAATAATGTTGTAGGTGAATGGTTGCGCTTCAAAGCATTTGCGTAATGCTTCTTCTATAGAAGCATTGCGTAAATTGACCGTTACTTTCTTTGATCGTTGTGGGAGGTCTTTGGCATAAAAGAAAGTATAGCCTGTCTGCCGCTCTATCTCCCGGAAGATTTCTTTCAGGGGCGCATTCCGCTCAGAAAGATTGATCGATTGGGAATAGGCACCCGCGCTTACCTGCAAACAAAAGGCGGTTAATAAGAAGACCGTGAGCTTCATAGCCATCAGTGCTTTGTGAATAGATAATACATGCATGGATCTACCATGTACAATTATTTTCATACCTTTGTATGGTTTAGTTTTATGTTTAAGAGTCATTAGTCGTGGCTTAAAAGGATAACTAAACATCCGCCGGTGGTGCTCCAACACCTCCGGTTTTTTTATCCTTAAGAAAGCATTTAAGGATCCCTTGTCTTCATGGAATGATGCTTTTAGAATGATAGATTTATGGTTCTACTATTATTTCCCTGCCATTGATTTTAAAATGTACCCATCCTGTAGATTCCAGTATACTGAGTAGGGTAGAGACATTCACATTTCTTGGTACCTTGCCGATAAAAAGCTGGGAGATGTTTCCCTGGTAATTTATATCTACATCATACCATCTCGCCACCTGTCGCATGATATTGGAAATGGAGTCGTTCTGAAACTGAAAGAAACCATTTTTCCAGGCCATCACTTCTTCGAGGTCGGGGCCTTTTACCAGTTCCAGATGCCCATCCTGCTTTAGTTTGGCTTGTTGTCCGGCAATGAGTATTTGTTGCTGATCTTCCTGTATTACTTTCACGCTTCCCTGTAGCAGGGTGGTTTTTATGATGCCTTCATCTTCGTAGGCATTAATATTAAAATGAGTGCCCAAAACTTCCACTTTCATGCCGTTTACCGTAACGATAAAAGGAATATTTTTTCCATTTCCAATAGCTGCTTGGAGATGCGTTACTTCAAAGTAAGCTTCACCTGTTATTTGTATGTCTCTTGCTTTTCCTGAAAATGCGGAGGGGAACCGGATGGAGGAGGCGGAGTTGAGCCATACCTGCGTGCCGTCGGGCAATGTTAGTTTGTATTGCCCGCCCCTGGGCGTACTCAACGTATTAAACAATATTTCGTTTCCTGTTTTTCCCTGTGGGCCTGTTGTTTTATAAGCCAGCTGGCCGGTGCCTTGTTTCAATATTTTTGTATTGCCCTGCTGGAGCAGCATACCGTTTTCTGCGCTATCCAGCAGTATCCGCGTGCCGTTTGACAAGGTGAGTACCGCTTTGTTTCCGCCTGGAATAAGATCGTTCTTAAAGCGTTGCGACTGCATTTCGGTGTGGGCTGTTTGTACGGATGATTTTTGGAAGACCAGAAAATACATCGCGGCTCCGGTGAGCAGCACAATGACAGCGGCGGCAACGCGCCCGAAAATGCGTCTTGTAATGAAGGAAGATTGCCTGTTATCCGGTGTCGCTATTTGCTCCCGGATGCGTTGTTCCGCATTTTTCCAGTCTTTCTTTTCCGGTTGATCTTCAACAGCTGAACTTTGCCAGAGCAGCCACAGTTCTTTCTTTAAAGGATCATCCTCCTCCAGCTCCGCGAAGCGTTCCCAAAACTCCCGTAATTCATCCGGGGTTCCGGTATCCCGGAGGTATTGCTGAAGTAAGTATTGCAGTCGCTGAAGATTTGCAGACATAAAATATGCTTATATCTATAAGACGACATGAATAGAGAAGAAGGGCTATTGGGAAAAAAAATAATTATCAGGAGGGAGATTGCCCGGTGATTCAGGCCATGAAAAATAATATGGAAAGGGCGGCTTTATCGAGGCCATTACTTTGTAAAAAGTTGCTGATAGACCTGGTGGCGGCCATCATGGTGTTTTTAACCGTGTTGCGGGAAAGGTTCAATGCAGTAGCAATCTGGTCATGCGTTAATCCCTGTTCGCGGCTAAGGGTATAAATAAGCCGTCGTTTCGGGGGCAATTGTTTAACCGCTTCCAGGAGTAGTTGTCTTAATTCCATATCAATCAACAGGTCGTCTGCACGCTTTTCGGGCAGTTGTTCCAGCCGCTCAATATATACTTTCTGTAAACGGTCATGACGGGAGGTAACCCTCAAAAAGTCGATGGCTTTATGATACGCTACTTTATACAGAAAGCCTTCCAGGTGATGAACCTGTACCATTAATTCCCTGCCTACCCACAATTTAACAAAGACATCAATGACAAACTCTTCAGCGATTTCAGGTGATTTGGTGATCTTAAGCAGGTAATTATATAATTTATCGCGATGTCTTTCAAATAGTGTATTAAATGCAGCTTCATCGCCGGCGGCCAGCCGGACCAGCAATGATGTATCACTATGTAGTAATGGAATACACAAATTCATAACGTTTTTAAGCCTGTAATAAGGATAAGATGTGATCCTGGTTGTTCTATTTATAAATGAAATCCGCCACAGATAAGCATTTAAAGGACTGTGAGCCTATTAATCAGGCGAGCTTATTTATTAACGGTACTAATGTATACAAAAATTAACAAATTGTTATCATACTTTTATTTCATAAATTTTTAGTAGAAAGATATACCCTTATAGAGGTATGATCAGTAATCCGGGGGCCGGTGAGCTGGTAGATTGTTTATGCAATAAGCAGGTGTAATATTTAGTTGCAACCCGTGTTTATAAATGCCAGCTGGTTATTTAATGCGGTTACAAATTGATTGACCGGAACGGGTTTCAGTAAAGCATCCACCTTTTTAATAATGGCACATTTCTTATCTGCATGTGATTGCTGCTGCGCAGCGGTATTACTTTTTGTTGCCCAGTAATATTGAAGAAAAGCCGCGTAGTACAAGGCTTGTGCATATTTTAATGTTTCATTTTTGTTACGCTGTACAGCAACTATATAGTACTTCTCTCCTTCATTAAAATATTCTTCTGCAAATAAGTATAAATTATTCAGATCAGTAGCTGGTAAGATGCCCGTGGCCGGGTCCTGCGTATATTGAAAGGTTACGACGGAGAAACCTGATATGCATTCGCCAATCACTGCCTGCATATTGGCTTTTACAAAAGGATCTACATTAAGGATGGTGGTACAGTTGTCACGGAACGATTGTGCCCTGGTCCGGGCATTTTGATAATCCTTGAATTTTAAGCTCATGCCATAACCCTGTATAGCGTAGGTGAAATAGGTATATAGATAAGTAGTGCCATATTGTTTTGCTTTGGGTTCTACCAGGTTTAAAGCTGCATCTATATAAAAAAGGGCACTGTCTTTCTGATTGGTGGTGGCATATACTTTTGCAAGCTGGGCGTATATCTGCGGAATAAAATCATCATAAACAAACTTATTGATAACAGCACTATTGGTAAGTTTGGTGAGCAAATTCCTGTTGTACAACGCTGCATTTGCTGTTTGCCCTGTGCGGAGCTGTATTTCATTCATCAGGTTGATGCAAAGCGCAAATTTTTGTTTGTTGAATTGGGCAGCACTAAAATTATTACTATAATAATCATAAGCACCGGAGATATATTTTTGGGCTGAATCGATGTTATTTGTATTCAGATAAATATTCCCGAGATCTGTATATAGAGCGGCTCTTTGAATCAGGAAGGTTTTGGGGTCGGATGCTACAAAGGGTGCAAGCAGCGCATTTATTGTATTGAGACTTGCCATTACATTACTCAGCATATTGAGGGAAGCATAGTTGCTTACTAATGCGGAGTATAGTTGCACGGTAGCTACCAGGTAAATACGGCTGCCCGGCGTTATCTTGGGTTCGGTGAGCGTTATTGCTTTACTGAGCCATTCAATGGCCTTTAAGGGTTGCCCGGTAGTTGAATAAAGCGCCGCCATGTTGTAGTATACACTCGTTAACCCTATCGTAAACACGTAAGGCTTTCTTTGAGCGGCATCTTCCAGGAAACTTAGTGCATTATTATAACATGCTATTGCATGGTTTGTGTCTGCAATCATGGCATACTCCTTTCCATGCTGGTTGTAATAGAGCGCCTTCCTGTATTGATCTTCTTCTGACAGTGTAGGTAGCTTGTCCAGTTCTTCAATAGCCCTTTTAGAAAATGCGATTGATTTATTGATCATGGCTATATCAAAATAGCCACTGGCATAACCGGCTGCCAGGTTTGACAAGATCAAAGACTTTGTAACAATCAAACTTTTGTCCTGTATGGGTTCCATCCCTTCCAGGATTACAAGGGCTTTCTCATGAAAGTCATTTGCTTTTATTCTGTCGACAGTTGAATAGGCGATTCCCAGGTAATTGAGGATCTCTACTTTTCTGCGTTGATCAGTCGTTAATTCATAAGATTTTTCAAAGAAAACGATGGCTGCCGGGTAGTTACCTGCATAATCAGACAGGAACTTGCCATACTCAAAAGTATTATCCCCGTTGGGATTGAGCTGTACGCCTATGTTGTATGATTTATCAATCTCCCTTAAGCTTGAATCCAGTGCATTATAATTTAATTGAAGCAGCAGGATCTTTGCTTTTAATATGCTTGATTCTCCATAGGATTTATCATGCTGGGCAGATAAATCGAGCTCTTTTAATGCCTGGGTTAAATTGCCTTTGGAAAAGGCGGCGTATGCCCGCTGGTAAATCTGTGAAGGGCTGTTCTTTAATTTTTCCTTTACGAGGTTATACCGGCTTATATAATCTTTTATAACAGACTCCCGGTTTTCTATGGTGCTTTGTAAATTCCCTAATTGGGTACGTTGTGTTTTGACAAGATTATCTTTTGACTTTAATTCATTCAGCAGGTTTACAGTAAGTCCCTCCGGTAATTTATAGGTGATAATTTCTTTCACCACATAGGTAACGCTGCCATAGTCCCCAACAATGATGGGGCTTTCGCTGCCTGATGTCTGATAGGTTTTAGGGAAGGTATGCAGGAGTGAGCTATAATTCGTTTTTGTTTTTATGATTGATTCCACTTCCGTAAAGTTCCCTTCAGCCAACCGGAGTTTTGCCTGGTTCTTCAGGTTGGCATCCTGTACTTTGTCAATGGCGGTTTTTAATTCATTATATTTCTTGAACCATACATCCAATGCTGCATTAAGACTGGAGGTATGCGCATTTATGTTATTGGAAATAAGCAATCCGGCCAGGTAATGAGAAAGTTCAGGCGGTACTTTACGCTGGATGCTGCGCTCTTTTACATAGTTTACTTTTCCTTTGGCGCCGATAATAACAGGACTTTTATCGCCATAGGTTGTCTGGGCAGTTATGTTGATAGTTATAATAATGAGAGACAGAACGGCCAGGAGGGTTTTCATTATTTTTTATTTGTGGTATCAACATAATTGACCTGGTTGCTGTCGCCAACCAGGATGGGGCTTTTGTTACCGTGGGTTTCCGCGTTGACAACCGGTCTTGTTTGTTCAAACTTAAAATAGGCTTGAACAAGAATGAGTATAACAATGACGGAGAATATAATCATTCCTAAACGCAGTAAATTCATCTTACTCTTAAACTCAACCGATTTTTGTTGCATTTGCAGTTTGATGATTTCAAAACCCTGGGCTTTGTTCAGGTCCGGTATTTTGTAAGATGGTATAACTTCCAGTAAGGCTTTCGCCAGATCTGACTTATTCCGGGTGTCGGCTAGAGACACGATCTTCGCGATCCCTTTTAGTTTTGATGCCCGCTGATAGGCTAAAAAGCCCAATGTTGCGGCAATAATAAATGACAACAGGCCGAGAACGGATTCGACTTTCGAATAGGAAATCAGGAAGTTGAAGAAACTCATAAAATCGCGGAATTATATAAAGATGAATTTTTGGATGATTTTCAGAAACGGTATCAGGGAGAGCTTTTTTGGAATTTTTTAGGGGTCCTTTTATTATGCTCTCAGGAATATGCAGACGAAGATAGTAAAATTATAAAAAAATAGCGCCTTTAAGCTGTTTGGCTTAAAGGCGCTATGGGGAAGGGGGGCTTATCATCTTTTCTTCACCGGTGCTATTGTACGGACGTAATCCACCATATGTTTCCGAAGGGGTCTGTTACGCCGCAGGCCCGGCCGTAGTTCTGATCGGCAAGTTCCATTAAGGTGGTGGCGCCGTTGTCTATTGCTGTTTTGTATGTTTCGTCTGCGTTGTCCACATATACAAATAAGTTGGCGGGCTGCTTCTTCCATTGCTCGGTAGCTTCGCAAAACATGATGGTGCTGCCGCTGATCTGTATTTCCGCATGCATGACCGTTGTATTATCTTCCCGCATCCGCTTGAACGTTAATGCAGCATTAAAAACGTTTTCCATGAAGGTGATGAATTTTTGTGCATCGTTGACCATCAGGTAGGGCATGACGGGTTGGTGTCCTGTAGGAATTTCCATCTTTATAAGTATTAATTGTTAAACAATAACACAAAATTACCGGTATATGTGTGCTTAAAATTGGAAAAAACCGACATGTTATTCCTTCCATTTAGTAGCATCTGAGCCACCTGAGAAATAATGTTTAGGATGATGTCCGGAAAATTCCTTGAAGTCGTGAATGAAGTGCGACTGGTCATAGTAGCCGCTTTCAAGGGCTATGTTTGTCAGCGACAGGTCCTTGTCGCCATACTGCGCCATGGCCGACTGGAAACGGACGATACGGGAAAAAAGTTTTGGGCTGAACCCTGAAAATTGCAGGAATTGTCTTTCAAATTGTCTCTCAGATAAAAAATGATCATTTGCCAGTTGCTTTATTTTTACCAGCCCTTTGCGATGGATGATACTTTGAATGGCATGGAAAACGGGTAGCTGCTCTTTATCGGTCATCAAAAACTTACGTTCCATAAATGCTGTTACAATTTTTACCCTTTGATCATTATTTGTGGCAGTTGCTATTTTTTCTTCCAGCTCATTGCCTGCTGCTTTTAATAATAATTTCAAATCGGGCATCTGGTTTGTCAGTTCGGTGGCTGAAAGACCGAATAGCAGGGGAAGTGCCTGTGGGTAGAGGTACACCCCGAAGATGCCGAATGTTTTGTCGATCCGGAAGGTTCTGGTGAAACTGGTTTGTGCATGTACGCCTGCGGTGAAGGAGGGCGTTGTTGTTCCGGTGTCTGTAAGTTCGTCGAATTGTCCCTGGTAATGAAATAGTAGCTCCGGGCAAACATCCGCCATCGAATAGTGTATATAAGGCTGATCGCTTTCGAGTACCCAAAAGTATCTCACAAAGCGTTGTAATTGTTCCGGGGGTGGTATGGTGTAATATTTCATCCGGGTGTTATTAAGCACGGCTAAAGCGGTATGGCTAGCGCCGGAGGCGATGGGGTTCATTGCCTCCGGCGCTAGCCTGATAAAGATAAGAAAGTTAATGTTATCTGCTTCTTCCGGATTTTTAACAGCCGCCGCAGCAAAGGGTCAGTAGCTCAGGGTAATACCTGCGCCCAATCCCATATCACTGTCGTAGTGTGTGGAGAAGGAGAAGTTTCGGGTAACGATATACCGCAACCCCGCCATGTATTCCTTATCGGTATTCACCATGAGGTTGAGGCGCAAACGTTTTGTTACCGGCACATCTTCCCGCATCAGCTGAAAGCGTAACCTGCCGTCTGTATCGAGGGAGGCGTCCGCTACGATCAGCATGGGCAGCGTGTATTGCAGCCCGAGATGTAATACCTGCCTGAAATCTTTTGTATTCTTTTGACCAAACAGGTTTTTCTCTGCCCCATCCATTTTACGGTAACGTACATCCCAGCCAATATAAGGAAACAGCCACTGCATTTTCCCAATGTACCGGCCGAAATGACTTTCGCTTTCATAGCCGTGATGATCATTCAGGCCCAGCCGCCATTCGGTTGTCAGGCGGTAACGGGTATTGGCTAACATCATTTCCCCGTCGCTGCCGGTGCTTTCCAGTCCTACCTGCGCCATGAAGTGCAGCATTCTGTCATCTTTTTTCAGCATTTTATAGGCCATCGCCGGATCGGGTACTTCCGGGTTGGGGGGAGAGTTTTCGTAGCTGAAAACGCGGCCCATTCCGCTCATCATATGATAAAGAATGTGGCAATGGAAGAACCAGTCGCCGCTTTCGGTAGCAGCAAATTCTATGGTATCTGTTTCCATCGGCATGATGTCCAGCACCGTTTTCAGCGGGGCATAGGCACCTTGTTCGTTTAATACCCGGAAGAAATGACCGTGCAGGTGCATGGGATGCCGCATCATAGTGTTATTGTATAGGACGATGCGCACATTTTCTCCTTTCTTAATCAGGATCTTATCTGTTTCTGAAACGGTTTTGTTGTTGATACTCCACACATACCGGTTCATATTTCCTGTAAGCTCAAAGTGCAACAGTTTGGTGGGCCCATCAGGTAACGTCGTTTTTTCGGGCGCCCGTAACATGCCATAGTTAAGGGTAACGATGTCCTGGGCTGCACTGTCTGTGATCTCCGGATACATCACGGTATTCATATCCATCACCTGGTTAGTCATTTGCATGCCGCTGCTGGTATCAAGATCTCCATTCATCTTCATCATATCGTTCATCATCTTCATGCCTTCAAAATATTTCAGTTTCGGCAGGTGAGGAGCGCGTATTTCTTTACCGCTGCCAAGCCACAGGGAAGTGGAGTTGGTACGGTCTTCGGCAGTAGCGAGAAACTCATAGCTGTTATTTTCAGGAATGGTCACTATTACATCATAGGTTTCTGATACGCCTATGAGCAGCCTGTCTACTTCTACGGGCACCACATCGGCGCCATCACTGGCAATCACCGACATTTTTCCGCCGCCATAGTTCAACCAGAAATAGGTAGAAGAGCTGCCGTTTATAATGCGCAGCCGTACTTTGTCGCCGGCCTTGAAATCGGGCTGTTTGTCGGTTGCCTTACCATTGGTCAGAAAGCTCTCATAATAAACATCGCTTACATCCATGGCATTCATGCGTTTCCATTCGTTGGTGAGCTTTGTTTTGAAATGTCCCTGCTTTGCGGCTTCTGAATAGCTTTGTGTAGATCCTTTTTTTACGGCAAACCAATCATTGGCATTGTGCAGGTAACGGTTTACTTCTTTGGGTTTCATATCTGTCCAGTCGCTGAGCACCATGGTGTATTCCTTTGCTGGTGGCTGATTACGTTTGTAAAAGACCAGGGCGCCATACATCCCGCTTTGTTCCTGGAACATGGTATGACTATGATACCAGTAAGTACCATTTTGTACGATAGGGAATTTGAACAGGTGTGTTTGCCCGGCTTTAATGGGCTGTGTAGTCAGATAGGAAACGCCATCGTATTGATTTGGCAGGATAAGGCCGTGCCAGTGGATGGATGTTTCTTCGTTCAGGGTATTGTGTACGTATATTTCTGCGGTGTCTCCTTCTGTAAAATGAAGCGTGGGACCCGGTATACTGCCATTGATCGCTAAAGCATGCTTTGTTTTGCCGGAATAATTGACGGTGGTATCACCCACATATAAATCATACCGCACGGTGGCAGGTTTTTCATTGCCCGCCTGGGCCTGCGCCTTTGCGGTGGACAAGCCACACAGGGCCAGTAACAGTATATATAGGCTGAGTCGTTTCATCATTACTTTATTGTATCGCTTATTTTACCACAGGTAAGCATTTGACTACCGTAATAAGGGTTTTTAATCGCTGTGCTGCTGCTTAACCAGTGTGCCTTTTTCATCGGGCAATAGTCCTGGTAAACAGGTGCGGCAGACAGTTTAACGTCTTTCGCCAGCAGGTAAAAATTATCAGAGAAGGTTTTAAAATAACTGCGTTGCTGTGCAATGTCTTTGGTGGCGGCTATTTGCTTTGCATCTGTTACCAGTTTATCCTGCAAAGAAGTGAATACCTTACGTGCGGGTTCAGACAATGATTTTGTATCAAGACTACCGGCAGCCTGTGCAAATGTTGCAGCCTGTGTGGCTGCGGTGCCGGCATTGCTGCTTACCAGGGCATCTTTGATATGATAGTAGGTTGTCAGCAATTCGCCCAGTTGCGGAGCGGTTGTTTCCTGTGCGAAACCAGCCTGTGTTAATGCAGCGGCGAATAATGTAACCAGTAGTCTTTTCATTTTCTTTCTTTTAAAGAGATCAATAATTGTTTGTAGCCCGGATACAAAAGTACCGATACTGCGGAGCAGTATTGTTATACTATTGTGGATTCATTTTATATAATTTCGGAGATCAGGGGGTATTCAGTTATTTTTGCCTGTATGATAAACACAGCCCGGTATTTACAGCAATATGAATCACAGGAAGCAGATGCCCGGCTGGTGATGGATGTGTTATCGATTTATCTCTGCCCGGTGGATAAGCGGGCACTATTCAATACCATTGGACAATTGACCGGCATAGGGCGGGGAAGCGCCCCGGAGGTGTCTTTCCGGCGATTGGAGGAAATCCTGGAATTTCTGGAAGAATGGGAACTGGGCGTCCTGAATGTATCGGGGTGTTTTTCCCTGATACCAGAGCTGAACTTCCTGCTGTTTCCGTTGAATATAAAGCGACCTGCATATGCGGCCCAACTGGAAAAATGGCAGTATGCGGTGCATGCATTTTATGGTAGCAGCGCCCGTTTGCAGGATTTGCAGCAATTACTCGTAGCCTATTTTGCCGGCGACCCGTTCCTACTGGCTGCGCCTATCAGAAGACTGGAGCTGGAACTGGATGAATACCAGCCCTGGCTTTCTTATCTGTTGTATTTTCCCGCCTACGCGGATTTATTGAAACTATTCAGCGAAGAGAGTCTTAACCGGATCTTTTCTTTCGCTGTAAAATATAACCTGTTGAAAATGCCGCCGATGGATAAGCTGTTGGCTTTTCAGCAGCAGCGGTCCGGCCATTTTCCTGAGTTGCAGTTGTTGCAGGGAGATCTTCAGACACCTTTTGGAGATGTGACGGCAGATGACCTCTTTGCCAAAGCAGTGGTGTTATTGTATGAAGGAAGTCCCGATAAGGCGCTGACTGTTTTTCAACAGGGCATCAAACGTCAACGGCAATACGATAAGAAGCACAGCATTCCCGTATCGCCGCTTTTTGCTTTCTATTACGCCTATACGCTGACATTACTGCCGGGTGAAAAGATGAATCCCATCATCACCAAAATTGTAACCGTGTATGAAAGAAAGCTGTTTCCGGCTATAACGCCAGCTATCTGCCTGTTACATTTTCATACAGGTAAAAAGGAAAGAGCGGAGGACCAGTTACTGATCCTGCTGGAGCGGAAAGAAGGCAACCTGCTGAGTTATCTCTCTCTAATCTGTCTGCAGTTGTTTCATCCCCGGAGTAAATTGCTGTTCACCTTCAAAGTAAACGCGGGTGTATTGCTGCGCATGGGTATGGAGCATTACTACCGGTTACTGACCTACGAATATCTTTACCTTTTCAGGAATGAAGGCTATGGCGGGTATGAAGATGAATTTCAGCAGGTGGCTACGGTGATCAGGCACCGGCCTGTATTTTCACAGATGGAGCAGATGCCCGACTGGGAGCGGTTGCTGAACACTTTACTGGTAGCAGAAGATCATCTCACAAAAAAAGAAAAAAATGTGATTGTATCCAGGTTGATCTACCTGGTGGACTTTGATCATTACAAGATTCAGCCGTTGTTACAAACATCGCAGGGAAATAATGAATGGAGCAGTGGCAGGAATGTATCCCTGAAAAAGCTGAAAGAAGGCAAGGCGGAAGCCATGACTGATCACGATCTGCGGATCAGCACTACTATACAGAAAGATCACTTTTATAATTATAACGGCGAATCATTTTCCTTTGATGAAAGGGTATGGGAAGAGATTGCCGGGCATCCGTTTTTATTTTCAGCAGATAATATTGCCCTCTCCGTGGAAATTACAAAAGGTGCACCGGAATTGATTGTGCAGGAAACAGGCAAAGAATATACATTCAGTACGAATATAGATGATTTTGTGAGCGATACGGTGTTTGTAAAGGAAACGCCTACACGCTTAAAAATAATCAGGCTCACAGCCCAGCAGCGCCGGCTGTTACAAACATTGCAACAGATCCCGCGGGTACCTGCCAGTGGAAAAGATAAGCTGATGCAGGTGCTGAGAAGTATCGGTGCGCATATCACGATTCATGCGGACCTGGGTGAGGGAGCTGTGAACATCCGGAAGCGCGCAGGAGATGCACGTATTGTGATCCAGTTGCTCCCACTGGGAGAAGGATTAAAGGCCGCTCTTTTTGTAAAGCCGTTTACCCTGGACCCGCCCTATTGCAAACCTGGCGCAGGTGCGCAGCATATTATCGGTATCACCAACGGAGAACGCTGGCAGGCTGCGCGCGACCTGGAAAAGGAAAAAGCCAATGCGGCGCAGCTGATGGACATGATCCAGCAAATAGTGGCGCAGGAGTTGGTAGAAGATACCATCATTTTTGAAGACCCGTTGGATTCCCTGGAGCTGCTGGAAATTATCCGCGACCATCCTGAACTGGTGAGGGCCGAATGGCCGGAAGGGGAGCGGTATAAAGTGAAACAACAGGCGGGCTTCTCTCACATGCATATTGCCCTGAAGGAAAAGGGCCACTGGTTTGCCTGTGACGGCGAGCTAAAGGCCGATGAACTAACCGTTCTTTCCCTGAAAGAATTACTGGATACTACGAGAACTGTCAGGAAACGCTTCTTTGCCCTGGGCAATGGTGAGTTCCTTGCATTGACTGCCGACTTACGCAAACGGCTAAACGAACTAGCCAGTATTGCCATCCATGACCGCCATTCGATCAGCATTCCGCAGTATGCGGCTCCCATGCTGGATGAGCTGATGCAACTGTCGGGCAGCAGTCATACCGATGAAGCGTGGCGCTCCTTTACGGTGAAGCGCAATGCCGCTATGGATTTGCTGCCCATAGTACCCGTGACCTTACAAACAACTTTACGTCCTTATCAGGAAGAGGGTTTCCGCTGGATGACGCATCTTGCGGCATGGGGCGCAGGCGCCTGCCTGGCGGATGATATGGGTCTTGGTAAAACCATCCAGGCTATTACCATGCTGCTTTACAGGGCAGCATCAGGGCCGGCGCTGGTTATCTGTCCTGCGTCGGTGATGTCCAACTGGAGCAATGAAATCGGCCGCTTTGCCCCCTCACTGAATATCGTATACCTGCACAACGGCAAGCGCGTCGCTCTCATCAACGCAGCCGGTCCCTTCGATGTAGTGATCACTACTTACGGATTGCTACAATCGGAAGAAAAACTGCTGGCAGCCGTGAAATGGGCCACTGTAGTGCTGGATGAAGCACATACCATTAAAAATTACCAGACCAAAACTTCGAAAGCAGCTATGTCGCTCCGCGCGGATTTTAAACTGATGCTAACGGGTACGCCTATACAAAATCATATGGGCGAAATCTGGAACCTCTTCAACTTCCTCAACCCCGGCTTACTCGGTAGCCTGGATCATTTTAATGAACAATTCGTTTTCCCTTCCGCACGCAACCCGGAAAGCAGTGTGAAACAACACCTGAAAAAGCTGTTGGCGCCGTTTATGCTGCGTCGCACCAAAACAGCTGTATTGGATGAGTTGCCGCCAAAAACGGAGATCATTAAACTGGTAAACCTGTCGATAGAAGAAGCCGCCTTCTATGAAGCATTGCGCCGTAAGGCTATTGAGAATATAGCCGCACATGACAGCGGTGGTGTAGGACAACAACACATCAAAGCACTGGCGGAGATCAGCAGGCTGCGCATGGCTGCCTGTCATCCGCAAATGGTGGACGCAGAAATTAATATCGGCTCATCCAAACTAAATGTATTCCTGGAAATCGTGCAGGAGCTGATCTCCAACAACCACCGTGCACTCGTGTTCAGCCAGTTTGTGCGGCACCTGGATCTGGTGCGGGAAGCCCTGCATCAGTTGGGCATCACTTACCTGTACCTGGATGGTGCTACGCCATTATCGCAGCGCGATACACTGGTGAAAGATTTCCAGGCGGGTAAAGGAGAATTGTTCCTGATCAGCCTGAAAGCGGGTGGCCTGGGGCTTAATCTCACTGCCGCCGACTATGTGATCCATATGGACCCATGGTGGAACCCGGCTGTAGAAGAGCAGGCATCGGACCGTGCGCACCGGATCGGGCAAACAAGACCCGTTACCATTTACAGGCTGGTGGCACAACATACCATCGAGGAAAAGATCATTGAACTCCACAACAATAAACGCGACCTAGCGGATCATTTGCTGGAAGGCACAGACCAATCTGCCAAGCTGAATGCACGGGAGTTGATGGAACTGATAACGGAAAAATAGCCGCCCTAAAAAGGAGATGGACTAATGCTCGTCCAGCCCCCGTCGATGATGAGGCTTTGCCCCGTAATATGCCGGGCCTTATCAGATACGAGGAATAGCGCCGCGTGTGCAATATCTGCTGTATTTGCAGGTCTTCCCATGGGCGTTATTCTGGACCAGGTGCTGGTATAGCTGGGATCGTCGAGGGTGCGTTCCGTTAAGGTGGCGCCGGGAGCAATCGTGTTGACAGTAATCTTGTAAGACGATAGTTCTATCACTAAATTTTTTGCCAGCATTTCCAGGGCAGCTTTGCTCATACCGTAAGCGGCGAGGTCTTTATGCGCCTGGTGGCCGGTAACGGAGGAGGTGAACAGAATAGCGCCGCCGTGATTTTGCTTTTTCATCTGATTGGCGGCGGCCTGTGCGAGAAAGAATGAACCGCCAAGATTTACCTGCATCACCCTGGAAAAGGCTTCCGGGGTATAGGTAAGGAAGTCGCCAAACAACGTGATGCCCGCGTTGGCAATCACAATATCGATACTACCAAACCGGCTGACAGCCGTATCTACCAGTTGACCGATAAAGACCGTATCGCTGGAATCGCCTGGCATGGCTATACACAGCCCGTTTGCTGCGGTGATCTTCGCAGCTGCATTGTTTGCGAGATCCGTATCTACATCGTTCAGAATTACTGCTGTGCCTTCCATGGCCAACTGTCTGCAAATTTCAAATCCAATGCCCTGGCCTGCGCCGGTAACAATGGCCACTTTTTTATTGCCTGTCATAACCTGATTTTTTGTTTAATGAGAATCTCTGGTAACCTCGCTGCCGGAGCCACCTTTGAGGAAGTCGAGGTCAGCACCGAGATGCGCCTGCTCTACATGTAGCTGGTATAACTGCACATAACCCCTGATAGCTTTGGGATAGTTGGGTAGCAGTTTTTCTTTTCTGTGGTTGATCTCTTCCATGGGGAGGTCTACATGCAGCCGCTTGCCTTGCACATCCAGCGTGATCATGTCTCCATCCTGAAGGATGGCCAATGTGCCGCCTGCCGCGGCTTCCGGGGAAACATGCAGTACTACGGTGCCGAAGCCGGTACCACTCATACGGCCATCAGAAATACGGACCATGTCTTTAACGCCCTTTGCCAGTAGCTTTGCAGGCAGTCCGAGGTTGCCCACTTCCGGCATGCCGGGATAACCTATGGGTCCTGCATTTTTTAATACGAGGACACTCGTTTCATCAACATCCAACGCAGGATCGTCGATACGTCTTTTATAATCATCGATATCTTCAAACACCACCGCTTTGCCGGTATGTTGCATCAGCTCCGGACTGGCGGCTGATGGCTTAATCACAGCACCTTGTTCACAGATATTTCCTTTCAGCACTACGATACCGGAAACTGCATTAAAAGGTGTTTCCAGTGAGGAAACTACCTCTTTATTATAGTTGGGAGCATACTGGTAGTTAGTGGCAATTGTTTTACCGTTTACCGTCATACATTCTTTATGGAGATGTGGTAACAATGCATTCATTACGGCCGGTAGTCCCCCTGCATAGTAAAGGTCTTCCATGAAGTAAAGACCGGATGGCTGCAGATTGGCTATCAGCGGGATGTTGGAGGACCAGGTATCTATATCCTGTAAGTCCAGTTTCACCCCGATACGACCGGCAATAGCCAGGAGATGAATAACGAAGTTGGTGGAGCCGCCGATGGCTGCATTCACCATGATGGCATTTTCAAATGCGGCCCTGTTGAGGATATCAGATAAGCATCGGTTTTCTCTCACCATCTTTACGATCTCTATACCTGATAAATGCGCGAGTACTTTACGGGCTGCATCAGGGGCGGGGATAGCGGCATTCTGCGGGAGGGAGAGGCCAAGGGCTTCTACCATACAGGCCATAGTGGAGGCGGTGCCCATCACGGCACAATGTCCGTCGCTGCGGCACATGCCTGCTTCGGCGAGGGCCAGCTCTTCACTCGTCATTTTGCCGGAGCGCAGTTCCTCACTGAACCGCCATATATCGCTGGTGCCAATGCTACGGCCCATATGTCTGCCTGTAAGCATAGCGCCACCTGAAACTACTATAGACGGTATATTGACGCTACAGGCGCCCATTACCAGCGCCGGCGTGGTTTTGTCGCAACCGCACAGGAGTACCACACCATCCAGTGGATTGGCACGGATAGATTCTTCCACATCCATGCTTACCAGGTTGCGATACAACATGGCAGTAGGCTTGATCAGTGTTTCACCCAACGACATCACCGGAAATTCAAGCGGATAGCCTCCTGCCTCCAGGACGCCGCGTTTTACCGATTCGGCGAGCTCCCGGAAGTGGGAGTTACAGGGCGTGAGTTCCGACCAGGTATTACAGATGCCTATGATTGGCTTGCCTTCCAGCTCATGCGCCGGAATGCCCTGCTTTTTGAGCCATGCACGGTATATAAATCCATCCTTACCGTCGCGGGCAAACCATTGACTGCTTCTTAATGACTGCTGCTCCATCATTTATTGTGTTATGTAACTGAAATACGTGTTGAATATACAATTTATAGGACTTTTTTTATAATGAGCGGGTGTTATAAGAGGGAGATCTTTCGTCCTATCGCTGTTTTAACATGATAAGTAGGTAAATATTTTAACAGATGTTTATCATCATTGAATTAAATTTATAAAAATATTTATGGAATTTTAGTCCCATAACATCATTTGTTATGTAACCTGTAGTACCCACGATGAAAAAACTATTAGCACTCATTTTTTGTTTGTCTGTTTTTAACCTGTGTTATGCCCAAAAGGCTGCTGTAAAAGGAAATGTGCTGGACACACTCAATCACGTAAAGCTCTCCAATTCTGTAGTTGCTTTGCTGCACGCAAAGGACTCGGTACTGTACAAATTTGCACGTACAAATGAATCAGGACATTTTAATTTCAAAGACCTCACTGCCGGTAAATACCTGCTGCTGGTGACTTATCCGTCGTTTGCCGATTACGTAGAACCTTTAACGTTATCAGATACAACGGTTGTCAGCTATGATAAAATTATGCTGACACAGAAGTCCAGACTGCTACAGGAGGTAGTGATCCAACAGAAAATAGCCGCTATCAAAATTAAAGGTGATACCACCGAGTTTAATGCCGACAGCTACAAAACCCAGGCAAATGCTTCGGTGGAAGACCTGCTGAAAAAACTGCCTGGTATCCAGATAGATAATAAAGGACAAATCACTGCGCAGGGAGAGACAGTTAAAAAAGTACTGGTAGATGGGGAAGAATTTTTTGGAGATGATCCCACGCTGGTCACCAAAAATCTGCGTGCAGATATGGTTGACAAAGTACAGCTCTTTGATAAAAAGAGCGACCAGGCGAACTTTACAGGGGTAGACGATGGACAGCAATCTAAAACGATCAACCTGAAATTAAAGGATAGCAAGAAAAACGGCTACTTTGGTAAAGTGAGTACCGGCGCCGGTACCAACGGCTACCATGATAGCCAGGCCATGCTGAATATGTTCAAAAAGAAACAGAAAATTGCCGTCTATGGTATCGTGTCCAACACCGGGAAAACCGGTCTTAACTGGCAGGAGCAGGATAAATACGGACAAAGCATGGCCGATAACGCTGTTTCAGACGGCTCCGGTGATTTTTATATCATGGGCGGCCAGGACAACGAATTTCAGAACTGGAGCGGTAACTATAACGGGCAGGGCTATCCGCTGGTACAGACCGGCGGCCTGCATTATAACAATAAATGGAACCAGGACAAGCAAAGCATCAACGGGAACTATAAAATGATGCAGCTGTACATGGATGGTAACAATACGGAAGCCACCCAGTATATCCTGCCGGATACCGTTTACTACCGGAATGCCAGGGAAGAATTTAAGAACAGTATTATGCGGAACCGCATCAACGGAGGGTATGAAGTTCAGCTGGATTCTTCTTCCACCATCAACCTGCGCGTAGATGGCGGAATAGATCATAAGATCAGTAACAGCCGCTATAGCACAGCGTTTCAGGCAGAAGATAGTTCCATGGTAAACCGCAACCAACGCCTCAACTCCTCCATAGCCGATATCGGAACGCTCAACAGTAACCTGCTATGGCGCAAGAAACTAAAGAAGAAAGGCAGAACGATTTCCCTGAATATCGCTGAAAACTATAGCCGGACTAACGGCGACGGATATCTGAATTCTATAACCGAGTTTTTCCAACACGGGCTTACTGACTCCACGCAATTAACAGACCAGTATAAAACCACCAATAACGAAAATATCAGTCTCATTACCAATCTTACCTATACGGAACCATTGTCTGCTGCTTCTTCGCTGGTGGTGAACTATGGCATCAACATCAACAACAGTCATTCGGCCAGGAACTCCTTCAATAAAGGCACAGATGGTAAATACGGGCTTCAGGACAGCATCTACAGCAATGACTATGCTTTTAATATGTTAACGCATAAAGGCGGTCTGGCCTATGCCTATATGAAAAAGAAGCTGCGGGTAAATGTGGGAAGTAACGTAGGATTTACAGGCTACCATCAGCAGGATATGTACCACGATTTTACCCAGGAGCGTAGTTTTATGAACTGGTATCCACAGGCATCCGTAAGGTACAGTTTCAGTCAGCAACGCAGGTTCAGTTTCAATTATTACGGCAATACCCAACAACCGGGGATTAACCAGTTACAACCTTTACGGGCCAACGAAGATCCGCTGAATATCTACATCGGTAACCCTGAGCTGAAACCTTCTTTTGGAAGCACTTTCCGCCTTAACTATAGTGACTTTAAAGTATTAACTGACCGGAGTATATGGATGGGAGTATCCTATGGTACTACTTCCAATGCCATCAGCAACCGGAGTACCATTGATGAAGGGGGTAAGCGTACTACACAGTCAGTAAACGTAGACGGTAATCAGAATGCAAATGTGAACCTGAACATGGGCTGGAAGATCAAGAAAATTGATTTGAGGATCGGGTATAATATGTATGGACAGTATTATAAGAATGTCAGCTTTGTAAACTCGGAACTGAATATAACACAGAGTACCAATACTTCAGGGGGATTATATCTCTATAAATCCAAAGAAAAAAAATATGAGCAATACCTGAATATACAGGCCAATTACAATACCAGTCAATCTTCTGTACAGAAGCAGATCCGTACCAATTACTGGACGTATAGTATTGCCCACAACCTGGATCTTTTTCTCCCCTGGAAACTGCAACTACATTCCGAAATTAATTATAGCATCAGACAAAAGACCGCTTTCTTTACCGGCAATAATAACGTGCTGCTCTGGAATGCCTGGTTCGGGAAGAAATTCGGAAAGAAAGATGTAGTGCAGGTCAATGTGTCTATGAACGATATCCTGAATCAGAATATCGGATTCAACAGGTCTGTAAACAGTAACTACATTACGCAGAATACCTACAGTACCATCAGCCGTTTTGGTATGCTGACATTTATCTGGAACTTTAATAAAGTAGGCGGAGGAGCCACAAAAAATTAATGTCATGAAGAACCTGATCTTATGGATATTGCTGATCCTCTCTACTGGTGCTGCTGCGCAACACACCACTTTTTTGCAGCAGGGGCGTATTGAATTTGAAAAGAAGCAGAACGTACACGCAATGCTGGACGAAATGTGGGCGGGAGAGGAAAGCTCCTGGAAAGAATTACAGAAGAAAGAAATGCCGAAGTTTAAGACGGCTTATTTCGACCTGTATTTTTCACAACACACCACATCCTATAAACCCGGCAGGGAAAATCCTGATAACTATAAACTCCGGGAAACACCGGGAGAAGCCAATGTAGTGTATACTGACCTGGATAATCATGAAAGTATTGCACAGAAGAAGGCATTTGAGCAACTGTTCCTGGTAAAGGATTCTGTGCGGGAGATTAAGTGGAAGATCACGGACGAAACACGCAAGATTGCAGGTTTTGATTGCCGCCGGGCCAATGCCATTATTATGGATTCTATTTATGTAGTCGCTTTTTATACAGATATCATCGTAACACCGGGTGGTCCGGAATCCTTTACCGGCCTTCCCGGTATGATCCTGGGACTGGCACTGCCGCATGAGCATATTACCTGGTTTGCTACCAAAGTATTGGTGGAAGATATAAAGCCCGGAACGCTGAAACCACCTGCTAAAGGGAAGGTGGTGAATAATGACCGGTTAAAGGAAGTGATGAACGGGGCGATCAAGGATTGGGGTAATTATGGCAAGGTATATATAAAAGCTATCATGCTTTAGCTGTCTTAACGATCATTTAAAAAATTGCTATTGTGTTGATTTTCAGGTAGGGTTAACAAAACTTTATGATAATGGTTTCTTAAAGTGTCTGGTATTGGCACCAAACAGGAACCATTTTTGTTTTACTGTTAGCTGAACCAAAAATTTTAACCATGGCAAAGAAAAACAAAGAAGCAGTTAAGCAGGAAATACAGGAATTAGCCATCGGCAATTACGTAAGTTATCCTGATGATTACGAAGCAACGGACGCACAAGCACTGAATAATGTAGTATCACTGGCAAAGGGATACTGGGATTCCCGGGAATATAAGGAAGTGGAACGCGACGATAAGCTGGGCATTGATCTGGCTGATTATCAACTCTGGACGAAGGAAGCGCATGCTGCTTTTCTGGAAGCCAATGGACACACTTTAAACTAATCCGCGTCATTCATATTATTCGATGGAAGAGGGATTTATGTATTTAGACAGCTAAATACATAAATCCCTCTTCTATTATAAACTATTTCTCTTCCGCAGATGTTTTTATATACTGCTTCTCCTGTCTGGCAGTATTACCATGGATGGTAACGATAGTGGTATATCAACCCCGGTCGCTATTGATTATTCATCATAAATAGACAAACAATGACAATAAAATTTTGCTGCTATGAGAAAGTTAATTTGTTTGTTGGTTGTGCTGATTGCTGCCCTGCGGCTTTCTGCACAAAAAACAGCTGTTGAAGCTGTGGTGTTTTCGGAAGAGGATCTTGTTACGCAGATTTTTGGTAAAAATAAAGAGGCGTTATTAAATGATGTCCTGCTGATTTCGCCCGTAGAGGAAAAGGATTTTCAGACTGCTTTCCAGGAATATGAATCAGAAAAAGGCCCCTGGCTCACGGAGCGCATCGCATTGCTAAAAATGTACAACGATGAGTATTCTTCACTGGATGAAAAGAAAATGAATACATTATCAAAACAGCTGATTAATAATGATCTTGAATTTGGTCGGCTGCAAATGCGTTATTTTCGTAAAATGAATAAAGTGCTGGGTGCTACCAGGGCAGCCAAGTTTTTTCAGCTGGACAATTACCTGGAACAATCTACACGCGCATACATACAAAACAAGTTACCTTTTATAAAAGCACTGGAATCTGACCGGCTGGTGTCTATCCGGCCTGTGACGATCCGGTGAATAACGTACCGATAGATAGAATATGACTAAAAGCAATGCCTATGTATTCACCGGTGGACCCGGTGCGGGTAAAACTACGGTGATAAAGACTTTAGAGCAGATGGGATATGCAACGGTAGAAGAGTCTGGAAGACAAATCATCCAGGAGCAGGTGCGTACCGGCGGAAATGCTTTGCCCTGGGGCGATACGGCACAGTATCGTGACAAGATGTTCAGAACCGCCATGGATGATTTTCATGCGTTGCAGGAAGAACAGGTATTCCTTGACAGGGGGCTGCCTGACGTTATCGGCTATACGCAGTTGATACAGTTGCCGGTAGATCCTTCCTTGCAGGAACTATGCATGCAATACAGGTATAATACCCGTGTATTTATTTTCCCGCCCTGGGAGGCTATTTTTTGTGAAGATGAAGAACGCAAACAGACATTTGCAACGGCGGTGCACACTTTTGAAGTGATGCAGGCGGTGTATAATGCATGTGACTATGAATTGATAACAGTGCCTATGATTCCGGCAGCGGAAAGGGCGGCCTTTATTATCAGCCGGCTATAGCACATCTTCCACAAAATCCGCACTCCGGGGAATGGCTTTAAATTTTTCCATTAATGCCGGTGGCAGAACTGTGAGCTTGCGTTTTTGTACGTCGATCCACGCGCCGTCTACCGTTACGATGGCGGATTTGGTGCCGTCGCCGCGGAATATTTCATGCCTTACCGACCAGCGGGAGCCATCACTTTTGTACCGGCTCATTTCGCAGGTAACCTGTACTTTATCATTGGGGCCAATTTCGCGGAGATACAGTAATTCCTCCCGGAACAGGATAGGACCTAGTTTTAGTTGAATAAACTGGGCAGCATCCAATCCAACTTTTTCCAGCATAGCCAGGCGCGCCTGTGCGGCGAAATCTGCGTAGGCAGAATGCCGGAGGTGCATATTTGCGTCTATTTGTGACCAGAGTACAGGTCCTTCAAAAAATATGTTCATCATTAAATTTACGGAAAAAAAAGCCAGCCGGAATGTAGCCGGAAGTTATAGAAAGGAGGGAAGAGGGGTAAAACAGTGCCTGTGACAATGAACTGTTGATCAATACGATATACTGGTATAAAATTCAAATGATGGATACAATGCTTTACTGTGGCTATTCTATAGCCGTCTCTTAGGTTAATGGGCCGTACTGTAAGGCTCTCCGGCGCATTTTTTTTCAGGAAAAACGAAAACAAATTTTTTTTAAATCATTTCCTTTTATAATTTCGCACCACTGGAGAGTTGGCAGAGCGGTCGATTGCGGCAGTCTTGAAAACTGTTGACTGTAACAGGTCCCGGGGTTCGAATCCCTGACTCTCCGCTGCAAGGGATAACTGAAAAGTTATCCCTTTTTTTTCGTATATCAAGTAGTTCTTCTCTTTCATTTCCAGATAGTTATGAGAAAAAACATCCATCATTGTAGGTGTTCGATAACCCCCATCCTCATAGCAACTTTGAAATTAGAATACCTATTGGGTAAGCTTAGATTTAAATACAAGATTTATGGACAATACAAATGAAATCAACCTGATTAGCAGGCTGCATGCCGCTTTTTCAAATGTAGGTATTGATTTTAGGGAGGGCGTTTGCGAGGAATGCTGACCTGGCTGGAACTTAACTCTCTTGCCTGTCTGAATGTTTGTCCGTTAAGTTTTTTTTAAATCATTCTTTCTTTTCTCCTTTAAAAATCCACTGAATACCAAATTTGTCGTAAAACTGTCCGTACATCCCAAATGGTAGCTCATGTAATTCCTGTAGCCTTTCGTTATTGTCTCCGTCCTTAAGTTTGTCAAAAACTATTTTTAATTCGTTATATGTTTTTCCGATAACAAATATAGCAAACGTATTGCCTGGTATTGGGTCAAATTCAGGTGAAGCCATCCAATCGGTGGCTGATATTTCTATATCACCATTTTTTAGATGAGCATTGATAATCCTGTCGTGCTTTTCGGGGGGTAACATATCTTTCATTGAACTATCACCAAGTTTAGTAAGTGTCAAGTCACCGCCAATACATTCGTGATAAAAGGTCATTGCCTCAGCACAATTTCCATCAAATAAAAGAAATGGTGTAGTGTGTAACATTCTTTTTGTTTTTAGTATTTCCGTCAAGTTTCTTGCCAAAAATGTTTTCTTGTCAGTTCTTTGTCGCCTACAAGAAATGAAGTTGTTCCTTCCAACACATAAAATACTTCATCGTTGTCCTCGTGTTGGTGAAGTTCAAGGCCCCGATTTCGATAAACATCTGCGAGTTTTCGTAAAATCTGCAAAGACTTTACCAGTACAAAACTATTTGTACTTCATGTTGCTGCTTTTTTTATAAACAAAGGAAGGGTCACCGAATGAACAACTATACCTTGATCTTCTTTCCGATCTGAAAATTCGATCACAAAAACTTCCGAAACGGATGAAAATGTCAATGATGGAATAAGGGGTTCGACAGAGATGCCTCGCCCTCCGCAAAAAGCGATACAAAATTCATGATTGGATTCTGTGTCGCTTTTTCATTTTTAAAAGGGTGTTTGTCAGGTGTTTTCGATTTGAAAGGTGGGACGACATCATAGCTTAGGACTTAAATACCCCTTTTTTTGTCGCAGAAGGCCCCCACTTTGATGGATGTATTGTTTTATTTTTGACCTGTATCCGGGTAAACCAGCATAGAAAACTCACCGACTAAAACCGATCAAATGAGAAATATAATCTATGGTATCAATCTGACTGCAGATGGTTGCTGCGACCATACCCAATCTAGTGGCGGCCCAGAGATCCACGAGTATTTCACGGACCTCATGCGGGACGCTGACCTGATCATCTACGGACGTAAGACCTATCAGTTGATGGTTCCTTACTGGCCTGACGTCGCAAAAAAACAATCCGGGACGAAAGCGGAGAATGAATTTGCGCAAACATTTAACGCCATTGACAAAGTTGTTTGTTCCCGCTCATTAAATGACTTTGAAGGTAATCCGAGGGTTATTCGTGCGAACCTCGCAGAAGAAGTCCTGAAACTGAAACAGGAATCGGGCAAAAATATTTCAATTGGCGGGATAAGCCTGCCTGCGGAATTGATAACGCTTGGTCTGGTGGATGAATATTATTTTCTAATTCATCCTATCATTGCAGGTCAAGGGAGACGGTTGTTAGATGGTATCGGTCTTCCCGATCCGTTAAATTTAAAACTAACTGACTCGAGGACGCTTAAATCAGGATGTATAGCACTTCATTACCTGAAACAGTTATAAAAGCGGGTATTTCGGCCCGCAACCTAAACACAAAAGCCTTCGGATGTTATCCGGCGGCTTTTGTGTTTTATATCTGCCTGAAAAGAAAATACAAGATATTTTAATTGAGGCATGAGAAAAAGATAGTATGAAAGAAATTGTTTTAGCAACCAAAAAATAGATAATAAAGGGTTATTTTTCAGGACGAAAAAGGAGTTATGAAGAAAATAGGATTTTTATCGTTTGGGCATTGGTCTAATCATCCTGCCTATAAGACCCGTACAGCGAGTGACACATTGCTTCAATCTATTGATTTGGCTGTCGCTGCCGAAGAAATTGGTTTAGATGGCGCCTATTTTCGTGTGCATCATTTTGCAGCCCAGTTAGCATCACCATTTCCTTTGCTTTCGGCTATCGGTGCCAAAACAAGTAAAATAGAGATTGGAACGGGTGTAATTGATATGCGTTATGAAAATCCACTGTATATGGTGGAAGATGCCGGAGCTGCGGATTTAATTTCGGAGGGGCGATTACAATTGGGAATCAGCAGAGGTTCGCCGGAACAGGTAATCGATGGGTGGCGCACTTTTGGATATGAACCGGCCGAAGGAGAAACTGACGCAGATATGGGACGTCGTAAAGCATTGGAATTCCTGGATAAGTTAAAAGGTGTCGGATTTGCCGAGCCTAATCCGTCCCCGATGTTTCCGAACCCACCAGGCTTGCTACGCCTGGAGCCATATTCGGAAGGACTGAGGGAACGTATCTGGTGGGGAGCCGCTTCTAATGCTACTGCTGTTTGGGCCGCCGAAAACGGAATGTATCTTCAAAGTTCTACTTTGAAGTACGATGAAAGCGGCAAACCTTTTCATATACAGCAAGCCGAGCAAATCAGATTATACAAAGATGCCTGGAAAAAAGCAGGACACAAGCGTGAACCGAGAGTTTCGGTGAGCCGGTCTATTTTCGCCTTGGTAAACGACCAGGATCGTTATTTCTTTGGGCAGGAAACCAACCGGGTCGATAAAATCGGAATGATTGAAGCAGACAAACGCGCCATTTTCGGAAGAAGCTATGCCGCAGAGCCGGATCAACTCATCAAGGAGTTAGCTGAGGATGAAGCTATTCAAGAGGCAGATACGATTCTTTTGACAATACCCAATACATTAGGAGTTGATTACAATGTGCATGTACTGTCTTCTATTTTAGCGCATGTGGCCCCCGGATTGGGTTGGCGCTAAATTTTAAAAATGATGTTAATCGACAAAGAACGCTGGATCGTGTTTGCCAACTTTGTACTAACATGAATTGATTGGGTTGCTGATTTTAACCAGATCAGGTGCTTTCCAGCGCCTTTTCGAGATCATCTTTAAAGTTTCGGCCGATAGGTATTTGATGGCCATCCAGTATAATTCGGTTCCTTTCCAGGCGTGTTACTTTTTGAATAGATACTATGAAAGATTTATGTACCCGAATAAAACGGTTTTGTGGGAAAATATCAAGCATGGCTTTAATTGATCCTTTCAATATGACCTTTCCTGAGTAGGTATAAATTATTGCATAATCTTTGAGTCCTTGAATGTGGGTAACATCATTAAAATGAAGTTTTATACGCTGCACACCACTTTTGACAAAAATAAAATCTGTTTTTTCAAAGGCAGCATGATCCTCAATATTTACATTCTGTGCTTTTAAGGTTAGGAATTCTGTGATTTTCTCTATTGCCTGTTTGAATCGGTTAAAAGACACAGGTTTTAATAAAAAGTCAATTACACCCAATTCATAGCCTTCAAAAGCATAATTGCGATATGCGGTTGTGAAAATCGTAAAAGGCGGGTCTGGCAATTCTTTTAGAAATTCAATACCTGTCATTTCCGGCATCTCAATATCCAGTAACAATACATCAGTAGGGTGATTCTCCAGATAGCGCAAAGCCTCCCATGTATTGGTAAACAGGGACACGGAATGTACGTTGTCGATGCGTTTTAAGTAACCTGCAAGTACTTCAAGCGCAAGCGGTTCATCATCTATAACAACAACTTTCAGCATTATTTCCACTTCAATCCATTTAGTTATAATTCAATTATTAGCTTGGCTCTATAGGCATTTTTATTGTCTTCAAGCGCAAGATGGTGTTTAGCCGGATAAAGCATGTTCAGACGTTTTCGTAGATTGTCGAGCCCTATTCCACCCTTACTTTTATTAGATACTGACAATGGTTTTGAATTCTCTATAATTACCGTTAATGTTTTATTATTTAACTCAATACCCACAGTTAACCAACTATTTTCGGTTTGTTTACTAAGCCCATGTTTAAAGGCATTCTCAACCAAAGGCAACAATAGTAAAGGGGCAATTTCATGCCCACTTAGTTCAGCATTAATATTCAATGAAATAATAAACTCGGAACTAAACCTATGCCGCTCCAGTTCAATGTAATTGCTTAGGTAAGTGATTTCTTTTTCTAACAGCACCTTTGCATCAGTACTATCGTACAACATGTATTCCATCATTTCTGATAGTTTAAGTACTGTTTCCGGTGCAAGCTCTGATTTTTTAAGCGTTAATGCATACAAGTTGTTTAATACATTAAACAGGAAGTGTGGATTTACCTGGGCGCGAAGAAAATTAACTTCGGCATTTAATTTTTCTACTGTCATTCTCTGAATGAGAAGCTGCTGCCCATACCAGTCCATACTTAACCTAAGTGCCAGCATTAACCCTAAATACCATAACGTGCTAAAAAAGTTGTAGGAGAGGCTTTCCATTAAATCGCTGTTACGCATAGGGCCTATAACATAACCATACAGATAAAAATCAAAAAGGCTCTGGACTGTTAAGTACCCGATCACAGCGATAAAAACTGCTGTGAAATAGACAAAGTAGCGTTTCTTCAGCAGGTATTTTGGTAAAAAATAATGCAGGTTGAGATAAGCTATCACAATGAGGAGTGCGATCCGGACAGTTACACAAGCTACAAAGTAAGGCATGCTGGCCTTATGTATGAGGTATTTTTTCTCAAACATAAAGAAACCTGTTATCAATAGCCAATAGGCACTATGAGCCAGGATATACTTTAGGGAAACAGTCCCCTTTGAAAATGGCAGCTTAACCTGCTTATTCAGTAGCTCCATATTTAAATATCATACATAAAGGAAACTAAAAGTGTTAAACCTGCAAAATTATTTCGACTAACTGCATAAAAAGTAGAGGTTCGTCTACTTTTTTGTTTACTGGTCTACTATTTTTCTACTTGGTTTCCTTTTCTCCTAATATTGATATCAGAAAAAGTCAAGTATTTAATTTAAAAAATTGCATCATGAAAAAGACAACATTCAATCAGGCGTTTATTAAGGTATTTGCACTGATTATACTATGCTTTACTGCATTCAGTTTTACAACAAAATTTGGATTGGACAGTTATGAGATCTACCTAAATAACAAGCTCATTCTAAAACAATCGGTGAACCAGCCTTTGAGTTTAAGAGTGCTGCAACTTGATAAGGCAAATGAGAACGATCAGCTGCGCATTACTTACAAACACTGCACTTTAAAAGGAGCTGGTACTGACCGGAATATTGTTCTAAAAGATGAAAAGGGAAATACACTAAAGAATTGGTCATTTGCTGATGCGACTGGTTCCGATTTAAGTATGGTGATATCAGTTAAAGAGCTGTTGTTGCTGGAAAAAAATAATGCCCATCATGATCTGAGTCTGCATTATACTGCAAAGGAGCTTCCTAAAGAACAGCTGCTTGCATCTCTTCATATGAAATAAAGGGTTATCCTTCGGCTAAATGAACACACATGTGCCAAAAGAAATATCTTCTGACTATACTGGTTTATTTTTGCATTAATCCGGCTCTGGCACAACATGTAGACAATGTTAAAACTGACTCATTAAAGAAGAATCCGGCTATAAAGTTGAAAACGGTTACCATACATGGTCAAAAGCCCCTGATAGAGCATCGGATCGATGGGATTGTGTTCAATGTAGAAAGTCTGCCATCTATTGCAGGCGCAGATGCCGCGGATGTACTTAGAAAAGTACCGATGTTAAGCGTTGATGGTAGTGGTGAGCTTTCTGTTCGCGGCAATTCAAATGTTAAGGTGCTTATTGATGGTAAACCTTCTGAAATCTATGCTTCTTCTGTTGCGGACGCACTAAAAGCTATTAAGGGAGAACATATTGTAAAGGTGGAGGTGATTACAAATCCCTCATCGCGATATGATGCTGAAGGGGCCAACGCAGTGGTCAACATTATTACCAGAAAAATAATAGAGAATGCCACCAGCGGAAATGTCAGCATTGTAGCTGGCAGCCCCAGTGAAAGTAGCAGTGAAGGTATAGGTGGTGATGTACACCGTAAACAGGGAGCCTTTCTGTTCAATAGCGATGCCTTCTATCAGAAATACTGGAATCGGAATGGTTCTGTATTACAGCGGAATGCGGATAATTTGGTGCTTGTTCAGAAAAATGAAACCAAACAATCGGGCGAATATTTTTATGGTGGTTTAAGCGTGCTTTATAGTCTGGATTCTTTAAACACCTTTAACCTGGGTTATCGTGTCAGGCGGTCACCAAACAGGACGACGGGTGTTTCTGATAATTACGAGGTGGACAATGAAATACAGCAGCTCCTATTTGAGCGGAATACCATAACACCAAACCAGAATAAGGGCAATGCATATACTGTCGGTTTTAACGGCAAATCGAAAAACCAGCAAATAGCATATTCAGTATTGGGTATGTATTCGCATTTTAGAGGTACGAATGATTACATGTTGAATCAGACCGCGGAGGATAACGGTGAGTACCGGGAGAACTTCTTTAGCACTACAATCTACGATGATTATATTATCCAGGGAGATTATACACAGTCATTCACTGAGAACTGGAAATGGGAAGCCGGAGCCAAAGTATCTGCTAAAAATTCTAAAAATAAGAGTCTGTTTGAGGTGTATGATTTCGCTAATGGCAATTATCAGTATGACGCTGTTCGTTCTGGTAATTTTAAGTATAAGAACAGGATTTATGCTGGATATGTAAATATGAGTATAAAACTGAATAAATGGGGATTTAGCGGGGGGCTAAGGTATGAGAAAACAGATCTTGATGCAGCATTCAGAAACCAGGGAGTAAATATCCCTTCATTTGACAATCTTGTTCCACAAGTATTGCTCAATATGGCATTAGACAGCATTACAAATATTAAGCTGAGCTATGCAATGAAACTGGTTCGTCCGTACATCTCATACCTGGACCCGACAATAAATACCAGTGATTCACTGACATTGCAATATGGGAACCCACAGCTGAAACCTGAGTTGACTAATCGTTATGAGATTAGTTACTCCGTTAATGATGCCAAACTGTTCAGGGACTTTGTGCTATTTTTTAATGACAACAGAAACTCTATTGAAAACATCCGCTTTCCTAAGGGAAATGGAATCTTTGAAAGCACCTGGAAAAATGTAGGAAAGAACCAAAGGTTAGGTTTCTCTGCAACACTGAACTGGAAGCCTGTATCCACATTAACTATTGGTGCCACGCTGACCGCACAATTTGTATGGTTGGAAAGCAGGGCGCTTGGCATCAGTAATCATTCGCTGATGCGGCGACTTACGCTAAATGGTAGCTATAAATTCCCCAAAGGCTATAGCGTAGATTTTTACGGTTTTTTTGATTCCAACAATTTGCGCCTGCAAGGGTATCGGTCTGGTTGGAAATTCTATAACTTGTCTATAAATAAGAAATTCAAAAATGAGCGTCTGAACCTGGGTTTGCGTATGGAAACATTTTTTCAACCATACATCTACATAGATGAAGTAATCGCAACATCAGACTTTGAACAACGGCAGTCATATCGCTACCGAAGCCAGAATATTAGGTTTACTGTTTCCTATAAGATAGGCAAAAAGGAGGTCAAAAGCCCGCAAATAAACGCTGTTGAAAATGAATAGCTTGTTCGTGTAAGCAAAAAATCTGTACTTTGATGTCGTTATAAAAACACAGCTAGCTGAAGCAATAAGAAAAATGCAAAATAGCAAAACAATACACTATTCCAAAGCTACGCGAATCTCCGCAAGCAGCCCCGCCCGGTCTGCAAAAGTCTCATTTTAAAATATTAACAAAAAACAAATAAAATGAAAACTGATCCCAACAATGATATAGTTAAACTCTGCGCTCAAGGAATGAATTTAGAAGGAGAGGGAAAAAATGAAGAAGCACTTAAACTGTTTCAACAAGCGTGGAACTTGGCTACAAACGCCAAGGAGAAGTTTATAGCAGCTCATTATGTAGCCCGCCAACAAAAAAACGTATCTGATAAATTGAAGTGGGATGAAACAGCATTGAACTTAGCCTTAGAAATTAACGAAGACGATATTAAAGGAACTTATCCTTCTCTTTATTTGAATATCGGGAAGTGTTATGAAGATTTAAACGATTTGGACAAAGCCAAGAAACATTATCAACTGGCTCTCTCTTATACAGGTTTTCTATCCAACGACGGTTATGGAGAAATGATAAAATCAGGAATCGAAAACGGCATAAATAGAGTGACAGAATGATTGAATAGACGAACAAAAAACAACGAACCGAAAACATTGGCTATGCGCCAGGCGGGAAACCATCTTCGGTTGAAAAATAAAGAAAAGTTGAACGATTCGTTTTCAAAAACAGTGCGGTGGCGCCAGTGATTTTATTATCCCGAAAAACAGGATTGGTACCGCTGTAAATAATCCCGTTGTTCCGCCATGAAGACCGAAAGAGCCGGCAGCCCCGTCCGTCCTTCAGAAAGCCTCATTAATAAGGCTTCTTTCTTTTAAATCTGTCGCATTCAGCCCTTTGATTTGTCGCATACGCACCGCAAATGTTATCATATTGTTACCGAAATTTACATCTGAACATAACAGAATTTAGAGAAGCTTTTTTAACAATAATTTTAAAAGGAGGGTTAAGTATTATGAGAAAAATAATTGTTCTTTCATTTCTTACATTAGACGGTGTAATGCAAGCACCTGGCGGACCTGAGGAAGATCCATCCAGCGATTTCAAATATGGCGGATGGACTGCACCTTATGCTGACGAAGTTTCTGGTAAGGTCATGCAAAAACAGATGGAACCTGCGGATCTTCTTCTTGGCAGAAAAACATATGAGATTTTTGCCGCTTACTGGCCTGAACATGCAAGCTATTGGCCAGGTATCAATGATGTTACAAAATACGTCATGTCCAAAACCGTGAAAAAGTCAGATTGGGAAAACACCGTGTTCCTTACAAGCGTGGCAGACATCGAAAAACTTAAAAATTCAAAAGGTGCTGACATCAAAATTTGGGGTAGTAGCGAGCTCGTTCAACTACTACTGAAGCACGATTTAGTGGACGAACTCTGGCTCAACATTCACCCGTTGCTGCTGGGTAAAGGAAAAAAGTTGTTTGATAATGACGTGATTCCGGCAGCATTTGAATTAATAGAGAGCCATGTTACACCAAGTGGCGTTATTATGGCCAATTACAAGCGAAATGGAGAAGTCAGAACAGGTACTGTTGGTGCTTAAGGAAACGTAATTGTGTTCTGTTTCAGTATTTTTCATGTTTAGCATTAACATTAAGACGTGTCTGATTTTTAACGGCGTTTGTTTTTATTATTGACAATGATCATGTCAGTCCCTGGGCAAGGACACGCAGGATAATCGCACGTGCTTCCCGGCCTTCCGGCGTTGGCATCGCCGCATAGTTGTGTGGTTGGCCCCGTCGCAAATGAAGCTCGACAGGCACTCCTGCCGCCCTTGCCTTTGCGGCCAGATCGATACTGGCTGGATAGTGAAGATCGAGCGTGCCGGAGAATACAATCATCGGCGCCAGTCCGCGGAAATCGCCATTCAACGGGCTGACATACGGATGGGCGACATCCAGGTCACCGGCATATAGGCGCCCCACTTCAATAACGCCCGGAATATCCTGGATGGGGTCATGAGCAGCGATCGCCAGCTGCTCCGGGCGGCTGAACGAAGCATCCAGCCCCGGTGAGATGAGCACCAGCCCGTTCGGTTGCTGATATCCGGAGTCCCGTAACCACTGGGCTGCTGCCAGCCCCAACCCGGCACCTGCCGAGTTGCCCATCACCGTGGCCTTCGCAGGTCCGGCATCCTCAAGTATCTTCCGCAGCAGGTCGCCCATGGCCGGCACCACGTCTTTAGCAGTGGCGTGGGGAGCCAGCGGATATATGGGAACGATACAACGGACATGGGCATTACGGGTCAGGTAACCGATAAAGCGCCAATGCGCGCGAACGATCTCGTTGATATAGCCACCGCCATGCAGGAATACGACGTAGTCGCCGGCATCGGGATTTTCAGATGGTGCTGTATAATAGACGGGCCATCCCGCCACATGCTTCAAAGTCACCGTGACGCCGCGGCCCAGCCCCGTCGGTTCATAGGAGGCCGGCCGCAATGACAATCTGCGCACCTGCTCCTGGACGGCAGCGGCTGATGCCAACCGTTTCTTGATGGGAAGAAGCCTTAATAAGCCGTTGATACAGCGGCTCTGCAAGCTCGGTTCGGCGTTGTCCGGCAGCAACTCGTATAGGGTAGTTCTATCGTCAGCTGTGTCATAATTATTTTTCTTCATCACTTTCTTTTTGTTCTCGGCAAAAGTATTTTGCCCAAAAAGAATAAACATTGACAAATGATAAAAAACTATTCTTTCTTTTTAAGCCGACTTAATGATTCCTGCGTTATACCTAAGAAAGAGGCAACGTGTTTATTGGATAGCCGCGATACGACTTGTGGCATCCGCTCCAATAAATTCTGATATCTTTCTTTTGCTGTCATACTAATCATCGTTTCAACCCGCCATGTAGCAAAGACCTGCGATTGTTCTAACGATTGGCGATAAAGTTTAGCAAAAATAGTATTGGTGTCTACAAGGTTATAGAAATCAGTTTGTCTGATTCTTAATAATGCTGAATCCTCTAACGCTTGAACATACTCTGCAGATGGTGCTTGTGTTATAAAGCTGGCGAAGGCGCTTACAAATTTATTTTCGAAGGCAATGTAGCGTGTTTTTTCTTCTCCTTTTTCATTTATAAAATATGTTCTTAAACAACCACTACAGATAAAATACGCATACTGACAGACCTCTCCGGAGGTAAGAAGCCGACTGTTTTTTTTGACACTTACATCCTTAAATTTTGACAAAAGCAAAGTGTCTTCTGCCGGGAAAGAATATTGATCCACCAAAAATCGCGTTAAGAAATCTATATTATTCTGCATGAGCTATCATTGGTCCTTGATTTTCAAACATAAAATCTCGCTAAAAATGCGCAACATAAGTCACAAATATGATTTTTAAGCATTTTTTCATTTTCATGTCAGGATTAGTTAATTGAATTTGTAGGCGCTCAGGAAAATGATGATCAAAAAAATACTTAACTGCAAGAGATGAAATGTACGCAATCTGCCTTTTAAATTTAGCGCCTTGACCGCGAGGTCAGGGGCATTCCCGTCGATAATTTCTTTGAGTTTTATACCAAGTTTGCCACCATTGAAAATATTATTGCCGATCAGCAAAAGAACAAACACAAATTTGATCCTGAACCACAATTGTTGCGCCAGCACGCCGTGGGTAAGGGCGATCATGCCCAGGCCGGTAACTATGATCAGCCCTCCACCGATACCGATCAATTTAGGGAATTTGGCCGCAATCACCAGGACTCCAGCCGCCTTTTCTTTTTGATGGTCAAATAGTTTCCAGAATGTCTGGTAGTTAATAAAATCGATTAGTGTAGTACCGACCATCAAGACTAGTGCTATTAAATGTAGCATCAGTAGAGCAGGAAAAGTTGACATTTGATAAGTTTTTTAATAAATGATAACTTGTTTTCACTGCAATAATGACTGGGAGAATGAAAATTGGACAGGAACAAGAAACTTTTACCTGCTTCAATGATGAGATTTTAATAGCTCGTTTGATGTGGAGAGGGGATTCGATCTGTTATATATTGTGATCTTTAGGCTGGATCATAAGTTTAGGTATGCGAACATGCTCCGGCTGTTCCATGATATAAATCACAGCATTAACAATACCGGCTGTAGTTAATAACCATGCTGATAATACCTGTTTGAAGATGAAGAGATTGTTTATTACTCCACTGTAATCGACTGCTCCACATTTATCTGTTTCAAAAAATATTCATCATGCGATACAACCAGGAGCGTTCCCTTGTATTCATTTATCGCGGCAGTTAAAATCTCTATGTTTTGAATATCGAGGTTATTGGTTGGTTCATCCAATATGATGATGTCCGGCGCTTGATTACTGATTGTTAAGGAACAAAGCATCAACCGCATTTTTTCTCCGCCACTAAGCGCCTTACAAGGTTTGTCCCAATATGCTTTTGAAAATAAGAACCGGTTTAAGCGGATCTTTATTTCGTGTTCCTGTAATGCTCCGGAATTATATTGTTGGGCCTGTTCGTAAACGCTGAGGTTATTGTCGATTAGTGAATAGTCCTGGTCGATGTAAATGGCATTGACATCCACGCTGTCAATGCTGCCCGATCGGGGTTGCAATTCACCTAAAATCATTTTTATCAAAGTTGTCTTACCAGAGCCGTTGAGCCCTTTAATAGCCATACGTTCTCCACTTCTGATTTGAAAGCTCAATGGTTGTTTCCAGAGCAATTGATCATCATATCCAAAATTAGCATCCTTTGCAGTAATCAATATTTTCCCTTTATGAAGTGTAGAATTGTCAAAATCCATCTTCATTTTATCCATATCCGGTGCTGCGGCACGCAGTTGATTCAGCTCTTGTGCAATAGCATCTACTTTTTCAGTATGAACGCCCTTCATGCGTGAAGTACTTTTCTCCGCATTGTTTCTGAGGGTATTCATGGAAATGGTGGGAAGCCCTGCCTTTTCTTGCTTTTTCTTTCCGCGGGCGTCCAGTTTTTGTTGCCGTTCCAAAGATTCCCTTTCCGTATCTTTCGCTTTGCGGAGTGCTTTTTCTTTGCTCTTCAGATCCTGATTCAAAGCATCACTTTCAATCATTTTCTGCGTGATGTAGAAATCATAATTACCACCATAGACAGTTATACCACGCTTGCTGAGTTCATAAACGGTATCAGGAAGGTTTAATATGGTTCTGTCGTGACTTACCACGACTAAAGTGTTGGTAGTGGACGTTATATAATCATAAAGAATGCTTCTGCTGAGCGTATCCAAATGGTTGCTTGGTTCATCCAATAGGACTATTTCAGGACGATGAATCATGATTCCTGCCAGGAAAACGCTTGTTTTTTGTCCGCCGCTAAGCGTTTCCATTTTTTGGGTTAAATCCAATGCATTAAGCTTCCAGTGCATGAAGGCTTCCCTGCAGCGTTCTTCGATGGCCCAATCATCGTCCAGCAATGTCAGGTTTGCATCTGTTACATGGCCATCGAGAATTTCTTTTAATGCTTGAAGTTTATCGGCAACCTGGAGGGCCTGGGCAACAGTATAATCATTGAACTGGCCGAAAATCTGTGGCACATAATAAGGCCTCCCGTCGGTTTTTACGAGTCCACTTGAAGGATGCAGGTTGCCGGCTAATATTTTCAGCAGGGTGGATTTCCCTGCACCGTTATTACCGATTAATGCAATTTTATCTTGTTTGTTGATGATGAGATTTATATCAGTAAACAATAAATCTCTGTCGGGATGTGTGTAAGTAACACCTTGAAGAATAAGCATAATTCCTTTCTTTTAAAAGCTAATAATTACAGGCCCCTGTTATGTTAGGCGCTGTTTTATTTTCCTGAAAGAAATTATATCTTACATTAATGTGTTTTTTTATGATGTACAAAGGTAAGAAATTTTTTTTTCGTACATCATCAAAAAATAATACAAATTATTTGATCTGTTATCCCTGCTTAATTAAATTTAAAAACACTTAATGTAAATATGACCAGGAAGAAGAGCAACTGAAGCACCTGAACGGTTGTGATGTTACTTTTCATCCGGGATAGTTTTGTGTCAAAACCTGGGTCCGACGGTGTTCCGGCTAAAAGTTTCTTCCATCCTGTACCCATTCTTCTTCTGATTATTCCATTTATAATGATGAGCAGGAGGATGCCCATTTTTACCCGGAACCAGGTTTGCTCACCCCATACCTGGTGCATGTACACCATCATTAATATGCCTGAAATAAGTATGAGCAGCATACCTATCCCAATAATTTTTTGCAATCCGGATAGCATATCCTCCATCGCCGGGCTTTTGGTTTTGTCGCTGGCGAAAACTTTCCCGGATTGTTTAAAGGCAATAAAATCAACGAACGTTGTTCCAGCCATCATGGTAATACCAACAATATGGCCTACCAGGGCTATATGATAAATGTTAAGGTTCATTTTTTAATTTTTTATAATAAGTGAGGAGGCTTCTTTATGGGCAATTTGATCCTGCCTGGATACATACCAGATGCAAACGGCAATAATTATAAAGTCGACGGCCACGAATATTATTCTTGAAAGCGGATCGTTACTACAGATATGTGCTATTAATGCGGAGATCATTTCAATACCGAATCCCGCATAGATCCATTCTTTAACCCGTAGCGGTGTTTGCGGAACCAGTAGCAATATACCTCCCAGCGTTTTTGCAATCACCAGTTCAATCCTGAAATAATCAGGAAATCCAAGCAGCTTTAGTGCCTCCGCATGCGAAAAAGAATAGTAAGCACTAAAGAGCATGAAGAAACTGATCCATCCTTTTGCCAGCCAATAAAGCCTTTTGTTTTTTTTAAGTGTTTCCATGGTTTTAGTTATTTTAATACGTTAGCGATGTTTATTTTGTAAATGTAATACGTTTTCGATGTAAAAAACAAATTATCGAAGCAATTTTCATAGATTTGCTACGTAAACGAACTAAAATGTTATGAATAAGACTGTTACACTTGTGAACGAGTGGGGAGATTTTGAGGTGAAACATCCGGAAGGAAGCATTGAAGATTTTTGCAGGTATTATCTTGCCCGGCAAAATGAGCAAAAAATAAAAGGAACCCTGGTAGGCGGTGTCGTTCCTCATTATATAGACGGGTTGTTAATGAAAATAATTGGCAGGATCAGCAAACTGAATATGTTGTATGCCAACAAAGTGCTGCAAGGAACAGACCTGAATCAGATTGAAGAATTCGGAATGCTGATGACGATCAGGCAGGAAAAGAATCCCAGGAAAACGGAAGTCATTTACGCCAACTTGTTTGAACTTTCGAGCGGTACGGATATGCTGAACCGTATGAAGAAAAGAGGGCTTATTAAAGAACATGCCGACAAGGAAGACAAGCGTTCCAAGAGGATTGAGCTGACTGCAAAAGGGGAGAAAGTAGTAGAACAATGCCTGGAAAAGATCAGAAAAAACGCAACAATGATGGCGCATGGCCTCACTGATGATGATAAAGAACTCGCTGTACAATTATTAAAAAGTATCGAGATAAAATTCTCGGCACTATGGCCCCAGCACCGTACCAAACCTTTTGAAGAAGTATATGAAAGTATCATGAGTGAGAAACGCAAAAAGCATAAATAAGTAGGAAGGATGGATGATATCGATACATCTAAACGCACATAGATTCCACAAGATAATGTCAAAATCACATAGGTTGTCGCCTATACTAACCGTAAATATGGCTACAACAAGCGTAGATTTGGCTACACCTGTTTCTTGATTGTTGCGGAGCTTTGCATAAACAAAAGCATCACAATGAAAATTATAATAACAGGTTCATTAGGGCACATCAGCAGACCATTAACACAAACGTTGGTACAAAAAGGACATACAGTAACCGTCATCAGCAGCAATCCCGAAAGACAAAAAGACATTGAAGCCATTGGTGCAAAAGTGGCTATCGGCACAATGGAAGATGCTGATTTTCTATCCGCAACTTTCAAAGGCGCAGATGCAGTTTATCTTATGGAGGCACTTGGTTCGCGCAGCTTCTTTGACCAAAATCTTGACATTATGGCCGCTCATAACAAAATTGCCAATAGCTATGTACAAGCTATTCTGCAATCGGGGATAAAACGAGTCGTGCATCTCAGTAGTATCGGAGCGCATATGGATAAAGGCAATGGCATCCTGGCTTTTCATTATAATGTAGAAAACATTCTGAACAAATTGCCGCCCGACGTAGCCATTACATTTATGCGCCCTGTTGGGTTTTACTATAATATGCTTGCGTTCATACCAACTATAAAAACACAAGGCGCTATCATATCGAATTATGGTGGGAATGACAAAGAACCCTGGGTTTCCCCGATGGACATTGCTACCGCTATTGCTGAAGAAATCGAAATTCAACAGCCAGCGGAGAGAAAAATCCGCTACGTGGCTAGTGATGAGTTTTCTCCCAACGAAGTGGCTGGTATTCTGGGGGAAGCAATCGGTAAGCCTGATTTGAAATGGCTTGTTATTCCTGACGAACAACTATTGGGTGGTTTAAAAACTGCTGGTATGAATCCACAAATTGCTGCCGGTTATGTTGAAATGAATGCAAGCAGGCGTGGTGGTGTATTGTATGAAGATTATTACCGCAATAAACCAACTTTGGGAAACGTAAAACTAACAGATTTTGCAAAAGAATTTGCTGGTGCATTTTTAAAATCGTAGTACATTTAGTCTTAGCATCTAATAGCACTATTATCAGCAAGTTTTTTAGCATAACAATGACCTGAAAAAATCTTATATGAATACGCAAGAAATCACAATTGCAGGGGGAAGCAAAAGCCCGTTGAAGGTAAAACGCTTCGGATATGGCACCATGCGGCTTACAGGCGAAGGCATCTGGGGTGAGCCTGCAAATCGCCATGAAGCATTGCAGATATTACAACGATGCATTCAAAGCGGCATCAATTTTATAGATACTGCCGACTATTATGGAGAAGATGTAACCAATCGTTTGATAGCAGAAGCATTATATCCGTATCCCGCCGGACTGGTAATATGCACCAAAGTCGGTGGGGCAAGAAAGCCTGATAAAAGCTGGGTGCCGTTTAATCGTCCGGAAGATTTACGCAGCAGCATAGAAAACAATTTGCGTACGCTGAAATTAGACCAGATATCCCTCGTTCATTTCAGGGTTTTAGCAGGCAGCGATGTGCCTTTTAAAGAATCGATGCAGGCCATGTTTGACATGCAGAAAGAAGGGAAAATATTGCATGTGGGCGTAAGTAATGTTGGTCCTGATGAATTGAAAACAGCCATGGCTATGGGGAACATTGCCACCGTAGAAAATATGTACGGCCATGCACAACGAAGTTCCGTAAGCCTTGCCCACGGGGGCGAAACGAGGGGCGGGGAGGAAGTGCTTGCCATTTGTGAGCAAAACGAAATACCATTGGTACCCTACTTCTCCTTATTCCAGTCAATGCCGAAGAAGGATAACAGGATACCGGCGATCGCAAAAAAATATAACGCCACAGACGCTCAGATAAATCTGGCATGGCTGCTGCACCGTTCCCCCTGGATATTGCCCATACCTGGCACTTCATCATTAAAACATTTTGAGGAGAATTTAAAAGCAACTGAAATAGAATTGAGCGAAGAAGATATGATGTTCCTTGAATAAAGGGTAATTGCTTTTATACAAAAATAAATAGACATGCAACCACTCCGCATTAAAACCATCAGCGAATTTCACCGGCTCAGAGGATTGTCCAAACCGGAACATCCGTTAATCAGCGTGATAAATGTTGCAGACATAAAACGCGGAAACGATGGTGAGCCGACAAATTTCGTGTTTGATTTTTATTCCATTTCATTGAAAAGAAATTGTAGTAGCAAATTCAAATATGGGCAGCAGCAGTATGATTTTGATGAAGGTACGATGTTCTTCATATCGCCCAATCAGATTTTCGGAGTTGAACATGACAAAGGTCAAACAGCTAAACAATCTGGTTGGATGCTGCTCATCCATCCCGATTTTCTTTGGAATACGTCTTTAGCCAAGAAAATAAAACAATACGAATATTTCGATTACTCGGTACATGAAGCTTTGTTTCTTTCAGAGAAAGAAGAAACAATCATTGCCAATGTGATGCAAAACATTCAGCAGGAATATCATTCCAATATTGATAAATTCAGTCAAAGCGTGATCATCGCGCAGCTCGAATTATTACTTACCTATTCGGAAAGATTTTACCAACGCCAGTTTATTACACGCAAAATATCCAATCATCAAATCCTGAACCGTTTGGAAGAGATGCTCAACGAATATTTCAAGAGCGACGATTTAATAAAAAAAGGATTACCCACTGTTCAATACATTGCTGAAACGTTAAACGTATCGCCCAATTACTTAAGTGGGTTACTGAAAGTGTTGACAGGACAAAGCACACAGCAACATATACACGATATACTGATTAAAAAGGCCAAAGAAAAATTATCCACTACCAATTTATCCGTAAGTGAAATCGCCTACGAGTTGGGCTTTGAACATCCGCAATCCTTTAGCAAATTGTTCAAGGCAAAAACCAATTTTTCGCCGTTGGCATTCAGACAATCATTTAATTAATTGAATAACCAGGCAGCTACGATATTTACCTATAAATGTTGGATGATATCGATAACTATTACCTGGTCTCCGGTATGCCTTTAGCTTCTCAGGTGCCAGGCTTTAGGCTTCGTAAAAGCACGTAACCCCTGATGTGATAACGTAGCGCCAAAACCTGAATGTTTTCTGCCACTCCAGGGAACGCCGGCACTCACCCTGTCGCAACAATTCCAGTAGCCGGTGCCTGCATCTATCTGCGAAAGGATTTGCTGTGCCCTGTCCATATTATCAGAATAAACCGCAGCAGTCAAGCCGTAGGAGGTATCCTGCATGAAGTGGATAGCGGCTGCATCATCCTTCACTTTCATAATACCTATGATGGGGCCAAAGCTTTCTTCCTGCATCACTTTCATTTCATTCGTCACATTGATGAGGATCGTTGGTTCAAAATAGTAGCCCTTGCCTGATCCACGTTTGCCACCCTGTAATAAGGTAGCTCCTTTTTCCAATGCTTCCCTGACCTGCTCTTCCAACACCCTGATCTGATCTTTTCTTGTCAATGCACCGAAATAGACGCCTTCTTCAGTAGGTGCGCCTGCTTTCCAGGATTGTACCTCTTTTACAAAAGCGGTAACATATTCATCGTACACTTTCTCCTGTACATAAATGCGCTCTACGGCGCAACAGCTTTGCCCGTTATTATAAAAGGCGCCATCGGCCGTTCCGGCTGCTACGGCTGCTACATCTTTTACATCATCGGTTACATAAAGCGGGTCTTTACCGCCCAACTCCAGCTGGCAGGGAACCATTTTGGCCGCTACTTTTTCATAAATATGCTTTCCTGTTTTATAAGAGCCGGTAAAGAAGTATCCGTCGAAATGCATATCCAGCAAGTGTTCACCGGTTTCTTTTGCACCAACGGCTACGATAAAAACATCATCGGGTACGCCTGCTTTCTTTAATAATTTTTCTATTTCCAACCCGGTTAAGGTGGCATATTCGGACGGTTTGTACATCACTGCATTACCGGCAATTAATGCCGGAATAAAAACATTGACACCCACCAGGTAAGGATAATTCCAGGCAGAAATATTGCAGATGACTCCCAGCGGATCGTAAGAGATTTTTTCTTTTAATGCAGGCGTATCGGTGACCCATTCGTCTGCCAGGTATTTTTCTGCATGCGCGAGCATCCAGCTGATCCTTGTCCGGGCGCCGTTGATTTCATTGCGCGCCTGTTGTAAAGGCTTGCCTGTTTCAGCGGTTAGCACGGCTGCCAGTTGCTCCTTCTCCGCCTCCAGCAGGTCGTGGAACTTTTGAATGACCGTTAAACGTGCTGCCAGTGTTTTCTTTGCCCAGTCTTGTTGCGCGGCTTTCAGCAGCGTATATTTTTTATCCAGCGATAGCTGGTCGTCTTCTTTTATATTGGTGATAATAGCTTCGGTAGCAGGATTAATTATGTTCATCTTTTATGATTTCTTACTTCATTAATAAATTGCTCTTTTATTTTTTGTGAGAGCGGATTTACTTCTTTCTCTTTCATCCTTTCAGGATGCCATTGTACACATAGCATAAAACCTTTGCCGGTTTTATCTTTAAATTCTACCCCTTCTATAATAGCGTCATCGGTGTCAGAGGAGGCGCTGACCATAAGGTTCTTACCAAGGTTAGCAGGATTGATGCTCTGATGATGTGCGCTGTTTACCAGGCCATGCTCCTGGCCGGTGATCTGATGAAGCAAGGTGTCTTTTTGAATATTCACACCATGTACTTTATCTTCTTCACCTTTTTTATGGACTTTGTTGGCTGCTTCACCGATATCTTCAAAAACTTTTCCCCCTTCCAGGATATTGATATATTGTAATCCCCTGCAGATACCGAGAACGGGTATACGTTGTTGTTGTGAATACGCATAAATCTGTTGCTCGAATGCATCCCTTTCAGGCAAAAAGGTAGCTGGTTTGTATGGGTAGTCTTTCTTTCCATTGTATAGTTCAGGGTCTACATCTATCCCTCCGGTTAAAACAAATCCTTCGCAGGTTTCGATGTCCGCTGTATTATTTTTTTTAAATGAAAGTTCCACTAACTCGATATCTTCTCCCAGATCCTGGGGCGTGAACCAGTTTTCGTAATTTTTGAAGTTGGCTTCTGTATAACTGATCCCTATCTTCTTTTTCATCAGTTTGTTATTTAAAGGTATTTACAGTGCTTTCAGGTACAACTGTTTGAAATCTTCTCTCGATACAGGTTTGGGATTGTTAGGATGTGCAAAATCGGCGATGGCCAGATCTGCCAGTGTTTCAATATGCTCGGGTTTTACACCAATATCCCGTAGATGATGCGGAATATTTACTTTGGTATTCAGATCGAACAAATATTTTACGACGGCATCACCTGTTTCATCTTTCAGGTCCAATGTTCTGGCAATGCGGCGGAATTTGTCTTCAAAGCCGGCGATATTGAATTGCATACCATACGGGATATTCACTGCATTGGCCAGCCCGTGATGCGTATCCAGCAAAGAAGATAGGGGATGCGCCAATGAATGCACTACGCCCAAACCTTTCTGAAAAGCAATGGCACCCATCATGGAAGCCATCAGCATTTTACTCCTGCTTTCAAGGTCAGGGCGATTGGTCGCTTTTTCCAGTGCGTCTTTAATCAGTGATATACCTTCCAGTGCAATACCATCGCACAAGGGGTGCGGATTTTTTGCCAGGAATGCTTCCATATTATGTGTAAGCGCATCCATGCCGGTAGCCGCTGTAATAAACGGGGGCAGGTCCATGGTAAGCACGGGATCTGCAAACACGATCTTCGCCATTAATTTGGGGGAGAAGAGGATCTTTTTCTGATGCGTTTCATCATCCGCTATAATGGCGCTTCTGCCTACTTCACTGCCCGTACCGGAAGTGGTGGGCACCGTGATAAAATGAGGCACATCATTCGTTACATAAATATCACCACCAATCAGGTCATCATATTTGAAGAGGTCTTCCCGGTGATTTACACGCAGTACAACCGACCTGGCTACATCTAAAGCGGCTCCGCCGCCAATGCCGATAATGCTATCCCTGGTGGTGTGATCCCACATGTCCGTTCCTTTGTACACATCACTTTTTACGGGGTTCTTATGAATATCGCTGAATACCTCTACGGCTATGTTATGGGCCTGCAGGTCGCTGACAATTGACTTAAAAAAAGGGAGGGCGGCTATCGTGGGATCCGTAACGATCATAGGCCGTGATAATCCGTTCTTTTGAAGATAAGCAGGCAATTCTTTGATGGCGCCTGCACCGAAACGAATGGTGGTCGGAAAATTATACTGGTATACTTTATCGAATGTCATATGTTGCTGCTTAAATGATTTCAAAATATCTTTTAAGTTCCCAATCGGTTACTGCTTTAGCGTACTGTTTCCATTCCCACTCCCTGGTTAAGGTAAAATGTTCCACAAATTCCGCCCCGAATAATTCTTTGGCAATGGCAGACTGTTTCATCTGTTGGGTTGCTTCATGAAGATTCTGTGGCAGGATACCATTTGAAACATCTTTGTAACCATTACCGGTCGTGGCGGTCTTTTCCAGTTTTAAGTTGTTTTTAACGCCATACATACCGGCAGCCAGGCAGGCCGCCAAAGCCAGGTAGGGATTGGTATCTGATCCTACTACTCTTGTTTCCAGGCGCGTCGCTTTTTTATTACCGGGTAAGGCTCTGAGGGCAACGGTTCTGTTATCAATTCCCCAGGTCAGGGTAGTAGGCGCCCAGGCTCCTTCCACCAGCCGTTTGTAGCTGTTGATAGTAGGGGCAATCATGGGTAAAATATGCGGCAGGCAATGGAGTTGTCCGGCGATGTAGCTTTTCATGAGCGCGCTCATCTTATGCGGATCTGTTTCATCGTAAAACAGGTTCTGCCCGGCATCTTTATCCCATAAACTTTGATGTACATGTCCACTGCAACCCGGAAGGCTTTCATGGATCTTTGCCATGAAAGTAGCCATGATACCATGTTTATAAGCTATCTCTTTCACAGCTGTTTTAAACAGCACCGCCTGGTCGGCAGCTAACAGCACGGGCGCATATTTAATAGCCGCTTCGTATACACCGGGACCGGTTTCTGTATGCAGTCCTTCTACCGGTACATCAAATTTAACCAGCAGATCAAACAGGTCGCTCATGTAATCACCCTTCAGTGTACTGCGTAGAATAGAATAGCCAAACATGCCCGGTGATAGCGGGGTAAGCTGATGAAAGTTTTTCTGGTGAATACTTTCCGGCGTTTCTGCAAAGTTGAACCATTCAAATTCCTGTGAGAAAAAGGGTTGGAAACCACTTTGTGTTGTATCCGACAATACTTTGCGCAATAGTTGCCGCGGACAGGTATAGGCCGGTTTATCCTGTTCATCTATAAAATCTCCGAGGAAAAAAGGGACATCATTTTCCCAGGGGATTTTGCGGAAAGTGCTGAGATCAATTTTTATGAGGGCATCGGGATAACCGGTATGCCAGCCGGTATATTTCACATTGTCGTACACCACATCTCCCATATCCCAACCAAAGGTTACATCACAGAAAGCTAACCGGCCTTCGATAGCGGAGGCGAATTTTTCGGCTGCAATATATTTACCTCTGAGCACGCCATCAATATCAGTGACGGCTATTTTTACTTTGCCGGATGGATGTTGCTTTACATATGCCAGGACTTCCTGTGTTGTCATTTGTCCGATTTTTTAAAAGTTCTGTATAACAAAAAGGTGACAGCCAATATTGAGAAATAGATCAACCCCAGTTTAGGATTGAAAATAAACATAGCAATGATGGATATAGTGGCAATGACCAATGCGATGATGGGGAAGACGGGATACATGGCCACCCGGAAGGGGCGTGGCAGATCAGGTTCGCGTTTCCGCAGGATCATAATAGAGATCATGGCAATAATATACAGGGTGAGCGCGCCAAAAACAGAAAGGACAATGATCTCCGACGTTTTGCCGGACAAGAGGGCGAGAATACCGATCACCATATTTCCTATCAGTGCATTGGCTGGTGTATGAAACCGGGGAGAAATTTTACCGAGGAAGGAAGGGATATTATGTACCCGTCCCATCTCGTAAGTGGAGCGCCCGGCAGCCAGGATGAGTCCATGAAAGGAAGCCACCAGGCCAAATAAGCCCACCGTGATCAATAAATGATACATGGGATGGTTGCTGCCTGTTATCTTTGCCAGCGCCAGCGGCAGGGGAGAATCAGAAGTTTCTCCGCCAAGGCCATTCTTATATACGATGGCCTCCCAGCCGGCAATACCGGTGGCAGAAATAAAGATCAGGACACATAATACAGCGAGGGTGAGTATAGCCCATCCAAAGCCTTTACTGATATCCCGTTGTGGATTTTTAGTTTCTTCGGCTACGTTGGCAATGCCTTCGATACCCAGGAAAAACCAGATGGCAAAGGGGATTGCTGCGAAAGCGCCACCCCAGCCATTGGGGAGGGCATTGTGTGTAAGATTGGCCACCTCAAATTTTGGGAGGGCCAGCCCGGAAAACAGCAGCAATTCGCCCACGGCGAAAATGGTGATGACCACTTCAAATGAAGCCGCTGCTTTAACGCCATAAACGTTCAACGCCGTAAATACAAAATAAATGGCGACGGCGCTTGTAAGAATAGGCACCTGTGGAAAGAATGCATTGAAGTAAGCACCGATCGCGAATGCAATGGCCGGAGGGGCCAGTATAAACTCCACGATCTGGGCAATGCCGGCAATAAAGCCGAAATCTTTCCCCATTGCTTTGTTGGCGTAGTCAAATACTCCTCCGGCTTTAGGAATGGCACAGGCCAGCTCCGCATAGCTGAAGGTGAAGGTGACGTACATCACCATAATGACAAGTGTGGCTATAGCCATACCTCCGGTTCCTCCTTTCTCGAGGCCGAGGTTCCAACCGAAATACATTCCTGAAATAACGTATCCAACGCCAAGTCCCCACAGCATGAAGGGAGTCAATGTTTTCTTTAAGCCCTTGGTTTGTGTCATTTGAAAGATCTATGTGTTTCGTAATATAATATAAAATGAAATAATATTATAATAATCAGATAAAGGCATCTGGTACTTTTTTTGTTCTCTTCTGGCCTGTCTGTTGCTTATAATGAAATGGTGGGTAAGCATTCCCGGTCAGCAGGCTATTTAGTGCTACCCACGTCTATGAACAAATCAAATTCGTAGAAAAATGACAACAAACGGGAAGGATGCTAACAGGCAAAAAAAAGGAATAAGACAATTCCTTAAAAAATTAGGGCCGGGGCTCATTACAGGCGCCAGCGATGATGATCCTTCAGGGATCACCACTTATTCGCAGGCGGGAGCACAGTTTGGCTTTGCCACGTTGTGGACGGCCATCATCACTTTTCCGTTGATGGCAGCTATCCAGGAGATGTGTGCCCGGATAGGCGCCGTTACTTCAAAAGGGCTGACGGGTACTCTCCGGCAACACTATCCCCGTTGGATCTTATGGGTGATGATCATCGCCAGCTTCCCGGCTATTATTTTAAATATCGGCGCGGATATCGCCGGGATGGGCGCTGTTTCCAACCTGATCTTTCCTGCTGTTCCTGCCTATATTTTCACCATCACCTTTACGATATTGATTACTGTATGCATGGTTTTCTTTTCCTATCAGCAGATAGCCGGCATACTCAAATACATTTGCGTGGTATTACTGGTTTACATGATCGTTCCTTTTCTCACGCAAACAGACTGGTTAAAAGTGATAAAGGCCATCTTTCTGCCCGATATCAGATTTTCAAAAGATTATATAGAGATGCTGGTGGCCATCCTGGGAACTACGATCTCTCCTTATCTTTTTTTCTGGCAAGCTACCATGGAAGCGGAAGAACTAAAGCATAACGTCCCGAAAATTATGGTAGATAAACATTTGTTATCTGATGTAAAAGAAGATGTCACCAGTGGTATGTTTTTTTCAAACCTGGTGATGATGTTTATTATGATGACCTGTGGTAATGTACTCTTCAGCCATGGACAACACAAGATAGAAACCGTAGCGCAGGCGGCAAGTGCTTTAAAGCCGGTAGCGGGCGAATTTTCCTATCTGCTGTTTGCTTTTGGGGTGATAGGAACAGGAATGCTGGCGATACCGGTATTGTGTGGCTCTTTATCTTACATGTTTGCAGAAACATTTAATTGGAAGAAGGGGCTGGATAAAAAATTTTATCAGGCAAAACCATTCTATGGCATTATAGTCGTTTCATTAGGTATCGGGCTGGCTATCAACTATGTGGGCGTAAGCCCGGTACAGGGGCTGTTTTACACCGCACTGCTGTACGGACTTACCGCGCCGTTAATGATCCTTGTGATCTTACACATCAGCAATAATAAAAGTATCATGGGGCAGTATGTAAACAAGCGTTGGTCTAATATTTTAGGGTGGACTTCATTCTTACTGATGACGACCGCTGCTGTCTTCTTCCTGTATCTGCAGTTTACTTCCTGATTATTCAGACAGATAAAAAAATCCCGTTACAAAATATATTTTGTAACGGGATCGTGTGCAGATAAGTAAAGCAGATTAACTATGTTTTCTTACATATTTAGTGAGAATAACAATTACCTGTCCTTCTATTTTACCTTCAATCTGCGCAGTATTATCTTCTACCAACCGGATGTTCTTTACAACAGTACCCAGTTTTGCATTCAGGGTACTACCTTTTACGTCCAGGGATTTTATTAAAACTACGGTGTCGCCACCTTGCAACACAGCGCCATTACAATCTTTATGAAGATCAACCGTGGCGTCATTATCATGATCACCGGTAGCTTTAGCCCAGGCTAATGCTTCATCATTAAGATAGATCATATCCAGGCTGTCCATGGCCCAGCTTTCATGTTTTAAACGATGGAGCATGCGCCAGGAAACTACCTGTATACCGGGTACTTCGCTCCACATGGTGTCTGATAAACCGCGCCAGTGATCACTGTCCAGTTCCGCTTTTTTTTCAATCTGTGCCTGGCATTTATCACAGATCAGGATACAATTATCCTGATCACTGCTATCCTGGGGAGGTACTTCATAGATCTTTAAAGTATCGCCGGACTGGCATAATTCGCATTTACCATCACTCCTTTGCCGTAGTAGTTCGTCCAATTTCATAATATCCTTTATAAAAAAATGTTCGTGAAGGTACTACTTTTTACCGGCATAGCACAGGGATGACAAAGGCAGGAGCTGTTTTTCCTGTATTGTTGTGTAATGAAATACATAGGAACGGGACATTAAAAATCAAGGAAATTCCATTTACCCCGATAAGCGCGGGACCGCATTATATTTGCGTATTCATCATCAAAGCGTTCCTTTTTCGGATCCCATTGTAATGGCCGTTGTAGTTCGTAGGCAATATTCACTGCGTTACAAACCGTTGCGGTACGATGACCGATTTCCACATCAGCAATAGGACGGGAACGCTGCTTGATAGCATTGAGCCAATCCTGTTGGTGGTTCTCGCTATGATATAGTTTTTTATCGGAAGACTTCAGTTGCAGGGTAGCCAGGGAGGCGGGATCAGATCTCAGAAAGGAGCGGCTCACTTCAATTTTACCTTCCGTACCGATGAACTGTATGGCGTTGTTTTCTCCCCAGTTGGTATGATTTACAGGTATGCCATTGGCATATATAAACTTAAGACCCGTTATGGCCGGCACTTCCGGCGGAATGAACTTTACGGGCCCGGAGTTGTCCATACCGAGCGCCCATTGTACAATATCAAACATATGCGCTCCCCAATCAGTAATTAATCCGCCACCAAATTCGCGGTATCCTCTCCACCATGCCCAGCTGTTTTCTTCAATGGGTGGCGCTAGTACCGGGTTGTAGCCGCGGTAAAGGGAAGGACCGATCCACGTATTCCAGTCGAGGTATTCCGGCGTAGGAAGGGTAGGGAGGTCGCACTGTTTAGTGGGTTCTCCTACGGATACATTTACTTCGGTAATACGGCCGATGTATCCATTGGCTACCAGTTCGCTGGCATGCCGGAAATTATGGGTAGAACGTTGCATGCTGCCGGTTTGCAATACCCGTTTGTATTTGCGGGTAGCGTCTACCATGGCCCGGCCTTCTGCGATGGTTAGTGCCAGTGGTTTCTCACAATAAATATCTTTTCCTGCTTTGGCTGCATCAATAGCCATTTGTGCATGCCAGTGATCGGGGCTGGCTATTACAACTGCATCAATATCTTTCCGCTCCAGCAGTTCCCGGTAACTGCCGTACCCTTTTACTTCCGTGTTTACTTTGCTTTCATTGGCTTTGGTGGCCAGTCCGAGAAAGCGGGCCAGTTTTTTGGTATCTACATCACTGGCAGCTAATGCGAGGGTTTCCGGACAGGCATTCATGGATTTGAGCAGCCCAAGGCTTTGTTTTCCGGTACCGATAAATCCCAGTGTGATGCGGTCGCTGGGAGCTGTGTATCCCTTTCCGCCAAGTACATGACGGGGAACAATCGCTATACCTGCAGCTGCTGTCAGAGTTTGGGTGATAAAAGTTCGTCTCTTCATGATGATTACCTTGATTTTTAGGTTTGGTAATTAAGATACATCACGATTTTGGGTTTTTACAGCAGATTCTTATCTAACCAAAATAGCCGGGGAGATTTCAGCACGATTATTATTTAATCAACGGGGTAAACGGTGACCACCGGTGCGGCGCCCCAGGCGGCAATATCAGGGGCTGTTAACAGGTTGAAGCGGGGACCTGTTCCGCCCAGCTCTCCACAATGTTTACTAAATACTACTTCCGCAATTTTATGATGCCTGATCACATAAGAACAAAGGATGCAGGGTTCTACATTTGAATAGAGCGTAGCTCCTGCACAGTTGTCATGACGTTGAAGCGCGTCCATTATTGCCAGTACTTCCGCATGCCGCGTTATATCTTTCAGTTGTTTACTTTTCTCAAAGGCTTCGCCCAGCACCATACCATCTTTTACAATGATACTGCCTACCGGGCTTTCCCCTGCTGCTGCGGCCATGGCTGCCAGTTCAAGACAGCGTTGCATGTATGGATGATGTTTGTCCATATCTGAAATTTTCCTGTTTATATTGGATCAGGTGTGGCATTAGTTTCCTGCCAGCGTATAAATATATGCAAAACAATAACGGTTGGCACAATGACTGCAGCAGTTATCAATAATCTATCATGTGGGTGTGTTGCAGATTAAAAAGATGTGCAGAACGGAAAGCCCTGCGAGTGCCCCCCGATAACTAATTTATCAAGCTGCATCCGCAGGGGCTGGTACCTAGAATGGCGGAATAAGGTACGATCATCCGGTAGGGGGAACAATGGGATCTGCATTACAATGGATAAACAATAAACAATGGATAAACGATTATTTTAATTTAATCGGCACAAAGATATCATGATCCCTTTTTTCAGGATAGTACAAATGCGACATAATTCAAGAAAGGTTAAACAATTAACCGGTGGAGGCGCATGGTGCCCATCAGTTCTTCTTCATGAATAAAAGAAGGTGTCATGCCGGCAAACTCTTTAAAGTCCCGGATAAAGTGCATCTGGTCATAGTAGCCGCTATTGTAGGCGATTTCTGTCCAGGTTAATTGGGGATTTAATTCTTTGAGGCGGTAAGCTTTTCCGAAACGGATCAACCGGGCGTAGAGCTTTGGCGGCATACCCACTCTTTCCCTGCATCTGCGCTCAAATTGCCGCACGCTGATACAGGAAATCGCTGCTATTTTATCTATAGAAATATTACCTCCTTGTCTTATCAGTTCTTCCATAGCAAAATCAATTGGTAAAGCCGATTTCAGCGTAGGCACTTTTTTAAGCAGATAAGATTCAATCACCGTTACCATCCCTTTCCAGTTAGCGCATGCTTTCAACCGTTCTGTTATTTCATTGATCTCATTGCCTAATAACAGGCTGGTATCAAAGTCCTGTTCATACATTTCTGACAGGGGAATATTCAACAGGCGGAATAACCCGCCGGGTCTGAACGCAATACATACAGCAAGGTGTTTTACGCCCATGTTCAGGGTCACCGGCTGCTCCTGTGGCCCTATGGTTACGCAGGCTGACCTGGTGATAAAGTCATCATTCTCTGGTTTCAGTACCTGAATCGGATCTTCCAGGTAGAAAATAATATACCGCTGATAAGTAGGCACGAACCTATATACATTGGAAAGCGCACCGGATGCTGTAAAGTCAGCACTATAAATGCCGATGTAGCTTACAAATTCCTGTAATGCCGGGTGTGGTGTATATGTTTCTGTTCTCAATATAGGCTCGGGTTCGATATTTATTTATACCAGTTTTTTTATTCCAGGTGGTTGATGCAATTGAAAAGCTCGCAATACCAGCTGTTATCAGTGAATTGCAGTCTTGTTATAGAGGTGTTTTTCATCGCGGATGCAGGCGGCATCTCAGGGAGTAACTGCGCCAGCATTTGTTTGATAAAACTACCATGACTTACCAGCAGAATGTGTTTGCCATTATGCGCTGCTACCAGGTCCTCTATAAAGGCCATGCCACGGGTAACCACGTCGTTGTTGGTTTCCATGCCCAGGTCCAGGTGTTTCCAGTTATCTCCCCATTTGTGTACACGCTCTTCTTCTGTGGTCCCTTCTATTAATCCGCCGCCGGCTTCTCCCAGGCGGTTATCTTCCATTACTTCATGAATACCCAGCTCCTGTCCGATGATAGCCGCGGTTTGCCGGGCACGCAGGAGATGGCTGGAGTACAGCAGATCCCAATGCTCACCACTGAGACGCAATCCCAGCTTCTGTGCCTGTAAAATGCCCTCTTCATCCAACGGGATGTCTGAGTGGCCCTGAAGGCGGCCAGCCTTATTCCAGGAGGTAGTACCATGACGGACAATAGCTATTCGGGTTATCATATTGATCTTTTTATCATTCCGGGTGGCAAATATATATAATCAACGGTAGCGATTATAAAAACTGCCTGTCTCCGGGGCTAAAATTGACGAAAGCATGCGGTAAATCCAACACTTTAACTGTAATTTATATATTAGTTAACAAGGCGTTGACTATTAATTTAATCATTTTAAAATTTACTTTCTATGACAACGATTATTTCTTCCGTTCCAGGATTGAAGTACCCTTTTCCCGACCTCAAAAACGAACACGCTGACCGGATTGAAGCAGCAACAAAAACCTGGTTACAAAATGACTATGGTAGTTTGCCATATGATTTTCAAACCAAACAAAAGAAGTATAAATACTGGGAAACCAATGTCGGGCACATGGGCGCCCGCATGTATCCGGTGGCAGGGTACACACAACTGATCCCCATTGCGCGTTTCCTGTTATGGGGTTTGTCAAACGACGACTATTATGAAGATTGCACTATGAGCCAGTTGCAGGCGCTGAGAGAGCGTGCAGTAGCCATTCTGAAAGGCTATCCCTTGCAAGCGGATGATAACGAACTATTTCACCAGTTACACAAACAGCGTAATGAAATGATGGCTTTAATGCCTGCGTGGTGGATGGCCCGTTATACCCTGAGCATTGACCGCGGTTTTGAAGGGATGCAGCTGGAAGCCCCTTACAAAGCTACCCTGCAATATCCTTCTGTTGCCGACTATATGGCTATCCGGGAGAAGGCGGTACTGGTTTATCCATTGATTGATCTCGTGGAATTGCAGATCGGTACGGCGTTGCCGGATGATATTTTTTATCATCCGCATATACAGCGCATTAATGCGTTGGTATGCCGTATCCTGGCGTGGTGCAACGATTATTTCAGTGTACGCAAGGAGCGGGGTAAGGATGTTATGAACCTGATCCTGGTCATTGAAAATGAAGAGAAGCTATCATTGGAGGATGCTTACAGGAAGGCTATCGCCATACACGACCAGGATGTAGCGGAATTTATCAGGCTGAGAGATAATCTGCCGGCTGATTTCGGAAACTTCAAACCGGCAGTGGATCGTTTTATTCATCACCTCGGGCTGCTTATTTCCGGGCATAAATCGTGGTATGAAAAAGATACGTTAAGGTATAAAGTGAAGCATAGCAACTAATGTTCTACAACCGGGTGGGTGCTTAAATGTTTTTTTAGCAGTGCCCTTACTTCAACAAAAGCGATCGGTTTTGGAATTAATTCATCAGCGCCTGCCCGGATCATTGTTTGTGCATCATCATTAAATCCATCTGCTGTAACGGCTATAATCAGCGTCTTGACAAATTGGGGATCTTTTCTGAGGGTATAAATAGTTTCATCTCCATCCATTAAAGGCATGTGGGCATCTACAAAAATAATATCCGGAATAAATGATGCTGCAACAGACAATCCTTCAATACCATTGTCAGCCACTGCTGTTGTTGCTCCCATTCCTTTCAGCAGGTTTGTCAGGATCTTTTGCGACATAGGATTATCTTCAATCACCAGTGCTTTGTATCCCTGCAGGTCCGGTTTCATTTCTTCTGTCGGGATAGCCGGTAGCACACCCGCCATCAACGGCAGTGATACCTGGAACAGCGTGCCGTTTCCAAGAGAGCTCCTGACCCTGATCTCACCACCTAATAAGCCGGCCAGCTGCCTGGTAATATATAAGCCCAGGCCGGTACTTTCAATATTCCGGTTTTCTGTTTTGACAAAAGGCTCAAAAATGGTTTTCAGGTTTTCTTCCCGGATACCGTCTCCTGCATCTTTTACAGACAACAGCCATCTTTGGTGAAACCGCGTTGCTTTTACCTCAATGACGGTATTGTTGTTGGTAAATTTGATCGCGTTGGATAAAAGATTATGCAGGATCTGTTTTAACTTTATTTCATCTCCTATAATAGCGTCGGGAAGTTCAGGGTCTATTTCCACCTGGATACTTACCTCTTTGGAAAATGCTACATATTTATGCATACTCACCACGCCGTTCAGCCAGGACCTCAGTTCAAAGGAGGATGCGCGCAGGTTATGCAGTTTCCCCTTTTCAATTTCTGCCAGATCCAGTACATTATTAATAATAGCCTTGGCATCATGACAAGCATCGATGAGATCGGATACATAGCCATTGAGTTGTACCAGTTCGGGGTATTTTGAGGCATCTTCCTTCATCAGTTGTGCAATGCCATAGATCCCGTTGAGTGGGGTACGGATCTCGTGGCTTACCTGTTTCACAAAAATGGATTTCGACTGATCGGATTTTTCCAGTTTCTCCTGGTATTCAATATTTTTCTGATCATAAAAATTAATCACTTCCAGTATCAGGGTCAGGATGCCGGTCATAGCCAGCCACCGGAACAAAAAGCTTACATTTCTTGAAGTGGGTATATAGTGGACGAAATCGTAGTAAAAATTAACTTCTGTCAATATCACCATCACGATCGACATGAACAGGTATATTCTTCTCTCCAGTTTGTTTTTGGTGATGAGAAAAGAAGCCATGATAAGGAAGATAATCAGCAACTGGATTTCTACTACGGGTCCCATAAGGATCCCGAAATAAGTAGCGCACAAACATTGCAGACAGTACATACTGATCTTGGCGGTTCTTATTTTACCTGCGCGGTTAATAAAAACAATGCTGCAAAAGGCCAGGAATTCCAGTATCACCGGAATCGTGATGTAAACAGATTCTAATAGATAAATAAAGATAGTGCCTATCAGCAGCACTAAAGCAGCTGTAGTTAAACAGAGACAATTGACCACAATAACACCCTTCCGCTCTTCCTCAGTGGTAGCATAGCTGGTCCCTGTTTTGATGAGCCGTGAAAGAAAGCCTGATTGAAAAATAGAGCGTACAAATTTCATTGTAAAATACAGAGGGTTGTCATATAAACAATAGCATTGAAAAGGACGGGTCGGGCGGGTTTCAGGCGCCAGCCAGCTTTAGGATAGATTTGAACCTGGATGAAAAAGTAACAATTGTAATAGTGTAATAGGTGTCGCTTTCGCTGATATAATGCCGGTTTTCATTTAAATGATCATCGAGGTTTATGCCGAATCTGATATGTATACCTGCCTTATCCGGATAGGGGATGAGGTTCCTTCCAAAGTTAATTTATTTCCGGAGAAAGAAAAATAATCATTATTCTTTTAAGACGATAATAGTGCCCCGAATAAAATAGCAGGTGTTTTCCTGGCTACGTTTTTGTGCAGGATTAAATCCTTATATTAGTTAAACCAAAAAAAAGCATGTTATGTTATCCTTGGAAAAAATAAGCGAACTATTGGGAAAAGAAAGTGAGACCCTTTTACAACATGAGAGCAAGACAATTTCCAGGGACCTGCTGCACCTGCCGGGACCTGATACCATTAATAAAATATACCAGCCCAGCAGCCGTAATCCGCAGGTATTGCGGAGCCTGGGACAGCTGTTTAATAATGGCCGTCTTGCCGGTACCGGGTATATGTCGGTACTCCCGGTAGATCAGGGCGTAGAACATAGTGCAGGCGCATCTTTCGCAAAAAATCCGGCTTACTTTGATCCGGAAAACATTGTGAAACTGGCGATAGCAGGCGGCTGTAATGCAGTGGCTTCCACCTTTGGCGTACTGGCGGCGGTATCACGCAGTTATGCGCATCGTATTCCGTTTATTGTCAAGATCAATCATAATGAATTACTCACCTTTCCCAATAAGGCCGATCAGGTGATGTACGGCACTGTGCAGGAAGCCTGGAATATGGGTGCGGCTGCGGTAGGGGCTACCATCTATTTTGGTTCGGAGCAGGCAGACCGGCAGCTGGTGGAAGTGTCCCAGGCTTTTGAGCTGGCCCATGAACTGGGTATGGCCACCATTCTGTGGTGTTATCTCCGCAACGATGCCTTTAAAAAAGATGTGGACTATCATGTTTCCGCTGATCTAACAGGGCAGGCGAATCATCTGGGTGTCACCATTCAGGCAGACATTATTAAACAGAAGCTACCGGAAGTAAATGGTGGCTATAAAGCATTGAACACAGGCAACTCCACTTACGGCAAACTGGATGAGCGCATTTATACAGAGCTTACTTCAGACAACCCGATTGACCTCTGTCGTTACCAGGTGGCCAACTGCTATATGGGGCGTATGGGATTGATCAATTCCGGCGGCGCCTCCGCAGGCGCAGCAGACCTGGCAGACGCTGTACGTTCTGCCGTTATCAATAAAAGGGCTGGTGGTGCCGGCCTTATCTCAGGCCGCAAAGCATTTCAACGGCCGATGGCGGAAGGTGTGGCTTTGTTGAATGCTATACAGGATGTGTATTTAAATGAAGGGATTACGATAGCATAGTGCCCCCTCCCTGCCTCCCCCGGCGGGGGAGGTGAGTTACCTCATAAAAAAAGCCGGTTATCTTATTAAGATAACCGGCTTTTTTATAATGATAATGAGATGTTACTTATTCCCTGATCTGTCCATTTCCATATACAAACCATTTTTCGGTCACCAGTTTTTCCAGCGCGAAAGGTCCCCTGGCGTGTAGTTTTTGGGTAGAGATGCCAATTTCTGCGCCCAGTCCGAATACGCCGCCATCGGTAAAACGGGTGGAGGCATTCACGTATACGGCTGCTGCGTCTACTTCCTGGAGGAATTGCTCACTCACCGCCGGGTTGCTGGAAATGATGGCTTCCGAATGACGGGAAGAATGTTCGCGGATATGTGCCAGTGCCGCCTGTGTGTCAGGCACTACTTTGATAGAACATTTTAGCGATAGGAACTCTTTGCCGAAATCTTCCGGTTGCGCCGCAAAGAGGTGTGGATAATGAGTGGATGCCAGTAACGGATAGGCTAACGGGTCCGCATATACGTCTACTGCATAGGCTGCCAGCATAGGCGCCAGCAGGTCAATAAAACGGGCTGCTACGGCCTGGTCTACCAGTACCGTGTCCAGTGCATTGCATACAGAAGGACGGGATACTTTGGCGTTGGTGACGATGGCTGCTGCCTGTTGCAGATCGGCCGTTTTCTCCACATAAGTATGGCATACCCCGGCGCCGGTTTCGATAACCGGTACCCTGGAGTTTTCCCGTACGTATTCTATCAGTTGTTGTGAACCACGGGGAATGATGATATCTATATATTTTACTGCTGCCAGCATATCGGCCACCAGGGCGCGGTCTGTAGGTAGGAGCTGTACGGCGTTTTTATCAGCATCAAAATCCGTTAATACCTGCTGGATCAGTGATACGAGGTAAGTATTGGAATGAAAAGCATCGGTGCCGCCACGCAGCACGCAAACATTACCGGAACGGATACAGAGGGCTGCTACATCTACGGTTACGTTGGGGCGCGACTCATAGATCACGCCTACCACGCCCAGTGGTACGGTTTTCTTTTGTACCAGCAGGCCGTTGTCCAGATGTTTTTCCAGCACCAGCTCATTGGCCGGATCGGGTAAACCGGCGATTTCCAGTACACTCTCCGCCAAACTACGTAGGCGCGCATCCGTTAGCAGGAGGCGATCCTTTTTCGGATCTTCATCCGGCATCCGGTCAAGATCTTTTTTATTTTCAATAATAATGTAGGGTATGTGCGCGATCACAGATTGGGCCAGCTGCCGCAGGAGCGCCTGTTTCTGTACATCCGGCAGGGTGCGGATGGATACGGTTGCCTGCTTTGCCTTTTCCAGTAAGGGTTGAATCGTTTGCATGTCAGTTCGCTTTTATAGCAACACTATGTCATCGGCATGTGCCACTTCTGTATTCTGTGCTTTATGATTTGTTTCCAGTACTTCGGAAGATATTTTTGCACGGCCTACGGCAACGGCTATATTATCTTCATTCACTATCTCTATTACTTCTCCTTCTTCAAATTTTTCCAGTACTGCCTGTACGCCTACTGCCAGCAGGCTATGTCGTTTTTCCAGTGCCAGCTGTGCACCGGCATCTATCTGTATCCTGCCGGTAACCAGGCTGCCGCTGGCCAGCCACTTTTTACGTGCCGGCATGCTGCAGGGCTGCGGTAAGCACAAGGTACCGGTTTTCCCTGCTATCGCATTGAGAATCCCGTTATCTGTACGGATACCAAATATAACTACTTTGATACCCATGCGGGTAGCCAGCCGCGCAAAGGTAAGCTTGGATATCATGCCACCCAGGCCCAGACTGGATTTCTCTTTGTCTGCCAGGGCAAGCGCCGTTTGATCTATGATATCTATCTGTGGTACTACCTGTCCCGACTTATCAAGTACGCCGGCTACAGAGGTGCTGAACAGCAGCAGGGAAGCCCCGAAGCCTACAGCTATCAATGTGGCCAGTTCATCGTTATCAGAGAATTTCAACTCCAGGCTGCTCACCACATCATTTTCGTTGGCGATGGGAATAATATTGCTGGCCCATAATTCTTCATAAGTGCGCTTCAGCTGTAAAAACTGATCCCTGCTGGAAAAATGCTGCCGCTCACAAAGACTTTGCGCCACCTGGATACTATAAGGGGCAAAGTAGCGGCTGTATTTATTCAGCAGCAAAGGATTGCCGATGGCAGCAGCGGCTTTTCGCTCACTGATGCTGCCATTGTAGTGCTGCAGGTATTGTTTGCCTGCAGCTACTGCACCGGAAGATACAAGCACAATATGATAGTTTGCGTGTAACTCCGCCACCTGCCTGGCTATGCCGGCTATTACCGTCTCGTCCAGGTCGCCGTTTGTATGCGTAATAGATGCCGTTCCGAATTTTATTACTATAATAGGTTTACTCAATGCTTGTCGATTTGAAAGCTAAAATTAATACTCCGGCGGCAGAAATTCCTGAAATTCGGAATTTTCTGATTTTTTGATCTCCTGGTTTTGTTTGAAACTCAACGGGTTCCATCAAACAAAATCCCGAAATCTCCAAATTCGTAAATTCCAAAATTCCCTTATTTGTTGTACGAACTTTCTATATCCGTGATGTCCATTCTATGCAGCGCATTACCATCGAAGAGTAAAGCTTCCCACCTGTATTTTTCATCATTCAGATTAATAACGGTGGTACTGCCATTATTCAAACGGAAACTAATGATTCCATCCGTTACATCCACAATTTTTACACCTTTGCTTTCCAGGAAAACACGGGAATCAGTTAAATAATTCTGGTTATCATCCGCGATGGTATAAAATGCTTCCTCCCCATTTTCTTTTTTTATTTTTTCCAGTTTGGTGGAATCAGGTGAATAAAAAATGGCACATGGTTCTGTGATTTGTAAGGTGTTTGCATCCGTTGCTGATGCAGGGTTTGGCGCTGGTGCATCCAGGGTAGTGGGTGCGCTTTCGGTTTTGTTTTCAACAGGTGCGTTACTTTCCTGGCAGCCAGCAAAAATAAAAAATAGTACAGGTAATAATCGGTGCTTTTTCATAAAGTACATGGGCAATAGTTTGTTTGCATATTTTATTTTATTGTATAGTGGTGGACCAACCATGCAATCCCGTAAAGATAAAGAAAAAAATTGCAGGTACAACTGATCATGCGGTGGGTATCATACACTGTTTATTCCGTTTGTTTCAGCTGTACAAATGCATATGATAACGGTAACGTATATACGTACTTAACCAATCCGTAAATAAACCATTGGAAATCTGTGGTTTTCTGTTGACCGGAACGGATAAAATCAGCCGCGATATAAGGAATGGGGGAGATAAAAACCAGGGAAGAACCCGGTTGAAAAAAATTCATCGAAAAATTTCGATGTTTCAGAAAAAGTATTACTTTTGTTCCATGGATGTGGGAATTATAGAAAAAGCAGCAAACGCCATAGCCGATAAGCATCGATTATCTATCATCATGGAAGTAGCCCATAAGGGCAAGATCGTGTGTGGGGATGTTTGTTGTCTCTGTTCTTTGTCACAACCTACGGTTTCTCATCATGTAAAGATCCTGGTTGATAGCGGCGTATTGAACTCCGTGAAAAGTGGAAGGATTGTGGAATTGACATTGAACAAAGAGATGATGAAACAGTTATCGATGTTCTTTTTGAAACTAAGCTGAAATGCAGCCCTGGTGGCGGTAAGCGGCTTTTTTTATCTGCTAATACATCGATACTTTTAAATAAATAGATGGATAGAGGATTTTTTCTCTATTTTTTTTCTCCTTATTACATCGATACTTTTAAATACATCGATTATATAATATGGATCAGCGCAAGAACAGCATAGTTGTTATCACGGGCGTTAACAGCAGTACAGGATATGCAGCAAGGCAGTTTTTTTGGTAAGAAGGATAAAAGTAGGAATGACAGTCGTAATCCGGGTGCAGTACAACGGGCTGTACACGCACCCCGATTTCCGGCGGAAGGTTTTACAGCAAACCAATCCGGCCTGGACGACACACAGCAGTTGTTTAAGTAGGTGCATAGCCGTTATAGCCGGCTAATAGTTTAAAGAGAAAATGACGGCCAGCATTCCGCCTGGTAACACGGGAACAACATCAGAAATGGCCATACTGATGTCCTTTTCTGCCTTTAGTCAGGCGGGTTATAACAGGCGGAGTATATAAATAAATGGCGGATGGATAGTGCATCCGGCGATTGGTTAACAGGTTGGTAAGATCGGTCCGCCATTTAATTTAACACCGACATAAACGTATCGTGTTTTTTGATTTACAGTAAGTTGCCATTGTATGCGAATCCCATTTTTTTGCTTGCCGGGTGCCGGGTTATACCGGTGTCCGGCAGCAAATATTTAAACGGAACAGAAAATAAATTTTACTGTTCCGTTTTTGTTTGTAAATTCGTTAACCAAATGGTTAAATCAATTAGTTAACATGGCCACAGAGAAAAATACGGAGGCGCTCATCATTGCAGCAGCAAAGAAAATATTTATGCAAAAGGGCCTCGCAGGCGCCCGCATGCAGGATATCGCTGATGAAGCCGGCATCAATAAAGCCATGCTGCATTATTACTACCGGAGCAAAGACAAACTTTTTGAAATCATCTTTGAAGAAGCGGCCAACAGCATCTTCAAAGTACTCAGCCAGATACTTAAATCTGACCTTTCATTCCGGGAAATGATTGCAGCAATCGTAGAGAATTATCTCTCACATCTTACACAAAATCCTTTCCTGCCGATGTTTGTGTTAAATGAAATTCATCAGAACCCGGAACGTATCATGAACCGTTTCCGGAAAACCGGCCATCCACCGGATGTAAAAGCATTTGTAGCGAAAGTAATGCTGGCGCAAGAGAAAGGAGAGATCAAACCCACCGATCCGCTACAGTTACTGTTGAATATTGTATCCATGTGTATTTTTCCCTTTGCTGCAAAGCCTTTACTGAAAGTTGTTTCCGGCATAAGCGAACAACAGTACAATCGTATAATGGAAGATAGAAAGAAGTTCCTCGTCGATTTTATTATGGCTGCATTACAACCTTGATTTTTTTGTTCTTGTATTAACTATATGGTTAAATTTAATGGTTAAGTATGAAAAACATTATCTGGATCTGGCTCTTGTTTTCTCTTTCTGCAGCTGCCCAGGACTCCACCGTACTCACACTGGAACAATGCCAGCAGCTGGCACGGCAAAATTATCCGTTGTTGAAACAGCAACAGATATTGGATAAGATCCTGCAAGTGCAAACCAGGAACATTAACAATGCCTGGCTACCACAGGCTGCACTGAACGGCCAGGCATCGTATCAGTCGGATGTGACGGAGATCCCCATCAGACTACCCGGCATCAACATTGCTTCCCTGCCCAAAGATCAGTACCGCGCCACCATTGATGTAAACCAACAGCTCTATGACGGCGGCGCCACCCGTGGGCAACGCGACCTGCAAACACTGCAACAGCAAACTTCCCGGCAACAGGTGGAAGTGGAATTGTATAAGGTAAAGCAACAGGTGACACAGGTATACTTCAACACTTTACTCACAAACGAATATATCAACGTGGCATTGCTGGCGCAGAAAGATCTGACCCAACGGCTGGGAAAAATGCAGGCGGGCGTTGACTATGGCACCGTGTTGCCTTCCAGCGTGGACCTGTTGCAGGCGGAGCTGCTGAAAGCCCGGCAACAGGAGATTACAGCGGTATCATCCCGGCAGGCTTACCTCGAAGTATTGCGGCTGCTGACCGGCAGCCCTATAACGGATGTGGCTGCACGTAGTATACCCACAGCGGCAGATATAACGCCAACGGATACACTCAGCAGACCCGAACTGTTGCTGTTTCATCTTCAGTCCAACACATTGCAACAACAATCCATACTTACCGGCACCCGCACCCGCCCGCGTATCAGCGCCTTTGTACAGGGAGGTTACGGTCGGCCGGGTCTGAACATGCTCAGCAATGATTTTGAACCTTTCTATATGGCAGGTGTCCGCTTTAACTGGACGCTCTGGAACTGGCACTACCAGCGGAACGAACAGCAGGTACTCTCCTTACAGCAAAAAAATGTGGAAGAACAATCGGCCACCTTTTCGCTCAACACCCGTGTGCAACTGGCGCAACAAAAAGGAGAGATTGATCAGCTGCAAAAAATACTGGAGAAAGATGAAGCCATCATCGCCCTGCGCATCCGTGTAAAAGAAGCCGCCAACGCACAACTGGACAATGGCGTGATTACCGTACACGAATACGTACAGGACCTGGACGCAGAAACACAGGCGCGCATCAATCAGAAAACACATGCGCTGCAACTCAGCCTTGCACTCATTAATTATCAACTGACCCGTGGTTACTAAATCAATATATTCATGAAAGCTTTTCATATTGCGATACTCTGCTCCATGGCGCTGGGCGCCTGTAAAGCCAATAAACACCAGGCAGACGCCTTCGGTAATTTTGAAGCGGTAGAAACGATTGTAGGCGCCGAAGGCACCGGTAAGCTATTGGTATTTGATGTGGAAGAAGGAATGGTACTGCCGGCAGACACCATCGTGGGATGGATTGATTCTACCCAGCTTCATCTCAAAAAAACACAGCTCCAGGCTAACATAAAAGCCGTGCTGAGCAAGCGCCCTGACACACAGCCACAGCTCCAGGTGATCCGGGAACAGATTGCCCGTCAGCAGGTAGAGCAGCAACGTATTACCAACCTGCTCAAAGCCCGCGCTGCCACACCCAAACAACTGGATGATATCAATGCGCAGATAGCGATCCTCGAAAAACAATACCGCTCGCTCGCTTCCTCCCTGCAAACACAGGTAAGTGGTATCAACAGTGAAACACAGCCCTTACAGGCGCAGGTGGCACAGGTAACCGATCAGCTTACACAGTCGCGCGTAGTGAACCCTGTAAAAGGTACAGTACTGGTGAAGTATGCGGAAAGGGGCGAAGTAGTCACCTACGGCAAAGCCCTGTACAAGATCGCGGATCTCTCCGATATTATTCTCCGTGCTTATGTTGGAGAAGAACAGCTGGGAGAAGTAAAGCCGGGGCAAACCGTGACCGTACTAACGGACATGCCCGATGGAAAATATAAGGAGTGGCCGGGAACCGTTACCTGGATTGCGGCGGAGGCGGAATTTACGCCCAAGATCATACAAACAAAAGAAGAAAGGACCAACCTGGTATACGCCGTAAAAGTAAAAGTGAAGAATGATGGCAGCCTCAAAATCGGTATGCCGGCAGAACTGTCATTTGCAAAAAAATAAATCATGGGAAATCCTATTATCGTTGAGCAGGTGTCTAAAAGTTTTGGTGATGTGCAGGCATTGCGGGATGTCTCCTTCGAAGTAAAGCCAGCAGAGCTTTTCGGATTGATCGGTCCCGATGGCGCCGGAAAATCCACGCTGTTCCGCATCCTGACTACTTTATTGCTGGCAAATAAAGGACGGGCATCCGTCAACGGACTGGATGTAGTCACCCAATTCAAAGCTATACGCAAAATGGTGGGCTATATGCCCGGACGTTTTTCGCTCTACCAGGATCTGACGGTGGAAGAGAACCTGCATTTTTTTGCCACCATCTTCAAAACTACGGTCACGGCAAACTATGACCTGATCAAAGATATTTATGAGCAGATCGCGCCGTTTAAAAAACGGCCGGCCGGTCAGTTGTCAGGCGGCATGAAACAGAAGCTGGCACTGTGTTGCGCGCTGGTACACAAACCGGTTGTACTATTCCTGGATGAACCTACCACCGGTGTTGATCCGGTATCACGCAAAGAATTCTGGGAAATGCTGAAAGGGCTGCGGCAGAAAGGTATTCCGGTACTCGTATCCACGCCATACATGGATGAAGCGGTATTGTGCGACCGGGTGGCGCTCATGCAACAGGGAACACTGATGGAAATAGATGCGCCGCAAGGTATTATCAACGGCTTTACACAACCCATCTGGGCCGTGAGTGCTGTAAAGATGTTTCAGTTGCTGACCAGCGTCCGCGCATTTCCGCAAACAGCCAGCTGCTACGCTTTTGGAGAGTATCTGCATGTTACTTTGAAGCGGGGAACAGCAGACCTGCCGCAACTACAGCAATACCTGCAACAGCAACAGCACGAAGGATTAAAGATCATGCCTATCACCGCCAGTATTGAAGATTGTTTCATGGCATTAAGTCCGGCAATATGAACCCGATCGTCACCAGGTCACTCACCAAAAAGTTCGGCGCTTTCACCGCCACCAATGCCATCACTTTTGAAGTGAAGCCCGGAGAGATCTTTGGGTTCCTCGGCGCCAACGGCGCCGGTAAAACAACCGCCATGCGCATGCTCTGTGGATTGCTGAAACCCACAAGCGGAGAGGCTTTTGTGGCAGGATATGATGTGTACACGCAAACGGAGAAAGTGAAGCAACGTATTGGTTATATGAGCCAACGTTTTTCCCTGTACGAAGATCTTACCGTGAAAGAGAACATCCGTTTTTATGGCGGCATCTACGGGTTAAGTAACCAGCAGATAAAAGATAAATCCACGCAGTTGTTACAGAAGCTGGGAATGCAGCAGGAGGGAGATCAGCTGGTGGGTAGCCTGCCATTGGGCTGGAAACAGAAGCTGGCCTTTTCCGTCGCTATCTTTCATGATCCTTCTATCGTATTCCTGGATGAGCCAACCGGCGGCGTTGATCCGGTGACGCGGCGACAATTCTGGGATATGATTTATGAGGCGGCAGACAGCGGCGTTACCGTTTTTGTAACCACCCACTATATGGACGAAGCGGAATATTGTAACCGGGTATCCATTATGGTAGATGGTAGGATAGAAGCACTGGATACACCCGCAGCACTGAAAGCGCAATACGGGGCAGACACCATGGATGGCGTTTTTTTACAATTGGCAAGAGGAAAATAAAATTTTGTTTATGCAGCAGTTCCTGGTTTTCGTCCGTAAAGAATTTTATCACATCTTCCGCGATAAACGCACTCTGCTCATCCTGTTCGGAATGCCGGTGGTGCAGATCATCCTTTTTGGTTTTGCGATCACCAATGAGATCAGGGGCGCAAAAATTGCAGTGCTGGATCAGTCGCACGACTATTACAGCCGCCGTCTTACCGACAAGCTGGTGGCTTCCGGTTATTTTGAAATTGCGCAATACCTGCAAAGTAACAGCCAGATAGAAGCGGCCTTTAAAGAAGGGGATATAAAAATGGTGGTGGTTATCCCCGCAAAATTTGGCCAGGCTTTCTTTCATCAGAGAAAAGCACCGCTGCAACTACTCGCAGATGCCGGCGACCCAAATACCGCTACCACGCTACTCAACTACGCGACGGCTATTATCGGCAGTTATCAGCAGGAGCTGAACCAGCAGTTGGAGCTGCCTCTTACCATAGACACGACCGTACGTATGCTGTATAACCCTGCGCTGAAAAGTGTTTTCATGTTCGTGCCCGGGGTAATGACATTGATCCTGTTGCTGGTATCTGCCATGATGACGTCTATCACTATTACCCGCGAAAAAGAACTGGGTACCATGGAAATATTGCTGGTGTCGCCATTGCCGCCACCGGTCATTATCATCGGAAAAGTAATGCCTTATATCTTGCTGGCCTTCATCAATGCGTTGATCATCCTCGCTATGGGCGTATGGATTTTCGGGATGCCGGTTAAAGGCAGTCTTGTATTGCTGTTGGCGGAATGTGTGTTGTTTGTACTCACGGCTTTATCGCTCGGTATTCTTATCTCCACAGTTACGGATACACAGCAAACCGCCATGATGGCTTCTATGATGGGGTTGCTGATGCCCACGGTATTATTGTCAGGATTTATATTTCCGTTGGAAAGTATGCCGCGGCCACTGCAATTGTTAGCGAATATAATGCCGGCCAAATGGTTTATCATCATCCTGAAAGACATTATGCTGAAAGGGGCGGGCCTGCGGGATGTATGGCTGCAAACTACCGTGCTGGCCGGTATGACGGTATTCTTCCTGGGGGTTAGTATCAAGAACTTTAAAATCCGTTTAAACTGATGCGTACCATTCTTTTTTTATTACAGAAAGAGTTCCTGCAGATTTTCCGCAGCAAGGCGATGTTGCGCATTATTGTACTCGTGCCGGTACTTCAGTTGATTGTATTGTCCTACGCAGCTAACTACGAGATTAAAAATATAGCCATTGACGTTATAGACCGGGATCTCTCGCCCTGGTCGCGGCAGCTGGTCAGCAAGCTGACCGCCTCCGGTTACTTCAAGCTGCACAGGCATACTTTTGACCAGCAGGCGGCTTTTGCAGATATTGCGGATGACAAGGCTGATATTGTACTGGTGATTCCACCGCATTTTGAACGTGATCTTGTAAAGGAAAACAAAGCGCAGCTACAACTGCTGGTGAATGCGATCAACGGCAGTAAAGCCGGGCTGGCTTACGGATATGCCAATAGTATCATCCGTGATTTTAACCAGGAGGTGCGTACATCGTGGCTGGCGCTGGATAAGCGAAACGGGCCTGCTTTTATTGATATTACCTGGTCTAACTGGTATAATCCGCAGATGGATTATAAAATATTTATGGTGCCGGGTATCCTGGTCGTGCTGGTAACGCTGATAGGCGCATTTTTATCAGGGATGAATATTGTAAAGGAGAAGGAGATAGGTACTATTGAACAACTAAATGTAACGCCTATACGTAAGTACCAGTTTATACTGGGCAAGCTCATTCCATTCTGGATCATCGCCTTGTTTGAGCTGGCCTTTGGCTTGCTGATCGGTAAACTGCTGTTTCAGCTGCCGATAGTAGGCAGCATCTGGCTGGTATTCTTTTTTGCCGCCATCTATCTTTGGGTGATGCTGGGCATGGGCCTGCTCGTTTCCACTTTTACAGAAACGCAGCAACAGGCTATGTTTATCGCCTGGTTTTTTGTGATCATCTTTATGCTGATGAGTGGCCTGTTTACACCGGTAGAAAGCATGCCGCATTGGGCGCAGGTGCTTACCTGGTTTAATCCTATCGCTTATTTTGTAAAGGTAATCCGCATGGTGATGCTGAAGGGCAGTGGCTGGGAACAGATCCAGGGCTACCTGCTCATCATGCTGGCGTATGCAGCGGTGATGAATGGCGTGGCTATCCTGAATTACCGCAAGCGTGCCTAGCTCATTTTGCGGATCAGTTTTCCCAGTGTTTTTAAACCGTCGTCTACCTGTTTACTCCACGGGTTGCCGTAGCTGATCCGCAGGCAGTTATTGTAGCGGTTTTGCAGGGAGAAGATACGACCGGGACAAAAACTGATCTTGTTTTTGAGTGCCTGCTGAAAGAGGTCGAAGGTGTTGATGGAATCGTCCAGTTCCACCCATAATACACAACCACCCTGTGGGCGGGTTACGCACGCGCTTTCCGGGAAATATTCACTGATCGCCTGCGCATACCGTAAACTCTGGGTGTGCAGGGTTTTACGCAGGTTGCGCAGGTGAAATTCGTAACGGCCTATTTCCAGGAAATGTCCGATAGCGGCATGTGCCAGAGAACCGCAGGCGATGGAATGATTTTGTTTCATCCGCAATACTTTCTCTTTGTATTTCCCCGGCATGGTCCATCCTACGCGGTAGCCCGGCGCCAGTGACTTTGAGAAGGAATTACAAAGAAGTACATGCCCGTTTTTATCGAATGTTTTACAAGAGGCAGGGCGTTGTTTGCCAAAGTAAAGATCTCCATAAATATCATCTTCTATCAACGCGATATCGTATTTCTCCATCATGGCTACCAGTTCCTTTTTGTTGTTGTCCGGCATACAACTGCCCAGTGGGTTGTTGAAGTTGGTTACAAACAGGCAGGCTTTGATCTTGTGTTTCGGGATGGCTTTGTCGAGATAATCGAGATCCACGCCGGTGACGGGGTGGGTGGGCACTTCCAGCACTTTCAGTCCCATGCTTTCCGCCAGCTGTAAGGCGCCATAATAGGCCGGACTTTCAATAGCGATGGTATCTCCCGGTTGTGTAGTGGCGCTTAAACAAAGCGTGAGTGCGTCCATGCAGCCATTGGTAGTCACTACTTCGTCAGCAGTAGCAGCACAGCCCCAGCTGAGAGACATCCGCGCTATTTGTCCGCGTAACAGGGCATTGCCCTGCAGTTCTTCATAACCGATACCGCCGGCTGGCAGTTCCCGCAATGCATGTACCACCGCTTTGGCCATTTTTGCCGCCGGTAAAATTTCTACCGGTGGGGTAGCCACAGAAAATTTCAGAATGCTGTCATTGCTCATGTGACGGAACACTTCCATCACCATATCGCTCACGGTTACCTCGCTGGCTTTTTTTACCGGCTGACAGGTGCTTGGCATGGCTGGCATGCGCCGCATATTATAACGGATGTAATAGCCTGATTTGGGCCTGGATTCTATCAGCCCTTTTCCTTCCAGGTGGTAATAAGCCTGGAAGGCGGTGGATAAACTGATACCTTGTTGCTTGCTCAGCATACGCACGGAGGGCAGTTTTTCGCCCATCTTCATCACTTCTTTTTCTATCAGTTGTTCTATATTTTCAGCTACCTGGAGGTAGAGATGATCTGCTGTTTTTATCATGAGCGGTATTATCTGATATGGTCAAAAATACGGAAATGGCATCTGTTTTATCTCCTGTTTTTTATTTTTTTTGTGAGATGTTATTTCAGCTGTTTACAGATCAGTTTGCCGAGGGTTTGTACAGCCCAGGCCAGGTCATCGTTCCAGGGTGTTGCATTGGAGAGGCGCAGACAGTTATTGTATTTAGGCTGACTGGAAAACAGTGCGCCGGGTGTAAAGGCAATCTGATGTTCCAGTGCTTTCCGGTGTAACTCCCACGTATCAACTTTCGGCGGAAGTACCACCCACAAACTGATACCACCGGCAGGGCGGGTGAGGCGCGTGTCTGCCGGAAACGATTGTTGTATGCCCTTGGTCATCTGCATGGATTGTATGCTGAGGGCCTGCCGCAATGATTTGAGGTGAAGGTCCATCCGTTGCTGTTCCAGGTACTTCACCAACAACAGTTGTGGCAGTAATCCTGTACTGGCGGACGACATAAATTTAAGTTGCGCGAGTTTTTCATGATACCTGCTGTTGATAATCCACCCGACGCGAAGCCCGGCTGCCAGTGATTTAGAGAAAGAGGAACAATATAGTACGAGGTCGTCGCGGTCATATGTTTTGACCGTTTTAGGCCGCTCCGGCGCGAAATGAAGATCACCATACACATCATCTTCTATCAGCGGGATATGGTATTTATGCAGCAGTTGCGCCAATTGTTTTTTACTGTTATCTGGAATACAGCTGCCAAGCGGATTGTTATACGTGCAGATGAATAAGCAGGCCTGCACTTTTTTCTTTTTGAACACTTCTTCCAGTTTGTCCAGGCTTACACCGGTAACCGGGTCTGTAGGGATTTCCAGCACTTTCATACCGAGATTTTCAATGGCCTGCAACAAGCCGAAAAATGTAGGCGACTCAATGGCAATGGTGTCGCCTGCTTTGGCTACCGCCCGCAAACAGAGTGTGGCAGCCTCTATGGCGCCGTTGGTGATGATGACCTGGTCCGGTGTAACAGCACCGCCCCAATTGAGCGATAGTTTGGCTATCTGCCGCCGCAGCGGCTCATAACCGGTAACATCACTGTAAGGGATATACGCTTTTGATTCTTCCCGCGCCGCCTGCCGCAAAGCTTTGTTCAGCTTGGCGGTGGGCAACAATGAGGTATCGGGCGATGCTCCTATCAGCGAAAAAATATGCTTGTTGGAAGAAGTATTCCTGATCATAGCCACGCGTTCACTAACCTGTACCTTCGACGCGGTTTGTACCGGGTTGGAAACGGGCGGCAACTGGGGCAGCCCCTGCCGGGAAAACTGTACAAAGTATCCTGATTTTTCCCTGGCTTCCACCCAGCCCTGCCTTTCCAGGTGTGTATATACCTGCAGGGCCGTGCTGATACTGATGCCGTGTTCCCTGTGCAAACTGCGTACAGAAGGGAGTTTATCGCCAATAGTATAGGCGCCTGCGCCAATCATCTTTTCTATTTTATCTGCCAGTTGAAGATATAAGAATTCTTTATTTTTATTCATCTTCCAAAAATGATCTGTTATGGTCAAAATTACGTAAATCTGTATCTGTTTTAGTGTGTTTTTTTGATGTTATTTTGTAATTCATTTAGCAAGGCCGTACGCGAACCAAGCTATTATTCATAATTTTTTATCAAACTACATTTTATGAAAGCAAGAATGGACCTCACCAAAGGATTTCCGGATTTATACAATGCTATGCTGGGATTGGAGAACGCAGTAAGGAACAGCGGTATAGAGAAATCATTATATGAGCTGATCAAAATCCGTGCTTCGCAGATCAATGGCTGTGTTTTCTGTATCAATATGCACACGAAAGATGCGCGTGCAGGAGGCGAAACAGAACAACGCATTTACGGCTTGTCAGCCTGGCAGGAAGCGCCCTATTATTCCGACAGGGAACGCGCTGCACTCGCACTAACTGAATCAGTTACCCTGCTGGCTTCCACACATGTGCCCGATGATGTATACAATGCTGCAGCTGCTATATTTACAGAGAAAGAACTGGGCAATATTATCATGGCTATTGTGGTTATAAATGGCTGGAACAGGATTTGTGTAACTACCAGGACACAGCCGGTATAAAAGAATTACTTCGCTACAATTGGTCCGTAGGGACCGATTGTAGCGAATATTTTGCGCGAACCTCTCTTTGTTTCTCTTCAAAGTGCCTGCATTTCTTTACTTTTGTTTATGCAAAAGATTAGAATTCCGGTGCATGATCCTGCCAACTTTTCTTTTCAGGAATGTCTTTGCTACCTGGGAAGGTCTGACAAGGAATGTTTGCATTACATCATAGACGGAAAGTTACGCAGAATGATCCTGGTGGGCGATGAGCCGGCAGTAATTGAACTGGTGCCCGGCGCACATAATGATTACCTGGAAGCCACTGTTATAGCACCTTTGGGAGAAGTTTTTCCGGAAGATGAAATCCGGGCGTTTGTTACCCGGTGGTTGGACCTGGATGCAGATCTGCAATCCTTTTATGATTTTGCGGGCAACGATCCCATCTTATCCGCACTCACAACCCAATACCACGGATTACGACTCGTGGGGCTACCGGATTTGTTTGAAGCCATCAGCTGGCCCGTCATCGGACAACAGATCAATCTTACTTTCGCTTATACATTACGGCAACGTTTTATTCATACTTTCGGTTTTCATGCAGCAGTAGATGGTGCCGATTACTATTTGTATCCGCGCCCGGCGGTAATTGCAGCATTAACACCCGATACACTGAGGCCGATGCAGTTTTCCCGCAGTAAAGCATCGTATGTGATTGAAACAGCAAAAGCCATCACCACCGGCTGGCTGGATGGAGAACGGCTGGCGGCGTTTTCTTATGAAGAGGCGCTTGAACACCTGCTCAAACTGAAAGGCATCGGTAAATGGTCAGCCAATTATGTGCTGATGAAGTATAGCCGTTTTCCACAGTCCATGCTGCTGGAAGATGTAGGGTTGCACAATGCTATCAGGTATCAGTTGCAACTGGCGGCCAAACCATCCATGGCGGAGCTGCTTACCTACACACACCAGTGGAAACAGCATGCGGCATATGCTACTTTTTATCTCTGGCGATCTTTAATACCCCAATAATTTATTTATGGAAGTTGCGCATCTTCGTATTGACACTCCTTTAGGGCCGCTACTGATCAGCGGTACAGATGAATTTATTCAGGCCGTTTCTTTTACAGATGAACCGGCTACCGACTTTCCATTGCCACCACGTTTGTTACTCGAATGTGCCCAACAACTGCATGAATATTTTTCAGGCGAACGGAAAGTATTTGAAGTACCCCTTTATCAACCCGGTACTGCATTTCAACAAAGTGTATGGCAGCAGCTGACGGCTATCCCTTTCGGACATACGATTTCTTATCAACAGCTGGCACATCGTATCCACAACCCCAGAAGCATCCGCGCTGTAGGTACTACCAATGGTAAAAACTGTATCGCTATTATTGTTCCCTGTCATCGTGTTATTGGCAGCAATGGTACATTAACCGGTTATGCCGGCGGCTTATGGCGTAAACGCTGGCTCCTGGAACATGAACGCACCGATTTATTTACCGGTCTGCTATAATCATCTTTTCATGGAAAAAAATCTGATCTGCCCGAAATACGCAAAACTGCATCTGTTTTTATATCATTATTTGTCTCAATTTTGACCCGTAGCAGCATATCAGACCATGAAAGAAGTAGTAGCAACAATGATGAATCAACAGCCTTATGCGTAAATCAAATATGAATGCTTACCTCGCGCTGGCCATTGTAAGTATTTTCTGGGGAACAACGTATCTCGCGTCCAGGGTGGGCGTACGGCATATACATGGTATGATGCTGGCGGGAATAAGACAAGGCGTTGCAGGACTTTTATTAACCGGATTCTTTTTGTTGAAAGGATATAAGTTACCAGAGAAAAAAGTGTTGTCGAGACTATTTATAATGGGATTGATCATGCTTTGTGGCAGTAATGGTTTGATGACCTGGGCGATGCAATATGTTCCAAGTGGACTCGGGGCCATTATTGGTGCAACGGTACCTATCTGGATCACGATCTTCAGCCTTTTCCTGGTGAAGCGTACAAAACTGAGTGTGCAGCTGATCGTGGGGATGTTGCTGGGGTTTGCAGGTGTGGCCGGCATCTTCTATACTTATTTGTCCAGCCTGATGAATCCTGAATTCAGGTTCGGGATTATGCTGACAATCCTGGCTTCCATCTTCTGGGCATTAGGTTCCGTACTCACTGCCAAGTGGGCGTTGGGGGTGAACTACCTTTTCGGTGCAGGGTTTCAGATGCTTTTCAGTGGCATCGTGATGTTGTTGATATCGTTTTTATTCCTGGGGCAACACCTGGAAGCAGCCAGCTTTACCACCGAGTTGTGGGAAAGCCTGTTATACCTGATCTTCATTGGATCTATTCTCTCTTATTCAGCTTATGTGTATGCATTAAATAACCTGCCTCCTTCGCTGGTATCCGTGTATGCTTACATCAACCCTATAGTAGCCGTATTGCTGGGATGGATAATATTAAAAGAAGATCTCACCTGGCTCATGGGATTTTGTTCACTGGTTACGATAATCGGTGTTTATCTCGTCAATAATGCATTCAATAAAAATAAACAGGTACAGTAAGAATTTTAAGGTAGAAGTTAAAAGACAAATGCTCGCCCCGGTTTTTACCGGAAGGAGCATTTTTTTTGTTTTTAAAAGGGTTAAATTGAGTAAGTAAATAAAACAGGATCTTATGGAAGTTATTCGGGCAACGGAATTGCATACCAATGAAGTGGCGGTATTATTTGATGCATACCGCGGTTTTTATGATCAGTCCCCCGATTATAAAGGCGCGCTTGCTTTTATAACGGAAAGAATAGAAAAGAAAGACAGTGTAATATTTGTGGTGATGCAGGGGGATGAGATCATCGGTTTTACCCAGTTGTATCCCATCTTTACGTCGCTGGGTATGAAGCGCGGCTGGTTGCTGAATGACCTCTATGTACTGGAAGAGCACCGTGGCAGGGGAGCCGGCAGTGCGTTGATAGATGCAGCGGCGGCACATGGCCGGAAAACAGGTGCAGCCTGGGTGATGTTGCAAACTTACATTGCTAATACCGGTGCACAGAAATTGTATGAAGCGAAAGGTTTTAAAAAAGATACCAATTCTTACTATTACTATCAGCCCCTGTTGTAATAAGATTTTCCTTTTCTTTGTAAGATGGATATTACAAAAAATCCCTGGACAATACATGCCAGCGAAATCAGGTATGATAATAACTGGATCCGTGTTACACATCATGAAGGGCTGAATCCTGCCGGTGGTGCGGGGATATATGGCGTGGTTCATTTCAAGAACCTGGCAATAGGCGTAGTGGCACTGGATGAAAATAACCATATCTATCTCGTCGGACAATTCCGTTTTCCATTAAATAAATTCAGCTGGGAAATCCCCGAAGGTGGTGGCCCGCTAGGAGAAGACCCGCTGGATACCGCAAAGCGGGAGTTGCTGGAAGAAACCGGCCTCGTCGCTGCACATTGGGAGGTGATCACAAAAATGGAGACTTCCAATTCCGTTACGGATGAATCAGGCATCGTGTTCCTGGCCCGCGGACTGGAGCAGCGCACAGCAGAACCGGAAGACACTGAGCAACTGCTGGTAAAAAAAGTTCCTTTTGAAGCCGCTTACCAGATGGTAAAAGATTATACAATCACCGACTCACTTTCCGTAGCGGCCATACAGAAAATAAAGCTGATGCTCCTGGAAGGAGAGCTGATTTAAGAGAAAAACCGCATCTTTGCAGCAAATGGACAGGAAGTTTAATAACGGTTTCAAAGGAGACAGAAGAGAGGGCGGTGCTGGCCCTAAAAGGTTCGCGAGCCTGCGGCCAAAGCAATCAACGCTGATTATTGGCCGTCAGCCGGTGATAGAGGCCCTTAACAGCGGCAAGCCTATCGAGCGTATCTTTATGCTCCGCACGGCTACAGGCGACATTATTCCGCAGATTAAAGAACTGGCTATAGCCAACAATATTCCCATTAACATCGTACCTGTTGAAAAGCTAAACGGGCTTACACAAGCCAGTCACCAGGGTATCATCGCCATCGCCGGCAATGTAACCTACCTGGACTTACAGGACGTGATCTCTCATGTAATTGAGCAAGGGCAAACACCTTTGTTCCTGATCCTGGACGGCATCACCGATGTCCGCAATATCGGCGCCATCGCCCGCAGCGCAGTTTGTTGCGGCGCCCAGGCCATCATTATCCCCGACAAAGGCATTGCCGCCCTCAATGAGGAAGCGGTGAAATCCTCTGCCGGCGCGTTGGAAAAGATCGCGGTGTGCCGCGTGAACAGTTTGCTCAAAGCCATTGACACCCTCCATCTCAACGGCATTAAAGTACTGGCCAGCGAAATGGAAACGGAGTTGAAATTATATGATTGCGACCTGAAAGAACCGGTGGCGGTGATTATGGGGTCTGAAGACAAAGGCGTGTACCCGGCCCTCATCAAAGCATCAGATGTGCTGTTCCGTATACCCATGGCAGGCGATTTCGAATCATTCAACGTTTCTGTAGCCGCCGGCATTATTTTGTACGAAGCAATGAAACAAAGAATATAGTCTTAAACCGGCTTCTCATGCTAAAACTAGTTGAATGTCCACGGGACGCAATGCAGGGATGGCACAGGATGATCAGTACGGATGAAAAGGTGAAATACCTGAATGCCCTGTTAAAAGTAGGTTTTGATACCATTGACTTTGGCAGTTTTGTATCTCCCAAAGCTATTCCGCAACTGGCAGATACAAAAGATGTATTGCCCAGATTACAACTGGATGATACGAAAAGTAAGCTGCTGGCTATTGTAGCAAATGTACGCGGTGCAGAAGAAGCCATTATTTACGATGAGATTGATTACCTGGGCTTCCCCTTTTCTGTTTCAGAAACATTCCAGCTGAGAAATACCAATAAAACAATCGCAGAATCCCTGGAGCAGGTGCATACCATGCAGGAATTGTGTCTCAAGAGCCGCAAAGAGCTGGTCGTATATATTTCCATGGGCTTTGGTAATCCTTATGGAGACCCCTACAGCCCTGAAATTGTATTACAATGGGTAGATGAACTGGTAAAGATGGAGATCACCACCATTTCCCTTGCAGATACCGTTGGTATGGCTAATCCGCAGATCATCACCGACCTGTTTAAATACCTGGTTCCTGCCTATGAAGGGGTGGAAATAGGCGCGCATTTTCATTCTGCTCCTTTTAACTGGGAAGAGAAAGTAAGGGCTGCCTGGCATCAGGGATGCAAACGGTTTGACAGTTCCCTGAAAGGAATAGGCGGCTGTCCGATGGCGAAAGATGAACTGGTAGGCAATCTGGCCACCGAAAATATGATTGCTTTTTGTCACAGGTACCAGGAACCACTTACCCTGGATATGGCTGCCCTGCTAACCGCACAGTTGCTGGCAGACACCGTTTTTAAAGATTAATACATGCAATTTCATTTAAGCTTTCCCGTGGCGCCACTGGAACCTGCTATCCGGTACAGCGATGAACTGTTACTGATGGGCTCCTGTTTTGCAGAAGAAATAGGCGAAAAACTACAGGAACACCGGTTTAATACTGTGATCAACCCGCATGGCATCCTCTACAACCCGTTGAGCATTACCAGGGCATTGACTACTTATCTCGACGGAAAAATATATACCAAAGAAGACCTCTTCCAACATAATGATACCTGGAACAGCTGGGACCATCACAGCCGTTTTTCTGCACTTACCGCAGATGCTGCACTGGATGGGATCAACGCTGCACAGGCCACCGCTATGCGCAGTATGGAGCAGGCCGACTGGCTGATCCTGACGCTGGGTTCCGCACATGCATATGTATTGAAAGAAAATAATCGCATCGTAGGTAACTGTCACAAAGTGCCTGCAACCGCATTTTACAAAAGGATGCTGACCGCAGAAGAAGTGATCACGGCGCTGGACAATGTGATGCACCGTTTATTTTTCCGCAACCGTAAAATTAATATACTCTTTACCGTTAGCCCCGTCCGTTATATCCGGGATGGGGTAGTAGAAAATAATCTCAGCAAAGCTATTCTGCTACAGGCGGTACATCACCTGGTAAATAAATTCTCCCGTCTCTATTATTTCCCGGCTTACGAGCTGGTGATAGATGACCTGCGCGATTATCGTTTTTATAAAGATGATATGGTACATCCCAATGCCACCGCAGTGAACTACGTATGGGAGCAGGTGGTGAAAGCTTGTATAAATACCGGTGATCAGGCACTGTTGCATACCATCACGGAATTGAACAGGGCAGCACAACACCGGCCGTTTAATCCGCGGAGCAGCCAGCATCAGCAGTTTATGCGCACCTACGCAGATAAAGTGAAGCTATTGATGGAAGCGCATCCGCACCTGAAGCTGGACGACCTGATGAAGTATTTTGAGCAATGATAGTCTACTCCACGATCTCCGTTTCGTCCTTATGTCTTGGCTGGTAATACAGGTAATAATACGCCAGGATCAATATGCCGGTAATAAACGGGATCAGTGCCAGGTATCTGTAGGTGATCTCTCCCACAATCACCTGTTCATCAAAATGTAAAAATTCGCTGATCATCCAGTAAGAGTTGGCGGTTATCCATACGGTGATGGCTACATTATGGCATAGCTCAGACATATACTGCCTGGTGCGCCATGCAATGACAATGGAAATAATCAGGGTAGGGAAAATCATCGCTATTCCCAGCGGCTTCCATATCATGCACCAGCTGATGTCTTTGAGCAGCCAGAAAACAATATGCAGGTTTTCCATTCTACGGTAACTCAAAGGGATGCTGTACACCGGCTGAGCCGTAACATTTTTGTGCATGCTGAATATTTATGTTGATAGATATGGACGCAAAAATATAAAATCAGCGTTAATAGAGAGGGGTAATTTGAGTTTGAATAATGTTTATATTCGTTGATATGAATGACTTCTACTGGTCAGCACAACACACGCGCTTTCATGGCATCAACTGGATCCCCGACAACTTCAGCCGGGTGATGATCATTGTCCATGGTATTGGGGAAGATGTAGGCCGCTATGACCATGTAGCAAAGTTTTTTAGTGGCCAGGGCTTTGCTGTAACAGGTATCGATCACTACGGACACGGTAAAAGCGATGGTAAAAGAGGCGCTTCACCGGGTTTTGAATTTATGTTTGATTACCTCCAGGACTACCTGGACCATGTAAAAGAATTGTACGACAAGCCGGTGGTGATGTATGGTCATAGTATGGGTGGCGGCGTGCTCACAGGCTTTTTGCTGAAAAGGGAACCTGCTATCCAGGCGGCGGTTATATCCGCGCCGGCGTTGATTGTTGGCAGACGCCCGGGAGCTTTGCTCAGGGGCTTGCTGCGCTTCCTCAGTGGCGTGCTGCCCGATGTACGCATCAACCAGGGACTGGATATCAACAAAATTTCCCATGACAAGGAAGCGGTGGAAAAATTCCGCCGCAATCCGCTGCGGCACGATAAACTGAGCCTCCGCCTCGCAAATGATATGATCCGGAACGGCGCCTGGTGCCTGTTACATGCCGGTGAGCTGCAAATAAGATCTTTACTGATACATGGTAGTGCAGATGAGTTTACGGCAGTGGAAGGCTCCCGCCTGTTTGCCGAACGTGCGCCGGCAAGCCTGCTCAGCTACCAGGAATGGGAAGGAGATTATCATGAACTGCATAATGAGGTGAACAGGAAAGAAGTACTGCTTTTTATTGCCGGTTGGCTGAGCGGTATCAGATAACGTATATACAATGCGCAGCAAGCGCCTATTTTAGCAAGTGTAACATACTAACCTATGGCTATTAAGAAGAGAAAGGAACACGTCGACCTTACCGTTAACGCGGCATCCGATGTGATCCTGACTATCAGTATCGGTAATGCCCAGATAGGCGCCAGTGTTGTTCGCTTTGATAAAGCAGCAAACGTATTGGCAAAAGGCGAGATCCGTAACCTGAACCTGGGAAATGGCGGTGATTTACGGGGTAAAGTATTGAAAATAACAACCAATATCCTGGATGCAAATGTGCTCACAAATGGTATGGTGGTTACCTGTTATTTTGAATCCTGTAAGCCTAACGTAGTCATGTACCAGGATGCTGTTAATGTAGATGGCGATATTATTTCGTTTCTCCTGGATTTTAATTTCAAATAGACAATGAAGAGATTTGTTTTGCTCCTGCTGCTCTCAACTGCAGCCAGCCTGAGCTATGGGCAGATGAAAGATACACTTGGGATAACGGACATGGCTATGCCAACGGCGCCGGGGTTTATCCTGGCGGGCAAGGCACCCGCAGCTATTGACAAGCCTGTTAATCCCAAAGCATTCGGGATCAGCCTGATCAACCTGTGGGAGGGCGGTGCAGTGGATGTAACCCCATTCTGGCTCACGAATAAACCCCGGCTTACCTTTGAGAAGTACCTGAATAACAGGTTCCCGGTATTGCAGACTTTCAACATCTCTGCCGCTACCTTTAAAACGGATACCAGTACCAACCTGTCTGCAGGCTTCAGGACCCAGGTGTTCAAATTCTACTACCGCAGGAACCGGGAGGCCATGCTCAAAAAGAAACAGGAGATCGCCGACCTGCTGGCTGTGGAAGATCCGGCCCTGCTGGATACTACCGCCATTGCGCAGAAGAACGCAGAACTCCGCGCTCTATTTGATGTGCAAAGGAATAAAGGGATCGTGATTGTGGAGCTGGCCGGTGCTGTTGTGGGTAATGCCCCTAACAGTACATTCAAAAACCTGTCTACGTCCCGCTCCGGCCTGTGGACCAATATCCGCTGGGCGCCTGATAAGTTTCCGTTGGACTTTATTGCCCTGGGACGTTACAGCTGGGGAAGCAATACGCCGGCAGACAGCAACCTGCTCGACTATGGACTGGCCGTCAACTATCAGAAAGGCCGCTTCGACCTGTCTGCTGAATACGTAAACAGGCAGCACCTGGATACCCATGTCAACTACGACCGGCTGGCACTGGTGGCTAACTTTATGATCAGTGACAGCTTCTTTGCAGTGGCTTCTTTCGGGAAGGATTTTGATAAGGTAAATAATATCCTGGCTGTATTTGGCGTGCGGTTCGCATTGTCGAGAGAAAGGGTCACGTTGTAAAAACGGCGTAGGATACACCTGTAGATCAGGTGTATCCTACGCCGTCATGTTTTCTTTAACAGGTCCTGCTATTATGGGTTGGTAGACCATAAGCCTGCTGACTTCACCAGCACTCTTCTGTTCAGCTTCAGCTGGGATACCACAAATTCCGCCAGGTCTTCCGGCTGCAATACCTTTTCGGGATTACCATCCGTCAGTTTAAGTTCTTTCGCCATGTCTGTAGCAATGGTGCTTGGCGTGAGGGCGCTCACCCGGATATTGTGTTTCCTTACTTCCAGCATCAGGGATTCAGTGAGGCCCAGCAGCCCGAATTTGGAGGCGCTGTAAGCACTGGTCAGGGGCGCACCACGCTGACCGGCAGTAGAAGCTATATTGATAATATCACCTGTTTTCCTTTCAATCATGCCAGGTAACACGGCGCGGGTAACATAATAAACACCCAGCAGGTTTACCTGGATGATCTGTTCCCATTGGGTGGGCGACAGTTCCAGGAAGCCCCCGAAGGCGGCAATGCCTGCATTATTGATCAGGATATCGATTTCACCCAGCTCTTTGGTCAGCTGCGCCACCGCTTCATTCACCGCATCTATGGATGATACATCGGCCACCGCATAGGCGGCTTTTACGCCAAGACTGCTTACTTCTTTCACTACTTCTTCCAGCGGGCCTGCACTACGGCCCATCAGGCCTATATCTGCCCCTTCATGCGCCAGCGCCACCGCTATTGCACGGCCAATCCCTTTACCACCACCGGTAATAAGTACTTTCTTTCCTTTTAATGATTCCATATATATGTCTCCGTTTTTTGCTGTTAGTATATCCTGCAAAGGTAAGGGCTTTCCAGCACGAATTTGTTCCCCTCAGGTTAGCTCCCGGTAGTAAAATTCTAAATTACAACCTATCTTCGCTGCAAATAAAAAGTCAGCATTCATCATCAACCAACAAATCACTATTCGCATTAACTTTTTGTTATGATACAGATTTCCAACGAAAAACTAACGGTATCGCTGACTGAGAAGGGGGCGGAACTCGAGCATATTTTCAGTAAGGATTTTAACCTGGAATACTTATGGAACGGGGATCCTGCCATATGGGGTAAAAAAAGCCCTGCGCTGTTCCCGATTGTCGGCGCACTAAAAGAGCAGACTTATCATTATAACGGAGATGATTATACGCTGGGCCGTCATGGCTTTGCACGGGAGCAGGTTTTTACCGTTACGGAACAGGGCACCGATTACGTTACGTTCAGGCTGACCGATAATGAAGCTACCCGGCTGGTATACCCTTTCAGGTTTGCATTTAGCATCACCTATCTTTTGCAGGATGATCAGCTACAGGTAACCTACCTGGTAGAAAATAAGGATGAGCAGGAGTTGCTGTTTTCCGTAGGAGGCCATCCGGCTTTTAATGTACCGCTGGTAGAAGGTACTACCTACGAAGATTATTACCTCTATTTTAATAAGGAAGAAAATGCCGACAGATGGCCGGTGACCACAACAGGACAAATTGGATTGTCGCCGCAACCTATGTTACAGCATACGCACGAGTTGCCGCTGCATAAATCTTTGTTTTATGAAGATGCGCTGGTATTCAAACAGCTCGCATCAACAGCTATCAGCATTAAGAGCAAAAGTACGCCGCATGGCCTCACGTTGGCCTTCGAAGGCTTTCCTTATATGGGCATCTGGGCAGCCAAAGATGCGGACTTCGTTTGTATTGAACCCTGGTGTGGTATCGCCGATAGCGTAGCAGCAACAGGTGAACTGAGAGAAAAGGAAGGCATCAACCGGTTATCTCCCGGAAAAAAATTTGAAAGAACCTGGACGGCAACGTTTTTTTAGTATTTACGAATTTTTTGATTTACGAATTTAGGGATTTGAAATACAGCGCAGATAACCATATATGCCTATATATCCGCTGCATTTCAAATCCCTAAATTCGTAAATCAAAAAATTCGTAAATCTTCTTATTTCCTCAAGCCCCTGCTAGAAATTATATCCTGCTTTCAGTCCCCAGAACCCATGGGTACCATCTTTAAACCAGGCTTCGTATTTGCCTTCTACATCGAGGCCCAATATGCGGATGCCCAAGCCGGGAGCGAATAATGCGCCGGTGCCCTGATTGTAATCGCCGGTAAATTGGGCGGTACCGCCTTCTACTTTCACATAAAGGATGGAAATAAGCGTATAGCGCAGACCCAAACGGATCGGGATTACTTTGGCAGAAGGTACATCAATGGTGCCATTGGAAATCGTTTTACCTTTCATATACATAAAGCCCACAGAACCTACTGCTGTTAAACCGGCAATCAGTTTTACATCTGCACCTAAGCCGATACCGTAACCTGGTTTATGCGTTTTGCTGAAATCACCGGTGGGGCCACCTGCTTCCAGGTAAGGGCCAATACTAAACCTTTTCAATTGAGCCTGTGAGGACTGCGTACTAAATACTACGATCAGTAGCATAGCCGAAAATGCCAGGAGGATTTTTTTCATAAGAATCTATTTTTCAAAAGGATGGTGTGGTTAAAACTGATCCTAAATGTAAGAATTACCAGGATTAAAAAGATTAAAAAGATCAACCTGCTGGGTGTTTTTGTTGATTGATCTTTTTAATCTCTTATATAAATAAATGAAAAGCAAGAAATCAATTTAATCTTTTATATAAATATATAAACAACAAAAGATCAATCAGGTAATCTTTCTAAAATCCTGTGTTCCTGGTCGACCCGCGGGGGCATCATCATATACACAACAGGGGTAACGATCCTCGACAATAACGTAGAGCTGACGAGGCCGCCAATCAGTACGATGGCTACCGGGGCAATCATCGGATTGGTAGAGATAGCGATGGGGATCAGTCCGCCAATAGCCGTTAAGGAGGTCAGTACAATTGGTAAAAACCGTACTTCACCCGCTTCACGTATAGCCGCTTCCAGTGACTTACCCTGCATACGTAGCTGGTTGGTAAAATCTACCAGCAGAATGGTGTTCTTGACCTCTATCCCGGCCAATGCGATCAGGCCGATAATGGCCATGAACGATAAGGAATTACCGGTGATCCATAAAGCAACAGCGGCCCCCACAATCCCCAGCGGGATAACGGATAATACGATCAACGTACTTTTGAATGTCTTGAACTCCAGTACCAGTACAGCAACAAACAGGAAGATGGTTACAATGATAATGCTCATGAAGCCACCGAAAGAGTTTTTCCGGCTTTCTACTTCACCACCCATCTCATAAGTGTAGCCCGCCGGTAGTTTCATCGCATCCATCTGCTTTACTACATCCGTGATAACCCGGTCAACCAGGAAATCTTTTTTCACAAAGGCGCCCACTGCTACCACCCGGTTCTTTTCCTGGTGATGAATACTGAGCGGTGATGTTTCCAACCGCAGATCAGCCACCTGCGATAAGGGAATAGCCGTACCCTGGTTGTTGTTTACGAAGAGATCCCGGAATACATCCAGTGTAGGCGTACCCGTTTTTTGTTTCGTGAGCAGGATGTCATAATCGTTATCATTCCTGTCATTATATCTGCCCAGGTTAATACCGGCAACGGCTAAACGAACAGAGCGGTCGATATTGGCGGTTGGAATGCCTAGCTGCTGCGCCTTTTCCCGGTCAATATGTACACGTACATCAGACTTCATGTTGCTCACCGGGTTGGAAATATACATGGCGCCAGGTGTTTTCTCCAACATCTTTTCTACGTTGCCGGCCAGTGTACGCAGGGTATCCAGGTTATCGCCAAACAGCCTGACTTCCACAGGTGCTACAACGGGAGGCCCTTGTTCAAAATTCTTTACTTCTACTTTAGCGCCGGGATAAGGTGTCCATTTTTTACGGAGCGATTCTATCAGCGCCATCTTATTTGTTACGCTGGTATGTTCATCCAGTTGTACAAAGATCTGTGCATAGTCACTCCGTTCATTTTCCTGCATCTCGTTGTAATAGATACGGGGATTGCCTTTACCGATATTGCTGGCGAAGAATTTAATGCTTTTTTCCTGCTGCAGCTCTTTCTCCAGTTGCTGCACAATGCTATTGGTGTACTGGAGGTTTGACTGTGGCGGTGCTATTACATTGATCAGGAACTGCGGCTTTTCAGAAGCAGGGAAGAGGCCAAAACCGATGAGTTGAAAGAGACCGATAGCTGCGCCGAATATCAGCAACGATACCAGGATGGTGAGTACAGGACGCTGTAATGCTTTGTCGAGTAAGCGTGCATAGCTGCCATGGATCAATCTTTTGAGCGCCCGCATAAAGATGTTGCCTTCGGGGTTACCGGTATGCTTTTTCAACAGGCGGCTGGCCAGGAAAGGAATGATTGTCAATGATACAGCCATAGATGCCAGTACGCTGAAGATGACTGCCAGCGGCAGGCTGCGGATAAAATCTCCGCTACCTTCCGGCATAAATACAATCGGCATGAAAGCAATGATCAGCGTTGCCGTACAGCCAACTACCGCCATCCCTATCTGTGAAGTGGCTTTCAGCGTGGCTTCCATCCGGCTGTGGCCCTCCAGCATCCATCGTTCTATATTCTCTATTACTACAATACTATCATCCACTAAAAGACCCAGCGCCACTACCAGTCCTACGATACTCAGCTGGTTCAGGTTGTAGCCAAACAGTTGCAGCAACACAATACCAATGGATAGCGACAATGGAATGGAGATCATCACGATCAACGCGGGTCGCTGCCCCAATGGCAACAGGGTAAGGGCTACCAGCAGTATGGCAATGATAAAATCCTTCCCCAGCCCGGACAACCGGCTGTTTACCGCGTCGGCCTGATCGAAATACTGTACCAGGTCGATGTTGGCGGGTAAGGTCTTTTTAAATTTCTCTATAACAGGTTTATATGCCTGCTGTGTTTTGCTGATGTTTTCACCCGCTTTCTGTGCGGCAGAAACTTCCACACAGCGGTGACTGTTCAGCCGGGTGAAATATTTTTCATCTTCAAAACCATAGTAGACTTTGGCAATATCTTTCAGAAAAATATTTTTACCATTGGCAGCGGTTACAATCGTGTTATTGATTTCTTCGAGTGATTGATAGTTGCCGCTGGTTTTTATATTGAAACTTTTATCGCCCGCGTCAATGCTGCCGCCGGGGATGTTGCCCATTTCGCTCTGAATGGCTGTCATCACTGTGTTTATGGGTAAATGCAGTTGCGCCATTTTGTCCAGTTGCAACTCTACGCGCACTTGTTGTTCCGGCAAACCGTGTAGTTTTACATTTTTCAGGCTGGATACTTTTTCCAGTTCTTCCTGTAGCTTTTCCGAGTAGTACCGCAGCTTATCTCTCGATGCATTTTCAGAGATGAGCGCCACTTGCAATACGTTTACATCGGAAGGTTCCATCTTCCTGATTTCTATACTATAAATGTCGGCGGGCAGATCTTTCTTTTTGTTATTCACTTCGCGTACCAGCTCCTGGTATTTCTGATCTACGTTGGAACTGTATTTATATTCTACGCGCATCACCGCAACGCCGTCACTGATGGAAGTGCGTATGCGTTTAATATCGTCCAGCCCATATACATCTTTCTCCAGCGGGTCTACTACCAGGTCTTCCATATCTTTCGGGCTGGTGCCGGGATACACTACGATGACGGTAAATTGCGGCGCTCTCATTTCCGGGTCTTCGGAACGGGGCATATTCAGGATGGTGGTGATGCCCAACACGATGATCATGAGGAATATGACCAGGGTGAACTGATAATTTTTAACGGCGTATTCAGATATTTTCATGGCAGTAAAAGTTATTGGATGATGCGGATGGGTGATTGATCCTTGAGATATGCGCTGCCGGAAATGATGAGGGCTTTGGCCTGTTCCATTCCTTCGCTGATCAGTACATGATCTTTTTCCATACCTGCTATGGTGACAGGAATCCTTTGCGCGGTTTTGTGGTCGTTGGTAATAAATACAAAGCCGCTGCTGCCGTTACCGTCAAGCAGGGCGGCGTAGGGAATGCTCCAGGCAGTGCTGCTGTTGTTGCCGCTGGCGGTGATATGACAACGGCCAAACATGCCTGCTGCAATGGCTGCGGGCATGGCGCCGGTAAGCTGGATGTCTATAATAAAAGTGCCACTCTGCGCATCAATACCTTCCGATTTACGTGTAACCGTCCCCGATAGGGTGCTACCCGGAATTGAGGGGGTTTCTATCGTTGCTTTATCGCCTGTTTTTACCTGTGCCCACTCTCTGTCGCTGACGCCTATACGTAGCAGCCAGTGGGCGTTGCGGGCGCCATTGGTTTGAAGAACGGCAGTACCGGAGGTTACGTATTGACCGGTGCTGGCGAGTTTATGTAATACAAAGCCATCCTGTGTGGCATGTATGGCGGAATAGCTACGGTTGAACTGTGCCGTTCCCAGCTGTTGTTTGGCCAGGTCCAGGGAGGTTTTGCTGTTTTGCAGCTGTTCCAGGGTGGCAACGCTGTCGTTGTGCAGGTTTTGTGTGCGCTGGTAATCGCGTTGTGCTTTTTCAAATCCCAGTTGGGCCTGTTGTACCTGTGCATCTATCTCTGTGAGGTTGAGCGTCGCCAGCAGCTGGCCTTTGCGTACCGGGTCGCCTTCCTTTACGAGGATATTGTTGATGATGCCGTTTGTTTTAAAAGAAAGATATACCTCATCATCGGTGGTGAATTGCCCGGAAGCAGCGATGGATAAGGCAGCGCCTTGTTTTTCGAGCGGCATTATTTTTACTGGAATGATAGCTGTATTGTCTATAGTTTCCGGCTTGGGTTTGTTACCGCAGGAAAAGAGCAGCAGTGACAAGGGGAGAAGGAGCAAAGTATTTTTCATGTGGTTAGATTTATCGGTTGTTATTATTTGTCAATATTGTAAGATGCTTGTGCGCGTTCCACGTTGGCGTAGGCGGTTTGTACTGCTGCCTGTGTTACGGAAATCTGCAGTTGCGCCTGTGTGAGCTGGTTTTGTGCATCCACCAGTTCTATGTATAGGAGTTGTCCTTCCTTGTATACTTTCAGCTGGTCGCGGTAATAGCGTTCCGCGTAGGATAGCTGGTTTTGCGCTGTGGTGAAATTGAGAAGGGCAGTCCTGTAATCATTAACGGCCTGGTAAAGCTGTAACCGTAATGCATCTTCCGTGTTTTCAGCCTGGGTATTGATCGATTGAAGATCCATCCCGGCCTGTTTGATCCTGTATTTACTTTTATGCGATGAGAACAGGTTCCATTCCAGGTTTATACCAAAAAGATAATACCGGGAAGTATGGTCGAAACGGGCTCCCATGGCTTGTGAGCCCAGATCTATAAAAGTACTGAGCTTTGGGATGATATACGTCCGCTGTAATTTATCGTTTAGCCGGTAAACGTTAGTGGCGCTTTTGTATTCCAGGAGTTCTTCGCGGCCGCTGATATCTGCTACGCTGGCTACACCGGGTATCACCAGGAGGTTACTGTCGAGGGTCACGTTTTCATCGAGTGACCGGTTCAGCAAAAAGTTAAAATATGCTTTGGCATTCTTCCGGGCATTCACCGCTTTGTTGATCTCTGCATCATTCTTCTGTTTCTCTGTTTGTGCGCGGTAAAGAGCGGTATTATTACGTACACCGTTGCGGACCATGCTTTCATTGATCCGGATGTTTTCGTTGATAAGTACCAATGCGTTGTTATAGATGGCTACGGCCTGTGATGTCTGATAATATTGATAGTAGGCAGTTTTAATATCGTGTACCAGTTCCCGTTTGTATACATTAAGGGATGCTTGTTGCCGGGTCAGCTGTTCTTTTTTGATTTGCTGGTTATAGTAAATTTCAGCGTTGATCAATGGCAGGCTGGTCCTGAATTTCGCATCATAAAAGTTGTTTGGGTTGAGGAGAAAAGAAACGTTGTCCAACTCTTTAAACTGGTGGCTGCTGGTGAGCTGATTCAGTGAATTGTACACCGGGTTCAGCATGTCGCCTACGGGGAAGTCGATGGTGCGGCCGCCGGCTGTTTTGGTATAACTTCCCAGGAAGGTAACGTTGGGACCAAAAAGGCTTTTGGCTTCCTGCAATGCATAGAGGGCCTTCTCCATTTGAAAGTGCTGGTCTTTCAGCCCTTTGTTATTGCTGAAGGCTTGTTGTATGTATTGATCCAGCACGGTGTTTTGTGCAGAGGCGTTGAAACCTGCCAGGAGCAAGCCTGTTAACATCGCTTCTTTTGTGATGATCGTTGACATAATGAACGATGTTTATTTAAAGTGAAAAAAATAAAGCCGGAAGGGCTTGTTATCGTTGTTGATATACTGAACAGTGTTTAATTATGTTGTTAAAAAAAAGCCCGAAAGGCTTTTTGATGTATGTTGGATCTACTGGTTGTTATACTTTGATAATCCGCAGGTATTCCCTGATCGCGGTATCTACTACTTTCTGCATTTCATCTTCCGCAATGTCAGCAACTTTGAACCGGCACCTCAGGTCCAGGCTAACAAAGCCATGTGCGAAGGCCCAGAAGGACAAAGCGCCTACAGTTGGATCTTTAAACCGGATCAGTTTCTTGTCGATACATTCCTTGATCAGGTTGTGCAATGCATCGTAAGCAGGGTCGCCATTTTTCCAATCTTCATCTTTATTTACCGCATTCATTGGCGCTTTGATGATAAACATGAGATCGTACAACTCCGGATGCTCCCTGGAAAATTCAATGTAAGCCCAGGCAAGTTGTTCCAGTCTTTTGAAAGGATCCTTATGGGTAATCTTTGTGGCAAATTCTGTACTGAGGGTCGCAAATCCTTCCCGCTGTACATCGTATAATAATTCATCTTTATCCTTGTAATAAAGATAAAGTGTAGCAGGACTGTATTCTATTTTATCCGCAATGTTGCGTATAGATACCTTCTCATACCCATCTTTCACAAACATCCCGATAGCAGCGTCCACAATGCGCCTGCGCATATCTGCTTTCTCGCGTTCTTTTCTTTCGGTTATACCCACATCCGCTTGTTTAATTGAACAATATTTACACTGCAAATATACTGAACAGTGTTTATTTTCCAAATTTAATTTTAAAAAGTTGTAAATGTCTATTCCTTAATGATCAACAATTGACCATTTACCTGTTGCGAAACAACGGGGAGACGGGTAACCCGGAATGTGATGGGAAGCTGTGCTATGGCCCCTGAAAGGACGGCAGGAGCATGCTCGCCGGGACCGGAAAGTGAAAGCAGATCGGCGGCCTGCTGATTTACCCATCCCTGGGCATCTTCATCGTTGATAAATACCATGGCATCGGGTATCGCTTGCAGGATCGCGTCAAAACGAACGGCTATACCCCGGAAATGAAGCTGCTGCTGTGATTGCGTTAATATCTCTTTCAACTGTAAACGGATAGATGCCATACAGTCCTGGAAGTCGCTATGGTACGTTTGTGGCTTGCGCCAGCCCAGCACGATCACACCGGGATGTGGCTCTACATAAACGGGGATGATCACCACAGAAGAAAGACCCTCCAGCAGCGCAGGAAACATATTTTCAGGAGGAGGCGGGATCTCCGGCCAGTAAATGATTTTAAAGGAATGGTCGTAGAGCATTTTTCTGACAGGTACGGCATTAACTACCTGGTTGTTCAGTTGCACTGGTGAAGCATCTTTCACCCGCGCTGTATTTTCATCTTCAAATTCCAGGTGCAAGGCAATATCAGCCTGCAACAGGTTTTTTAGCAAAGATATACTGAAGGCGAGAAAAGAGGATATGTGTTTGTCCTTATTCCAGCGGTTTGTTTGATTAATAAAATTAAGTGCCTTACGCTCCCAACTGACCACGATAATAGATTGAACAGATGAATGAATTAAACAAATGATTTTACATATTGCTGTATTTTAACGGGATTGCATGCAGCGGGTTGCAATGCATTTCATAACATGGTAAAGTAGCCTGACCAAATATAGGGAAATACTCTGAATTGGAAATATTTACCTGTGATGCTTACCTGGAAGGTGGTTTTAATTCCTAATTCTTTCTTTTTTATCTTCGCGCCATGAAAGCATTTATTTTCGATATGAATGGCACCATGATCAATGACATGGAATATCACCTGGATGGATGGCACAATATGTTAAAACGGCTGGGTGCTGATCTGAGCCGGGAAGTTGTAAGAAGCCATATGTATGGCAAAAATGAAGAGTTGCTGGTTCGTGTTTTTGGCGAGGACCATTTTACACAGCAGGAGATGCACGACATCGCACATGAAAAAGAAGTACTGTACCAGGAAGCATTCCGGCCACACCTTGAACTGATTGCGGGCTTGTCTGATTTCCTGCAACAGGCGGCTGCCGCCAATATCCCGCTGGCGATAGGCTCTGCGGCCAATAATTTCAATATCGGTTTTGTGCTGGATAACCTCGAACTGCGGCATTACTTTAAGGCAGTGGTTAGCGCAGAGGATGTAGCCCATAGCAAACCTGATCCTGAAGTATTCCTGAAATGCGCGGCTGCACTGGGTGTAGCACCGGCCAACTGTATTGTATTTGAAGATGCGCCCAAAGGTGTGGAAGCAGCTTTTAATGCAGGTATGGAAGCAGTGGTACTAACTACCATGCATACACGGGAAGAGTTTGCGCAGTATACAAACATCAGGGCTTTTGTAACGGATTATAATGATCCGGCGTTGCAACAGCTTTTTACCTGACCTGCCGGTAAAGGGGAATATATTTTCTAAAGTCAGTACGGTAACCTAAATTGCCGGGTTATTATAAATCTTGCTGGTATGAAACGTTATTCAGGGCAAACAAGAATGTTGGTAGCAGTTGATTGTATCATCTTTGGTTTTGATGGACAAGAGTTGAAACTGTTACTGATCAAGCGCGGATTTGAGCCGGAGAAAAACAAGTGGAGCCTGATGGGCGGCTTTGTGCAACCTGATGAAAGTTTTGAAACAGCTGCTGCAAGTGTATTGCATCAGATGACCGGCCTGGAAGGCGTATACATGGAGCAGCTTCTGGCTTTCGGGGAGCCCGACCGCGACCCCGTGGAGCGCACCGTGTCCATCGCTTATTTTACCCTGATAGATATAAACCAGTCAAAACTACAGCTGAGCGACAACTATCATGCAGAATGGATTTCCCTGCATGAACTGCCCGGCCTGATCTTCGATCATAGTCATATGGTGGAAATGGCCCTGGAAAAGTTGCGCTATAAAGCTGCCATTCACCCGTTGCTGTTTGAATTGCTGCCATCAAAGTTCACGATCCCGCAATTACAGATCCTGTATGAAGCAGTATATGATGTAACTTTTGATAAACGTAATTTCAGCCGCAAAGTATTGTCCACCGGGCTGCTCGTAAAACAGAAAGACAAAGATAAACTCTCTTCCAAACGGGGCGCTTTCTACTATAAACTGGACAAGCGTAAGTACAATGCCAAGTTCAATGCTTTCCTGAATTTTGTAACAGATCCGGGAAACCTGAAGTAGCGCGCTTTTAAGTTGTTATTTTTCTACCTGTAGCCATAGCACACCACTTACCGGCGTATAATTCAGCATGATATTACTTTGGCTTTGCGGCCCCATCTGTGCGGCATCATGGAACTTATTACCAATAGGAGCGATGGCCTGCAAAAAGCCGATGTCTCCTTCCGGGAATGCCGGGGCTGTTTTTTGGTTGCCAATTGCCGGCGCCTGTGGATGGAACACCTGTAAAAACGTACCTGCGTTACCGGTATAAAAGGTAAATGATGGCTCCTCACTGCTAAACGTGGCTTTGTATACATTGGCATGATAACCTTTAAATTCTGGATACACCCAGCTTTCGCCGGTAACGGTATTGTTATACGCTTTGTACCAGCTACCAAATTGTTGTCCTTTTAAACGATTCTTCCACACCCTGTAAGGACCCTGACCTGTCCATGCCAGCCCTTTTATTTTCTCTTCCGGATAACGGAAGGTGATACCGATAAACGGACTTTCCCCTTTGAAGGAATAGCTGTAATCCAGTCGTACCGGCATACCGGGACTGAATGTCCATTTAACCTGGAGGAAACCATTTCCTTCATATCTCGCCATAATCGTATAGTCAGCTCCGTTAGTAGCCGGTGTAAACTGCTTCAGTTCCTGTTTTGTGCCTGCGAGCACCGGACCCCCGCCCAGGGATATTTTTCCTTTGGGAGTGAGGAGTTGTAACAGTTGCCCGTTAGCCTGACTGAAATAATAATCGATGCCGGCATGATGTACGATCAGGCTGTCGCCCGCTATGGTAGTGTGCGTAGCCGTTTTCTTAGTTTTCTGTAGATTATTGTCATTTATGTGCAACTCCCTTTGTGCCAGGGCTGCGGGCGATTGCAGCGGCCAGCTGCGGGTGATCACTTCCCGGCCATAAGGATCATACGCATGCAGGTAGAGGATGTCTGCGTCTTCCCAATGATCGGGTAACGACAGTTGCAGGAATCCTTTGGTACCAGGTGCAAGATCCGGTGCAGTGGCTGTACCGGAGGCAATGGTGTCTGCCGTATTATTTTTTTGGGGAGATGGGACCCTGGCCAACGCCCACCTGAAACTGCATTGTGCCAATGACGTATAGTCGTAACGGTTTTCTACCGGAATCCTGCCATTAAAGCCTGTTGATATAACGGGCAGGGTTATATGAATCGGGGACCATAGTTCTTTGATCGTAAAAAAGCTGGCTTCTTTTTCCCGATGTGGACCTACAATTCCATCAGGTGCATGGTTGCCATCTGTATCTATGATCCCGTTCTTATCGGTGCGCACCAGTCCCTCATCACTGAAAGCCCACAGAAAGCCGCCTGCACCACGGGGATGGAACAGCAACTGGTTCCAGAAGTCTTCCAGGCCGGCGCCCATACCGCCATCGTAGAGGCCATGCATAAATTCAGTGGGCATATAAATATCCTGGTCGTATAAGCTGGCATTTACCACGTAGTTGAATACGGGATAGTGTTTGGTATCAACGCCATTGAATCTTTCCCATGGATGCAATACAGGACGGTGTTGTGGGTCATACAGGTCGTAATCCCCGTCCAGCGCACGGTTGAAGCCACCTTCGTTGCCGTTGTCCCAGAACACAATGGAGGGATGGTTTACATCCCGGATCACCAGTTCCTTTACCAGCTTTCTGCCTACTACCGTGTCGTAAGCGGCTTGCCAGCCGGTGAGCTCATCGAGTACAAAGAGACCGAGCGAATCACACACATCGAGGAAATGTTTATCCGGTGGATAGTGTGACATGCGTACGGCATTCATGTTCATGTCCTTCATCAGGTTTACATCCAGCAGGCTGATTTCTTTGTTTAGTGTGCGCCCGGTTTCAGGCCACGCACTGTGGCGGTTTACCCCTTTAAACATGATCCGGGCACCGTTTACATAAATGCCGTCGTGTGGTTTTATTTCAATGGTGCGGAAACCGAATGGCTGTGTAATACTATGCCCCACTTTATTGCCCTGCTTTAACTGAAGGGTTACCTGGTACAGATGCGGGAATTCCGGGCTCCACGTAGCGGGTTGACGGTATTGTTGTTGCAAGGTATATTCCTGTTTGCCGTTGCTGCTCACGCTGACGGGACTGCCCACAGCTTTCCCATCCCTGGTGCTCACCTGGGCGGTTAGTGTATAGCCCTTTGGCAGGAGTGTTGTAAAAGCCTGGAGTGTGAATGCTCCGTTTGCCGCGGCATTAATGGCAACACGGTCTATGTGGGTCAATGGTTTCACTTCCAGGTAAACAGGTCTGTAAATGCCGCCTAACACCCAGAAATCACCATTGCGTTCGGCCCTGTTCACTCCTGCATTGGCCGACATTTTATGTACGGTTACTTCCAACAGGTTGGCGCTATCGCTGCGCAATAATTTTGTGATGTCGTATTTAAACTCGTAGAATCCGCCCTGGTGTATTTCACCCGCGGACTTGCCGTTGATCTTCACATCAGCATCTGTCATCACGCCTTCAAATACCAGGTTAACAGCCTTCTGTTGCCAGTCTGCCGGTGTCTGAAAATGATGACGGTAAATGCCGTGTTCCGTTGCTTTTATTTTATCGTGTCCGTAATTGTAGTCGCCGAAGCCTTGTTGCTCCCAGTTGGAAGGCACGGGAATGGTGGTCCATTTGCCGCTGTTATGGCCGCCGGAACAATAAAAGTCCCAATTCACCGTATGGTCTTTACCGGTGCCGGAAAGGTATATCTGTTGGGTTTCCTGTGCGAAGGTTACCTGGAAACATAACATGGCTCCCAGTAAAAGAAAAAATCTGTCAGGCATAAAGTGGAAATTAAAATGCCTGTACAAGATAAAAGAAATTCTTTTTTAGGTAGTCCCTATTTTTTATCGGTTGTTATTCTCCATGCCGGAATCATTCAATTGCTGCAACGCTTTCTTTAACGTGCTGATAAGGTAGCCACCACGCCCATTACGCATGGAGGTTACTTGGTGGTGGTTTTTGGAATGTTATGGATTACATCATACAGTTCTTCCGGATAATCTGTTCCAATTATATCCACGCCCAGGTCCATCAGTTTATAGTAACAGGTTTTGGTGGACGGTGTACCCCAGAAGCGGAAGGGGAACCCCTGCTGGTGTACGCTGTTTATGACCGTTGTTATTTTTTCCAGGTCTGCCGGTACCAGGGTGCCTTTGCCGTTCCATTTACTGTAGCGGTGAAAATCTATGCTCACAAGACCCACCCGTTGTTTTAACGCGGCCGGATATACGCTGTCGGGTCTGCCGTCAAAAAAGAACAGCGGATCATATTGCTGCCAGTCCGTTATAGCAGGGACATTGCCGGAGAGCACTATTTTTACGGCGTTCGGGTTTACACTGCGGTCAAAATACCTACGATAGGGAAGCAGCAGTTCCTGCAAAGCCTGCAAAGTGGGCGCGGAGGCTGTTTTAATATCTATCAGCAATTGCAGTGGTGCGCTGTCTGCATACGGTTTGCCATTATTCAATGTAAACTGCCTTACCACCGGGAGGAGATACATTTCTTTAAACGTACGGAAAGCGTTGATATCCTTGCTGTCGTGTGCCACGTACAGTACGCCGTCTTTCAGGTGTATATCTGCTTCTATGGAGCCGAATTGCAAGGCTGCGGCCTGGTAGAAAGGCATGCTGCGCTCGTAGTCGTTGTGCGAATGCGCATTAGCCAGCGTGTATGTTTTCGTTTGTGCATGTGCGTTAAGAATGAATAGCACACCAGACAATAAGAGAAAGGTTTTCAATTAAAAAGGGTTTTATGCATTAATAGAATTTACGGATTTTCCGATCTTGAAATTTTATTTTGCTGTCACACTTCTACTAACAAAATAATCAAAACAAATTCCAAAATCAAAAAATCCGTAAATGTATTATTTACCAGCCCTGGTTTTGTGTGTACTGGCCACCACTGGCGTCTATTACGCGTTGTGGTATAGGCCATACACTGTGAACAGCCGGGTCAAAATTGCGGGCGGGCCATGCCACTACATTATTTACGGTATGCAGCGGTTTGGCGTATGTGGCCTTTGCATCTCCCCACCTTACCAGGTCGCGGTGACGGTCGGCCCATTCACCGGCGAGTTCGCATCTTCTTTCATGTTTCAGATCAGCGAGGGTTGCATCGGTTTTAGGTGTTAAATGCGCACGCTTGCGGATGGCATTGATTTCCGTGTCTGCATTCTTTCCCTGCATCAGTTCCGCTTCGGCTTTGATGAGCAACACTTCTGCATAGCGGATCAGCGGCGGGTTTAAAGCCGTTGTCGGATGGTCGCCATTAGGGCTAAGGTAAGTGCCGATAGGACTGGCATACTCAAATGGCTCCATGTACTTGCGGAACTGGTAACCGGATCTGCTGTTGCTGGATTTATACACCATCGTATCACCAAAGTATTTGAATTTGTCGCCCGGTTTCAGGATGGTGGCTCCCCGGCGGATATCCCCCGGCTCATATTCGTCAAACAGCTCTTTGGTAGGCATGTAATATCCCCAGCCATTATAAAGTCCCCAGCCGGTTTGTTCCAGCATTACGCCCGGTAAGATACTACCCCACCCAGAAGTGCCCACAGAAGTGCTGTAGGCAGACCAGATATATTCTGCCGTCCAGTTGTTGGCAATGGTAAATACATCTGAAAAATTATCCAGCAAACGATGCTTGCCACTCAGGATCACAGAATCAGCATATTTTTCCGCATTAACGTAATCTTTTTTGTAGAGATACATTTTAGCCAGGATCGCGAAGGCAGCTGTTTTGTGGGCATGACCATAATCTTTTTTGTCGTAGGTATCAAAGTAGGGCAGCAATGCAGCCGCCTGTTTCAGATCGGATGCAACAGAATCATAATTCTCCGTTATATTCTTGGCTCTTGGTACTACTTCACCCGGTGTAGGTTCGTACTTGCTGGCAATGGGTATCCCTCCGTTGTCATTGGCATAATTGGCCGCCAACTGGAAGTACATCAGGCCACTGAGAAAATAGGCTTCACCGAGGTAACGGTTTTTCAGGTTTTCATCCATCGGGATAGCCGGTACATTTTTAAGGATATCGTTAGCTCGCTTGATGACGTTGAAACGCAGATCCCACTGGCCTTCCGTATAGCTGCCACCTATAAACGAAGGATTGAAGTCCTTGACATATTCTCCTTCCGGCTTGCTACGACCCACCACCATATCATCACTGGCATCTATGAACCAAAAGAATCCGCGGCCATAAAAGTCTTCATCATCAAAAGGCTGGTAGGCGGCATTTAATCCTGCGAGCGCATCTTTATCTGTTTTCCAGAAATTACTGACAGAAGGGGAGCCCTCCGGCGTAACATCCAGGTTTTTGTTGCAGGCACCCGCTAACGCGATACCAGCTATAATGGAGATAGTGTTAATGAGCTTTTTCATTTCTTGTGTGCTTAGTTGTTTAGAAATTTACATTCAGACCTACCAGGAAACTTCTTGCCTGTGGATAACGGCCCAGGTCAATACCATAATTGTCGGTACCTACTTCAGGGTCCATGCCACTGTATTTGGTGAAAGTAAGCAGGTTGCTACCGGTAACGTACACACGTAATTTATTCATATGAACACGTTTGCTCAGTGCATCCGGTAATGTATAGCCCAGTGTTACGTTTTTGAGGCGCAGATAAGAACCATCTTCGAGATACCAGTCGGAAGTAGTACCGAAGTTGGCGTTAGCATCGCCAACGGATACACGGGGAATGTTTGTATGCGTATTCTCCGGTGTCCAGGCATTTTTTACATCGGCCAGCAGGTTGTAACCCTGACCGGTGATGAGTGGCGCCAGACCGGTATATTTTACAGCATTGAATAATTTGTTGCCATATACACCCTGTGCAAAAATGTTGATATCAAATCCTTTGTAACTGGCATTGAAGCTAAATCCATAAGTAAACCTGGGATAAGCAGAACCAGCATACTGACGGTCATTATTATCAATTTTACCATCAGGCTTGCCGTCAGGGCCACTTACATCCAGGAATTTAATATCGCCCGGTTTGGCATTTGGCTGGATCTTCGAAGTAACCCCATCTTTCGTGAAAGTATATTCGTCAATTTCTTTTTGTGACTGGAAAAGACCGGCTGTTTTTACTACATAGTAATAGTAGAGCGGATATCCTTCTTCCACACGTACCGGTGTAATGGAACTGCGTACATTGATATCTGAAGTAGGATACACCTTGCTTCCTAATCCCAGTTCCAGCAACTTGTTGGTAACGCTGGCAAAGTTGGCGCTTACACTGTATTGCAGCGGAGAATTGTTGTTGTTGCTATAGGTAAGACCTAATTCAATACCATTGTCTTTTACATCACCCACATTTCTCCAGGTACCTTCAGGTACACCATCCGTTACCATCGGTGGTTTTTTCAATAACATCCGCTCTGTTTTCTTGACGAAATAATCGGCGGTGAGACTTAGCCGGTTATTGAAGAATCCCGCATCCAGGCCAATATTGAATTGTTTGGATTCAGCCCAGGTTAATGAAGGATTGGCAATTGCTTTTTCTGCATAGCCAGCATTGACTTTAGGATCCAGTCCCCCATAGGTGGTGGTTTTTGCCATCAGCGGACTAACCGCATCAAAGCCGAGACTACCGAGGTTACCCAGTTTACCATAACTGGATCGTAATTTTAGAAAACTCAATACATCATCTATATGCCAGTCTTTCACAAATTTTTCATTCGTAAATACCCATCCTGCTGAAGCGGAGTAGTAATTGCGATAACGGTTCTGCGCTGCAACCAGTGATGATCCATCACGGCGGCCCAATACGGAGAGCAGGTATTTCGCCTGGTAGTCATAGTTCACACGGCCAAAGAATGACTGTAATGCTTCGATATTTTTACCACCGAAAGTACCATCCGGATCATATGCAGTAGCATTCTGTGCATAACGGTATTTTGGACTTTCATCATTAAAGCCTGTTACCAGTATTTGTGAATATTCCCACTGCTTGCGCTGGTAGCTGAATCCACCTACTGCATTAATATGATGCTGGTTCAATTGCTTGTCATAGGTAAGGGTTTGCTCCGCCAGCATGTCGTTGGAATTATTGTGATATTCCCTGAGACTATTGAAGTCAAAGATCTTTCCTATTTCCAGTACGCGGGAAGTAAATTCTTTCTGTGTTTCAAATACTTTGTTGAAAGAAAGGTTGGAACGGAACAACAGGTTGGCCGGTAATTTTATTTCTATATAAGGATTGATCAAAAGGAAACTTTTGGGTGTTTTGTTATCGAGCCTTTCGAGGTAAGCCACCGGGTTAATAACGTCGCCGTAAGCATTGGCCGTAGCTACCGGAAGACCGCTGTAACCGCCGCTGGCAGTGTAGGGAGCAACACTGGGTGTGTAAAAGGTAGCCATCAGTACAGCGCCGGTGTAGCCGCTGGTGGTATTCGCACCGTTGCCATTGGATTGTGCATAGGACATGTTCTCGCCAAACTTCAGCCAGGGTGTTAGCTGATGTTCTGAGTTGACACGGAAATTATATCGCTGGTTATAGGTGTTCAGCAGTATTCCGTCCTGTTTGCGATAGCCCATACCGATGTAGTATTTGGACTTCTCGTTACCACCCGTTACATCCAGGTTGTATTCCTGTATTTTGCCCGTCCGGAAAATATCGTCTACCCAGTTGGTTCTGGTAATAGCGCCATCAGGATTTTTTGCTGCATCATATTCATCTTTCCTGGGTACGCCGGAATTATCGGCAGCCTGGTTCATGACGCTGTTAAACTCTGCGGCATTCAATGCCTGTAATGTTTTCCAGGCTTTTTGTGTACCGTATTTGGCATCCAGGTTAACAGACATCTTCCCCTGTTTTCCTTTTTTGGTGGTGATCAGTACCACACCACCGGAAGCCCTGGCGCCGTAAATGGCGGCAGCAGCATCTTTCAGCACGGAGATGGATTCAATATCCGCAGGGTTTACCAACCCGTCGTAGATCACACCATCTACTACATACAGTGGTGTTTCTCCGTTGATACCACCCATACCACGGATGTATACTTTGGGGGCAGAGGTAGGATCACCACCCTGATTTTGTACAGTTACACCGGGGGCCTTTCCCTGTAAAGCCTCTTCCACACTGTTGACAGAGCGGGAAGATAATTTATCCAGCTTTACATCGGTGATAGCGCCGGTGATTTTTGTTTTACTCTGTGTACCATAACCGACTACCAGTACCTGGCTCAACTCTTTGCTGCTGATCTCCAGTATAATGTTGATGGGCGTACCCGTATAAGTAACTTCCTGTGTTTTATAACCGATCATGGAAATACTCAACACAATATCGCCGGGCGTATTGGTAGAAATAGCAAAGTTTCCTTTTGTATCGGTCAGTGCGCCTTTGGTACTGCCTTTCACTACCACAACAGCGCCGGGTAAAGGTCCGTTGATATCGCTGATGTGGCCGGTGATCTGCCGTTCCTGTCTATCACCGGTAATGTTGGCGGCAGCTGGATAAATGATGATCGTGTTTTGTCTTTCTTCAAACTGAAGTCCTGTGTTCTGTAACAGATCAGATAAAATATGTGATACTGTTTCATCTTTCCAGGTATTTTTTTTCACCTGTACTTTGGCCAGTGCCTGCTGGTCGAAAGAGATCTTTACAGCACCTTTCTTTTCCAGGGTGGAAATAGCGGTGGACAGACTCCCTTTTTTTACTTCCATGCCTGGCACAACGTGTTTAAGGGCCTGACTGAAAGCGGAATAACTTTCAGCAAAAGGTGCAGCTGCCAGCAGGAGCAGGATCAGCGGCTTCATCCTTTTTTTTGGATACCTGAGATGATGACGCAAAATTGATTGCATAGATGATAGTATTAGTAATGAATTATAGAACCAGTGGTGTAATAAATAATGATGAATGACGGATCAACATTATATCGTTCTTTGAAAGGCATAGTAAGTGCATACGGGTATATCTACCCACAACACCTTCTTTTGCTATTCGTAATTCTTTTATTCTTTTATTCTACTTCGTATGTATTCCTGGCTGTTTTCTTGAATTGAATTTTAGGCGTCATACTGATAGTGGCGATGATGTCCAGTTTATCCTGTAAAGACATTCCATTGCTGAAGCTTAGGTTCAGGTTTCCCTGCTCCAGGTTGATTTTGCTGTGAAACCGGACATCATAAAAGGTTTCCAGTTCCCAAAGCACTTGTTGTAAAGTAGCATTGCTGATCAGTAAATCTCCTTTCGTCCATGCATTGATAGTAGTTGTATCTGTTTTGCTGATAGTTGTTTTTTGGTCGGTATATGTCAACTGGTCTGCCGGTAGCAGGGTTGCCAGTACTTTGTTCTGATGTGTTACCTGTACTTTACCGCTGGCCACAGCCACTTTAGCTGGTTGTCCGGGTACATTCTTTACAAGGAAGGCGGTGCCGAGTACATTAACCCGCAGTGTGCCGGTTTGCACGGTAAAAGGTTGTTCTTTGTTTTGTTGTATCGTAAAAAAGGCTTGTCCGCTTATTTTCACCAGTCGTTCTTTGCCGGCGAACTGTTGCGGGTATTCCAGTGTGGAAGCGGCATTCAGCCAGGCCGTTGAGCCATCTGGTAATTGAATGTTTTTGATTTCTTCCTTACCGGTACTATATTTTATCCAGGCGATGGCGGGTGTTTGTATGCGTTGTGTTGATTGTTGCCACCAAAAGAAACTAACCACTACGGGCAGGAGGGTGGCGGCGGCCATCCATAGGTGCCTGTAGCGCCATCTGCCGGTAGTTGCGGGTTGGATATGCTTTACCAGTGCCTTGTGTACGGATTCCTTTGCTGCCGGTGGCAGGGCATGTTCCGAAGGATCGGCAGCCATCCGGTCCAGCCATGCAAAGAGCAGCACTACTTCTTCAGCACTGCATTCGCCGGCCTTATATTTTTTTAACAGCAGATGTAAATCCGTTTGCTCCACTTATAAATCGATTTTACAGGCAACGAATATTGCTGCCTTCTGTATAATGTCACACGCCAGATAAGATTTAACTATCCTGCGCAGGAAAATAATTTTGGATTTACATCAGCATAGAAAGAAAGGAGGACTTCAGTTGTACTTTCAGCCTTTTGTTGGCGGTATTAAGCTGATTCCTGATTGTTTGTTCCGAAGCGCCCAGCATAGCGGATATCTCCGGAATACTTTTATGTTCGAGGCGGCTAAGCTGGAAAACCTGTCTCACCCTGGGTGGCAGAAGGTTCATATGTTGATGTAGCTGTGCGTAGATGTCTTTGAGATATAGCTGATCGGCAGTACTGCTCACATGTTCGTGTAGTAATGCAGCAAAATTATGTTCGTGGCGGTTACGGATATCTTCACGCCGCAGGGCATTTAAAATGCGTAGCTTCAGCAGGAATACGAGGAAGGCGGCCGTTTGCCGGGGAATGGGGAGTGAGCTTCGTTTTTCCCACAGCTCAATAAAAAAATTCTGCAATACATCCTTTGCGAGCGCCTCATCAGCGATCAGGCTACAGGTATAATGCATCAGCTTATCCCAATGTGTGTGGAAAATGCTTTCAAAGGCAGTGGTGTCACCGTCCTGGAATGCTTTCCATAATGTTGTTTCTGGCATAAATTCCCTTTCCACAATTATTAACTAAGCGAAGACAAAGGTAGGGGCAAAGACAGGTATCCTGCCTGCCATGGTTGTTTATGTTTATGTTAAGTGTTTGGTCTCATACGTGAAAAAACGATTTAGTAAAGGTTTTTAGCGACTGACAGCTATGTATATGTATAATTGTCAGCTGGTTGAATGGTGATTACAAGGTGGGCCAGTCCTGGACCAATTCTTTTAGCAGTTTTTGTCCTTTTGCCCAGTCGCGCAGACCGGAGTCGGCATTAATATGGCCTTTAGGCCCCATCTTTACATAGCGGCTGCCCCAGTGTGCGGCAAAGAAAGCGGCTCTTTCAGCGGTACAATATTCATCGTTCGTACTGGCTACTACAATACTCTTAAAAGGTAGTTTGTTTAGCGGAATAGGCGTGAATCCACTGGCTACAGCAGGGAAATCCGTTCTCTCCGCATCTGCTGGCGCTACGAGTAAAGCACCGGTGATGGACAGCTTCGTTTGCCTGGCCCAATGAACAAGTGCTATACAAGCCAGGCTATGCGCTGCTATTACTACCCTTGGGCCAGCCTTTGCTACAGCTTCTTCTATCGCCGTTACCCACTGCGCGCATACCGGCGCATCCCAGTCGTGCTGCTCTATCCGCTGCGTGCCGGGTATTGATTGTTCCCACAGGGTCTGCCAATGCAAAGGACCTGAACTGCCCAGTCCGGGCGCGGTCAAAACTTTAATTTCCATGACAAAACGTTGTGTTGGTGTTGCATCGGTTTGAAAGATAATGAAATAAATTACGAAATACGACCAGGATTAAATGATTAACAGGATTTTTGGGATGGATACGGGAGATTATAGCGGATAAAATAGAAAGGGATAGATAATGATGAGATCAAAAAAATAGCCGGGGCTAAACAGCACCGGCAACTGGTAACAACCAAAACAGCATGTATAAATGCTAAAATTTTCACTTCATATATATCATCGTACTAATCATGGTAATTACCCCGGCGGATCTCCTCCGCCGGGGACATAAGTGGATTTTTAAAATATAAATCCTTTACGCTTGAACATCCAGATATTACGCCAGCCATCACCTTGTTGTACCAGCGTCATCTCATTGGCGTTGAGCTTAATAATATTGTATGTCACGTTATTTCCCCAGCTGATATCTGCGCCGTTTACTTTGAGCGTTTTAGCCAGGGTGTCGAGGGAGAAGGAGCCTGCCACAGTAGCGCCTTTGTGTGTGATAGCGAAGTTGGCATTATGGTCCAGGTCAAATTTCATTTCATCATCCAACACACCCTGGTCTCTCAGCCCCGCAGTACCTACTGTCCACCACTCCGGTTTATCAGCGCCACCGGAGCCATTACCAAAGCAATAGCCGGTAGGTACGTCTGTAGCCCATACCCATGTTTTGCCATCAGCACCATTGGTCAGCAGATTCCACATCGGACTGGCAAAATAGTTTGGATCATTTTCGGAAACGGTTACTTTAACCGAATCTGTTTTTGGTCCTCCGGCTGCATAGGCAGCATACTTAATAAAGAAGTCGCCCGCAAAAGGTAGTATCACCACCGCTTTCGTGGCATTGGTGGTGCCAAAGCCATAATCCCAGTATGGAAGCACACCCTGGGTTTTACTTTCCAGTGTTACCTGGTTATCATACCCCGATGTTTGGGTGACGGTAAAATCCAGCTTTACACCAGCCGGATCAGCAGGCGTGATCCTGTCTTCATAAGGACTACAGGCATTCAATAACAATATTGCCAGCCCTGTTAAAATGGTATACAGACTTTTCATTTTTGCATGTTTTAAAGTGGATACTACTTCCATCCGTCATTTTGTTTGAGCGAGCCGTTAGACAGGTTGATCTGTGTTTCAGGAATGGCAAACAGTCCTTTTGTTTCAGGACGAAAGGTGATATTGAATGCCGCATCTGCAGATGGATTATCAATAGCCTGTTTGGCCACCGGAATGCCTTGTCTCAGCAGATCCCAGTAGCGTTGTCCTTCCATCGCCAGTTCATACTTGCGCTCATCCATGATCTGTTGCTTAGAGGTGAGAGTAATACGATGCGCCTGGTCCTGGAATGCACGGTCGCGTACACGGTCATAATAGGTCTGTGCTTTCCCGGGGGCTGTTGTCAGTTGCAGTTCTGCACCCATCAACAGTACGTCTGCAAAACGGATCACCATGTAATTATCGTAGTTGTCCCACTGGAAATTACCACCCAGGTCTTCTGGTTTCAGGTTGTTCAGCGGCGTATATTTTTTGATGAAGAAGCCGGTGTACTGTGCCTGGTCTGCTTTTTCGTAAGTGCTGCCAAAACCTTCATCATCAATGGAGATAATACTGGCGCTTTTACGGGTATCTCCCGGCATGAAAGCATTATATAGTTTCGGATTCACCGTGCCGGCGCCCCAGCCTTTATAGTAGGGCAATAGCGCCTGACTCCTGATACCTATCATCACCTGAATACGGTTACCGTTGTTCTGATTTTGATTACCGAGTCCCAGGTAAGTGTACTGGATGGTGAATACGCCTTCCGGATTATTTTGTCCTGCATAGTCTGTTGTACTGGCAGCAGACGCGCGAAAGAGGTTACCGAATTTTGGAACAAGATCATGACCGCTGTTGTTGATCACATCTTCTATGGCGGCAATAGCGTCTGTCTGTGTTGTTACACCTGCGATCTCTGTTTTGTTATAGTAGCCGGTGTAATAAAGGAATACCCGGCCAAGAAGGGCTTCAGCGGCCCATTTGGTGGCTCTGCCATATTCAGCCGGTGGGATGGAAGTGAATTTTGTATCCGGTAAATCAGCGATAGCAGCTTTCAGATCGGTGGCAATTTGTATATACACACTATCGGGATTAGTTTGTGGAATGTAATATTCTCCCGGTACAAGCGGTGTTGTGATCAGGGGCACATTGCCAAACATGCGGACAAGATCAAAGTAGTAGTAGGCGCGCAGGAAACGTGCTTCGCCGATGTAACGTTTTTTGATGGCTTCATCGGCACCAAAATTGATATTGTCTGCTTTCTGCAGGAAGATATTGGTACGATAGATCGCTGTATAGTACTTGCTCCAGGCGTTGCTGTTAAGATCATTCATATTCACGCTCTTATCCCACTGCATCCAGCCGTTGTCTGAATTTCCACCGCCACCAAAACAGTTGTCTGACGCTATTTCTGAGCTGAGCATGATATTACCGTATCCATCCATGTTCAGCATACTGTAAGCAGATACCAGTGCTTCATAAGCGTCGGCAGGTGTTTTATAAAAGTCTTCTTCCGTTTTCTTATCTACCGGGAGTGTTTCCAGGAAACTCTTGCTGCATGAGCTGATCATTCCGGTGATAATGATGACTGCAAATATTTTTTTCATGATTGCCTGCTTTAGAATTTAACATTAAGACCCACGAGGATTGTTCTTGCCTGGGGATAGTATCCAAGGTCTGTTCCGGATGACCAGGAATCAATACCATATCCCACTTCCGGATCGAGGCCACGGTAACGGGTAAACGTAAAGAGGTTGAGACCCGATACGAATAACCGGCACTGGCTCACAGGAAGATGTTTCATCAGCGAATGTTTGAAGTCATATCCCAGGTTTACACTTTTGATACGCAGAAACGCACCATTGTGTACATACAGGTCAGAAAACCGGCGATAGTTGTTGTTGGGTTCATCACCAAGCGTAACACGGGGGATACTGTTGGAAGTGCCTTCTCCATGCCAGCGGTCAAAGATGGCGGTGGTATAGTTGTTATAAGAACGGTCGTACGCACGGGTGCCATCTACTATCTGGTTGCCACCCACGCCACTCAGCAATACAGACAGATCAAAGCCTTTCCAGTTGGCGTTCAGGTTAATGCCATACGTTTGCTGTGGCAGTGGATTCCCCACTTTGGTTTTATCATTGGCATCGATGATACCATCGCCGTTCAGGTCTACAAAGCGGGCATCACCTGGTTGTGCATCGGGCTGGATCTTCCCGTTTTTGCCGGTGTAGCTGTCTATTTCCTGTTGATTCTGGAAGATACCAGCTGTTTTCAGGCCATAGAAGTAGCCGATAGGCATGCCGTTCCTGGCGAGATAGTATTCATCCATGTTGGAGGATAGTACACCATTGTAAGAAGGGTGTAGTACACCTTCCTGGTTGGGGATAGCGCGTACTTCGTTATGATTGAAAGTGATGTTACCGCCAATGCCTATACGTAGTTCGCCAAACTGATGGGAGTAGTTGATACCGAGTTCTATACCCCGGTTTTCAATATCGCCGCCATTGATAACAGGAGCGCCTGTACCGGCCAGTTGCGGAATGGGCGCGGATACCAGCCAGTCTACCGTTACTTTACGATACCAGTCAAAAGTAATGTTGAAATCTTTGAATACCGTTGCGTCAAATCCTATATCCCATTGGTTGGATGCTTCCCATCCTAAATCGGGATTGGGTATTTTATCCGGAGAAGTACCGATAGCCTTGTTTCCATTAAAGTAATAGCTCTGATTCAGGCTGCTTACGGTAGGAAGATAAGCGAAATCGGGAATCCTGTCGTTGCCGTTTAATCCCCATCCGGCACGGATCTTCAGGAAGTCGAGCCAGCCTGTTTTCAGGAAGGCTTCATTGGAAGCTACCCATCCGGCGGAGAAACCGGGGAAATTGCCCCAGCGGTTGTTGGCGCCGAATTTAGTAGAACCGTCCCGGCGGAAGGTAGCGGCCAACAGGTATTTTTCTGCATAATTATACAGCACCCTTCCGAAGTATGAATTCATTCTTCTCATATCCCTGGTGCCAAAAACTTTCTTGGTAGAATCATTCGTGCCGTTGCTGACAAGTGCATGCTCAAAATCTGCAATCATCAGATCGCTGATGCTGGCGCCTACATTGTACCCTTCATATTGGATGGCGCTGGTACCTACCATTACGTTCAGGTTGTTTTTACCAAAGCTGCGCTGGTAGGTGAGGGTGTTGTCCCAGTTCCATTTCAGGTTGCGGTACATACCCTGACTGGCAGTAGATTTGGCGTTGCTGTTATTGGCAGCCAGCTCATATACAGGGATAAAGGCATTGTTATAGTTGTATGAGAGATCAATACCGAAATCAGTACGCAGGCTGAGACCTTTGATCAGCGTGGCATCCAGGTATACGTTACCGAGTATCCTGTCTGTGATCGTTTTGTTATTCTGTGTATAATCCAGTGCGCCGATGGGATTCACTTCATCCGCAGCTACACCTGATTTGCCATAGTTGCCGGCAGAATCATACACCGGGAAGGTAGGACTGGTATTTAACAATCCCCTGATGGAGTTACTGTAAATATTGCCGGTACCGATGCCGCTTTGTCGTACATGCGCATACGTTAGGTTCTCGCCTGTTCTGACAAGGTCCTTGTATAATTTGTGTTCTGAATTAATGCGGAAAGAAGTCCTTTCAAAAAAGGATTTGCCCGGTAATCCCATTACCCCTTGTTGCCCGTTGTAGGAAATCGAGGAAGAATAGATGGAGCGGTCATTACCACCGGATAGTCCCAGGCTGTAATTTTGTATGGGCGCATTCTTCATCGTAGCAGCTTCCTGCCAGTCGGTACCTTTTCCCATACTGCTTAATTGTGCAGCAGAGAACATAGGCTGTTTACCGGAGTTAATGGATGCTTCGTTCATGATGTTGCCGTACTGCTGTGCGTCCAGGAGGTCCAGTTTGCGGGCCGGATTCTGTAGGCCATAGCTGGCATCCAGCGATACCACTGTTTTACCGGCTTTACCTTTTTTGGTGGTGATCATCACCAGGCCATTGGCTGCCCGTGTACCATAAATAGCGGTGGATGCCGCATCTTTCAGTACATCTACTGATTCAATATCTGCGGGGTTCAGGTAGTTGATATCTTCCGCAGGAAATCCATCTACTATATAAAGTGGATTGGAGTCTCCATTGGTACCGATTCCCCGGATCACAATTTTCACTGCTTCACCAGGTTGGCCGGAGTTGGACGTGATTTGCACACCGGGTGCTTGTCCCTGCAACGACTGTTCCACGCTTACACTATGGTTCTTTATCAGGTCGGCATTGCCGAGATGCACCGTGGCGCCGGTGACCACTTTCTTCTTTTGTACGCCATATCCCACCACGATCAGTTCATCCAGGCCGGTAGCGGCGGATTCCAGGCTGATGTTCAGTTGCTTTTGTCCTTTTATGGCTATTTCCTGTTTTGTATAGCCTACCAGCGATACGACGAGGATATCGGCAGGTTCCACCTGTAAAGAGAACGAGCCATCTGCGGCAGTGGTAGTGCCCCGGGTAGTACCTTTTATGACGATGTTTACACCTGGCAGGGGAGTGCCGTCTTTGGCATCGACGATCCTGCCGGTGAGCGTTTGCTGTGCAATAAGCGTATGTGCCTTACCGTTACCTGCAGCAGCATGTAGCACCGGTGGAGTGGTAACGGCCAGACTGCACACAGCAAGTGCCCGCAGGACAGATTGCCGTGGGAAAAAATCACTGATGTTGTACCAGATTTTCATGTTAAACGTGTTTTATTTAGGCTGGGAATTTTAATTATACCCTGATTCATAATGCGCAATCGATGATGTATCATCCGCCATTCTGCTTTATATTTCTCCGCAACACTATCATTCGTAATAGAGAGAATATGGGTCCGGGTCAGAGGGCCCGGACCGTTTTTTCTATTCCATTATATGTTATCGTTTCACCAATGCGGGCAAGCGTATCAGGACTTGCCGGCTTATTCCTGTTGACATAGATGATGCGGAAATATCTTTGTTGCAGCATACCGGGGAATTTGCCCTCGCGCTGACCAATAATGAGCTGTTTCGTTGCTTCTTCCCAGCGAACAGGAATGTTGCTATAAGCACCTTTCTCATACTGGTAGTTGGTATTTTCATCTTCATAAATCGTAAATGAAGCGTCTTTACCGGTATATACAAACAGCTGAATTGTGTCGGCTTTACGCTCGTCGGTGTACTGTAATTCAGGGCCCACCGGTAGGATGGAGCCTTCTTTTACATATAGCGGCATTTTTTCCAGCGGTGCATCCGCAATGATATGTTGTCCGCCGTCCAGGTATTTTCCGGTGTAGAAATCGTACCAGCCATTACCCGCCGGCAGATACAATGAACGGCTGCGTGCTTTGTATTGTGTAACCGGATTTACCAGCAGGGAAGGTCCAAACATATACTGATCGCTGATATTCAGTACCGCGGTATCCTGATCAAAGTCCATGGGCAGCGCACGCATAATCGTATAGTCGTGATGGTAAGTGCTGCCGGCAAGTGAATAGAGATAAGGCATCAGGCGGTAACGCAGCTTGTCGTAATACAGCATGGACTGATAGGCTACGCTGGTATCGGGTGCGATGTTAAACATCTCGCGGTAAGGATACTGCCCATGGGAGCGGAACAGCGGGCAAAAGGCGCCATACTGGAACCAACGGGTGTTCAACTCCTGCCATTCGTCTTTTGCGGCGCCCTGCGGTGATGGTTTGTCGTATTTGTCTTCCACAAAAAAACCGCCGATGTCTGTTGTCCAGTAAGGAAGTCCGGATAAACAAAAGTTCAGTCCTGCCGGGATCTGCCGCGCCATTTCATCAAAAGATGCTGCAATGTCGCCACTCCAGGTAGTAGCCGCATACCGCTGAATACCGGCATAAGCGGAACGGGTGAGGATGAATACGCGCTGGTCTGGTTTTACCGCCCGCTGCCCCTCGTAAATGCCTTTCGCATTCACGAGGGAGTAGGTGTTGAAATACTGCGTAGCAGGACCGATAGCCGTAGGGTTCATCAGCTGCTTACGCGCTTCAATAGTGGCATTAGACAATACATCAGGCTCTGTGGCATCGAGCCACCAGCCGTCTACACCTTTACTGAACAGGTTTTGGTTGAGGATGTTCCAGAACAGCTTGCGTGCATCCGGATTAAAGGCATCGTAAAACGTAGATACGTATCCGTTACCTATCCAGTCGCGCTGCCGGTTTTTAATATTTTGTTTGTACAGCCAGTTCTTTGCATCGAATAATTTATAGTTATCAATGCCTTCGTAGAATTTAGGCCATACAGAGATCATAAAATGGGTGTGGTATTTATTGTGCAGCCGCTCTATCATGCCTTCCGGATCAGGGAAACGGCTGGGATCAAATTCCTGGCTGCCCCACTGGTCTTGCTTCCAGTAGCTCCAATCGAGTACGATATTATCCAGCGGGATCTTTCTCTTCCTGAACTCAGCTACGGTACTTTCAATTTCCTCCTGTGTTTTATAACGCTCGCGGCTTTGCCAGAATCCCAATGCCCACTTGGGGATCATCGTCGCTTTGCCCGTTACCTGGCGGTAGCCGCTGATCACTTCATCCATATTACTACCATACATGAAGTAGTAATCAATTTTTTCGCCTGCTTCAGAAGTCAATGCCAGCTTGTTTTGTAGCGCAATGGGTGTAGGAGAGAGGAATTTGAGCGAAAGGAAGGACTGGGTTGTTTCCGGAATCCATTCAATTCTGATGGCGTGCTGTTTGTTTTTTGTCAATAGATGCCGGAACACAGAAGGCCCCGGATTCCAGCTTTCCCGCCATTTGTCCAGCATCAGTTTTCCATCTATCCACACTTTGGTGTAACCGGAAGTGACCATGAAAAATTTGTATTCACCATCTTCATCAGGACGCACAGCACCTTCCCAGGTAATTTTTCCTTCAGCCATAGGAAAGGTTTTAGGCAAGTCTGCGAGGTCGGGAAGAAATTCATAACTGATATGATCCTCCACTCTTTTCAGATATACTTTGTTATCATAACGGCTGGTGTAAGTAGCGGTTAGACCGCCGGGTTTTCCGTCGGCAGCAGTTAAGTGTAAATCCGACAATTGTGCGTAGGGACGGTCGTCTCCAAAGCGCGTAATAGAATAATTATCCCATAAAATACCATAGTGCCGGTTAGATACGAGGAAGGGTACAGCCGCGATAGAGTTATATTGTGTCAGGTCTACATCCTGGTTTTTATAGTTCATTAATCCGGTCTGGTGTTGTCCCAGTCCGTAAAAGGCTTCATCAGCAGGCGATTCAAATACCTGTTGTATGCGGTATAGTGGTTTCCGGTCAATCACTTCCGGTATAAACGATTTGCCACCGCCGTGGCGTTCCTGGAGAATGATGTTACCCTGCAGATCACGGAATATCACTTCACCGGTAGTCAGTTCCACACTTACCGCCAGGGCGCGGGTTTTTAAAACAGCGGTTTTATTATTTTCCTGCGAATCCCATTGTACCGTATCTCCGCCGGCATTCACGGCCATCAGGCTGGGGGCGCCGTTAAAGTTATCTCCGGCAGTAGCACTTACATGAATGATCTTGTCGGAAACTACCCGGAGCTTTATTTGTCTGGCTCCATTAAGTGCAGGTTGTTTTAAATGTATCAATAAGCCATCGGCCAGTTTATCTACCTGTCCGGCATAACACCAGGTGGCCATCAACGTGAATAATACGAGCGATATCGTCCTCTTTATCTGCATGTGTACGGATTTTATCTTTGGTTGTGCGTGGTTGATGCTGCGGGTTGCCACAGCCGTAACGGAATTTTCAAAACGTGTTTAACTTTCAGAACGTGATTATCTCAAAACGTGTGAAAACAAAAATAACGGCCCCGTTGCAAAAGCCTGGTACGCTTATGTTTTAGATTAGGGGCGATTATGTTAACCGCCACCCGGACTATGGTATCCGATTGATTCGGTTAGGGGGATAAAATGTTAAGCTGACAGGTATTCTTCGTTTTCTAAAAAACTGGTTTGTAAATAGTTAGAGGAAGAGGATGCCTATAATGGCAACGGTGATCAAACAATAGAGTATGATCTCGATCAGGAGGTATATACGGCCGCTCTTTTTATAATTGTGCTTGAACATAAGGTGGTTTAATAAACAGAGCTACAAAATTATTGAATACGGACAGGAAGGAGGGGCGGGTTTTCGTTATTAAAGGGGGCTGTTTTGTTCAAAAAGCTTTATTGTTTCTTCTTCCCATATACCGATGGCAGCATATTATACGCCATCTTAAAATATTTGGTGAAATATTTCGGGTTATTGAATCCTACTTCATAGGCCACTTCCGCTACCGTAAGCTGACTTTTTTCCAGCAGTTGCGCTGCACGTTTTAAACGGATACTCCGGATAAATTCTATGGGTGATTTGCCGGTAAGAGACAGGATTTTTTTGTAGACAGATACCCGGCTCATAAACAATTCCCGGCTCAACTCTTCCACAGAGAAGTCGGGATTAGCGATGTTTTTTTCTACAATCTGTAATGCCTGCTGGATGAATTGTTCATCGGAAGAAGAGATGGCTATCTCGCTTGGATTGGCATCGATCTTCTGCTGGAAGGTTTTGCGTAGCGATGATTGCTGGCTGATATTATTTTTAACCCGGGATAATAATACTTCGAAGTTAAACGGCTTGGTAATATAATCGGTGGCGCCGGTTTCCAGGGCTTCCAGTTGCTGGGCCTCTTCGGCCCTTGCGGTGAGCAGGATGACCGGCAGGTGTGCGGTACGTTGCTGTCCGCGGATCCTGCGGCAAAGTTCCAGTCCATCCATCTCCGGCATAGAGATATCGCTGACGATCAGTTGTGGCAAGGTATGCTGCAATATTTTCCAGGCAGCCAGTCCATTTTCGGCTTCCATGATCTGGTAGTATTGTGCCAGGTTATCTTTCAGATAGAAACGGAAGTCTTCATTATCTTCTACTAGCAACACAATTGGTTTCTTGCTATTCGTTTGCACGATGGTCGGCGCAGGGGCCACAGGCGCATCGGACAAGGCCCGGATAGTTTCCTGGATGGCCCCGGGAACAGCAGCCGTATTTGTTTTTACGGGCAACAGCACGGTGAAACAACTACCCATTTCCGGGGCGCTGTCCACGCTAATGCTGCCCCCATGCATCTTTACAAACTCCCGCGTAATGGATAAGCCAATGCCGCTACCCTGGTTTACGATGGAGCCAGGCACTTCATGCTGGAAGAAACGCTCAAAGATATAAGCATGTTTTTCCAATGGAATACCAATACCGGTATCTTTCACGGCTATCTCCAGTTGTGCTGCGGGTGCATGATAGGTAACGTCAACGGATATATTACCCTGTTCAGGGGTAAATTTAAAAGCATTGGAGAGCAGGTTAAAAAGGATCTTTTCTATCTTATCGCCATCGTACAACATGCGCAATGCCTGTACGTTGCTGTTAAAAGTAAGCCGGATGTGTTTTTTCTCCGACAGGTCACTAAAGGAAGCAGTCAACTCTTTTGCAAAATCAATGATATCTCCTTCATTGGTATGCAGTTTTATTTCCTGCACTTCCATTTTACGGAAGTCCAGTAACTGGTTCACCAGGTTCAACAGGCGGCGTGCATTTCTTTGCATCAGCTCCAGCTGACCTTTCAGCGGCCCTTCCGTGGTTTGCCGGACGATTTTTTCCAGCGGCGTAATAATGAGACTGAGCGGTGTTCTGAACTCATGGCTTACGTTGGTGAAGAAACGGATCTTCAGGGTATCCAGTTCATGCATCCTGGCGGCTTCCTGTTCCTGCTGCGCTACCCGGAATTTCAATCGCTCCCTTTCCAGGATGATCCGTCGCGCCAGCAAGAGGGCCGACAGGATCAGGAGGGCATACAACAGGAATGCAGGCCATGTCTTCCAGAAAGGCGGCAGTACGCGGATCTTCAGGGTAAGCCCTTCCTCATTCCACACACCATCATTATTGGAAGCCTTTACCCGGAATGTATATTCCCCTGGATCAAGGTTGGTGAAGGTGGCTTTGCGTTGTTCGGCATCTGTATATAACCATTCTTTGTTAAATCCTTCCAGCATGTACGCATAGCGGTTCTTCTCCGGGTGGAAATAATTCAGGGAGGCAAATTCAAGTGAAAAAACATTTTCACTGTGTTTGAGTACAATGTTGCGTGTTTGAGGAATGGCGGCTGTCAGCAGCACGCGTCCATTGATCTTTTCACCGGGAAGTATGCTGTGGTTGAAGATCTGCAAATCAGTCAGCACTACCGGCGGTGCTTTACTGTTGATCGTGATGGCGGTAGGGAAGAAGAGGTTGAAGCCATTGCCACCGCCAAAGATCAGTTCACCGCGACTGGTCTTCAGGGCGGCATTCTCATTAAAATCTTTGCCCTGTAAGCCGTCTGACTCGTCGTAATTCCTGAACTGATATGTATCGCCTTTTGCGTTAGCACCTGCTTTGATAATAAGGTTCGAAAGGCCGTTGGGAGTGCTCATCCACAAACTATGGTCGTCTGCTTCGAGGATGTTCAGGATAGAATTGTCCGGCAGCCCGTCATCTTTCCGGAAAGTACGGAAGGTGTGATCGGAAGGATTGAAAAGATCAAGTCCTTCGCGGGTACCTACCCAGATGCGGTTACGGCTGTCCTGGAAAAGGCAGACCGTATTATTATGACTCAGGCTTCCGGCTATGGAAGGTTGGTTGCTGTAATGTGTGAATTTGGCTGTTTTAGGATCGTATACATCCAATCCGTCAGAAGTACCCACCCAAATGTTGCCTTGTTTATCTTCGAGGAGGGCGGAAACGTATTGAGAGGTAACGTTGCGGTTTACATGCCGGAACTTTTGCGTAGCGGGGTCCATTACATGGAGGCCACCGTTGAGCGTACCCACCCATAACTGATGGCGGCTGTCTTCCAACACTTCCCATATGCTGTTGTCGCGCAGGCTGCTGCTGTCTTTGGGATCATGTTTGTAATGGATAAACCGGTTGCCGTCAAAACGATCCAGGCCACCGAAATAGGTACCCACCCAGAGTTGTTGCAGGTGATCGATACAAAGACTTACAATCACATTACCGGAGATACTGCCAGGGTTATTGGCTTCATGCCTGTACTGGGTAAAAGTGTTACGGTTCCTGTCAAAGTAGATCAATCCACCGCCATTGGTACCTATCCATATATTGCCTTTGGCGTCTTCCACAAAACGGTTTACATCATTATAGGGCAAACTGTTACGGCTATACGCCTGGTACTGGTACAACGGAAATTTTACCATGTGCTCATGGTAGTAATTCAATCCCTTCTTGTAAGTGCCTATCCATATAATGCCGGTGTTGTCTTTGTAAAGGGTTGTGGTGCTGTTTTGGCTCAGGCTGCGGTTATCTTCCGCAATATTTTCAACATACTGGACACTGTGAGCTTTTTTATTGATGATATTGATTCCGCCATGATCCGTACCTATCCATACCAGGCCGCTGTTGTCGGGAACAACACCGCGTACAATATTGTTGTTCAGTGCCAGCCCTGGCGTAGTCTGATCAATATGCAGGAAAGTGTAACGGTGGGTATCAAAATAAAAAACGCCTTTGTCTTCATTACCGCTGAACATCCACAGGTCACCGTCATTATCGCTGACCAGCGTGTAGGCGGCGCTGTTATCGGGGCGGAGCAGTGTGTTGTTCCGGTATACAATGCGGTGAGTGGTACCATCCATTTTTTCCAGGATGCCATTGGTATGCAGGAGCCAGTAGTGGCCGGCCCTGTCAGGTACCATGGCAGCAATATTGTTGGTAGCGATGGAGGTGGTGTCTGCCGGTGCATGTTTTAGCTGTACCGGTTTGCCGGTAGTTTTGACGAGATACATACCCGCGTCAGGGGTGAGGAACCAATACTGTCCGGCTTTATCTTTTACAATATCAGTGACCGTGCTGTCTGGAATTCCCCACTGTTGTAAGATCTTTTCCGGGTGACGGTTGAAAGTATTGCTAACGGGGTCGTATATATTAATACCGCTGCGGGTCCGGATCCATAACTGTTCTCCGGGACCGGCAATGATTTTATTAATTGAATTATCTGAAAGGGAAGTACTGTCGCGCAGATCGTGCTGGAAAACGGTGAACCGGTAACCGTCAAATCTGTTGAGGCCCGAAACGGTGCCTATCCACATGAAACCCGCATTGTCCTTGAAGATGCAGTTAACCTGGTTGTTGGACAAGCCCTGGTTGATATCGATCCGGTTGAATTGATATTGCAGGGTTTGAGCCCACATTATTTTTGTTGACAGCAAAAAAAGTAAAAATAAGAATACCAGCTTCCTCATGAGCACGCCGCTTGGTTGAATATTGTTGGCTTGAGCGTTATAGCTATTAAATGCGCGACAATATAAGATAAAACGATAAAACAGCCATAAACAGAAAAAGGTCGAAAGAATTCGACCTTTATTGCTAAATTCCACGTTATGGCACTCAGGTCCATAAAAAGTTAATCAGCTAATATGCCGGCATAACCGGTATGTTGAAATGATATCAGTTGTTTGATAAGAGACGGACGTGTTGACCATACTTAAACACGCTTTAAACATGCTTTAAACACGCCGTAAACATGCACAAAAGTAGGTGATGCTAAAGCTATTATCAAGTATTTAGCAAATATTATTTTGTTAAAAAAGGGAAATGGGCTGTGGTAGCACAAAGAAAGTAGTTAGCCAATAGGTTGCCTAAACTTAGTGCCCAAGAAATTTGAGGTTTCTGCGGATGCCTGCAAATTTGCTGCGTTTCAAAGGCGACTTCCGGAAGATATCTTTAAAGGTTTCTTCTGTCAGTTCTTCCCAATCGCGGGTGCTGAAGTTGAGAATAGCGGGAAGGGGGGTAAACTCTGCTTCCTGGTGGGCTTTGGAAAAACGGTTCCAGGGACATACATCCTGACAGGTATCGCAGCCAAACATCCAGTTATCAAATTGGCCCTGCATACGTTCGGGGATCAACTGATCTTTCAGTTCAATGGTAAAATAGGAAATACATTTGCTGCCATCTACCACGCCGGGAGCTACCAGCGCCTGGGTAGGACAGGCATCCAGGCATTTTGTGCAGGAGCCGCAATAGTCGCCTACGGGGCTATCATATTCCAGGGGAATATCTGTAATGAGGGTGGCAATAAAAAAGAAAGAACCGGCCTGCTTATGAATCAGGTTGCCGTTCTTGCCGATCCAGCCCAGGCCGCTGCGTTGGGCCCAGCTGCGTTCCAGTACGGGGGCGGAATCAACAAAACCTCTTCCCTGAACCGGTCCGATATGTTCCTCCATCCGTAACAGCATGGTTTTCAGTTTGGCCCTTATAACTTCGTGATAATCATGACCATAAGCATATTTGGAGATCTGCGGAGCATCCGGCCGTTGCCGTTCTGACGGGAAGTAATTAAATAACAAGGTAATCACTGACTGGGCGCCGTCTACCAGCTTACGGGGGTCTATCCGCTTGTCGAAATGATTCTCCATATATTGCATGTTGCCATGCATACCTTTATTGAGCCAGGTTTCCAGCCGCCTGGCATCATCGTCCAGCTGCACGGCCTGTGCAATGCCGCAGTGGTCGAAACCCAGTTCCAGCGCCAGTTGTTTAATATAGGAGGTCCAGCTCATCAGCGCGAAAGTACGAATTGTGGGGCGCTTTCTCATCTCTCTGAAAATCGTCATCTATAATTTATAATTCTTTTTTATCTTAGTTATGCATATTATCCCTATGCACCTATTCCCTATGTTCTGCAAATCTGTTTTGGTAACCTTTGTAGCAACCTGTTTGTTTGGTTTTTTTGTGAACGCTCAGGAAGCTGGCAAAATGAAATTTGGTAAAATATCCAAAGAAGAATTTAACCTGAAAAGTTTTGAGAAAGATACCGGGGCCCACGCCGTGGTAATCGCTGAAATCGGCTCCTCTTCATTTGAATCGGATGGGAGGGAACTACAGCTGGTTTATAAAGTACACCGGCGTATCAAAATCATCGACAAAAATGCCTATGGTCTTGCAACCGTAAGGATTCAGCTGTATAGAGAAGGGCTTAACGAAGAAAAAGTCCGGAACCTGAAAGCAATTTCCTACAACCTGGAGAACGGAGATATTACAGAGACAAAAATGGATAGTAAAAGCATCTTCACAGACAAGCAGGACAAGAACTGGACGATGAAGAAATTTACCCTGCCGGCCGTGAAGGAAGGGACTATTTTTGAATATACTTACACCGTTGTATCCCCTTATTTCCGCTACCTGCGGTCATGGGAGTTCCAGGGGCCCTACCCGATACTGTGGAGTGAATATAGTGCCGCCATACTGGAATATTTTGACTACATGTTGATTCCACAGGGTTATGATACATACGCCGTGAAATCAAAAGAGTCTTCCCGCAGTACCTTTACCTTCCGCGTTGAAAGCCAGGGCGCTACCGGTCCTTCCCAGACCGCAACAGCTACGCCTGGTGTTACAACTTATAAATGGGCGATGAAAGATGTACCGGCCATTAAGAATGAAGACTATATAACAACCTTGGATAATTATGTGAACAAGGTGGAATTTCAATTGTCGTCCATCAACTGGCCGGGCAGGGAAAGAAAACCCGTACGCAATACCTGGTCCGGCCTGATGACCGACCTGCTGAAAGATGAAGACTACGGTGAACAGCTGTCTAATAATAATGGTTTCCTGGGAGACATCGTAGATGAATTGACAAAGGATACTAAAACAAACCGGGAAAAAGCAGAGAAGATCTATTCCTGGGTGCGTGATAATTTCACCAACGAAGATTATTCAGGACTATGGATAAGGAAATCACTCAAATCAATTTTCAATGCAAGGAAGGGCGGTATAGCAGAAATCAACCTGCTGCTGGTAGCGATGCTGAAACGCGCCAAACTGGAGGCCTATCCTGTTATACTCAGCACCCGCGATAACGGGTATGTATTTTCGTATTATCCGTTACTGAACCGCTTTAACTATACTATTGCAGGACTGAACCTGGGCGATGAATTTGTGAACCTGGATGCTACTGATCCTTTGCTGGGCTTTGGCAAATTGCCGGCAGCATGTTACAATGGTGAAGCCAGGATCGTAAATGATGTAGCTACACCACTGATGCTTTCCGCAGACTCATTGAAGGAGCAGAAATTTACAAGTGTGATGATTGGTAAAGTAGAAAACGGTGAGATCACAGGTACTTTCCAGCAAAGACCTACCTACTTTGAATCTTATGATATCCGTCAACAGGTAAAGGCAAAAAATCAGGATGAATATTTTAAGAAGATACAAAAATCATATACAGGAGATATAACACTGGAAAATACCACCATTGATGATCTCAAAAAGTTGGAGTCCTCCGTACTGGTGAAGTATGATTTTAAGATGGGGGTAGATGAGCAGAATTTAATGTATCTGAATCCACTCCTGGGAGAAGCGAACAAGCGCAACATCTTCAAAGCTGCGGAGCGCAAGTTTCCTGTGGAGATGCCTGCTGTATTTGATGAAGTATATTCCTTTAATATGGATGTACCGGAAGGTTATGTTGTAGATGAATTACCCAAATCTTCCATGGCCAAGTATAATGGGGAGGAGGGCTTATTCCAGTACCTGATCCGCCAGGAGGAAAATCATATCCAGTTACGTTGCAGGGTGAAACTCTCGAAGGCCGGGTTCACCCCGGAAGAATATCCTTCCCTGCGGGAATTTTTTGATCTTGTTGTGAAGAAACAGGCCGAGCAGATTGTGTTTAAAAAGAAAAAATAAGTCATGGTAAAGCTGTTGCAGTTAGTTGCCTGTTTGTTACTGGCAATGTCATGTGCGCCTGTCTTTGCGGGCGGCCCCGTATACCCCGTAAATACAATTCCCGATTCGTTAAAAAAGGATGCACACCTGGTAAAAAGATTTGAAGAGTTTACACTGAATATTGTTGACCTGCAAAAGGTGCGTATTAACCACCACTATATATTGACGGTACTGGATGAAGAAGGTGCGAAATATACGCAGCTGCAGGAGAGATATAGTAAACAGATAGAAGTCAGATCAATCAGCGGGGCTTTATATGATGCCTCAGGAAAGCTGATGACACGATTAAAACAAAGTAGCATTCAGGATATAGGCCAGCAGAGAGATGGTAGCTTGATGACGGATACACGATATAAGGTGCATCAGTTTAGCAACAGCGTATATCCGTATACGGTAGAATACGAAGTGGAACAGCAGTTTAACTATTCCTACAGTCTTCCTTTCTGGATAGCGCAGGATTACAGGGATGGTGCCGTGGAGCAGGCACGCTTCATCGTAAATGCGCCTGCGGACTATAAGCTACGGTATCATACTTTCAGCAACATCGGAGAACCGGTAATAACAACAGAGAAGGAGCGGAAATTATATAAATGGGAAGTGCATAATATTCCTGTTGGCAGGCGGGAAGTATTTTCAGAAAGCTGGTACCGCCTTACGCCAGGTGTAGAGCTGGCGCCCAGTAATTTTGAATGGGGCCGCTATAAAGGCAGTATGAACACCTGGGAAGACTTCGGCCAGTTTGGTTATCAGTTGAATGAAGGGCGCGATGTATTGCCGGATGCCATGAAGCAAAAGGTGAGTGAACTGGTAGCAGGTCTCTCCACAAAGGAAGAAAAGATCCGGGTACTTTACAGGTACCTGCAACAAAACTATCGTTACATCAGTATTCAGCTGGGCATAGGAGGACTACAGACATTTGATGCTAAAACAGTGGCAGCAAACGGCTATGGCGATTGTAAAGCATTGTCTAATTATATGATGGCGATGCTGAAGGAGGCAGGCATCAAATCCAATTGTGTGTGGGTGAAGGCTGGTGAAGGAGATATCCGGTTGGACGAAAGTTTTCCGCACGATGGATTTAACCACGTTATTTTGTGCGTTCCCGGCGTCAAAGATACCACCTGGCTGGAGTGTACTGATAATACCTTACCTGCGGGTTATCTCAGCGGTTTTACTGCTGGCCGGCCCGTACTTATTTTAGATGAGAAAGGCCCCCAACTGATACATACACCTGCCAGCAATATGGACATGAACCAGCAACGCAGGAGCATTCATGCTGTACTGGATGAAAAAGGCAATATGAAGGTGGACGCAGTTACTACGCGAACAGGTCTGGAGCAGGATGATCTTCACAGCCGTCTCCATCAACTCAGTAAAGAGCAGCAGCTGGAGCGGTTGCGTAGCAGTCTGAATATAGCCAGCTACGATGTGACAGGATATGAATGTACGGAAGCTGAAACAGCAAACCCCTCCATAGAAGAGCATATGCAGCTTGCCTGCAACAACTATGCAACGGTAACGGGCAAACGAATATTCCTGACACCCAATATGTTAAACAGGAGCATCCCGAAGCTGGAACCTGATGAAGACCGCATATCTGATATTCAGCTTAATTATGAATACCGCCATGTGGATTCTGTGAGCATCACCATTCCACAGGGCTACAAGGCGGAGGCACTACCCGCACCGGTTATGATTTCAGGTAAATTCGGCAACTACGTGGCTACTACTGCTGTTAATGGTAATACAGTCACCTATATACGCACTATACAGCATAAATCAGGCATCTTCCCTGCTGCTGATTTCCCTGAGTTGGTAACCTTTTATAACGGTATTTTCAGGGCAGACAGGAGCAGGGTGGTGCTGGTCAAAGACCAGGATTAAAGGATTATAGGATTTTACGGATGGGTGTTTTGTTGTTTGTACTGATTAATTATAATATCTGCTATAGCAAAATCATATAAACATAATACAAACAACAAAACACCCATCCGTAAAATCCTATAATCCTTTAATCCTGGTTTATTTTTCCCTTACACTCACCGAAATATGCCGGTCTTTCTTTCTGTCTGCATCCGGTGCATCTGCGGCTGCTTTGGCAAATTGTGAACCGTATCCTTCGGCGCCCAGCAGTTGTTGGGCATCTGCATTTAATCTTTTCAGGGCGGAGACTACTGATTCGGCACGGTCCTTCGACAGATTCAGGTTCAGGGTGCTGTCGCCGGTACGGTCGGTGTAGCCGCCAATTTTTATTTTTGATTTGGGAAATGCTTTCAGGATGGCGGCAATATTGCTTACCTGTTTCATGCTTTCTTCGGTTAAGTCAGCACTGCCTGTTTTGAAATTGAGGTTATCAAAATCAAACCATACATCTTTGCCGGCTTTCTGCGCATCGTCTTTCAGGAAGGTGACAAGTTGATCTTCAATACCACCTTTGTATGCCTGTAGTACTGTTCCATCGGGCAATGTTACCTGGATGCTTTCACGGGTGACAACCGGACCGCCTTCCGTTACATTCATTACGGCGGAATCGGCCAGTTGACTGGTGGTGACGCTGTCAGTCACGAGGGTGCTGTCGTGCCTGGTGCCGCCGCAACCTTTCATCAGGTACCATAACAGGATAATGGCCACCAGAATCAGGAGTAAAGACCACAGCCAACGGCTGCTGCTGCCCTGTTTAACGCTATTGATGGTGGTATTGGCTACCCCGGCAGCTCCGCCACCAAGACCCGCTGTGAGGTTACCCAGTTTTTTGCCCAGGTCACCAAGACTTGTCAGACCCAGGATACCGGCCAGGTTAAGACCACCAGGTACAGCTCCCAGTATTTTATCTTTTTGGGTGTTGAGATAAGTAAGAAAAGAGCTGGGTGTGAGATTGTTTTGAATGGCATGTTGCCCTGCAACGCCCAGTGTTGCAGGAGCCGCAGTTTGCAATAAGGTGCTGGCTGATGATTCCTTGATACCGGCAAAGGTGGACAGCATGCCGGTGATAGCAGTTATTTTATCTCCAAAAAGACTACGTAATAAATCACCTCCCTTGGCCACCAGGCCACCACCCCCACCTTGCAGTGCGCTGGTGATCGCAGTAGGACTGGCATCTCCGGCTACACCTTTCAGCATATCCAGCAAGCCACCTGTATCGCCGGTAGACCCTGCTTTGTTCAACAGCCCCGCCAATACCATCGGTACAATCCCTCCCAAGGCTTTCTGTATGCCGCCCTCACTTTCTCCCAGCTGAGAGGAAGCCTGGCTAACGACATTGTTGTTAAAAAGACTTTTGGCACTTTCTAGTAAGTCGAATGACATAATTGTAGGGTTTAATGATGAGAAAAAATGAAGATTTTGGAATTACTTACAGGTACAATCAGGAATCCTATAACAACATTATCCCGGTGGTTGTTTGATCCTGCCGTATTTTTTCACAGCTGCGCGTCACTTTACGCATTTTCGACTATTAAAATATGTTTTTGTTAACCAGTGGATTAAAGACCATAAAGCGTTGGTGAAAGCGTGGGAATAAGCAGCATGATCATCACTTTTGGCATATAAGTAAAGGCCCCTGCAATTTGCAGGGGCCTTTACTTATATGCTGCTATTTTATTTTTTTAAGCCAAAAAAGGATAGTCTGTATAACCCGTAGCACCCGCGGTATAGGCGGTGGCAAAATCAGGTGCATTCAGCGCGGCATTTTTGGCGATGCGCTTGTCCAGATCGGGATTGGCCAGAAATGCCCTTCCAAAGGCAACCAGGTCTGCAAACCCATTTTCCAGCGTCTGTGCTGCTGTTGCAGGGGTAAGCCCGTTGCATATGATAATAGTTCCTTTAAATGCGGAACGGATGGCATCAAAAGTTTTTTGAGGGATCTGGGCAGCTACTGCAATGTGCAGATAGGCGATACCTATTTTATCCATCTCTGTAGCAAGATACACATAGGTATCATGTACTTCGTCTACTGCATAGGGCTGTAAATCACTGAGTGTGGAATATGGCGAAAAGCGTATGCCCACCTTCTCTTTACCAATCGCGTCTGAAATCCCCCTGGCCAGTTCTATGGCCAATGCCGCACGTTTTTCAATACTGCCGCCGTATTCGTCTGTGCGGTTATTGATTTGCGGATGTAAGAACTGTTCTATCAGGTAACCATTGGCGCCATGGAGTTCAATACCATCGAAACCAGCTTCTATGGCATTCCTGGCAGCTGTTATGTGGCCCTGGATAATTGATTTAACACCTGCTGTGGTGAGTGTTTTGGGTTCTGAATGATCCTGCGGACCTTTCGTATCTGTGTATACCTGACCAGCCGCTTTGATGGACGATGCTCCAACCAGTTCCGCGCCTTCAGGTAAATTATCCTGGTGACCAATACGCCCTGTATGCATCAACTGCATGAAAAATTTGCTATTTCCTTCATGTACTGCTGTGACAATTTTTTTCCATCCTGCTATCTGTGCTTTACTAAAGATGCCAGGTATGCGTGGATAGCCCAGTGCATCGGGTGTTGGGGCAGTTCCTTCCGTAATAATCAGTCCGGCGCCTGTGCGTTGGCTATAATATTCCTTCATAAGGTCATTCGGTATATTATCGATAGCCCTGCTGCGGGTCATAGGCGCCATCACCAGGTGGTTCTTTAGCCTTAGTCCGTTCTTATGATAAGGCGTTAAAAGCTTGTTCATATTTGTGTATTTTAATTATAGCACAAATATCCATCTGCTTTTACAGATAAAATAGCCATTAAAGGTTGAAAAATAGTCCTATCCGACGGAGGAGAATTTTTTGGGCTTCATTCCATAATGTTTCTCAAATAAGCGGCTGAAATGACTCAGGTTAGAAAACCCAAGTTGGTAGCCCGCTTCAGATACGGAATAGCCGCCTTGTCTTAGTAAATAGGCTGCTTCTTCCATCCTCGCTTTCTGATAATAATTATATAGGGTGTCGCCAAATACCTGTTTGAACAACTCCTTCATTTTTGTTTCACTCATACCAGCCATTTTTGAAATTTCAGGTAGATGTGGAGGCTTGCTCAAATCTGTGAGGATGGTCGTTCTTATAACAAACAGTGTGTCTATATCAGCTTTATTGACCGGTTTAAGCGGTGTCGCTTCCCGTTGCAACAGGTTGTTGAACAGTATATAAAGCAGTTCCTGTACTTTAAACCTGTAATACAACATACGCAGATTCCCCTCTTCATTATAATCCGTTACCTGTTTCAATACTTTTTGTACTTCCTGGTTCATACTTTCATAAAAAAGGAAGGAAGCTGTCCCACTGGTGATTGTTTGCACCAGGTTGTTGGGATGCTCTATGCCTAGCAGTGTGGCCAATATGGAAGCCTTAATACCAATTACGGTAAAATAAATCTCCGCTTCCGCCGGGAAATGGGTCACAGAATTGAGGTCGGCAGAAGCTATCTGAATAGCGGAATCGCTGGTCCTTGAAATTTGAACGCGATCTTTTTCTTCCGCTAACAGGCATATAGGCTCTTCATTACTGTGTAAAATGATTGTTACCAGGTCATTAATATCCGCAGGACCTTTGCGTTTAAGTATAAATTCTTCTTTGAGCCGGTACCGGTGAATGAGTAACTTAAAACCGGTATCCAGTTCTATTTTTCTGATAGTACCTTCACCCATTGAAGCCGGAATCGTTAACCTGTCGCCATCCAAAGGCACATGAAACGTTTCGGCAAAACCGGTTAAAAAATCAAAAGAAGGAGAAGCCTCAAACTCAAATACCATAAGTGTTTGATTGAAATAAGCACTTAAGTTAAATAATATCTCCTAAATCCCTAAATATCAAAATCTCTAAATATTAATCCAGTTTTTTCTGCTGTTGATTTCTGAATACAATAATGCTGACATGGGTATTTCCCTGCGCTTCAAACGCTTTGATCATCTCCGCTACATTCTTTACTGCTTTATCGCCTACCTGTAACACTACATCACCGGCTTGTATATCATATCTGAAGTTGGTGGGCACAGCTATAAAGTAAGCCCCGTTGTTATCGGGTAAGCCTGCTGCGGAGCGTTCTCCCAGCGTTGTTATATTTTTCACTTTTGCGCCCTGCCAGCTGATCACGGCTGATTCCAGGATCGCTTGCTGCTTTAATACCGGCAGCGGTGCTTTTTTAGCTATTCTTTTCAGTGCAGGTGATACTACGCCAAATTCATTCATCGGGAAGTTCTTAAAGCCTGTTTGTAGGGCAGGTGAAGAAGGACTCACCCGGTAATCGCCGGTAGCCGGTTGTATAAACATCGGATTGCCTGAAACAGCATGTACGTCTGTTGGCGGAACGATGGCTGCCTTATCCGGGAAAAAGTTGTAGTCAACCTCCTCACCCCAGTAAGTAATGCCAATAGGCTTATAAGCAGCGGTGACGATGTTATGGCGAAAAATATCATGACTGTTGGCAAACCATACATGCGGATGAAAAGAGTTATTCAGGATGATATTATTTTCAACGGTACGATAAAATCCTTCCCGTAATTTCAGACCGCCGTTTAAGCAAACATTATTGTAAATATGATAATTGGAAGAGCCGTCATCCAGATCGATGTCCCAGCCATGATCGCAGCGGAAACGGTTATTACGCAGGGTTGTTGTTTTAATGGCATCAAGCTTCACCAACCAGGGATGAATGGCTACAATACTATCCATTTCATGACGGGAAGGGCGCCAGTACCTGTCCCGGCCCCAGGAATTGAAAGCGCCATGGTCGCCTGTTTCCAGCACGGTGTTAAACACGTCGTTGTATTCAATCAAATGACCACCCCAGGTTCCTTCACTAACGTTAATGCCTGCACGTGGTACATCGTAAATAGTATTGTGCGACACGGTAATATCCATGGCCATTGAAATCTGTACACCGGCTGTTTGTTTTTCTATACGCCCGATGCTGTGTATCAGGTTATTATAGGCGGTGCAGGAATCAGGATAGTGGCGGCTTTTAGGCCCCGTTACCGTATCTATGGCTGCCAGCGGTAATGATTTATTGTATTCAAACAAAGGGCTGCGTACAGCCTCCGGGTTGCCCACAAAACAAATACCACTGCCTCCTGCATCATGAATATGACAACCGCTGATCATGGCGCCGCGATTGTAATTACTTACAAATATGGCGTTGCCGCCATTGTGATCAAATTCACAATCTTTTATGCTACAGTTTTCAGTACCATCCAGTACAACGGCGCCGCCGCGGTAAATGGCCCAGTCGCTACGCAACAGCGGTTCGCGTGTATCCATAAACGTTGGCGCCGTATGCGCAAAGCGGATTCCTTCAAAAGAGATGTTGCGCACGGGGTTATCTGTACTACCTTTCAGGGCAATCACCTGTGGCAGCCGGGACACAACTACCGTCGCCTTTTTCAGGTCTGTGTTGTTGCCGGGTTTGTAGTAAAGCGTTTTGGTGCTATTGTTATAATACCATTCTTTCACGGTATCCAGTTCTTCAAAAATATTTTCTACAAAACGGTATTGGTCGTGCATACCCATCTGCCGGTTGTTCTGATAGCCGCCTTCCAGCTGAAGGGTATAGTCTGCATTTACACCGGTGATGCGGTAATGGTAGCCGCCCCATTCAGCCTTGTGTAAAGCATGCACATAGCCGCCTTCCGGATGCTGCCAGGTCTTCACCTTTTCGGGGCTGATGGCATCTGCCGCGGTACCGTTATAATGCCGGGCGCTGCTGTCGTAGTTTGGATAGCGCGCACGGATCTGTTGTTCATCATTTATGTATAACTGGTCAAAAGTAAATGGGAGGTCCAGCTGTGCTTTGTAAATACCGTCTTTCCACAGCGTCCAGGTTACTGCCACCTTTTTACCACCGCTGATGGTGGCGGGTATATTTTTGTTGCTGCTGCTGAAAGTAATATGTGCATCACCGTTATTATCTTCCGGTGTCAGCACCCAGGTACTATCAGGATAATAAGTGCCGGGAGCAAACTTCACTACGATGTTTTTATCCGGGTTCATGGCGCGGTAATGCCGTATAACGGTGGGTAGCTGCTTCATTACTACCGTTGTAGGAAGACTGTTGAGGTTGCGGGTACGTTCGCCGGGTTGTACCAGTATGAGTTTGTCGTTGTTTTTTTGTTGCGCGGGCACAAGGACGGTCTGCAGCAGCAGCGCCACCAGGAAAAGAATAGTTGTATAATACTTTTTCATAACCAGATTGAAGTAGTAAGATAACTACACCATTTATTCATTTGTAATGAAAAATTAGCAGTTCCTAACGCTTTCTTCTGCTAAAAGTGCAGAGAAAACGATGAACATATGTCAAAATTTCCGAAAGTAGAACATTGGTTCGTCGTTTGTTGTTACTGTAACACGTTTGAAACATCAAAAAAGGAGAAAATGAATCTGAACAATTTCACTATAAAATCGCAGGAAATACTGCAACAGGCGCAACAACTGGCGTTTAACAACCAGAACCAGGCCATTGAAACAGGACATGTCCTGAAGGCTTTGCTGGAGGATAACGACAGTCCTGTAGAATACCTGCTGAAGAAGAACTCGGTCAACACCTCGTTCCTCAACAGTAAGCTGGATGAACAGTTGCAGAAATACCCCAAAATGGTAGGCGGGGAAGCCGGACAAATGCTGAGCCGTGATGCCAACAATGTAATGCTACGCGCCGGCAACACGATCAAAGAATTTAAAGATGAATTTGTAAGTGTAGAACACTTGCTGCTGGCTATATTGAGCGGTAACGATGATACATCAAAACTATTGAAAGATGCAGGGCTTACTGATAAGGGGCTGAAAGCCGCTATTAAAGAACTGCGCAAAGGCGATACCGTCAATTCACAATCCGGCGGTACACAATACAATACCTTACAGAAGTACGCCAAAAACCTGAATGAGCTGGCCCGTGACGGCAAGCTGGATCCGGTGATAGGACGCGATGAGGAAATACGCAGAACATTGCATATCCTCTCCCGCAGATCAAAAAATAATCCTATCCTGGTAGGTGAACCGGGTGTGGGTAAAACCGCTATCGTAGAAGGACTTGCACACCGCATCCTCAATGGCGATGTGCCGGAAAACCTGAAATCACGGATCATCTATGGCCTGGATATGGGCGCACTCATGGCGGGTGCCAAATACCGCGGTGAGTTTGAAGAAAGATTAAAAGCCGTTATAAAAGAGGTGACAGACAGCGATGGACAGATCATTCTGTTTATCGATGAAATACATACCCTCATCGGCGCTGGTGCCATGGAAGGCGCTATGGACGCCGCTAATATCCTGAAGCCTGCATTGGCCCGTGGAGAATTGCGCGCAATCGGTGCTACTACATTGAATGAATACCAGAAATATTTTGAGAAAGATAAAGCACTGGAACGCCGCTTCCAGAAGGTAATGGTGGATGAACCCAGTGTGGAAGATGCCATCTCTATCTTACGCGGACTGAAAGAAAGATATGAAAGTCATCACCATGTGCTGATCAAAGATGAAGCGATCATCGCTGCGGTAGAGTTATCACACCGTTATATCTCTGATCGTTTTTTACCGGACAAGGCGATTGACCTGATAGATGAAAGTGCGGCCAAACTAAGGCTGGAAATGAACTCCATGCCGGAAGAACTGGATGAACTGGAAAGAAGGATCCGGCAGCTTGAAATTGAGAGAGAGGCTATTAAAAGAGAGAATGATGAAGATAAGCTGCGCGAACTGGGTGAAGAAATTGCCCGTTTGAGTGAAGAGCGGAATACGTTCAAAGCCAAGTGGCAGGCGGAAAAAGAGGTGGTAGATAAAGTGCAGAATGCCAAAGCGGCTATCGAAAACCTGAAACTGGAAGCCGAACAGGCAGAACGTAACGGCGACTTCGGCCGCGTAGCGGAAATCCGTTATGGTAAGGTAAAAGAACAGGAGAAACTCGTTACTGATCTCACAGCAGAATTAAGTAAAATATCCGAGAACAATAAACGTCTGCTTAAAGAAGAAGTAGATGCGGAAGATATCGCCGAAAACGTGGCCAGGGCAACCGGCATACCGGTATCTAAAATGATGCAGAGTGAAAAGGATAAGTTGCTGCACCTGGAAGATGAACTGCATCAACGGGTAGTAGGACAGGACGAAGCCATCATCGCCGTATCTGACGCCATCCGCCGCAGCCGCGCCGGATTACAGGATCCGCGCAAACCTATTGGTTCCTTTATCTTTCTCGGTACTACCGGTGTTGGTAAAACGGAACTGGCCAAAGCACTGGCGGAATACCTGTTTGATGATGATCAGATGATGACCCGTATTGACATGAGCGAATACCAGGAGAAACACGCTGTGAGCAGACTGGTAGGTGCGCCTCCGGGATATGTAGGCTACGATGAAGGTGGGCAGCTCACAGAAGCTGTACGCCGCAAACCTTACTCCGTAGTGCTGCTGGATGAAATTGAGAAAGCACACCCGGATACCTTTAACATTTTGTTGCAGGTATTGGACGATGGCCGCTTAACAGATAACAAAGGTCGGGTGGTGAATTTCAAGAACACCATCATCATCATGACGAGCAATATGGGTAGTAATATTATCCAGGATAATTTTGAAAATATCAATGATAGCAACCGTGAAGAGATTGTAGACAGGACGAAAGATGAAGTGATGGCAGTATTGAAACAATCCATCCGTCCGGAGTTCCTGAACAGGGTGGATGAGGTGATCATGTTCCAGCCATTAATGAGAGCAGAAATTAAGGGAATAATTAACATTCAGTTACAACAACTGAAGGAGATGGTAGCAAAAAGTGGCATGATATTGGAATTTTCTGATTATGCATTAGAGTATCTTTCTGTACAGGGTTATGACCCGCAGTTTGGTGCAAGACCACTGAAAAGACTCATTCAGAAAGAGATCATTAACCTGTTAAGTAAAAAGATCCTGGCAGGTGATATTGATAAAACCAAACCGGTGCTGATTGATGTGTTTGACGGTGTGGTAGTGATAAGAAACAATTAATTTTCTAAATACGACGATACACAGTTAACGATAAGCCCCTGCGATTCCTCGCGGGGCTTTTTTATGCCCGCCCTTTTCGGTAAATTTGAGAGAATCAATATTCAGTACCATGACAGGTGAAAGAGAAAAAAAATTTATGCAGCATGCCGTGGCTTTATCCCGCAGGGGAATGCAAAATGGTGCCGGCGGGCCTTTCGGCGCTATTGTGGTAAGAGGAGAGGAGATCATAGGAGAAGGCTGGAACCAGGTATTATTGAATAACGACCCTACGGCGCATGCTGAAGTAATGGCTATCCGGGATGCCTGTAAAAAACTGGGTTCTTTCCAGTTACCTGATTGTGAAATCTATACTTCCTGTGAACCTTGTCCGATGTGTCTGGGGGCTATTTACTGGGCGCGTCCGTTGCGTGTATATTTTGCTAATACCAAGGAAGATGCGGCGGCCATTGATTTTGATGATTCCTTTATTTACCGCGAAATGGGGCTTGCCCATGAAGATAAAAAGATCCCGCTCATTCCTTTACCCGACAATGATGCATTGAATGTGTTCCGTCAATGGAAAGAGAAGGGAGATAGAACCCTTTATTGATGGGGTTAAGGGGGCATCAACCTGATTTATTTTTTTTCAGTTATAAAAGATAAATCAGGTTAATTATTTTAAATCAAACTAATCACAGCATTATTTATTTCCGGGTGGCAAAATGAAATCCCCAAAATAGCGCCAGCAATAAAAACAGGATGCCCAGGATGATAACGGTGAGGTATATATAATTATCTGTTTTCCTCCGGGAGCGGTAGCGGATATGGAGTTTTTTTAACAGTTGCCATCTCATATCACGGAGCCATACAGGAATTTGTTTTTTATCTTTTATGGCTGCCAGGCCTTCTATTGCTTCGCTGCATAACTCACAATCGGCCAGGTGCATTTCCACCTCGTGTTGTTCTTCCGCTGTCAGCTTGCCCTGCACATAGTCCAGTAGCTGCTGTTGCGTAGGACAGCCCGTAGTTACAAAAATATCGTTGAAATGCTCGTTCATATCACTATTGATGCAAATTAACTATTGTTTGCGCGTTGTTGTTTTTCCAGTAAAAGTTTGAGGTTACGTTTGCCGTTCTGGATATAACTTTTTACCTGTAATAAGCTGTACCCGGTTTGACTGGCAATTTCCTGGTAGGACTTCTTTTGCAGGTAAAACAGTTGTACGCATAATTTTTGTTCCGGATTCAGGAGGTTCATCGCCTGCTCCATATTTTCGAGCAGGATATCCTTTTCCTGGAACACCCGTTTATCTTCCTGTTCAACAGATAACGCCCCCGCATGTTTGTCGGTAATTTCTTCCTTATACTTCATATGATGCTGCCGCAATTGCATCAGGCAATAGTTTTTGGTGACCTGGTAGATCCAGGCGCGAAAAAACTGGATCTCATGCTTGTTGATGTCTGATAATACTTTGAGAAATATTTGTTGCACCGCATCGCGGGCATCTTCTTCATTTTTCAGGTACTTCATACACATACCCAGCAATAGCAAGGCATACCGGTCAAAGAGCACACCTATCCACTCACCGTTATTATCAGCTTTGAACCGTTGCAGTAACTCCTGATCTGTTAGTTGTTGTATGTCTGGATTATTCACAGGCTTAAAATAGAATGCAGTATTAAGATGCATTCAGATAGAAAATCCATAAATATAAATATTACGGATGATGAAGTTGCGGTTACATATTATCCAAAGCTTGTTGTGCATTATTCTTTAAGGCGCCATCCATGCGTATTACTTCTTTGAACATACGGCGGGCTTTCCCTGCTTGTCCTTTGCTGCGGTAGCAGATAGCGAGTTGATAACGGGCCATCTCCACGTATTTTCCGGAACTGATGGATTCTATCCGTTTGTATCGTTCAATGGCTTCATTGATATTACCCTGTTGCTGGTATACCATAGCTGCTTTGTAGAGGTATTCATCGCTGCTTACCGGTTCCGGGGCGGCTTCTTTTTTAACGGGTTCTGCAGCCGTTTTTTTGGGTGCTGGTTTTGGTTCGGATTTCAGTTCAGGGGTTACAGGGGTGGTCTTCACTTCTGTATCGGATCTGTTATCGTCTTTTTTAGCCACCTCTTTTTTCAGGGAGTCCTGTAGTTTTTGAAAGGCTACCTGTTTCCGGATGCTGTCTGCCGTTTTCTTTTGCTGCTGGACTTTTGCCGCTGCCGCTTTTACCCTTGCAGCAGAGTCCATCACAGGGCGGGCGGGAGGTGGCGCTGGTACTGCCGGTTTTGCTGATGTAACAGCCGGTGAAGTCTGTGAAGCGGCCGGTGTATGTTCCGGGCCAACAATAGGCTGTTGGGCTGGTATGATGGCCGGAGAATCCGTTTTAGAAGGAAGGGTAGTGGCTGCCTCTTTATTGGCTACCGGCTGATTACGCATGTGTCCGCGCATTACATATACGCTGCCCACGCCAAGGATGGCAAAAGCGATCAACCAGAAGTATACCAGCAGGTTTTCTTTAGTTCTTTCCTTACGGGTATATTGCGCTACTTTCTGCACATGTGAAACAGGCTCTATGGTTTGGTGGATATAACGTTGCAATTTGGTAGTCAGATCCAGGTATTTTTCATTGCCTGTTTCCTTTTCCAAAGCCTGTAGTGCACCAAAGCAAAGATCGCAATCCGTGAGATGTTGTTCCATGAGGTGTTTCTCCACGTCTGTCAGCCTTCCATCCAGGTAACGGGGAAGCTGATCCTTGTTGAGACAACGGATACCTGAAAAGATTTTTAATAATTTTTCGTTTGGTTTACTACTAAACATATCCCTGGTTCATAAATAACTTGGCAAGTTTCCCTTTGGCAGCTTTCAGCTGGTTTCGTACTATTTCACGTGTCAATCCTTTGGCCGCTGAAATGTCAGCAAATGTTTTGCTTTCCAGATAAAAACTGGTGAGAAGATCCCTGTCTTCCGCACTCATACGTTGTAAGGCCTGATCCAGCCTTACCGCCAGGTCCTGTTGGTCAATAATGTTGGTAGTGGCTTTCTCTACCTTGTTTTCAATATGCAGGAGATCCCTGCCGTCTCTGGATGGATAAAAGGGAGTACTCTTTTCAGACTGACCTAAGTATCCTTTCTGTATATGTAAGATCCATTCACTTGCTTTGTAAATGGTCTGTGTTTTCAGGCTGGCACTTAGTCTTTGTAGTACCGTAGGAAAAACTACATTGGGGTCCAGGTTGGGATTATTGTTCAGATAGGGGAGCGTTACAGCTACCAGTAAATGACTGTACCTGTCCATCAATACACCTTCCGCTTCCCGGTCTTTTTGTTTCCTGGCCCGGGATATCAGCTCTTTATCAGATAAATTGGTTAACTGTTGGTGCATAAACTTATTACTATATATTTACGTATAAAAGCAGAAAAAGTTCATTCGGACGCCAGATATTTGAATAATAAATCGGATTTATACAATTTATATGCCATACGCGATTGTTGTTGTGCCGGTTGCGCCCATGCGCGCCACTACAGCGCATAAAAGTGAAATGATCTCCCAGCTGTTATGGGGCGAATGTGTGGAAATCACAGATTCCGCTCCCGGCGGATGGGTACAGGTAAAGAATCAGTACGACGGCTACACCGGCTGGGTTACTGTTGCCCACCTCGAAGAAGTGGAAGCTGAACTGTATACCGCGCCTGCTACTGGTTATATGCCGGGCTGGATCAACCAGGTGACCATGAACGGGCAGCGGATGGTAGTACCCTTCGGCTGCCTGGTGAAAAGCGACAACACTTCGTCCGCAAAATGGGGAAGTATACAGGTAGTCTTTGAAGATAAACCACTTATACTGCAACCCGGTCTGCCGGAAACGTTCACACACCTGAAAGATGTTGCCCTGAAATTTTTGAATACGGCTTATCTATGGGGTGGAAAAAGTGTTTTCGGTGTTGACTGCTCCGGGTTTACACAAAGCGTTTTAAAGCTGATGGGTATTCCCGTTTTACGCGATGCTTATGAACAGGCCACCCAGGGGACGGTTGTAGACTTTTTACTGGAAGCCAGGCTGGGTGATCTGGCCTTTTTTGACAATGAAGAAGGACGGATCACACATGTGGGCGTCCTGCTCAATGACCATGAAATCATTCATTCCTCCGGCAAAGTACGTATTGATCCGATCGATAACGAGGGTATCATTCATGCTGATACCAGGTTGAGAACGCATAAGTTGGGGATCATAAAGAGATACTTTTAAAAAAGTACGGGATACAGGTTACCATGTAATCCGTATCCCGCTCTTTTCCCGCACTAGCTTTGTTTAAAGTTCTTTTTGTAATCTTCAAAGCTCTGCATAATAATGCCTTCTGCTTTTTCCTTATTCTGGAATTCTTCCACCTTTACAGATTTCCTTTCCAGCTTTTTGTATTCTTCGAAGAAATGTCTCATTTCATCAATAAAATGAGGCGGCAGTTCGGAAATATCGTTGATATAATTTACGCTCATGTCGTTGGCAGCAACAGCGATGATCTTGTCATCAGCTTCACCACCGTCTATCATCTGCATCACACCGATTACTTTGGCTTCAACGATGCATAAAGGTACGCATTCAATTTGCGACAGCACCAGGATATCCAGTGGATCACGGTCATCGCAGTAAGACTGAGGTATAAAACCGTAGTTGGCTGGATAGTATACAGAAGAATATAGAACACGGTCCAGCTTCAGCAGGCCGCTTTCTTTATCCAGTTCATATTTGGCGCGGCATCCCTTTGGAATCTCAATAATTGCGTTTACAACATGTGGCACTTCAGAGCCGGGACTCACACTGTGCCAGGGATTTGTTGTCATCATAAATCTACTTTTACTTTATGGTTTATTGTTCAATATTGGCTTAATGTTGAAAAGTGAATACATGATGCATCTCACTTTTCAATGATAGCTTCGTTATGTTTCCGGTAAGTTATAAACAGGAAATCATCCACATGGGAAATCCATTAATGCGTGGCAAAATTAAGGGAACTCACGGTTAATAGCTAAAAATTATCCCTTTCTCTCCATAAAAAAAGGAAAGAAGGGATATTGGTTATTTAGCAGCTGGCACATTAATATTGCTTCCGGTGGCGGTATCCGGCGACAAAATAGTGGTGGAATCAGTAGCTGAACCGGGGCTGGCTGGTGGAATATAGTTTGGAATAATACTTTCAAAAGTCAGGGAAATCTTCCATTGGCCGCTTTCTTTCACCAGTTGCAATATTTCTTTCTGGTGTGCGGAGGAATTGAGTATTGTTACAGAAGCGTTGTCGCCATTTTCTTCCGTTTCCACTACTTCAATCTTGGCATTCTTAATTTTCTCCCGCTCCGCATCGCTGCGGCGGCCATCAAAAATAGAATAGATCTGTATTACCTGTTGGGATTCTTTGGTGGCATAATCCCTTGCCTGGTCGAAGTTCGAATCCTGTATAGCATGCATAAACGCTAGCGCAACCTCCTGAGGAGTAGCCCGTTTCTTACAGCTGGTTAATAGCAGTGTTGCCAGCACTGCCATGGTCAAGATTCGACGAAAATTGGTCATGCGGTCGATGAATTATTATATCACAACAAAAATAGGGTTAAACAATCAAATCTACAAAGGCACTATTACCGCAATGTTGATTAACTGGCTTCCTGACTGAATTATCCCTCATAAAAACAGGTGAACTTACTGCAAAGGCCGTTAACAAAGCGTTAAAATATTTATGAATTTTTTGATTTTGATATGTAGGAATTTTGTTTCTCAAAGGAAACTCCTACTGGAAACAAAATATCTACATATCAAAATCAAAAAATTCATAAATGTTTATTTAATCCTTATTGGCCTCATAAGCCCTGATAATGGCTTTTACAAGCTTATGTCTTACCACATCTTCTTCATCCAGTTCTACAGAACCGATTCCTTCTACATTACGCAGGATCCGGGTTGCTTTTTCAAGGCCCGACTTCTGGTTTTTAGGGAGATCGATCTGCGTAAGATCACCGGTGATGATAGCTTTGGCAGAGGCACCTATACGGGTAAGGAACATTTTGATCTGCAAATCGGTGGCGTTTTGGGCCTCATCCAGGATAATAAAGGAATTATCCAGGGTACGGCCGCGCATATACGCTAACGGGGCTATTTCAATAACACGGTTAGTCATATAATAAGTCAGCTTTTCCGCAGGGATCATATCATCCAGCGCATCATACAATGGCCGCAGATAGGGATCAATCTTCTCTTTTAAGTCACCCGGAAGGAATCCCAGGCTTTCACCTGCTTCTACCGCCGGACGGGTAAGAATGATCTTTTTTACTGCTTTGTTTTTGAGTGCACGTACGGCCAGTGCAACGGCTGTATAGGTTTTACCGGTACCGGCAGGACCTATCGCAAATACAATGTCATTTTTGTCGGCCAACGCTACCATCTTTTTCTGATTGGCAGTGCGTGCCCTCACAGTACGGGCATTTGGACCAAACACCAGGACCTCATTGGGATTACGGTCGCTGAAATGATCGATCTTCGTCCCTTCCTCATCTCCCAGGATCTGTTCAAAATAATTTTCAGTAAGATTACCATTGCGCTCCAGGTACTTAACGATCTGGCTTATCTTTCCTTCTGCTGTAGCCACTTCTTCCGGTGCCCCACTCAATTTTAACTGGGTACCCCTGGACAGGATCTTTAACAAAGGGAATTTCTTTTTCAGCAAATCCAGCTTTCCGTTGTTCACGCCGAAAAACTCTAAGGGATTAATACTTTCTAAGTTGATAATGGATTCAGTCAATGATTCAACGATTTAATTTTCCAGGAAATGATCGGCATTTTTCAAGCCGAATATATTGAATTATAGGACAACCTGGAGAGCAGTATTGTTAAGCATTCACTAAATTCTATACCCGTTCTGTTTGAACGCTGCTACTTTTGCCGCGATATCCTTGTTGCCCAGCGCCAGTATCCGCGCAGCCAGTATAGCTGCATTACGGGCACCCGCTTTTCCTACAGCAAGTGTACCTACGGGTAAGCCCGCCGGCATTTGCACAATAGAATACAGGGCATCAATTCCACCAGGCAAACCGCCATCCAAAGGTACTCCCAGAACAGGCAGAGATGTGTATGCTGATACTACTCCAGGTAAGGCTGCTGCCATACCGGCCGCGGCAATAACCACGCCAAAACCTTTCTCTTCTGCTGTAATACAGATCTCCCGCACTTTGTCGGGATTACGGTGCGCAGAAGCAACCACCATCTCATTTTCAATACCAAAATACTGCAGGTGTTTTTGAGATTCTTCCATTACTGGCTTGTCACTCTCCGAACCCATGATAATCAAAACCTTCATTTGATAATATTTTAATTATTTTTTATTTATTTAGACAGCCCAAAGATATTGATCGTTTGACAAATACAGAAAACTGAAAATCCACATCAGGTGGATAAATGGGTAGAATAAATTATTACGTTCATCAATGTAATAACGCTTTTTATAATATATTGAGTATTTTGAGACTTTGCACTCACAACGATATAAGATTCCGCTATCAAATGAATGGAGTTATGCTGGAACAGCATTACCGGCAACTGCAGCACCTGGAAGCTGCGCTCAATGCCTTAGCACTATCAATAAACCTGGATGCAGCGGGCTGCATCACTGCCATGAATACGCTGATGGAGAAAGCTTTACGGCAGCCATCAGCAGCCCTTACCGGTAAGCAGCTGCAGGAAGTGCTGCTTCCTGCCGATCAGGCGCAATGGCAACGGATATGGAACGCCCTTCAGGTTGGTGAAACCGTGCAGGAACAGATCTGCTTCCTCGTGGACGGTGAAATAAACCTCTGGCTGGAAGCCGGCTGCCACCCCGTTTTCAACGAATCGGGCAGCATGGAACAATGCCTCCTGATCGGACTCGACATCACGGCCCGCAAAATACCGGAACTGCAAGCCCGGGAAGAAGAACAGTTTTTCAGGCAAATCCTGGAACACCTGCCTGTAGGCCTCCAGCAGTTTTCTGCGGAAGGCAACAGCATAGACATGAACAGCCGCCAGCGGGAAATATGGGGCGAAGAACATGCTTTCTTTACCAATACCAGCTACAACTGGCTACAGGACCCGTTTTACCGGCTCAATGGACTGGCCAAAATGTTTGAAGAGGCCATGCAAACCATGCAAACCAGGAAACGGGAAGTATTGCTCAGCTACACCGAAAAACACAGCGGGAACCTGACCCGTCTCTACCCGGTTTACTACGAAGCCACCGTTTTCCCCGTCACAGATCAGCAAAACAGGATGCACAACTTCTTCCTGATCCTCGATGACATCACAGAGAAAAAGCTGGTGGAACTAAGCCTGCAAAAGAGCGGACGCCTGCTGGATAATATCATTGAAAATCTGCCCATCGGCTATATCCAATTCGATAACTTCGGCTTTATCCGCCGTATTAATCAAACACAACGCTCCTTTTTCAACTCCCCGTATCCCTCTGCCCGCCGGCAGTTCAACATTATGAGCGATGAACTGTCTACCGCATTCGGACTCGATAAACTATTCCTACAGGCGCTCCAGGAGAATAAAACCCTGCGCGTGGAAAAGAAAATAGACTTCCGGCGCGACAAACGCTGGACTACCGTCAACAAAGAAGTATACCTCGATCTGACCATCTTCCCGGTAGTGGAACCGGTAGATAAAGAAATGATCGTAGTCGTGCTGGTGAATGATATCACCGATAAAAAAATGCAGGAACTGGAAAATAAAAAGAACCAGGAATTTCTGCTGCAAACAGGACAGATCGGAAAGATAGGAGGCTGGGAGATGAATATCGAAAGCCAGGAGGTACGATGGTCCGCCGAAACATACCATATCTTCAGCTGCCCGCCTGACAAAGAAATAACCCTGGACATTGTGCTGGCTTATCATACAGAAGAATTCCGTCACCACCTGGCGGAATTGGTACGCCAGTGTATAGAGGATGGTAAACCCTTTGATGCACAACTGAAAATTGTGGACGACAACCAGCAGGTGAAAAGGGTCCGTTCCATGGGACAACCCGGTTATATAAACGGTAAGGTGGTGCGTATCTACGGCGTGGTACAGGATATTACCGAACAATCGGAAATCAGGGAAGCACTCACGCGCAATACAGAGCTGATGCGGCTCTTCTTCGATACCATCGACCTGGGATATGCTGCTATGGAAAAAGATGGCAAGCTGAACTTCCTCAACCAGAAGGCCGAGAAAATGATCGACCACCAGGCACAGATGGGCAGCAATATTTTTGAAGTATTTCCCCGCCTTTCCGGCACCGTGTTCTACGCCCGCCTGCAGGAATGCATCCTGCGCCAGGCATCCCAGTCGTTCGGCATCTATTTCCCCAAAACAGATAAGTGGTACGACTTCCTGCTCACCCCCATGCAGGACGGTGGTATTTCTGTATTTATGCGGGATATTACAGAAAGCCGTAAAATGCAGATAGAGCTGCGGAAGGCTAATGATCAGCTGTCTAAACTCAATAAGAGCCTGGTTAATCAGAACAAACAACTGGAAGACTTTGCCCACATTACTTCCCACAACCTGCGTGCTCCCATTGCCAACCTGCGGGCGCTGATGCAAATGCATAATGAAGCATCGTCGCAACAGGAGAAAGAACTATACCTGGGGATGTTGCATGAGGTGATCAAGAAAATTGATGAAACCCTGAATGACCTGGTTGAAGTAGTACAGATCCGGAAAGATGTGAATGTAGAGAAAGAAAAACTGCTGTTTGTGGAAAGATTACAGCGGGTAAAAGATATTTTACTGGTAGATATTGAAACCAGTAATATCAGGATCACTTACGATTTTGAGCTGGCGCCGGTAATAGAGTACTCCCGTGTTTACCTCGACAGTATCCTGCAAAACTTTATTACCAATGCTATCCGTTACAGATCGCTGGAAGGCACGCCTGAGGTGCATTTGCATACCTGGAAAGAGAACGATAATATTATCCTGACGGTACAGGATAATGGTGTTGGCATTGATATGGAACGTTTTGGAAACAAGTTATTTGGTTTCCGGAAAACCTTTCACCGCAATAAAGATGCAAAGGGAATTGGGTTGTTTATCACCAAAACACAGGTAGAAGCAATGGGTGGAAGTATAAAGGCAGAAAGCCAGCCGGGGCAGGGAACCAAATTTATTATTACTTTTAAACCGGAATAATCCCCTTTTATGAGCCTTATTAATATGATTTTTATTGTTGACGACGATCCAATCCACCAGCAGATTGCCCGGATTATGATAGAGCGGCAGGGGATCAGCACTAATATTCATGTATTTTCAGATGCGCAGGATGTACTGGATCATATCCGTCATCATGCAGAAAAAGTGGATTCCTTACCTGATCTGATCTTGCTGGATCTTAATATGCCGGTGATGGACGGGTGGGAATTTCTTGATGAGTATACTGCTTTTTACCAGGACCTCCCCAAACGTATCCGCATTTTTGTGTTAACATCTTCCATTGATGAGAAAGATAAAGAACGGGTACGTAATTACGGTTTTGTCAGCGGTTATCTCACCAAGCCCCTTTCCAAAGATATTATTGCGCACCTGTCTTAAGCGATATGATCGTTTTTTCCGGATCTGCGGAGGAGAAGATAGCACTACCGGCTACTAACACATTGGCCCCAGCCTTTACCAGTAATGCGGCGTTTTCCGGCCCCACACCACCATCTACTTCAATGAGCGCATGTGCGTTGCTGTCGTTGATCAGCTGACGGAGCTGCTTTATTTTATGATAGGTTTGTTCTATAAAGGTTTGTCCGCCAAAGCCCGGATTTACACTCATGATCAGCACCACATCAATATCACGGATCACATTTTCCAGCCAGCCTACGGGCGTGTGCGGATTTAGGGCTACCCCGGCTTTCATGCCAAGTCCCTTTATCTGCTGGATATTACGGTGCAGATGCACACAGGCTTCTATGTGTACTGTGAGGATATCTGCCCCGGCCTTTTTGAAATCGGCTGCATATTTTTCTGGCTCTTCTATCATTAAATGCACATCACAGGGCTTGCGGGCCTTTTTCTTTATTTGTGCGATAACAGGTAGGCCGTAGCTGATATTAGGCACAAAGCGGCCATCCATTACGTCGAGGTGAAACCAGTCAGCTTCGCTGCGGTTGACCATCTCTACATCTTTTCCCAATTCAAGGAAGTTTGCAGCCAGCAAGGAAGGCGCCACTAAAACAGGAGAGTTTTCCAAAAGCAGTTTATTTTGAATGATAAATTTAAGCAATTTCGGGAGATGCCATCAGCGGTTATTTGCTGAGTCTTTTTATGGCATCTTTGGCTTCGGTAAAATCTTTTTTAAAGGAAGTTGCTTTTATGTAATCAGCGATGGCTTCCTGTTTATTGCCCAGTTGTTCCTGGCAAAGGCCCCGGTAATAGTAAGCCTGTGCATCAGTAGGGGCGGATTTTGCCGCCAGGTTATAAAAGCTGAATGCTTCTTTCCACTGCTTTTTACCGCTGTAGATCTTTCCCAGCGCCAGGTAAGCCGGTTCATAACCGGGGTCTGAAATAATACATTGCCGGTATGCGGCAATAGCGGCGGCCTGGTTGCCCAGTTCCTCCTGGTATTGCGCTGCCTCATATAAGGGAGTGGCATTAAGGGAATCCAGTTGCCAGGCCTGTCTATAAAACTGAATCGCTGCCGGTTGTTTACGTGCCCGTAACAGATCGCCCAGTTCCATTACGGCTTCATACTCCGGATGGGGGCCTGCTGCGCTGATAGCTGTGGTGAGGTGTTTGATGGCGGTTGTTGTATCCTGCTGATCTTCTGCTATCCTGGCTTTCAGGTAAAAAGCCTTGTCGCGTGCATCTTTCGTTTGTGCGAGCACGTTAGCCATGCTATCGGCCTGCGGATATTTTTTGTTTTCAATCATGGCTGTAGCGAGCCTGTATTCCAGGTACGTATAGCCGGGGGCGGTAGTTAGTGCTTTCCTGAAAAATATTTCTGCATGCGGGTAGTCATCACTTACCAGTGCCGCTTCACCGGCGCCGGCCCAATAGTCTGCATTGTCTGGTTGCAGGCTGGCAGCCTTTTCAAAATCTGCCTGCGCCAGCGTAGGATTTGTATTGAACAGTAATAAGGCACGACGGTAATACAACGCAGGTTGATCCGGAAACCGCCTGATAGAATCTGTCACCGGCCGGATAATATCGCTGTAAAGCACGCTATCCGGAGCGGGTGACTGGTCTTGCTGATTATTGCCGGTATTGTTACAGGCAACAGCGCCCAGCAACACCAGGAGGATCGATAAATACTTCATACTACCGCCAAAACTAAGAAATCCTTAGCGCATTAACCAGTTTTTGAAGGCAGTATAGTCTGCCGGCAACAGGGTGGCCGTCTTTTCTTTGTTGTACAGCGACATTACCCGTGGGGGGGTATAGATCTCATCACGGATCGATTTTGGCGCAGTGTCTTCAAACTTCACCGGGTGGGCTGTTTCCAGGAATACGCCTGTTAGCTCCGGAGCTGTTTCCAGGTATTGCTGCAAGCCCATGAAACCTACGGCGCCGTGTGGGTCCAGCATGTAATGGTTTTCTTTCCATACCCGTTCCATGGTGCGGGCAGTATCTTTATCGTTAAAGCTGAGGGCGGTGAACTTTTCCTTCAGGGCGGGTAAACTGTTACCGAATAACTGTAACACCCGTACGAAATTGCTGGGGTCGGCCACATCCATGGCATTGGAAAGTGTAGGCAGGGCTTTGCCCGGCTCATATTTGCCGCTTCCCATAAAGCGGGGAACGGTATCATTGATATTGGTAGCTGCTACAAAATGTGATACCGGCAATCCCATGGCTGCTGCCATCAAACCGGCGCAGATATTGCCGAAATTGCCGCTGGGCACAGAGAATACCAGCCTGGGATGGGCTGCTTTCATCTGTTTGTATGCCAGGAAATAATAAAACATCTGCGGTAGCCAGCGGGCTACATTAATAGAATTGGCGGATGTCAGCTGCCGGTGTTCCTGCAACTCCTGGTCGAGGAAAGCCGCTTTCACAATAGCCTGACAGTCATCGAAGGTGCCTTCTATTTCCAGTGCGCGGATATTGCCGCCGAGGGTGGTCAGCTGTTTTTCCTGCAGGGTACTTACTTTTTTGGAAGGATAGAGGATCACTACTTCTACACCGGGTACATTAAAGAACCCACTGGCAACAGCCCCGCCGGTATCGCCGGAAGTGGCTACCAGTACAGTTACAGGCTTGGTACTGTTTCTGCGGAAATAACCCAGGCAGCCGGCCATGAAGCGGGCGCCTACATCTTTAAATGCCAGGGTAGGGCCATGAAATAATTCCAGTGCATAGGTATGACCGGTTACTTTCTGAATCGGAAACGGAAAATGCAAGGTGTCTTTTACGATCTTCAGGAGCGCCTCTTCTGGAATTTCATCTCCCACAAAAGGACGGATCACTTTATAGCCAATCTCATGGTCCGTATAGTCGTGCAGGTTAGCAATGAAATCTTTGTCGAGCGTAGGAATCTGTTCTGGAAAATATAGTCCTTTATCCGGCGCTATCCCTTGTACAACGGCTGTTTCGAAGGATACCTGCTGCTGTTGGTTTTGTAAACTGAAATATTGCATGAATCGTTGGTTAAAGGGTTAATCAATCACTTTTACGCCGGCTGTATTAATACGGGAAACATAGATTTTATAATCTACTCCCAGCGGCGCATACACGGTATCCATCATGGCAGCCACATTACGGGCGTTTTCTTCGCCTTTGCTGAGCATGAATACAGAGGGGCCGGAACCGGAGATACCGCCTCCCAGTGCACCTGCTTCCTTGCATTTTAATTTGAGTTCATAGAATGCCGGGATGAGGATAGCCCGCACCGGCTCTACGATCACATCTTCGAGTGAACGGCTGATCAGGTCATAGTCTTCCTGGTATAAAGCTGCTACCAGTGCGCCTACGTTGCCCCACTGCCGGATGGCGTCCGTCATCAGCACTTTCTGCTTCAGGATTTCACGGGCATCTGAGGTCTTTACTTCTATCTGCGGATGGATGACGGTCACCCATAATTCTTCCGGGGTATGTAAAGAGGTAATATCCAATGGGCGATAGCTCCTCACAAGGGTAAAGCCGCCGAGGATGGCCGGCGCCACGTTGTCCGCATGAGCGGAGCCACAGGCCAGTCTTTCTCCTTCCATCGCAAAACGCACCAGTTGCTTTTTGGTGAAAGGCTCTCCCAGCAGGTGGTTTACGCCTACTACCGCGCCCGCGCTACTGGCGGCGCTGGAGCCGATACCGCTACCGGGATGGATCTTCTTAAAAATTTCTATCTCAATACCAAGATCCGGTTGTTCATATTTCTGTAACAGCGCCTGTACGGCTACGCTGGCCACATTTTTGGCCGGGTCGGTTGGCAGGTCTGCGCCATGTATAGCTGTGATGCGGATACCCGGTTCACTGCTCCTTCGTAAGATCATTTCATCGCCCGGCGCGTCCATAGCCAATCCTATAACATCAAAACCACAGGCAACATTGGCAACGGTGCCGGGAGCAAATACTTTTATACAATCCATAAGGGTGTTTAAGTACGATTAATTTAGCAATTGATTTTTATGTATGCAACCTCCTTCGGAATAATTTAATGTTGATATAACGCTGTTATCCCTTGTGGCTGGTTACAGCCGGGCCGACCGGATAATATCTGCAAATATGCCGGATGCCGTTACATCTGCACCTGCACCAGCTCCTTTTACGATAAGGGGCTGCTCCTGATAACGGCTGGTGGTGTAAAGTACAATATTGTCTTTGCCTTCCAGCTTAAAGAAAGGATGATCAGCAGCCACACTTTGCAACCCTACAGATGCTTTCCCTTCTGCATAGCTGGCTACAAATTTCAGGCGTTTGCCTTCACTGCTGGCCATTGTATACAGGTCGCGGAAGTGCGTGGCGTGTACGTCCAGTTCATCGTAGAATGCCGCTACAGATGGTGCATCCAGGCAGGCGGCCGGCAGGAACGAGTGATTCGTGATATCGTCCATTTCAATAGCAGCACCACTTTCACGCGCCAGGATCAGGATCTTGCGCATTACATCTTTACCACTGAGGTCAATACGTGGATCCGGTTCCGTGTAACCCTCATCCTGCGCGGCTTTTACTACCTCGCGGAAGCTGGCACCGTTTACAAAATGGTTAAACACGAAATTCAGGCTACCGGATAAAACAGCTTCTATACTATGAATCCTGTCGCCACTTCTGATAAGGTCATTCAGGGTATTGATAACCGGCAAACCCGCTCCTACGTTGGTTTCGAACAGGAAAGAAGCGTTGAACTTACGGGCCAGGTCTTTCAGTTGTTTGTAATAGGCGTAGTCAGAAGAACAGGCTATTTTATTACAGGTCACCACAGAGATCCCATGTTGTAAGAACTCGTGATAAACGGCGGCTACCTCGCTGCTGGCGGTGTTATCCACAAATACGCTGTTGCGCAGGTTCATCGATTTTATCTGTTCTACAAAAGCGGGAATATCCATTTTACCGCCTTGCGCCAGTTGGTTCCGCCAGTCATGCAAACCAATTCCATATTCACTTACCAGGGTATTTTTACTGTTGGCCAGTCCGGCCACTCTTATCTGTAATCCCAGTTCTTCCTGGAGGTAATGTTGTTGTTGCTCCAGTTGTTCCAGCAGCTTGCTGCCCACGTTGCCTACACCGGCTACGAACAGGTTTACCTGTTTGAGCGGCGTTTCAAAGAAGGCTTCATGGATCAGGTTCAGTGCTTTTTTTACATCTGTTTTATTAATCACTGCCGAAATATTTTTTTCTGTAGATCCCTGTGCAATAGCCCTTACATTGACACCGTTCCTGCCCAGGGTGCCGAATAATTTTCCGCTGGTACCGTGGTGGTTCTTCATTTTATCTCCCACTACGGCTACGATGGCAAGGTCTTTTTCTACCTGCAGGGGAGCGATGCGTTTTTCCTGTATTTCATGGGAGAATTCGCTGTCTACCGCTGTTTTAGCCATCAGCATATCTGTATCGTGAATGCCTACGGTAATAGAATGTTCCGAAGAACTCTGAGTAATCAGGATAACGTTGATGTGTTCCCGTAAGAGTGATTCAAACAATCTTTTGGAGAAGCCGGGGATGCCTACCATACCACTTCCTTCGAGGGTGAGCAGGGCAATATGTTGTATGCCGGAGATGCCGGTTACGGGGAAACTGCGTTCCTCGCTGTCCTGTATAAGGGTGCCGTAATCTTCCGGGGCAAAAGTATTTTTTATGCGGATCGGAATCCGTTTATCCATCACCGGTTGTATGGTAGGCGGGTAAATGACTTTGGCGCCGAAGTGCGACAGCTCCATCGCTTCTGCATAAGAGATGTGGGCAATAGGGAGGGCCTGTGATACGAGGCGGGGATCGGCGGTCATCATGCCGCTTACATCCGTCCATATATCCAGTGCTTCCGCCTGAACAGCAGCAGCTATGATAGCGGCGGTATAGTCGGAGCCGCCACGGCCCAGTGTAGTGGTTTCACCATCAGCACTGTTGGCCACAAAGCCTGGCAGTACTACATAGTCGGCAGTTAACTGGTCAAAATATTGTGTGATGTTATGATTGGTCACTTCGAAGTCGACAGCGGCATGACCGAAATTTTTATCGGTAACGATCAGCTCACGGCTATCTTTGCAGACAGCTGAAAAACCTTGTTGTTTCAGCTTTTCGGCTACGATTACACAGGAGATCAGTTCTCCGTAGCTCATCACTTTATCGAGGGTGCGCAGACTCAGTTCACCTACCTGGAAGATGCCGTCACACAGATTTTCGAGGGCATTCAGCTTTTTCTTCAGCTGGCTGATCATACTGCTTTGTGCAGTGATAGGGAACAGTTCACGGATCGTACCCAGGTGCCTGGTTTCGATTTCCTGTAATAAGGTTTTGTATGCTTCCTGTCCTTCACCTGCGAGTTGTCCGCAGCGTATAAGCTTGTCCGTTGTACCGCCAAAGGCAGAGACTACAATGGCATATTTCCCGGCTGGTTTATGATGTCGTAATATTTGGCAAACCTGTTCTATTGCTTTGGCGCTTCCGACAGAAGTGCCGCCAAATTTTAATACTTGCATACAAAGTAAAGTTTATACGTAGAAAAGTTCCGGACCTTCCCGGCTGTGTACCACCGTAGTGGTCGTTGGATCATATGTGAAAACTAACCCCGCAGTGGGGTTGTAATTGTGGACGTGATAATAGTGCTCATGCATCCTTGCTGAGAGGAAGAAGTGGGAGAGAATTGATATGTGATTACTGGTAGCACTATTGTTTTATGACGATTATGCAACAAAAGTCTACAATTCCACCGGTAAATAAAAGTAAAAAGACGATATTTTGAAATATTTTAAAATTATCAGATTTTATTAGTTATTGATTAATTTTAATCAATATTGTTAGTTAAGGACGTAGCTGTTATTGTTTTTCTTGAATTTAATTTAGAGAGATGATTGATGTTGCTATCTAAAGGGTGGTGTTTTAAAGACAAATTAATGACAAATGGACAAAATAGCCAGTAAACATTGCTTCCCACCGGCGTAATATTTTTCGGGGGTTTGCATGAAATAGCTTTAACTTTAATCGTCTAAAACTACCACTACTTGTTCATTTCCTTGAAATATACAAGCAATAGTCAACGTAACTACTACTTTCTCATGGCAACACTTGCCATGGATTCGACTTTCGCATAACCTTCCCAAACAGCCGCTGCCGGCTGCTCTTCCTTTTAATATAGCGTAACTTTGTAAGGGTGATTTCTTTTAGTTGTTATCCTGCATATGCGTACATCCTTACCGGCATATATTTTCAACAGATGCACGTCGTGCTGTGTTATAATATACAATCATACACTCATTCAATCTATCATGATACCAAACAATTTTCCTCAATCAACCCGTCATGCCACACTATCATAAGCTAGGACAGATACCGCACAAGCGCCATACCCAGTTCCGCAAACCGGATGGCACCCTGTATTCGGAGCAGTTGTTTTCCACAGAAGGATTCTCGTCTCATTCTTCCCTGTTATATCATTGTCACCCGCCTACAGAGATTGTAAAAGTAGATGAACCCTACAGCGTGGCTCCCCGCATTGCGGAAGAAAAAATGCTGAAACACCGCAGCTTCCAGGGATTTAATATAAAACCGGTAGATGATTTCCTGGAAAGCCGCAAAGCTGTGCTGGTCAATAATGACCTGCATATTGTACTGGCCGCCCCCCGCAAAAGCATGGTGGATTATTTCTATAAAAATGCCGATGCGGATGAAATGATCTTTGTTCATGAAGGCAGTGGCGTGCTTAAAACGCAGTACGGTCAACTGGCATTCGGTTATGGCGATTACCTGGTAATCCCCCGTGGTACCATTTACCAGGTTAGTTTTGCTACGGAAAACAACCGCCTGTTTATCGTAGAGTCGTTTAGCCCACTCCGTTATCCCAAAAAATACCTGAGCAAATACGGGCAGCTGCTGGAACATTCCCCTTATTGTGAAAGAGACATCCGACAGCCACAGGACCTCGAAACCATCGACCAGGAAGGCGATTTCCTGATCCGCATCAAAAAGAAAGGGATCGTGTATCCTATTCATTACAAACATCATCCCTTTGATGTAATCGGATGGGATGGATGCGAATATCCGTTTGCCTTTTCTATCCACGATTTTGAACCGATCACCGGGCGGGTGCATCAGCCCCCGCCGGTGCATCAGACTTTTGAAGGAACCAACTTCGTGGTTTGCTCCTTCTGCCCGCGTTTATTTGACTACCATCCGCTGGCGGTACCTGCGCCGTATAATCACAGTAATATTGATAGCGATGAACTTTTATATTATGTAGACGGCGATTTTATGAGCCGTAAGCATGTTACACGCGGCATGATCACCCTGCATCCGGCCGGTATCCCGCATGGGCCGCATCCCGGTGCAGTAGCGAAAAGCATTGGCGCAAAAGAAACAAATGAACTGGCCGTGATGGTTGACACTTTTCATCCCCTGCAGATCACAGCAGCTGCATTGGATATTGAAGATGACAACTATGTCATGAGCTGGGCAGAATAAAGAAAGAGCAACAACCCATCATTCATACCAAAACAATTGAAATCATGGAAACTGCAGTAATAAACAGTGCCAGCTTAAACGATCAGCATGATTTTTTACCCCTCAACGGTACCGACTATGTTGAGTTTTATGTAGGCAATGCCAAACAGGCCGCCTATTATTATAAAACCGCTTTCGGCTTTCAGGCAGTGGCCTATGCCGGGCCGGAGACAGGCGTGAGAGACAGGGTTTCCTATGTCCTGGTGCAAAACAAACTGCGTTTTGTGTTAACCACTTCTTTATTGCCGGATAGTGAAATTTCCCGGCACGTTACCCGGCATGGCGATGGTGTGAAGGCGCTGGCGCTCTGGGTAGACGATGCCCGCGCAGCTTATGAAGAAACGGTGAAACGTGGTGCAGCTCCATACCAGGAGCCACTCATAGAAGAAGATGAATCCGGTGAAGTGATCAGCAGCGGTATCCACACTTACGGCGATACCGTACATCTTTTTATAGAGCGTAAAAACTACCATGGATTATTCAGACCCGGTTTTAAAGCACTGACCTCCAGCTACAATCCAGCGGAAACAGGATTGCTGTATGTAGATCATTGTGTGGGCAATGTGGGCTGGCATGAAATGGATACCTGGGTGGAATTTTACGAACGGACGATGGGCTTCCGCAACCTCATCTCTTTTGATGACAGCGATATCTCCACCGAATACTCCGCCCTCATGAGCAAGGTAATGAGTAACGGCAACGGGCGTGTGAAATTTCCTATTAATGAACCGGCAGAAGGCAAGAAGAAATCACAGATCGAAGAATACCTGGATTTCTATGGCGGTCCGGGTGTTCAGCACGTGGCCATCGCCACCAACGATATTGTAAAAACGGTAAAAGAACTGCAAAGCAGGGGCGTTGAATTCCTGAAAGTACCGTCCTCTTATTATGAAACCCTGCTGGACAGGGTAGGTAAGATCGATGAAGCTATTGCGCCGCTGCAGCAGCTGGGCATCCTGGTAGACCGGGACGACGAAGGATACCTGTTGCAGATCTTTACCAAGCCAATCCAGGACCGGCCAACCGTATTTTTTGAAATCATCCAGCGCAAAGGCGCCCAGTCGTTTGGCAAAGGCAACTTCAAGGCCCTGTTTGAATCTATAGAAAGAGAACAGGCCCTGCGCGGTAACTTATAGGTTTGTTACACTTCTACTGAGAACCCTGCATATTAACCCGCTGTCCGTTCCGGCGAGGGCCGGAACGGAATTTTAACCCCGGTATCCGCTTAAATCATTCACATAAATTAATGACGTTGAATCATCGTCATTTTTACCCAGGGTTAAAACCCTGGGCTACCAATATACGGTCCCTCCGGGACCGATCGGAGCGAGCATCCGGCGAAGAACTCATTTATTACCAGGCAGTTACCGGTAGTTTCGTTACCAGGTTTATTTTATCTCTCTAAAAAAATATTTTGATATCATAAATATATGTTATTTTTAATATATCTAAGCGTGACTGAAAAACCGTTTTTACTGATTACACTTTAACCATCAACACCTATCCTATGTCCAACAAATCAATTGCCCGTGGGGCTACCTATGCTGTATTATTATCGTCGCTGGCCTTTTTTTCAGCTTTCCGTGCGTACAAAGACAGCCCGCAAAGCACTTATCTTCATAAAATATCTTCGCCTGCGGGTCAAACCACCATGGAGTACAATGCTGACAGGACCATCCGGAAAATTGTACAGCTCCATACTTCAGATGACATCAGTTACAGCGATGTTCAACTACCTGTATATGAAAATGGTCGTTTGGTAAGCACGCTTTCCTCTGACGATGAACAGGCAGTGACCGGAGATATTAATACCACTTATGACTATTATGCTGCAGCCGATAAAATAGCAAAGGTGAGCTACTACCGCGACAATGCCGTGTATGCTTATGACTCACTGACCTACGATGAAGCGGGCAAAATGAGTGTACGTTACCAGTTTAACCGGAATGCAGCTGGCAATGCCTGGGAAAATACCGGCTACCAGCAATATGCCTGGGATAAAACGGGAGACGTAATACAGATGGATACGTACGCTAAACAGCCTGGCTATTCCAGATTCAGGGTTGTTTCTTCTATCAGTTACAGCTATGATAATAAACAGAATCCGCAGCAACAGCAGCCGGAACTGGCCTATATACTGGACGCCACCGCTGCCACGCTGTCTGCCCACAACGTACTGACAGAAAGTATCAGCACACCGCGCTCATCACGCGTGATCACCAATCGTTATACCTATACCTATAACGCCGGTAAATTCCCGGTACATGCCACGTTCAATGCTGGTCTGGATGGGGAAACCGTGAAACTGGAATGGGTGAAACTGTAATAATTGCAATAATGTAATAAACGTTTAACTTTACAGGCAATATAAAATAAACTGTTCCGTTTTTTATGAGCATGCAAACGCTGTTTGGGGTACTTTTTCTATTAGCTGGAATTTTTCAGGCATTTAGCGCCATTCTCATCTATCAGGGCCACAAACATTATATTTTAAAGATCGCCAACAGGAAGGTGGGCATGGTAATATATTTTATTTTTGCCTTGTTATTGTTCTATTTTGCCTATGAAAACCTGGCTTAAAAAATTAAAATTTTGTTAAATCAGCTATGAAGCGTCTTATAGTTTTAGTCTTGATGATGTGGTGTGCAGGTCAAACATCTGCCCAACAGTCTTTCCTCGATAATCAGAAAATGTTTCCCAAAGTGGGAGAAGCTTATCGTGAAAAAGAGGAGCTGCTGAAAAAGGAGTTTGCGAAGAAAGGACTGGCTTATCCCGCCAGGTATATGTTTGTGCGTTCCTTTAAGCTGGACAGTGAAATGGAGATCTGGGTGAAAAACAATGCAGCTGATACATTCCAGCTTTTTAAATCCTACCGGGTGTGTACCCTGTCGGGTAAGATGGGGCCCAAAAGGAAAGAAGGCGACCGCCAGGTGCCGGAAGGGTTCTATTATATTAATGACTTCAATCCAAATAGTAACTATCACTTATCACTCGGGATCAACTATCCCAATTTCTCCGACCGTATCCTGAGCGATGCCAAAAGGCCAGGGGGTGAAATCTATATTCACGGCAACTGCATTACAGTAGGATGTATTCCATTGACAGACGAGTTTATCGATGAAGTGTATATCCTGGCCGTAAATGCCAAGAATGCAGGTCAGGACTTTATCCCGGTGCATGTTTTCCCGGTAAAGTTCGGTAATGTCAGGTCTATGGATTACCTCGGTAATGTTTCGCTGACAGATAATTCATCCCAACAGTTCTGGGTAGAACTTAAAACGGCATACGACTATTTTGAAAAACACCATCGCCTGCCGGTAGTACTGGTAGACGATAAAGGCAAATACATCATGTGACCAGGATTATAGTGATTATAAAGATTTACAGGATTGAACAAGGAGAATAGTGCGGATATCTTCGCCTGCATCTCCAGGTTCAATCCTGTAAATCTTTATAATCCTGGTACAATCTTGTCTTTTATTTGTTTTTTAGATTTTTTTTTTGAAACTTGTTCGAAGGTCAAATCAATTTACTATTTATGCACAGAAGAGACGCAATCAGGAATGTGGCGATTTTGTTGGGTACTGCCATTTCCGCTTCCACGTTGTCAGCCCTTGAGAGCTGTACAGGGTCCGCTCCCAAAAACTACGAGTTACAAAAGCCAGCTACCAAAGCACTACTGGCTGAGATCGCGGAAACCATTATACCAACGACTAACACACCTGGCGCTAAAGCCGCAGGGGTGGATGAGTTTATCATCGTTATGATGAACGATTGCTACCAGAAGAAGGATCAGGAAGTTTTCCTGGAGGGGTTGAAGAAAATTGACGTCGCCAGTACAGAGAAGTTCAAAAAAAGCTTCATGGACATCACGCCGGAACAACGCACTGAACTGCTTACGCAGATCGAGCAGGAACGCGTGGATTACAACAAACGGAAAGATAAAAAAGAAGGTGACCCTACTCACTACTTCCAATACCTGAAAGAGCTGACGCTCCTTGGGTATTTCACTTCCAAACCAGGTGCTACAGAAGCATTGCGTTATGTACCGGTTCCAGGTAAGTACGAAGGCTGTATCCCTTACAAAAAAGGGGATAAAGCGTGGGCAGTATAATGCTGTAACCATCAGCCGCTGGCCGGGGTTTTCCGGCAGGTGTTTGCAATACCCGCTCTCCGGTATACCGGCAGCTGCCAGGTTTATAGCACAATCCTTTACTTTTTAAATCCAATAATCCATGAACCTGAATATAAAAGCGCAGGAACAGAACACCTACGATGCGATCGTGATCGGCTCCGGTGTGAGTGGTGGCTGGGCTGCCAAAGAATTGACCGAAAAAGGTCTGAAAGTGTTAATGCTGGACCGTGGTAAGCCACTGGAACACGTGAAAGACTATGATACCGCTACCAAAGATCCGTGGGAATTTAAACACCGCGGCCGTATAACCGTAGAACAGCGGGAAACCCATCCCAAGCTGAGCCGCGACTATCCTTATAGTGAACACAACGAAAAATTCTGGATCAACGATTCAGAAAGTCCATACAACGAGGTAAAACGTTTTGACTGGTACCGCCCGGATATTGTGGGTGGTAAATCCATTATGTGGGGCCGTCAGTCGTACCGCCTGAGCGACATCGATTTTGAAGCCAACCTGAAAGATGGTATCGCCGTAGACTGGCCTATCCGTTATAAAGATATTGCTCCCTGGTACGATTATGTAGAGAAATTTGCAGGTATCAGCGGAACAAAGGAAGGCTTGCCACAATTACCTGACGGACAGTTTATGCCCGCCATGGAAATGAACTGTGTAGAGAAAGATGTAAAGAAAAGTGTGGAAACCGCCTTCAAGGGCCGTATCATCACCATGGGACGTGTAGCGAATATCACGCAGCCGCTTCCCGGCCGTGAGGCGTGCCAGTTCCGTAACCTGTGTAGCCGCGGTTGTCCTTTCGGCGCTTATTTCAGTACACAATCATCTACGCTGCCAGCAGCAGTAGCTACCGGCAACCTTACGCTCCGCCCTGACTCCATCGTAAATTCAATTATCTATGATGAGAAAGCAGGAAAAGCGACCGGCGTAAAAGTGATCGATAAGCACACCAAGGAAATGGTGGAATACTATGCTAAAATCATCTTTATCAATGGTTCTACGCTGGGCTCTACTTTTGTGATGATGAACTCCACATCTTCCCGCTTCCCTAACGGATTGGGTAATGACAGTGGCGTACTGGGCAAATACCTGATGGATCACCATTTCCGTACAGGGGCTTCCGGTACCGCAGATGGTTATGATGATAAATACTTCTTTGGCCGTCGCGCTAACGGGATCTATGTACCCCGTTATCGTAACATCGGCAAAGATAAACGTGATTATCTCCGTGGTTTCGGTTACCAGGGTGGCGCCAGCCGCCAGGGTTGGAGCCGTGGTATTGCAGAAATGGGCGTAGGTAAAGACTTCAAAGAAATGCTGACCGAACCAGGCAAATGGAGCATGGGATTAGGTGGCTTCGGTGAATGCTTACCTTATGAAGATAACAGGGTTACCCTCGATACATCTGTAAAAGATGCATGGGGACAACCAGTGCTGAAATTTGACGCTGAGTTTAAGGAGAATGAAAAGAAAATGCGTGTAGACATGATGAATGACGCAGCAGAAATGCTGGAAGCTGCCGGTATCAAGAACGTCAAAACTTATGACAACGGTTCTTATCCTGGTATGGCTATTCATGAAATGGGTACTGCACGTATGGGTCGCGATCCTAAAACATCCGTACTCAATGGTTACAACCAGATGCACGCCGTAAAGAATGTGTTCGTTACAGATGGTGCCGCCATGACTTCCACTGCATGTGTGAACCCATCCCTCACTTACATGGCCCTGACAGCACGTGCCGCTGATTATGCTGTGAAAGAACTGAAGAAAGGCAATATCTAATATTTGGGGATTTTGGAATTTGGAGATGTAGATATTTTGTTGAAATACTACATCTCTGAATTCCAAAATCTCTAAATCATAAAATGATTTTATGAATCTTAATATAAAAGCGGATAAGGAAAATAAATACGACGCAATCGTTGTAGGTTCCGGTATCAGCGGTGGATGGGCTGCAAAAGAGCTTTGTGAAAAGGGGCTGAAAACACTGGTATTGGAAAGAGGCCGTAACGTGGAGCACGTAAAGGACTATACCACTGCTATGATGGCGCCCTGGGAGTTCAAACACCACCTGAATACGACCAATGAGATGCGCGAAAATCATCCTATTCAGAGCCGCTGCTATGCTTTTGATGAAGCTACGCAACAGTTCTGGGTAAATGATAACGAGAATCCCTACAACGAAGTAAAACCTTTCAACTGGCTGCGTGGCTACCACGTAGGCGGACGTTCCCTCATGTGGGGACGGCAGGTGTATCGTTGGAGTGACCTGGATTTTGAAGCGAATGGAAAAGACGGGCATGGTGTAGACTGGCCTATCCGTTATAAAGATATTGCGCCCTGGTACGAATACGTGGAAAGATATATCGGTGTAAGCGGACAGGCAGAAGGTTTGCCGCAACTACCCGATGGTGTATTCCTTCCACCTATGGAAATGAACTGCCTGGAAAAACATGTGGCAGCGCGTATCAAAGAAAAGTACAACGACCGCATCATGACGATTGGTCGTGTAGCACACCTGACCAAAGGGTTGAAAGACCGCGGTCCTTGTCAGTACCGTAACCTTTGTGCACGTGGTTGTCCGTATACCGGCTACTTCAGCAGCAACGGTGTAACATTACCTGCAGCAGCTGCAACCGGCAACATGACCCTGCGCCCTGATTCCATTGTACTGGAAGTGCTGTATGACAAAGATAAAAGTAAAGCAACCGGTGTAAGGGTGATGGACTCCCATACTTTACAAACGGTAGAATATTATGCAGATGTCATTTTCCTGAACGGTTCCACCTTAGGCACCAGCTGGATCATGCTGAACTCTATATCTGACCGTTTCCCGAATGGTTTCGGTAATGATAGCGGACAGTTGGGTCATAACCTGATGGATCACCACTTTGGCGTAGGCGCCGGTGGCGAATTTGATGGCTTTGAAGACCAGTATTTCAACAGCGGTCGCCGGCCTAACGGCGTGTATATTCCGCGCTTCCGTAACACCAATAGCAAAACCATGCAAAAAGATTACGTGCGTGGATTTGGTTATCAGGGTGGCGCCGGAAGAGGCAGAGGCGCCAGCAGGGAAGGTATCGGCGTAGAGCTGAAAGAAGCTCAGACCATACCTGGAAAATGGGGTATGGGCGTTGGTTCATGGGGTGAGCATCTCCCTTACTTTGAAAATAAAGTAGCGATCAACAAAGACAAAAAAGATAAGTACGGCCTGCCTACACTCGACATCGACTGTGAGTTTAAAGAAAACGAACTGGCAATGCGCAAGGATATGCAGGAGAGTGCAAAAGAAATGCTGGAAGCAGCGGGTCTTAAAAATGTACACGGCTACGATAGCGCACCGCCTCCTGGACATTGTATCCATGAAATGGGTACCGCACGTATGGGTCGTGATCCTAAAACATCTGTGCTCAACGGTTTCAACCAGGTACATGCTGCAAAGAATGTATTTATTACCGATGGCTCATGTATGACTTCCTCCTCCTGTGTGAATCCTTCTATCACCTATATGGCACTCACCGCCAGAGCATGCGACCATGCGATCAGTGAACGCAAAAAAGGAAACATATAATTATTTACGGATTTTGGAATTTTGAAATTTAAGGGGAGATATAAGCGTAATTATCGCTTATATCTCCCCTTAAATTTTTAAATAACTAAATCTGAAAATTCCAAAACCCCTAAATTCGTAAATATTTAATTTACTGAACAATGAAAAAACTCATGCTAAGTGGCATGCTGGCGCTATCCTGTTTAATGGGGCAGGCAGTACATGCACAGGGCAAACACTCCTTTGCGTTAAGCAAAACAGCATTTTTGCTGGATGGTAAACCTTTCCAGATGATCAGTGGAGAGATGCATCCGGCGCGCATTCCACACGAATACTGGCGGCACCGCATTCAGATGGCGAAAGCGATGGGATGTAATACCATTGCTGCCTATGTGTTCTGGAATTACCAGGAGCCGGAAAAAGGACAGTTTGACTTTACCACCGGTAATCATAATATCGCAGCATTTATTAAGATAGCACAGGAAGAAGGTATGTGGGTGATATTGCGCCCTGGTCCTTATGTATGCGCGGAGTGGGAGTTTGGTGGTTTGCCGCCGTACCTGTTGCAAACGCCGGACATCAAAGTGCGGTGTATGGACCCACGGTATATGGAAGCTGTAACCAGGTATATAGAACACCTGGCGGCTGAAGTAAAACCTTTACTGGTAACTAACGGCGGACCAGTGATTATGACACAGATAGAAAATGAATACGGCAGTTATGGCAACGATAAAAACTACCTGTATGCATTAAAAGATTTGTGGTTAAAGAATGGTATCAATGTGCCTTTTTATACAGCGGATGGACCCACTGCTTATATGCTGGAAGCAGGCAGTGTGCCTGGAGCAGCAATAGGGCTGGATTCCGGTGGATCAGAAGCTGATTTTGCCGCCGCTGCCAAACAGAATCCTGATGTACCTTCTTTCAGCAGCGAGTCTTATCCGGGTTGGTTAACCCATTGGGGAGAGGAGTGGCAGCGCCCGGGTACAGCAGGTATTGTGAAAGAGGTGAAATTCCTGATGGATACCAAACGTTCTTTCAACCTGTATGTCATTCATGGTGGTACCAACTTCGGGTATAGTGCCGGCGCCAATTCCGGTGGCAAAGGATATCAGCCGGATGTAACCAGTTATGATTATGATGCACCGATCAATGAGCAGGGGAGTGCTACACCGAAATACGAGGCATTGCGCCAGTTACTGGCTTCCTATCTGCCCAAAGGTAAAAAACTGCCGCCTGTTCCTGCCGCGATCCCAGCCATCAGTTTTCCAGCAGTTACCTTAACACCGTTTACTTCCGTTTGGGATCATTTGCCGGAGGCGGTTCATTCCGTACAGCCGCAACCGTTTGAGTCCTATGGACAGGACTACGGTTTTATGGTGTATAAAACTTCGCTTATTGGTCATAAAAGTGGTAAGCTCACCATCAGGGATCTGCATGATTATGCCACGGTGTTTTTGAATGGAAAATATATAGGTAAGATAGATCGCCGGTTGGGAGAGAAATCTATTGACCTGCCTAAAAGCGACGTGCAAAACCCGGTATTGGAAATACTGGTAGAAGGAATGGGGCGCATCAATTTTGCAGAAGCCATGATAGATCGTAAAGGGATCACCGACCGTGTGATCCTGAATGGTATGACACTGATGAACTGGGAAGTATACGGCTTGCCGATGACAGAAAAATATGTATCGGCGTTAACCCCTTCTGCAGATCATGCCACTAAAGCAGGGCAGTTCTTTAAAGCTGCTTTTACCCTGGATAAAACCGGAGATACCTATATAGATATGTCTGCTTACAAAAAAGGTATTGTATGGGTGAATGGTCATAACCTGGGCCGTTACTGGGAAATAGGGCCGCAAAAACGGCTGTATTGCCCTGCTCCCTGGCTGAAGAAAGGGGTGAACGAAATTATTGTTTTCGACCTGCACCAGGATGTAGCAGCAGCGGTAAAAGGGGACCAGGATTTAGAGGATTAACCCGATTTCCCTGATGGTTGTTTTGTTGTTATATAAAAGCGAAGAAATCGTTTGGTACTATTCCAAACGATTTCTTCGCTTTTATATAACTATGTGATGGCCTTTAGGTGTACATATTCAGGTCCACTTATAATGTGTTCTTTTTACGCAAAGTAAATCTTTCTCACGGCCTTGATTTTACCGGTGAAAAATCTTAACTTAGAAATATTGGTTTTTCATTTCTTAACTTTCTAAAATCAGGCTTACCATGGGAAAAGTGCGAAACATCCTGGAGGCCAAGGGTCGTTCAGTTTACTCCATTCATCCGGATAACACGGTATTCGAAGCCCTGCAAATGCTCGTTGAGCGCAATGTTGGGGCGCTGACTGTAGTAGACAATAATGATAAATTCCTTGGAATCTTTTCGGAGCGGGATTATGCCCGCAGAGTAATTTTAAAGGGGCGTGCTTCTAAAGAAACCCTTATCCGTGAAATTATGACGGAGCGCCCGATTACGGTTACAGAAGAAGATTCAATTGAAGAATGTATGAAACGGATGACAGATAAGCGTATTCGTCACCTGCCGGTTGTAAATGAACAGAGCAGGCTGATAGGATTGATATCCATCGGTGATGTGGTGAAATTTATTATTGATGACCAGCGTTATATTATTACCAGCCTGGAATGTTATATCAGCGGCACACATACCTGATATTGACAATGATTTTTGTTTATTAAAAGGATTCGTTGTATATTCATTTACATATAGCCTATGCCGTTATGAGGGTTCTATTATTATGAAAATAGATTCATTCTTCCTGCCACAAAACGGTCGTTGATTCAAAGAAACAAATTTAAGGAGCAGAATAAACAGATGCAAAAGATTGGTAGTCACGAACTTTAAAGTAAATCGCTCGGGAGGGCGAACACCTTGCAAAGCGTTGCTGATACCACCCCTGTTTGGCCATTTCTTGCATATGGCGGCATCGTATTGATACTCGTTAGTATCATACTCGGACTCTCCTATGTGCTGGGGCAACGGCATAAAGAACGCGCTACCGGCGAAGCATATGAATCCGGTATTATATCCACCGGATCCGCCCGGCTCAGGTTCCCTTCCCAATTCTATCTCATCGCCATGCTGTTCGTTATCTTTGATATAGAAACAGTATTAATCATTTCATGGGCCATTGCCTACCAGGAAGTAGGCTGGGCTGGATTTCTGGGCGTTTCTATCTTCATCTTCATTTTACTGGCCGTACTCATTTACGAATGGCGTAATGGTGCACTGGACTTCGGCCCCGACGGAAATAAAATACTGCGCGCTTATAAAAAGCGACAGAAAAATACGACCGGTTACGGAAACGACTATACGAATATCACGACACAACAACCAGGCAGCTATGTAACACCAGAAAGTTGATTTTACATCTCACGATATCAATATCAACATAATTATGAAATGGTGGTTGACAAAAGCAGACGACGCTACGGGCAAAGTATCCGGCAATACCTCTATGGAAGAAGTGATCCAGCAAAGCGTGATGCTCACCAGCGTAGAACGCCTGCTGGGATGGGGACGACAGAACTCCCTGTGGCCCTTTCATTTCGGCCTGTCCTGCTGCTTCGTGGAAATGGCAACCGCTATGACGCCTAAATATGATATGGCCCGCTTTGGTGCAGAAGTGATCCGTGGTACACCACGTGAAGCGGATGTGATGATCATTGCCGGTACTGTATTTATTAAGATGGCCCCCGTTATTAAACGCTTATATGAACAGATGATGGAACCCCGCTGGGTTATATCCATGGGCTCCTGCGCCAACTCCGGCGGTATGTACGACATCTACAGTGTGGTACAGGGCGTAGATAAATTTTTACCGGTAGATGTATATGTACCCGGATGTCCTCCGCGCCCGGATGCATTCCTGCAGGGACTCATCCTGTTGCGCGACAGCGTAGGCAAAGAAAAAAGACCCCTCAGCTGGGTAATAGGGGAGCAGGGCGTGATCAAACCCGAAAAAATATCACAGAAAGACCTGATGCGGGATCACCGCCAACAAATGACACAGTTTAAAACACCTGATGAAATATAAATGTTACTAACAGCAACGGTTATATGAAAAGATAAAACGACCAGCGAAACAACTTATTTCCACAGTCTAAACTTAATACGCCATGCCAGAGCGCATTGCAGCGGAATTAAGCTCCCGTTTTGGTGAAGATACCTTCAAAATACAAGCCACACGGGATGAGACGCCCACCTTCTGGACGCCACAGGAGAAGATTGTGGCCGTACTACAATACCTTAAATCCGACATAAAACTACCTTATCGCATGCTCTATGACCTCACGGCCATTGACGAGCGTGCGTATAAAAAGGAGCAGAACGGTCACAAGCCCTATGATTTTACCCTTGTGTATACCCTCTTCTCCTTCGCCAGAAATGAATTCCTCCGTCTCAAAGTTGGCCTGCATGGCGAATACCCTTCCCTGGATACGATCACACACATATGGCCCGCTGCCAACTGGTACGAGCGGGAAGTATACGATATGTTCGGCATCAGGTTCAACGGCCACCCGTTACTGAAAAGGATTCTCATGCCTACCACCTGGGAAGGACATCCCCTGCGGAAGGAACATCCTGCACGCGCTACCGAAATGGGACCTTTTAAGCTCTTTGACGACAAGATGGACAGGGAGCAGAGCGCCATGCAGTTTGATCCCGAAGAATGGGGCTTAAAACGCCACAGCGAGGATGCGGATTATATGTTCCTGAATATCGGACCGCAACACCCCGGCACCCATGGGGTACTGCGTATCATCCTGCAACTGGACGGTGAAAATATTGTAGACGCAGTACCAGACATCGGCTTCCACCACCGCGGCGCCGAAAAAATGGGAGAGCGGCAATCATGGCATACCTACATTCCCTATACCGACCGCATTGACTATCTCGGCGGCGTAAACAACAACCTCGCCTACCTGCTCAGCGTGGAAACGCTGGGGGGCATTGACGTGCCCCTCCGGGCGCAGGTCATCCGCGTCATGCTTTGTGAATTATTCCGTATCGCCAGCCACCTGGTATGGTATGGCACTTTCGCGCAGGACCTCGGGCAACTGTCGCCGGTGTTTTACATGTTCACCGACAGGGAACGCGTGTTTGAAATTATTGAAGCCATCTGCGGTGGTCGTATGCATCCCAACTGGTTCCGCATAGGCGGTGTGGCACAGGACCTGCCCAACGGATGGGATAAGCTCGTGAAAGACTTTGTAGACTATTTCCCCCGGAAGCTGCGCGAATACGATAAGATGGTCATGAAGAACTATCTGTTCAAAGCACGCACCAAAGGGATTGGTATTTATACACTGGAGGAAGCAATCGAATGGGGTGTCACAGGGCCCGGACTCCGCGCCTGTGGCCTGGAGTGGGACATGCGCAAGAAACGCCCCTATAGCGGTTACGAAAATTTTGCTTTCGAGATCCCGGTCGCACACAATGGAGATTGTTACGACCGCGCGGTTGTAAGGGTGGAAGAAATGCGGCAAAGTCTACGCATCATCCAGCAATGCCTGGAGTTCATGCCTACCGGCGATTTCAAGTCACACCACCCGCTGGCAACCCCGCCTGTAAAGCAGCATACCATGCAGGATATAGAAACACTCATTCACCATTTCCTGAACGTGAGCTGGGGGCCCGTTATTCCCGCTGGGGAGGCCATGAGTTGCACAGAAGCCACCAAAGGATGGAATGGGTATCACCTGGTGAGTGACGGCAATACCACCGCGTATCGCACGCGGATACGCACACCGTCGTTTCCGCACATGCAGATGATCCCACTGATCAGCCATGGCTACACCGTGGCGGATCTCCTGGCCATCCTGGGCGGTATGGACTATGTATTGGCAGACATTGACAGATAATAAATACATATGCTATCAGCTATCGAAATAGAAAAGATCAGCCACGAGCTACAACAGGTGCCGGTAAAAAAGGCCGCCTGCATTGAGGCGCTGAAAATTGTACAGGAACAACGCCGGTGGGTATCCGACGAAAGTGTGGCAGACATTGCAACCTTCCTGGACATGAGTACAGCAGAAGTGGATAGTGTAGCAACGTTTTATAACCTGATCTTCCGCCGCCCCGTAGGCAGACACGTGATCCTGCTCTGTGATAGTATCAGCTGCTACGTGATGGGCTATACGAAGATCCTGGAACGGCTCACCGACATATTACAGATCAGGTACGGACAAACCACACCGGATGAGCGTTTCACTTTACTACCCAATGCCTGCCTGGGCACCTGCGATCATGCCCCGGCCCTTATGATTGACGACGATTTATACAGAGATATAAAAGAGGAGGAAGTGGAGACGATACTGAATAAATATTTATGAATTTTCGATTTTTCGATGTTGAAATTTTATTGCTAATCATTATCTGTTTCTGTAAAAATAAAAATAGTATAAAAATGATCTTCGCTGCATTTTAAATATCTAAATTAAAAAATCCGTAAATCAAAAAATATTCCATGGAACGTCCGCTCACACAACACATCCCGCTTTCCGGTGCTGCTCTGCATATCCGGGAGTATGAAGCCGTGGGCGGTTATACCGGTCTGCGGAAGGTGTTGCAGCAGATGGCGCCGGCAGAAGTAACTACGTTGGTGAAAGAGGCAAACCTGAGGGGGCGTGGTGGTGCAGGTTTCAGTACTGGTATGAAGTGGAGCTTTGTACCAATGGATACACCGGGTCCCAAATACCTGGTAGCGAACGCGGATGAAATGGAGCCGGGTACTTTCAAAGACAGGTGGCTGCTGGAAGGTAATCCACATCAGCTGTTGGAAGGGATGATCATTGCGGCGTACGCCATTCAGGCTACACAGGCTTTTGTATTCCTGCGCTGGGCGTACAAGGATGCTGCCCGCGAAATGCGGCAGGCGATTGCAGATGCCTATGCAGCGGGTTATCTCGGTAAAAATATTATGGGTAAAGATTTCTGCCTGGAGATGCAGTTGCATACCGGCGTAGGCAGATATATGTGTGGCGAAGAAACCGCCCTGCTCAATTCACTGGAAGGCAAAAGGGCGACTCCCCGCGCCAAACCACCGTTTCCGCAGGTGAGCGGCTTGTTCGGAAGACCCACTATTGTGAACAATGTAGAAACACTTTGCTGGATGCCTCACCTTGTTAATAACGGAGAGGCGTGGTTTAAATCCCTGAGTCATACCGGCGACGGGGGTACGAAAATATACGGCGTGAGTGGTAAAGTAAATAAACCCGGCGCCTGGGAACTGCCCATGGGTGTAACGATGCGTGAGTTGCTGGAAGAACATGCCGGTGGTATGAAGAATGGTTATCGTTTTCGTGGGGCCTTACCCGGTGGTGCTTCCACTGATTTTTTAACAGATGCCCACCTGGATGTAAAAATGGATTTCAACGGCGTAGCCGCCGCCGGTAGCCGGCTGGGAACCGGTACCATGGTGGTGATGGACGATCAGACCTGCCCGGTTGGCTTTGTACATAACCTGGAACATTTTTTTGCACAGGAGTCCTGCGGCTTCTGTACCCCTTGCCGGGAAGGGCTGCCGTGGACAGAGAAGCTGTTGCTGTCGCTCGAAAAAGGAACGGGTACATATGCCGACCTGGAGCTGCTGGAAATGCATACACAACTGCTGGGACCCGGCAATACTTTTTGTGCACTGGCTCCCGGCGCGATGGAGCCCTTGCAAAGTGCGTTAAAATATTTCAGGGACGATTTTGAACAACACATCAAAGAAAAAAAATGCCCTTATGCCCACCATTCACATTGACAATATAGCATATGAAGTAAAGGACGGCAAAAACCTCCTGGAGGCTTGCCTGTCGCTGGGCCTGGACCTGCCTTACTTTTGCTGGCATCCGGCACTGGGCTCCGTGGGCGCCTGCCGGCAGTGCGCGGTGAAAATGTTTAAGGATGAAGAAGATAAGAAAGGGAAACTGGTGATGGCCTGCATGGAACCCGTAAAAGACAATCTGCGTATATCCCTGAACGATAGTGACGCAAAATCTTTCCGGGAACATAACATTGGCTGGCTGATGACCAACCACCCGCACGACTGCGCCGTATGTGATGAAGGCGGCTCCTGCCATTTGCAGGATATGACAGTGATGACGGGTCACTCTTACCGCGACTATCATTTCACCAAACGTACTTACAACAATCAATACCTGGGGCCTTTCCTGAACCATGAAATGAACCGCTGCATCCAGTGTTATCGCTGCGTGCGCTTTTATAAAGATTTTGCAGGCGGAAAAGACCTGGATGTTTTTGCAGCACATAATCATGTGTATTTTGGCCGGCAGCAGGATGGTACACTGGAAAGTGAGTTCAGTGGAAACCTGGCGGAGATTTGTCCTACCGGTGTGTTCACCGACAAAACACTGAAACAACACTATACCCGTAAGTGGGATCTCACCTCCGCGGCTTCTGTTTGCCAGGGCTGCGGCCTGGGATGTAATATTATGGCCAGTGAAAGATATGGGACCATACGGCAAATTACCAACCGTTATAACGGTGCTGTTAACGGCTACTTCCTGTGCGACCGCGGCAGGTACGGATATGAATTTGTGAATAGTAAAGAGCGCATCAGGGAGCCGTTGCTGCGTCATTATCCCGGAGATAATACGAATGGCATGCCTATCCTGCAACAGCTGCGCAGCAGGATGAAACCGGGGAAAGTGATTGGTATCGGATCTCCCAGAGCTTCTGTAGAATCAAATTATATTTTGAAAGAGCTGGTTGGTGCAGATCATTTTTACCTGGGCCTCGCCGCTACAGATCATGACCTGGTGTCGCTGATGCTGAAAATATTACAGGAAGGGCCGGTACGTGCTGCATCTATGCAGGCTGCCGCCGCCGCAGATGCAGTGTTGATCCTCGGCGAAGATCTTACGAATACGGCGCCTATGCTGGCCCTGTCGGTACGGCAGGCAGTCCGTCGCGGCCCCGCTGCGGAAGCCATCAACAATATCCATATACCTTCCTGGCAGGATGCCGCCGTGCGCGAAGCTGTGCAGGAGGGCAAAGGACCTTTGTATATCCTGAATGTACAGGAAACCAAACTGGATGAACTGGCGAAAGGAGCTTATCATACTGCGCCGGATAATATTGCACGTATAGGCTTTGGCGTTAGTCACCTGTTGAGCGACCGTATGCCGGAAGTAACCGGTATGTCGGAGCAGGGAAAGGCGATCGCCGCAGAAATAGCGGCCGCTTTGAAAGGCGCCAAAAACCCATTGATAGTGGCCGGTTATGGCAGCGGCAGTGAAGCCGTGATCAAGGCTGCGGCCAATGTAGCCTGGGCTTTGCAGCAACAGGGTATTGATGCCATGCTGGCTTTTACGGTACCGGAATGCAATAGCATCGGGTTGGAAATGCTGGGAGGTCATCGCCTGGAATCGGCAGTGGATGAAGTGATGAACGAAGGCGCCGAAACAGTGATCATCCTGGAAAATGATCTTTACCGCCGGCTGGATCAACCTACAGCCAATCATTTTCTGGAGCATTGTAAAGATGTGGTGTTGCTGGATCATCTCTTTAACGCTACTGCAGAGAAAGCAAACATATTGCTGCCGGCCGGTACTTTTGCGGAATCGGATGGCACACTCGTAAATAATGAAGGCCGCGCGCAACGCTTCTTCCAGGTATTCACGCCTGCGGGCGCTGTACAGGAAAGTTGGCGCTGGCTGTTGCAACTGGCTGCCGCGACAGGGCACGAAGCATTGGGTCGCATGGAACACCTCGATGAGGTGACGAAGGCGATCTCCCGCAGCTATCCTGTATTTGCAGGCATTGAATCCTTATCGCCCACCGCCGATTTTCGTATAGCCGGTCAGAAAATACCCCGTGAACCACACCGCTATAGCGGTCGCACGGCCATGCTGGCAGATATAAATGTGAGTGAGCCCAAACCACCGGAAGATGGGGATACCGCCTTGTCCTTTACCATGGAAGGTTACCGTGGCGAACCACCGGCCTCCATGACGCCTTTCTACTGGTCGCCAGGCTGGAATTCGGTGCAGTCGGTAAACAAGTACCAGGTGGAAACAGGTGGGGAGCTGCATGGCGGCAATCCGGGTAAACGGTTGATAGAACCGGATGTAAACAAATCCGTACCCTTTTATACACAAGTGCCGGAGCCGTTCCTGCCATTACCGGGACATCTGTTGCTGGTACCCTTGTATCATATTTTTGGATCGGAAGAACTGAGCATACATACGGCAGGTGTTGCGGAACGCATGCCTGCACCATATATCATGTTACATAGTGAAGATGCGCAACGCTTCCAGGTTACAGCAGGGAACCTGTTGTATTTTATGGATAAGGGGCATCAATATGCGTTGCCGGTAATTATCAATGACACCCTACAAAAAGGAGCTGCGGGTATTCCCGTAGGGTTACCTGATATGCAGGTAGCGGAAGCGCCGCAACTGATAAAAATATAAGCTGCTATGATAAACGCCTGGTGGATAATAGGAGGGGTACTGTTCGTACTGTTAAATACAGCAGCCGGATTGATCTGGCTGGAACGCAGGATGCTGGCCCTGTGGCAGGATCGTTACGGACCAAACAGGGCGGGTCCTTTTGGTATATTGATTGTATTGGCAGATACGTTAAAACTGTTTTTTAAGGAAGACTGGATCCCACCGTTTGCAGATAAAGTAGTGTTTGTATTTGCACCGGCTGTGGTAGTAGCCAGTGTGTTGATGAGCTTTGTGATTATTCCTTTTGGCCCCAATATTATTGTGGCGGATCTAAACATAGGCATCCTGTTTTTTCTCGCCATGTCGTCACTGGGTGTGTATAGCGTTGTATTGGGAGGGTGGGCTTCCAATAATAAATACGCCTTGCTGGGCGCTATGAGAGGCGCCTCACAGATGATCAGCTATGAGGTTTTTATGGGACTGTCTTTAATGGGGGTGGTGGTGATGAGTGGTTCATTTAACCTGCGGGAAATAGTGGAAGCGCAAAGATCGGTATGGTATGTTTTTCCCCAGCTGTTAGGCTTCCTCATTTTCCTGATTGCGGGTATTGCGGAAACGCACCGCCTGCCTTTTGATATTCCGGAAGCGGAAAGTGAACTGGTAGCGGGCTTCCACTCGGAATATTCAGGAATGAAATTCGGTATGTTCTTTATTGGTGAATATCTCGGTGTTACACTTATCTCTGCGATGGTGGTGACCTTGTATTTCGGGGGCTGGCTGGGGCCGGGATTCCTGCCACCGGTGATATGGTTTGGTATAAAAACTTTTGCCTTCATCTCGCTTTTTATTCTGCTGCGTGCCTCTATGCCACGACCGCGGTATGATCAGCTGATGGAGTATGGATGGAAAGTGTTGTTCCCTTTATCGCTGGCGAATCTGCTGATAACAGCCGCTATAAAACTCTGGCTTAAAGGGTAAACATAAAATTATAAAATCACAAAATCCGTACATCATGTTCAGTCTTTTGCGAAGTATGTGGCTTACCTTCCTGCATATGTTTCATAAGCGGGATACCTTCCAGTATCCTGAACAGAAGGCGCCGTTGCCAGCCCGCTGGCGCGGACGTATAGCACTCACGCGCGACCCTGATGGAGAAGAACGTTGTGTAGGCTGTTACCTGTGCGCTGCCGCATGTCCGGTAGATTGTATCTCCTTACAGGCAACAGAAGACGAACACGGACGAAGATACCCTGAGTTTTTCCGGATCAATTTTTCCCGCTGCATCTTTTGTGGATTCTGTGAAGAAGCGTGTCCTACTTACGCCATACAGCTATTGCCCGATTTTGAAATGGCGGAATACAACCGGCAAAACCTGGTGTATGAAAAGGAAGATCTGCTTATAAACAGCCAGGGGAAATATCCCGGGTATAACTATTATAAAGTAGCCGGTTTAGCGATTAAGGATAAGGACAAAGGAGATGCACAGAACGAGGAACCACCGGTAGATCTGAAAAGTTTGTTGCCATAAATAAGGACGCATGGATACTGCATTTTATATCGCCGCTGCCATTGCTGTACTGACCACTTTAAGGGTGATCACCTGTTATAATATCATGCATGCATTGTTATACCTGGTGGTGTCGCTGTTGTCGGTAGCAGTGGTGTTATACATTTACGGTGCGCCATTTATGGCGGTGCTGGAAGTGATTGTATATGCCGGTGCAATTATGGTGCTGATCATCTTTTTTGTGATGATGCTGAACATTGGTGTAGAAACAGCCGAGCATGAAAAGGCGTGGCTAAAACCACGGATATGGATTATTCCGGGCGTGTTATGCCTGGTGTTGCTGGGTGAATTATTGTACCTGGTGATGCAGAACAGGCAACCGGCAACGGAGATCCTGGTGGTAAATCCAAAGGAAGTGGGAATGGCGCTGTTCGGTCCTTATATGATCGCAGTAGAATTGACCGGTATCTTGTTAATGGCGGGTATTGTCGGCGCTTATCATCTGGGGCGCCAGCATAAGAAAAAGTTACATCGCTTTCTTGAAAATATTGATGCATGAACATACATCCCACTACTGCAGGCTTGTTGCTCGCCAGCGTTTTATTTGTGCTGGGGCTGATCAGTGTACTCATCAGGCGCAACATCATATTTATGTTGTTGTCTGTAGAAATTATGCTGAATGCCGCCGGACTGGCATTTGTGGTAGCTGCCTCACACTGGGGCACTGCAGACGGACAGGTGATGTTCATCTTTATACTGGCCATGGCTGCCGCTGAAGTATCGGTAGGACTGGCGCTTATCCTGCAACTTTATCACCAGTTAAAAACACTGGACAGTGATGAGGCGAGCAGAATGAAAGGATAGAAAGAGTTACGAATAATTAAAATAACTAAATAACTAAATCTCAAAATCACAAAATGGTTACCGCGCTGATACCGGCTATTCCTTTTTTAAGTGCATGTATCCTCATGCTCTGCTGGAAGCATATTACTCGTATGGCCGTTACCGTTATAGGTTGTGGTAGTATTGCCTTGTCTGCTTTACTAGCGGTTGTGGTGGCCATGAATTTTACGCAACAGGGCGGCCACCCGCTGGTAACGCGGGTCTGGAGCTGGATGCAGACGGCTGGTTTTAGTGCGGGTGTTGATTTCCGGATGGATGCGCTTTCAATTGTTTTTGTGCTGGTGATCACGATCGTGGGTTTCCTGATTCATGTGTACGCCACTGCTTATATGCGCGACGATCCCGACTATGGCCGTTTCTTCGCCTGCATGAATTTATTCGTAGGGGCAATGCTGGTGCTGGTGATGGCGGATAATTTGTTGTTGCTGTATTTTGGATGGGAAGGGGTGGGGCTATGTAGCTACCTGTTAATCGGCTTCTGGTACCAGGATCGGGCGAACGGTTATGCTGCCCGCAAAGCTTTTATCGTAACGCGTGTGGGCGATACGGCGATGGCAATCGCCTTATTCCTGTTGTTTCAATATACCGGTACATTACAGATCCAGGGCATCCTGGAAAGTGGTGCGCAGCTTTGGGCAAAGGGAGATCCGGTAGTGACCATGATCGCCTTGTTGTTATTGGGTGGTGCAGTAGGGAAGTCTGCCCAGCTGCCGTTACAAACATGGCTGCCGGATGCGATGGCGGGGCCTACGCCGGTGAGTGCACTGATCCATGCTGCTACTATGGTAACAGCGGGCGTGTACCTGATAGCACGCATGCATACTTTATTTGAACTGGCGCCTGCTGCGCAAACCACCACCGCAGTGATAGGCGCTGTGACCCTGGTATTGGCGGGTGTGAGTGCGTTGGTACAACGGGATATAAAAAGAGTGCTGGCTTATTCCACCATGAGCCAGATCGGTTATATGTTCCTGGCGTTGGGCTGTGGTGCATGGTCTGCCGCTATTTTTCATTTTGTGATCCATGCATTTTTCAAGGCATTGCTGTTTATGGGTGCCGGTGCTATCATTGTGGCGCTGCATCATGAGCAGGATATGTTTAAGATGGGTGGACTCAAAAAATTATTGCCGGCAGTATTCTGGGTGTTCCTTATCGGCTCAGCGTCATTGGCGGCTATCCCGTTTGTGACCGCCGGCTTTTTTAGTAAGGATCAAATCATTTGGTTATCGTGGTCTGCTGTCGGCGGACATACCGGCTATTGGCTGGCGGCCTTGCTGGGCGCGTTTTTGACGGGTATGTATACTTTCAGAATGTTTTTCCTGGTTTTTTATGGAGATGTCAAAACAAAGGTGCATCATATTCCCGGTCCGCGGATGATGGTGCCTTTGTATATACTGGCTGTTCTTTCTACTATAGCGGGGTTCATTGAACTACCGCATACGCTGGGGCATGTAACGCTGTTTAGTCATTGGCTGCTGCCGGTATTGCCTGCGGTGGAGATGTTGCAGGAATCGCCTGCACTGGAATGGGCTTCGCAGGGGATTTCAGCTTTGCTGGCTTTTAGTGGCATTGGCCTCGCTTATGCGTGGGTGATCCGTCGTCCGCAGGGAATGGTTGATTTCCTGGAAATGCCTGCAATAACGTGGATTCGCGGCTGTTGGGCCAGAGGCTGGGATTTTGATGAAATCTATAATGTGGTGTTGGTACGTCCATACGTGTACCTGTCCAGGATAAACCGGAAAGATGTGGTAGACAGGCTATACACGGGCCTTGCCGGGCTGATGGAATGGTGTCATCTTATGATGGCGCGTACGCAGAGTGGTATACTGCGCTGGTATATTATGGGGGTGGTGTTGGGTGCGGTAGCGATTTTATCGGTCTTAATATGGCGGCTATACGAATTGTAATAACGTAAACGAATAAACGATTTTTCATGCTTTTGCTGATCCTTTTATTCATCCTCCTCGGTGGCGCTTTCCTATCCTGGATAGCATCGGCCGGCAGCAAGGAATTGTCGCGCTGGATCGCACTCGGCAGCGTACTCCTCAACCTGGTGATTGTGCTGGTGATCTGGGCGCAGCATCCGGCTGCGGGTAGCCAATGGATCTATAACTACCAGGTGGAATGGGTGCCTCATTTTGGTATCAGCCTTCACCTGGCCATGGATGGTCTTAGCCTGCTGATGCTGGCGCTTACCTTTTTCCTGGGTACGCTGTCAGTACTTATTTCCTGGAAAGAGATCAACACCCGCGTGGGCTTCTTCCATTTCAACCTGCTCTTTGTGCTTTGCGGTATCACCGGTGTTTTTCTCACCATGGATCTTTTCCTCTTTTATTTTTTCTGGGAGATGATGCTGATCCCGATGTATTTCCTGATCGGCATCTGGGGACATGAAAACAGGGAATATGCCGCCAATAAATTTTTCCTGTTTACCCAGGGCGGTGGCTTGCTCATGTTGCTGGCTATCCTGGGATTATACTTTACACATGCTGCTAACACCAACGTATATACGTTTGATTACAACGACCTGTTACATACACCTATGGCGGAAAGTAGAGCGCGTTGGCTGATGCTGGGTTTCCTTGTTGCATTTCTTGTGAAACTGCCGGCAGTACCGTTTCACACCTGGTTGCCGGATGCGCATACAGAAGCGCCTACAGCGGGCAGTGTGGTGCTGGCAGGGTTGCTGCTGAAAACGGGTGCTTATGGTATCCTGCGTTTTGTATTGCCCATATTCCCCGAAGCTTCCAGGCACTTTGCACCATTGATGATGTTACTGGGAGTGGTGGGCATCTTATACGGTGGCATGCTGGCCTATGCGCAAACAGATTTTAAAAGACTGATCGCCTATACCAGTGTAAGTCATATGGGTTTTGTATTGGTGGGTGCTTTTTCTTTCAATGCAGTAGCTTACCAGGGAGTAGTGATGCAGATCATTGCCCATGGGGTAAGTACAGGCGCCTTGTTTATCATTGCCGGTGCTTTGTATGAGCGTATTCATACCCGTAACCTCCGGGAGATGGGTGGTTTGTGGACACGGATACCGGTCATGGGTACTGCCACCATGATCTTTGTAATGGCCTCGCTGGGGCTGCCCGGGTTGGGCAATTTTGTGGCGGAATTCCTGATCCTGCTGGGGAGCTGGCAGGCCAATCGCTGGTTGACGGTATTTGCTACTATCGGCCTGGTGATCGCTACCATCTACTCGCTGCGTATCATGCAGAAAGTATTCTTCGGACCGTGCAACCGGCAGTATGAATTGCCGGATCTGAACAAGCGGGAACTGGTGATCATTACAGCACTGGTGATCGCTATTATTTTATTGGGCGTATATCCGCAACCGGTATTAAATACATCACAAAAAACAGCCTATGTCGTTCACTGATTTTCTAAGTCTGGGGCCGGTGATCACCTTAGCTGCGGCGGCTGTGATATGCTTGCTGCTGGTCGCGATCAAGCGTAATCACCGGATCATGTATGCCGGTGCCCTGCTGGCATTCGGGATGGCTTTAACAGCCATTGTGCCGGCGGTGCAGTATATCCCGCATACCATACCTCCGTTGCTGGTAATAGACGAATTCTCCCTTTTTAATACGGGCCTGATCCTGGTATCCGGGTTTATTATATTATTACTCTCCTATAATTATTTTGAAGAAAGGGAAGAACGAAAAGAAGAATATTACCTGTTGCTGTTATTCGCTACCACAGGCGCATTGGTATTGGTGTTGAGCAGGCATTTTATGTCGCTGTTCCTGGGACTGGAAATACTTAGCATCAGTTTATACGGGCTGATTGCGTACCTGCGTGCACGTGAGCGTTCTGATGAAGCAGGGATTAAATACCTGATCCTGGCGGCTTTGTCATCCGCTTTTTTATTATTCGGGATGGCGTTGGTATATGCTTTTACTGGGCATATGGATTTTCCGGGTATCGGCGAAGCACTGCGACAGGCGGGTTACCTGCCGGTGTCTGTCATGGCGGGCTTTGCGATGATGCTGATCGGCATCGGATTCAAACTGGGCATCGTACCTTTTCATATGTGGGCGCCCGATATTTATGAAGGAGCACCGTTGCCGGTTGCGGCCTTTATTGCCACCATCTCCAAAGGAGGAATGCTGGTTTTACTGATCCGCTTTTATGAAGATATTCACGGAAACGACTACACGATGTTGTGGTGGATCCTGGCCATCGTAGCAGTGGCCTCTATGTTTACGGGCAACTGGCTGGCACTCCGGCAACAAAATATAAAACGCATCCTTGCTTATTCTTCTATTGCGCACATGGGATATATTCTGGTGGCTTTTTTGTCCGGCGTACAAGCAGGACTGGAAGCCATTTCTTTTTACCTGGTAGCTTATTTTATTACCACGATCGGCGCTTTCGGCGTATTGATCGTGATGTCCAGCAGTATACAGGATGCGGAAACACTGTCGGATTACAGGAGCATGTTCTGGCGCTATCCGTGGATAGCCACTGTATTTACAGCGATGTTGCTGTCGTTGGCAGGCATACCACTCACTGCTGGTTTTATCGGAAAATTTTATATCGTCATGGCTGGTGTGAACGGACATCGTTGGTTCCTGCTGTTTATGCTGGTCATAAATAGTGTAATTGGATTATACTATTATATCCGCATTATTGCTATCATGTTCAATGCACCGGTTGAAGGAGAAGAAGTATCGCCCATCAAACCGGCACTACCCATGGCAGGCAACGTTACACTGGTGTTGCTGACGGTGTTGCTGATAGGACTGGGCATCTATCCTACGTCCATGATGCAGCTGATCCAACAGATGATGAAGATGATCGTTTAACCCGCTCTTTTGAGCTCTTCAGCTGTACCGGTCTTTCTTTCCCTGGCTGCTTTAATACTGCTGTTGCCAAAGCGATAGCTGAGATAAATGCTGATCGTTCTGAACTGCCAGGTATTGAAGATCTTCATATACAGGTTGGAATTCTCAGCCACCCCGCGGTAAGATTCGTTTCGCAGAATGTTATTGTAACTGAGTTTTACGGTAGCCGTTTTCTTTAAGAAAGTTTTCTGTATACCGGTATTCAGGTTATACTGGCTATATCCCTTGAAAATACCGTAGATAAAAGGAGAGTTGTAATAACCCATCACTTCCAGTTTGAAATCATGCGGCAGCGTAATGGTGTTGGTGGTATTGAAATTATAAGTGAAACTGCTGGTATATTTATGTTGACCAAAATTATCTTCAAAAGAATAATCATTAAAAGATAAGTTGACATTATTATCACTATTCCACCACTTTGTTACCTGGAAAGGCAGCGTTACCGCAAGGCTATACACATTACTGTGGTCAAAATTTTTGAGGGTGGCCATGGTTACTTTTGTACTGTCATTCTGCGTGATAAATTCATCCATCACGTCTTTCGTTCTGCTGTAGCCCAGTGTAGCGATATACTTATCCTTGAAGGTATACGCAAACTCAATATTATTGGTATACTGCGGATTCAGGTATGGATTCCCCCTGAAGTAAGTATATCTGTCAAGATAAAACATAAAAGGATTTAGCTGACCATACTCTGGACGTTCTATTCTGCGGGAATAGGCCAGGCTTAATTTATTTTTATCGTTTAATTTCTGATCTATGGTCAGGTTCGGGAAGAAGTCGAGATAGCTGCGTTTTACCTGCGTCTTTGTGCCCAGAGAGCGGCCGTCTGATTTTGTATTCTCCAGTCGTAACCCCACCTGTACGCCGGTTTTATGCAGTTGTTTTTTGTAACTGGCATAAGCGGCATATACATCTTCCTGATAATTAAACTCATCACTCTGAGAAGGAGACGGTATATACTGACCATTTTTTAAAGAGTCGTACAGGAGCCGGTTGGTAGTAGTTACCAGGCTGGCTTTTACACCTGCTTCCAGTTTACCGTCTTTACCGAGCGGCCACGCCGCATCTGCTTTAATACTTTTGATGGTGATCTGTGTGCCGCCACCATTCTGAATACCATTAGGGTCCTTATTGTTTTTAGTGGCGATCACATACATGCTGTCATTCAACAACAGGTGACGGTTATTGTTGAACCGGGCGTAATCCACATCCATACTGAATTCCCGGCCATTGGTGTCCAGCACGGCTTTGTAGTTGAGATTAACGGCTATATTATTAAAGCGGTTATTATTCCGGGTAAAAGAATTCAGGATGGAGTCCGGTTGCTGCGCTGGTTGTCCCAGCCTGGTGCCGCTATAGATCTGATTACTAAAACTACTGGCGTAACCATTTACCAGTACACCGATGGTTTGTTTATCGTTGATGAAATAATCGTAACCGGCTTTATAGGCATTCCGCTGGAAACGGTTCCGCTGAAAAATGCTTTGTTCTATCAGCGTTTCCTGGCCTTTATCGTTAATATTCCGGCTGTATTCGCGGGTAACCTGGAAAGGGCGGTCGCCTTTGGTGAAGTCACCATACAAATTGAATTTATGCGTTCTCCAGTTAAAGCTGCCGTTAGCATTATAGTACCCGTAACGCGCCTGCGACAGGGTCGCGTTTATGGTGCCATTGATGCCTGTCAGCTTGCCTTTTTTTGTTTTTATGTTGATAATACCGCCGTTGCCGGAAGCATCATATTTTGCAGAAGGGCTGGTGAGAATTTCTATTTGTGAGATAGATTCACCGGGTGTGTTTTTTAACATGTTGGTGAGTTCTTCTCCGCTGAGATAGGTTAGTTTTCCATCTATCATCACGGTAACGCTCTGTCCTTTCATCTTCACATTTTCGCTGTTATCTACCTGTACGCCTGGTGCTCTTTTTAAGATATCCAGCGCGGTATTGCCCGCAGCTGTTACACTGTTTTCCACGTTGAGCACTGTTTTACCGGCGCTCTTTTCTATATAGGGTTTGGCGGCCGTAACATTTACGGCCTGCAAATTTTTAGAGAGTGTTTCCAGGGCAATTGTTTTCAGGGAGATGCCTGGCTGGGCTGCATCCAGTGTAAAAGCCGGTATGTATTGGGTATTGTATCCCATCTGCGAAGCCTGGATGATATAATGACCGGCGGGGATCTTTTCAAAACGACAATCGCCGGTTTCTGTAGTTAGTTCTCCTTTCACCAGGGAAGAGTCTTTTACCTGGAGTAAAAGCACACTGGCGAAGGGTAGGGGTTTACCGCTGTGGTCCGTGATTTTCAGGGTAATGATTCCGGGGGAAGGACTGTTTTTTTGTGCAAAAGTGGTTGGCACAAAACATATCAGCATTCCCATTAAGACAATGAAATTTCTCATACAATCTAACTCATTAAATAAATTCTCAAAAGCGGTTCCTGCTAACCGGGCGGGGAGCCCTGTTCCTTACTGTCTGTTGTACAGTCTGTATATTGCTATCAGTGCATCTTTTACTTTTTCCACACGTACCTGCTCCCTTTCAAGGGCTACAGTGGTTTGGGCCACTGGTGGCTCCGAAGCATCCTGGCAGTTTCCAAGGGTGATAAGATACAATGGTAGCATATCAGGGGTGCTGACAGGTATGGAGGCGGTGGAGTTCATCTTCCCCCTGCATGCTATGAATAGCATAAAGGAGGAAGACAAGAGTATCATAAGGGCAACCTTTTTCATAGTGTGCTTTTCTTAAAGACGAACGACCTTAGAAAAAGTTGCACACTGGATAAGAATTATTTTTCAAGATAAGACCGGATTGGGATATTATTTCTGCAGCAACCGCTGTATGGTTATGGGAGAACGTTGCTCCAGCAGGATATTATGCCCGTTACTCAGCTCTTCCAGGAGCCCGTCATGGTAATAGCGTACCGTGAGGAGTTCCAGGCCTTCATTGTAGGCTATTTTGAATTGCTCATGCAGGGTTTTGATGAGCAGTTCTATCTTCTCCGGGTTATTGTCTATACAGCAGGAGAAGCTGATAGCGCCATTCTGCATCAGGTTGATCTTCACTTTTAACTTGTGGAAGATTTCGTAAATATCACTGATCTTATCTTCCGTAATGAAAGAATAGTCTTTTGAAGTGATCTTCAGCAATACCTGGTTTTTTTTCAGTACGATGATGGGTGGTAGCTGCTTTGCATCTGCTTCTTCCTGGATAATGGTACCCGGCAGATTCTTATCCAGGAAACATTTTACCAGCAGCGGGATTTGTTTGTTCTGTAATGGCTTAATGGTTTTTGGGTGGATCACCTGGGCGCCATAGTAGGCCATTTCAATGACTTCTCCATAACTGATCTCCGGAATATTGACGGTGTTGGGAAACAGCTTGGGATCGGCGTTTTTGAGTCCTTCCACATCTTTCCAGATGGTCTGGCTTTCCGCATCCAGCATATTGGCGAATACCGCAGCGGAATAATCGCTGCCTTCCCGGCCCAGTGTAACGCTTTCGTTTTGATCGGTACTCCCGATAAAGCCCTGCGCGATGACGATATTGGTATTGTTGAACAGGGGAACCACTTTTTCGGTGACCTGTTTCTGCGTATAGGCCCAGTCTATATTTGCGTCGCGGAAGTTATCATCCGTGCGGAAGACATCTCTTACATCCAGCCAGGTATTTTTCAGGCCGGCTGTATTAAAGTAGGCGCTCACGATGGCGGTGCTGAGCAGCTCACCGAGTCCTACCAGTTGATCATAGTAATAGTCGTAGGTACGCATCGGCTTTTCGCCCAGCGTCCATTCTGCTTCGGTAAAGAATTGCTGTAGTTGGGTAAACAGGGGATGATCCCTGCCTCCCAGCAAGATTTCAGCTATGCTAAGATGTTGTTGCTCCACATTATAAAGCAGGCGGGCGGCAATTTCCCGCTTACGCAGGAAATAGTTCTGCGCTATCTTTTCCAGCTCATTGGTGGTTTTGCCCATGGCGGAAATAACGATCAGCAGTTTTTCGTCCGGAAACGATTGTACTATTTGCGCCACTTGCCGTATGCGATCAACACTTTCTAAACTTGCGCCACCAAACTTGAAAACCTTCATATAATAGATGTCTTATCTGAAAAATTATTTGGCAAAGTAAGGTAAGTTTAGAATTGTTTTAAAATATGTTTACAGATTGATGACAATTTCTGCTAAAATAGTGCTAAAATAAAGTCAATTCCTGTAATTTCGTCTGATAAACTGATCAATCAACGTTATGAACCTCAAACAAAAAGTAATGACCCTGGATGAATTTACTATCCAGGAGTTACGCAATTATCCGGGTGCAACAGGGCAGTTGTCGGGCTTACTGCGTGACATTGGCCTGGCATCGAAAAGAGTTAATGTGGAAGTGAATAAGGCCGGCATTGCAGATATTTTAGGAGAAGTCGGCAAAACCAACGTACAGGGAGAATCCGTAAAGAAGCTGGACGAATTTGCGAATGACCAGTTCATTAGTTCCCTGCAAAGCAGCATCTATTGCTGTGGGGTAGCTTCGGAGGAAAACGAACATTTCATTCCGTTTACCGACGAACTTTCCAAGAAATCAAAGTATGTGGTACTGCTCGATCCTCTGGACGGTTCCGGTAACATCGATGTCAATGTATCTATCGGTACTATCTTTTCCGTGTACCGCCGGCTTTCTCCGGAAGGAACGGAGTGTGTGCTGGAGGATTTCCTGCAACCGGGTACCCAGCAGATTGCAGCCGGATACATTATCTATGGTTCTTCTACCATGATGGTATACGCCACCCGTCGCAGTGTACAGGGCTTCACCCTGGACCCTTCTATCGGCGAGTTCTGTTTATCGCACCCCAACCTGAAATGCCCGCCGGACAGTGATATTTTCTCTGTAAACGTAGGCTACTACCATCTGTACGAAGAAAAGGTCCGTCATGCCATCGATCATTTTATGGCCAGAAATGAAAAAGACCGTATCTACCGCCATCGCTTTATCGGCTGTATGGTGGCTGAAATACACCGTACTTTAATCCAGGGAGGGATCTTTATGTATCCTGCCTATGGTAATTATCCTGCGGGGCGTTTACGCATCTGCTATGAATGCAATCCCATGTCGTTTATCATGGAAAAAGCCGGGGGCTCCTCTATGGCCAACGGCAAACAACGACTCCTGGAACTTAAACCGGTACAGCTGCACCAGCGTATCCCTATTTTCATCGGCTCCAAAACGATGATGGATACCTGGAAACAGATCGTCAATAAATAAAAAAGGAATCAGGAATTACGCACTTCGTAATTCCTGATTTTTTTGGTACAACACTTGCTTACGCTATATCCTATCAATCGTTTTATTTTTTAACCAGTTTTATTGCTATGTCAATTTTGAAAAGCCGCAGGGTCCTGGCATTCCTGCTTGTGGTGTTTGCAGCATTCCAGGTAAGCGCATGTTCACGTGCCACCAGTCGTGTAGACAGCACCAACGGCGGGAAAAGCATGGATGAACAGATCCTCTACTACACCAACAAATTCCGTCACTCCAAAGGTTTGAAACCATTACAACTGGATGAAACCATCAGCCAGCAGGCGCGCCGCCATAGCCGCGATATGGCCAGTGGCCGCACAGGATTCGGGCATGAAGGATTCGAAGACCGCGTAGCCGTTGTTACCAAAAAAATGGGACGTGTAGGTGCCGCCGCCGAAAACGTGGCCTATGGTACCCTCGACGCAGAAGCCGTGGTAAACGGATGGATCAAGAGCCCCGGTCACCGCCGGAATATGCTGGGAGACTATACCCTCATCGGTATTGGAACTGCCGATAAAGGAAGGATCACTTTCTTTACGCAGGTGTTTATAAAGCAGTAGCCATTTATAGACTTGGATATTTAGGAATTTTGTGATTTTGGAATTTTGCGATTTTGTTTTTAGAGCGGGCTTATTACTGAACCTACATAATCAAACCACAAAATCACAAAATTCCAAAATCACAAAATCCCTAAATGTTGTTACTTTTGGTGTCATGGAAAAGATTAAGATCATTGAGGTAACTGACCTGGTGAAAAAATACGGGGAGTTTACCGCTGTAAAGGGGATTAGCTTTGAGGTATATGAAAATGAGATCTTTGGCCTGCTGGGCCCCAATGGCGCCGGTAAATCCACTACGCTGGAGATCATAGAAACACTGCGGGAAAAGACGAGCGGACAGGTAAATGTAGGTGGATTTGATCTCGACAAAGACCCCAACAATATAAAAAAGATCATCGGTGTACAGTTGCAGAGTTCCGGTTATTACCCCGGCCTCAACCTGGTAGAGCTGATAGAAATGTTTGGCGGCCTGTACAACCAGCCTGTGAAACCGCTGGAATTACTGGCACTCTTCAACCTGGAAGATAAGGCCAAAGCTAAATTCAAAGAGCTTTCCGGCGGACAAAAACAACGCTTTTCCATTGCTACCACACTGATCAACAAGCCCAGGATCATCTTCCTGGATGAACCTACAACGGGCCTCGATCCACAGGCACGACGCAACCTCTGGGACCTGATCCAGCAAGTGCGGGCACAGGGTACCACCGTTGTCATCACCACGCATTACATGGATGAAGCAGAGTTCTTATGCGACCGTTGCGCCATTGTAGACAGCGGAAAGATCATCGCCATAGATTCTCCGGATACTTTGATAGATAAACTTGTAGCACAGGGCTTTGAAAGAAATAAAGAAGTGAAGAAAGCTAACCTGGAAGATGTATTTATTCATCTCACCGGTAAAGATCTTCGGGAAGAATAGTCAATCCTTACTATGGAAACACTGCAATACCCGATAGGCCGCTTCGAAGCATTACCGGACTATTCACCGGAGATGCTGGCAGGCTTTATCGACGACATCCGCGAACTGCCCACCCTGGTGGAGATGGCCGTACAACACCTCGATGAATACCAGCTGCAAGCGCCTTACAGACCGGAAGGCTGGACGGTTGCCCAGGTAGTGCATCACCTGGCCGATAGTCATATGAACGGCTGCATTCGTGTGAAACTGGCGCTGACAGAAGACGAGCCCACGATCAAGCCTTATGAGGAAGCGGCATGGGCAGTATTGCCGGACGTAGCCAATACGCCTGTCAATGTTTCCATTACGCTGTTACACGCCCTGCATACCCGCTGGGCTGCACTGATGGAAGGACTCACTGACACGCAATGGGAACGGACTTTCTTCCACCCCGGTCAGGGAAAAGTATTTAATCTCAAAACACATATTGCCAACTATTCCTGGCATGGAAAACACCACCTCGCCCATATAGAAGGGCTGAAGGAAAGAATGAAATGGTAAAGTAATTATTATGGATATGGACTGGAAACTGCTCTCATCGGAATACCTGTTTAAAGACGATTGGTTAACTGCACGCAAAGACAAATGCCTCACACCTTCCGGTAAGATTATCGAACCATATTATGTGCTCGAATATAATAACTGGGTCAATGGGGTGGCATTAACAGAAGACGGACAAGTAATCATGATCCGCCAGTACCGGCAGGGCATTGGCAAAACATTGCTCGAAATTCCCGGTGGTACGATGGACGACACGGACACTTCTCCCCTGGAGGCGATGCAGCGGGAATTGCTGGAAGAAACCGGCTATGAATTTAAAGAAGTGATCTCACTGGGATCTATCGCACCAAATCCTGCCTCCAGTAATAATTTTACATACATGTTTCTCGCTACCGGTGGCCGTAAGATACAGGAGCAGCAACTGGATCATAATGAGGAAATTGAAATAGAACTGATGCCCCTCGCCACGCTGCAGCAATTAATACTGGAAAATAAGATCCTGCAAAGTCTGCATGTTACCTGTATTTGCTACGCTTTGCTGCACCTCGGCAAAATGGAGATGAAATAATGGTTGCCTAGATCGCTTCTGCCACAATAAAAAAACTACCGCAAACGAGGATCATATCATCAGGTTGGGCATGTTGCCTGGCTGCCATCAGCGCCGCCTGTACGGTGGCATAGGCGCGGCCCTGCAAGCCTTTGCCCGCGGCCATTTCAGTCAGTGTTACTTCATCGAGCGCACGGGGGATCTGCGCCTTGCAGAAATAATAGGTGGCCGTTGGCGGAAAGAGGGTAAGCACGGTTTCCACTTCCTTATCTTTCACAAATCCTGTTACAATATGTAAGTGCCGGTAATTGACATGGCCCAGTTGCTGCATTACTTCGCGGATGCCGGCTTCATTATGACCTACATCCATCACGGTGAGAGGATGCTGACTCACGACCTCCCATCGGCCTCTCAGGCCGGTGATCTTCTTTACATGCGAGAGGGCAGCCGTAATATGTGCGGGTGTAATTTTCCAGCCCTGCTGTTGTAATATTTTTACGGAAGATAATACCCCCATCACATTTTTTTCCTGGTATTGACCATTCAGATCGAGTCTGATTTGATGCATCTGCTGTTGGCGTGTATCCAGCAACGTTAGTTCCATGTGTGTGTTGGCGATAACGCTGCCATCTACCATCCATTCCTGGTCGGCGAAATGGATAGGCGCCTGCAATGCGGCGGCTTTCTGAAGGAAGATTTCCTGGATCTCCGATTGCGTTTCACTGATAACCACTGGTATATTGGCTTTGATAATACCGGCTTTTTCGGTGGCTATTTCGGATAAAGTATTGCCCAGGATATTTTTGTGGTCATAGCTGATGTTGGTGATCAGCGCCAGTTCCGGCATGATCACATTGGTGCTGTCGAGCCGGCCGCCGAGTCCCACTTCAATGATGGCGATATCCACCTGTTCCTGTGCAAAATAGCGGAAAGCCATAGCTACCGTCATTTCAAAAAAAGAAGGCGAGATCGCTTCAATATGCGGGCGTAGCTGATTGGTAAAACTGACAACAAATTCTTCTGTTACCGGCTGTCCGTTGATCCTGATCCGCTCCCTGAAGTCGAGCAGGTGAGGGGAGGTATACAAGCCTGTTTTATAGCCTGCCTGTTGGAAAATGGCTGCCAGCATATGACTGGAAGATCCTTTACCATTAGTGCCGGCAACATGAATAGTTTTGAAATGATGCTGCGGATTATCCAGCAGATTTAATAAGGCAACGGTATTATGAAGATCTGTTTTATAAGCATCGGCGCCCAGTTTTGTAAACATTGGGAGTTGCTTATACAGATATTCCAGCGTTTCGTTGTATGCGTTCATAGCGGTGAATTAATCATTCACGGGGCAGCCCAGCTGGCTTTTGCGTTTCCTGAAGATACCGCCGCCATTGCCATCACCCCGTTTCAGCATAGCTGAATTTAAACGCAAAGCTACGAAAGCATCAGCATGATCGATGTTATGTTGAAAAAGGTTGGAAAAAATACTGTAGGAACCTAATACCAGCGGACCAAAACGTATCCCCACACCAGCATCTGCCTGCCCATTATGATTTATCACCAGCGGCAGGTAGGCGCCAAACATGTCCGTTTCATACCGTGGTGTAAGCATCACCTGCGTCATCGCATAGGTTTTGGTGAGGTCTTTTCTGCCTGTATTCAGGGCGATTACGGCGTTGGCGCTTACAAAGAAACGGCTGTCGATATTGTAATCACCCATCAGGTTCACAGCCATGGGCAATGTCATATTGAAATCGTCCGGAGAGGCGATTGGGGTGAAATAATTATTAAGCCGCTGCGAATATTGTTTCAGGCTTTCATCCTTCCGGTAGTTCACATCTTTTGGGTTGACATTATCTTTGGTAATATCAAGATCCGTGTTGTTTACTCCCTTGTTATATTTGATCCGCCCGATATCGGTAATGGAAACGCCTATACGGAATTTATATTCATCGGCATCTGTTCCCTCATAAGCTCCGAATCCGCCGTTGTCCGGCCGGTATTCATAAATAACGCCGATGTCCATACCGATGCCGTTGTTATTGAAAAGTTGTACGTTGCTGATGTCGGGTGATTGCCAGTTGTCCAGCTCCTGGTTGTAGCCATAGTTGAGTACACCGCTACTGATGGTGGCATCGCGCTTGTTGTTGAGCCGGAAGTTGGCATTACGTACGGCTGCATAGCCGGCAGCTACGCCACTCAGCAACTTTAGGGTCACACCGGCTTTCAATCTGCCGCTGTAAGTTTCCTTTATCACACGCGCATAGCTGAAACCCAGTTCATGCCAGATATGTGATGATACGGCGCCATGCTCCATGGTGTAGTTGGTGCCACTGTATTGCATATTGGGAAAATCATTACCGAAGAAGTTAGCCAGTGGCGTTGGGAGATTACCACCATTGCTACTGCTGCGCATACGCCATACAAAGGAAACGGATTGCTTTTCATCAATGGCATACAATACAGATGGTAGCATGATCTCCGCCATCTCCCAGCCATTTTGATTACGGCGGGCGGCGGTATCTACAAAGTAATCCTGGTTACGGCGAAATGAATCGGGTCTGTTGAATATAACGGATTTGGGTATACGTACATAAGTATTACCGCCTTTAGCATCGGCGCCAATGATGTTTACATCCCATTTATAACGGTATCCTGCGGCACTTGCCGGGTTGGAAAGAACGCCATAGATACCTGCATAGTTGCTGGTATGATAACCTGGAAAGGATTGGGCTATTGCGGCAGTTGCCAGCAATAGCAATAATACAGTGCTTAAAAAGATACGGTTAATAATAACAATCATCACTGGCTAAAAGATAGGTTTCTCTGAATAACGCAAATATCATGCGCTTATTGGCTCCTTTATTCATAGGGGAGATTGTAGGCCGTAAATCAAGCGTATTATTATTGTGCTTTGAAAAAGAAGCGGATGGTACCGAATTGTTCTTCCGGTGCCTCTGCGTTGGCATTGTATTTCAGTTGTGTGGCAGCTTTCCTTGCAATATCGATCAACTGGGCTTTACTGAGTGTTGAGCCTTTCATACTGAAGGTAGCGGAGATCACATCTCCCTGCTGGTTCACTTTTATATTAATAGCTACATAACCGGATTCTGTACCGTCGAAAGTAACCTGTGGTCTGCTGATAAGATTCCTGCCGTTCAGGTGGAAATCGGAGCGGCCGCCGCCCAGTCCACCACCCGTGTATCCTTTTGCGTTAGGATCACCATTGATCTGTCCACGGTCGCCGGGTTTGCCGGTATTGCCCTCACCGGTAGAATTGTTGGAACCGTTGGCTCCATTGCCGCTATTGGCGCCGGTGTTGGTACCGCCTGCATATACTGCCTTTGGCTTGGGTGCCGGAGGCGCAGGTGTGGGTGGATTATCAGCTGGTTTCTTAACCGGTTTGGTAGTTGGTTTGGGATCTAATTTTTTAGGAAATTCTTTAGGCTTTTCTACCGGTTTTTCCGGTTTCCTGATTATTTCCGGTGCTTCTTCATCATCCTGTGTTGCAATGTCCTGTTGTTCACTATTATCTTTTGCAGTAGCGGTATTGCTTTCAGCAGGAACTGGTGTAGGCGCGGCAGCACTGGGTGGATTGGGGTTGAGAGGTTGTACATCTCCCATCCCTTCGTCTGATGTGCCGAGATTTACTTCCATGCCCAGGTCCTGATCGGGCAGGGGCGGTGGTGCGGAAAATCCGGCAAATAAAAATGCCACTAACAGCAGCGCATGTACGCCGATGGTAACTCCAAATGCCTTAATATTTTTTTTGCCGTTTTTTTCCTCCATGATAGCCTAGTTGAGCGCCAGTTGAAATCAAAGTTAATCTTTTGATTCAAAAAATGCTGCTCCTGATAAAAAGTGAATATCGCATCATTGCAAAAACCATGCAGTTAATCCCTTTGTGTTAACCCGGTTCAATTCCGGGGTTTGTTCTCTCTAACGGTTTATTATTCATTTTATTGGCATCCCTGGCATTTGTTACCAAATGATAGCGGGTAACAAAAATTGTTCATCTATATACAATTATTGTCCTATAAATGCTGATTATGCGGAAAAAGGAGTAAAATTGGTAAATGAAAGTAGTACAATTTACAGTTCCTGTAGCATCAGAAGGGTCTGTTGTGATCCAGGAAGATATCCTGCCTTACTTTTATAACTACCTCCACCGCCATAAGGAAGCACAGGTAACACTGATTATAAAGGGGGAAGGTACCCTGATTGCCGGCAGCTATACGCAGCCTTTCAAAGCGGGGGATGTGTATGTGATTGGTGCCAACCAACCGCATATGTTTAAAGGCGATGCCCGGTATTTTGAAAATCTCCAGGAGAAAAATATCCATGCCATTCACATCTTCTTTGACCATGAGCAAGCCTTACAGGGAATGATCTCCCTGCCGGAACTGGAACCGGTGAGGAAATGGCTGGAGCTTACCCGTTTCAGCTTACAACTGCCCGCTATCCATGAGGAAAAGGCGGCAGCAGAGATCCTGCGCCTCCGCCAGCTGACAGGCGCAGAAAGGTTATTTGCTTTCATGACGATGCTCACCTGGTTCTCTAAACAGGTAAAGGACTGGAAATCGCTGTCAACCGGCTTCTCCAGGCATGTTTACAGCGAGTCGGAAGGATTGCGGATGAATGATATCTACCAGTATACCCTGGAACATTATGCAGAAAACATTACGCTGGCCAGGATTGCGGGTATTGCACATTTAACGACTTATGCCTTCTGTAAATATTTCAAGAAACATACCCGCAAAACGTACCTGGGTTTTTTAAATGAGGTGAGGATCAACGCTGCCTGTAAGAAAATCATTAACGGGGATGCGGATAGTATTGCTTCGGTGGCATATGCTACGGGATATAACAACCCTATCACATTTAACCGGGTATTCAGAAAGGTAACGGGGATGTCGCCATCTGCCTATGCGCGCCAATACCGTTTCGGGCAGGGCAGCGCGCACAGGAGTGGCCAGCTTGTTGAATGGGAAGAATAGTTTTTAGTGGGCAAAATCTGCCATGTAATCTCCGTTGATCCGTTCCATCGGTGGATTGAAGTAACCAAACTTAACGTCCGGGAACTCTTCCTGGATCAGCTCCTGTAGCTGTTTTACGCCTAAGCACTCACCGGTTTCGGTAACGCCCAGTTTACCCAGGTACCAGTCGGGATCAATATTGAAATTACGCCACTGGATCATGTTCAGTCCTGTTTCCCGGATCAGTTTGCGCAGTGCTTCGTATTCATCTGCACTATCTGTCATACCCGGAAATACAAAGTAGTTGATGGAACTCCAGCCACCAAACTCACGCATTACTTTCAGACTTTCAATAATATCTTCAAATACGTAGTTGTTGGGGCGGTAGTATGGTGTATAGTATTTCTCCTGTGCAGAGTTGAGGCTCACACGGATACTATTAAGACCGGCTTCACACAATGCCCGCACCGCATCCGGCTTGCTGCCGTTGGTGTTGATGTTGATGCTGCCTTTGGGCGTATGTTTACGTATTTCTATAATGGATTCGCGGATGGTTTCCCACATGAGCAGCGGTTCGCCTTCACAACCCTGGCCAAAGCTGACGATCGGGAAGGGGGCTGTTTCCAGGTGAGGTACGGTGTATTCCACTATTTCCTGTGCAGTAGGTTTGAAACGCAGGCGGTCCTGGGTGGATACAATGCTTTCTTCTTCCGGCTGGAAGGAAATACATCCCACGCAGTTAGCGTTGCAGGCGGGAGAGGACGGAATCGGGCATTCCCATCTTCCCATAAAATAATTACGCGCAGCAGGACATTCGTAGGTAAGGGCGCAGTTTTCTGCCAGATGCTGTACCAGCCTGTTATGCGGGTAGGCTTCTGTAAGCTGTTTTACGCCTTGTTTTACTTTTTTATCATCAAAACCTGCGCATTCCTGGCGGATATCCGCCTCAATACGGGTAGCAGGTACATAAAATTTACCATCCAGCCAGCCCACTGCTGTGTAGCAAAACAAAGGCAGGGTGGGCGCATCCGGCATGGTTTCATAGGCAGCCAGGTAAAAGCCGGTATGAGCGGGCGGAATAAAAGCCGCTACTGCCCATCCTTTATCACATAGTTGCATATCGCCGGTAGTAGCGTCTATACCTATACCGCGACGGCCAGGCAGCTCATACAAATTACCTCCTTCCGGTAACTCAATCCACTCTTCGGGATCTACTGGACCCGCATCCCAGCCACTACGGCCGGTTACATGCATGGTCGTATCTTCGAAAATATTTCCTTTACCGTCAGAATATAATATGTAAGGTGTCTGATCCAACATTTAAATTTTCGTGTTTTTTGATTTTTATATTTTTTGATTTCGCATTTTTTGATTTTTATAAGTTGAAATTTTAGGGAGATAAATACCTGCAACAAAACCCCAAAATCAAAAAATCCGAAAATCTATTTCACCCTGCTCTGGAAAAACGCATTCATGGTTTCCCATTGTTCTTTCGTTGGTTCATCCAGCACATCCAGGTGCAGGATCCTGTTATTTTTAAAATCCATTGTGAGCAGGTCGTTGCGCAAAATTACGTTATTCAGTTCGTTCCAGCCAATGAGCTTTTCTGAAAAGGAGGTGGGTACGCTGATGCCGGTCATATCTATTTTTACAAATACGGCCTGGAAGGTCTTGTATTCAGCCCAGCCGATGTACGCCAGTCCCAGTCCCACTGCAAACACTATCAGGCCGGTTATTACCTGTGCATGCGATAAAAAGTACAGGCTGGCGGTGAGGCAAACGAATGATTGTACCAGTCTTGCTACACTGTTGGCCTCGCCAAACTTTTTAAACCGTTTCATCCGGAAAGGGAACAGTAAAGAGGCGCCGCCGAGTGCCAGGAAAAAGCCTGCCAGTATCCAGTTGGGCTGCGGTCCGCGGTAAACGCCGATGGCATTGAACAGGAAAAGGATGCCGGTAAGCCCATGCATAGCGGGCAATAACCGGAGCCTGCTGGCTGCATTAGGGTGTAAGATGCGCAATTTATACATGGGTAAAACGGACTGGTTAGGAATTGGAACTGATCAACAGGTTACAGAGTTTAAACAATACACGGGCGCCTACATTGGAATCCCAGTCGTCGTGCGAGGCGCTTACCTCGTTCAGGTCAAAGCCGATCAGCTTGCGGCCGCTGGCCAGGACCTGTTTGAACAGGTAATAGATCTGCTCTGCTTCAAAGCCTCCGGCTACCGGCGTACCGGTATGCGGGCACAATTTAGGATCCAGGCCGTCAATATCAAAGCTGATATATACCTGTTGTGGCAGGGTAGCTACAATACTTTCGCAGATAGCCTTCCAGGTTTCCCCTTCAAATTGTCTTTCTTTAAGATCCTTATCAAAGAAAGTGGTGACACGGCCATTGCTGTTATTGATATAATCTATTTCTTCTTCGCAGTAATCACGGATACCTACCTGTACCAGCTGCTGTAACTGCGGAACTTCCGCCAGGGCATTGTACATAATGGAGGCATGTGAGTATTTGAACCCTTCGTAGCTGTCGCGGAGATCGCAGTGGGCATCGATTTGCAAGATGCCAAAATCGCCCTTGTGCTCGCCAATAGCTTTAAAGAAGCCCAGTGGAGTGCTATGGTCACCGCCTACCAGACCTACCAGTTTGCCTTTTTCCAGCAATCCTTTGGTTTGGGTATACACCCATTCATTCATGGCGCGGGTACCGTTATTCACGTCTACGACCGTTTTCTTCAAAAACTCATTTTCTGAGATATCTCCACCTTCTATCAGGAATTTCAGGTATAACTCCGCTTCTTTACGCAGATAATCGCTGCGAAGCAGCAGGTGTTTATCTGGTTCCCGCATAAAGAAACCCTGTTTCCAGCCGTCTTTAACGTCTGCATCGTACAGGTCTACCTGGAAAGAGGCCCTGAAGATATGTTCCGGTCCGCGGGCAGTGCCATTACGATAAGATACCGTTACTTCCCAGGGAACAGGCAGCAATACTAATTTTGCTTCTTCTTCCGAAAAGGGTAAGCCAAAAACATTGTTAGACAAAAGACCCACTGAGTTAGGATCAAATTGAGATAAATCAGTCATGATGAAATCTTACTTTTCTAAATTCCGCGCAAAGATAGGATTATGTTTACTTACAGCCCTGCTTCTGATAAAAAGAATTGCCTTTTATATAAAAGTTGCCGTAAGAAGGGCATTTTAAGTTAATTTTGCCCCGTTATTTGGGAAGAGATCAATACAGGCAAATAAGGTGAAATGAAAGAGTGGTGCTGGTAAAGGATTTGCGGCTTAAGTCACAACAATAGGGAAGATAATTTTCATATGAAAAAGACAAATATTATTCTGCTGGTGGTAATTGCTGTTGCAATTGGTGTAATCGTAACCATGGTTGGCGATTTCAGTACCTATGAAACATTTGCCACTGCACGTGAGAAAGAAGGAAAGGAGTTCCATGTAATCGGAAAGCTGGATACCTTACAGGCCATGAAATATGACCCGATGAAAGATGCTAATCTATTCAGCTTCTACGTACATGATAAAACAGGCGAAACGCGCAAAGTAGTTTTCTATGGCGCAAAACCTACCGACTTTGAGAAAGCTGAATCCGTAGTGCTGACCGGAAAAATGGAAGGCAACGAATTTCATTGCAGCAAAATCCTCATGAAATGCCCGTCTAAATACAAAGACGACCAGGTAGCAATGAGCAGCAAACAACTTTAAAAATTGTCAGGTTTTCGAATTTCTTGATTTTCGAATTTTATTTCCGGGAATGGGTTTCGCCGGGAAACTAAATCTCAAAATCAAAAAATACGAAAATCCCTAAATCTATACGACTCTCATGAAATTTGTAGGGGAACACTTATTGCCGGGCCAACTGGGTCATTTCTTTGCCGTACTGGCATTTGTAGCATCGATGGTAGCCACTGTGGCTTATTACAGGGTTGTTAAGGCCAAAGAGCCTGCCTTGCAGGAGTCATGGAAAAAACTGGCCCGCTGGTCTTTTATTATCCAGTCTGCCGCGGTGATCGCCGTTTTCAGCTGCCTGTACTATATCCTGTATAATCACTTCTTTGAATATAAATATGCCTGGCGCAACACATCCCGTGATCTGCCTATCCAATACCTGCTCTCCAGCCTCTGGTCCGACCAGGAAGGCAGCTTCCTGCTCTGGAGTATCTGGAACAGTATCCTGGGTATTATATTGATCCGTACTTCCAAAAAATGGGAAGCGCCGGTAATGACGATATTCTCCCTCGCACAGCTGGTAATGGCCAGTATGTTGCTGGGTATCTTCATCTTTGGGTATAAAATTGGTAGCAATCCGTTCACGTTGCTGAGAGAAGCGCCGGAAAACCTGGCTGCTCCTATCTTCCAGACGGCAGACTATATGCAGCATATCCACGATGGTAATGGACTGAACGTAACGCTGCAAAACTACTGGATGGTGATCCACCCGCCGGTATTGTTCCTGGGGTTTGCTTCCATGATCATTCCTTTTGCCTTTGCTTTCGCCGGCCTGTGGACCCGCGATTATACCAGCTGGGTAAAACCAGTACTGCCCTGGGCGCTCTTTGCCATTATGTTACTGGGTACCGGTATCATGATGGGCGCTGCCTGGGCGTATGAATCACTCAACTTCGGCGGCTACTGGGCCTGGGATCCTGTAGAAAATGCCTCTCTCGTGCCATGGCTTACCATGGTAGCCGGTCTGCATACCCTACTGGCCTATAAGCATACGGGACATGCACTGAAATCCACCATGTTCTTCTTCTTTATTTCCTATGTCCTGATCCTTTATTCGTCTTTCCTGACAAAGAGTGGAATTTTGGGAGATACTTCCGTACACTCCTTTACTGATATGGGTATGAGCGGTCAGCTGTTGATTTCTATGCTGATCTTTACAGTGCCTGCTATCACCCTGCTCATTACACGCAGGAAGGAGATACCATCTATTAAAAAAGAAGAAAGCACCTACTCCCGCGAGTTCTGGCTCTTCGTAGGTTCCCTGGTCCTGCTGATAGCGGCTATACAGATCACTTTTACAACATCTATCCCGGTATGGAACAAACTGCTCAGTCTCAGCGGTCTGAAAGGACTCTTTAAGCTGGATGACCTGGCGCCTCCATCCGATACCATCTTCCATTTCAATAAAATCCAGATCTGGATTGCTATTGTACTGGGTATATTAACAGCAGTGGTACAGTTCCTGAAATACAAGGATACGCCACGTGGACTGTTAACAAAAAAGATATGGTTGCCAACCGTGATTGCAGTGTTGCTCACCGGGTTAATAGCCTGGAAAGGTACCATCACCTATGATACTTATGGTGCAGGATTCCTCACCGCTATCTATATTATGTTGTTTGCCAGCATTTATGCGATCGTTGGAAACATTTCCTATATTTTCATCGGACTGAAAGGAAAGATCAAATCTGCCGGTGCTTCTGTAGCGCATATCGGTTTTGGTATGGTGCTGCTGGGCGTGCTGATTTCTTCTGCCAAAATGGAAGTAATATCCATCGACCGGATGAAGATGCTGAATGATGGCTTCTTCAGAAAAGAAAGTAAACAGAATCCGCGTGAAAATATCATGCTGCCCAAAGATCTGCAGATACAAATGGGCGACTATCACGTAACATACGTAGGTGATTCCACTGCGAAAGGGGATCCCAAAACCTACTACGTGATGCGTTATGAAAGGAGGGATAAAATGACTGGTGAAGTGAAAGAGAAATTCACCCTGTATCCGGATGCTTTCGTTAATAAAAAGGAGAATAGCCTGTCTTCCAACCCGGCTTCCAAACACTACCTGACCAGGGATGTTTTCACGTATGTGTCAGCAGCACCCAACAAGTCAGAAGAGGCCAACGGAGATACCACACAATATGTAACACATGAGGTGAAACAGGGCGATTCCATTTTCTTCTCCCGTGGTTTTATCGTGCTGAAAGGATTGAACACCAAACCTGAAAGCAAAAATTATGTGCCGCAGAATGGCGACCTCGCAGTAGGTGCGGAACTGGAAGTGTTTACACAAACAGATGACCACTTTAACTTGCAACCGATCTACTTTATCCGCGACAGCAGCTACCAGTACAGTGTGGAAGACACATTGTCGCCGCTGAACCTGAGTGTACGTTTCTCGAAGATCATGCCTGCTGATAACAAGATAGAGCTGAAAGTGAAAGAAACTGCCGGCTTTAGCGACTACGTAGTGATGAAAGCATTGGTATTCCCTTATATCAATGTACTGTGGCTGGGTATCCTGATTACTATCGTTGGTACCGGTATGAGCATTTATCACAGAACAAGAAGAAAATAACCGTTTATAATATTTTTGTGAGATAACCCTTCAATGGCATCGCTGTTGAAGGGTTTTTCTTTTAATAAATACCGGGTTTTCAGCATTCTTATATACATTTAGCCTCGTAAAATAGTCCCATGAACCTTAAACGATTGCGTATACCCCTGATCGTTATTTCATCCCTGGTAATCGTGTACCTGCTCGGGCCCAGACCTGCAGCGCCGGTATACACCTATGAGCTGCCTGTTGTACCTCCCGCGGGACAGGCGCTTGACAATTACATCGCACAAAAAGAATCGCAGCACCGGTTAAAGCCGGATAATGAAGCCCGGATTGTGTGGCATGATTCATCGTTTCACAAAACGCCTTATGCTGTTGTGTATCTCCACGGTTTTTCCGCCAGCCAGGAAGAGGGAAATCCTGTGCACCGCAACTTTGCCCGCCGTTTTGGCTGTAATTTGTACCTGTCGCGGCTGGATGGCCACGGTATTGATACCACCGCACCTTTACAGGAAATGACCGCCACCGGTTTGTGGCGCGATGCCATGGAAGCACTGAGCATTGGAAAGGCGCTGGGAGATAAAGTGATCCTGATGGGCACTTCTACCGGCGGCACCCTGGCCCTGAAACTGGCAGCCGCTTTCCCCGACGATGTGTATGCTATCATTAATATGTCGCCCAATATCGCTATCAACGACAAACTCGCTTTCCTGGCCAACGACCCCTGGGGATTGCAACTGGCGCGGCTGGTTAACAAAGGGAATTTCCGGCGTTCGAATGACACCAACCGGGTAACGGCGCAGTACTGGAGCAACAGCTACCGGCTGGAAGCCGTGGTGCAGCTGGAAAACCTGCTGGAATCTACCATGACGCCCGCTACCTTTAAAGCGGTGCACCAGCCGGTACTTAACCTGTATTATTATAAAGATGAACAACACCAGGACCCGACTGTACGGGTATCGGCTATCCTGAAGATGGAAAAGGAGCTGTCTACCCCCGACAGCCTGAAAGCTGCCATCGCCATTCCGGGTGCAGGCGCACACGTGATAGGCAGTGCGCTCACTTCTCACGACCTGCCTGCGGTGACGAAAGCCATCGACGATTTTGCCATCCATAAATTGAAAATGAAACCGTTATATTAACCATCTTTCCGGGCAGGATTTTGATCATGACGGAATCTGAAAACTTTTATAACTTGTGGTAACATTTCAAAGGTAAGTACCGTTAAAAGTTGTATGCGTCGCCTGAAACAAATCATTTCTTCCGTCTTCCTGTTGCTCAGTATTTTAATATGCTGTAATAAAGCAATGGCACAACAGGCTCATGGCGCTGATGTTATTCCCCTGCATGCCATCGTGGTAGGTAACGATACCATTCCGGTTATTACCCTCGCTATTTTTGATGTAGTGGAAAAAATGCCAAGAGCATTACGTAAACAACATGAACGCTGGAGCCGTTTAAGGAACGCCGTTTACGTAACCTATCCCTATGCAAAATCAGCTGCACGCATATTGAAAGATGTAAACAGCCGGCTGGCCACCCTTCCTAACAAACGGGAACGCAAAGAATTTTTGGCCTCCAAGGAAAAAGAAATGAAAGTCCAGTTCGGCGATAAACTTCAGAACCTCTCCGTATACCAGGGCAAAGTGCTCATGAAACTCATCGACCGTGAAACCGGTCAGAACTGCTTTGAAATCATCAAAGAACTAAAAGGTGGTTTCAATGCAAGGGTATGGCAAACAGTTGCCTTCTTCTTCGGTGGTAATCTTAAAAGTGATTACGACAAGCAGGAAGATAAGGATATAGAAGTGATTGTACAGGAGCTGGAACTCTACCAGCAGTACCGGGCCTATAATTAATTGGGCTATCTTAGTAAAAATTTACGGATTTACTTATTTTTTTATTTAGAGATTTGAAATGCGATGGAAATAACTTCGATCTCCGCTGCATTTCAAATCTCTAAATAAAAAAATTCCAAAATATTATGAAAACGAAAGCACGAATATTAATTCTCGGTCTGTTGTTTACTTCGTTTGCAGCGGTGGCGCAATCTGAAGAAGATGATACGCCGGTATATGTGGTGGATAGTGTGGTAGCCACGCAGGCGGCTATGGGACAAATATCACCTGATCAGATCGCACTCATCACCATCGCCAAAGGGCAAAAAGCAGTATTGAAATATGGTAGCCAGGCTGCTAACGGTGTAGTATATGTGGAAACCAAACCCTTTGCACGCAGACGTATAGGAAGGCTCCTCAGCGCCGCATCTCCTGCATACGACAGCCTGCTGCACAAGTACGGCAACGACAGCAGTTTCTATTATATCGTAAATGATAAACCCATTACCCCTACAGATGAAACCCGCCTGATGACACTGGATAAAAAGACTTTTCAGACCATCAGTATCTTATCTGCCAGACAATTGGAAGAGAAATACCAGGTGAAAGATAAAAATGCCGGTATCATCATTAGCAGTACTGAGGATTGATACAGTACCAAATAATTTCCCATCTTTGCACCTCAATTTAATACAACATGAAACTGGATATACTGGCAATAGCTGTGCACCCGGACGATGTAGAACTGGGCTGTGCAGGGACTTTGATGGTGCATGCGCAACAAGGCATGAAAGTAGGCGTGGTAGACCTTACCCGCGGTGAACTGGGTACCCGTGGCACCCCCGAACTCCGCGCAGCGGAAGCACTGGCCGCCGCAAAGATCATGGGACTGGAAGTCAGGGAAAACCTCGGTCTCGCCGATGGCTTCTTCAGAAATGATACCACCGAACAAATGGCTATTATCACGGCTATACGAAAGTACCAGCCGGACATTGTACTGGCTAACGCTATGGATGACCGTCACCCGGATCATGGCCGCGCCGGCAAACTGATTGCCGACAGCTGCTTCCTGGCAGGGTTGAGGAAGGTGGAAACCACTGTAGACGGGCAGCTCCAACAGGCATGGCGCCCCCGGCAGGTATTCCATTTTCTCCAGGACCGCTACCATGAACCTGATTTCGTAGTGGATATTACCCCCGTTATGGAAAAGAAACTGGAAGCTATCAAGGTTTTCAGCTCTCAATTCCTCGCTGCAAAAGACCATGAACCACAAACCTATATCTCCGGCGCCGGCTTCTTTGACAGCGTTATATACCGCGCAAAAATGCTGGGTAAAATGGTAGGAGTGGAGTACGCTGAAGGCTATACGTCAGCAAAAATGATAGGCATCCGGAATTTTGCTGACCTGATTAATGAGGTTACCTGACCTGGATTTTAGGATTAAATGGATTTACAGTTTACCACCTGGGTCCCGGGGTTAAAACCCCGGGTTACCGATATGCGGTCCCTCCGGGACCGGTGTTTTGTTGCCCGGAACCGGAGACATGAATATATGCATTTATCAATACACTGGATTTATGCAATAAACCCAGCAATTAAAAATCTGTTGAGCCCATAAACTGACATGGGGTAATGATACACCCTTGTAAATTCACGACAATCCGGTTACCTGTATTTCAATAAATGAACACTTCGCTTCGATATGGCCCGGAGGGCCAAAATATTGGTAGTCCTGGGTTTTAACCCAGGACAGTGTGTAAAATGTGTCCTAACGGTAGGGATTGAAGATGGGGAAATAATTACGATCCACAGCGATGATATTCCGGCTTGGGTAGATACATATGTTTTGCAGAAACTGGGCGTCTAATTTTTACCTTTGGCAAATGCCAATGATTTTCTGCTATTAATCCCGTATTTTATATCTAGTATCTACGCTTATCTTACCACCGCATTCCGTCCCGCACCAGTACGCATCAAATCATCCTAAAAATCACCTTTAGGACAATATTTTTCTTATTATCTTGTCTTACATGAAAAGTACACTATCCATTCTTCTCCTGGTTTTGGTGTCTATTGTTGCACAAGCCCAGAAAACCGATAAACGTTTATCTGCTATTTTAAGCCCGATGCTGGCGGCCCATCACGGGCAGGCCGGTGTGTATGTGCATAATCTGAAAACGGGCAGCACGGTGGCTATAAATGCCGATAGCGTGTTTCCAACGGCCAGTATGATTAAGATGACGATCCTGGTGGGGATTTTCAATAAAATAGCGAAAGGAGAGTTGCAATACAGGCAGATGCTGACTTACAGGGATTCCTTATTGTATGCAGGAGAGGATTTGCTCGGATCTTTTAAGGATAGTCAGCAGATTGCGCTGGACAGGGCTATGATGCTGATGCTGACGATGAGCGATAATACCGCGAGCCTTTGGCTACAGGGACTGGCCGGTGGTGGCGTGCAAATCAATCAGTGGTTGCAGGATAATGGATTTGAACATACCCGCGTTAATTCGCGCACAGCAGGGCGGGAAGCTAACCGGAAAGAATTCGGATGGGGACAAACAAGTCCGCGTGAAATGGCGCACCTGATGGAGATGATTTATAAGGGAGAAGTGAGCAGCAAAGCGGCGAGTGAACGGATGTACCGCAACCTTACCCGAAACTACTGGGATACCGAAGGATTGCTGATGGTACCACCAAACATACGCACAGCCTGTAAAAATGGCGCGGTGGATGAATCCAGGTCAGAAGTGATGATGGTAAATGCGCCGCATGGCGACTATGTATATTGCATTATTACAAAAAACAATGCGGATCAACGATGGACAAGGGAAAATGAAGCCTGGCAATTATTGCGGAACGTGGGTGCGGCACTTTGGCATTATTATGAACCGAAAAGCAAATGGAAACCCGACCCCGGAGTGGGGCAATTCTGATCGGCACAATGGGAACCGGCTAAACACTAGATGAACAGATCTCGGGTAGCGTCAAATTCATCCTGTTTGATGATGCTGTTTTTTATAAACGGAATCAAAGCTAGTCCAATCGTTATAACCACCAGTAGCAAGTATTTTTTTTTCATTTCCATTCGATTTTAATTCTATCCGCTTATATAACTAAATAGTGTGCCAAATTGTTACAGAAATAGCATGAAAATGTTAACTCCGGGATAATTTTTTTGATTATATGCAGCGTTTCCCCCAATACCCCTCTCATCGCGGTATAAAAGCATATATATAGAGAATCTCAATGCCACATTTCCAAAAATCTATTTGATTACTAATGAATGTAGGGTGATCTTTGCGGCGGCAATTACAAGTATTAGCTTGTCTGTAAATTAAAAATCGAATAGTATTATGAAAAATGTTATTTTATCCGTAGGGTCAGAATTTCCCGAATTCAAAAAAACGGCTGTAGTTTCTATCGAAAAAGGCAAAGAATTTTATGAACTATCTTCAGAAGAACTGAAAAATTCTGGTAAATGGATGGTTATGTTCTGGTGGCCTAAGGATTTTACATTCGTATGTCCAACTGAAATAGCTGAATTTAATAAACACGCACAGGATTTCACCGACCGCGATGCTGTCCTGATCGGTGCTTCAACTGACAGTGAATTTGTACACGCAGCCTGGAGAAGAGATCACGAAGACCTCCGTGGCTTACAGTTCCCTATGCTGGCTGATACATCCAAATCCCTGGCTACTGAACTGGGTATCCTGGAAGCAAATGAAAAAGTAGCTTACCGTGCCACTTATATCGTAGATCCACAAGGTATTGTACGTTGGGTTTCCCTGTACGACCTGTCTGTTGGCCGTAGCGTGAAAGAAGTGCTGCGCGTACTGGATGCACTGCAGACAGATGAGCTGTGCCCCTGCAACTGGACCAAGGGCGAAGCAACGCTCTCGGCTTAGTCATTTTTTATGTAGAGATTTACGAATTTAGAGATTTAGGGATTTTGAGATTTAAAATGCAGCGGAGGTTATGCGTATGTTGTTATCTCCGCTGTATTTCAAATCTCAAAATCCCTAAATCTCTAAATTCGTAAATCTCTAAATTCCTAAATATTCATATTATGTTTGCAAGTACTAATCAGGATACGGCTGTTCAATTGCTGGAAACTGTAGGGTTGGCTGATACGGAATTGTCAGCACGCTTACGGTTGCTCGCCGATACGGACGCGCGTTACCTGAAGGATATTAAGATAAATGTTACTAATTCTCTTGGAGCAGCTACGCTGACCAGGAAAGAAGCTTACCTGATCGGGGTGGCAGTGGCGGTAAACGAAAAGCAGGCAGCGTTGCAGGCTTCTTTCGAAAAGCTGGCTACCCAGGAAGGCGCCAATGAAAAGGAAATTGCGGAAGTGATCAGTTGTACCTCGCTCATGAATGCCAATAACGTGTATTATCGTTTCAGGCATTTTGTGAACAAGGAATTTTATACAGCTACACCCGCAGGTATCCGGATGAGCATTATGGCAAACCCGGTAACAGGGAAAGAATTTTTTGAGCTGTTGAGCCTGGTGGTGTCTGCACTGAATGGCTGTGAAATGTGTGTTACTTCACACGAAGAAGCACTGTTGAAACATGGAACTGATCAGCAAAGAGTGCTGGAAGCGGTAAGATTAGGAGCTGTTTTGCGTAGTTTGATCGTTTTATTATAAAAAAATATACCTCATTCAGACAGATGGAAATTTGTCTCATAATTAATTGATTATCATTAATTTGCATTGTGTTTGTTTTTTAACGGAGAACTATTATAAATGAGTTTTAACGGATTATGTTAATAACTTCATTTAATAATATTTGCAAAATCCACAAAAAAATTGGACTTTTGCATTCCTAAATTTTTAGATCATGGCAAGAGTATGTCAGGTGACAGGAAAGAAGCCGATTACAGGTCACCATGTTTCCTTCTCCAATATTAAGACAAAGAGAAGGTTTCTGCCCAACCTGCAGAAAAAGCGTTTTTTCCTGGCGGAAGAAGACAAGTGGATATCTTTAAAAGTATCTGCTGATGGAATAAGAACCATCAACAAAAGAGGTTTGTATGCAGTAGTCAAAGAATTGCGTGCAGCTGGTACGGTAATTTAATTCTAAAGACTCACTTAATTTGTAATACACAATGGCAAAAAAAGGTAATAGAGTACAGGTAATTCTGGAATGCACAGAGCACAAAAACTCTGGTCAGCCCGGAACTTCCCGCTACATCTCTAACAAGAATAAGAAGAATACTCCTGAACGTCTGGAGTTGAAAAAGTACAATCCTATTTTAAGGAAAGTTACTGTACACAAAGAAATTAAATAAGTAAATTGTTGATGGTTACTGGCTGTTTTGCATAGCCAAATAGCCATTAGACCATAAAAACAATAGAATAAAATGGCAAAAGCAGCAAAAACCGCGATCAAGAAAGACGCAAAATCAGCCGCAGAAGCGAAGGTTTGGACTAAAGTGATTAAGGCTGTGCGTTCTCCGAAAACCGGTGCATATACCTTTAAAGAGGCTATCGTGCACAAGGATAAAGTTCAGGAGCACATTAACCAAAAGTAATTCGGCTTTACTAAATAATACTGAAAGGCTGTCCCGTTAAACGGACAGCTTTTTGTGTTGATACCCCTCATGTCTGGCCACGCTGCACTCCCTGCGGCCGTACCAACAGGAGCACCAAGCACGGACTGAACCTTCACCTCTTTGCGCTGCTGCGCGAGTTTCTTAACACAAAAGATGTACTTTAGCAACTTGTTTGGAACAAGGTTGCTAAAGGGCAGCCGGATAACTGAAAAAAAGACCGGAGTCATAGCACTCCGTACCCAATTAAACTAACTATGAGCTTTTTCAATAAACTATTTTCCAGGGAAAAGAAGGAAAGTCTCGACCAGGGCTTACAGAAGACCAAAGACAACTTCCTGAGTAAAATAGGACGTGCCATTGCTGGTAAGTCGACCGTTGATACCGAGGTGTTGGATAACCTGGAAGATGCCCTGGTATCTGCTGATGTAGGTGTGGAAACTACCGTGAAGATCATTGACCGCATAGAACAACGGGTGGCCAAAGACAAATACCTTGGCACCAGCGAGTTAAACAGAATGTTGCAGGAAGAGATCGCAACGATCCTGGTAGATGCGCCTGATAGCGGTTTCCGTGACTTTGACGTGCCGGCTGGTAAAAAACCTTATGTAATCATGGTGGTAGGTGTGAATGGTGTTGGTAAAACAACCACCATCGGCAAACTGGCCTATAACTTTAAGAAAGCGGGTAAGTCTGTTTTACTGGGGGCTGCGGATACCTTCCGCGCCGCCGCGGTGGATCAGCTTACTATCTGGAGCGAAAGGGCGGGCGTGCCTATTGTGAAGCAACAGATGGGGTCCGATCCCGGCGCTGTAGCTTTTGATACCGTGCAGAGCGGCGCCGCCAGGGATGTAGATGTGATCATTATTGATACGGCTGGCCGCCTCCACAATAAACTGCATTTGATGGAAGAGCTGGGCAAGATCAAAAGGGTGATGAAGAAAGTGATTCCTGATGCCCCCCATGAAGTATTGCTGGTACTGGATGGTTCTACCGGACAGAATGCTGTTGAACAGGCACGTCAGTTTACAGCTGCTACCGAAGTAACAGCGATGGCGATCACAAAACTGGATGGTACCGCGAAGGGTGGCGTAGTACTGGCCATTGCCAATCAGTTCAAAATACCGGTAAAATATATTGGTATTGGTGAGAAAATGGAAGATTTACAGGTGTTTAATAAAGAAGCTTTTGTTGATTCGTTATTTAGTCTAAATAGCTGATCTTTAAAATAATATGTGGGTTATTTGATGTATTGGATTACATCTACCTATAATTTTACTTTAAGTAAATTCAATATCCGGATGTTTTTATAGCATCCGGATATTTTTTTTTGAAAAGCGTGGCACTGTTTTTTCGGTTATTACGTTTATAATCTGCATTTATTACATTTGAATTGTAGTATCTTTCCATAGCTTTTAACAATTCGAACTTATGATTATAAAAAACATAGACCGAGTTGAAGACATCACACCTGAGGAATTCCGCAAAAATTATTACCAACCACGCAAACCCGTCATTATTTCAGCAGCTGGACTTAGTAAAAACTGGCCGGCTTATGATAAATGGAACTGGGATTATTTCAAATCAATAGTAGGAGACAAACAAGTAGGCGTTTATAACAATGAGCGCGCAGGGGCCAATACGCTGGTGAACGGAGCGGATGATTATATTGCTTTTGGGGACTACATTGATATGATCCGGCAGGGGCCGGTTAAGCTACGCATCTTTTTATTCAACATTTTCCAGCATGCTCCGCAGCTTGCACAGGATATTGTGTGGCCGGACGAGCTGTCCTCCGGCTTCCTGAAAAAGTATCCCATGCTGTTTGTTGGCGGAGCCGGGTCGGTAGCGCATATGCATTACGATATCGACTTGTCGCACATCTTCCATACACAATTTCTTGGCCGCAAACGGGTGCTGTTGCTGGAAAACAACCAGTCGCCCTTTATTTACCGCATGCCTTTCACGGTGGAAAGCGCGGCTACGTTTGTAAACTGGCATGAATACCTCGATACCGAACACTTCCCCGCACTGAACCATGCGCGTGGCTACACGGCGATCCTGGAACATGGGGATATGATGTTTATGCCGGCAGGCTATTGGCACCACATGGAATACCTGGATGGCGGTTTTGCCATGAGCCTCCGGGCAATGGACCCAACGCTGACTGGTAAACTGAATGGTCTTTATCATCTCGTAGGACTCAGGGGAATGAACAACCTGATGATTAAAGTAGCGCCGGAATGGTGGTATCATTATAAACGTAAACTGGCGCGCAAACGCGCAGAAAAAGCCCTCCAGAATATTTAGATATCTGGCTATTTTATTATTTGAATGTTTTGCGGTATAGAAAACCACCGTGTTGAAATAAAATATCCAAATAATAAAATAATCAAATGTCTAAATGAAGTCTTATCTTTAATTTCATAATTATCATTTCTTTCACTACCTTTGCACCTTCCTTATTCAACCCCCACTAAGGCTCAAGTCACGTACAGTAAGTCTGCTGTTATTACAATATAGTGTCTGTGTGTCTTCGTGGCGGTAAGCGGATCAGAGATTATCTGGCCGCATGCGCTAAAACATTCGCCCTTGAAGACGAAAACTTTAAAGAAAGACAAGGTTAATATTATTACGCTTGGATGTTCCAAGAACATGGTTGACTCAGAAGTCCTGAGCGGACAGCTCATGGCCAATGATGTAGATGTAGTGCATGAAAGTGCTAAAAGGGATCACAACATTGTTGTTATAAATACCTGTGGTTTTATTGATAAAGCTAAAGAAGAATCCATTAATACCATCCTGGATCAGGTAGAGCTGAAACAACGTGGCAAACTGGATAAAGTATATGTAACCGGATGCCTGAGTGAACGGTATCGTGGTGATCTTGAAGCTGAAATTAGCGGTGTGGATGCCTGGTTTGGCACCATGGAACTACCACAACTACTGAAGAAATTTGATGCAGATTATAAGTCAGAGTTAATAGGAGAAAGGCTGCTCAGCACTCCTTCCCATTACGCTTATCTTAAAATAGCAGAAGGTTGTAACCGTACCTGCTCTTTCTGTGCTATTCCGCTGATGCGGGGTGCCCATGTATCCAGGCCTATTGAAGACCTGGTACTGGAAGCAGAAAAGCTGGTCCGTTCCGGTGTAAAGGAAATCATGCTCATTGCGCAGGAGCTGACCTATTATGGTCTGGACCTGTACAAGCAACGTCGCCTCGGTGATCTGATGCGTGCGTTGGCGGGTGTGAAAGGACTGGAATGGATTCGTTTACACTATGCTTATCCCACCAAATTCCCGATGGAGATCCTGGATGCGATGAACGAATTCCCAAACATCTGCAACTACCTGGATATGCCTTTACAGCATGCTTCCAATGCCATGCTGAAGGCTATGAAACGCCAGATTACCCGGGAGGAGATAGAAGAACTGGTGCATGCTATCCGTGCAAAAGTACCTGGCATCTGTTTACGTACCACCCTGATCGCAGGTTTTCCCGGCGAAACGGAAGCAGACGTAGAAGAGCTGAAAGGCTTCCTGGAAAGAATGCGTTTTGACCGTGTAGGAGTATTCACTTACAGTCATGAAGAAGGCACCAGTGCCCATGAGCTGGAAGACAATATTCCGGAAGAAGAGAAGGAGAGAAGAGCGCAGGAAATAATGGAAGTACAACAGGAAATCTCCCTGGAAAAAAACCAGGAGAAAGTAGGGAAAGTCTTCAAAGTAATAGTAGATAAAAAAGAATCAGGCAGATTTCTTGCCCGTACTGAGTTCGATTCTGTGGAAGTAGATAATGAAGTGATCATCAATACCACCAAACGCCTCAAACCAGGCGATTTTGTGGAGGTAAGGATCACCAAAGCATTTGATTACGACCTGGAAGCAGAGCTTATATAAGAAGCGGTTAGCTATTAGCCATTAGCTATTAGTTGAGCGACAAACAACAATATTATCTTTTAGCATGGAGCTATGAGTTAATACTATAATAATATTTCTAACAGCCAATAGCTAATAGCTAAAAGCTTTACACAGCTCCCGACGGAGCTTGATTAATGCAAATCAATGACTACATTTGAATCACTGGGCTTACAAGAGCCTCTTTTAAAGGGAATTACGGACCTGGGTTTCGTTTCCCCAACACCCATCCAGGAACAGGCAATTCCCGTTCTGTTAAGTGGAGACCGCGATTTCGTAGGTTTGGCCCAGACGGGCACCGGTAAAACAGCTGCATTTGGCTTGCCCTTGCTGCAGCAACTGGATCTGAAGCTTAATAAACCGCAGGGTTTAATTTTATGTCCTACCCGTGAACTGTGTCTGCAGATCACAAACGACCTGAAAAATTTCAGCAAACACCTTGGCGATGTTAGTATCGTAGCGGTATATGGCGGTTCCAGCATTGTGCAACAACTGCGCGAACTGAAGAGAGGCGTACACATTGTTGTAGCTACTCCCGGCCGTTTACTGGATATTATCGACCGTGGCGCTGTCAACTTTGAGAATGTGCGTTATGCAATACTGGATGAAGCAGATGAAATGCTGAACATGGGATTCCAGGAAGATATCAACAGCATTCTGTCCAACACTCCGGAACAAAAAACTACCTGGCTGTTTTCAGCTACGATGCCACAGGAAGTGCGTCGTATTGCTAAAAAGTACATGGAAGATCCATTTGAACTGACAGTAGGTAATAAAAACAGCGGTAACGTAAATATCGAGCACGAATACTATGTGGTTCGTCCCCGTGAAAAATATGCAGCACTGAAACGTATCGTGGATTACAATCCTGATATCTTCGGTATCATATTTACCCGTACTAAAATTGAATCACAGGAAATTGCTGAATCGCTGATCAAAGACGGCTACAATGCAGATGCATTGCATGGTGATCTGACCCAGCAGCAGCGTGATAAGGTGATGAAACGTTTCCGTGAAAGAGCTTTGCAGGTGCTGGTAGCAACTGACGTAGCAGCCCGCGGGATCGATGTTGACAATGTTACCCACGTAATCAACTATGATTTACCGGATGACGTTGAAAACTACACACACCGTAGCGGTCGTACCGGCAGGGCAGGTAAATCAGGTATCTCTATTGCTATTATCAGCAGCCGTGATACCGGTAAGATCCGCCAGATCGAAAGAGTGCTCGGCAAGAAATTTGTAAAAACGGATGTTCCTGATGGTTTTGCAGTTTGTGAAAAACAACTGTTTGGCCTGGTACATAAAGTACATAACGTAACTGTAAACGATGATCAGATCGAACCATACCTGGAACGTATCTATGAAGAGTTTGCAGCGATGAGCAAAGAAGAGCTGATCAAACGTTTTGCTTCCCTGGAATTTAACCAGTTCCTGGAGTACTACGAAAATGCACCTGATCTGAATGCAAAAGACGACAGACGTGTATTGGGAGATGATGGTGGAAGCAGACCTGATCGCAGAAGCAATGGCAAATTCACGCGCCTGTTCATCAACCTGGGTTCAGTAGATGATTTCAACCGCGGCGATATGCTCCGTTACCTGTGTGATAACACTGGTTTAAAAGGTAACAAGATCGGACGTATCGATCTGAAGGGTGTTTATTCTTTCTTTGAAGTAGAAAATGAAGAGCTGGAAAAGGTGACACAGAGCTTTAAGAAAGTTGAATACAACGGTCGCAGCGTTAGGATTGAAATGTCGCAGGATGGCGATAAACGTTTTGGTGGCGGCGGCGGTGGCGGAAGCCGTGGTCCCCGCAGCAGGGAAGACGGTCCCCGTAAGAGAAGCTGGACACCGGAAGGTGGTGGTAGCCGCAGCGGTGGAAGCCGTAGTGGTGGCGACAGACGTGAGTCATCCGGTGGAAGCAAACCTCCGTACAAACGTAAATACTAATTCCGCCCAAACGGAATTGAAATAATAAAAAGAAAAGGTGTCCTTTCAGGGCGCCTTTTCTTTTTTTGTGATCTACCCCTCAGGTAGCCGCTCATTCACAAAAATTAAACTATCTTGTTAATCCAGACATTCAATTCACACGTTACTATGACCGGAGTTATTATTCGTCCTTCACAGCCTGTAGAACCATTTTCACTCTTTACTTCCGGTGACATTGCCTTATTTCAGGCAGGCTCACATTACCGGCTATACGAAAAATTTGGTGCACATACCCTGGAATATGAAGGCGTGTCCGGCACCTACTTTGCAGTTTGGGCGCCAAATGCCGCATTTGTAGCCGTTATGGGCGATTTTAACAGCTGGGATCATTACAGTCATACCTTGTTTCCCCGTTGGGATAATTCAGGCATCTGGGAGGGCTTTGTTCCCGGTGCAGAGGCAGGGAATCTTTATAAATATTTCATCCGCTCCAATAGCGGAGAGGAACTGCAAAAGGGGGATCCTTATGCCAATTTCTGGGAAGTAAGACCCAAAACGGCGTCTATCGTACATCCCTTGGATCACACCTGGAAAGACAAAAAGTGGATGGGGCACCGTAAGTCACGCAACAGCCTGGAAAGCCCTTTCTCCGTATACGAGGTACACCTGGGTTCCTGGCGTAAGCCTGATCCCACTGAGGCGGAGCTGTTTTACTCCTATAAGGAAATTGCGGACATGCTGGTTCCCTACGTAAAAGAGATGGGATTTACACATGTGGAACTGATGCCCATTACAGAACACCCTTTTGATGGCTCCTGGGGGTATCAGCAAACCGGTTATTACGCGCCTACATCGCGGTATGGTACACCACAGGATTTTATGGAGATGGTGGAAGCCTTTCACCACGCGGAAATTGGTGTGATCCTGGATTGGGTACCTTCACATTTCCCGTATGATGCACATGGATTGTTCCGGTTTGATGGCTCCCATACCTACGAGTATGCCGATATGCGTAAAGGCTATCATCCTGACTGGAACAGCTATATTTTTAATTATAAACGCAATGAGGTACGGTCTTTCCTGTTGAGCAATGCTATTTTCTGGTTTGATAAATTTCATATTGATGCGCTCCGCGTGGATGCGGTGGCCTCGATGATCCACCTGGATTATTCACGGGAGAAAGGCGGCTGGGAACCGAACGAACTGGGTGGCAATGAAAACCTGGAAGCGATCAGCTTCCTGAAGAAGATGAATGAAACGGTGTATGCCCTGTTTCCAGATGTACAAACGATTGCTGAAGACTCCACCAATCATTACGGTGTGTCCCGGCCCACTTTTATGGGCGGACTGGGCTTCGGCATGAAATGGATGATGGGCTGGATGAACGACACCCTGGATTATTTCAAGAAAGACCCCATACATCGCAAGTGGTATCAGAATGATCTTACGTTTAGTCTTGTATATGCTTTTGGAGAGAACTTTATGCTACCGCTCAGTCATGATGAGGTGGTGCATGGTAAATCGCCTTTGCTGTATAAGATGCCGGGAGATGACTGGCAAAAATTTGCCAACCTGCGTTTGATGTACAGTTATATGTTTACACATCCGGGCACCAAGCTGTTGTTCATGGGAGGTGAATTTGGGCAGACAAGTGAATGGAACTACCGGAGCGAACTGGAATGGCATCTCCTGAAATATTCGTCACATAAGGGTCTTCAGGATTTTGTAAAAGATGTAAACCACTTATATACCAGCTCTACCGCATTGTATGAGCAACAATTTGATGCAGAAGGCTTTGAGTGGATTACTGTAAATGATTACGATAATTGTGTGCTGGCCTATACCAGGAGCGGGAAATCGCCAGGGGATATGTTGCTGGTTGTATTAAATATGACGCCTGTTCCCCGTGAGCAATACCTGGTAGGTGTGCCTGTTGGCGGTAACTGGGAAGAAGTGCTCAATAGTGATCACCCGAAATATTACGGCAGTGGCGTGATCAATACCGGCTTACAGAAAGCCTCAAAACAGTTTTACAATGGCAGGGAATATTGTCTGTCACTACGTTTACCACCATTGGGTGCTACGATACTGAGATTGGTGAAGTAAATGCTTTGCTGCGATCGGTCCCGTAGGGACCGATCGCAGCAAAGCATTTATAGATGATGAACGAGGATGCTGAATCATATTCCCTTGGTTAAAAACAATATTACTCCTTCCTGGAGCCATTGTAGCAAAGCATTTATTTTATCCTGGCAAATTTCTCCTTTTCTTTAAACCTTCCTGCATTTCCGCTGTCTATAACTCGTCTCTGCTGTATAGCAATAAGAGGAGAGATGCAGACGTTTATTATAATACGTCAATTATTCAACCAGAGGTCCAGTCTAATCAAACCATATTTTTAATTAGTCTTTTAAAACCATCGATTTATGAAAAACGCTCTCCGTAAGCCGGGGCTTATATCAGCGGTGCTTTTTGTACTTGCTGTAGTGGGATTGTATTCCTGTTCAAAGGATCAATCCGCTTCTAACCAGCCAATTCCGGCTAATCAACAAAAAGTAAGTCTTTTTCTATCAGATGATCCCGGATTTTTTGATAAGGTATTACTGGATATCCGGAAGGTAGAAATACTGGTGGACACCTGTGGAGACACGGGAAATGATGACAACTGGAGTGACCGTGATCGTTGTAGCTGGGGTGAAGATGATCATGATAATGACCGTCAACAAAAGGACACCTGCCAGGTATGGGATTCCCTGAGCATTGCTCCGGGTGTGTATGACCTGCTGACACTGCGTAATGGCGCGGATACGCTGTTAGCAAATGGACTGATTCCCAAAGGCAGTATTAAACAGATCCGTATTACAGTGGGCGACAATAATTCACTGGTAAAGGATTCCATTACTTACCCCCTGAAGTCTGTATCCGGACAAACAAAAATTATTGTGAGAGTACGTCACGGCGAATGGGATGAAGTATCTGCTGATAACCTGCAACTGTGGCTTGATTTCGACGTACAACGTTCTATCATCAAAACCTGGAACGGTAAATTTATTTTAAGACCTTACATCAATGTATTCACTATCCTGAAGATGGGTAGTCTGTCTGGTCGCGTTACACCCGCAGATGCCTTCCCTGTTATATCTGTATTTAACAGCAATAATGACACCCTTTATGCATTGCCCTGGAGAGGCGGTGAATATAAAGTACGCGGATTGAAGGTGGGTACCTGGGATGTGTTTGTAAATGCATCCAACGGCTACAAAGACACCACTATTACCGGCGTAGAAGTGAAAAGGGGTAAGGATACGAAGCTGGACGATATCAGATTACATAAATAGTAACGCAGGGTTTTATAACAGGCAGCCGGTGGTTTTGTAAAAAGCACCGGCTGTTTTATGTACAATACATACTTAAAATATCTAACTTGTGTACAAAGCGAAAAATATGCAAAAACTGTTTTTATGTATCCTGTTGCAATTGATCATCGTAACAGGGATAGGGCAGACAAAAAATAACCAGCGGGATGCGCAACAGCGCAAGCAGGGGTATTGGATAGAACAGGTGGCGGAACTCAGGGGAGAGCCGGGTTATACCTGGGAAGGTGTTTACAAAAACGACCGTAAGGAAGGGGTGTGGAAGAAAACTTCTCTGATCGGCAATTTAATAGCCGAGGAAACTTTTAAGAATAATGTACTGGATGGGTATTGTAAATATTATTTCCCCGATGGAAAGAAGAGTGAAGAAGGCGCATTTATTTCAACAGAAATTGAAGGACAACGGGATACCATTATGATCATTGATCCGGTTACGGATGTAGAAACTCCCACGGAGATCATCCGCAAAGGAAATTCCGTTCGTAATGGGGTGTGGAAATTGTATGATGAAGAATCAGGGAAGATGGTAAAGGAATACTATAACCGGGGAGCAACCGTTACTGCGGAAGAGCTGGGGGATACCACCACGGAGCCGCAGCCAGCAGTGAAACCAACGCCTTTACAGTTGCCGCATGAGCATACCGGTAAGCACAAAAAAAAGGGATAACCCTGATAATCAACGCAAATAAAAATGAACAGGAATAAAAGCTAAAATGAACAAAAAGACTTGTCCATTCCAGCTTTTTTTTTGTACTTTCATAAAAGAGGATGTGATCATACCGGCTCCCGTAGCTCACGATACATTTTTATTGTATAATCCTTTTAATTTGTTTGTATGAAGAACCTGATAATGAACCATGGGGAGAACCAACATGAACTTAATGGCATTGAATATACTACGGACAAAATGGAAATCCTGTTCCGCGCAATATTTATATTCTTCGTTTTTTGTGCATTGATGTCTATCTTCTTCCTTTCTATTTTTTACTGATTATTGATAAATATACGGGTACAATAAAGCTGATTGCACCTCGTGTGTGTTATTGGTTGTACATTAAAATAAAAGACCGGGCTATCACCCGGTCTTTTATTTTCGTATATACGTATTAGTTGTTACAACACATTAATGAAGGGGCGTAAGATGCTTTGCCCTGCTGTGTTTCCCATTCCTCCGGCGTGAACGATCCTGTTCATTTTGTTCATTCTTCGTTTTACCCCTTTCGCTATTTTGTGCAACGAACTTTACAAGTTACTTTTATCATCTCTATAGTTGGCATAGGTTAAGAACCCAGGCGCCAGATTTCTATCTGAAGCCCTTTTTTACCAGGATCTCAGGATTAAAAAAGTAGTCGGGATGCACGCTTTGCCCGGATTTTTATCTCCATTAATTTTTTTAAAATCAAACATCAAAAAATAATATTTTAACCTTTCTTTATTGTGATCTCTTCAAATCCGCGCGGTACCACAAATGAAATGGTATTATCTGCGGAGAAATTTTCACTGGTCAGTACGGTGCTTGTACCATCAACTACTACGGATACCGCCTGGAACGGAAGACCATGTAAAATAATACGATGGTTTTCATACGTAGCCTCATAGTTGATGTAGCATTTCTTTTTCAACAGAAACTGTTCCGGTGTGGATGCCTGTTTAAAGGAGATCACATTGTATTGCCCGTTTTTATAACCATAATGGTCACCGGCATCTTCATACAAGGTACTTTTCATTACTTCTTCTCCATAATACACATGCAGAAGCATTTCTGTAACGGGTGTTTGCTGGGTATACTGCATTTCAGGAAACCTGGGCACTACTGCACCGGCCTTTACAAACAGCGGCATTTCTTCCAGTGGTGTAGGTACGGTAACCTGTTGTGCACCTGCATATGTCTGATCGTTCCAGAAATAGTACCAGTCGCCCGCAGGCAGGTACAATGATTTTTCTTTCATGCCTTCCTCGCTGACATGACTGATCAACAAGGCATCACCAAACATAAACTCATGGGTACAGTTATAGGTGGCGGCATCATGCTGCGCTACAAAAGCCAGTGGCCGTAGCATAGGCGTGCCATTGGTGGCATATTGCCAGAAAGTGGTATATAGATAAGGCAGCAACTGGTATCTGAGGGAGATGAACCGGGTTACTACTTTTTCATATTCAGGACCAAAACTCCAGGGCTCCTGGTTGAAGCCGGTTTCATTGCTGGCAGAGTGCGTACGCATCAACGGATGGAAAGTAGCCAGCTGAATCCAGCGGGTATACAGCTCTCCATCAGGTTCTCCAATGAAACCACCAATATCGCTGCCGGTAAAGGAAATTCCCGACACTGCCAAACGCTGGCACTGTACGGTGGCTAGCCACAGATGTTCCCAGCTGGAAACATTGTCGCCCGTCCATACGGAAGACCAACGCTGCGCACCGGCATAGCAGGAGCGCGTAATAACGAACGGCCTGTTGGGCAGCAGGTATTTTTTCATACCGGCAGCCGTTGCCTTGCTCATCAGGTGGCCATAAATATTATGTGCTTTACGATGACTCACTTCTTCGCCATCGTAATCATGCCGTACATCTTCCGGAAAGGAGCCCATTTCAAATACAGCAGGTTCGTTCATATCATTCCATACGCCGCGTACACCTACCTCAGCGAGACTTTTAAACAGGGTACTCCACCATTCCCGCACGACAGGATTGGTATAGTCCGGGAATACGCATTTGCCCGGCCATACATCGCCTTCCATCAGCGCGCCATCCGCACGTTTACAGAAATAATTATTCTTAACGCCTTCCTGGTAGATGGCATAATCGGCATCTACCTTGATACCCGGATCAATGATCACCACTACTTTGAAACCCTGGGAGGCCAGTTCTTTTATCAACCCGACAGGATCGGGAAACCATTCTTTATTCCAGGTGAAGCAACGGAAGCCTTCCATGTAATCTATGTCGAGATAGATTACATCGCAGGGAATCTGCCTTTTGCGGAATTCTGCCGCCACTTCCTTGACCCTTGTGTCGGGATAGTAGCTCCAGCGGCACTGATGATAGCCCAAAGCCCACAGGGGTGGGAGTTCAGGAGTACCGGTTATTCTTGTGTAGGAAGCTGCCACATCCAGCAGTTCGGGTCCGTAGATAAAATAGTAATTCATTTCACCGCCACGGGCCCAGAAGCTGCACGCATCTTCTCTTTCATTTCCGAAATCAAAGATGGTGCGGAAGGTGTTATCGAAGAAGATACCGTAACCGATACCGCTGTGCAGCCCGTAATAAAAAGGGATGTTGCGGTAAAGCGGGTCCGTATCTTTCTGATAACCGTAGGCATCCGTGCCGTAGTTTTCCAGGCGTTTGCCGCGCAGGTTGAGTTCTGTGGGCTTATCGCCCAGTCCGTAAAAGCACTCGCCTTCCTGGACGAGCTTGCTACAGTACACAATTTTGCCACCTTTTTGGAGGTAATGCTGCCAGTGATAGCCCATCTCATCCTGGTTGATCACGCGGCCTTCTTTGTCGCTGATCGTGATGCGGAGGTTGTCTCTGGCAATAAATACTTTCAGTACATCTGTATATATTTCAAAAGTTTCTTCCCATTCTTTTATGCCGAAAGTAATCGGCGCTTCTTCAAATGTGTCGCTGGTTGCGTAAGAAAAATCACGTTGGAAAGAGCCTTCGGCAGCGTACCTGAACCGGATGATCTTGTCTGCGACCACCCTTACTTCCAGGATGGTTTCTGTTGTATAAAAGCAAAAATAATTTCCTTCTTTTTTCCATTCCCGTATCGTATCGGGATAGTGTTTTGCGCCGTATTTGCTTGACGAGGTTTCAACTTGCATAATCTCTTTTTCTGAATGCCTGGTAATGCGTTACCGTGGACTTAAATTACATAAAAAATCAGAGTAGTTATATTGTTTTGCGTTTGATGCTGATATCACCGCGTTTACTGTTTAAATCACCGTGTTGACAAAAAAATCAGCATTATGAATTTATTAGTCATTAACTTGATAGTAATAAATGTACTTTTTGCTTTAACCTATTTACGTGGTGCGCCTTTCCAGGAGCACCTTTTTTTGACCATGATTTATCAATTGAATGATGATCAAAGACGGAAACAAAAAATAACATATTCAATTTATCCATTTTGTTTATTTCAGTCCGTCAAAAGTCCGATATTTTTTCCTGCTAAAAACACTCTTTTCCCATTTCTTGCGCGGCGAACTACATTAAATCCGTCACCGATGCGGTGCCAGTCCCTGCCACCATTATTTGAAATGTCTGTGCCGGAGGTGCCGGTAGCAATCAGTAACTGCGGTGTAATATAGGCTACTCCCGACTTATATCCGCCTGGAGCGGTACTGGGAGCAAACCAGCTTCGGCCGCCGTTATTGGTCAGCATGCAGTTGCCCTGCCGGAGGGTATCATTTTGATAGTCGCCGCCAACGGCAATGCCATTGTTGGCATCCAGGAAGGCAATGGAGAAGGTGCCGGTGGTGCTTTTTCCCTGTATGACGGGTATGGTGACGGCCTTCCATTGCTGGCCCGATTGGAAGAGGCGTGATACGGTGCCGCCGGTACCAAAATATACTTTGTTGCCGGGTAGTGTGATCAGGCTGGTGCCGCTGGCGGCGAAAAGGGCTTCTCCGGGAATGGCGGCCGGCAAAAGGGTGGGGCGGTCGTGTTGCCAGGATTGGCCGCCATCGTGTGTGCGGATGATCGTGAATTTATTCTGCAACGGATCGCCGATGGCGATGCCTTCTTTATCATTAAAAAAATCCATGGCGTCGAAGAAGATCCCTTTTGTGGTATCGGAAAAAACCTGCTGCCAGGAGCTGCCGCCATCTGTTGTGAGAAAGAGCCGTGCCGGCTCGCCGGCATTGAGTACCAATGCCTTTTTATCATCAAAGGCATAGATAGAGCGCCAATCGCAACTATCACAGGCGCTTACCTGCATCCATTGCCAGTTATTGCCACCATCTGTACTTTTGCCTACTTTACCACCGGTGCCGGATACCCACACAATATCATCCGTTACGGCACTGATCCCTCTGATACTTTTCAGGGGAGGGTCGGGGGATACGATTTTTATATGATAGTTTCCCACCTTGTTTTGTGCCTGTACCGGCAGGAAACAGCTAATAATATTAAAACAAATAATAATTATTGCCGGAAACCCGCAAAACCCCGCATGGGCTGTAATAGTCCACTGTGAAGTATCTGAAGTATATACGGACGGTTTAATCATGAGTTATAATGTTTATTTGCAATGTGTTAGCTGCAAGAAAATTGCAAAATAGCTACAAAGTGTGAAGCAGAAGTATATATTTGCAAAACAGCCTAAACCAGCTAACTGTCAATAATATTATTAGAGTGCTTCTATCCCGTAAATTGAAAATATTTATCCTGCTAAGCCTATGGGTCCTTTTGGGCACTATATCTTATGCCCAGGATAAACCATATATTTTCGACAGTTACAGCGTAAATGAGGGCCTTTCTCAAAGCACCGTATTCGATATCACACAGGACGACCAGGGATTTATGTGGATTGCCACCCGCGACGGGGTTAATCGTTTTGATGGCTATACCTTTAATGAATACCGTTATAAACCCAGCTCACTGTTTAAAGCGGGAGAAGGAAAGGGAGAACTGGTTGCCCGTGGTACCAATGGCAACAGGGCGGTGATCAACCGTTTTGATCTGAAAGGTTACAAAGGTTTTTCTTTTTATAAGGATAGTCATCATCAGCTGTTGCTGACGCATAACAACGGCATCAGTATTTATGATAAATACCGCAATAATTTCCGTAGCCTGTTATTGGATACTTCCAATGTAAATGCCGGGGAGCGTGATAGTAATGTGAAGTTCCGGATACTGGGAGAGGACACCGCCACTAATTCCATGTGGATCTGGCGCCCACGGAAAGGAATATACGTATTGGATAATGTTACCTATGCCATCAGGCGTATCATCATGTATCCACCACAGTTTCAGCAGCGCGGCATGGTGCCGTCGGCTGTTATGAAGGATGGCAACACCATCTGGATGAGTGGAGAGCCGGGAGAATTGCTGGCATTGAATACCAAAACGCTTCGTTTACAGACTTATTGTCTGCCAGGTGTAGATGAGCAGCCGGTGATGCGTAACCTGAATGCAGATTCCATGATCATTGTAAGCCCCGGACATATTACCATCTTTAACAAGCGCAGGAATAAATTCAGTGACCTTGCTTATGATGTGAAGAATGAATGGGGAGATCCTTTTCGTCCCAATGTACTGGAAATAGATCACGAAGGCAATGCCTGGATCGGTGGTACAGACGGTGTATTGGTATACAGTATTGCGCGCAATGAAATTATCCGGCATATTGTTAGTTTCAATACTTTTGAAACCCGCTCTTTCAATCTGGTGAGCCAGTTGTACCGCGATGGCTCCGATAACATGTGGGTAGGCACGGATGGTGACGGACTCAAAAAATATTCTCCCCATAAAAAAGTATTCAATCTTTACCGCTCTCCATACATTACACATAACATGGTGCAGGCTGTATACAAACATGACGACGGCAAGTTGTATGTAGGTCTGATGCGCGATGGATTAAATATTTATGCAGACGGAGGTAAATTCCTGGAGCGTATTTCAAATGAATTATATCCGGGCAAATTTCCGGGGAATGACCTGGGCGCTATCTGCCGCGAAAATTCGGATCATCTGTGGCTGCACTTTGCCGGCATGCATATCGGGTTATTCAATGTGCAGACAAAAGCATTCCGTGATCTGACTGGAAAGGTAAAGGCATTGGGTTTACCACCGCAAACAGACCCGTTCCCTTTCCTGTTTAAACGTACCAATGGAGAGTTATATTTCAACTACGGACGTTACCTGCTGCTTTTTGATGATACCCGCACCGGGTATGAAGTAGCGGTGGTACACGATTTCAAGGATGAATTGCTGACCTGCTATTACGAAGATTATATGGGTAACCAGTACGTGGGTACGAAATCTGCGTTGTATATAAAACATGCCTCCGGTTCCCGCTGGAAGTATGTGGATTTACCCGATGGTACATCGGTAAAAGCCATCAATAAAAATCCCCATAAAGAGTTGCTGGTAGCAACCAATAAAGGACTTTATATTTTTGATGCACAGGAGCATATCAAAGTACACTATAACAGTTACGACTATCCGAAACTGATCAATGATTATATGTATGGCGTATTGCTGGATGATAAAGACAGGATCTGGGTGAGCCACAACAAAGGATTAACACAGATTAATCCGGTAACAAACGAGATCACTACTTTTAATTATGAAGATGGTTTACAGTACAACGAGTTCAATACCGGCGCCTATTATAAATCGATTGATGGTGAATTGTTTTTTGGCGGTATACGCGGTGTGAATGGTTTTTATCCAAAAAATTTCCGCAAAAATCCTTTCTACTCCAAAGTGATTATCCGCCGGATGGAAGTGCTGGATAAACCGTATGAATCAGATACGGCCATTTCTTTGCTGAAGCGGGTAGAGCTCCCGTATAATCAGAATACGATTGCGATAGAATTTGTGCCGCTGGAGTATACCAATCCGTTGAAAAACAAGGTGCAGTATAAACTGGAAGGCGCTGATGAAGACTGGGTGGAAGCGGGTGCATTCAGGATGGCGCGCTATACAAATCTGCATCCGGGTAGCTATACCTTTAAAGTAAAGGCATCGAATAATGATGATACGTGGAACACCACGCCTACTTCGCTGGACATCCTGATCAGGATACCTTTCTGGCAGTCGTTGTGGTTCCGTTTTTTATTATTGTTACTGTTGCTGGGAATTGCCTATTATTTTTCTACCTTATACCTGGATTACAAGATCCGTCATGAGAAACTGAAGCTGGAAAAAGAGCAGGCAGTAGATCAGGAGCGGGCGCGTATTTCCAGCGATATGCATGATGACCTGGGATCGGGATTATCTACGATCCGTTTACTCAGTGAAATTGCCAAAAGAAAAATTCCGGATACTTCGCAAACAAAGGAGATAGAGCGGATTTCAGAAACAGCAGGAGAGATGATTGACAAGATGAGTGAAATCATCTGGGCGATGAATTCTTCCAATGATTCCCTGGCTAACCTGATCGCCTATATGAGAAGTTTTGCGGCCGACTTTTTAGAGCATGCACATATTACACATCAGTTCTTTATTCCGGATGCTATTCCGGATATAAAACTCAGTGGCGGTACACGCAGAAACATTTACCTGGCAGTAAAAGAGTCGTTGCATAATGTGATGAAACACGCCAGGGCAACGGAAGTAATTATAGAAGTGAAAATGCATAAAAACATGACGATAATGATCAAAGACAATGGGAAAGGATTTGACCAGGAGAAGGTTCGGTTGTTCGGAAATGGTTTGAAAAATATTCAGAAAAGAATGCTGGCAGTGGGCGGTAATGCTGACATTTCATCGAATAATGGTACAATAGTTTTTCTCGATATCCCACTTAATTAACATACTTTTGTTTTAAGTAACATATAAGTGTTATAATTCCTATAAACATGACGGTATACTCAAAGAAAAAGTCCCAGGATAACATGGACATCATTTCTATTGCGATAGTAGAAGACAACCATGATATTCGCACGGCTATGGAATTGCTGATTAATGGTTCTGACGGATACGCCTGTGTCGGTACTTTCAATAATGGAGAAACCGCCCTGGAACAAATCCCTCATTTATTACCAAACGTAGTGCTGATGGATTTCAATCTCCCTGGTGGTATGAATGGTATTGAATGTATTGCGCGGTTGAAATCGGAATACCAGGACATGCAATTTATGATGCTCACGGTATATGAAGATGACGACAAAATTTTCATGGCATTGGAAGCAGGTGCGAGTGGCTATATTCTGAAGAAAACTTCCCCTGGTGAATTGCTGGAAGCTATCCGTGATTTACACGAAGGCGGTTCTCCGATGAGTTCTCAGATCGCGAGAAGGGTAGTTGCTTTTTTCCAGAAACAGGCAAAGCCTAATCCGGCGCTCGAAGCATTAACCACGCGTGAAAAAGAAATCCTGGATCAGTTGTCGAAAGGCTACTTATACAAGGAGATTGCCAGCAACCTGTTTATCAGTATTGAAACAGTGAGAAGGCATGTGCATAATATCTATGAAAAGCTGCATGTACGCAGCAGAACAGACGCGGTAAATAAATATTACAACCGATAGACCAGGATTAAAAGATTAAAGGATTTTGCCTGATGGGTGTTTTGTTGTTTTTAGTATTTGAAAATTTTCAAACAACAAAACACCCATCAGGCAAAATCCTTTAATCTTTTAATCCTGGTGTTAATCTTGGTGTTGGTATGTTCTTTTAATAAGGTGTACGGACAATACCATTGCAGCAATCAGGAGGCAAGCCAGTTTGAATAAAAAGCCAGTTTTCATAGGATAGGGATTAATACATTAATAAATAAATCTGTTGAATCGGACATCATATTCCCCCATGACCACGGCCATACTGCTGATTATTTGCTGATGATATTGATGAGAACCCGGATAGTTCCGTTTCAGGTGTCAGGGATTTTATAAGATGTTTGTGATACCGTTGCTTAACGCATCATCTGCCACGAATCAAATTTCTTGAGGAGTTGCAGGAATTTCTTTCCAATACTTTGTTCCTGTTCTTTACGGATAAAATAAGTAGCTATGAGTGCGGCAACAAGCATCACCATTAGCACGATAAGGCATAGTGTTTTCATAATAGGGACATAGGTTAGGATACTGATGAAATCGTTGTCTTTTGTAAATATAATGAATTCTTTAATATAGCGTGTATTTTAAATGCTATTTATTCTACATATCTTTTGAAAAAATATCCAGGTCTTAAAAAAGTGATCAGCATCTCTCCAACATACATTTTTTTTAAGCTTTAATTAATTGATGGGTAATAAGTTAAGCATAGTGCATAACTTATACTTGGGATGATTCACTGAATCCTTTATTTTTGCCCATAATCTGATTTTGCTAAAAGATTTAGTATCCTTGCAGAATAATGATTGACCCAACGAATATAAATATTTAGGAAACTTTAATATATTATGGCAAACACGGAAAAAACGGATAACAAGGATCTATTTGCTTCCTATACGGAAGACTCCATACGGTCGCTGGACTGGCGGGAGCATATCCGCCTCCGGCCTGGTATGTATATAGGTAAACTGGGAGATGGTTCCAGTATGGACGATGGTATCTATATACTATTGAAAGAGGTGACTGATAACTGTATCGATGAGCACACGATGGGATTCGGTAAACAGGTGGATATTAAAGTAACTGAACACAATGTCACCATCCGGGATTTCGGCCGCGGCATTCCCCTGGGGAAAGTGGTGGACGTAGTAAGTAAAATAAATACCGGCGCCAAATACGATAGCAAGGCTTTTCAGAAGTCAGTAGGATTGAACGGCGTGGGTACCAAGGCGGTCAATGCATTGTCCAGCTACTTCCGGGTACAATCCGTTCGTGATGGGCGTATGAAGGTGGCTGAGTTTGAACGGGGCATACTGCTCAAGGAACACAAAGAAACGGCTACAACGGAACCTAATGGCACCCTGGTGACCTTTATACCGGATGACACGGTTTTTAAAAACTACCGCTACATTCCGGAATTCCTGGAAAACCAGATATGGAATTATTGCTTCCTCAATGCAGGTCTTACGGTTAGTTTCAACGGGAAAAAGTATATCTCCAAAAACGGGCTGCTGGATCTGCTGCAACGCAAAACCAATGAGGAAGAACTGCGCTACCCCATTATCCACCTGAAAGGAGAGGATATAGAAGTAGCTATCACGCATGAAAGTCAGTATGGGGAAGAATATTATTCGTTCGTAAACGGGCAGCATACCACACAGGGTGGTACGCACCTGGCGGCTTTCCGCGAGGCATTTGTGAAAACGGTACGTGATTTTTATAAGAAAGACTACGAAGCCACAGACATCCGGGCATCTATCTGCGCAGCTATATCTATCAGGGTACAGGAACCGGTTTTTGAATCGCAGACAAAAACAAAGCTGGGCTCTCTCATCGTTCATGATGGCGGCCCTTCTGTAAAAGCATTTGTACTGGACTTCCTGGCCAAACACCTCGATGATTACCTGCACCGCAATCCCACTATTGCTGACGCACTGAAAAAGCGGATCGAACAAAGTGAGCGTGAACGTAAAGAACTGGCTGGTATTAAAAAGCTGGCCAATGAAAGAGCAAAGAAAGCCAACCTGCATAACCGTAAACTGCGTGACTGTCGTTTTCACCTGACCGATGAATTTACCGGTAAGGATAAAGTAGAACAGGAAGCACGCCGTTTGGAAACAACCATCTTCATTACGGAAGGTGACTCTGCAAGTGGTTCCATTACCAAGTCGCGCAACGTGGAGACTCAGGCAGTATTCAGTCTGCGGGGTAAACCGCTGAATAGTTACGGTCTGACCAAAAAGATCGTATACGAGAACGAGGAATTTAACCTGTTGCAACACGCCCTGAACATTGAAGAGAGCCTGGAAGGACTGCGCTACAATAACATTGTGGTGGCCACCGATGCCGATGTGGACGGGATGCACATCCGCCTGTTATTACTGACGTTCTTCCTGCAGTTTTTTCCTGACCTGGTGAAGAATGGTCACGTATACATCCTGGAAACACCGCTGTTCCGCGTACGTAACAAGCAGCAAACTATTTACTGCTATACAGAAGAAGAAAAACAGAAAGCAGTCAGGAAACTGGGTAATAAGCCGGAGATCACCCGCTTTAAAGGATTGGGAGAAATTTCTCCCGATGAGTTCGGACGTTTTATCGGTGACGACATCCGTATAGAACCGATCATTTTATCAAAAGAGGTTCATATCCAGAAATTGCTGGAATATTATATGGGTAAAAATACCCAGACCCGTCAGGAGTTTATTATTAATAACCTGCGGTATGAAAAGGATCTGATTGAAGAAGTATAAATCAATTACAAATCCGTAATACGTAACTAAAGTTTGTATGAGTCTTATACACGTAGTATTCGGTCAGCCTTCCGTTCCGGTGCTGGCAGAAGCCATAGGGATGGATGAGAAGATGCAGGGGGAGATCCTTTATTTTGAAGATGATCTGTCTGTAGGACCACTGTTTATCCTGGATACCAAAGAAGGACAGGCCAGCCGCCGGCTATGGTGGCAGCAATTATCAGGCACACAGCCGCAACCGGTACCGGAAATACAGGGACTGGAAGCCGCGGAGCCGGAAGCGGAACCTCCCGGTGATGCAGATCGTGTTAACACCCTGAAAGCACAACTTAAAGAAGATCCTGCGCTGGAAGTGTGGTTATGGGCCGGACAAAATGCCCGGGATGTATGTGGCTACTACTGGCTGGCAAGCCTGTTGTATGATTATGCAGGCCGTATTCATATCATCTACCTTAATAACCTGCCTTTCCTTAATGAAAAGGGAGCGGTGTTTTATCCTACCCAGTTGCATCAGATCCTGCCCAAAGAATTTCTGAAAGCAAAGAAACTTGCCCGTCCTGTTTCGCTGGCTGAATTTGAGCTGGATGGAGAGGAGTGGTTCCGGTTGATGAATGAAAATGCAGGCATCCGCATGCTGGAAGGTGGCAAGAAGATCAAGGGAGAACCCACGCTTTTCTACGATAAAGAATTACTGGCGCAAAGCGGGAAGGAATTTGTGAAAGCATGGCGTGTGGTGCAGCAGGTAACCGGTAAACTTAAATACCCTGTGATGGACCAGTTCATGGGCTGGCGATTGAAAGAGCTGATCAGGGAAGGGAAGCTGGAAAGCAAAGGAGAATTAAAAACCATCCGTGATTTCGAGGTAAAGCTCCCGGGTGAAAACGCAGAAAATCCAGCTACAGTATGATAACGGTAACGCCTATACAACTTGTAGGGGAAGATGATCGTGGCAGCAACTACCTGTGGAACAGCAGCAGAAGTGGTGACTTTATGCTGTGCTACCGGCATGCCGGCAGCAGCAGCGGTCAGCACTACCACGAAGGTAAAAGCGACAACAAGAATCCGGAAGTGATGTACCTGTTCACCGGCAAAGCACTCATTCATTGGTGCCCGCTGGAAGGTAAGGAGATCATCACTACGGAAATAACAGCACCGGTAAGGGTGGAAGTGCCCATTAATGTATGGCATCAACTGATAGCCGTCACCGATTGCTGCTTTATAGAACTGAACTCCGTAGCAGACGTACAGCAAGACAGTGTACGTGTATGGAGGGAGGATTTTGAAAAAATGATTAACGAAAAATCGTAAGTGTATTATACATGGATATGGAAAATATAACATCAGATGAATCTCTGCACAATGTCATCCACGTTGGGGGCATGTATGAGAGCTGGTTCCTCGATTACGCATCCTATGTGATCCTGGAGCGGGCGGTGCCCAGCGTGGAAGATGGATTGAAGCCCGTACAGCGCCGTATCCTGCACGCCATGAAAGAAATGGATGATGGCCGCTTTAATAAAGTGGCTAACGTGATCGGCCAAACGATGCAGTATCACCCCCACGGGGATGCTTCCATCAGTGATGCGATTGTAAACCTGGGTCAAAAAGACCTGCTCATCGAAACGCAGGGTAACTGGGGTGATGTAAGAACAGGCGATGATGCAGCAGCAGCCAGGTATATTGAGGCGCGCCTCTCTAAATTTGCCCTGGATGTGGCTTTTAATCCTAAAACAACTTCCTGGCAGCTTAGCTACGACGGCCGTAAAAACGAACCGCTGGCATTGCCCATGAAATTCCCGCTGCTATTGGCACAGGGCGCGGAAGGTATCGCGGTGGGGTTATCTACCAAAATATTACCGCATAACTTTTGTGAACTGATAGATGCTTCTGTAAAATATCTCAGGGGCAAAAAATTTGAACTCTACCCCGACTTTATCACCGGTGGTATGATAGATGTAGCCAACTACAACGATGGTAAACGGGGTGGGAAAGTACGGGTACGCGCACACATTGAAGAGAAAGATAAAAAGACCCTGCTCATCAAAGACGTACCGCATGGCGTTACTACCACGCAGGTAATGGAGTCTATCGTAAAAGCCAATGATAACGGTAAGATCAAAATCAAGAAAGTAGTAGATAATACCGCTGCAGTTGTGGAAATCGAAGTACAGCTGGCGCCGGGCATTTCACCGGATATCACCATCGATGCATTGTATGCATTTACGGATTGCGAAATTTCCATCTCACCCAATGCCTGCGTAATCGTCAGCGATAAACCACATTTCCTGACCGCGTCGGATCTGCTGAAATCATCTGCCGACTTTACCAAAGACCTGTTGAAACAGGAACTGGAAATCAAGCTGGCAGAGTTACAGGAAAAATGGCATTATACTTCCCTGGAAAAGATCTTCTTTGAAAAACAGATCTACAAGGAACTGGAACAAAAGCATAAAGACTGGGAAACTGTACTGGTAGCGATAGACAAAGGATTTACACCGTATAAGAAACAGTTGAAACGTGAAATTTCCCGCGACGATATTGTGAAGCTAACGGAGAAGCCTGTACGTCGCATTTACCGCCTGGATATCAATGAACTGAATGAACAGATCAAAGGGATTGAAGGGGATATCAAACAGGTGAAAAATGACCTGGCTAACCTGGTAGACTACACCGTAGCCTACTACGATAACCTGCTGAAGAAATATGGCAAGGGCCGTGAGCGGCATACCGAAATCAAAACCTTTGATAACATCCAGGTACAACAGGTAGCGATTGCCAATACCAAAATATATGTGAACCGTGCAGACGGCTTTATCGGTACCTCCCTCAAAAAAGATGAGTTCGTGGCAGATTGTTCTGACCTGGACAATATCATCGTGTTTCGCCGGGATGGTAAAATGTTGGTGACCAAGGTAGCCGACAAAACCTTTGTAGGAAAGGATATCATTCATGTAGATGTATTCCGCAAAAATGATGAACGTACTACCTATAACATGATCTATGTAGAAGGTAAAACGGGTGTGAGCTATGCCAAGCGTTTTAACGTAACCGGCGTGACCCGCGACAAGGAATACGAACTGGCGCATAAAGGAGAGAAGAATTCCAAAGTACATTACTTCTCCGCAAACCCTAACGGGGAAGCAGAAGTGGTGACGATCAAGCTGAGCCCGAACTGTTCGGCCCGCAACAAGGAATTTGACATGTTCTTTGAAACGATTGCTATCAAGGGCAGGATCTCCATGGGTAACCAGGTGACGAAGTACCCGATCCGCAGCGTGAAATTCAAGGAAAAAGGCGTATCCACCCTGGCTGGACAAAAGATCTGGTTTGATGCAGAAACCGGCCGCCTCAACACAGAAGAACGCGGCGTATACATCGGTAGTTTTGAAGGAGAAGACAAGATCTTCGCCGCCTTTAAAAACGGTACTTACGAACTCACCAATTACGAGCTGACGAATCGTTATGAATCGAACGATGTTGTATATATAGAGAAATTCAACCCCGATAAAATTGTAACAGCCATTTATTTTGATGCGGATAAGAAGCAGTTTAATGTAAAACGTTTCCGTATTGAAACCCAGACGCTGAATAACAAATTCCACTTTATCAAAGAAGGCGCACATAACTACCTGGAAATGGTAACCACACATACACAACCGGTGGTATTACTGAAAACAGGTAAGAAACGCAGTCCTGAGGAAGAAGAAATAGACCTCTCCGAATTTGTGGAAGTGACCGGCTGGAAAGCAGTAGGGACAAGGATTGCAGGCGATGACCTCGTAAGTGCAGAACTCTTGTCAGAAGATGAAGACCCCGACCCTAACGAAGATGGGCAACTACAAGGCGAGTTGTTCTAAACAGCAGCTGTTTCAGGAAAAGAATTTACGGATTTAGGAATTTACGGATTTAGATATTTAAAATGCAGCGGAGATTACATTATATATGGTAATCTCCGCTGCATTTTAAATATCTAAATCCGTAAATTCCTAAATCCGTAAATTTTTATTCCTTTTCTCTTAACAATAAAATAAAACGCTATCTTAATACTGATGTTTAATTTGCACCCGGTTCCATATTTTTATTGTTTAAATGAAGTACCAATATTTAACTGAAGCTGAATTATTACAACTTGTCGCTGTGGATGATGCAGGGGCATATGAGGTGTTGTATAACAGGTATTGGCAACCACTTTTTTTATTTGCGTACAAGCGTCTCAGGCATGCAGCTCCTTCAAAGGATGCGGTGCAGGATGTATTTATTAATTTATGGAAACGCCGGGCTACGTTGCAGTTAACCGCTTCTTTACGTACTTACCTGTTTACAGCGGTGAGGTATGAAGTCCTGAAGAATATTGCGCAGTCTCAAAAGACGACCGGGAGCGACGATATGGCGCTTCTTCCGTTGTCGGAGGACGCGGCCACAATGGATATGCTGAATGAGAAGGAGTTGAGGTCGGCATTGGCGGGGGCGGTAGACAGGCTCCCGGAAAAAATGAAAGAAATATATCTGCTTAGCAGGCATTACCATAAGTCGATTGCGGAGATAGCGGCGGAGCTGCGTATTTCGGAGCAGACAGTGAAGAATCAGTTATCCAAAGCCTTGCTGCGACTGCGTGTACACCTGAAAGATGCCGCTGTTATTCCAGCCTTGCTTCCGGGCATTATATTTTTCCTTAACAATTAGTTAACAAATGGGCATGGTACTCATTGCTTGTTTTTGATGCTTCACTACAGCACAAACTATCCATGCATAACCAGGAACTTAGCCATATTGCCGACAGGTATCTGAAAGGAGAGGCCACCGCTGCAGAGCAGGCGCTGCTGGAAGATTGGTTTGCCGCCACAGAAAAAGATCCGGTGGATCTGTCTGAGAAGGCATTGCAGGCAATAAAAGCAGACATGCTCACAAATATCCGGGATCAGGCAGCTTATTTGCCTGTTCCTGATGAGATGAATGAAACACCCGTGCGGCGCCTCTGGCCTGCATTACAACGTATAGCCGTTATCATTGCACTTATTGCCGGTATATATGGTATGTTTTACCTGCATTCATTACCATTGAAAAATTTGCCGGTAGCAGCAGACAGACCCGTTCCGGCCGCAACCGGGAAGCAATACCGGATGACAGCTGCTGCCACCACACAGGTACGCAGGATCATATTGCCCGACAGTTCTGTGGTGACGCTGAACCGTTCCGGCAGCCTGCATTATCATCTTCCTTTTGGCGATAAGAACAGGGAAGTATACCTGGATGCAGGAGAAGCTTTTTTTGAGATAAAGAAAAATGCCACAAAACCCTTCCTGGTATATGCGGGAAAAACCGCTACCAGCGTGTTGGGCACCTCTTTTAATATTCGAATGAACCACCCCGGCAATACCGTCAGGGTAGTCGTGAAAACCGGTAAAGTAAAAGTGGCAGCAGATCTGCATGGGCTGGACAGCGCCAAGCTGATCACCCCCGACCATGGCATAGAAATAAACACAGCGAACAATAAAACACACACTTTTTCACAGTCAGCAGACATTGCTATCTCCTGGTGCAGGGGTACGCTGGTATTTCGCCAGCATATCCTCCCGGAAGTGGTGATGGCGCTGGAAAGTAAATACCAGGTGCATATCCGCCTGATGACGCCTGCTCTGGAGCGTTACCGTGTTTCCGGTGACTTCAGTGCCAACCACACTGTAACGGAGGTATTAGATGCATTATGCCTGGTACACCGGCTCACTTATAAAAAAAAGGGGGACAATTATTTCATCTATTAAATCAAGTACATAAGAAAACCGGTTATGCGCTAACATAACCGGTCCAATGTTTTGCTGACAGCATCCTTTCCGTAATGCTCATTACCGGATGTGGCAGCGTGTTTTTAATACTTAATAAAAACTGTTCAAATTTATGAAAAATGTAGTAAGAAATTCTACAATCCGTTATCTTATGCGCCTTAGTCTACTGACAACATGCTTGGCCGCTGTAAGTCTCTCCTTGTGGGCTAAAAATCTGGAGGGACAAAATTTAAAAAGAAGCATCACGCTGAAAACCTCCGGTGCCACACTTAACCAGGTATTAATACAGGTGGCGCGTCAAACGCATTACCACCTGGTTTACGATGCAGCTGCCAGCGACAATTACAACATGGATTCACTGGATACCAACGCCCGTGCTGCGGATGATCTGCTGGATTCCTTACTGGCCCCCACGCCGCTGGCGTACCGGGTTGTAAAGGATCTGCTGGTGGTATATCGTAAGGATGAGCAGGAATTCGGGCTGAAAGGAAAAGTTATTGACGGGGAAAATAAAGAACCGCTGATAGGCGTAACTGTTTTTTTGAAAGGCACCAAAAGAGGGATCGTTACCAATGCCAGTGGCGGATTTTCCCTGGCTTCCGTAAAACCCGGAGATGTGCTGATCATCTCCTATGTAGGCTATGAAACCAAAGAAGTGGTGATCTCAAAGGATGCTTTCCTGACGATTCCGTTAGTGAGCAGCCGTTCTAAAATAAAAGATGTGGTGGTAGTAGGTTATGGTACACAAAAGAAAGTGAACCTGACCGGCGCCGTAAGCCAGGTAGATGCCGCTGTGATTGATAGCCGCCCCGTAGCCAATGTGGGCCAGGCTTTACAGGGAGCTATCCCCAACCTGAACGTAAATTTTGGTGATGGTCGTCCGGGTAGTACTGCTACGCTGAATATCCGTGGTTTTACCTCCATTTCCGGTGGTGGTCCGCTGGTACTGATAGATGGTATCCCCGGCAATATTAATACCGTAAACCCCCGCGATATAGAATCAATATCTGTATTGAAAGATGCAGCTTCCGCCGCTATTTACGGCGCCCGCGGCGCTTTTGGCGTAGTGCTGCTGACCACTAAAAAAGGAAAAGCCGGCAGGATGCAGGTGAGCTATGGTACTAACTATAGCATGAGCAGACAAACAACCAGTACTGATTTTATTACCAACGGTTATGATGCTGCCATCCTCAATGATGATGCTTTCAAAATCACGCTGGGGAAGACTTACACTGGCTACACCGATGAAGATTATGCAGAGCTGTTGAAAAGGAAAACAGATCCTTCCCTGCCATCTGTGGTGGTGCAGAATCGCAAAGGGAAAGATATGTATGTGTACTATGGTAATACAGACTGGTGGAAAGTAATGTTCCGTGATAACATGCCTTCCCTGGAACATAACCTGAATATCAGCGGTGGTACAGATAAAATAAACTATATGGTATCCGGCCGTTTATATCAGAAGAAAGGGATGATGCGGATATCGCAGGATGTTTATAATTCCTATAACTTCCGGGCAAAAGTAGAAGCAGAAGTAAAGCCATGGCTGGTGCTGACCAGTAATACGCAGTTTAACGCTAACGACTATACGTATCCTGGTTCCGGGGTTAACAGCAACTTTGTATCCGTAAGCGTACATGCGTTACCGTCATACGTGCCGGTCAACCCTGATGGTACGGCTACCTACCGGACGGAGCTGAACAATTACACCATTGGTGATGGTATCTATGCCGATCTGCTGCATGGTAAAAGCAAAGGCGCCACCAAACAGTTTGAACTGGTAAATACGGTGGGAGCTACCTTTAAAATAAATCCGGACTTTAATATTAATGCCAACTATACGCTCACTGTTCTCAATGGTAACAGCTTCCACCGGCAAACAGCAGCACCGTGGTCTATTTATCCCGGTGTGATCAGCTACGTGAATAATGATGATCTGTGGCAGCAGGATGATAACAGGCTGATACATGTGGTGAATGTATATGGCAACTACAACAAACATTTCGGTAAGCATACCCTCAACCTGACAGCTGGTGTGAACCAGGAATTGCAGCGGGAAAAAATGCTGTACTCAGAACGTACGGATCTGTTGTCGGAAGACCTGAATGAAGTGGCACTGGGAACCGGTGATGCCACCGTAAATAGCAACAACCAGGAACTGGCCCTGCTGGGCGCTTTCGGACGTGTAGCCTATAACTATGCTGATAAATACCTGGTAGAATTTAATGGCCGTTATGATGGATCTTCCCGCTTCCCTGCCAGCAGACGTTTTGGTTTTTTCCCTTCTGTATCTGCGGGATGGCGCATGAGTGAAGAAGCATTTTTCTCACCTGTAAAGAATGTAGTGAACGACTTTAAATGGCGCGCTTCCTACGGTGCTCTGGGTAACCAGGATGTGAAAAATAATTTCTATCCTTACATCCCCATCCTCGGTGTAGGCACTACGTCTTATATCACCAACGGAAAACGTACGCAGTACGTATCTCTGCCAACCCCTATCACACCCAGTCTTACCTGGGAGAAAGTTAACTCCACCAACTTCGGTGCAGACATGAGCTTCCTGCGCAACCGCCTGAATGTAACCTTCGACTGGTATGTAAGGAATACCAAAGACATGCTCACCAAAGGCATGACATTACCGGCCGTTTTCGGGGCAGCAGAGCCTAAACAAAATGCCGCCGACCTTAGATCTCAGGGTTGGGAAGTAAATATGGAATGGCGCAACAGTGCAGTGGTAGCAGGTAGAGCCCTGAACTATAATGTTGGGTTTAACGTAGGCGATTTTAAAGCAGAAATAACCAGGTTTGATAACCCCAATCAAATTCTGAGCGATTATTATAAAGGGAAACAGCTGGGTGATATGTGGGGATACAGTATTGCTGGCTATTTCAAATCAGACAAAGATGCAGCTGACTGGAAAGTGGATCAGACCCAGGTAGGTAATAACATCTTCTCTGCACCAGGTGAATGGGGTAAGCTCCGCGCCGGTGATCTGCAATTTGTAGACATCAATGGAGATAACAAGATCAGTAAAGGTCAGAATACACTGGCTGACCATGGTGACCTGAAGATCATTGGCAACTCACTGCCAAGATATACTTTCGGTGTCAGGGGAGGTGCTGACTGGAATGGTATAGATTTCAGCGTGTTTTTCCAGGGTGTAGGCCGGCAGAACTGGTATCCGGGCAATAATGCGGATAAATTCTGGGGACCATTCTCCCGTCCTTATATGTCGTTCATCCCGACAGATTTTGAAAGCAAATTATGGAGCCCTGAAAACCCCGATGCTTATTTCCCAAGATTGAGAGGATATATTGCATTGAACGACAACGGTTCGCTGAAAGAGAACAATGATAAGTATGTACAGGACCTCGCGTACATACGCCTGAAAAGCCTGATACTGGGCTATTCACTGCCTATGGCGATCATGCAGCGCATCAAACTTACCCGTTGCCGCATTTATTTCAGCGGAGAAAATCTGCTCACCTTCACCAAACTACAGAGTAAATACCTGGACCCTGAACAGCTGTCCAGCGATCCTAACCTTGTGCAAACCGATGCCAATGGCCGCGTATATCCTTTCAGTAAGTCATACGCTATAGGACTGGACGTCACCTTTTAATGAATCGCTGTAAACGAAATGAAAATGAAAAAGATTAATATACTTATAGTTTGCTTGCTGGTATTGGGTTTTAGCTCATGCAGCAAGTTCATGGACCGGGAGCCGATGGCGAAAATTTCTCCTGAAAGTTATTTTAAAACGGAGAAAGATCTGAAATTATATATCAACTCCATGTATTCCATGGTGCCTGATGCAGAAGGTATTTATAATGAAGACCTGGATAATGTGGTGAAATCAAGTCTGTCAGAATTTCTTACCGGCAGACGCCAGGTACCTGTTACCGGTGGCGGCTGGGGCTGGACAGAGTTAAGGAAGATCAATTATTTCCTGGTGAACTGCAATAAAACATTACCCTATAGCACTACCCGCAAATATGTAGGCGCTGCTAAATTTTTCCGTGCCTGGTTTTATTTTGAGATGGTAAAGAAGTTTGGTGATGTGCCCTGGTACAATACCCCGCTGGATGTGAATGACGAAGCATTGCTGACCAAGGCTCGTGACCCCCGTAAGATGATAATGGACTCTGTACTCGCAGATATTGATTCGGCTATCGTATCGCTGGATGCTACCAAAAGTAATGAGCTGGTAACCAAGTGGACGGCGCTGGCGCTTAAATCGCGCATAGGACTGTTCGAAGGCACCTTCAGGAAGTATCACAAGGAAGCCAACTTCAACCTGCCGGATGAAAATAAATTCCTGCAGGCAGCAGCTGATGCAGCAGCGCAGTTGATGGCAGGCGGACAGTATCATCTTTACACCAGTACACCTGACAACGCTTACCGGGAACTTTTTTCTATGAAAGATGCCAATCCCGATGAAATTATTTTAAGCAGAAAATTCAGTGCTACGTTGCAGATATATCATAACGCCAACTACTATACGATAACGGCGTCTTATGGTCAGCCCGGCCTGGAAAAGAGTTTCGTTAACAGCTACCTGATGAAGGATGGCAGCCGTTTTACAGATAAACCTGATTATAATAAGATCCAGTTTTATAATGAGTGCCAGGACCGCGATCCACGTCTGGCGCAAACGATCCGTACACCGGGCTATACCCGTATTGGCAATACCAACAGGCTGGTACCTGATTTTGGTGCAGCCGTAACCGGCTATCAGCTGATCAAATATGTGACGGATGAAACCCAGGACTCTTATGTAAAGAACGACAACGATATGCCGGTATTCCGCTATGCAGAGGTATTACTGAACTATGCAGAAGCTAAAGCAGAACTGGGCCAGCTTACACAGGCCGACATCGATCTGTCCATCAAGCTGCTGAGAGATCGCGTAGGCATGCCTAACCTCGATGTAGCCGCAGCCAATGCCCATCCCGATGCATATGAGGCCGCACGCTACAACAATAAAACAATTAGTGGTGTATTGCTCGAAATACGCCGTGAACGCAGAATTGAGCTGGTTATTGAAAATTTCAGGTGGCATGATATCTGCCGCTGGAAAGAAGGCCCGATGCTGACAAAGCAATTCAAAGGCATGTACTTCCCCGGCGTAGGCCAGTTCGACCTGGATAATGATGGTAATATAGACGTAGTGATCTATGAAGGCACCAAGCCCAATGGCCCCAAAGGTCCTGCCTACCTGAAATTAGGTACAGAAATAAACCTGGAAAACGGTAATGCGGGCGGATCAATCGTTATTAATCCTGGCATCCCCAAAGAGTTTAATGAAAACCGGGATTACCTGTATCCGGTGCCTATCCAGGAACGTACGCTGAATAAAAACCTGACACAGAATCCGAACTGGAATGACGGACTATAACATTTTCGGATTTTTTGATTTACGAATTTAGGGATTTGAAATGCAGCGAAGATCTACGCGAAAATCTTCGCTGCATTTCAAATCCCTAAATTCGTAAATCAAAAAATCCGAAAATATTTATTGTTTTTTCCTGGGTTGCTTTGCCTTCTGCTGGTCTGTATTAAAGTCTTCCACAGACTTGGGGTGGGTCATGCTTTTCTTTTTCTGATCCAGTGGCATAGGAGCGGGGGCGCCTTTCCCTACCGGGATGGCATCATGAAATATTTTATTCACGTGCACCCATTTTCCAGCCTTCCATGTAAAGCCTTCGTAGTCCATATCTGATACATACGTGAATTTTTTTGCCGGCTCGTTGGTTTCAGAGATCAGGTGATCGTATACGATCATATTCAGTTCTTTATTGTAGTTGAGGGTAGCCGTACTTTCTTTTTTGTATTCAATAATAAAACGGTTGCGGGTAGGCTGTTTTACGCTGTCTTCTGAAAAACTGAAGAAAGGCCCGCCAAATACGGGTTCTCCGTTTTTGAACGTCAGCATTTCCACTATTTTTTTCTGACTGCGGGGATTGTTGGCATCCCAGCCAAAGAGCGTATAAAATTCCTGGTTGAAATAATGTCTTTGAATGATGTTGTAATACAGGCAACCGTACCAGGCTTTGTTGTTGGTAATACTATCCGTGTTGGTGATATAATCAGATACATCGAATAAAGGGAAGAGTTTTAGTTGTCCATCCGCGGTATTCATTTGTATAGCACCAAAGTGGCGGTAGAAGCCTGTTTCGGCTTCCAGTGCCCAGGAGAAGATGCGGAAGGTGCTGTCTTGCGGGTATTGTATAGAGACAGCCTTCAGCGAATCGAAGGGAAACCGGAAGGAATGTGGTGTTTTCAGCGCGCGTACCAGTGTTGGTATAAACTGGTCTACCGCTTTTCCGCGGCCTTCATCTCCTTTTCCACTGAATATTTCCTGGCTCAGGTATTGCAGCGTGTCCTGGTCTTTTTGTAGCCGGGCATAACCGGCGGCATCCGGCTTTTGTGCGAGTGCACACAGGCCGGTAAGCAGGGGGAGGAGTGACAGTAGTAGTTTTTTTACCATTATCTATAATACGGTTCTGACATTAATTTATTGTATCGCCTGTGCAAATGCCAGCAGGTTTGGAAACCGTTGATCTATCAGGGGATGTGGAAAAACGGTTTCCGGCAGTGTGGAAGGGATAAATACGGTTTGCATGCCCTGGCTTCTGCCAAACTGCATATCACTCAGCGTATTGCCTACCATGACGGCCTTTTTGAAATCAATCTCCGGGAAATCCTGTTTTGCCTGTAAGGCCATGCCCCCGGCCGGTTTCCGGCAGGGACTATTGCTTTCTACATCCGGACAAAAATAAATGTTATCAATACGCCCGCCATGCGCGTTAATTTGTTGCAGCATGTGGGCATGAATATCCTGTAATCCTGCTGTCGTTAAAAGTCCGCGGCCTATGCACCGTTGATTGGTCACAACAACGATGCGCTTGAAATGCTTTGCCAGCAATGGCATAGCGGCCAGCACGCCTTCGCTGAAGTGAAACATATCGGGATGCAACACGTAGCCGTTGTGTATTTCGTCGTTTATAACACCATCTCTGTCGAGGAACAAATACATGAATTGCGTACTTTTTAGCTATTATTCTTTAACGGTTGTCGCGTTTTATAATCTGTTGTTTATTAACTAGGTCTGCAACACTTTTTGGGCTGCTTCGTAGTCTTCAGGAATGCCAATATCAATAAAATAAGTGTCGCTTACGAAGCCGTAAAGCTTTCCTGTAGCTACTTGTGGCTCCAGCACATCTTTCTCAAAAGAAAAAATTTCGGGTAAAGACAGGCTTTTTAAATAATCAGCTGTGGTAAGATAGATACCCCCGTTGATTAATCCTGCCGTACAATATTGTTTCTCTTTGAAGGCGGTGATGACATTATTATCTCCCAGTTCAATGCTCCCGTAACGGGAGAAATGCTGCATCGGCTTCAATGCGAGTGACAGCGGGCTTTTGCTGGCCTCGTGAAACGCATGGAAGACGGCAAGGTCTGCATCAAAATAGGTGTCGCCGTTGATGATAAATACTTCGTTGCCATCCAATGCGGGCAGGGCGTACATAATACCGCCGCCGGTACCTAATGGCTCCGGTTCTACGGTGAAGGATACACGAAGCGGGAGGGTAGTATTTTCGCACCAGCTGATCACCTGTTCTGATTTGTACCCAAGCGATAACACGGCGTGTTGCATGCCTTGTTTATGGAGGTAGTGCAGCAGGTAATACAAAAACGGATGATCCCCTACAGGGGCCATGCATTTGGGTTTGTCTGCCACCACACTGCGTAGCCGTGTACCTAGTCCGCCTGCGAGTATGATACATTCCCCGGTCATCCGAACAGGTTGTTTTCCACGATTTCGCAAATGATATGCCCTACTGTGATGTGTGCTTCCTGGATGCGTGGTGTATCTGTGGAGGGTATGTTGATCAGGAAGTCGCTGCCTTCCTTCATTTTACCACCGGTACTGCCGGTCATGCTCACTACGATCATGCCTTTTTCCTTTGCGGTTTTGATGGCTTCCAGGATGTTGACGGAATTGCCTGATGTGGAAATGGCTACCAGTACATCTCCGGGTTTGCCGATACCCTGCAGGATGCGGGCGTATACCTGGTCGTAGCCATAGTCGTTGCCTACAGCAGTCATATAGGAGGTGTTGCAGTGTAATGCTTCTGCATACAAAGGTGTACGGTCCTTATAGAAACGGCCGGAAAATTCCGCCGCAAGGTGTTGTGCATCCGCGGCGCTGCCACCGTTGCCGCAAAACAGGATTTTATTGTCTGTCTGCAGGCTGTGGGTAATCGTTTCAGCTACCTGTTGGATGGTATTTAACAACTGTTCATCCTGGCAGATCGCTTCTTTTACAGCGATACTTTCCCGGATGGTGTTGGCAATTTTTTGCTTCATGATACTACATTTTTATGGTGTCACAAACCGGTTATCAGATACTCCACGTTTGAATACCGTGGGTGGTAAAGGAATAACGTTTCACATCGCCGCCGAAGGCATTTAATGCTTCCACTACGGCAAACCTGGTATTGCCGGGGCAATAAAAGATCATAAATCCACCACCACCGGCGCCGGAAATCTTGCCGCCGCTGGCGCCGGCATTGCGGGCAGCGGTGTAGATCTCATCCAGTTTTGTGTTGGTGATACCTTTGGCCATTTGCTTTTTATTTTCGAATCCGTAGTTCAGTATTTCCCCGATTTTATCAATGGTGCCGCGCAATAATGCTTCTTTCATCATCACCGCCTGCTCTTTCAGGTGATGCATGGCTGCAATGGAATCATCGTTTTTATCGGTTACATTTTTCTGCTGTTCTGTGATGATGCTAGAGGAGAAACGGCTGGTAGATGTATAAAACAATACCAGGTTGTTTTCCAGCTCATGCAGGTATACTTCCTTGATACGGAGGGGATTTACGATCACTTTATCTCCTGCGTAAAATTCCATGAAGTTGACACCGCCGAAGGTGGCGGCATACTGATCCTGTTTGCCACCAGCCTGTTGCAGGTCTTCCCGTTCAATGCGATAGGCGAGATGTGCCATGTCATATTCACCAAGGGGAAGCTTCAGCCATTCGGCGAAGGCGCCCAATACGGCTACCACCAGGGTAGAAGAGGTGCCCAGACCAGATCCGGGAGGGGCATCCACATAAGTGGTGAGTTTGAACCCCGTAGCAGGAAGGTGACCAAAATCTTTTTGTACCCGGTTAATCACACCTTTGAGAATATCCAGTTTGCCATCTAACGGTAGCGGATATACGGCATCATAGCTCAGTTGCACATTTCTGTCTGCCGATTCAAAAACCACCTGCCCGGTATTGAGTGGCTCGATAGATGCGCGGGCATATAAAGAGATGGTAGCATTGAGAATGGCGCCACCATATAAATCCGAATACGGACTTACATCTGTGCCACCACCGGCAAGGCCTATACGTAAAGGTGCTTTACTTCTGTAGATCAATTTTTTTTGCTTTGGCTTTCAGCAGGTAGCTATCTGTTGCCTGGTGAAAGCAGGTTTATTATCTAACTGTTATCAGCTAATATATGAATTTCTTTTGCCAGTCGGCTCCAGGAGTATTGTAGTTTTTCTTTTTGCAGTGCGGCCACCATGTCTGCTTCCCTGTTTTCTACAAAATATTGTTCAATAGCAGCAGCAATAGCAGCGGGATTGGGATCACACTGGAATCCTACCACACCGTGGGGGACCATCTCTACCAGTCCGCCTACATTTGTAACCACCATGGGCTTTTCAAAGTGATAAGCGATCTGTGAAATTCCGCTCTGGGTGGCACTTTTATAAGGCTGTACTACCAGGTCGGCAGCGCAGAAATAATTCTTTACAGCTTCATTGGGAATGAAATCGGTGTGCATCAGCACACGGTCGCCCAACTGTAATGTTTCCAGCAGTTGTTGATAAGGAGCAGCGTCTTCATAATATTCTCCGGCTACAATGGCGTGTACATCCAGCTTTTTCATCCGCTCATCTGCCATGGCCTGCAATAGCAGGTCAAGTCCCTTATACTGCCGTATAAATCCGAAGAACAGGATGTAACGCTTGCCAGGCTGAAGTTTCAGCTGTGTGCGTGCTGCTTCTTTTGACAGCAGCGGGCCATAATTATCATAAATAGGATGGGGGATCAGCGACGCTTTTTTGTTGGGCTCAAACTGCCGGAGGTCATTGAGCACAGACTGGCTCATGGCGATGAAGGCATCCACCGGTTTGAGAAAATATTTTGTGAAGGCAACATCACCGGGGCGCTTTTCATGCGGTACCACATTATCCAATATTGCGATCACTTTTGTTTGATGACCTTTTTTGCCCAGCCGCAGGAGTGTGCCCAGTGCGGGTCCCATGATAGGCAGCCAGTATTTGGTGATGATGATGTCCGGGTTCAGACGGCGGATCTTCCGGGCTACGACCAGCCAGTTCAGCGGGTTGACCGCATTGATCAGGCGTTTGATACGCAGGTGTGCGGGTGGCGGATCTGTAGAGAACTGGCTCTTTCCAGGAAACAGGAAGTTGGGATATTGCACCGTAAAGGTCCATATCTCTACATCGTCTGTTTGTTGCAGTTCTTCTGCCAGTCGTTCATTATAAGCAGCCAGCCCACCCCTGTAAGGATAGGCTGTGCCGAGGAGGAGTATTTTTTTCTTAGTGTTGGCCATTTAGCAGTAATTCCTGGTTCATTCCTTTATTGATTTATCCATTCTCGCTTCCACGAGATACGCATTTCGTTCCGGCGCGTTGCGTGTAACCAGTTCACCGATAAATCCGGTGAGGAATAATTGTGAACCGATGATCATAAACAACAGTGCCATGAAAAATATGGGCCTGTCGGTCATGTTATACTGTGAATAGAAGAATTTTGCAAAAGTGAGATATAGTGCAATCAGAAAACCGAAAAAGAAGAACAGGGAGCCCAGTGCGCCAAACAGGTGCATCGGGCGTTTGCCGAACTTGCCGATAAACATGATGGAAGCGAGGTCAAGGAAGCCGTTGATAAAGCGTTCCAGCCCGAATTTGGTGACGCCGTATTTACGGGCGCGGTGTTCCACCACTTTTTCGCCAATGTTGCGGAAACCGTTCCATTTGGCGATGACCGGGATGTAACGGTGCATTTCGCCGTATACTTCTATGGACTTCACCACTCTTTTGCGATAGGCTTTAAGGCCGCAGTTCATATCATGCAGCTTTACGCCACTCATACGTGTGGTGGTGTAATTGTATAGTTTGGAAGGAAGATTTTTGGTGAAGGCATTATCGTAACGTTTCTTTTTCCAGCCGCTAACGAGGTCGTAACGTTCTTCAACGATCATCCGGTATAGTTCCGGTATTTCGTCGGGACTATCCTGCAGATCAGCATCCATGGTAATAACCACATCGCCTTCAGCGGCGCTGAAGCCTTCATTCAGTGCGGCGGATTTTCCGTAGTTGCGTTGAAACTTAATGCCTTTGATGTTGGGATTATGTATGGCCAGTTGTTGGATGACAGCCCAGGAATCGTCACTACTCCCATCGTCTACCATCCATACCTCGTAGGTAAAATGGTTTGCCTGCATCACCCGGTCAATCCAGGCGGCGAGTTCAGGTAGTGATTCTTCTTCGTTTTTTAAAGGAACGATGACGGATATGTTCAAATTCATTACGATTTTCCTTGATGTATGTGATAGGTGTTGCAGCGGGTACAACACCCGTAATACCAGCTATTTACCAGCCGGTGGCTCATAGCTGTTCAGGTTTCTTCTACCTATAACCCCACCAACTACAGAGGCCAGTACACCGAACAACACATTAAAGAACAGGGAAAAGCCTATTACAAACGGAATAAACATTTTCCTGGTAATGGCAAGGGCGTTTTCAATAGCCTCTTCTGATTGGTGCTGTGATTCCATTTTTTTCCGGGCTGCTTCTACTGCCTGTTCCTTAATATCAGGGAAGATATAAATGAACAACAGCGTAGACAGGATACTCAGTACGGTTATTACAGCAGTGGTTCTGAAACCGTTTGCGAAGATATTGCCGAATGTTCCATCCGGGTTGGCCTTTGAATAGGCAATACAGGACATTACTACGCCGGCAACTAATACCAGGGTGCTCACCCATCCGGCCCAGCTCTCCTGGTTTAATTTCAACAGGTAGAAAGCAACAGATATCAGGATGAGTGCCAGTGCTGTAACTATGCCGTAGGCTAAATGTGGTTTATTTGTCATAGTAACAATTTGTATATTTCAGAAATAGGATGCCGTGTGTAAGACAGCTGTAGATCATTTGTTCAGTTGTCCGTTGTTAACAATCGCAATGACCTTGCCTTTCAGCTGGTGGCCAAGATACGCTGAATTTTTGGACCGGGAAGCAATATGCGCAGTGGTGAACTCCCATTCGCTTTCAGGATCAAATATTGTCAGGTTCGCGGCGGCGCCTTCTTCCAGTGCTGGTTGCGGCTGTTTAAAGATGCTGCGTGGCTTCTCTGTCAGCATCGTGATCAGTTGTTCGAGTGGCAGCTGCGGGAGGTATCGTCTTAATACACCGAAGCAGCTTTCCAGCCCTATCATTCCATTTTTTGCGTATTCAAATTCCACTTGTTTGGCATCCCAGTCCTGTGGCAGGTGGTGTGTGGCAAAGCAATCAATCGTGCCTTGCAGCACAGCTTCCTGCAGGGCTTGCACATCGTCTGCGCTGCGGAGCGGAGGATTTACTTTCAGGTGTGTATCGTAATTGATGAGCAATGCATCTGTTAAAGACAGGTGGTATGGTGTTACGGAGCAGGTCACTTTCACGCCGGCTGCTTTTGCGGCGGCGATCAGTTCTACTGATTTGCGGGTGCTGACACCGGTGAAGTGAATGCGGGAGTCCGCATATTTAGCGAGTTCAATATCGCGTTGGATGATCAGTTCTTCTGCCAGTGCAGGTTTTCCGGGCATACCCAGCTGTGTGGAGTAAATGCCTTCGTGCATCAGTCCATGTGCAGAAATGCTATGGTCATCCGGCAACTGGATGAGGGTACCGTCAAACGCCTTGATATATTGCAGGGCTTTGAGCAGCAGGCCGGGGGATTGTACGGGTTTAAGGCCATCGGAAAAGGCAACGGCGCCTGTCTGGTGCATTTCATACATTTCCGCCAGCCCGGTACCTTCCACGTTTTTGGTGGCGGCGCCGATGGGCAGTACGTTTACGGAGGTATGGCGGGTTTTGCTCAGCACATATTCGATCTGCGGCTTCGTATGGAGTGCAGGCTGGGTGTTGGGAACTACCATCACAGTGGTGAAGCCACCGGTGGCAGCAGCTTTTACGCCGCTGTAGAGATCTTCCTTATGCTCCTGCCCCGGATCACAGAAATGGGCAAAGATATCCATCCAACCAGCGGAAACATGCAGGTTGTTACCGGAAATGACCGTTGCGCGGTCATCTTCCAGGTTATCAGCCACCTGGTGGATGATACCGTTCTGAATGGAAATGTCTTTTTGCTGCCCATGTAAAGGTGAGGAAGGCGCTATAATCTTTACGTTTTTGAGTAATATGTGCATGCTTTACGTTCTATTCAAATATCAAAACCTGTCCGAAAATACAGGGGCAAATGTAACATAAAACTGTTAATTGTTGAAGCAGGATACTGAGCACTTTTCGGGACTGTTGATCAGGTTGGTATGATAATTGAAAATGGAGGGGTAGCAGATCAAAATAACTCAGGATGATAGACTATCTTACTAACCTCGTCACACGGATATGCGACCGCTCAGATCAGTTGAATAACGCACAAACAACAAGCTGGCAGGCGCTTCGCGAAGCCGAGCAGCTGGCCAACCACGCTTACATACCCTTGCTGTACCAGTACATTAACACCGAAACAGACAAAGAAAAACGCCGCGCCGCCGGATTTATTATCACCCAGCTTTCCAGAAATACGAATGATCCGGAGGTAATCCGCTTTTTGCTGGACCGGTTGCAAACAGAACAGGACGCTGACATGATCACTGCCATTCAGCAGGATCTGGAACGAGGTCTGCCCATTCCGGGCTATATGAACCTACAACCCTTACTAAACAATACTTTATCGTTAAATAGCAATATCCGTCGCTCTGCCTTGCTGGCCCTGAGAGGTACCAACAACCCCGCTGTGGAAGAATGGGCCCTCTCCCTGCTGAAACGCACTGTAAATGAATACGATGTGTACTACATCGCGCTGCTGTTGCATAAAACAGGTACGCAGGCCAGTTTGCCAGTACTGAGGCGACTGCTGGAATACCCGCGGCAGGATGTGAAAGCACTGGCTTTTGCCACCATTGCCGACATTGAAAAGGAAAAGGAAGCCATGTTTTATATGCGCTGCCTGCTACGCGGGCAGCTGAAATTTGAAGCCATGGAAGCCATTTATAAATATGCAGATGAAAAAGCGGTACAGGCAGTTATTACCCGTATTACGGAACTGCTTTCCAAAAGACGCAGTAACGCCCGGATGACCATAGAAACCTTCAAAAACGGCTTTACAGACCTGATGTTGGGCATGGAATTCTTATCCAGGTTCCGCACCGCAAAATCGGACGTGAAAAAAACCTTCTCCTGGATCACCGAAAAAAGAGCCGATTATCTGCTCCCCGAAGAGCGGGAATGGATAAGAAGAAATTTAGCCGTGAATAGTTAATTATAAAAATCACCCATTCATCTCTTTACAAATCCCTCAGCTGCCCTTCGTAATCCGTAATTCTTTATTTTTGGCTCCTTGAAAATTAAAATTACAGGATGAAGAGGATTCTTTTGTTATTGACGGGGTTTGTTATCAGCGGGTTACAATTATCGTATGCCCAGCAACGGATGTATACGATGGCAGAAGCCACCAACGGCCTTCGCCAGGCGCTGATGCCGGAACGGTTAAAACAGTTTGAATGGGTACCCGGTGAAAATGCCTTTACCCGGACCATTATAAACAAAGGCGCCGTGACCTGGATAAAATACACTGTAGCAGGCACCAAAACCAACGCAGATACCCTGCTGACTTTAGCAGATCTGAATCAACAATTATTTTCTTCCCAACCATTGCGCGGATTACCCGCCATCCACTGGATTAACGCCAACAGCGCCTGGTTCAACGTTGCCAATACCATTTATAGCGGACAATTACTGAACGGTGCCATGCAGTTCACCACCTGGTGCAGCTTACCCGCAGATGCGGATAACATTACTGTGAACCCGCAATGCCGCCACATCGCCTACACCGTAAAAAATAATCTCTTTCTGCGCACCGCAGATGGCAGTGTGAAAGAAGTGACCAATGATGCAGACGGAAATATCGTTAACGGCAGAACCGTTCACCGGGAGGAATTTGGTATCGATAAAGGCATTTTCTTTTCGCCCAAAGGCGACCTGCTGGCCTTTTACCGCATGGATCAACGGATGGTGAATGATTACCCGGTGATAGACTGGTCCGTAACACCTGCTCACGCCTACATCATCAAATACCCCATGGCAGGAGGAAAGTCGCACGAAGTAACACTGGGCGTCTATCAGCCATCTACCGGAAAAACGATCTTTCTTAAAACTACCGGTGAAGCAGATCATTATCTTACCTGCGTAACCTGGTCACAGGATCAGCAATCAGTATACATCGGTTTACTCAACCGCGGACAGGATCACCTGTGGCTGAATGAATACAGCGCCACTACCGGCGAACTGATAAAAACACTTTTTGAAGAAACAGACAGCAAGTATGTTCATCCATCTCACCCACTCACCTTTGTGCCAGGAAAACCCGATCAGTTTATATGGTGGAGTGACCGTGACGGCTATACGCACTTATATCTTTACAATACAAAAGGACAGTTGCAAAAGCAATTGACAAAAGGCGCCTGGGTAGTGAATGAGCTGGCGGGTTTTCATGCGCCCACCCATGAAGTAGTGATCACGGCAGCGAAAGAAGGTCCAATGGAAAAACATGCGTATGCTGTAAACCTGAAAACCACCGGCATCCGCCGCCTGGATCAGGCCGCAGGCTGGCATGACGTACAGTTGAACAGCAACGGCGGCTATCTGCTCGATACCTATAGCTCCAAAGAAACGCCTGCGGTAGCCCGTATCAGCGACGTGCGTGGTAAATGGCAGGAAACATTGTTGTCATCTGCTGATCCGCTGAAGGAATTCAAGCGCCCGGAAATAAAACAGGTAACACTGAAGGCTGATGATGGCACGCCTTTGTACGGCAAGCTGATCTTACCTGTTGATTTTGATTCCACAAAAAAATATCCTGTTATTGTTTATCTGTATAACGGTCCCAATGTACAGTTGATCCGTAACACCTTTCCTTACAGTGGTAACCTGTGGTACGAATACATGGCGCAGCGTGGCTATGTGATTTTCACCATGGATGGACGCGGTAGTGCTAACCGTGGAATGGCATTTGAGCAGGCTACTTTCCGTGAGCTGGGCACGGTAGAAATGAATGATCAGCTACAGGGTGTGGCATACCTGCATTCACTGCCTTTTATAAACCGGCAGAAAATGGGGGTGCATGGCTGGAGCTATGGCGGATTTATGACGACCTCCCTTATGTTGCGCCACCCCGGCGTATTCCAGGCTGCTGTAGCAGGCGGGCCGGTAATAGACTGGAGTATGTATGAAATAATGTATACAGAACGATATATGGATACACCACAGGAAAATCCGGAAGGCTATGCAGCTGCCAACCTGCTTACGCAAACGAAAAACCTGCAAGGTCACCTGTTGCTGATCCACGGCACCAATGATGATGTAGTGGTATGGCAGCATTCCATCAATTTTCTGAAAGCCTGTGTAGACAATGAAAAACAGGTGGATTATTTTGTATATCCCGGCCATCTGCACAATGTATTAGGTAAAGACCGGGTACATCTGATGCAGAAGATCACAGATTATTTTGATAACTACCTGAGACCAGGATTATAAGGATTTATAAGATTACCAGGATGGGTGCAACAGATTGAAACGAAGAATATTTTATTTATCCGCGTTGATCTGTTGCACCCATCCTGGTAATCTTATAAATCCTTATAATCCTGGTCCTGGTCTAAGGAGCTTTTTTAATACCGGCAATATATGTGCGGCAAAACGTTCCATCCCGATGTCGGTGGGATGAACACCATCTACGGTTCCTTCGTGATCATCTCCCAGAAACCCTTCTCCCTTCATATAGTGCAGGTTTTTAACCCCGGCAGCGCGGAGGTCATTGTATGCTTTTTTCAGTTCCGTTCTTTTGCTGATTGCCAGCTCCTGCTTACCTTTTTCGAAGTAAGCATTTTCGTACATATAGTTTTCTACCAGTAATATGGGTGTTTGTGGTTTGCACTGCCGGAGTTGTTGTACGAGTTTCACTGCGCGTTCATGGATCTCTTCTACTGCCGTATTCGGGTTGCAGTCGATTACCAGGAGGGCCGGATCTGTTTCGCAAATGGCTTCTCCTACGTTTGTTTCAAATTTCCCTTGTCCGCTGAAACCCATGTTGATGATGGTGCGTTGCAGCTGCCGGGATAGTATATTGGTATAAGCCAGGCCAGGGCGGGTAGCACAGGCGCCTTGTGCAATGCTGCTGCCGTAGTAGACGATGGGTTTTTTATCGAGCAGTAGTTGTTGTTGTGGTTTTTCGATGATCGCATTTTCGTTGACACCTATTGCTAAGGAATCCACGCCATCATAGAGCGGGAGATAGAGGAGGTATTCGCGCCAGGTGGTATCACCGTCTTTCAGCAGCGTACTTTGAAAACTGTATTCACCTTTGGGAATACCGCTGTTGACGAATTGCCATTTGTTGTTTACGAATGCATAGAGGTCCAGTCCTTTGATACCGGTAGGCGCCATGTGCCCCATTACGGCGTTATTCAACACCCGCCATTTGGCTGCGATGGTGCTGGCATTGGAGCGGAAGCGCACCGCCATGCCGGCGCTGTTGCGGCCCAGTGACCATACTTCCGGGCGGAGGGTTGCTTTAAATTTTGCCGGGAACCGGTTGTAATTATCTTCTCCATGGTATTTACCTATAATGGGAAATTCATGGGCATCATGATAAATGATCTTTGTTTGCGCGGATAATGCAGTACCGATAAAAAGCACTGTGAGTAAGGATAGCCAAGTTTTTTTCATGCGAAGGATAATTTGTTAACAGCAGACAAGATACAAGAATCGTGAAATATGCCCTTTTTTGTTGTTTACGCAAACGCTTGCGCGTTTAACGCAAGCGTTTGCGTACGCGGAATGTTAAAAGAATTCTCTAACATAGTGGTGCAATTAAGAGGAAAGTAGATTAAGCCCCGAGGCAACAATTATAGACAGCGAACAATGAGGTTGATAGCCTGCCACGGTGAGGTACTGTGGCAAGGTTATCGGCGAATGAATGCCCCTAACGGTTATGTATAACCAGTTGCGACTCCATGATCATATTGGTATAATCATTTAATGCATGTTCTCCGCTGAGGAGCGACAGCAGCATATTAGTGGCCGCCTGCCCCTGTTCATAGGGAAACTGCTCTACGGAAGCAGCAGGAGGGAACGCTGTATATCCACTCACCGGTGTATTGGCGTAAGATACAAAAGTTATATCCTTATTTATTTCCAGTTTTTGTTTTAGTGCATATTGTACCGCATCCATGGCTACGTAGTCATTGAAGGTAACGATCGCAGTAACCTTTCTTTTCAGCGACAGGAGATGCTGCATGGCGCTACCTGTACCAGCTGCGGTGAGGTCCGCATTTACGATCAGTTCCGGATCATATTTCAGGCGGTGTTTGCGCAGTGCCTTGATATAGCCCGTAGCGCGCTCTTTGCTGGCCACCATTTGCTCAGGGCCATTGATCATACCAATTACCCGGTGTCCTTTTTTTAGCAGGAAGTCAACCGCCTGTATGGTGCCTGATTCCAGGTTGCACGATACCGTATGGATATCGGGAAGATCAGGGATACGATCAAAGAATACGACCGGAATGCGCGCCTGCCGGAGCATTTCGAAATGCTCATAGTTGCGGGTGCTTTTCCCGATAGAAACGATGCAGCCATCTACGCGGTGCTGTTTCATGCTTTGAATGATCTGTTTTTCACGGGCTTCATCATCGTGCGATTGTCCCAGCAGTACGGTGTAGTTATTACTGTAGGCCGTGTCTTCAATACCGCTGATAGCACTGGAAAAGAAGGCTTCCGACAGTTCCGGCAGCAGGATTCCGATGGTAAAGGTTTTCCCCTGCTGGAAAAAGACAGCCGTCTGATTCCGTTCATAATTCAATTCTTCCGCCAGCTGCTTCACCCTGGCCTTGGTTCTTAAACCAATACTGTGATGATCGTGTAATGCCCTTGATACAGTAGATACAGAGATGTTAAGTCTTTTTGCAATTTCCTTTATTGTTGGTTGACCTGAAGAAACCACCTTTCTCATACATTTCAGCAATTAATGGAAAATAGATATAGCATATGTACGCCTGCGGCCAAGTTACTTAGTTATTATATAATATTAACTTTTTTTTATGAATACTGATAATACGCAGTCTATACAAGGGTTTAATCAATAATTAATCATAATAAATATGTGTTACGACGTTAGTTGTTGCTTCGGCCTGTTATTTGCTATACCGCCGTTACTTGCCCATTGTTACCTGCTAACTCCACTTTGGTTATTTGTTAGAATATTAAAAATTAGCATTTATGAAAATAGCACGATTAGCCTTGCCAGTGGCGATTATTACCATTTTAGCCTCCTGCTCGGCTCCGCGGAAATTAAAAGAATCTGAAGCGAGAAACGCCCGGCTTCAGAGTATGTACAATGACGCTGAAAACAAACGGAAAACATGTGAAGAAGATGCAGCACGCGCAGCAGCTGCTTACAAAGACAAAGTAGAAAATTTGAAGGAACAGCAAACACAGCTGAAAAGCAACAACACGCAAATGCTGGATCACCTGAAAGAATTATCTGTTATTTCCAGTTCACAGGCAGAAAGCATCAAAAAATCGCTCGATAACATCGGTGCAAAAGATGAATACATCAAAGACCTTCAGTCTGCTATTGCCCGTAAAGATTCATTGAACATGCAACTGGTGATGAACCTGAAAGGCGCGATAGGTAATATGGATGATAAAGACATCAATATTAAAGTAGATAAAGGCGTAGTTTATATTGATATTTCAGATAAACTGCTGTTTAAGAGCGGTAAATATGAAGTGGCAGACAGGGCGAAGGAAGTACTGGGTAAAGTAGCCACCGTACTGAATAACCAACCGGATATTGAATTTATGGTAGAAGGTCATACAGATAATGTGCCTTACCGCCCGAACGTATTACTGGATAACTGGGATCTGAGTGTGAAGAGAGCTACCTCTGTTGTCCGTATCCTGCAGAATCAGTACAACATTCCGCCAGCGCGTATGACAGCAGCCGGTAGAGGTGAGTATGTACCGGTTACCTCCAATGATACACCGGAAGGCAGAGCGGCTAACCGCAGAACAAGGATCGTGATCCTGCCACAACTGGATCAGTTCTTTAAACTGTTGGAAAAACCAGCGAACTAAGACCAGGATTACCCTGATTTTTAAAAAAAGGATTATAGGATTTAAATAGAAGATTTTCGCTCATGTCTTCTGTTTAAATCCTATAATCCTTTTTTTTAATCAGGGTAATCCTGGTCCTTTTTTAATTCCTGGTAATCTTGGTCCAATCCTCGTTGTCACGCTGAGCATAAAGTATTGTGATAGGGTAGTAGCCTGCATGGTTTCCCGGTAGGTCCCATTGAAGAAGGTATTGACAGACCGGTTTTGCCGGAAAATATCATAAGCATACAGCTTTACCATCAGGCTTTTATTGGGTAGAAAAGATTTGGAGATCCACCCACTCATGAGGGTATAGTGTTGTTTTGCATCGGTGTTGTTGGTATAATTAATTCCTGTACCGATGTTGATGTCGGCGGGGAGATAGGCGTTCATATCTATGAACAGGTAATATTTAAGATAGTCGTAATAGTTATTTTGCTGGATAGAATATTTATTGCCTGTATACTCAATACGGGCCAGTGTCGTAAATTCCAGGAGTTTTTTGTACATCATGGATGCAGAGAGCATGTTCGAGTAGGAGTATTGGGTGGCAATACTTTTTGTATTGTTGATGAGGGAAATATTATGGGAGATGTCCAGTATGCTTCTGTAATTAAGGGTGATGGCCGGATTCTTTATTCTTTTCCCGAGCGTGAAGCCGGGAGCAATACGATAGGTGCCGTCTACGTTTACCGGCTTGCTTACCTGTTTGCCGGAAGAGTCAGTATACACCGCTGTGGAGATATCGTTGGTGCTATAATCGCCCATCAACATGGCGGAGAAACTAAGTCCTTTAATGTCCAGCGAAGTATAGTTCAGATCAAGCATGTTGTGAAAGGTTGTTCCCAGGTCCGGGTTTCCGAGCTGAATATACAGCGGGTTCTGTATGTTGGCCACCGGCCAGTAGTACCGGGCTTCCGGGGATGCACTTTTACCGGTATAAAAAACGCCTAAAGTTTTGTAATTGTTGATCTTATAGGTAAAGTAGAGAATTCTTTCAAAGTTTATATTGTGATGCCTGAATGCATTATTCGAGGCGTAATTGGTACTGCTGATATTGTAGCTGCTCATTCCTCCAATGAGAGCGACCATCACCTTTCCTTTATTGAAATTCAGCGATGGCCTTACTGCCTGCTGGAAAGTGGTATTTTTAAAATGATAGGTCAGTGAATCACTGGAAATAAGGTATCCCTTCTTTATGTTATCAAAATTGAAGGTATGCTGGTTATTGGTGAGGAGGGTATTTACAAGTTCATACGATAACTGGAAAGAGAGACTATTGTTGATCGGTTCTTTAAGTGAGGTACGAAAGGAAAATTCGCTGGTTTTATTTTTAGGCGTTACAAATTGATTGATGGTATCAGCCATATCACCTGTGGTGGTGTTATTCTGATTGTAATTGTATTGATAACTGTACTGCCACGAGCTTTTCCAGTTAAAACTAATAACCCATGCGGCGCCGGCTTTTTTGAAGTTGTGCATATAATCTGCTTTCAGTTCCATCATTTTCTGCAGTGAGCTATCAAGATTGCGGAGTAAGCCATGGTTAATGGTATCACTTTTGTTTCCTGTTGTCAGATATTGATTGCTGTTATGTTGTACATCTTTTATCCGGCTGATGATGCCTGTCAGTGAAATTTTATTCCTGGGATTTGCCTGTATATCCAGGGAAGTACCCATCATTGTAGCAGTTCTTTTGTCTTCTTTATTGGTGTTACTGAGGTAATAAGTACTGGCGTCCTGGAGAATGTTTTGCCTTTGCCGGGATTCATCACTATTTATCTGAGATGTATTATGACTGAGTATACCTGTTATCTTTGCTTTTTTTGAGAGATCAATATTAAAATTGTTTTCTCCCCTGATCGTTTTATTGATGCCGGGTTGATTATTTCTCAGGTAGCCCGATTCATTATTGGTGCCTGGGTCCTGGAAGCTATTGATGTTATTGGTGAAGATATTTGCCAACAACATTTTGTTCTCCCGGAACAGGTTGATGTTGCCACCGGCACTGTAGCGGTTATCTGTGCCATAGCCAACACCGGCTGATCCTGAGATACCTTTTTTCATCTTTTTTTTAATGACAATATTTACTACTTTATCGGTGTTGCCGGGATCTGCCATGCCGGCCATATCTTTTTTGTCTGATACCTGTATCTTGTCTACCATGTTTGCTTTCAATGCCTCCAATACTCTTTTGGTATCTTTCATTGACTGCATGGCGCGTCTTCCATCTATATATAATTCATTGATAGACCTGCCCTGAAAGTAGAAGTTCCCTTCATCATCCACGGTCAATCCCGGAATTTTTTGCAGGAGGTTTTGAAGGGTGGCGTTGGGATGTGTTTGAAACTGATCCGCATCAAACTCAATGGTATCTTTCCGGACAGCAAAGGTGGGCTTGTCTACTTTAATCTCTACACCAGAGAGTTTAATACTGTTGCGCGCTAATTGAATATATTTATAAACGAGTGGTCCTGTTTTCTCCGTGATTTCGAGCGGAATAATTTCTGCCTTAAAACCCATAAAACTGATGATCAATTTGAAATTTCCTATGGGTGGATGCTCCAGCAGGAAGTTTCCTTTATCATCTGATAGTGTTTGTGCTTTGAGCACCGATTTTTCATTGAACAATAAAACACTTGCGCCGGACAGGAGCTGCCTGTTTTCTTTTTCATAGACGGTGCCCCGGATCTCTCTTTGTGCCCACAGACAGGTGCAATTACAGCAAAGCAATAAAGTCAGAACGACCCGCAGTTTGTTCATAGTATTGTACTGGTAGATAATGATCGGTACAATATTATTCCCAAAATATCGGGCGTTTGTGAATGAATTCTTAACAAACTCAGAAAGATAGAGATTAGATCAGGTTGCTATTGCCTGTATAATGACTACTGGTAAGGATTTCTATCGTTTTGATAATTGCGTTAACTGTTAGTTAATATGATATTGGTAAGAAAAGGTGGGGCTGGCAGGGGCTGTGTCAGCGGTTGGGTGCGCAAATATATACGCTCGTTTTGTGTTAAATTTATAGGATAGAAAGAAAAAATAAACTGACCATGGCTAATAACAAGGAAATCGTAAAAACACTGAAAGGATTGCTCCTGGATGCCAATGCGCACGTGACTTTTGCAGCTGCCGTAAAAGGACTGCCTGTAAAGCTTCAGGGAGTAGTACCGGAAAATATGCCTTATTCTATCTGGCAACTGGTGGAACATATCCGTATAACGCAGTCGGATATACTGGAATTTTCCCGTGATCCCGGTTATCAGTCACCACCCTGGCCGGAAGGCTATTGGCCCAAATCGCCGGCACCGGAAGATAGTCATGCATGGAAGAAGAGCCTGGACCAGATCGATGCGGATCTGGAGGCATTCATAGCCTTGCTGGAGGCACCAGGTGTTGACCTCTTTGCACCATTCCCACATGGAGAGGGGCAGCACTTATTCCGGGAAGCGGTGCTGATAGCAGACCATACGAGCTACCACACCGGCGAAATAATTGCGTTGCGCCGGTTACTGGATGCCTGGAAATAAGGGTGGATCAGATACATTTCCAGAGACAGTCAACAAACCATTTTTTGCTGTCGAAGAAGCGGGCAACCGGCTTAAATCCTGTTTGGGCGGCCAGTTGATCAGTTTCTTCGGGCGTGTATTTTTGTGATATTTCCATGTACAATGCTTCATTTTCCCGGAAGGTTATAGATACATCCGTACCAATATGTACAGCTTGTTGCTCCAGGCTGACCAGGTAACTTTTGCAGGCGCCGGTACCAGGATCATAAGTGGGGAAATGCTCAAATTTTGAGAGGTTGAAATCGGCCTGCAACTCGCGGTTGATTCGTTGCAGCAGGTTGAAATTAAACGCCCTGGTGATGCCTGCGCTATCATTATAAGCATTGAGAATGATCTGCGGATGTTTTTTAAGATCGAAGCCGGTCAGCAGGAGGTCGCCCGGCTGTAAATACTGGCGTAGCTGCTGACAGAAACTGCGGGCGGTGGCCATATTGAAGTTGCCGATATTGGCGCCCATGAATAACAATACCTTCTTCTTTGTGCTGTATCCATTGACCAGTTGCAGCATGTCGAAATATTCTCCGTTCAGTCCCCGCAATTGCAGTTGGGGCAGTTTTACCGGTAAGGTTGTTTCCAGTTGCCGGATGACATTACCAGAGATGTCTATCGGGAAATACGTATAGTCTATACCGTTAGTATGCAGTTGTTGCAGCAGCCGGATCGATTTTGTGGCATCACCGGCACCCAGTTCCACTACATCAAACGTACCGGCATATTTTTCCAGCGCCGCCGCTATGGTGGCAGACTGGTCAGACAGGATCTCCATTTCGCAGCCGGTCAGGTAATACTCGTGGCATTGCATAATTTGCTGGAAGAGCTGATCGCCGGCCGCATCATAAAAATACTTTGGGTCCAGGTACTTCTGTGGAGCGGTAAGACCTTTTACAACATCGTTGTAAAAGTCATCGGAGGCTGTTTTACGTTTGCCCGGCGTAGCAGGCGTTTGAATTACAGTGGTGGTACGCATAAAATATTTTTTTTGATTCCGCGATCTGTTTTATAGTCCAATCATTTTGCCAGTCTGATTCCTGTGAACTGCCATCTCAGGGAAGGATGAAAGAAATTACGGTAAGTGATACGGCTGTGATGGGGAGATGTTACCTCCGAGCCGCCACGCAGCACCATCTGGCTGATCATAAACTTACCATTGTATTCTCCGATAGCGCCGGGCGCTTTGGTGAAGCCGGGGTAGGGCAGGTAGGCGCTTTCCGTCCATTCCCAGCGCAGCCCCCACGATAGTTGTGCCGCCGCCGCTTCCCATTCAAATTCGGTGGGCAGGCGCAATCCTTTCCAGGAAGCATATGCTGCTGCTTCATAGTAGCTGATATGACACAACGGGGCATCAGGAAGCAGTGGCTGCAATCCCTGCCAGGTATAATGCATCCACTGGCCATCTATGTTGTACCAATACATGGGTACTTCTACCTTGTTTGTTTTTACCCAATCCCAACCTTCTGCATGCCAGTACCGGAAATCCTTGTAGCCACCGGCCTGTATAAAATCCAGGTATTCCGAATTGGTGACCAGTGAGGTGCTGAGTGCATAGCCGGAAAGATATACTTTATGTCTCCCTAACTCATTATCAAAACAAAACCCTTCCCCGCCAAATCCTATTTCATAAATCCCTGCTTTCATATGAAGCCAGGAATCGCTATGGACAGGCATTTCCGTTGGTTGCCTGTCTTTATCATAAGCCGGAAATAACGGGTTATGACCCAGGATGTATTTGATATCTGTATATAATAATTCCTGGTGCTGTTCTTCGTGATGGAGTCCCAGGGTAATCAGTTCCTGTAATGCAGGTGCGTGTTCTTGTTCGAGAAATGTGCCCATGGCTTCGTCCACATGTTTGCGGTAGCGCATGATGTCTTCCACCGCAGGGCGGCTCAGGTTACCGCGGTCTGTACGGATTACACGTGCGCCCACAGATTCATAATAACTGTTGAAGACGTAATTATATTGCGGATCGAATTCCGTATATCCTTTAGCGTTAGGAATCAGGATGAATGTTTCAAAGAACCAGGTAGTGTGTCCCAGGTGCCATTTGGGCGGACTTACATCCACTACCGGCTGTACAACATAATCTTCTGTTTTGAGTGGTGCGCAGATAGCTGCTGTCCTTTTCCGTACTGTTTCGTATTCTTTTTTCAATTCCATAAATACTGGTGGTTATTTATGATCTACATAATTTTTTAAAGCGGAGATGCTTTTGATCTGCAGACTGGTTGCCTGTTCTCGTCGCATCATTAAAGCGTAGGTGTTGTTGAAGCCGATGGGCTTCAGCCACTTCACCTGGTATTGTTTTTGAAACCCTTCCTGCACATAGTCGTATACTTTTTTGCTGTCGCTGATAATGCTGTCTATCGTCTGCTGTGGCGCCTGGAGTATTACCAGTAAGCCGGTGCCGGTATATTCCGGGTACATATCTATCTGGTCATTGGTTAAGGCATCGAAAACAATTTTAGTGCCGCCTAATCCTGTTTTTGTTACGGCAGAGAGATCGGTATAACCTTCAATGAGCATTTTGTACATGTTGGCCAGAATATAGCCATCACCGAAAATTTTGGAACCGATACGGATGGTGCCTTTTTTACCATTTGTAGCCGGCTTCCATAATTTTGTTGTCAGCAGAAAATCTTTTGCTACTTTTTCCGGATTTTGTTTCAGATAGTCTACACGGTAATTTAATTCCGTCATAATGCTATCATTAATTGTACCAGAGAGGAGGTTGAGTGCTGTTTCCAGTTCGGGGTATTTTTCCAGTGTCTGCATGCGTACAATGGGTGCTGCATAATAGGGTGGGAAAATATGTTTATCATCTTCCAGTATTACGAGGTCAAACGCTTTGACACGACCGTCTGTACTGCTGCCGCTGATGACGTCCAGTTTTTTTTCATAGGCTGCTTTGTACATGATCATATCGCTGATCACGAGGGTGTGCATATGCAGGCCGTATACCGATTTCAGGCCCAGGTCGCCATCTTTCCTGCCCATAAATTCCGGCGTAAAACCCGCTCTCATTTTGCTGCTGTAAGTGTCAGGCAGGAGATAAAAAGAAGATAAACATAGCAGGATGACAGGCAGTGCATATAGCGCCTTTTTTGACCTGCGGATATTGGTATGTTGCAGGAGCGATAACAGCCAGTCAAAGAGGATGGCCAGCAGTGCGGCGGGGATGGCGCCTGCCAGCATCATGTTGGTATTGTTCAGGGCGATCCCACCAAAGATAAATTCGCCCAGGCCACCTGCTGCGATATAGGCTGCGAGGGTGGCTACACCTACGTTGATTACGGTGGCGGTGCGGATGCCTGCCAGGATGACCGGCATCGCCAGGGGTAATTGTACTTTGTATAATAATTGCTGGCGGCTCAGACCCATGCCTCTGGCCGCTTCCATTATATTGATGTCTACGCCATTGATACCGGTATACGTGTTGCGGATCACCGGCAGCAGTGCATAGAGGAAAAGGGCGACGATGGCTGGTTTGGCGCCGATACCCAGTAGCGGGATCATGAAACCCAGCAAGGCGATACTGGGAATGGTCTGCAATACACCCGCGATGCCCAGGATCAGTCCGGCCAGCTTCTTTTTGTGCGTGATCAGGATGCCCAATGGTACCCCGATGGCTACTGCGAGCAGTACGGAAATAAAAGTAAGACCGGTATGCGTGAGGGTTTGTTCCAGCAATTTGCCGGACTGTTGTTGTATAAAATCGAAAAGGGTTTCTCTTGTATCCATACGGGGCTACTGTTTTTTATATGCTGCAATAGCGTTCATCAAAATGTTCCCGTCCATATATTTTCTTTCGCCGTTATGAATGGCGGCTACGGGGTTGTCTGTCATGGCTTCCAGCGCCTGCCAGCAGGAACTGGTACTGGTAAGTAGCTGTTTGTCAGTATCCTGGTTGTTGCCGGGAAGGTAAGCCCAGATATCTGTGAGTTGCAACGACTTCAGTTCCAGTTGCAACCGTTGCTGATCCAGAAATGTGCGTACAAAATCATTGGCGGGTTTAAACAGTAACGCTGTTGCTGTTCCCAGTTGCTGGATACGGCCATCGTTCATGATGCAGATCCTGTTGCCCAGTTCAAAGGCTTCTTCCACGTCATGTGTAACGATGATGATGGTTTTACTGTTTAGTTCATCCAATGCTTTGAATTCTTTTCGTACGCTGATGCGCGTGAGCGGATCGAGGGCGCCGAAAGGTTCATCCATCAGGAGAATGGGTGGATCTGCTGCCAGTGCGCGCGCCAGTCCGACGCGTTGTTGTTGTCCGCCGCTCAGTTCCTGCGGATAGGCTGCTGCGTACCTGTTGGCCGGCAGGCGTAGTTTTTCCATCAGGGAAAGGGTACGTTCGCGGATGCGGGCTTTATCCCATTGCAGCAGCTGCGGTACGATGCCTATATTTTCCATGACGGTATAATGGGGGAACAGGCCGGTATTCTGCAATACATACCCCATGCTTCTGCGCAGGTTTTCGGTTGATTGCTCCCTGATATTTTTACCGTTGATGTAGATGTTGCCGCTGTCCGGAGTGATCAGCCGGTTGATCATGCGGAGGGTGGTTGTTTTACCACAGCCGCTGGTGCCCAGCAGAACGAGTGTTTCGCCTTGTTGTACTTCAAAAGAGAGGTCGTCTACTGCTTTTTTATCCGGGCTGAAATTTTTAGAAACGTGCGCTAGTTTAATCATAGAAGACCTGATGGAGATGGGGAAAAATATACTCAGATTGACCTTTATTTTTCCAGCATCATGAATAAATTATTGAGTGATTCTGCATATAGCGGATGTGCGAAAACCATATTTCGTATCTGCGTTGCCGTTATACCTCCAAGCATGGCCATTTGCAGGACAGACATGATCTCTCCGCCTTCAGTGCCAATGATGGCAGCACCGAGGATCTGGCCGGTGTGTTCGTGTACAACCGCTTTCATAATGCCTTGTGTTTGCCCGGTTTCGATAGCGCGTGCTACTTTATCCATCGCCAGAGAGGCTATTTTAACCGGGTATCCCTGTTTCCTGGCCTGGCTTTCGGAAAGACCGATGCGTCCCAGCTGCGGGTCTGTAAACATGCAATAAGGCACCTGCCGGTTTTTGACAGACAAGGCGCCTGCTTCAAAGAGATTTTTATATATAATGAGATGATCATTGTAGGAGATATGTGTGAATGCCGGTCCCCCTTTTACATCTCCCAGCGCATAGATGCCAGGGTTGCTGGTTTCCAGCGTATCATTGACTTGTATATATCCTTTCCCATCGGTAGTGACGTTGGTTTTGTCGAGATGCAGCGCCGCGGTTTGCGGGGTACGGCCGGTGGCAACGAGTATATGCGATCCCGTTAGTGTTTTTTTACTGCTGCCATTGGCAATGTTTACCGTGATGCCTTTACTGGTGGTGCTGACCTTTTCCGCACTGGTAGCCGTAAAGATCCTGATCCCTTCATCTTCCAGGAAGTTTCTGATCACGGCTGCCACATCCGGATCTTCTTTTGATACCAGCTGCGGTGAGGGTTCCACTATGGTAACGTTACTGCCTAAACGCTGATAGAGTTGTCCCATTTCCAGGGCTATATAACCACCGCCCAGGATAATGAGTTCGGACGGTATCACCACTTCGTCCAGCAGGGTAGTGGAGGTGAGGTAGGGCACATCGCGCAGCCCGGGAATGTCCGGGATATAGGGTTTGGCGCCGGTATTGATAAAAATATGTTTGGCGGTAAGGGAGCTTTCCCCGCCGCCATGCAAGGCAACGGTGAGTGTTTTGTTTCCGCTGAAAGCGGCGCTGCCATGAATGATGGTGAGGCCCTTTGTTTTTTCGAGCCCGTTTGTTGTGCCGTTCCTGAACTGCAATACGATATCATCTTTGCGTGCCACAATAGCCGGAAGATCTACCGTATATCCTTTGGTGAGAATGCCCCAGGACTTGCTGTTGGCAACAGTATTAGCTACTTTTGCACAGGCTATCATCGCTTTGGTAGGCGTACAACCATCGTTGATACAAGTACCGCCAAGATAGCGTTGCTCAATGATAGCAGTTTTCCATCCTTTTTTTGCGAGTTTTTTAGCCAGCGGCGTACCGCCTTGTCCTGAGCCGATAACAATTGCATCAAATTTTTCCATACCTGATGAGTTTTAAACGCGGAGCCAAAGATTATACCAGGGGAGAGGATAAATTTAAAGAAAAAATTATGAATAACCCATTACGAAATTTGAGAAAGATATTATGTGTAGGAATTAAATCAGAAGGGCTGCAAAGCGGCGTCACCGTATCGTTGGTAGCAAAAAGTGTTCTTTTTCATAATCGTGGCTTTTATCTTACAGAAAAGGAGCTTACCCTTCGTAATTTGTAATTCTTTATCTTTGCGCTTCCGGAAAAAATATTGATTTGGTAAAGATTGACAACATAATACTGCCCGATTTCCCGCTGTTGCTGGCTCCCATGGAAGATGTAAGTGATCCTCCGTTCCGTGCTGTGTGCAAAGATGCGGGGGCGGACCTGATGTATACTGAATTTATATCAAGTGAAGGGCTGATCCGGGATGCGATCAAGTGCCGCAAGAAACTGGATATTTTTGAATACGAACGGCCTGTAGGTATACAGATCTTTGGTGGTGATGAAGATAGTCTGGCCATGGCAGCCCGGATTGTGGATGTAACCAATCCGGATCTACTGGATATTAACTTTGGCTGCCCGGTAAAGAAAGTGGCAGGAAAAGGCGCAGGAGCAGGGGTATTGAAGGATCTTGACCTCATGGTACGCCTCACAGCCGCCTGTGTAAAGGCCACCAAGCTGCCCGTAACGGTGAAAACCAGGCTAGGTTGGGATGATGACACCAAGAATATTGAAGAAGTAGCAGAACGCCTCCAGGACGTGGGCATCAAGGCATTGGCGATACATGGCCGCACCCGATGCCAGATGTATAAAGGCGAGGCCGACTGGACCCTGATCGGCAAAGTAAAGAACAATCCCCGTATACATATTCCCATTTTCGGGAACGGCGATATCAATACGCCGCAGAAAGCACTGGAATATAAGAACCGCTATGGCGTTGATGGTATCATGATCGGTCGTGCTGTAATCGGTTATCCATGGCTATTCCGCGAAATAAAGCATTATGTGCAGACCGGTGAAATACTGGCCGGCCCTACACTGGAAGAACGGATCGCTGTGAGTAAGAAGCACCTGCGTTTTTCTGTAGAATGGAAAGGCCCCGTTGCCGGTATCAATGAAATGCGTGGCTGCTATGCCAACTACCTCAAGGGATTACCTAATATCAAGGAATTCCGCAGCCGCCTCGTAGTGCTGAAAACTGTAGCTGAAGTGGAAGCTGTGCTGGATGAAATTGAAGCGCATTACAAGGGGATAGAAATGGAAAATGCACCGATTGAACTGATTGATTATCATCAAAACTGTCCGTTGTAACCCACTTGCACATAGTACGGATTTTAATTATCTTCCCGTATAATCAGATTTTATAACATTTCTTAATATTATGTGTTATTCTGTTATATCATAAAATCCGCTCAATGATCAAAACAAACCTTCCTGCCTTTGGATTATTTTTGTTGGCGATGATAGCCTGCAATACTCCTTCTTCCAAAGAAAACCCATTGCTCAAAAGCAGCACAGCATTGCCAGACAGCACGGCGTATAGTGATATCCGTTATCGCGACCAGCAACAGATAGAGAAAGTAATACTGGGTTTCTGCGAAAACTTCGATAACGCTACGCTGAACAAGTGCCTGGAATACATGGACGATAGCATCCGGGGAGAAATTGATGGCGTAAAACTAAAAGGTAAACAGCACTGGGAGGCCAAAATAGAACAATTGGTGAGCAGTGTGAAAGGCAGCCATTTTCAACCCAGGCATCTCTTATCCAACATGCAGTTTGCCGCCGCTCCAAATGACACTGTAAAGGTCAGCATGTATGCATCCTGTCTCTGGACAGACCTGTTGTCCGGACAAATCCAGCTCATGTCTGTTGGCTATTACAAAGGGAAAATGGTGCGAAAAGATGGTAAGTGGTATATAGCGGTACTCAATTCTTTACCGGATAGCAGGTTAGTAAAGAATTTTTATAAGGATCAGGATTAATCAGCCGCACAGGTACACGATAATCATAGTAAGCCGGGCTTTATGCCCGGCTTTTTTTATGCCGCTGTATTTTTCCCGATTACATAAATCTTTTTACCAAATGTAAAAACGTCCGGGCCGGCAGTGTATTATTTTTGTTCATCATCATCATTAATACGTACACATGAAAACAAAAATATTATTAAGCCTGTTGCTCGTATGCTGTTGCAGCAGCGTTTTTGCTCATATGCTCTGGATAGAAGCCTCTTCAAAGGGCGTTAAAGGGAAACAACAGGAAGTGAAAGTGTATTACGGTGAATACACCGAACATGCGCCTGAAAAAATTGATGCCTGGTATTCTGATGTGAAATCATTTACCTTATGGCTGATAAGCCCTGATAATAAGAAAACAGCATTAACCTGCACCACAGAGGGCGATCATTTCACCACGAATTTCACGCCATCGGAAGATGGTATTTATACATTGGCTATTTCCCATAATGCAAAGGATCTGGGCGGTACTACCCTGTACCAGTTCAATGCCACTGCGAGGGTAGCGGTGGGGAAATCCGCTGTTGTGGGCACCGGCAATCATGAGCTGACGGCCAATGTAACACCGGGTAAAACGTATAAAGTAAAGCAGCAGGTAGCTATTAAGAGCCTGTTTAAAGACCAGCCTACTGATAAGATACAGGTAGCTGTTTTTTCTCCCAGCGGCTGGAACTGCACGGTGGTAACCGATGCAAACGGGGAAGCTTCTTTTGTGCCTTTATGGCCCGGCACTTATATGTTGGAAGCGACTAAAATGAATAAAGAAGATGGTGCGCTGAATGATATTGCATATAAGGGTGTATGGCGCAATGCGACTATTGCCTTTGAAGTAGAAAAGTAAGTTTTTTTTCTGTTGGTGTTGCGTCAGGGATAGCTGATCCCTGGCGCACTTTTTTTTATGACAGCCAATAACGTATCTATATCTTCCTCATTATTATAAAAGTTCAGCGCAATCGTCAGCATATTATTTTTATAGCGCGCAGCTATATGGTGTTGTTCTATAGCGGTATATTGTTCCGGTGTAACGGCCAGCCGCTGTATAGTGGAGAGGTGACCGGCAGCATAGTCTGATAATACCCGGATATTATTTTCTTTTGCTCTTTTATGAAGATAGTTTATCAGCGTTTGTACGTAAGCGTTAATCTCCGGTATCCCGATCCCGTTTAGGTATTGTAAGGCTTCCCCCAATAACAGGATGTTGAGGAATGGAGGGGTACCTGTTTCAAAAACAGTGGCGTCTTCCTTGGGCGTGAATTGTGTGTAATCCTGCGCTGTGTCAAAGTCCGGTAACGGATAGTTTACGTTGTACCACCCCATTACCTGCGGCGGATATTTGTCCAGTATTTTTTTTGAGACGTACATGCCGCCGCTACCATACCCCGCGGTTACCCATTTGTAGGCATGGAAAATGAGGATATCGATATTATATTCCTGTACATCTATGGGGTATACACCAAAGGATTGGGTAGCATCCACTATATGCACGAGTCCATGTTTCCGGCAGAGGGCTCCTATTGCTTTCAGGTCTTGCCGGAAGCCGGTCCGGAACAACACATGGCTGGTGATCAGCAGCCTGGTGGCAGGTGTAATCTGGTTTTCAATAGCTGTTATACTGATCTCCCCGGCTGCATTACTATCAACAAATTGAATATGATGGCCATGGTGCATCCAGGGAACGAAGCCGGTAGGAAATTCATCCCGCATGGTGAGTACATCATAGTGTTTCGGAAACATGCCCACAAGGAGGCCCATGGCCTGGGAGGTATTGGTGATAAAGGCTATTTCCGTTGCCTTTGCCTGGATCATATCCGCCAATAATGTCCGTGTTTGGGTCACTTGCCGGCCCCATTCCGGCATCACCAGTTTCCCTTTCTCACTCAATGCTGTCAGCAGTTGCTGCGCCTTTTGTACATAGGGTGTACTTACAGGGCCACCGCCATTAGTGGCCAGGTACACGTAGTTTTTACATGCAGGATAATCTGCTCTTATTTTACGCCATTTATCCATCGGTAAATCTTTTATAATCCTTTAACCCTGGTCTATTTAACCATTGCATTCACCACTTTGTTCAGGGTAAGTCCCTGTACAATGATGGAGAAGAGTACTACAAAGTAGCTGGCAGACAGGATAATCTCTTTGTAGGCGGAATCCGGCAAAGACAATGCCAGTGCCACGGAGATGCCACCGCGCAAACCTGCCCATACAAGAATAGTAATGCTTTTATAGTTTGTTTTGAGTGATTGTTTCAGAAGAATGGAAGGCACCGTAATACTTAATCCCCTGGCAACCAGTACAAAGGCAGTAGCAAACAAACCGGTGAGCCAGTAGTCTTTCAGGAACGGCATCACCACAATCTGCAACCCTATCATCACAAAGAGAATGGTATTGAGTAGTTCATCAATCAGGTTCCATATATTATGAAAGTAGCGTTGCATATCTTCCGATTGTTTGGTACCCAGGGAAGTATTGCCCAGGATCAGACCTGCGGTAACTGCCGCCAGCGGAATAGATACATGCAGCATGGCGCCCACCACAGAAATGACCATCACCATAGATAAAGACACCATGACAATGATCTGGAAATCATCTACCCGTTTCATGGTTCTGTAAGCCACCAGGGCAGATACGGCGCCCAACAGGATGCCGCCGAAAACTTCCTGGGAAAACAAGGCCGCTGTATGTGCAAAAGTTACATGCGGATCGGTCTGACCCGCCACTTCCTTCAGGATTACAAAGAGGATGATGCCGGTACCATCGTTCAGCAGCGACTCTCCGCCTATGATTGTTTCCAGTGAAGAAGGGACTTTTGATTTTTTTAACAGCGACAACACCGCCACAGGGTCTGTAGGGGAGATGAGCGCCCCGAACAGCAGGCAGTAAACAAGCGGTAGCTCAATATGTAAAAGTTCTGTTGCCCAATAGAGGAGGAACCCGAAAATAAAGGTAGAGCCAATTACGCCCACTGTACTCAATATCAGCACCGGATATTTTTGTTCCTTGAGTTTATCAAAATCAAAATGCAAGGCGCTGGCAAACAGCAGGAAGCCTAACATAATATCCAGCAATGTGCCGGTGAAATCTATGCTTTGTGTAAGATCTTTAATGAAGGCATAAGCAGCTGGGAATATTTTACCGGTAAATAAGATCAACAGGGATAGTAAGAGCGAAACCACGATCACGCCTATTGTTCCGGGTAATTTAATGAATCGGTTATTGATGTAGGAAATCAATGCGCTGATAGTGACGAGAGCTGTAATGATCGTAAATGTATTCATAGAGCAAAAATTCTAATATTTATCATCTTCCCTGGTCCGGTATTTCGATATTGAAATGCCAGAAATTGACAAATGAAAAATAAAAAAAATGAAAAAAAATATTCCAGAGGCTGATAAAGATATAAAATTCATTTACAAATCAGCTACTGATCAGCATTAGCTGGTTACTTTTTTTTCGAAGGCTTCGCAATCCGGTTAAATTCTAATGCCATTTTAATCCAGTGTTCCAGTTGTTTTTTTGTTTGCAGTACGGTGTCACTGACAAAAAAATAACCGGCCATTGTTCTGCCGCCATGAATCATAGGCGTACATTCCTCTTCTTCCGGCAGCGTATCAGACAGGGAAGGGTCCAGGCGTACCATCATTGTATCAGGGCGCACGCCCACGCACATCTTATCATTTACCATGAAGCATAAACCACCGAACATTTTCTTTTCTTCCACTTTGTGGGTGGATGCAGCCAGCAGTTCGCGTACACGATCTGCGAGTTTTTCGTTGTACGACATATGAATGGGTTTGAGTGATAGTATCGTAAAGATAAGGTGCTTATATTGTATTAAAATGATCTTATGGGTACCGGACTTTTAAAGCATGTTATCCTGTTTATATGGCTGCTCCTGCCGACGTTGCCGGTAGGACAGGGAATCGGTAATGAGCATCACAACGTATTGAAAGCGCCCAGGTTCCGGGTACTGGCGCTGGCACAGGTAGGCGGCCATCATGAGGCCTACTCCAAAGCGGCCCGCGTGTGGCTGGACAAGCTGGCGGCCGACAGTGGTTTTGCAATAGACTATATCACCAATACCGATAAAATAGATTCGGCATATCTCGGAAAACATCAGCTCTTTCTACAACTTGACTATGCGCCCTATGGCTGGAAACCATCAGCAGAAAAGGCTTTCATTCAATACATAACGGAAGGCCGCGGCGGATGGATCGGTTTCCATCATGCCAGCCTATTAGGGGAGTTCGACGGATTTCCTATGTGGTCGTGGTTTTATCAGTTTATGGGCAACATCCGTTTTAAAGATTATATCGCTGATTTTGTTTCGGGTAAAGTGAAAGTGGAAGATAGCACGCATCCGGTTATGAAAGGCGTGCCCGCTACTTTTGTGATTGATAAGGAAGAATGGTATACCTATGACAGGAGTCCACGGCCGGATGTACACGTGTTGGCCAGCGTAGATGAAACCAGTTACCAGCCCGCCACCACAAAGAAAATGGGGGATCATCCTGTTATCTGGACAAACCCCCGTTACCCTGCACGCAATGTTTATGTCTTTATGGGACACAGTCCTGCGCTATTTAACAGTAACGCCTATACGACGTTATTCCGCAATGCAATTTTCTGGGCAGCGCAAAAATAAAAAGGTTTTAATGTGCCACTACGGCACTGCCTTTTTCAGGAGCGGCGAGGGCCGTACCTATTCTTTTTCTGCCAATCAATAAGATGATCAATGCCAGGATCGATGATCCGCACATGGTAAGAGCCATTGGTACCGCGGTATTGCTGTCGTCCGCGCCTACAATGGTCGCGGCCAGTGCGCCTGCACCCATCTGAATAGCACCCATCAGCGCGGAGGCGCTACCGGCGTTTTTCCTGAAGGGAGCGAGTGACAAGGCGGATGTATTCGGATTGATGCAACCAAGGCAGCAAAGGAACGCAAACAGCAACGCAATGGTGCCGGGCAGGTTCAGCCAGTCATTCCAGGCACAGCATAGAAAGACGATGCCCGTAATCACTTGTCCGGTTAATGCCACGGGTACTATCTGCTGGCTTTCAAACCGTTTCAGCAGAAGGCTGTTTACCTGGCTGGAACCAATAAATCCTATTGATAAACCTGCGAAGATCCACCCATATGTTTTATCGCTCAGGTGATGAATGCCCATAAAAACCTGCGGAGAGGCCGATACGTAGGCAAACAGCCCTGAAAAGGCCATGGCGCCCGTTAAGGCATAGGTATAAAACTGCGGCTCCTTTATAACCGACAGGAAATTATTAATGATGGGCCGGGGCTTCAGCGACATGGAAGTATCGGGCGTATAACTTTCCGGCAACCAGAAAATGGTTGTCAGCAAAATCAGCACCCCCATGATAGCGAGGATCAGGAATACAATATGCCAGCTGAAAGCACTGGTAATATAACCTCCAACAGCAGGCGCTATCATAGGTGAGGTACCTACCACGAGCATAAGCAAGGCAAATACTTTGGCATTTTCCTTCACCGGAAACAGATCGCGTACCATGGCTACAGAAGCTACTGCAGCAGCGCAACTGCCTATGGCCTGGATAAACCGGAGAATGATCAGGCTGTTAAGCGAAGATGCATAGATGCAACCCGCCGAAGCCAGGATATATAGTACTAGCCCGATGAGCAGGGGCTTCTTTCTTCCAAAACGGTCCAGCAGCGGGCCATACAGCAGTTGTCCTGCTGAGATGCCAATAAAAAAGCTGGACAGGGAATAGGCCACCCGGGTTGATTCTACATTCAATTCTTTTGCTATGGCCTGAAAACCAGGAAGGTACATGTCAATAGAGAATGGCCCCAGTGCTGTGAGTGTACCCAGGATCAGAATAAGAAAGAAATATCTGGACCTGGTAAGTTCTTTGTTCAATGACGTTTGCTTTATGAAATAAGGTGCAAAAGTAAAGCATCCATTTCTTTTTCTGACACGTGGTGATGTAAAGATAATATGAAGGCTTACTGGTGGCGGGTTTCCATCATCTTAAAATTGTTGGGGGAGGATTCCCGGCGCAGGCTGTTTTCAGCCGGCTTTTTTATATCTTGTACAGATAAACTGATAGCCCACATGCTCAGAAATAAATTATGGTTACTGCTGCTTTGTACTTCCGCAGCCACCGCCCAGGTAAAGGTGCAATATATTGAACCGGCACAAACACAGGAAGGTATTTCTGCTATTCATAGTCCGCATATCGCCTTGCAAGACCCTTCACAACGTGACAGGCACCGGCTGATCCTCATGATACCGGGGACAGGTGGTAGTGCTGCGAGCAGCCGGATGTTCGACAGTTGCTTTGCTACAATGGGCTATCATGTGATCAGCCTGGACTATAAGAATAATGTGATCACCACTGTTTGCTCGAAGAGTGAAGACAGCACCTGTTTTGATCATTTCAGGGAAGAGATCATGTTTGGTACGCCGGTGAGTGATAAAGTAGAAGTGGATACCCTCAACAGTATTGTGAACCGATTTACCCGGCTGCTGGTGTATTTGTCGGCCCATGACCCCGAAGGTAACTGGGGACAGTTTATAAAGCACGGACAGCCCCGTTGGGATCGTATCGTTGCAGCAGGGCATTCCCAGGGTGCCGGTCATGCTGCTTACCTCGGGAAAAGTTTCCGGTTAAGTGGCGTGATGTTGTTCTCCGGTCCGCAGGACTATTTGCAGGCTTACCAGATGCCTGCCGGCTGGCAGGGGGAAAGTAGCCGCACATCGGTAACCAGGTATTATTCCTTCCTGCATATACAGGACCCTTTTAATTATGAGTACCAGGTACAGGATGTAGCATTGCTGAGTAAGGTAGCCACCACGGATACGGTGATGGTACAGCCGCATACGCCTGTTGTTTCAAAAAAACGTATACTCGTTACCGATATAGACAAGCAGGATCGCCACAGCTCCACATTGGGGACGGAGTTCACAGCCGTGTGGCGATATATGATAACCGGTGCTACCGGAAAATAGGTAAGCAATAAAAAAAGAAAGCCAATATCCTGGGGAACTAACGTTGCCGCATATACGTCATCATTGTTAGCCGGGTACTCGCGATGGAATCGGGTAAATCATCCGCGTAAACTAATGCCATTAAATCATCGTCATTTTTAGCCGGGGGTTAAAACCCCGGCTTACCAATATGCGGTCCCTCCGGGACCGATTGCAGCGATTGCTATTGCATCTTTCTCATGTATAATATTTCTTTATCTTCGCGACCGTTCGTTACTATGTTATGCCAAAGAAGAGAAAGAAGAAAAAGAATAATAAGAAGAACCAGCAAAAGAGCCAACAGAACAATAGTTTAGCCATTGTCGTTATACTGATCCTTGTTGCATTTGTTGTTACTACCTGTTCCCGGAAAATTACCGGCAGCAGGGAAAAGGATCCTGTTGAAGAATCATCTCCCCAAAAAAATAATAAGAAACCTGTAGCAAGCCCTTTGTTGCAGGAAGATTTCGGGAAAGGAAATAAAACCAGTTATAATACGGGTAATGTGATACTGTCCAGCGGCTCCTGGGAGCTGAAAGATGCTATGACGGGCGGATTGCAGCAGGATCGTAAAACCGGTAACCAGGCGCTCAGAATCCGTGGTAATGGGATGGCAGGGATGAACTTCGACATTGCTGTAAAGGGCACGGTAACGGTTACACTAAAACATGCCATGTTTGGCGCAGATAAAAAAGGTACCTGGGAGCTGTGGGCTTCTGTGAACAAAGGTCAGCGTTATACCAGGGTTGGGCATGCTGTTACTACTACGGGTACTGTCTTGCAGCATGTTTCGTTTACAGCCAGTACAACTGCTCACATCCGCTTCAGCATCCGTAAAACGGATAAAAGCAGGAGCCGGATCAATTTCGATGCGTTTACGGTAACAGCAGGTGGGAAAGTATTGCCTGTTGTGCCGGATAAACCAGTGGAAGATAAAGTTGCGGCAGGGGATAATGATAACCTGTTACTTGGTAATCCCAGCAATGCTACTGCTTCTGTATTGATGGTAAATAATTACCTGATGGATAAAGGCTACTACAAATTATCTTACAGCCGTGATAAGGGTGGTCCTAACTGGGTGAGCTGGCATGTATCGCGCAGTGATCTGGGGAGTATGTCCAGGGGCCGGAATTTCAGGCCGGATGAAGATCTACCGGGCGACTGGTACCAGGTGTTACAGACTGGCTACCTGGGGAGCGGTTTTGACCGTGGTCATAATTGTCCTTCCGGCGACCGTACTGCCAGCAGGGCCGCCAATGCCGCTACCTTTCTCATGACCAATATGATTCCGCAGGCGCCCAATCATAATCAGCATTTGTGGTCGAACCTGGAGAATTACACCCGCTCGCTGGTGAGAGCCGGCAATGAAGTATATGTGATCATGGGTAGCTATGGCAGCGGCGGCGTGGGTAGTAATGGACCTGCGAAGAGGATTGCAGACAAGCAGGTGAATGTACCGGATCGTATCTGGAAAGTGATCGTGGTGTTGCGGGAAGGAAACAACGATTTACAACGCATCTCAAAAAATACCCGCATTATTGCGGTGAATACGCCCAATAAAAATGATGTGAATACCAACTGGACCGCTTACCTTACTTCCATTGAAGAGATCGAGAAAGCAACCAGCTACCGCTTACTGAGCAATGTTCCTGAACAGGTGCGGCAGGAACTGGTGAAAAAAGTGGATGTGGGAGAGTAGACATAGAACGAAAATTTATTATGTCATTGTAATAATTAAATTATAAATTGCATAAAATTGTCATATTTTTGATTTAAGGAAGTGTTAAAAAAAGTGCATATCCGATAAAAAATGAAGCGATTCAATTCACAGTATCACCCGTGTAAAACCTTAATGACATAACTTTATTGAAATTTTCTACTACTTATATCAGGAGTACGTGTAACATATGAAGACCTTAATTCGTTAGCATACAGGAATAAAGCTAACAAAGTGTGTAACTGACCAATTTACAAGTTTATGAACCTACAGATCTCCCTGATTATATCATGATGTAATAAGTCTGCGTGTATGCGAATAGACAGGGAAAACCGGTGAAATAAACAGTTAAGGAGGGCGTTATACAATGAAGTACCATGCGTTCGTGTGCTGCAAGCACATCAGTATTTATTAATAATAGATTCAGAATAATATGGGTGATAGCATGTCAGTGGCCTTACTAGTAACAACATACAACTGGCCTGAAGCTTTGAAACTGGTTCTGGAGAGTGTTTTAAGACAGAACATTTTACCGGATGAGATCATTATCGCAGATGATGGTTCAGGCGAAGCTACCAGATCAATTGTAGAAGCATTCAGCAGAAGTACAACCATACCGGTAAAACATTTCTGGCATCCTGATGAAGGGTTCAGAAAAACCATCATTATCAATCAGGCAATAACGGGCACCGCATCTGATTACATCATACAGATCGACGGAGATATTGTGTTGCATGAGCATTTCATCAGAGATCATATCAGCGAAGCAGAGAGAGGATATTACATCCGTGGCAGCCGGGTATTATTGCCGGAAGATAAAACACTTCATTATTTAGACTCCGGCGAATTTGAAAACGCGACTATTTTCGGAAAAGGGGTCAAGAACCGTTTTAATGCCTTACGCATTCCATTCCTTGCGCCAATACTGATTAAAAAGAGCAAACGTTCCAGGAACCTCATCGGTTGTAACTGCGCCTTCTGGAAAGAAGATTTTCTGAAGGTAAATGGTTATAATAACGAACTGAAGGGCTGGGGACATGAAGATATTGAACTGGCCGCCCGCTTTATTAATTCCGGTCTGAGTCAGAAGAAGGTGAAGATGAAAGCTGTTTGTTACCATCTGTATCATCCTTTCAACGACCGCGTACGGGAGAACATCAATTACAGGGTTTATCTCGACACCTTAAATCAGGGCATTGCCTACTGTACTAACGGCTATTATCACTAATAACACGATTCATACAGCTTGTTCCCAACCGGCTGAAAAGAAAAGTGCCCCCATTCCGATGAAATGAAGGCATTTTCCTGGTACCTACCATCTCTGGCAGGTATATAATTGATCTTAACTTATTGCTACAGGGAACTGAAGGTTTGCATATCTATCAGTTTTTTATACAGTCCGCCATGGCTCAGTAATTCCTGGTGCGTACCCTGTTCTACTATTTGTCCGTTGTCCAGTACAATGATCATGTCTGCATTCTGAATAGTACTCAAACGGTGTGCAATCACGAGCGAGGTACGGTTTTTCATCAGGTTATTGAGGGCATCCTGCACCATTTTTTCTGATTCGGTATCCAGGGCAGAAGTGGCTTCATCCAGCAACATAATAGGTGGATTATTCAGCACAGCCCGCGCAATACAGATCCGTTGTCTTTGTCCGCCGGAGAGTTTGGAACCTTTATCTCCGATATTGGTTTCATAACCGTTTTCTGTATTGATAATAAAGTCGTGTGCGTTGGCAATCCTGGCGGCCGCTTCCACATCTTCCTTGCTGGTACCGGGTTTGCCAAAGGCTATATTATTAAAAATAGTGTCATTGAAAAGAATGGACTCCTGGTTGACGATGCCCATCAGCGAACGGAGTGATTCCATGGTATACGACTGTATATTTTTTCCGTCGATGATCAGACTACCGGATTGCGGTTGTATGAATCGGGGGATGAGGTCCATCAGGGTGGATTTGCCGCCTCCTGAAGGTCCTACCAGTGCTACTGACTTTCCTTTTGGAATCGTGAGACTGATATTACGGAGGATATTTTTTTCACCGTAAGCGAAAGACACATTTTCAAATTGCAAAGAAGTCTGGAAGTCTTTGATATCCGTGGCGCCGGGTGCATTTGTAATGGCAGGTTTTTCATCTATCAGCTGCAATACCCGCTCGCCGGCTGCAATACCTGAATGGATATTACTGAACGAGGTAGAAATGGCCTTTGCAGGACGCATCACTTGCGAGAAAAGTGCGATGTAGGCAATGAAACTGGCAGCATCGAGGCCACCCTGGTTGGACAATACAAGCGAACCGCCATATAGCACAATACAAGCCACCATCATTACGCCCAGCGTTTCAGATACGGGGGATGCCAGCTGTTGTCTTTTTGCCATGGAGTTGATGATCTTCGAATAACGAACGTTTTCCCCGTTAAATCTGTCGGTAATAAAATTAACCGCATTAAATGCCTTGATGATACGGATGCCGTGCAGGGCCTCGTCCAGGTAGCTGATCATCACACCATATGACTGATGCGATGCGGCGGCCTGGTGTTTTAATTTTTTTACAATCCTCGCGATAATCAGACCAGCCAGTGGAATCACCAACATAGAGGCCAGCGTGAGCTTGTAAGAGATGATAAACAATAACACCAGGTAAGCAATGAGCGTTACCGGTTCTTTGAAGATGACCTGCAGGGTACCGGTAACAGAAAACTGTACTACCTGTACATCAGAAGCTATTTTTGAGATAATATCCCCTTTTCTTTCATTACTGAAGTAGCCGAGGTGAAGATTCATTACATTATTGAATACGGATTTACGCAGGTTGAGCAGGGTGTGGATACGCAGACTTTCCATTGTGCGGTCCGACAGGTACCTGAAAAAATTGCCCAGCAATACGGAGATCGCAATACAGATACATACAAATAACAGGCTTTGGAAGGCGCCGTAAGTGTTGCTGGCCATCTTTGCATAATAATTAAACAGCGCAAAAATGTCGAGCCAGTTATCCGGTTTTACCAATGCCTCATGTTTGGCGGTTCCTCCGAAGATGGTTGTCAGCATAGGTGCCAGCAGGGCCAGGTTCAGTGTGTTGAACACAACTGATAGTAAAGTAAAAAGGACATAGGGGATGGCAAATTTATTAATTGGTTTAGCAAAAGATAAAAGTCGGAAGTATGTCTTCATGTTTATATATAATAGCGATCGAAATTACAATGAATCCTAACCATAAAAAAACCGCATCAAAGCAGATGCGGCTTCCTTACAGGCCCCAAAATTATGCCTTTTGTGCTAATTGTCAAAAGAATGGCGGCGCTTAATTCACGAAACCGGGCGTACGTTTCCTGTTCCCGGAGGCGGGTGTTTACCGGAAAAAATATTGCTTTTACCGGAAACCCCGTTGCTGTTGCCGAAACTTGCTACCTGCGGGCAATGGCAATAGATAGTTTTGTGTAAAATTACCAGACTATGAATAAAGCATCAGCCATTACGGCCATAGCGCAGGCTACGGCGCATATTAACCAATCCTTTGAAACACTGGACTTCAAAGGGGCTGCCAATTATTTAACGGAAGATTGTGATTATATCACTTTTAACGGACATCACCTGCAAGGGCGTGCAGCCTATATTGAATTGCATGAAACGCTCATGAACAACTTTATGTTCCGTGGTGCCAGGCTGGAAGGAGTAGTGAAAGAGATCCGTTTTTTGAATGATACCACCGCCGTGGTGATTGCCACGGGCGCCATCCGTTTCCGCTGGCAGAAAGAGGCGCCACAAAGCCGGCAATCGATCAATACTTCCGTGTGGGTGTATGATGAAACAGGACAGTGGCTGCTTTCAGCTTTCCATAATTGCCGCGTAAAGGAATTTAGTCGCTTTTCGCGCTGGCTGTTGACACTGGGCCGCCGGTAAAATCTGCGTCCATAAAATGTTTGTTGTGGTATCCGCTTCATTTATGAGCAGGAGTATCGTTCAAGGATGTACATTGTAGTTGCCGGTTGCTTTTACTTATCTGAAGTAGCGCCACAGCACATATACCAGCACCGGGTAAAGAATCCATTTTACAATCCGGTAGGTGCTGGTTTTATAAAAATGATTCTTTTTAAAACTGCCGTTATAATTAAAACGTTGGCCCATACCTGTGAGTCGGAAACGGGAGAGGTTGCCCCACAGTAGCCCGGATTCATACACCAGCCGCAGTTGGATCAGGTAAGTGAATATTTTTATTCCGCGTTTCGACTTTCTTTTCAGCGCCTGGATTGTGATGGCAATGGCCTCAATAACCAGGATGCCCGCCATCAGTAACAGCATGGGCAGCAACCAGTGGATATTAATAATTGTCAGCACGATGGTGGCTATTGCCAGCAGCAGCAACAGTTCGGGGGTATTCAACAAATCATGGTAAGCATGTTGGGGATTGAGCTGCCCTAACCAGCTGTTGCCGATACCATAACGGAAGGGCCGTTTGAAATTAGGACGTTCGTTATCCCACCAGGGGTGTTCTGCCACCGCTTCCGGTAGTGATTTATAATCGCGGTAGCCATTGCGCGCCCTTACTTTGATAAAGAAGTCCACATCTTCCCCGCCGCCAAATTTCGGATAGCGGAGCGAGAAACGTATATCGCCCAAGGCGGCGCGGCGGATCATAATATTAGCAGTAGCACCCCAGGCGAAAGTGGGATATTTGGCCGCAGTGGCAAAAACATCCATGGCGCCATTGATGGTGATAGCGTGACTGAAAGATTGTTTAGGTGCCGGCAGATTAATCAGCCCGATGAAGCCCGTTTCATCCGGATATTGGCGGGCCGCCGCTGCGTAAGTTTCCAGCAGGTCTTCCCTGCATTCAATATCATCATCCAGGAACAGGATCCAGTCGCCCTTGCCCATTTCAAGCCCCTTATTCCGGGTGAGGGCGGCGCCGAGGTTCTGCGGGTTTATTTCCAGGAATACCTGTTCATTATCTACCAGTGATCTGATAGCAGGAGAAGGAACCACAGCCGGGTTGTCTGCCACCAGGTAAAACCTGATCGTTGCATCTGCCGGCTTTTTGAGCCGGAGTATTGGTAAAATATATTTTTCTTCCAGGCGGAAGGATGGAATGACAACATCAATACTTACATGCATGATTTGAAACGGATTCTGATACTAATTAAAACAACGGATAAGTATGATTATCGCGATAAGGTACAATACAAACTTAAATATCTTCTTACGGTTGAACTGGTAATTTCTTGTTACAGGATTACCATCGTAGTTAAACCTTTCCCCGATACCCTTCAGTCGGAAGCGTTGGAGATTGCCGGCTAACACGCCGCCATCATCGGCTATGTTAATGAGCATATTGAGAAAAGCGGTTTTGAGTTCCACTTTACGGGTTTGCTGATAGATATTTACGATCTGATAAAGATATTCCAAGAGCACCGTAAATAGCATGAATAAAAACACCGCAGGCAGGAGCCGGGGGCGGGTAAAAAGCAGTGCCAGGCCAGTTATTGTGGAAAAGAACAGGATCTCTACCGTATTAAAAAATCCGTTCCAGGCATAACGCTGGTTGCGCATAATCAGGATACTGTTGCCGATACCGTAGTAGAAATTACGTTTGAGGTTCATTTTGCCGCCGCCCCACCAGGGATGGGTAACCCAGGCTGCTGGGAGGCATTTCAGGTTACGGTCGTTATTTTTTTCTTTTACTTTCAGGAAGAAGTCTACTTCCTCACCGCCACCGGTGCGGGGAATAGCTGCGGAGAAGCGGATATCGCCGATGGCGCTGCGTTTCACCATCACATTGGCGGTAGCAGCCCAGGCGGTATGCGGGAAGTCGGCCGCCACCCTGAAGATATCGAGTGTTTTGTTTAAGGAGATGGCGCGTGTAAAATCGTTGATAGGTTCCTCGAGGGCTACCATGCCGGCAAAACCGGTTTCATTGGGGAATTGTTCCAATGCTTTTGCGTAGGCAAAAAGCAGGTCATCCCGCACCTGTACATCATCATCAATAAAGAGAATCCATTCGCCGGTACCCGCGTCAATACCCCTGTTGCGGGTGAGCCCTGCGCCCATGTTCTGTTCATTCACCAGTAAAAAGACGGTCTTGTTGTCAATCAGATCACTGAGCGCCTGTCCGGGTTTTATTGCCGGATTATCCGCAATGAGGTAATATTTGATGTCCAGTCCTGCGGGCTTGGGTAACCGGAGCATTGGCAACAGGAAGGCTTCATTTAAACGAAATGAAGGAATGACAATATCGATACTGGTTTGCATAATACTTCGCTACACGGTTCATTTATTATTTACAGGCCCTGATCAAACCTTTCCGGAAATGCCGGTGTTCAGCGTTGATGGTATCCTGGTCCAGGCCTGCATAGTAAGTCAGCACCTCCGTTTCAGTGCAGTTTTGAAAGCAGGACCAAAAGCATCTTCCTGTACCTGCTTTTTCTTCTTCTTACCAAATAATTTTTGCAACAAATTAACCATAGGACATGTGGTTTCCCGTGAAATCCGGTAAAGATATATATATCTTTTTTTACCAGCAAATTCAGGGAGGTGCTGACGGGAGTTCGTTTAGATGTTTATCTTTGTTGTTTAAATGCCCGCTATTCATGATAAACAAAGTACCGGATAATGGCCTGCCGTTAGTTTCTGTGATTATTCCCAACTACAATCATGCTGCTTACCTGGAAAAACGGATTACATCTGTTTTGAATCAGACCTTTACAGATTTTGAGGTGATCCTGATGGATGACTGTTCTACTGATGACAGCAGGGCGATCATTGAAAAGTACCGGGATCATCCCAATGTTAAAAAGATCATTTATAATGAGCAGAATAGCGGGAGTGTTTTCAGGCAATGGAAACGGGGTGTTGGCGAGGCCGCAGGAAAATATATCTGGCTGGCGGAAAGCGATGACTGGTGCGAGCCTACTTTGCTGCAACACCTGGTAGCAGGATTGGAAGAAAATGATCAGTGTGCAGTTGCATATTGCCAGTCTTATACAATGAAGGAAGATAACCTGATCCTTTGGCAATCGCATTATCCTTTGCTGGCCGATTATATGGAAGGCCGGAAATATATTCACGAATACCTGGTGTTCCGTTGTGGTATCTTCAATGCCAGCATGGCCGTGTGGCGGAAGGAACTTTTCAGTAAGGTAGATGAAGGGTATCTCAACTTCAGGATGAGTGGTGACTGGTACTTCTGGATAGAACTCTGTAAGCAGGGAGATGTGTTTATTACCGGGCGTACATTGAATTATTTCAGGAATCATTCGGGCGATGTTTCCAGTAACGTGTATAAGACAGGATTAAATTTCAGAGAGGCTACCCGTGTGCTGATTAAAATGCGGAAAGACGGAATTATTTCTCAGCAGATGTTTGGTAAAGCGTTCCGGCATAAGCACCGGGAATACTGGAATGCCCGGAAGAAGCTGGACCAGCAGTTGTTACAGGAGATAGAAAGCGATTTTTATAACGAGGAAGCCACGCATATTTCCCGCGCTACACTTAGAAGAGATGCATGGTGGAAAACCACGAGGATAAAAGTGCAATGTTTTTTTACAGGGGCGGATCTGAAAGCGCGTTTACCTTATTCCGGCGCTGAGTGGAGATAACGTATGCGCTCCACTCAACGCCGTTAAAGTTTATTTTTCTTCCAGTATTTTTAATGCCTCCGTGTCTTTGTACTGAAGGATCAGTTTTTTCAATTCCTTTTTTAAACTGGCAGTGATCTTTTCAGCGCCTTTGCTGCCATAGCGGTTGTTGATTTCATGCGGATCTTTTTGCAGGTCGTACAGTTCCCAGCTGTCTGACGGACCGTAGAACCTTATGAGGGTATACCTTTCTGTGCGGATACCAAAGTGCGGATATACATGATGTGGTTGTGGAAATTCGTAGTAGTGATAGTAGGCAGATTTTCTCCAGTTTACTTTTTCAGGATTTTCTTTCAGCAAGGGGAGGAAAGAGGTGCCCTGAATATCAGCAGGTACTGGTACGCCTGCTATTTGCAGGAATGTAGGCGCCCAGTCTATATTCAGCATGAGCTGATCTACTGTGGTACCGGGTTTGGTAACGCCGGGATATTTGATCAGGAAGGGTGTGCGTAATGATTCTTCGTACATGAAACGTTTATCGAACCAGCCGTGTTCGCCCATGTAGAAGCCCTGATCGGAGGCGTATACTACTACGGTGTTTTCAGCGAGGCCGTTTTTGTCGAGATAGTCCAGTAACTGACCGATGTTCCGGTCGAGTGAGCGGGCAGTGGCGAGGTAGTCTTTCAGGTAGCGTTGGTATTTCCATTGTACGAGGGAGTCGCCGCTGAGGTGCTTTTCATCAAATTCCTTGCTGATCTTGTCTTCGTAATATGCTTTGAATACTTTTTTCTGTTCGGGTGTAAAGCGGCCGTAGATGCCTTTCTGTTCATAGTTGGCATGTACTTTCAGGTCGTCTCTCAGGCGCATGGTTTTGTCGATTGTCATGTCCTGGTTTTGTGCAGCGACCCTGTTTTTGTAGTCATCGTGGAAGGTGGGTGGCAGGGGAAAGTCTTTATCGTCGTAGGCGCCGAGATCCTGCAGGTCTGGTAGCCATTCGCGGTGGGTGGCTTTTTCGCCTACTACCAGAAAAAATGGTTTGGACTTGTCTCTGTTGTTGAGCCAGTCTACAGAAAATTGTGTGATGATATTGGTAACATAGCCTTCCACCTGGGTGGTGTCTTTGGGGCCGATGATATCCGGGTTATAGTATTGTCCTTGTCCCTTTAGGATGCGCCAGTAGTCGAAACCATCGGGAAGGTTGCCAAGATGCCACTTGCCGATCCAGGCGGTCTGATAGCCATGTTGTTGCAGCATGCGCGGGAAGAGCTGCTGTCCTACATTAAACTTCTTTTCATTGAGCGTATAGCCGTTAATGTGACTATACTTACCCGTCAGCAGTGTAGCCCTGCTGGGGCCGCAGATAGAATTGGTGACCAGCGCGTTTCTGAAGCGCACGCCCTGGTTGGCAATGCGGTCGATATTGGGTGTTTGTGCCAGTTTGCTGCCGTAGGCGCTGATGGTCTGGTAAGCATGGTCGTCGGAGAAGATGAAAATGATATTTGGTTGCTGCTGCGCGTAGCTGTTAGCAGCGGTGAATAGCAGGATGCACCCTGCTATTTTGCTTAAAATATTCATAGTATTTGATTTATAGGATCGTTGTAGTTCTCTAAAGATATTTTTATTCGGCTACAAATCAAATGGGGAGTGGAATGTTTTTTGATGGGAGAGAAAAAAATATGCAACATTAATAAAATAGTATGTTTAATGAGTTAGATTTATTAATTGTACCTGATTCAATTACCCAATTCCGTCCAATCGAATAATTTTGGTTCTTTGGTAAAAAATTCCCTGACAATTACGTTAAAAAGTTCCGGTCTTTCATACAATATAAAGTGAGAGGCAGCAGGAATAATACAAAGCTGACTGTTTTCTATGGCTTGGTGTAATTTCAGTGCGTGTTCGGGTTTAACAATGTCATTGTCACCTTGCACAATTAGTACGCTTGATTGTATTTTCCTAAGTTTTTCTTCAGGAACAATAAGTGGGGTTGCACACATACTGCTGAAATCTTTGACAAACTTTTTCCATTGCCCTTTTTGAGGTGTTTTCTGTAAATGTGGTTCTAGCCACCATTTGAAGTTTTTTTCGATTTCTTCAGGCGTTAGTTGATCAAGCCCGGCAATGGCTTCGGGATAATAGCCGGAAGTATGCGAAGCAGCTGCAAAGGCAGCTGTCTTCTTTACCTTATCCGGCCGGTCTGCTGCTAGCAATAATGCTGCATTTCCTCCATCGCTATAACCAAAAACATATACACTATCTAGTTTCATTTGGTCTATCATTTTAGAAAAATAATCAGCCAATAACTGATAACCCAAGGAATCCGCCTGTTCAGATCGTCCTTGCCCGGGACAATCAACAGCAATCACCCTGAATTTTTTTGATAGTTCCGGTATCAAAGGCGCAATATCTTTAATGCTGGAGAGGCCACCGTGTATGGCTATGAGCGGAGTGCCTTGTCCATATTCTTCATAATACAACTGAGTGCCGTTTACGGTTATGTATTTCCCATTGTTGGAGCTGTAAGGAACGGTGTCCTGCGAGAAACAGAGCGAGTACAATAATATTGTCAACATGCTTAATGCTATTGTTTTCATCACTATCTGTTTTTAAGTTAATAACCTGGCATCTGGCTTTCGTCCATATAAGCCAATTCCCATTGGTGTCCGTCTAAATCTGCAAAGCTGTGTTGGTACATCCAACCGTGGTCTGCAGGTTCGGCATAAATGGTTGCTCCCAATTCTTTTGCTTTAGTTACCATTTTCTCCACTTCCTGACGGGAACTCGCATCTAAGGCTATCAGTACCTCCGTACTTTTATTCGCATCACATACCTCTTTTTTGGTGAATGTCTTAAAATACGGTTCTGTGAGGAACATAGCAAACATGAAATCGCCAATGATCATACAAGCCGCTTTATCATCGCTAAACTGAGGATTGAAACTAAATCCAAGACCTTCAAAGAAAATTTTCGACTTATTCAAGTCTTTAACCGGTAGATTGACGAAAATTTTTGTTGCCATAATTTTTAATTTTTAATGAATAAATACTGATACAAAAGAAAAAGTTTTATGGCATAAAAACTTGTCGAAAAGTTGGGGTGACTGGTAAATTTTATAGGTTATAAATTTTTATAAAATTCTGATGGAGGCACGCCTGATTCTTTTTTAAAGAATTTCCCAAAATTAGCTGGGTCTGAAAAACCCAACCGATAGGCGATTTCCGATATACTAAAGTCAGTATATAAGAGCAGCGATTTAGCTTCACTTACCAACCTTTCGGAGATATAAGACAGTGCATTTTTACCGGAAACGGCCTTGATAGTTTGAGAAAGATGGTTGGGTGTTATGGAAAGCAGGTCAGCATATTCCTTTACAGTCCGCTTTTCTATATAATGACTGTTTACCAAATGTAGATACTTACTCAGGAGTCCCTGATCAGGAGAAACAAACCTTGCGGCATCATACTGTTCATTTACAAATTCTTTCACGCGGTAAAGCAGGGCAAGGAGTTTTAACCTTGCTTCAATATGCGCGCCACCGCTGCTCCTTTCATATGCTATAAAGACTTCTTCAAAATGAGGAAGCAATTTGTGATATGTGGCTTGTTTCATTGTAAACAGATTCGTGTAGAGACTGTTGAAGAAGGGAAACTCCTTATGGAAACTCGGTTTAAAAAAAGAAAAACACTCCGGTTTAAAATAAAAGATATATCCTTCCAAAGCATCGGCCTTGGAAAAACTATAAATCAAATCCGGTGAATGGCAAACAAGATAAGCTTCGGGGTTATTCACGGTTTTATCGTCGTACTTAACCTGGATTTTCCCCGAATTGAGAAACAAGGCAAAAAAATAAAATGCCCTTCTGAATGGGGGGCGGTAAATTTCTATTTTCGGATCTGTGTTTTTTAATTCCCTGCTATAAAACATGGGATTAATTGTCCTGCCGGGTATAGGTAGCGTTTCCAAAAAATCATTAATTTCTGTATAGTACGGAATAGATGCGTTTGATTCTTTCATTGGAATATACTTCTATTATGTATTATGATTTTATTTTCAAAAGAGATAGTATGACCAATAAAAAACTGAAAATGGCTGCTATGGTACGGATTAAATTCAATTTGTTCCAGGGAGCCTCAAACCTTTCCCTCAGAGAAAATAGCTCTTGCGGAGAGGCAGTGCTCACATCAAAATCCTTCAGCATATTGTTTAAGGGTACATTCCCTGCTATGGTTACGCCAAACACACCGATAGCATAAATAGTAGTAGCCGCCAACAACAGCCAAAATGAAAAATTGCCGCCCACATGATAGGATAACCAGGTTGCCAACGGCAGAACAACAAGACTTCCCATAAAACTTGTGAAAAACCAGGCATTCAGTATGGCATTATCAATCGACTGGAAAGCCAATAAATACTCCCTGTCCGAAAGCTTGCCCAACCCACCGGTAACGGAACAGGCATAGCTATAAAATAGCCCTGCCGCTAAACCAGTTAGCAGTACCGCTATTATTTGAACTAGTTGGTAAAAAATCATCGTTGTCCATTTTGAATATTCCATACTCCAGTTTGAGTGGCTTTGACTACATATTCACGAAAACTAGTTGATTTGCGCCCTAATACGTCTTCAATATCGTTCTTGATCGATTCGTTTCTTCCATCCAACACTTCAGTAAATAAATATTGCATGAGCCCAATAATGTCTTCGGGGATTTGGTAGTCACGAAGAGTGTTGACGTACGCATCCATATCTACTTCTTCATAAACAATAGGACTGTTGATAGCTTCGGAGATTATGCTGGTTGTATCTTTAAAAGACAGCAATTCCGGGCCGGTCAGTTCATAGATTTTCCTGTTGTGCTTATCGTCCGTCAACGCTTCAACGACCACATCAGCAAGGTCGTCAAGATCGACGAAAGGCTCCAATGCTTTTGGTTTCGGGACAACGAAGTAGCCGGCCAGGATATTATCCAGAAAAAAGAATTCACTAAAATTCTGCATGAACCAGCTGGACCTCACAATCGTCCAGTGCAATCCCGAATTTATCACAATCTTTTCAGCTTCTTCGGCCTCTTTCTCGCCCCTTCCGGAAAGGAATACCAGTTGCTGAACCCCAGTGTTTTTTGCAGCGTCCACAAACTGTTGGATTTTCTCCAATGCCCCTGGAACTACAAAGTCGGGGTAGTAGGTGATGTAAACTTTTTTGATCCCACTTAAAACCGTTGCCCAATTCTCAGCTTTCTCCCAATCAAAAGGCGGGTTTCCTTGCCTAGAGCCAGCCCGTACCGGAATACCCTTTTTCTGAAGCCTTTCTGCTACCCGTTTCCCGGTTTTCCCCGTGGCTCCTAATACCAAAATTTCGTTTGCCATAATTGTTGCTTTTTTATTTATTAAAAATAATTATGGGCAAAAATATAGCGGGGACAAAATCAGAAATTGAACAAATCGGACAAAGCGACTATTTCGGTTTCTTTAACTGTAAAGGTTTTTTCCCTGTGAACTTCTTAATGTTTCGTATAAAATGTGATTGGTCGGCGTAGCCATTTTCATAGACCACATCGGTCAGTTTTGAAAAGCCCCCCGTGGAGATTTGCATCAACGAGGTTTGGAACTGTATGATTTTTGCGAATTTTTTCGGAGATATCCCGATACAATCATTGAACTTTCTTCGTAACGTCCTTTCAGTGGTATTTAGGTCCCTGGCCAGTTTATTTACAGCAATCTTGCCTTTATGGTCAAAGATAATTTGAATGGCTTGTTGTATTTCCAGATATTCCTCCAACCCTTTTTTCCGTGCAAGTTCCGAGAGGAATTTGGCGATGATCTCCACTTTCAAGCTTATCGCGGAAGAAGTGGTCAAAGCTTCCAAAGGGTTTTCGATAGCTGCAGCTTTGATCTTTGAGAGGTCAGCACAATCGTCATTAAGTTTTTTGGGGTTGACATCAAACAACAATTTAGCAGCGAAAGGGTATAGCTGAAAAGCAATCATTAAATAGGGCGCTCTTATCGAAAGCTCGTAAGGTGCTATCATTTGGCCGTATAGGAAAAAAGCGGTCAACTCTTTCTCCCGGGGAAGTAGAAATGCCTTTTCCGATTGCAGGTATACGATTCCCGGATAACCATCCGCAAAAAACGTAAACGTTAAGTCTTTTGGAGCATCCTGATTTTCCAGGACAGAAATTTCCTTAACGAACAATTCCAACTTGTAGTTGGCAATTATTTTAGTGAAGTCTATCAAATTCCAACTCGTTTTGTTTCGAAAGCCTTATACAGTCGATAGATAATTATATTTCAACTATTTAACAATCGTAAACCTGAAAGCAATTTAAGGTGATTACATCTGCAAAGACGTTTAAATTTATAATGATTTTCTTGCAAACCCATTCTCCCTAGGGTAAAACTATAGTAAAAAAATTGGTAACGATATTGACAACCAGGATGATGATAACTATTTAGCGATGTTTATAATATAATGAACCTCTGATCAGACAGAATACCTACCTACGTTGCCAGTAGCTTGTACAAGCTCCATTAAGCAACTAGAAAGTTCATTCACTCCCACTTAAACAGCTTCACCGACAATACCCCCACAATCACCCCCCAAACTACAAGTCCAATTAACTGCTGAGGTATTTGCCAGATATGCAAACCTTCAAAAGCAATTTTCCGTAGTCCTTCTACAAAAAAGGTAAGGGGTAGCAGTTCACAGAAAGTACGCAGCCATACCGGATAATTTTCTATGGGGAAGAAGAGGCCGCATAACAGTATCTGTGGTACGGTGAGGGTGTTAGCTACGGGAGCGATGGAGCTTTCGTTGCGGATTAGGCCACTGATAATAAAGCCTATACCCATAAAAATAATGAGCCCGAAAACGGATAACAGCAACATTTCCAGGAAGGTGAGCAGGCCGTTGACCAGGGTGAAGTCGAAGGCGAAGTATCCCAGTCCGGTGATGATCATGAAGCAGATCACCTGGAAGAGCAGGCGGCTGAGCATTTCTCCCAACAGGAGGTAGGGGCGCTTGATTGGTGTCACAAAGATCCGTTTCAGAACCAATGTATGCCGCAGGTTGAATAAGAGGAAAGCGGATCCGAAAACGCCTGCCATCAGTAATGAAAAACCTAACTGGCCGGGAAGAATAAAATCAATCTGCCGGTACACTCTTCCGGGGATGTTAATCATTTGCAGGGATGCCGCTACAGGTTGATTCGGTAGCACCTGTCGGTTAATGTCATTGGCGGCTTCCTGTAAAGCAGCCTGGATCAGGGGTAGTTTATCTGCTACGGAGCTGGAGCTTAACAGGTCCATATCATATCGCGGGAGGCTGGATGACAGCACCGGTGGATGTATATAGAGGATACCGGCTATCCTTCCTTTTTTCAATAAAGAAAGCATGGTAGCAGAATCGCTGCCGGTAGACAGGTCAAAGATTTTGATCGCTTTAACCGCCGCGTAAACGGGACTGCTGGTATCACTGTGGGGTGATAACATGATCTTTACCTTCACGGCAGTATTGTCCACCATGGCACCAAACACGGTGACGAAGATGACCGGAAACAGCAACGCGAATACTACGGAAGTAGGACTGCGCAAGGTAGCAATAAGACTTGCCTTTGCTAATACCAAAGCTGCTTTTAGCTGACTGTATTTTTTCGGCATACCATGTCAAATCTAAAACATTCTACCAGATAAAGGGCAATAGTGCTTTCCGGTTTGCCGGGTAATCCGGAAACTGTTGCCGGTACCAGCGGTGGTTAGCCAGTGCGCGCGGTACCAGGTTGGCGCAGGTCCAGATGAAGAAGGCCAGCCCTGGCAGGCTCCATGTCAGTAATGCATAACCACCCCATTCCATGATTTCACCCAGCAGGTTAGGAGAGGAGATGTATTTAAAGAGTCCGCGTTGCGGAATCTTATAGCCTGTTTCGTTCTTTTTCCGCAAATGGATCAGGTGGTAATCTGAAGTCCAGTTGATGAGTAGCCCGGCGCCGAAGCAGGCGGAACCCAGTACAAACGCCGGCGTTGTGTACCAGTTATCCGGATAGTGTGCGAATCTGGCAAACCAGATCCCCAGCAGCGAGCCGTTGACAGTATTAAATAGCATGGCAGATAACATAATCACCAGCGGCATCTTTTTTCCTTTGGTACGTATCATGAACGGGTATACGAAACTGCGGTGCACATAATGAATAACAAACATCAGCACCATTGTACCCGCTGGCGCCCACCAGTTAAATTGTTTCAGTGGCAGCCATACAAAAAATGAAACCAATACCGTAGTTTCCATTAACAGCCAGCCGAATTTATTGCTGACCATGGGACCCCACTTTTCGCTGGTATAGCGGCCGTAGGGCGCTTCTTTCTGTAGCAGGTAACAACCGGCAAAGATGCCTGTTACCGCCCAGCAGCCGATGAATAAGATGTAGTGTGGTAGTGAAAGATGTTGCATCATTTTAAGGCGCCTGTTTGTCTGAACCATTCAATGGTATCCCTGAGTGTTTCTATAATCGTACGGGGGTGGAATTGTAAAGCCTCCCGCGCTTTGGTATTGTTTATTTTCTTATTACTATAGATAAGATTATATACAGATTGCCGGGTATAGTAGGGTGGACCTCCGGTAAGTTTTGCCAGTCCGCCCACCAGTGGGAGCATCGCCATTACCAGCCATAGCGGCAGTACCGGGAGCTTGATCTCTTTTCCTTTTATGATACCTATCTGTTTACTCAAAGTAACGAGTGAAAGCCATTCGCCACTCAGTATATACGCCTGTCCCGGAACACCCATCGTTAACGCATGTACGATTGCCTGCGCTACATCCCGTACATCCACAAAATCAACACCGCCGGGAAAGAGCGCAGGTATATTTCCATTATATATGTTAACGATGGCTTTGCCGATCAGGGAAGGACGATGATCGTATGGGCCCATCACTGCCGTGGGCGCCAGTACAATCACTTCCATGCCATTGCCATTGTGCTCCAGCGCAATGGCCTGGGATGCTGCTTTGGAGTGATCATAACCATATTGTAAGGCATGTGCGGGACGGCGGTGTTCATCCATTGGTTCATCGAAGGGCGCTTGTTCATATGCCGTAATAGAGCTTAGGTGGATAAACCTTTTTACACCAGCCTGCTGCGCCGCTGTTGCTAGTAAACGGGTACCAGTAGTATTAATCCGGAACAGGGCTTCTTCCGGCCGGTCGCTGACAGATATCATAGCTGCAAGATGGATCACTGCATCGGCGCCATGCGCCAGCCGGTGTATGGCATCTTCATCTAACAGGTTCCCATATACGAATTCAATACCGGCCTGTTGCCCAGGCTGCTCCTTACGCGATAATAGCTTCAGCTGGTGTGTGGCCGCCTGTAACAAGGGCGTTAGCACCGATCCGATATAACCTGTTGCGCCTGTTATCGCTATTTTCATCAGAAAAGATAATTGACAAATAATTGTAAAATAAGGTATTTTTCTCCGTACACCCCTTCCCGGTGGCTCCCCAACCACCCGAAAATACCCCCTGCAAAAAATTCCCCGGATCCTCCTGCTAGGATTTCAGAAAAATTATGAGTAGTATTGTTTGCAGGCATACAAGAAGCGGAAACACCAATCCTGCTGCCATAAATGGGGTATAGAACCAGAATCAGTCAGTACAAATGAAGCTTTGCAGGTCATGATGAATGAAGATGCTTTCCGGGCAATATACGAGCAGTATTGGTCCAAATTATACAGCGTATGTTTTTATACAGTGGCTTCCCGTGAAGTGGCTGAAGACCTGGTAATGGAGATTTTTCTGTCAATATGGAATAACCGGGAGAAGCTACAGATCGATAACCTGGAACATTATCTGGTAAGAGCTGCCAAAAATAAGGCGATCAAACATATTCTTCAACAACGGAAAAGTACTGCCAGTTTACATCTGATGATGGATGCGCTGGAACAGCTTCCTGCAGACAATACTCCCCAACATCACCTGGAGCTGAAAGAGCTGACAAATAGTATTGCTGACAGCGTGTCGTCCCTGCCTGAAAAAACACAACAGATTTTCCTGCTCAACCGCGAACATGGACTCACTTACCAGGAAATAGCCCAACAGCTGGGCGTTTCCGTGAAAACGGTAGAATACCACATTTCCAAAGCACTGCGTATTTTAAGCCGGTTGGTCGTCGCATATTTCATCACTTTCTTCCCTTAATAAAAAATAAATAAAAAATAGTTGGTGCAACCTTTAGGGTATTCTTCCCGAAAAGGAACTTCTTAATAGGGGGAAGGTATTGCGGCTTACTTCGAAACAGGTTTTATGAACGTAAACAAAGCATTAATAGAAAAATTTAGGGAAGGGAAAGCTACCCCCGAAGAGATACAGGCCATTCGTGAATGGGCGCAAGACGGCTCCTGGCCGGATGTTACGGAAGATGAAGTGATCCGGGAAGCCATCTGGGATAAAATGCGTGCTGAAATGCATCCCGGCGCCCCTGTTGTACCAATACGTACCAAAAACAGAACCTGGCTGAAAGCAGCTGCTGTAGGGCTGCTGCTGCTCGGTACCGGTGCTATCGCCGCTTTCCTCCTGCAACAACAGGGCGTAAAGCAGCTGGTGATCAGTTCTTCTTCTCTCGAAAAAAGAAAAATAGTATTACCAGACCATTCGGTTGTTTTCCTGGGACCCGCGTCCTCGTTGACATTCCCGGAAAAGTTTCCGGCAGACAAACGCGAAATAATATTGCAGGGAGAAGCATCTTTTGAAGTCGCGAAAGATGCACACCGCCCTTTTACAGTGATCAGTGAAAACATCCGGACCACCGCCCTGGGTACTTCTTTTAAAGTGAGGGCGTATCCGGGCGCCGGAAAAGTAGACGTATCACTCAGCTATGGCAAGGTGGTGGTATGTGGCATACAGAAAGGCGTGACCGCCGACAGTACCTATCTCAATCCGGGCGAAGCTGCTGTATATAACAATAGCAGCAAACATATCAGTAAAACAATCGCGAAAGAAGCACCGTTCAACTATAAAGAAAATGTCCTGTATTTCCATCGCGCAAACATGCAGGAAGTAATTACGAAACTCGGTATCTTTTATGGTATCCATGTAAACAGCAACCCTGCACTCAATGATGTGGAATGGCAGGTATCCGGCGAGTTTAACCAGGAAACACTGGACGTTGTTATGAGAAATATTGCTTTCACCTGTGATATTAGTTATAAAATAAGTCACGATACACTCACAATATCACCGATACAACCATGAACAGACCATAATAAATAATCATTCCACCATTTTTTAAAATTGCCTGTATTATTTAGCTGTGACGGCAGCAGCAAGCTATGCCAACAGTAGTTGTACCGCAGCTTTATGCGCAGCGGCCAGCATATGGTATGCCTTAAAATTAAAATTATCTTTTCCAAAATCGAGTTTAATTATGCAAAAAGCATTTGTTTCTTATGCGCGCAGGATCGGCCACCGGTCCCTATTGATCTGCTGCATTATGATAACTTTTACCTCCTTCCTGTCTGCAAAAAAAATGGTTGACCAGGAGCCCGACATAAAGCATGTGTTTTTGTCGCTCAACTCCGCAACGCTTCCACTGAAGCAGGTTTTTAAGGAGATAGAAAAACAAACAGACTTCCGTTTTATTTATGATGCCGCCACCTGTGATGTGCAGCAGCAGATAAATATGCGCGCCAGTAAAGAATCACTGTTTAATGTACTACAGGAGCTGGGAAAAAGAACAGGCCTGGAATTTAAACAGGTAGAACGTTATCTCTCCGTACGGCCGCAGCATAAGGATAAAACACCCGGAACTGTACCATCTGTATCACTGTTCAGCAATGCTGCTATCGCTGCGGTAAGCGAAGCCACACAGGCGGCAGATCCTGTTGTCAAAGGCAGGGTCACCGATGAAACAGGTATGCCGCTAACGGGTGTAAGTATCCAGCAAAAAGGTACTTCCCTGGGCACAGCTACGGACGAACAGGGAAACTATACCCTGAGTGCCCCTGCTAATTCCACCCTGATTTTTTCTTTCCTTGGATATGATAAAAGAGAGATACCGGTAAACAACGCCCCTGTATTAAATGTCGTGCTGACAGCCAATACCAGTGGTTTGAATGAAGTAGTGGTAGTAGGATATACCAAGCAAAAGAAAATTTCTATTGTAGGATCATTGGTAACAGTTACGGGAGATGAATTAAAACAGAGCCCTGCATCAAACCTGTCCAACGCGCTGGCAGGCCGTTTGCCGGGTTTGATTGCCATGCAGCAAAGTGGTAATCCCGGTAATGATCATTCCAAAATCCTGATCAGGGGATATTCTACCTCCGGAGATAACAGCCCGTTGATATTGATCGATGGAGTAGAAAGAAGCATGGATAATATTGATGTACAGGAAATTGAATCCATCACCGTACTGAAAGATGCTTCTGCTACTGCGCAATATGGTATCCGTGGTGCTAACGGCGTAGTGGTGGTAACTACCCGCAGGGGAAAGTCCGGCCCACCGCGTGTGGACTTCAACGCCAACTATGCTATCAACCAGGCTACGCAATTACCAAAGTTCCTGGATTCCTATAACTATGGATTGCTCCTGAATGAAGCACTGGCCAATGATGGTAAACCTGCACAATATTCGCCGGAGCAATTGCAGCAATACAAAGATGGTAAGGATCCGCTGCACTATCCGAATACAGACTGGGTTGATTTGCTGTTCCGCGAAACCTCTCCCACACAGCGTTACAACCTGAGCATCAATGGTGGTAATGAAAAAGTGAAATATTTTGTTTCCGCAGCTTACTTAAATCAACAGGGTATTCTCAGGAAATATGATAACCCTGAATACGATACCAAAGATGCTTTTAAACGTTGGAATTTCCGTTCTAATATTGATATCGCATTGTCGAAAGACTTTAATATCTCCGTGGACCTCGCCGGTATGATCACCAGCAAACATGCACCTACCGCCGGTGTGGAAGGGGATATGCTACGCCAGGTATATTGGTATCCGCCTGTGGAACTGGCTATTTTACCCGATGGAAAAATAGCGGTCCCCGGAAACCATACACAAAACCCGATTGGTGATCTGAGCAGAACAGGTTATACAGAAACCTTTGATGGAACTGCACAAGGTACCATCAGGGCCGTAAGAAAACTGGATTTTATCACCCAGGGCTTAAGTACCGGTTTAAATTATTCATTTGACAGAACTTATACTTACAGAATGAACCGCACCCAGGGTTATGGTTTATATACGTGGGATGATGCAAAAAATGAGGCTGTACTGACAAAGGGCGCAGATACGCCGGTAGAGCCTATTACAGAGTATTCCACGTCGCCGGCTTATGCGCTGAACCTGGAATACTATGTGAATTACAATCAGAGTTTCGGAAAACATAATGTGACCGGAATGGTGTTGTACAACCAGCGTAAAAAAGTGATACAGGCTTCACAATATGGAAAACCTTTTTATGTACAGGGTGTGATGAGCCGGTTGACATATGGTTATAACAACAAGTACTTTATTGATCTCAATGGCCGGTATGATGGGTCAGAGAACTTTCCGAAAGGTTCCCGTTTTGGCTTCTTCCCTTCCGTAGCAGCGGGCTGGATTATGAGCAGTGAAGATTTTATGAAAGGTATTACACCGATCAGCTACCTGAAATTAAGAGGCTCATATGGTACCGTGGGTAATGACCAGATTGGTGGGCGCCGGTTCTTATTTCAATCTATTTACCAGGGCGGTGCAGGATATAGTTTTGGTCAGAATGGGGAAGTATGGTCAGGCGGATTAAAAGAGGGCTCCGCTGGTTCTCCTTCCGTTACCTGGGAGAAACATAAGATTATGAACCTGGGCCTCGAAGCAAAATTATTTAATGATCTGTTGGGCATTAACCTGGATGTATTCCGTAAGCATGTATCTGATATCCTGATCACACCGGGAACTATCCTGGCTACTTATGGGGGGCCGTTACCAGCTTTGAATATGGGCGAAACAAAGAGCCGCGGTTTTGAACTGGAGCTGACGCATACCAACCAGCTCAATAAAAACCTGGGTTATATGATCAAAGGCAACGTCAACTTCGCTACCAGCACGGTTGTTTTTGCGGATGAACCTCCCCGTAAATATCCCTGGTTACAAACCACCGGGCATCCTATTAATCAATACTTCGGGTACCAGTCAATCGGATTTTTTCAGAGCCAGGAAGAAATCGACAAGAGTCCCACACAATTTGGTGGCCTGATTCCCGGAGATATCAAATATGCTGATCTGAATGGTGATGGCGTGATAAATGCGGATGACCGGACTTCCGTAGCCAATACGGATATTCCTACTTACACCATGGGATTGTCAATGGGGATTAACTATAAAAGTTTTGACTTCAGCGTATTATTCCAGGGCGCATTTGGTGCTTATACTGTATTGGAAAACTTTGCAGCGTATGAATTCTACAGCAATGGAAAAGTAACAGAAAGACACCTGGGAAGATGGACGCCTGAAACTGCTGCTACCGCTACTTTCCCGGCATTACATGCAAGTGATAATACCAACAACCATGTGTATTCCGACTACTGGATGAAACGTACGGATTATGTAAGACTGAAGAATTTTGAAATAGGATACCGTTTGCCAAAAAATCTGACAGACAGAATGAAGATTCAGGGTGTAAGGGTGTATATGAATGGACAGAATTTATGGACATGGATGAAGGATATGAAAGATTTCCAGTTTGATCCGGAAGCGCCATCAGGTGATGGTACCTATTATCCTCAGCAAAAGATCTACAATTTTGGTGCAACGGTTACTTTCTAAATCATCTCTCCGGAAGGAAAAACTAATTATATGAAAAGAATTATTTACCTGCTTGGCTTCCTTGGCATCCTGCTGTCCACTTCCTGTAAGAAGATCCTGGATCAGGCGCCTGAACTGGATTACGACGAAGTAAAGGTTTTTAACGACATCGATCTGACCAGTCAATTTTTGACAGATATCTATGCCAATACACTTAACCGGCCCGGTAGTTTCATGGACCTGGGAAATTCACCTTTGGCTGCCGCCTGCGATGAAGCCGATAACTCCTTCGCAGGTACGCCGTCTGATAAATTTCAGAATGGCTCCTGGAATGCCAGTGATAACCCCGAATCAGTATGGGGGACGTGTTATGCGACGATCCGGAAATGTAACCTGTTCCTGAGTAAAATCGACAATGTACCCAACAAGTACCTGGGGCTGTCCAAAGAAACGGATCTGACCCCACAAAGAATGAAAGGGGAGGCGTATTTCCTGCGCGCTTATAATTATTTTGAATTGCTGAAGCGTTATGGTGGTATCCCTATTATTAAAGAACCACTGGGCGCCGGAGATGAGGCACTCAGACTCGCCACAAGAGCCAGTTATGATGAGGTGGTGGTAGCTATTTTAAGCGATCTGGATAACTGCTTCAATAACCCGGAAATACCATTGGTGTGGTTTGGTAGCAATCCTTCCAATCCATCGCTTGATATGAACCGTGGTAATATCGGACGGGCTACCAAAACATTGGTGAAAGCACTGAAATCGAGACTGTTGCTGTATTACGCCAGCCCGTTAAATAATCCATCCAATGATCTGGCGAGATGGCAGGCTGCGGCAGACATCTCCAAAAGTATTATCGCAGATGGAAAATATTCCCTGTTCAACAGTTATCAGAATATCTTCCTGTTTTCAGATAACAATGAAGTGATGCTCACTAATCAGGCCGAGGCCTTTAATGCAGCAGTGGCAGAACCGGCAGGTATTGGCTGGGGTGGTACCAATCCAACCCAGGACCTGATAGATAAATATGAAATGAAGAATGGTAAACTGATTACAGACCTCACTTCCGGATACGATCCGCAGGATCCTTACAAGGACCGTGATCCAAGGCTGGCAGCGTCTATCAACTATCATGGTGTTACTTACCAGAACACGGTGTTAAGCATGCTGCCCGGCGGCAACCAGGACCCCGCTATTGGTGGCGACTGGACGAAAACAGGATATTACATGCGCAAGTTTCAAAACGCAAATAGTCAAAGTGGTGTAAAACGCTACTTCCCGATTTTCCGTTTCGCAGAGATCTATCTCAACTATGCTGAAGCGCAGAATGAAGCAGCAGGCCCTTCTCCTGACGTGTATGAAGCTGTGAATGTTATCCGTCGCAGGGCAGGTATCGCCGATTTACCAACAGGATTATCACAGGCAGATCTGCGTAAACGTATCTGGAATGAAAGGGCGGTGGAAATGGCTTTTGAAAAGCAACGCTTCTGGGATGTGAGACGCTGGAAGATTGCAGAATCAACATTGGGCGTGCCTATACATGGCATAAGGGTAACGAAGAATGGCGACGGATCATTACACTACAACATTATAAAAGTAGAGGACCGCGTGTTCAAACCAGAAATGTATCTCTATCCTGTACCTCAATCTGAAATGGATAAAAATCCAACTGTGCTGGTGCAGAACCCAGGATGGAATTGATCATAAAAAACACGTGCTTATGTTATGGTTATTATTATGCTTGTTGCCGTTGAAGGAAGACAAGCATACAACAAAGGAACAGACGCCAACGGTAACGGATACTGTGAAAGCTGAAAAGCCCAAGTATCTGTGGTTTGATGCCGAAGCCAATTTTGAGCGTTTTTCTAACCGCGATTCTATCCGGTATTATCTTGACAAAACAAAAGAAGCCGGCTTTAATCAGATCGTGGTAGATGTGCGCCCTATTTATGGTGATGTGCTGTATAAGAAAACGAAGCGCATGAAGCAGCTGAAACGGGTGAGGAATGTTTCAAGGAATGTGAAGTGGGATTATCTCCAGGTTTTTATTGATGAATCCAAAAAGAGAGGACTGAAGGTAAGTGTTTCTACCACATTGTTTCCTGCTGGTGATCCGTCCAGCAGGAGAGGGCCTGCCTATGAAGATCCTTACTGGGCAAAGCGTACAGCCATTCAGAACACGCCGCAGGGATTAACGGATATCAAGGATGATGTTACCAAAGTGGCCGCCTTTATTAATCCGTTGCTACCCGAAGCGCAGGAGTATGCGTTGGGCTTTATCAGAGAGCTGGTGACCAATTATGATTTTGAGGGCTATGTTTTAGATTATTGCCGCTACTCAGATGTGGAAACAGACTTCTCTGATTTTACCCGTAAGAAGTTTGAAGCCTATATCGGGCGGCAGGTACCGAATTTCCCGCAGGATATATTTTCCTGGGAGAAAACAGCAGATGGTTATGCCAGAAAGGATGGTCCTTTTGCAAAACAGTGGTTTGAGTTCCGGTCTATGGTGATCCACGATTTCATTAAAAGAACAAAGGAAGAAATTAAAGCGATCAAGCCGCAGGTGAAGCTGGAGTATTGGTCTGCCTCCTGGTATGGTTCTATGTATGAGAAGGGGCAGAACTGGGCAAGTGAGCAGTATGATGCCTCCAAAGATTATAGCTGGGCTACGCCTGCGTATATGAAAAGCGGCTTTGCCGAGCAACTGGATGTTTTTATGAATGGTGTATACCTGGAGAGGGCTTACGGTATCAACGATCCTGAATCAATTGAATATGGCCTTGCGAGAGGCAACAGGTTGATCAACGGGGCGTGTGCGGTATACGGCAGCATTTACGCGAATAACTTTTCGCATATTGAAGATGATATTGATCTTTGTCTGAATCAATCTGAAGGGCTGGTGGTATTTGATATTGTGCAGGTGATTGACCACAATTTGTGGGATAGACTGAAGCGTGGTATTGACAAGGCGGAAGCCTTACAGCGATAAGCACAAAAAAATAGGGCTGACCAAAGTTTTACTTTTCGGTTAGCCCTTTTTTAATGTTGTATAAAGGTAAGCTAGCTTAGTCTATACGTCTTACTTTTACTGCATTCATGCCTTTTCTTCCTTCTTCTAATTCGAACTCCACGCGGTCATCCTGCTGGATCTCATGAATAAGGCCGTTTACATGTACAAAAGTTTCTTTAGCAGATTCATCATGTTTGATAAAGCCAAAACCTTTACTTTCGTTGAAGAACTTTACAGTTCCGATAAATTTTGTAGTCATTATAAAATATTAAAAGATATCTGTTAAAGGTAACTTTTATTAACTACCAAGCCAAATATATTCTCTTCTTTTATGTGAGATGCGTGCCCTGAAACGCTTTATGTATAAGGTTATTTAATTATCCGATGGTTATTTCCCCATTTAATGCTTTCATCTTTCACTAAATAAAGTCCATCCTTTATATTTTGTATTTGTTTGACCGGGATTTTTTTTCTTACATTTGTAACCAAACGGTTACAGATTATGAGAAGAGATGTTTTTCAGGCAATCGCAGATCCTACACGGCGGGAGATCATCCACCTGCTGGCGGGGCAGTCGTTGAACCTGAATACGGTAGCGGCGCATTTTGATATCAGCAGGCCAGCCATATCAAAACATATCAGGATACTGACGGAATGTGGTCTTGTTGTTGTGAAACAGCAGGGGCGCGAAAGGCATTGTACAACGGATCTGCGGCAATTGAAAGCCGTATCGGAATGGATAGAAAAATACCGGCAGTTCTGGCATACGAAACTGGATTCGCTGGAAGCTTTTCTTCTTAAAGACAAAAATAAAACACGCGAAAAATAATTCATCACCTCAAATATTACTTTCATATGAACCACGAACCACTCGTAGTAGAACGTACGCTCGATGCGCCTGTTAGCAAGGTTTGGGAAGCCTTGACGGATAACAGTAAAATGAAACAATGGTACTTTGATATTGCCGCATTTAAGCCGGAAGAGGGATTTGAATTCCAGTTTTCCGGAGGAAGTGATGATGAACAATATGTTCATCTGTGTAAAGTGACAGAAGTTGTTGACAATAAGAAGCTGTCCTACACCTGGAAGTATAAGGATTATCCGGGTGAATCAGCCGTAACGTTTGAGTTATTTCCTGAAGGCGATAAAACGCGTTTAAAACTCACACACACTGGTCTGGAAACCTTCCCCGGCGACAAGAAAGACTTTGCAAGAGAAAGCTTTGCAGGTGGATGGGATTATATCGTTAATACCTCTCTTAAAAATTTCCTGGAAAAAGCATAAGCCGGTGCTGTTGCAACTGATGTGTGGTATAGTATCACATATCTCCAGTCATTGTGCATACTGGAAATAGAGGCCCGGTGGCTTTAGCCCCGGGCCCCGGTCGTGTTGTGATTGATGGACCTAGCCCACATCAATTCCTGTAAAATGCGTGATTTTCTTTGGTGATAATATCGATGGGCATGAAGTAGGTTTTATCTACCGGCATTTTCAGCACCAGTCGCTGATATAATGCCATGACACCCCGGTAGCCCTGTTCCTGCGGCTGCTGACAAATCAGGAAATCAATATGGCCCTGATCCAGTGAGATAACGTTGTCATGTGTAAAGTCATAACCGATCAGTAAGAGGTCATGCTTACCTGTTTTTTCGAGATAGCGTGATACAGCAGATACACGGGAGTTGGTAACAAAAACAGCGCGGATATCTGCATACTGTTTCATTACTCTGGCCAGTTCTTTCTCTATAGAATGCTGATCTGTTTGCCGGATATCTACTTTAACAACCGGCCTTTTTGTTTCTTTAAAATAAGCACGTAGTCCTTCTTCTTTTCTCAACAGGTGATGATGATCTTCTATCTCCCTGGAAATATTCAGTACCAGCACCCGGCTGTTGCGCGTGGTGCAGAAGTTGATCAGCTGACCGGCCTGGTAGCCGCTGTGGAAGAGATCCGGACCAATATAACAAAGACTTTCCTGGTTAGGAAGGTCCGAGTTGATAAACACGTATGGAATATTCTGCTTACTACAGGCACGGATAAACGAAGTAGATTCCTCAATGAACGAAGGCGCCAGCAGGATGCCGTCTATCGGTTCTTTCAGGAGCTGTTTGGCTATTTTTACAAAGGATTTTCTATCGTTGAGATCAAAAAAATACTTATCTACTTTAACGCCAAACTGTTTGATCTCCTCTTCTGCTTTCTTAATGCCTGCAACGGGGAGCGTCCAGAAATCTGTTTCAGCGGAAGATACTTCAGGGAGCAGGGTCACCAGCCGCAGTACATTCCGCGAGGCCAGCCGCTGCGCCAGAATATTGGGTTGATAGTTTAACTCCTTTATGATGCTTTCTATCTTGCTTTTTGTTTTTTGGGAAACGCCGGGCCTGTTATGGATAACCCTGTCCACCGTAGCAATGGCTACGTTGGCCCTTCTTGCAATTTCCTTTACGCCGAGGGGTTGTTCGGCTTCCTTTTTTTTCATGCTGAAAATGTTATGATTTGCCTGCCAATTTTATGCAAATGTATAATTCACGGATTTGTTCCACTCTTTTTTGCTACCGCCAGCGCCTGTGTGGTGGTATAATATTTCGCTAACATGTTGGGTACTTCCCAGGCAGGCATATTGTTATTTTTTACGTATACCAGGAACTGCTGCATTACTTTTGCAAAGAGTTCTTCGTGTTTTTTCTTTAGTTCTTCAGCAACCTCCACTTCCCATCCTTTGGCATCCTGCTTCAGGGATAGTCCCGGATATTTTTTTGCCAGTTCACCGATCTTTGCCTGCAATACTTTCGTATAGGCGGCATCGTTAAGTTGCGCCGGTTCAATGTACAACACAGGCCGGTAGCCCTGTTCCGCGCCCTGGCGGATGATCAGCTTTGCTTTGGTGCCACGAAGCAGGGAATAGTGTGTATCGCCGGTACCTTCGGGCGCCTGGTAATTCCATTTTACAGATACTGCTGCATGTACGCCTTTGATGGTGTAGGTAAATTCACCGTTGGCATACACCTGCAACAGGCTGTCTTTATCTATATCTTTCTGCAGATAATCAGGGAAAGAGGTTTGCCCGGTAATATCTGTGTATTGCTGTAACGTCATCGGGGTGGCCTCCCGATGGGCGCCTTCTATCCGGATATCCTGTTTGTAGTCAATGATCTGATCGGGGAAACAGGTCCATTGTACCAGGTCTACAAGATGAGTGGTTACATCTGTAATGCCTTCTCCCTGTTGTGCTACATCCAGGTACCAGGCAGGGCGTACCAGTGTTTTGCCGGCTACCAGTTTTTTGAAATGATGTACACTGTTTTTGATCACGGAAGGATCACCGGTGCTGCCTTTTTCCAGTGTGCCAAATACATCGGGTAGGAGTGCCAGTTCCCGCTGCAAGGTGTTATGAATGTCGTAACGTTCGGTCATGATATCATAGAGCTGAACTTTATGCTGTGCGGCCTCACTGAAGGCTGCCTGGAGCGAGTCGAAGCCCGCAGCGTCAATAGCCATGGGCTTATCTGCGAGTACGTGCATGCCCGCATTTACGGAACGACGGATGTAAGTGGCTTTCAGGCGGTTGTTGCCGGCTATCACTACTATATTGCCGGGAGGAGATTGCAGCATTTTTTCCAGGTAGTCCGGACCGGTATATACATCGGTAGCCCATGATACATGCGGTTCGGCCTTTTTATTGAACCCATCAATAGTGGCCAGGTATTGCTTTACTTCCGGTCCTTCAGGCGCAAATACTTTTATGGTGGTATCGATACCCGGATACATTTGTTGCTGTACCAGTGCTGCGTGGAAATGTCCGGGATTGAGTGCAATCAGCTGCATAGTGGACTGCTTTTTTGGTGTAGTTCCACACGACAGCAATACTGCTGCCATGCCGGTAAAGATAATATTTTGCTTCATCGCTTTATTTTTTGTGATTACGGCTTTCTTTCTTTTGTGACGTCGGTGATGGTTACGCTGTCTGCTGTATTACTCCAGCTGCTGCGTATATAGGTGGCTAATGCTGCAATGTCAGTGTCGCTGAGGAAACTGAAAGCGGGCATCTGTTCGCCATAGGTACTGTTTTTATTTTTGGTAGCGCCGGTGCGACCCTGCAATATTATTTGCAGGAGGGGTGGTACCTTTCCTGTTACCAGCGGGTTGTTGTCCAGCGCAGGGAAGGAGGCGGTAACGCCTTTGCCATCCGGTTTGTGACAGGATTCGCAGTAGCTTTTATAGATACCGGCGCCTTTTGAGACGGGCGTGTTTTTTTTCGTATCAGCTGTTTCGCGTGTAGCTGTTGCCGGTATCTTATCATCCGCCTGTACTTTAGCAATGCGCAGGATCCGGTCGTCATGCGGTAGGGGGAATCCTTTGCCGGGATTCCAGTCACGATTGCTGGTGGCTACATACACATCACCATCCGGTGAAATGCAGAGATCACGCAGCCGGCCGAATTTCCCGGTGAGGTAGACTTGTTCACCCGTGATGGCATCCTGGGTGGCATTAAGCTGTAAAGCCCGCAGACTGGCAGTTTTGAGGGTACCTAGTAAAAGACTGTTTCGCCATTCAGGAATTTTATCCGAATGATAATAGTCAATGCCGGCGGGTGCAATAGTAGGTGTCCATGCTTTCAGGGGAGCAATAAAAGGGAAGGAGTCCGCATGTGTTTTTTCATCGGGGCGGTCAGCATATCCTTCTATCCTGGCCCACCCGTAGTAGCCGGCTTTTTTAATATGATTAATTTCATCGTCCGTAGCGTCGCCATGTTCAGCGGCAAAGATGTTGCCTTCGGGCGTACATACCAGTCCCTGGATATTCCGGTGTCCCCTGGACCACATGTAATTGCCGGGATAGGGATTGTCTGCCGGTACAGATCCATCGATATTGAGTCGTAATACTTTTCCATTCAGGGAGGCCGTATCGGGTGCATTCTGGTCACGGGCGGCATCGCCGGTGGCGTACAATACTTTGCCATCTTGTGAGATAGCTACACGTGCGCCATTGTGACCGGTGTTGCCGGGAAGTTCCAGCAGCTGCAGCGGATCTTTCAACGTGTCGGTGGCGTAGGTATAGCGTACCAGCCGCGACACAATGGTAGAATCCTGTTTCATGTGGGTATAATCCACCAACACATAAGTTTGTTTTTTACCGGAATAGATGGCCATGCCCAACATGCCCAGACTGCGTTGCCGGTACACATCCGGTACGGTCAGCAATAGTTTTTTGCGGCCGGTATGCGGATCAACTTTGCTGATGGTGCCGCTTTGTTCGGTGTAAAAGATCTGATTATCTGGTCCCCAGGCTATTTCCCAGGGAACATCCAGGTCTGAAATGATGGTGCTGATACCCAATGTGGTGGAATCCAGTTGTAGCGTGACTTCTATCGGCTGTGTAAACGTGGGGTTTCCCTGTTTTTTTACCAGCAGGTAAATACCGGCTGTCACGACCATCAGTAAAATAATTATGGTGAAACGTCTCATATATTCAAAATAGTCTTACTCTTTTTCCGGTTGATCTGTCCTGTTTTCGGGTACGTTACCGAAAGGTAGCTACATTCTTTCTAAATTAAAAGAAAGTGCAGCGTGATTTTTTGTAAAAAACATTGTGTGTTCTCAAAAAAAGAATTACTTTTCGGGTACGTACCCGTTTTTCATACCTGATACCAAAATCTCTTCATATTTATGACAACATCATTTAACAGACGAAGATTTATCCGGACTACCGCTATAGCCGGTGTAGGAGCAGGCTTGCTCGCTGGTTTAAAACCATTGTATGGAATGGCTTCGCCCGGAAAACAGGCGATTATCAGGATCGGTATCATTGGTCTTGATACCTCACATGCACCTGCCTTTACCAAGGGCTTTAATAGTTCCACTCCGGTAGCCGGTCTGGAAGGCATGCGGGTAGTGGCAGCTTTTCCGCAATCAAGTCCGGATATTGAAGGCAACAAAAAACGCATGCCGGAATTTGTTGAGCAGGTGAAAGCGATGGGTGTAGAGATAGTGGATTCTATCGCAGCATTATTAGAGAAGGTAGATGTGGTACTGGTAGAATCGAATGATGGCCGTCCGCACCTGGCGCAGGCATTGCCGGCGCTGAAGGCTGGTAAAAAAGTATTTATAGATAAACCGCTGGCGGCTTCGCTGGCAGATGGAATGGCCATCTTTGCCGCTGCTGCAAAATATAATGCACCGGTATTTTCCGCTTCATCGCTGCGCTATATGGATGGCGCGCAACAAATTGCACAGGACGGCGTTATCGGTAAAGTGATCGGCGCAGATGCATACAGCCCCGCATCGCTGGAAGTAACGCATCCCGATCTTTTCTGGTACGGCATCCACGGCGTGGAAACATTATATACAGTAATGGGTACCGGTTGTAAGTCGGTTACCCGTTTTCATACCACCGACACAGATGTGGCGGTAGGTATGTGGGAAGATGACCGTATCGGTACCTTCCGCGGAACACGCAGCGGCAAATATGATTTCGGCGCCCGTGTATTCGGGGAAAAAGGAAACATGACGCTGGGCCCCTTTAAAGGATATGAATCATTACTGTTGCAGATCGCTACCTTTTTCAGAACCGGCGTATCTCCTGTAAAACCGGAAGAAACACTGGAAATCCTGGCCTTTATGGAAGCAGCCGATGAAAGCAAGCGTAAAGGCGGCGCACCGGTATTACTCGCTGATATCTACAAAAAAGCCCGCAAACAAAAAATGAACATTTAATCATTTGGATATTTATGCAGTAATAGCTTTTCTATTGAAACAAAATATCAAAATTTATAAATAACAAAATCATTCATATTATGAAGGCGTCCCGTAGAAATTTTTTGAAAAACACCGCTAAGGGTACGGCAGCTATAGCGTTAAGCGCGGTATTACCGATACCCGGCTTTAGTGCTGCCAGCTATTCCCGCATTATGGGTTCCAATGATCGTATCCGGGTGGGTATGATGGGCGTAAACTCACGCGGCCTGGCTTTGGCCAATAATTATTCCCGTCAGAAGAATTGTGAAGTGATTTCTGTTTCTGATGTAGACAGTCGTGCTGCAGAGAAATGTATCAACAGCGTATATGGTATTACGAAATCGAAACCGAAAGCAGTACCCGATTTCAGGAAGGCGCTGGAAAATAAGAACATGGATGCACTGGTAGTAGCAGCACCGGATCACTGGCATGCGCCGGCTGCTATCCTGGCTGCCAAAGCAGGAAAACATGTATACCTGGAAAAACCATGCAGCCATAATCCGTATGAAGGAGAGCTGCTGGTAAAAGTAGCCGATAAATATAAAACGGTGATACAGATGGGTAACCAGCGCCGTTCCTGGCCAAATGTAGCCGCGGGTATCCGCGAAGTACAGGAAGGTACAATCGGCCGCGCCTATTTTGCAAAAGGCTGGTATACCAATAACCGGGCGTCTATCGGTGTTGGCAAGGAAATAGACGTGCCATCCTGGCTCAACTATGAGCTGTGGCAGGGTCCTGCTCCCCGTCGTGCGCTGAAAGATAACCTGATTCATTATAACTGGCATTGGTTCTGGAACTGGGGTACCGGTGAAGCACTCAACAACGGTACACATATGATTGACCTGATGCGTTGGGGCCTGGGTGTTGATTATCCAAGCCGCGTTACTTCTGCGGGGGGACGTTACCGTTATAAAGATGATTGGGAAACACCGGATACACAGGTGATCACCCTGGAATTTCCCAACAATACCAGTATGACATGGGAAGGCCGCAGCTGCAATGGCCGCACGGTGGAAGGTAATTCCGTAGGTGTTATTTTTTATGGAGAGAAAGGTTCACTGGCAATAGATGGTAACGCTTACGTGATCTATGACCTGGATAATAAAGTAGTGAAAGAAGTAAAGAATCAGACAATCATTGATCCGCGCAACCTGATGAACCCTGCTGAAAGCCTGGATGCACTGCATATCCAGAATTTCTTTGCAGGGATCCAGAAGGGTGCAACGCTGAATGCGGATATCCTCGGCGGTTATCAAAGCACCCTGCTTTGCCAGTTGGGCAATATCTCCCTGCGTTCCGGCAATGCACTGCATATTGACACAACGAACGGGCATATCCTGAACGATGCGGTTGCACAGAAATTCTGGAAGCGCGACTATGAGCAGGGATGGGAACCAACGTTGTAATTGATTTATAAGGTATCTGAAATTATAATTATGAAATCAACATCCACCACGGTAGAAGTCAGCGAACTCAGTAGGCGCGATACCGTTATATCCATCCTCATCATAGGGATGCTGTTTTTTATATTCGGGTTTGTGACGTGGGTGAATGCCATCCTGATACCTTACTTTAAAATAGCCTGCGAGCTAACGAATTTTCAATCGTACCTCGTGGCTTTTGCATTCTACATTTCCTACTTCGTCATGTCTGTTCCTTCTTCCTATCTCTTAAAAGCGGTAGGATTTAAAAAGGGCATGATGATAGGTTTCTGGGTGATGGCGGTGGGCGCCTTTATCTTTATTCCTGCCGCGCTTACACGCACCTATGAGATCTTTTTACTGGGATTGTTTACCATTGGATTGGGACTGGCAATTTTGCAAACTGCTGCCAATCCGTACATCACTATTTTAGGACCCAAGGAAAGTGCGGCGCAGCGTATCAGTATCATGGGTATCTGTAATAAAGGTGCGGGTATCATAGCACCGCTGATCTTTGCAGCGGTGATCCTGAAACCAACAGACAGTAGCCTCTTTGCGCAGTTGCAACATATGACAGGTGAGGCACGCGGAGCCGCACTGGATGAATTGATCCGGCGGGTGATCGCGCCCTATGCCATTGTTGCCGCCGTGCTGTTTGTATTGGGTATGCTGGTACGTTATTCTCCCTTACCGGAAATTAATACAGAACAGGAAGATGGTGCGCTGGCTACTGCCAACGCAGGTAAAAAAAACATCTTCGGATTTCCGCATCTCATATTGGGCGCACTGGCTATCTTTTTACATGTGGGCACACAGGTAGTAGCTATTGATACCATTATCGGCTATGCCGGTTCTATGCATATTCCACTGTTGGAAGCAAAAACGTTTCCGTCGTATACGCTGTTTGTCACCATCTGTGGTTACCTGCTGGGTATTGCCACCATCCCGCGGTTTATCAGCCAGGTAAATGCCTTGCGGATCTGCACGGTGCTGGGGGCTATGTTTACACTCGGCATTATTTATATGCATGGGGAAGTACGTCTGCTGGGACATACCACTGATATGTCCATCTGGTTTGTGGTGTTGCTGGGTTTTGCCAACTCGCTGGTATGGGCCGGTATATGGCCACTGGCGCTGGACGGACTGGGACGCTTTACAAAACTGGGCGCGTCGCTGATGATCATGGGGTTGAGCGGAAATGCCCTGCTGCCGCCATTGTACGGCTATTTTGCCGATCTGCATGGTGTGCGTTATGCCTACTGGGTATTATTCCCTTGTTATCTGTACCTGATATTCTACGCCTTTTACGGACATACACTCAGGAGCTGGAAAGTGGTGCGTTCGCCGATTCAAATTCATCCGGAAAAGCAATTACATGGAACAGAAGAAGTATAAAATTTTTAACGGAAATATAGTTACGCCTTACCGTATCATCCGCGGGGGCACGCTGTTAACGGAAGGTAGCCGGATCCTTGCGGTAAGCGACCGTGATATTCCTGCGCCGGATGCCATAGAAATAGATGCCGGCGGACAATACATAGCGCCGGGATTTATTGACCTACATATTCATGGGGGCGGTGGTCATGATTTCATGGATGGAGATGTAAACGCGTTTTTAAAAGTAGCGGAGAAGCATTTGCAGTACGGTACTACTTCAATGGTACCTACTACTTTGAGCAGCGATAAGGCCAGCCTGTTGAAAACGCTGGAAGTATATGATGCGGCCAACAAACGCAATGTTGCCGGCGCCCGTTTCCTGGGACTGCACCTGGAAGGGCCTTATGTGGCGATGAGTCAGCGGGGCGCACAGGACCCGCGTTATATCCGCAATCCTGATGAAGCGGAGTACAAAGAAGTGCTGGCAGCATCTGATGATGTAGTACGGTGGAGTGCAGCGCCGGAGTTACCGGGTGCGTTGCCTTTTGGCCGCTATCTGCGCAGCAAAGGCATTTTGCCTGCTGCGGCGCACACAGATGCGATCTATGAAGAAATGCTGGAAGCTTTCGAAAACGGCTATACGCACCTTACCCATATGTATTCTGCGATGTCCGGCGTTACGCGCCGCAACGCTTTCCGTTATGCGGGCGTGATAGAAAGTGCTTTTCTGCTGGATGAAATGACGGTTGAAATTATTGCGGACGGTATTCATTTACCTGCGCCATTACTGAAGCTGGTTTACAAAATAAAAGGACCGGATAAAATTGCTTTGATTACAGATGCCATGCGTGCCGCAGGCATGCCACCCGGTGAAAGTATCCTGGGCGGTTTAGAAAACGGCCTCCGGGTAATCGTAGAAGATGATGTCGCCAAACTGCCGGACCGCAGCTCTTTTGCGGGCAGCGTTGCTACTGCCGACCGGCTGGTACGCAACATGGTGCAGCTGGCGGGTGTACCTATAACAGATGCCATACAAATGATCAGTACTTCCCCTGCGGCCATTATGGGTATTGCAGACAGGAAAGGATCGCTGGTGGCAGGCAAGGATGCGGATATTGTCATCTTTAATGATGACATCAGGATTTCTACGGTTATGGTAGAAGGTCATATCAGGTATACCGCTGATCATTCATAATATTTAAGAGAAGATATTAATAATGAACAACATTACAACAACAACTGACCTGTTACAGGTACAGCGTTATGCCAGCCGTGCAGCCATGGGAGCTGCTGCTGCCAGTATAGCCGCTGATAAAATTATTCAATTACTGGCGGCAAAGGAAAGTGTAAACATCATCTTTGCAGCTGCGCCTTCGCAGAATGAATTCCTGTCGGCGCTGGTAGCGCATACCGGTATTGACTGGCAGCGGGTGCGCGCCTTTCATATGGATGAATATGTGGGCTTGCCGGCATCGGCGCCACAAGGCTTTGGCAACTTCCTGAAGGAAAGGATCTTCGGCAAACTTCCTTTTGCAGCAGTACATTATATCAATGGCAATGCCGCTGATCTGCCGGCAGAATGCAGTCGCTACGCGGCTTTGCTGGAACAGTATCCGGCTGATATTGTACACATGGGTATCGGGGAAAATGCGCACATCGCTTTCAATGATCCACATGTAGCTGATTTCAACGATCCGTTATTAGTGAAGGTGGTGGAACTCGATGAGGCATGCCGCCGCCAACAGGTGAATGACGGCTGCTTCGCTACCCTGGAAGCGGTACCGGTGCATGCTGTTACCTTAACGGTTCCTGCCCTGATGAAAGCGGCCTTTATTTATTGTATGGTACCGGGTGAGAAAAAAGCTGCCGCGGTATATCATACCCTGCATGATGCCATTCAGGAAAAATACCCTTCTACGATACTGCGCACACATGCGGCGGCTGTTCTTTTTATTGATGAAGACAGTGCCGCACAGTTGTAAAAGATAAGTTAATCATCTCCCGTAAAAAAAACCGGAAAGCGATAAGTGCTGAAAATGGTAATGGCCCTGCTGCAACCATCTTCAGCACTTATCGCTTTTCAGGCAGATAAAAAAGTGTATACTTGGGGAATATTCAGGTGCGGGGGATTACTCATACAGGGTATAGCCGTTACCGGTATGATTATTTTGTAAAAACATTCCAGGCAAAAGAAACAAATACCATCACCCATGCTGAAAGAAAAGATCCGGCAGCTGGCCAGCCAACTGCAGACGGAAACAGTGGCTAACCGCCGCCACCTGCATGCACACCCGGAACTCTCTTTTAAGGAATATAATACCGCCGCTTTTGTGGCGGAAAAACTACAGGCACTCCATATTCCTTTCCAACCGATGGCTAATACCGGCATCGTTGCGCTCGTGAAGGGCGACAAGCCCGGTAGTGACAGGGTAGTGGCCTTACGCGCCGATATCGATGCATTGCCTATCACAGAGCTGAATGACGTGGCTTATAAGTCGCAGAACAGTGGCGTGATGCATGCCTGTGGTCATGATGTACACACCTCTTCGTTACTCACTACCGCCGCGATCCTTAACAGCCTGAAAGCTGATTTTTCAGGAACCATAAAATTTATTTTTCAGCCGGCGGAAGAACTGGTACCGGGAGGCGCCAGTATCATGATCAAAGAAGGGGTGCTGGAAAACCCGCGTCCACTCAGTATTCTGGGGCAACACACCATGCCGGAGCTGCCTGCCGGAAAAGTAGGTTTCCGGGGCGGCCGTTATATGGCCAGCAATGATGAGATATTCATCACCGTAAAAGGGAAAGGCGGTCATGGCGCCATGCCACACCTGGGGATCGATCCTGTGGTGATTGCCTGTCATATGGTGATTGCCTTGCAGCAGATCGTCAGCCGGCGGGCAAATGTGATGTCACCTTCGGTACTGTCATTTGGCAGGATGATCGCCAACGGCGCCAGTAATGTTATTCCGGATGAAGTAAGACTGGAAGGTACCTTCCGTTCGCTGGACGAGCAATGGCGCAAAGAAGCGCATGACAAGATCCGGAAAATGGCGGTTACCCTGGCGGAAAGTATGGAAGGTAGCTGTGATATCGAGATCCGCAAAGGCTATCCTGTACTGATCAATGAAGATAAGTTAACTGCGGCCACCCGCGCCCATGCTATAGATTTTTTAGGAGAAGACAATGTACTGGACCTCGACATCTGGATGGCGGCAGAAGATTTTGCCTACTATTCACAGGTGGCGGATGCCTGCTTTTACCGGCTGGGCGTACGTAATGAGGAAAAAGGTATCATATCCGGCCTGCATACCGCCACTTTTGATGCCGATGATCATGCACTCGAAACCGGTGCCGGCCTGATGGCTTACCTGGCCCTAAAAACACTGGACCAGGATTAAAGGATGATAGGATTTATAGGATGGGTGTTTTGTTGTTTTTAATATTAAACAGCAAATAATATTAAACAGCAAAACACCCATCCTATAAATCCTATCATCCTTTAATCCTCGTCGGTAGAGCTAAGTAAAACGCGCTTCCCACTTTTCTATTGGGTTCAAACCATATCCTGCCATGTTGGGCGGCAGTGTATTCTTTGCAGAGGTAAAGTCCTAAACCGATCCCTTTTTCATTACCGGTTCCGAAAGTGGACCTGGCTTTGAGGGAAAAGATCTCTTCCTTCCACCGGGGATCGATACCGGTGCCGGTGTCTTCTACGGTCAATATGCATTCATCGCCCTGTTTATCTGCCCTGATATAGATACTACCTCCGGCGGGGGTGAATTTGATGGCATTCCCGATGATATTGCGTATGATCAGTTGCAGCATATTGAGGTCTGCGATGGCTTCAAGAGAAGGATCGATCTGATGCTGGAGGGTAATCTTTTTTTTTGAGATCAACGTATCGTTGATCTTCAGGATAGGGGTGACTGCTTCCGCAATGTTAACAGGGGCCAGGTTAACGGCGAGGCCCTGTAACTGCGTTTTGGACCAGGAAAGCATGTTGTACAGCATCTCCTGGGTATTATTGACCATTTGCAGTAGTTCTGCTTCCAGCTGTTTTTTATCTTCCTGCGGCAATTCCATGTCCTTCATCAATTCCAGGTACGACTGGATATTGGCCATCGGACTGCGTAAATCGTGGGAGATGATAGAAAAGAGCTTGTTTTTCTCGGTATTCATGCTCTCCAGTACCTTGTTTTTCTCTTCTCCTTTCTGCTTTTCTGTGTTATAGACCCTTTTAAGGTAAAGCGTTCCGCAGAAAATAACCATAATACCGGTTACATAGGCGTACATCAGGTCCGCAAAGAAGTAGCTGCGATCGCTGTATACGCGCGGAATGCTCTCCGGATGATAATATTCATAAATAACCAGGCAGGTTACTACCAGCAGGTTGAGGAGCAGCCACCAGCCATACTGCCGCGGAGATACCAGCATGATCAGGAAAAAGGTCAGGGTATAGATCAACAGGGAGGAGCCTTCAATGCCGGAGCTGAAGAAATAATTTACCCCAAAAAGGGCATTGATCAGTATAATACTGATGCTCATACTAAGGACAGGCTTGTTCCTGAACCTGGACAGGTAGTACAGGCTGGCCAGCGCCACAAACATGCCAAGAAGGAGGTAGGTAGTTGCCTTTAACCCGATAATAATATCAAATGGGATATTGAACAAAATAACAAGGAGTGCAATAATGCAGATAGAGTTGAAGTTCCGGTTTTCAAAAGAAACTTCATCCGGGAAGCCAACGAGGAAGTTAAAGACCCTTTTAAACCGATCTGAAACAGCTCCTATTTTGTTCTTTAGCATGTTACAAAACTAAAAAAAAATAAATGATGGAAGCCGTCTATCTGTGTTGTTGAAATAAACATTTATGCTATAAAGCTGGGGGAGCATACCAGCGTGGGTTATGGATAGTTTATCTTTATTTTTATAGTGTAAAATAATTTTATATGACCTGTTATTACCGCTTTAAGAATTGTTTTTGCCACCCTTCTTCTATTACGTCTTTGAGTATTTTACATAAGCCTTCAAAAGAGTTGGGTTTGGTCAGAAAGAGTTTTGCCCCGAGCCGGATACTATCTTCCATATCTTCCTTCAAAGCTGAAGTACTGAGCACAATAATCTTTGTCAGTTGCCGGTGAAGGATCTTGCCTAATTCCAGCAAACATTCCTTACCATTCATTAATGGCATATTTAAATCAAGGAAGATATAGTCGGGAGGGAGTAGTGTTTCGTCAGATAGCAGTGCAATCGCCTGTATCCCGCTTTCACAGGTGTAGGTTTCTATTTCCGGTGATACTTCCTTCATCGCTTCTTTAAAAAAAGTTCTGTCATCGGCATCATCATCGATCACTAGTATGGTCCGTCGCGTCATAAATGGTTAAAATTAGGTTTACAAATAAAATAACTGGTTTCCGGATTTTTCAGTTGGGTTCTTCAAAGGCTATACAATTTCGTTAAATTTACCGGTATAATCAAATTTAAAAAGCTGCCGGAATAATTATTAAAGATGATGGAAGTTTTTTGTACCCGCTTAACAAGTCATTTATCACCACAACTTTTTGGTGAATATCTTTCGTTATTACCTGATGCTTTGCAGCAAAAGAATAATCGTTATAAAACGGATCAGGATAAGCAACTGCACCTAGCCGGACAACTGCTATTGCTGGAAGTGCTGCAACGATGGGGATATGATCGCAACTGTTTACAGCAGGTACAGTATAACCCCTACCACCGGCCCTATATTCCCGGCGAGGTGGATTTTAATATTTCCCACTCAGGGGATTATGTTCTCTGTGCTGTTGGCAGGCATGTAAAAGTGGGTATTGATATTGAAGCGATAAAAAATATTGATTTACCAGATTTTACAGAGATGATGACCGATGATCAATGGGGAGAGATCCATGCAGCAGCAGATCCGGTCGGCGCTTTTTTTTCGTATTGGGCGATCAAGGAAAGTGTGATGAAAGCAGATAGCCGGGGCATATATATTCCGCTGAATGACATTGTTATTGAAAATGATACGGCCCGGTATGATGGCGTAAACTGGTGGCTGTTTCCATTGCATATTGATCCTGATTACTGTGCATGTGTTGCCGTAAATAAGGCCATGACGGCTGTTCCGGTCCAATATATCTCCCTGGAAGACCTGCTGCCGGTTGCCGGTAGCTGACACGGCATCCTGGTTTCCTGTATTTGTCTTGTTCCGATTTAGTTATATATTAGTTGCCGGATGCCCGGATCTATCGGGCATCATCCATTGTATAAACCGGCCATATCAGATCCAACAATAAAAGTATTGCTGACGACAAAAATGAGAGACTATTATTACATTTTAGGAATAGAAAACAATGCCAGCGATGCCCAGGTTAAGACGGCGTATAGAAAACTCTCCCAGAAATTTCATCCGGATAAAAATGATGGTGACCGCTTTTTTGAAGAAAGGTTTAAAGCTATCCAGCAGGCTTATGAAACGCTTTCAGATCCTGCCGGCAGAACAGCCTATGACAGGAACTTATCTCAACACAATACTACCAGGGTAAGCGCAGCAGTGCTGAAACAATATGAAGATTCTTTCAGAAGAAGGTATGAAGAGAAGCTGAAAAAGAAAGAGCAGGAAATGCGGCAACGGTATGAAGTCCGGGAACAAAGAATCAATAATGAAGCATATGAGCGGGTGAGGGCAAAAGTGCGGCAACTGGAAGCAGCCCATGATCCCCACAGGAATCGTTTAATGCCCGTAGTGACGGGAATACTGGCCGTTAGCCTGTTGGTCGTAACGGTGATCCTGGTGGTAAAATGCCTGTAACGGGCAGCCGATGCAGCAAAAAACTGCCCCGAAGCGTTGCAAAAGTTACGGCAGGTGAGGATACTATCAGTACCTGCGCAGAAGGTATTTGGATTTAGCAGATACAGCATCTACTTTAGTGGTAATAACCGTGTCTCTGCGGGGACCTCTTAGTTTGCAATTAAAATTCCTTTATGAAGAAAACTATTGTAAGTACAATCGGCTTACTGTTTGTTATGTTATCTCTTTCTGCGCAGAATTATACGGCAGATTGGCCTTCACTGAACAAGCGGGGAGTGCCTGAATGGTTCAACCAGTCCAAGTTTGGCATCTTTATTCACTGGGGCGTATATGCGGTGCCGTCATATGCAGTAGTAGGCGATGGTGGCTATTCAGAATGGTATTGGCACAACCTGCGGGCCAAAAAAGAAGGTAAAAATGCAAAGCTGCAGGCTTTCCATGATAAGGAATATGGGAAAGATTTTCCCTATGAAAAGTTTGAGTCACAGTTTACCGCTTCACTTTTTGACCCGGCCCAATGGGCGGATGTTTTTCGTCGCTCCGGCGCCCGCTATGTGGTATTGACTTCCAAGCATCACGAGGGGTACTGCCTGTGGGATAATAAACAAGCCAATGAGTCCTGGGGCCATTCCTGGAACGCGGTAACGGGTACGCCTAAACGCGATCTGCTGGGCGATCTGACAACAGAAGTGCGCAAGGCCGGTTTACGCATGGGCTACTACTATTCCCTGTATGAGTGGTATAATCCTTTGTGGCTGAAAGATAAAAAGAAATATGTGGATGAAGTGATGATCCCGCAGTTCAAAGACCTGGTAACCCGTTACAAACCTTCCGTGATCTTCTCCGATGGGGAATGGGAGCTCTCGGACACCGCCTGGCGTAGCACGGAATTACTGGCCTGGTTATACAATGAATCACCCGTAAAAGATGAGGTAGCAGTGGATGATCGCTGGGGGAAAAAAACGCGTGGTAAAAACAACGGAGCTACCTATTTCACCTCCGAATATGGCAGCGGCATGCAGCCGGGTGTAGCCTGGGAAGAGAGCCAGGGTATCGGCTACTCTTATGGCTATAACCGCATGGAGAATGTAAATGATTATAAGAAAAGCAGTGATCTTATTATACTCCTGGTTGATATTGTAGCGCGTGGCGGCAACCTGTTGCTGGACATCGGACCCACGGCTGACGGTCGTATCCCTGTTATCATGCAGCAGAAATTAATTGACATGGGTGCCTGGCTGACAACAAACGGAGAAGCGATTTACGATACGAAAGCATGGAAAGAAACCCGCCAATGGAGTGCAGGCAAACGCCCGGAAGTGAAAGAAGCCAACTATATGGCCAAATACGATATTGCAAAAATGGTACAACCATCGAAGGAAAACGCCAATATCGAAATGTTCTTTACACAGAAACCAGGCGCGTTGTATTGTATTGTTACCAATTTTCAGGAACAACTGCGCATAAAAAACTATACCCTTCCAAAGAATGCCGCGCTCAGTATCCTGGGCTGTAACAAGGCTATCCGCGGGCAACAGCAGGGTAAAGACGTGGTGATAAACTTGTCAGGCATGCGTCCTGGTGATATCCCACATGATATGTTTGTGGTGAAGATTGCAGGAAAATAAAGATGAAGATCAGATAGATATTAAAAGAGGATTAACCTGATCAACGAGGTTAATCCTTTTTTAATTGTATAGCTGACATTTAGCGGGGCGTATAAATAATATAGACAAATGAAGACATTGGTTTGCACACAGCCGGGGGAGTTTGCGTATGTGAACAGGGACATGCCGGTATCAGCGGAAGGCCAGGCCATCATCCGGATAAAACGTATAGGCATATGCGGTACTGATCTCCACGCCTTTGAAGGTACGCAGCCTTATTTCAGTTACCCGCGGGTACTGGGACATGAGCTGGCAGGGGAATTAGTGGAAACCGGCAATGCACCTGGATTTGAAAAGGGGGAGCTGGTTACCATTATTCCTTATTTCAATTGTGGGGAATGTATTGCCTGTCGTGCCGGGAAACCCAATTGTTGCAGCCGGATATCAGTTTGCGGGGTACATGCCGATGGTGGCATGACGGCGTATTTTTCTGTACCTGCCTATTCACTGGTACATGGTCAGGGCCTCGGTGCGGATGAACTGGCGCTCGTAGAGCCGTTGGCGATAGGTGCGCATGGTGTGCGCCGCGCAGGGGTGCAGGCAGGCGAATACGTGCTTGTAGTGGGCGCAGGGCCTATCGGTTTGGGTACCATGGAAATGGCCCGCATTGCCGGTGGCCAGGTGATTGCGCTGGACGTCAACAACCACCGTTTAAACTTTTGCAAAGAACACTTGCAGGTACCACATGTTGTGAATGCCCGGGAAGAAGATGTGACCGCACAATTAATGAAAATTACCGGTGGAGACATGCCGACGGTGGTTATAGACGCTACCGGCAACGGGCCTGCTATTAACAACGCTTTTCAATATATGGCACATGGCGCGCGATATGTATTGATAGGACTACAGAAAGGAGAAATCCATTTTAGTCATCCTGAATTTCATAAGCGGGAAGCGACTTTAATGAGCAGCCGCAACGCCACCCGGGTGGATTTCGACCATGTAATTGCCTGTATTGCGAAAGGATGGATAAAGCCCGGCACTTATATTACACACCAGGTAAACTTTGACCAGGTGAAAGACCAGTTCGCCAGCTGGCTCGATCCCGCCAATGGTGTTATTAAAGCTATGGTGAGCCTGGAATAGTCTTGTATTTCCAATGATACGTTTGTGGATGAATGTTTACCCGGCAGTAAACTGTTCCAGCAACTTATAGGGAATACCTTTGTATAAAGCCGCTGCATCTGCCTGTAACCCAAATGCGGCAACAGCTGCATGCAACCCGGCGGATTGCTGCCGGTAAAATAACGGAATGATCTCCAGCCATTGTTTAATAAGTGCTTCTTCCGGCTTGCGGATCATAAACCGGTGAATGCTTTGCAACATCGGTTCAAAGAAAAGCGCACAGTCTGCGGCTAATTGCACAGCGTCATTTTCCTGCTGGATCCGGTGGGTGGTTTCAAACAGCAACTGACAAATAAGAGAATGCCTCATTTCTATCATATCTGCATCGTATTCTTTCACATAATGGTCATTCAGATCTGCCAGGAGGGTGGCCTGTCCTGTGAGCAGGAATACCAGGCAATCAGACAGCATTTCCAGTGCAGCAGTTTTTTTTCCTGCGGAGAAATAAACCCGCGAGAGGTTCTGATATTGCGAGAGCCGGTCGAAAAGCAGGAAATGAAACCCCTGTGCTTCCAGTTTCCTGTTATTGTTTAAGGTATGATGAATCAGGCTAATGGCTTTTTCAACGTCGCCTGTACGATGATGGTACAACGATTTTGAGCGGTCGTATACGTTTACCAGGAACGATTTTAACATCACTTTTTCATCGGGTAATGCATGCAGGTACCGTTCACCTCTTTCAAAAAGATGCTGTGCCACGCGGAAGCGGTTACTGTTCACTTCTACAGTAGCATCCGTAAATAATTTCGCGATCATATACAACGTCTGCCGCTCGTTTGTTGGAAGCGCCTTGTTTAATGCCGTCATAAATACACGCAGGTACAAAACGGTTTCTGCAAACTGATGTTTGTTCCAGGTGAGTTTCTTTTTAACGGGAGTGGCTGTTTGTTGCATATATCAGGAGCTAAGAGGTATATTATATTTCAGGTAAACCTTCTCCGGGAAGTTATGAATGAAAGCAGGGCAGTTATCATTATAACCTTCTTGTTTATCTATCTCTCCACCACAAAGCGGAAGGTAGCTACAGGTGGCGCAAAAGCTTTTTCCGGTGAGTAAGGATGCCACCATGCCCGGATCATAGTGATGTGTGCCGTTGTCACCTTTCCTGTATTCACAGGGAAGTTTAACCGGCAACAGGTTCAGGAATAAGCCTTGTGCATCGAGGTATTTCAACAGTTCTTTTTCTTTCAAAAAGAAAGTGCCGGTACTTTCCTGTTCTTCCTGTGAAAGCTGTACCAGCAGGGTCACCTGCCGATACCGGCGCAGTGCTGTCAATGACTTCATCAGCAAAGGTAACAGTGTCTCATACTCCGATGTAACGGTAACGGTTATATGAAAATTGACAGCGGCCAGCAGGCTACCGGAGATCAGTTTTTCTTCCAGTGCCAGCAGCATATCATGCATACGTATCGCGGTATGCGCTTCACGAATCACTTCCGGTTGAAGGATAATGTGGTCGAGCTTAATCGTGGTGGCAGACAATATTTGTTCCGGGTAATCCCAGTTGGTGCAAGTCCCGCTTTCCAGTTGAAATACAGGCTGGCAGGAAGCAAGAAGTCCTGCCTTGTCCACCTGGTCATGTACTGCTTCTACCTGGCCGCCCGCTGCTTCCAGGTTGCGGGCTTCCAGCGTGATGCGCAGTTGCTTCTTTTTTATTGCCGGCGGCGTTGCGGCCTGTAGCCATTCCCGGATCTGTAGCACCGGCAATAGCGGAACGATGTCTGCTTCGCAGGTGAGCCGTACACTGTATTCATTGGCACGCATATCTGCGGCAGCGAGTTGGTTCTTTATCACGATTTCTTCCAGCTCTTCCTCATCTGCCGGCAGGATCAGGTCATGATACATCAGGGTGCTGAACAGGCCATCAGGAATAGCGGCGAAGTTGCCTTCACGCACTAACTGTAACGCATATCCGGTTACTGTAACGCCCATTCCCTTGCGGAGGGAGTAGAGCATCCTTTTGGCGGAAGGTTCTTCTTTTCCGTCAATGGGGGGAGAGATGTACACATATTTCGACAACTTAAATTGCATGGTTAGCGCCATTTGATTTGCAGTTTCAGGGAATCGGGGCCGCGTTGCAGGTAAGGATAGGTGCGCCAGCGGGTGCCGTCCTGCAAAGGCGTATATGCTTCCGTGGCGGCTATGAACTGGGTTAGCCCGGTGCTTGCCTGTAACTGTGCCAGCCGGGCGCCTATACAACGGTAAGCGCCGGCGCCGTAACTCAGGTGTGCCGGTTTTCTATCCAGCAGTATATCATCCGGGTCAGGAAATGCTTTAGGGTCGCGGTTGGCCGCGCCCACACAAACCAATACCTGGCTACCTGCCGGAATCGTTTTTTTAGATAACTTAATGTTGTCTTTTGCAAAGAGCAAAAAGAATTGTACCGGGCTGTCATAACGCAGCAGCTCATCTATGCAACCGCTTATTTTCGCTGGCTGACTACGCAGTACCGCCTGTGTTTTCGGGTGCTGATCTAACGCTACTACCGCATTGCCCAGGAAGTTCATCATGTTGTCGTGGCCTGCATAAAACAACAGCAGTAACATAGACTCGATGAAACTGTCGTCTTCTTTTTCCTGTTTGGCTACATCAATCAAGGCACTGCAAAGATCATCGTCGGGATGTTTTCTTTTATATACCACAATAGAACGGATATATTCCATAAACTCCAGCGCAGGTCCTGAAGTGGGTGGGGTAACAATATATTGCAGGTACTTTCCGTGCAACATACCGGCCAGTGCGGTGAGCTTGTCAATATCACCGGCTGGTACACCGATGATACGGCTGATGGTTTCAAACGTATAGGGGTGCGCGTAGTCGGCCATAAAATCAATGACATCCTGTTCCCGGAGTGCGGTCAGCAGCTTGTCGGCCTGTTGCAGCATGGCATCCGACTGGAAGCGCAGGTTTTTGGCGGCCAGTGCGTGCAGCACATTTTTCCGGTAAGGAAGCCCGCTTTCCGGAGAGAAAGCAAAAAGTGTTTTGCCCATCGCACCCTGGCCGGAGAAAAGCGCCGTTTGTGTTTCAGGGTCTTGTCCCCAGTGAGAGCAGGAAGGGTGTTGCAGCAACGCCACTGCTTCTTCATATCCTGTAATGACCCACTGCATGGAGGAAATCCTTTCTATACGGTCCTTTTGTTGCATCTGCCGGTAGAGCGGGTATGGATTGTCTGCCGGAATAGCCATAGGAGCCCCTTGCAGGAAGGAAGGGGTAGTTTTGACACGGGCATTCAGTTTTGTTTCCATTTGATATATCCTGTAAATGATGATAGATAAAATAAAAGATTATTCATTCCGGAGTGTTTTAACCGGGTTTTGCCGGATCACTTTCAACACCATGGAACAAACGGTCAGCATATAGATCGGCATTAAGATAAAGAAGCCACACAGCGGATAGATCCACGAGACAGGCATGTGATCTTTGTATACGATACCAAACATCATTTTGATGGCATACATACTCAGCGGAAAGCCAATAACAATGGCGATCAGCAGGTTTTTCATATAGATGCCCAGTACTTTCAGGATCAGGTCAATATTACCCGCCCCCATGATCTTCATGATGCTGTAGTTTTTCTGCCTGCTTATTATATTCAGGTATACCAGGCTGAAAAGCCCCATGCAGGAAAGGATCAGCGCCAGGAAAGCAGAGAAGCTCATGATTTTATTATGCCCCGTTACAATGTTGAAATACCGCTGAAAAGCGTCTTCCTGGAAAGCGCCTTCAAAAGGTACTTCCGGCGTAACAGACTGCCACAACGTTTTTAGTTGGGCATATACTTTATCTGCTGCTCCCGGTTGTGTTCTTACAATAATATAATTACACTGATCGGGTTCCGCCAGCGTCATTACCACCGGTTCGATGAGGCTCTGGAAGTCATTGAAACGAAAATCTTTTGTAACGGCTGATACATAATACGCCTGGTCGCCGATCTTCAGCTGCATACCGATAGGGTCTTTTGTATTCAGGCGCCTGGCCATGGTTTCATTAATCACTACAGTATTGATGCCGGCATTTATTTTCCAGTCGAAAGGGGTACCGCTTAACATATTAATGGCGAGTGTCCGCACGTAGGCGCTGTCAACACCCAGTTCCAGCACCTTTATATCGTTTTCACTGTCGCCGGTTCTCACGAGCGCCTCACTGTTACTGAAACCAATATGATCCCTGGCAGTTGCCACCGCTTTTACATCGGGCAGTTTGGCCAGCTGGTCTTTGAAATAGTTGTAGGCGCTTTTATTGGCGGGGTTTACCATCAGCAGGTCCTGTTGTTGGTAGCCACGGTCCCTGCTCCGCATATAGTGTTCGTTGGCAATAAAGTGAAGGCTTGCCACGATATAGATGAAAGCAAAAATAAATTGCAGGGAGAGCATCACTTTGGAGAGGCGTTTCTTATTGCCCGGTGCGCCGCCTCCTTTGAGTATTTCCACGGTCTGAAACCTGGAAATATACAGGGAAGGATAAGCGCCGGAAAGAAAAGTAGTGAATGCCATGATGCACAGGAAAAATGCCCAGGTCCACCAATTATCCAGTTCGAAACTCAGCCCGATGTCCAGCAGTTTTTCAAACTGCGGCAACAGTACGAAAGCTGCCACCAGGATGCCTGCCAGCAATGCGAGGAAGTTGATGATCAGGTTTTCCAGCATAAACTGGTAGATGATAAACCCGCGGCTGCTGCCCAGTACTTTCCGTACACCTATTTCCATCAGTCGTCGCGCACCGAGAGCGATAGCCGCATTAATATAATTAAGACAGGAAATGGTGATGAGCAGAAACCCGATGAGCAGCAAAGCTATTCTTCCGGCGGGAGGCCCCCAGCCGCGTACGATGGAGCCACGGATCCGGTAGCTGTTTAAAGAAAGCGTTTCCAGTGGCGCATAGCCAAACTGGGTGATCTTCAAACCGGGATTGGCCGCATTATAACTGTCGAGATATTTTCCTGACTGGGTTATTAATTTCGCCATATCTCCCTTTGTGCTGGTTTTTATAAAAGTGGCATTGGTGGTAGCTGTCCAGCTTTCATAATCGGGATTACGTGATTTGAGCGCACTATAGTTCAGTAGAATATCAAAATCGAAACTGGCCTTCCTGGAAAAGCGGGCGGCCACACCTCCGATGGTGTAAGCCGTTGCTTCGTTGTTCCCGAATTTTATATTTAGTATTTCGCCCACAGGGTTGCTGCTGCCGAAATATTTAATGGCTACATCTTCACTGATAATAGCTGCGGCCGGTGATTGCAGCGCCAGTGTGCTGCCCCATTTCAGCGGGAAGTTAAAGACCTCGAAAAAATCACCATCACTGAAAGTGATGCGCTCATACAGGGCTTCTTTATTCTTCACTGTAACGGCGCCTGTTTCGCTTTTCAGGCGCACCATATTTTCTACCTGCGGGAAATCCATTTTAAAAGCCGGACCCAGTGCGGCGGGTGCTTGTCCATAAGTAAGGAGACTGCCATTATTATTCATCTTATATGTAAGCAGGAATACGCGGTCACCATCTTTATGAATGCTATCTACTTTGTACTGGAATTCAATAAAAATGAGGATCACCAGTGTACAGGCTATTCCCATCGACAAGCCGATGATATTGAAAAGCGATGTCATTTTATTCTTCCGGAGATTCCTGATTCCGGTCAGCAGGAAATTGATCAGCATATTTTTTTTCTCGTTACCAGGTTATTCATATCGTTTAAAATCTTCCACTGCCAAAGCTGCATCAAAGCCGGATAACCGTTCTTCCAGTTGTGGCGCTGCTGTATGGCAAAGGAGGTATTTGAGTTCCAGTTCTTTCAGGATATTGAATTTGAAAGGCGGACAGGCTGGAATGCCTTCCACCCATGATTTAGGACAGCTACCGCCACAAACGGGTAGCAGCTTACAATGGTGACAGGGATATTTTTCCGTATCCCTTACTACGGTGTACCAATCGTTCAAAGGCTTATCGACAAAGGTATCCAGCGTATTTTTTTGCAGGGTGCCCAGTTGATAGGGTGTGCCGTTATAGAAATCCGCATAGGATATTTCCGAGCAATTATAAATATTACCGTAGGCATCATATATTTCTGTATTACCGCCGGTGGCCATACAGGTAGTCAGTTTCCTTTTATAGCCGGTGGTGCTGTACGGGTATCCCAGCTTTATTTTTAAGATCTGCCACCTGATGGTAAGCATGGCCATTTTTTCTTTTGTAAGTGAAGCCTTGTGCGCATCATTACCACCCCAGGAATAGATGCCCACAAAATAGAGCCGGGCTATCTTCGTATGCAGACCGTCTGCTGCCAGGAGACGGATGAGCGGCTCCACACCATCTACATTCTTTTCATCTACATTACAACGGATGATGATACTGCATCCCAGGCTTTCATAATCTGCTCTTTGCAGTATTGTTTTCAGGTTATTATAAATAAGATCAAAAGACCCCGTTCCTTTTTTCGTATAGCGGTGACTGTCATGATAATCACCGGTACCATCCAGCGTTATTTCTATCTGGTCAACATGAAATTTTGTGACCAGTTCTTCAAATACAGGTTCTTTTAACGACAGACCATTTGTTACTATTTTGCCGCCGATCTTCACCTCTTCATTATTTATTTTTTCTTTCAGCCGCTTATAGATCATCCGCATCTGGGGGAAGCCCATGAGGGGTTCCCCGCCAAACCAGCCCAGATATAGATTAGTATAACCGCCGGAGATGAATTTAAGATGGATTCTGTCTGTCAGCTTTTCCACTACATCATCCGCCATATTTTTTTTGGTATGTTGTTGTCCGCAATAATAACAACCTAACTGGCAGGAGGCAGTGGGTTGAATGGACTCTACCAGTTGTCTGCCAGGAGTAGCAGTAGCAGCGTGATTTTCGGCCATAATCGTTCCCAGCTCATTTTCCGTTTTTTGCACCAGTATCTGCGCACGCACCAGTTGCTCCTGCACAGAAGCAGGGATATGATCTGTCAGGTCGTTTTTCAGGAATTCATAGCAGATCTCCGGGAGCAGCAGGGTGTGGCCAGACCGGGTGGAGTAGGCCAGTCTTCGCTGCTCTTCGTCAACAGGAGCTGAAATAATAACGTAATGAGATAGTTTATACATTTTTTGATTATTCAGTTTTCCAGAGATAAGCGGGAGGGTTCTGTTTTTTTTATTTTTTCATTACTATACCGCCGGTATCTTTTTTTTGTTTGTACAATGATCTGTCTGATCAGGATGATATAGAAAAGCGCAGGAATGAACAATGCTGAAAGGCTGTCTTTCAGCCAATCGAAAGTGATAGTGCCGGTTTCCAGTAAAAGTTGTCTCACAAAGGCATACAGGCGCACGGGGAAATAGAGGATGGAGTTGCCATTGAAAAGCAGCATATAGATAACAAATGCAATGGTTATCCCGATGGACAATAATCCGTATGTCAACAGGAATAGTGCGCGTTTGTCGGGCTTCCAGGTTTTATTGATGCCGCTCATTCTGCCAAAGAAACGCCCTACTGTATGCATTGATTTTTCTTTCAAATTGGAGATGCTGAGCAGATCGCTGAGTATCCAGTAGCCATCGTATCGTAAGAATGGGTTGATGTTGACAAGCAGGGTCACAGCAATCAGGAAAGATACGTCCAGCCACAGGCGGTTGCCGGTAATGTAAAAGCAGATAGCCAATGCACTGCATACGATTAACTGAAGATAGATACCACCGAAATCTACCACCAGCCGTTGGTTTTTTTGCAGCCGCCAGGTGTCTGTTACGTCAGAGAAAAACACTGGTGCCACAAGGTAGAACCCGAAGCCAATATCCCCGCTGGTGGCGCCATAGGTGTCACAAGCGGCGGCGTGTCCAAATTCATGGAGTAACAGGCTGATATAATTGATGATGAGAAAGTACAGCAATAGTTCTTTCCCTGCATGATGATACACCTGGCTCACATTTACATGTGTAAGGAAGCTGCCGGCCAGCAGCAGTATGCTGGCTGTTAATAATACCAGGAATACCTGCCGCTGGAAAAGCGGGATAAACAGGGGAGTGATCTTTCTTACAATAAAAGCAGGAACAAGTGTAAAACGCAGCCGGAGATATTCATCTTTCACTTTTATCTTTTCTACATTATCTGTAGCAAAAATGCCATATCCCAGGATCTGTTTATTAAAAACGTGTACGATATCATCAACAGAGAAATTTTTATTTTGAGATTTATTAAAGTTGATAGCAATCTGTTCGAGGTTGTTGGTACCGTTTACAAGATCGAGCAGGCTTTTGGTGATACTGTTGATCTGCAGTTTGGTAGGGGCTTCCCCGTCAATACACAGCGTGTACATATTGGAGCTGAACTGCGTATAAGAGCAGCTGTCGCGTAATACGGGGATATAGTTTTTATCTATGGTCATAATGTTTGTATAGCAATCGCCTGTTCTTTTAATCATTAGCTGCGTGCTGCCGGTTCCCATTCCCGGAAGCGTTTCAATGCACGGGTGGCTACGGCAGTAGAAAAGAGGCTGGCAATTTCTCCGGTGATGGTATTGCCGCCGCCGGATTTGTTGAGCCGGAATGTATGTTGCTTATTGTTCCATTTAATAGTGCCGGGATTGGGGATCACGAGGAAATCAGTACCAGGGAAAGCGCCATTCCTGTATTGATGACTGAGGATCCATTTTTTCATGCCCATCATTTCTTTCCGGTATTGTGCTACCCATTGTGGAGATGCACACAGGGTATCCAGCACCAGCGACGTATAAAAAACACTCTCGCCCGTGATCATGTCGCAGGCGTAGCTGCCGTTAGGGCGGATGCTGCGCATCACATAGTCCATGGCTTTTTCTGCTTCCGGCGATACGCCCTGATCTTCCAGCAGCATGCTTTGCAAGGTGAAACAGGTAGGGTAGAGGTAGGACGTCCACCAGTAAGGCGACCAGATGCCGTGTTCATTTCGTTGATCCAGCAGGTAATTCCGGAGCAGTTTTATTTTGCGTTGATAAGGTGCTTTGTCCGGCAACTGGTTCAGCAGGTAATATGCCAATGCGCTTACGCACTGATGATCGCCGATCCAGCCTTTCAGCTGGGAGGGCTTCAACCCCATGAAGCCCGATAATGCAGGATTGTTGCTGGAATAGGTACTGAATCCGCCTTTGGCAGATTGTCCCTTCAGCCAACTATTAATATATCCGTGTACGTTAGTACTGGTTTTATTAAGGGTGAGGAGTGCCGCCGTGGTGGAATCATAGTCGGGAGTCCAGTCGGTATTATAGCCCCACAAGCCGGCCTGCCGGTGCTGTACAAGGAAATCAGCCGCCTTGTCCAGGCTCTCTTCCCCTGGTTCCAGGAAGGAGGCAATGAAGCCGGTAGACCAAACATTGCTCAGTCCCTGCATATTGCTGATCTCATACCAGGAACCGTCTTTGTTCTGCATGTTGCGGAGGTAGTCAACAGACAATCCGATTGCTTTGGCAATACCGGGTGTTCTTGCCGGTGGTTCGGGTGAATTTATTTTTCCCAGGTAAGTATTGATCCGGTAGGCATGCGTATTTACCTTATAGTAATTCATATTGTTACGGCAGATACCGAGGATCTTCAGGTAATCACCCAGCTGTGACTGGTAAGGTTTTACGTCATCAATTGCTTGCTGGTAGTAGTCTCTGGACATTTGCATTAGTTTCTCTGCCAGTTCAGAGATAAAGAAATATTTTTCGATCATTTCCGGTGAGTGGTCCTGGAACTTGTTGCCACGTTCTTTGAACCATTCATGCAGGAGGATGTGACCGAGATTGTTTTTTTTGAAGAGCAGATCTTTTTTGAAATCTTCCAGGTCGTCCTGGATGCATCGGGCAATAGAGAAATTATCGATGGACCGTTGCAATGCGTCGTATAATTTCTTTTGCCGGCTATGTTTTGAAAAGTAGGCATCGATGGCTACTTTGGAGATGCTGCATTTTGTGATACATAACTTTTTATAGGTATCGAAGCTCATCTGCGGGTTGTAGGCTGCATCCAGCAGGATACTGCCCAGGAATTCACTGTTCCGTTTACTCCATAGCTGCCAGAAACCCGGTGAGTCGCCAAACATCCGGGCCAGTATTTTCAGTGCTTCATCCTGGTATACATGTGCTTTCAGTAAGGTAATGCTGGTGCTTTCCGGAGGGCTGCCGGGCAATTCATCTTTGTCGTTCATGGCATCTAAACAGAGCAGGTACCTGAAATAGAAGAAGCCTGAAATACAAAGCTGTTGTACAAGATGGTTATCCCGTTCTCCAAATACTTTTTTGAAAAGGGAAGGGTATAAAAGATAAAATTCGGAATCGAAAAAGGTGTTGGGGAAAAGATGGAATTTGAGATTGCCCGGCAGGGATATGTTATTGTCGAGGTGATCGAGAAAGCTTTGCTTTAATTCCTCCACCTTCTTTTTCAGGTGCGACGGGAATTGGGTTTTACTTATATTGATCATAATAATCCTACGGGTTTAGTTCACGGAGCTAAATGATGAAAGGAAAATCCCGCTGGGCGGGATTTTCCGGATTCTTTGCCGTTTGCTTAGCCAATCCAGCAAACGCCATTAGCATCAATCTCAGCGATAGGTGCCGCAGCAGCCATTTCCAAACGGGTTTCCAGCTCTTCTACTTTAAAGAGGGAAAGTTTTTCTTCTTCTGACAGGTGTTCGATTTTCGCCAGAATCTGGGTGTCATTCTTTTGCATGTTAATTTTGGTTTTTTATGGTTAGAAAAGAATCGACTAGGGTGCATACCATTGTCAGGAGGTAGTGTACATACATCCGGATGACAATTTTTATTGCCTGATTATGATTAACAATGCTACTATAGCTTAGGGTGCTTGGGGCTCCATTTGCATATTTGGGTCTGGTGCTCTTTTATCAATATCAGTAACTGCGAATAAAGCTATTTCAATTATGATTAAAGGACAATCGCCAATATTGGTGATTTTTTGAACCCCTGTTTTCAGGGATGTTCAAGGTGTTGTTGTTTCAGAGCAAAGTGTATTCGCTCGCAAGTTTTATAACAGCGGTAATATTATTGACAGAAAATTTTTCCATCAGATTTTTACGATGACTTTCCACCGTATAAGGGCTGATACTCAGTTGTACTGCTATTTCCTGTGAGGTGAATCCTTTCCCTGCCAGGTCCAGTACTTCCTTTTCTCGCCGGGTTATCTGTGGTATTTTATCCAGATCATGCTGGCCGATAGTGCTCAACGCATGTTGTGATCTGCTACATAAATACAGTTTGCCTTCCAGTACAGAATAAATGGAAGCGATGATCTCTTCCGGGGATGCATGCTTGACGACATAACCGCTGACTCCGTTTTGTAACATGGCCATAATTACAGGCCGGTCATTATAAATACTCAGTGCTATGATCCTGATATGTTTGAACCGCTGATTAATTTCTTTACAGAGGTGTATGCCGCTGCTATCCGGTAAATTGATCTTCAGCAGGATGATATCTGTTGCTGTTTCCGGCAGAGCGTCCAGTAGTTCATCTCCCGAGTTGAAATGGGCAGTGAGTGAGAGGTCCGGGTGATTTGAGAAGAGGCTTTTAAAACCTTCTACAACAATGGGGGGGTCATCGACAAGAATTACATTGGTCATGGTTAAATTTAAAATTTGCCTACGGTTGTTAGGGTGACGGGTTAATTATCAACTATATGGTTGCATCTTTTAAAGGGAAAGACTAACTAGGTGTGCCCGAGTGATATGGAATTTTCGGTACCCGGAAGTTAAAGATAATTATTAATAAATTTTATCCCTGAAATTGGGGATATCTGCCCAATGAACCAAAACGGGCTATATTTGATCCTGAATTTAATAAATTGATCTATATTTCCTGCATTCTTTTCCGGATAACCTTTGCAGACGGCTTTCCCGGTTGGATGTATCAATGATGAACACATCTTTATATGAATGATATTAAACATCAACTCAGGACTGTCAATGTGATCCGGTATGTGACGCCGTTGCGTGAAGGAGGTTCCTTGCCTGCTATTGTGGAAGCCGATGACGGGTTCATGTATGTGCTGAAGTTTCGGGGTGCAGGACAAGGCGTAAAAGCACTCATTGCCGAACTTATTGGTGGTGAGATAGCCCGTGCATTGGGATTGAAGGTACCTGAACTGGTATTTTCCCACCTGGACGAATCTTTCGGCAGGATGGAAGGCGACCAGGAAATACAGGACCTGCTACGCGCCAGCGAAGGACTTAACCTGGGACTTCATTACCTGTCGGGCGCCATCACATATGATCCGGCGGTAGTAACCATTGATCCGTTGTCCGCTTCACAGATTGTGTGGCTGGATTGTCTCCTCACCAATGTAGACCGCACCGCACGCAACACCAACATGCTGATGTGGCACCAGGAATTGTGGCTGATAGATCATGGCGCCGCGCTGTATTTTCATCATTCCTGGCAGAACTGGGAGGAGCAGGCGCTACGTCCGTTTATACAGGTAAAAGATCATGTGCTGCTGCCACAGGCCAGTGAACTCGCAGCTGTAGACACTGCATTCAGTGCTATCCTGACAACAGACAAAGTGCGTGCAATTATTGATTTAATCCCTGAAAACTGGCTGGCCGCAGCAGGAACAGATATGCCGGCCAAAGAAAGAAGAGAGGTATATGTTCAATTTTTAACGTCACGAATCGCTCACTCGGAAATTTTTGTAAAAGAAGCAACACATGCAAGACAATCACTTATTTGAGTATGCGGCCATCCGTATTGTGCCAAGAGTAGAGCGTGAAGAGTTTCTCAATGTAGGTGTCATTCTCTACTGTAAAAAGTTGAAGTTTTTACAGGCCATGATTACGATAGATGAAGAACGCCTCCGCGTTTTTTCCGGTTACCTGGATATGGAGGAACTGAAAGCATATCTCCATGCCTTTGAGCAAATATGCCTGGGCGATAAAGCCGGCGGTCCTATTGCCCGGCTGGATATCGCTTCCCGTTTTCGCTGGCTCACCGCCACACGGAGCACCATTCTGCAAACATCAAAAGTGCATACCGGCTTATGCGGCAATGCCGCTGAAATGCTTATCAGGATACATACACAACTGGTGTTGTAAAATGAAGGCAACCACCGGTCAGATTTTAGGGTGTCGCCTGAAATTGATAATTTCGCTTTTGATACAGCAACCGGCAAATATTAATTTCTGAAGATGAAAGAACGAGTTTATACCCGCAAACAGGAGATCGTCAATGGATTGGTACATGGTATCGGGATGGTATTCGGCGCAGCCGGATTACCTGTACTAACCGGCATGGCTACCGCTCACGGTAACACGCCGGGCATTATTGGAGCAGGCATTTATGGATTTTGCTTTTTATTACTTTTTACAAGTTCTACCGTCTATCATTTTTCGCAGGAATCTGTTGTAAAGCGCACCTTCGAAATATTTGACCATATCAGCATCTATTTTCTCATTGCCGGAACATATACGCCTTTCCTGCTGGTGTATATGAATAATGCCTTTGGTATTACACTGCTCTCCATTCTGTGGGGGCTTACCCTGGTAGGCATCTTGTTCAAAACCTGGTTTACCGGCCGGTATGAGATCATATCTACCAGTATTTACCTGGTTATGGGATGGATCATGATCGTAGGAGGGAGACGGTTCTTCGATGTGCTGCCCCTTTCTGTGCTGATCTTAATTGCTACGGGTGGCGTCTTGTATTCCATCGGTGTTTTCTTTTATGTGTGGGATAAATACCGCTATACCCATGCGGTATGGCATGCATTGGTGCTGGTGGCCGCCGTATGTCACTATGTTGCCGTATTACTGGCCATGTAGTGCCTTACCTTCCTTAAAATAATGCTTGCAACAATATCGGAATTTGTATATTATTGCGATAGCAGTTGCCGGCAGGCGGCCGCAGCCGATTCTCCGGCGAATGATATTAAGCAATCAGTTCAGTTAACTATAGACACATTATGAAAGGTAAATTCTTACTAACCGCGCTTGTAATAGGCGGTTTTTATACTGCAAATGCCCAGGAAAAGGCTAAACCTGAAGATACGGAAGTATACAGCCCGGTACCACCTGAAGTAAAAGCAGGCAAAAAATGTGGTGAAGCACCATCGGATGCCATCGTATTATTTAATGGTACCAACCTGGATCAGTGGGTGATGACGGATGACAGGAACACTCCTGCAAAATGGAACGTTGGAAAAGGTATACTTACTGTCAACAAACAGGTGGGAAACATTGAGACCAAAAAGTCTTTCAATAATTACCAGCTGCATATTGAATGGCGTGTACCGGCAAACATCACCGGCACCGGACAGGGACGCGGTAATAGCGGCGTTTTCCTGGCATCACTGGGTAAAGGCGATGCTGGTTACGAGCTGCAGGTGCTGGATGCTTATAACAACAAGACTTACACCAATGGTATGGCGGGTAGTATCTACAAACAGTCCGTTCCACTGGCTAATCCTGCATTTAAACCAGGTGAGTGGCAAACGTATGATGTGATCTGGAACGCACCCGTTTTCGGAACAGACGGTGCATTGGTTAAACCAGCCCATGTAACTGTAATTTTCAATGGTGTAGTAGTACAGAATGATACAGAGCTGAAAGGCCCCACTCAATATATTGGTGAAGCGGCATACCGCCAGGCACATGGTCCGAGCCCGATTAAACTACAGGCGCACGGAGATAAGAGTGAGCCACTGAGCTTCCGGAATATCTGGGTAAGAGAATTATAAAGAACGAAGTAAAGGAATAATGTAAAAGACCGTCTCATAACTATGAGACGGTCTTTTACATTAAACCGGTTAGTTTAAGTCTGGTTGAGGGGTGTACCTGATATATGCATTCACTTCCTTTACGCCTTTTGGGAATTTCTTCAAAGCATCTGCTGTTTTAATAGCATTGGAAATAATCACATCTCCACCAACTACCCAATCAACTGGTGTGGCAATACTATAATTATCTGATAGCTGCAAAGCATCAATCGCTCTTACGATCTCGTTGAAATTTCTGCCGATGGCAGCGGGGTAGGTGAGGGTTAGTCTTACCTTTTTATTTGGATCAATCACAAACACAGACCGTACGGTTGACGTGGCCGATGCATTCGGATGGATCATACCATAAAGTTCAGCTACCTTTTTATCTTTATCAGCTATTAGTGGGAAGTCCACTTCCGTATGCTGGGTCTCATTAATATCTTTGATCCATCCATGATGATCTTCCACGCTATCTACGCTTATCGCAATTGCTTTTACATGGCGCTTTGCAAATTCGTTGTTCAGTTGTGCCGTTCTTCCTAACTCAGTTGTGCATACTGGTGTAAAGTCGCCCGGATGCGACAGCAACAGGCCCCAGTGGTCTCCCAGGAATTCGTAAAAATCAATCTCTCCGATGGTAGTCTGTGCTTTGAAGTTGGGGGCCTGATCTCCTAATTGTAAACTCATGATATCTTTTTTTAGGGATGATAAATTAACATTACTCATACTCTATAAAACAAATAGAGTAATTATTACCGAAAGTAGCGCATTTATGGCGGCGTTAATGGTGTTATTTACTTCATTAATGGCTGTATTCAGGTATCTTTTGATACTATCTCTTCGGCAATCAAATGGGTTCTTCGCTCCGGGACCGATTGTAGCGAAGAAGCCATTATAGCTGCTGTTGGCCTCTTAGATAAATCCGCTGTTATGACCATTTAAAACTACCTTCACCGGAATACGGGCAATTTGCCAAATACCGCCATCAATCACCCTTATTGCAAAAGATCTTTAATACACTCATCAATAGTTTTATTGATAATAAAGTAGGCATAGCAGAAAATTTTTTAAGTGAATCCCTCTCCTCACACCTGAAAGATAATTTGACCACCCTTTATACCGAAAAACTACTCCTGTCTGCCGGAACAGGAAACGACAAATTGGCCGTGCAGAATAAACTGGTCAGAAGCGACATTATTTACTGGCTGGACCGTGCACACAATAACCCGCATGAAAATGATTTTTTTGACCTGATGGATAGCTTTGTAAGCCATCTAAACGATACCTGCTATACTGGTATTACAGGTTACGAATTTCACTATACCATGTATGAAAAGGGTAGCTTCTACAAAAAACATATAGATCAGTTCCGTAACAATGACAGCAGACAATATTCGATGATCATCTACCTGAATGTTGACTGGCAGGAAAATGACGGTGGAGAATTATGTATTCATCAAAACAACAGCTTTCAGCATATCGCTCCGGTTAATGGTAAAAGTGTATTTTTTAAAAGCAGTGAACTGGAACACGAAGTGTTACTTACCAATAAGCCAAGAATGAGTATCACCGGGTGGTTGAAGAGAGATAACCTTTTTTGATCTTTCCTGTGCATCCTTGTTTTTAACGGCCTGCCGCGTTTATGCGTCAGCGTTTGCATCCTGCAATAAAAAATATTATCTTGTTTTTTATTTTTGTTAAGATAAAAACAGCCGTTAAAATAACCCTTGATGCAAAAGATAACAGTCCTTCTTTTTAGTGTTTTTCTGACAGCAAATGCTGCGGCGCAACAACCATTGAAATTGTGGTACCGGCAGCCGGCAGGCAAAACCTGGACAGCCGCATTGCCGCTTGGCAACGGGCGGCTGGGAGCCATGGTGTTTGGCAATCCTGCGCAGGAGCGCATCCAGCTGAATGAAACCACTGTATGGACAGGTAGCCCCAACCGCAATGATAACCCCGAATCGCTGGCAGCACTGCCCGAAATCAGGCGGCTTATTTTTGCAGGAAAACAGAAAGAAGCACAGGAATTGGCCGCTATAAAAATGCAGTCGAAGAAGGCCTTCGGACAAATGTACCAGCCTGTTGGTAACCTCGATATTGCATTCCCCGGCCACGAGAATTATAAAGACTATTACAGGGAGCTGGATATTGAAAAAGCCATTGCCACCACCACTTATACTGTTAACGGCGTGAAGTACACGCGTGAAGTATTTGCCTCAGTGCCTGCACAGGTAATAGTAGTAAGACTTAGCAGCAGCAAGCCGGGAAGCCTTACCTTCAAGGCATCCTTATCCACTCCGCAAACGAAGGCCCACATCAGCGCCAGACAACATGCCCTGCTGATCAACGGAACAACAGATAGTCACGAAGGCGTGGAAGGGAAAGTCAATTATAATGGTATTGCCAACGTCAGCATTGCCGGAGGAACCATGACTACCGAAGGTGATGCGATCCAGGTACGCAATGCCAGCAGTGCTACCATCTATATTTCCATTGCTACCAATTATATCAACTATCATGATATCAGTGCAGATGCGGTAAAACGTTCCGAAGCCTATCTGGCAAAGGCGCTCAAAGAACCATATGCCAAGGTATTGCAACAACATGTTGCAGCTTATCAGCGGTATTTTAACCGGGTAAAAATAGATCTGGGCACATCACCGGCAGCAGCTGAACCTACAGACATACGGCTGGCGCAGTTCTCCAAAACAAATGATCCGCAGTTTGTGGCACTGTATTTCCAGTTTGGCCGCTACCTGCTGATCTCCGCATCGCAACCCGGCGGACAGCCCGCCAACCTGCAAGGTATCTGGAATGAAGAGATGACTCCTCCATGGGATAGTAAGTACACCATCAATATCAACACAGAAATGAATTACTGGCCGGCAGAAAAAGATAACCTGCCGGAAATGCATGAGCCATTAATACAGATGGTAAAAGAGCTGTCAGAAAGCGGCCGTGAAACAGCGGCAACCATGTATGGCGCAAGAGGGTGGATGACGCATCATAATACAGATCTGTGGCGGATTACAGGCCCGGTTGATGATATCTTCTGGGGCGTGTGGAGCATGGGAGGAGCGTGGCTAAGTCAACATCTCTGGGAAAAATATCTTTACAATGGCGATAAAAAATACCTGGCTGAGATCTACCCGGTACTGAAAGGCGCCGCTATGTTCTTCGTTGATGATCTCGTGGAAGAACCCACCCATAAATGGCTGGTCATCAATCCCGGTACATCTCCGGAAAATGCGCCCAAAATAAGACCAGGCGTATCTTTTGACGCCGGTTGCACTATGGATAACCAGATCGTGTTTGACATGCTGAGCGCAGCAATTGATGCCGCTGAAGTTTTAAAAACTGATATAACGTTTACGGATACACTGAAAGCTGTTCGCAAGCGCCTGCCCCCGATGCAGGTAGGGCAATATGGCCAGTTACAGGAATGGATGCAGGACCTGGACGATCCGGAGGATCATCACCGCCACATCTCTCACCTGTATGGTTTGTTTCCTTCTTCACAGATCTCTCCTTATCGCACCCCTGCACTATACAGCGCAGCCAATACAACATTATTGCAGCGCGGTGATGTTTCCACCGGCTGGAGCATGGGCTGGAAAGTAAACTGGTGGGCACGTTTACAGAATGGTAACCGCGCCTTAAAACTGATCACCAGCCAGTTGAGTCCTGTAGGCACCAATGGTGGTGGCGGCGGTACCTACGATAACCTGTTTGATGCACATGCACCCTTCCAGATAGACGGAAACTTCGGCTGCACATCGGGCATCACTGAAATGCTGATGCAGAGCCACGATGGCGCTATCCAGTTGTTACCCGCACTGCCAGACAGCTGGAAAAAGGGCAGCATCAGCGGCTTACGCGCGAAAGGCGGCTTTGAAATAACCGACCTCGTATGGAGCAACGGCAAAGTAGTAAAGCTCATCATTAAATCAACCCTGGGTGGCAACTGCCGGATCCGTGTAGCCAATAAGTTACAGGCATCTGCATTAAAGCCAGCCAAAGGAGATAATGATAATGTTTTCTTCCACACAGCAGCTACAGCTACACCACTAATCTCTGATAAAGCAACCCTGAACACCATACCCGTACAGGAAACTTTCCTATACGACCTGCCTACCACCGCGGGAAAAACATATACATTGTATAGGGACTAAAGGAGAACAGGAATTTACGGATTTATTGATTTACGAATGTAGGGATTTGAAATGCAGTAGAGATTTAAGCATATGCTATTATCTCCGCTGCATTTCAAATCCCTACATTCGTAAATCAATAAATCCGTAAATTATAAATTCTCTTCGCTCGCTACTGCCACAACCCTATCTGAGGGTTGGATATCGCCAAAGATTTCCTGGAGGGAATCTTTTTTCGTTCCCTCGATCACGTTAATACGGCTAAGGGTTTGATAGTTGTTGATCTTCAGTACAAAAACACCTGACTGTGCATGCACGACGCTTTTTAACGGTACCCACAAGGTGCTGTCCGGGCGTTGCAGCAGGAGTTTTACCTGTGCGTAGGCACCGCCGCTTAGTTGATTGGTACTGTTGTCTACATCAAATTCTACGGTGATGGAACGGTCGTTTTCATCCAGCAGCCCTGCATTCCTGGAGAGGCTGGCATGGTATAGTTGTCCGGGGCGATCGCTTACGGTAAAAGATACTTTCGTATCAGTTCCCAATGAGCGCGCATGTTTTTCGGGCACCAATACGGTCAGGCGCAGCCGCTTGTTCTGCGCGAGCGAAAATAAGGGGAGTGCGCCACCATCGCCTACGAGGGCTCCTTGTGAAATATGACGGCTGGTAATCACGCCATCAAAGGGTGCCACAATACGCAGGTAGTCATTTAACTGCGCAGCTGCGCCGGTATTGGCAATGGCTGCTACGTAGGCGGCACTGTCACTTTGCAGCCTGCTCTTCGCCCTTTCCAGTTCGATGGCTGCTACGGCCCCGTTTTTTGCCGCCGCTTGCAGGAGGCGTTCGTATGACTGTTTACTGAACATATAATCCGCATACAATTTCTCTTCGCCGGATTTGTTGGAGAGATATTGCTGGTTTATTTCCAGGGCGTCCAATACGGCCAGCAGTTGCCCTTTCTTTACAACACTGCCTCTGTCTACATATAATTTCCGCACAAAGCTTTTTACTTTGGCATACAGGTTTACCTGTTCATAAGGTTTTAGTTCGCCGGGTAACGTCAACGTATAAACGGGGCGGTCTTCCAGTACTGTCGCTGCTTTCACGGCAGGTACTTCTTTTTTCTCGGCGGACTTGTCCGCCTGTTGCCCGCTGGATGAACAGGCTGTAAGCAATACACTACCTGTAACCAGGAACGTTGCAAATATGATAACGGATGATTTGAAGTGCATAGTAAAATATTAAAGCGTGTTTGTATGTAATGAATGAACAGGTATGGCGTACCTGCTTTGTGGATCGTCCGGATCGAGGGACGGACTTACCCTGCTGGCTTTCGCCCTTACAGCCGCGAAGAAGTTGGGGAGCACCAGCAATACGGTTATAGTAGATAACAGTAGGCCGCCTATAACTGCCTGTCCTAATGGAGCTACCTGTTCACCACCTTCACCCATGCCAAGGGCCATTGGTATCATACCTGCTATCATGGCCGCTGTGGTCATAATAATCGGACGAAGCCGCGAAGCCGCTGCCAGTTGTGCCGCCTGCTTTGCCATCAGGTGGTTGTTGCGGCGGTATTGCTCCGCCTGATTGACCAGCAATACGGCATTGGATGCTGATACCCCGATGGACATGATCATACCCATGTACGATTGCAGGTTGAGCGTACTACCAAATAGCAGTAACGATAAGAGGCTGCCACCTACTACCGCAGGAATTACCGAAAGGATCAGCCCTGATATTTTGAACGACTGATAATAAGCCGCCAGCATCAGGAAGATGACCACAACGGCTACCAGTAAGCCACTTTGCAGGCTGGTCAGCGTTTCGCTGAGTAGTTCTAAAGAACCTTGCCTGGTAACGATGACGCCACGGGGAGCATCGCCTGCATTTTTAATCGCCTGGTCTACTGCTTTAGCGGCGGCACCCAGGTCCTTTTTGTGCGTGTTGGCAATAATGGTGACATAGCGGTTAGGCCCCTGCCGGTTGATTTGTGCGGGTTGTTTTACGATAGCCACAGTAGCCACATCTTCCAGCACAGGACGCATCTGTCCTTTTTTCAGGGACAGGGAACGTAGCTGGTCAACAGACTGCATATCGGCTTCGGGTATCTGTACCTGTACCTGGAATACAAGCCCTGATTTCGGGTCTACCCAAAGATTTTTATTGGTGTATCGGGTAGAAGAAGTGGCAGTGACCAACGTGCGGGTAATATCGTCCATCGTTAGTCCGAATTGTGCAGCCAGTTCCCGGTTCAGGTTGATCTGTAGTGATGGGTATTCAAGCGGTTCGGCTATGCGCACGTCCCGCAGGAAAGACACTTTTGCCAGTTCGGCTTCTATCTTGCGGGCATGACTGGCAGCAACTTTCAGCGGATTGCCTGCTACCTTTATTTCTACAGGTGTCATCGCTCCCTGGCTCATGATTTTTTCTACCAGTTCCACCGGCTCGAAATTTATTTTCAGCTCAGGGTATTGTTGCCTGATGGTATCCCTGATCTTTTCTTTTAATTCTTCTCCTGATCCTTTAAATATTTTTTTGTCGATAGATACCTGTAATACAGCCTCTCCTGAAGTACTGGTAAACAGGAAGATGGGGTTGATCGCGGTGGCGGAAGGTTGGGTACCTACATAAGCTGATGTGATCTTCACTGCATCAGCAGGCAGGATTCCGTGGATCAGCTGTGTTACCTTTTTAAGATAACCTTCCGTTTTTTCCAGACGGGTTCCTTCCGGCGCCTGGATGCGTAACTGTAAATCACCTCCGTTGGAGGCTGGCATAATATCCGTACCGATCAGCAACGAAGAACCCGTGATGAGTCCAATGCTGATGATGGCATATAAGATCGTGATCAGTGTAGTCTTTCCCGTTAGTCTGCCGGTTAAGAAGGCATAACGCACCCGGAACCGTTCAAAGCGGGAACGCTTTTTCCGGATCTTTTGTATCGGCGCATGCTTTGCTTTCATCAGCCAGTTGGCCACAACAGGCACAAAGGTCTGCGATGCTATAAAGGAAGCTATCATGGCGAAAGCCACTGCCAGCGACAGCGGCATGAACATATCTTTTGGTATGCCCGTCATCATGAAAGATGGGATCAATACGGCCAGGATACATAATAATATGAGCAACTTGGGAACAGATATTTCCAGCAGCGCGTCTACAATAGCGCGTGGTTTCTCCTTGCGCATGTCCATGTGCTGATGTATGTTTTCTATCGTCACCGTGGCCTCGTCCACCAGGATGCCGATTGACAGCGCCAGCCCGCTCAGTGTCATGATATTGATGGTTTGTCCGAAGGCGTATAGCATCAGTACAGCCGACAGGATGGCAATAGGGATCGTCATCATTACAATGAGCGAACCTCTTGCATCACCGAGAAACAGGAATACGACCAACCCTGTGAGCAGGGCGCCGAGCAAGCCTTCATGCACGAGGTTACTCAACGAGTTTTTGATGTAGCCTGACTGATCAAACACATACTTTACCGCTACATCTTCCGGCAACACATTTTCCAACATGGGTATGGAGGCTTTCAGGTTGGCCACTGCTTTCAGTGTGGAGGCATCTGCTTTTTTGATGACCGGCAGGTAAACGGAACGCTTTCCATTGATCAGTGCATAGCCTACCGTCTGGTCTGTACCATCTTCTACAGTGGCTACATCTTTTACAAAAACGGTGGCGCCATCTTTACTTCTCACCGGAATATTTAAAAACTCTTCCGGGCCGCTGGCAATGGAATTGACCGGCGCCATCAGGTTCTGATCGCCGATACGGATATTCCCTGCCGGTGTGGGAAGATTGTTTTTTGCAATGGCAGCAGTGATCTCTTCGGGGCTCATACCATACGACTGCATCAGCTGCGGATTGATCTTTACCACCATGGTGCGGGTGTTGCCACCAAAAGGAGCAGGCGCCGTAATACCGGGGATGTTCACAAACATAGGCCGGATGCGGGTAAGCACCAGGTTTTGCAATTCACCGATGGAGCGTTGCGGGCTTTCAAAAACGAGTTGTCCTACCGGCAATGAGCTGCCATCAAAGCGTACCACTTGTGGTGGTACAGCGCCGGGAGGTAAAAAGCCCATTGCCCGCGATACCTGCGTGGATACTTCTGCCGCCGCTTGCGCCATATCGGTGCCGGGATAAAACGTGAGTTTCATCAACGTAAAACCCTGTACACTTTTGAAGTCAATACTTTTTACCCCACTGACAAAAATGAGTACTTTCTGAAAACCATCGGCCATGAAACCATCCATGTAAGCGGGTGTGAGTCCGCCGTAAGGCATAGCAATGTAGATAGCCGGCAGTTCTATTTTCGGGAAAATATCAACGTTGATCTTGCGGATAGCCGATACAGAAAAGTAGATGATGGCCATCACTGCCACCATCACTACGATGGGCTTTCTTAATGCTGATCTTATTAAATTCATGCGTAGTACTTTTAAAAATTAAAATCTCCGGGACAGATAAGAAAAATCACCTGTTAATGTTGCGTTGGTGATCATCAGCTCCCAGAATTCCCGGCAGGCTTCTATATGCGTGTTCTCCGCCTGTTGCAGTAACAACTGGATCTGTAACAATTCAGATAGATTGATCAGTCCACTTTGATAGCGGGCGAGATACAACTCATATCCTTCGGTTGCTTTTTGTACACCTGTCTGTGTTTTGCGTACCTGTTGCATTTGCTCGGTTATCCTGGCCATGGTAGCGTGGAGTCCCGTATTCAACTGCAATGCCTGTTGGTCATATTGCGATTTTGCCGCATCGGCCTGTTGCAGGGCTACTTTCTTTTGCAGGTTAGTGCTGTAGATGCCAGTCAGGTTCCAGGTAATACCAACTCCTACTAAATAATTCCCGGCGCCGTTTTTAAAACCATCCTGCCAGTTATTGGATACGACGCCGTTTTTACCGATGCCGGTACCTCTTTCTGCCACACCTCCCAAAAGCGAGAGAGAAGGGTAGGCAGCGCGCCCCAATGCCTCGCTGTGCACCTGGTGATACCGGATGTCTGTATCAATCACTTCGAGGTAAGGATGCTGCCGGATACTATCAGCCGCTGCTGGTATATCACCGGCCGGTGTCAGGTAGGCGCTGTTATGCAGCGTGTTGCCCGCAATACTGTCAGCGATGTACTCCGTGAGCTGATAACGGCTGGCGGTTTCTTTTCCGGTCCAGTGGTCTTCATCCGATAGTATCTGTGCATAGGAAGAAGCGGCGAGCAATGTATCGGCGCCAGGCTTTAAGCCTGCATCAGCGAGATTTACGGACAGGTCAAGGATCTCTTTTACCCGCACTGAATTTTTTGTAGCCCAGGATAGTTTCGCATGGGTGTACAACATATTGAAATAGCGTGCTGCTACGTTGCTTTTCAATTCCAGCAGGTAGGCATCCATGTCACTGTGGGCATGGGCTACCTGTAAGGCGGCGGCTTCATTGTTTTTGCGCTGCCGGCCAAAGCTGTAAAGGTTCCAGTCGGCCATCACCGAACCAAAAGTGTTGGCAGCTACATGAGCCCCGCTTAATGCATCCGTGTTGCCGCTTACATTGAAAAAGCCGGGTTGTGGAAAGAACGCGCCGCTACTACCATTGAAGGTGCCATAAGTGTTTTGTAACTGCATCTTCGCCTGCGGCAACATGCTGCTGCGTGTTATCTTTTGTTCGTAGGTGGCTGCTTTGATACCAGCCTTTTTATGATTGATCCCCGGATAGTTGGCTGCCGCCAGCGTCCATGCATCGCTGAGCGACAGCGGTGGCTGTTGTGCATGGGCAGCATGGAATGACATGGTAATACATGCCAGCACCATTATAATGGTTTTGTAGTTTGTCATATAAACAGGTTGCCGCCAGGCCAGTGTTGCTGGCTTTAAAGCAGATTGTCAGGAAGAAATAAAACGGGAGAGGCTTTAATGGACATCATTAAAGCAGCAGCATGTACTAACATGCCGGATAAGAAAGTAAAAACTCAGAGTAATAACTGCCTGTGACGCAGGAACAGCGGGATGGGGGTAAAAGAAGAGGAATGGCTGTGGTACCGGGTCAATGCATGCTTAAAGCCAAGCAATAAAGCAGCAAACCCACAGATAACTGCCAGTAAAAATAAGGGCGATGAAGCCGTGTCACTAATAACGGCGTGCAGGGAAACCGCTGCATCATTCATCAGATCCAGCTGCATACAGGAAGCCAGGGTTGGCGCCAGCAACTGTTTGCCGGCTTTTGCCGTTGCGCCGTGTTGCATGCCATTGCCTGGTGTGGCAAAATATGACTTCACCGTATTTTTAACCGGGCAGGAACTAAATACCAACAGCAGCATAGCCAGCACTATAAATGCGGTATGCTTTTTTTCTGCGTGTATGTTACTACGGTACATCCTGCAAATGTAAGAAAATTTATTGAAACAGGCCGGAATAGGCGATGTTCCTCCCCCATCATGAAGTCGTATATTTGTATACAGTTAACAAAATCATAACATCTCAAAAAAATAAATCACTACATAAATAAATCATTTGTGAGCATAAGCGCGTACCTGGATCAGTATTTTCCGCAATTTGAACCGGCATTAAAAGAAATAATCGCCGATAACTGTACACTAAAATCAGTGCCTGCGGGTGAAAAGCTCATCCAGACAGGGCAGCAGATGCGTGCTACCATGCTGGTGGTAGAAGGGCGACTGAAACTTTACCGGGAAGGGGAAGAAGGAGGTGAAGTTTTTATGTATTACCTCGAACCGGGCACTGCATGCGCTTTATCAATGATCTGTGCGCAAAAACAGGAAACCAGTGAGGTAATGGCAAAAGCACTGGAGGACAGCCTTGTTCTGATGATTCCCGTAGCATTAATGGGCACCATGATGCAGGACTATAAAAGCTGGTACAACTTTGTAGTGGAAACATACCGCAGCCGCTTTGAAGAATTGCTGAATCTCCTTGACCAGGTTGTATTCAGGGCCATGGATCAACGGCTGGTATCTTACCTGGAAAACCAACGCGAAAAATTAAAAACAACACAGCTGTATATTACACACAGCGAAATTGCGACTGACCTGAATTCTTCGCGTGAAGTTATTTCAAGATTGTTAAAGAAACTCGAACAACAGGATAAAGTGAAGTTGTTCAGAAACTATATTGAATTATTATAACGTAAGATTTTTCTTATGTGACATTAGTCACCTTATATGCCTGGGTTTAACCGGATCTTTGCATTGTATAAATATTATTCAATGGAAATTATAGGTTACCTCGCTGCTGCCTTAACAGGTATTTCACTGGGCCTGATTGGCGGCGGTGGCTCTATTCTTACCTTACCGGTACTGGTTTATTTATTTGGTATTGCACCCGCGCCGGCCACGTCTTATTCTCTTTTTATTGTTGGTATCACGAGTCTTATCGGGGCATGGAACAGCCACCGCAAGCAGGACGTAAGTATGCAGACCGCTTTCCTTTTCGGGTTGTCTTCTATCTTAACTGTTTTCCTGACCAGGAAATTCCTGTTACCGGCCATACCGGAAAAGATCTTTCTGACCAATACATTTTATCTGACAAAATCATTGTTGATCATGATGTTGTTTGCGGTATTAATGCTGGCGGCGGCTGTTTCTATGATCAGTGACCGGGAGCAGGTATCAGGGGAGGAGATAATTACAGCACCTAAGAAAATTAATTTCTGGAAATTATTACTATACGGACTACTGATCGGCATCGTTACCGGTTTGTTAGGCGCCGGCGGCGGCTTCCTTTTAATACCGGCGCTGGTTATACTGGTAGGATTGCCTATGAAAAAAGCGATTGGTACTTCCCTGCTTATTATCGCGCTTAACTCACTGATCGGTTTTATGGGTGATATCGGTCATTTTCAGATAGACTGGATCTTCCTGTTAAAAATAGCCGCGATGGCTATTGCCGGTATCCTGGTGGGTGGATTGTTATCCCGTAAAATATCCGGTGAAAAACTGAAAGTCGCATTCGGCTGGTTTGTAGGCGTGATGGCTGTTTACATCATTATTCATGAATTATTTATAGGATAGTGCATCGTTATGTGACTTGTGTCACCGTCATTGAAAGGTGAATGTGGGAACTTTGCAACATAAAGAGAAACGCATGGTATTTACAGATTTTTTGAAACAACCCTGGCCCTGGTATATTGCAGGACCTTTAGTAGGACTCACCGTACCGGTATTGCTGATCATCGGAAACAGATCTTTTGGTATAAGCTCGTCGCTCCGGCATATGTGTGCTGCCTGTATTCCATCGAAAGTGCCTTTTTTTCAGTACAACTGGAGAAAAGAGATATGGAACCTGTTTTTTGTAGCGGGTATCCTGGTGGGTGGCGTAATAGCGGGTGTATGGCTGTTGAATCCCGCTGCCATGACTGTAAGTCCTGCCCTGGTAGATCAGTTGGCTGCTTACGGTATCCATGATTACCAGTCTTTGGTACCGGTTGAACTTTTTAACTGGCAGCAGTTGTTTAGTATAAGAGGGCTGATCATGATGGTAGGTGGTGGCCTCCTGGTAGGATTTGGCACTCGTTATGCCGGGGGCTGTACCAGTGGTCATGCTATCATGGGATTATCTACTTTGCAGTGGCCTTCGCTGGTGGCTACCTGTTGTTTTATGATAGGCGGTTTTACGATGGCGAATTTTATTCTCCCGCATATCCTGGCATTATAAATAATTAACAAGATGAAAGAAATGAAACAGCAAGAAGTTAGTAACGATACGATAGAAACCGCGGCGCCCTGGTGGCATCACCTGAAGTATGCAGTGGTGGGTGTATTATTTGGTATTGTATTCGTGAAATCGGAAGTAATCAGTTGGTTCCGTATCCAGGAAATGTTCCGGCTGCAATCTTTTCATATGTATGGTATTATCGGGAGTGCAGTTATTACCGGTATCATATCTGTGTGGATCATCCGGAAGTTTGATATAAAAACATTGAGCGGAGAGAAAATTATTTTTCATCCGAAGCAATTCAACAAAGGACAGATTTATGGTGGCTTGATTTTTGGCTTTGGTTGGGCTATCACCGGGGCTTGCCCTGGTCCGCTGTTTGCGCAGATTGGAACAGGGGCCACTGTTATAGTGGTCACCTTGTTGAGTGCGATTGCAGGCACCTGGATATATGGACGATTCAGGGAAAAATTGCCACACTAATACCAGCTGCTATTTTTTATTACTTATAAATAGGAAGAGATGAAAATTAAACAATTTGAAGATAAACCACTGGCACATTATTCTTATGCCATATTAAGTGAAAAGGATGCAAAAATAGTACTGATAGACCCCTCCAGGGATATCAGCCCTTATCTCGATTATGCGAAGGAACAGGATGCTGTGATTACCGCTGTGATAGAAACGCATCCGCATGCAGATTTTATCAGCGGACATCTTGAGTTGTATCATGCTACCGGCGCTACTATTTATTGTTCAGGGCTAACCGGTGCTGCCTACCCACATATTCATTTCGATGATGAGCGAACCGTTACCCTTGGTGAATGCACGCTTAAAGCCGTTAATACACCCGGGCATTCGCCCGATAGTATTTGTGTCGTACTGGAACAGGACGGGCAGGACAAAGCAGTATTTACCGGTGATACTTTATTTATAGGAGATTGTGGAAGACCTGATCTGAGAGAAAACACGGGTAAGGTAAGCGCAAAAAGAGAAGTGCTCGCAAAGCAGATGTATTATTCGCTGCGCGAAAAACTCATGATACTGCATGATGATGTAATCGTATATCCCGCACATGGCGCCGGGACGCTGTGTGGTAAGGCGCTCAGTGAAGCCAATCAAAGTACCATCGGTGCAGAGAAAAAAACGAACTGGTCGCTACAAAAACTTACGGAGGACGCCTTTACAAAAATGATCCTGGAAGAACAACCTTTCGTACCTAAATATTTTCCTTACGATGTATCGCTGAACAGGATGGGCGCGCCTGATCTTACACCGGCGCTGTCTCGTATTCCTGTTGTAGGGGAAAGCAACCGGTCTGATAAAAATATAATTGTCATTGATACACGTCCTGCACCTGTTTTCAAGCAGGGACATTTACCCAATTCGATCAATATACAGGATGGTAATAAGTTTGAGACGTGGTTGGGAAGTATTATATCTCCGGAGGAAAAATTTTATCTCGTAGCCGAAACAGCAGAACAGTTACAGCAATTAATGAAACGTACTGCTAAAATAGGCTATGAACCTTTTATTGAATCGGCTTTTGTGTTGCAGGAGGGCAGTGAAAAAACGGCGTTGATAGATCCGGCTATATTCAAACAGCAGTTGTCAGATTTTACGATTGTGGATGTACGCAATGAATCAGAGATGAATGAGTCACCTGTTTTTCCTGCTGCTATCAACATTCCTTTACCGGAATTACGGGAACGTATAAACGAAATACCGGTGAATAAACCGGTAGTGATTCATTGTGCCGGCGGCTACAGAAGTGCGGCGGGTAGCAGTATTGTCGGCAACGCTTTGGGCGGACAGGTGGAAGTGTATGACCTGGGAGAAGCCATAAAGGAATTTTAGCATTGTTACCGGTTAACCCATTACCTGTTTTTGAATAAATGAATTATTACCCTACCTTTGCTCCGCATTGGTTTATCCTTGTCCACCCTGGACAAGGATAATTAAAAGGGAACTCGGGTGTAAATCCCGGACAGTCCCGCTGCTGTAAGTCTCGTAAATGCTTGGGCCATCCAAACAGACCACTGTCGCTAATCCGATGGGAAGGTCGCCCGAAGCAGAGATAAGTCAGAACACCTGCCATGCAGTCGTTTTTAAGCTTTCGTGGAATGGAGCTTGGAAATAATCACATGGCGGGCGTGCCTGCAAATGAACTATTTCCCTTTTATTGTTTTCCTGGTAACGAAGGCCGTTGATTGAATAATCAAATCGGTGAAAAATTATGTGTTTCAATGAACAAGTCTGTTCACTGATAAGGGGATTCGTTTGCCTTATACTGATAACTGTGGGCCTGGTACAACCAGTTGCTGCACAGGAAACAGACAGTGTGAAGGCGCAGAACCTCAGAGAGGTGTCTGTGATAGCGCAGCGCGCTACCCGCGAAGTTACGCCGGGGCAGAAGATGCAGGCAAAAGAACTGGATCGACTGGGCAGCCACTCCGTAGCGGATGCCATCCGTTTTTTTTCGGGTGTGCAGGTAAAGGATTATGGGGGCATCGGCGGACTGAAAACCGTGGATGTGCGGAGTATGGGCACCAATCAGACAGGTGTCTTTTATGACGGCATACAGTTGGGTAATGCACAGAACGGGCAGATTGACCTGGGGAAGTTTTCGCTGGATAATATGGAAGAAATAGCCCTGTACAACGGACAAAAAAGTAACATCTTCCAACCGGCAAAAGATTTCGGATCTGCTGGTGCTATTTATCTCACTTCTCTCAAACCAAAGTTTGCAGATGGAGAACAGGTACACCTCAAAGGCACCGTGAAAACAGGCTCCTTCGGACTTTTCAATCCTTCCCTGCTATGGCAGCAAAAGATCAGTCCTGCTATTTCCACTACGCTCAGTACGGAATGGACCCATGCCAACGGGCAGTACAAATTCCGGTACCGCAAAAAGAATGGCTATGATACCACGGCCACCAGGAAAAACAGCGACATCAATGCTGTACGGATGGAAGGTGGTATCAACGGAACCATGAGAGGAGGAGAGTGGAGTACCAAACTATACTATTACAACTCGGAACGCGGACTGCCCGGATTCGTTGTCAATGGGGTATTCGGACATGTAGACCGTCAATGGGACAAGAATTTTTTTGTACAATCCTCTTTCCGGAAAGATGTAACACGCAGATACAGCCTGTTACTAAATGGTAAGTACGCTTACGACTATACGCATTACCTCGCACCGGATACCGCTTTATTATATATCAACAATCATTACCGGCAAAAGGAAGCCTATTTTTCCATGGCCAATCAGTATGCGCTGACAACCTGGTGGGACCTGGGCCTCTCCGGCGATTTCCAGTGGAATAAACTGGATGCGGATCTCGTGAACTTCTCTTATCCGCAAAGGTATACAACACTGGTGGCAGCTGCCGCTTCGCTGCATTTTAACCGCTTTAATGCGCAGGCCAGTTTGCTCGGTACTTTCATGAATGAAGAAGTGAAAAAAAATGTAGCATCGAAGCCCAAACGAGAATTTACACCGGCCATCTTCACTTCGTGGCAGCCCTTTCCCAAAGAGGATCTGCGCTTGCGTGCCTTTTACAAAAGGATCTTCCGCATGCCTACTTTCAACGATCTGTATTATACGGATATCGGCAATTCCAATCTTAAACCGGAATTCGCTACCCAATACAATGCCGGGGTAACGTGGAGTAAAACATATACCGGTATCTCCCTGCAGGAAGCAGGCGTTGAAACGGATGCCTACTACAATGAAGTAACACAGAAAATAGTAGCGTCGCCCGCCTCCAGCCAGTTCCGTTGGATGATGATAAACCTCGGACTGGTACAAATAAGAGGGCTGGACGTAAAAGCAAAGGCGTTGTGGCAGGTGAAAAAAGTAGTTAGTATCTCTACCCGCCTTACCTATACATATCAGAAAGCACAGGACTTTACAGATCCTACAGATAGCTTTTATGGTGATCAGATCCTTTATATTCCCTGGCACAGCGGCTCATTGATTGTGGGCGGCGGCTACAAAAAATGGGATGTTAATTACAGCCTCCTTTACACCGGCGAACGATACAACGGTAAAGCCAACATCCCGGAAAACTACGTACAGCCCTGGTATACCAGCGATATATCCGTAAGCAGGCAACTGCGCTGTAAAGCCACCGGTATCCATTTAACAGCACAGGTCAATAACCTGTTTAACCAGTACTATGATGTAGTGCTGAACTATCCGATGCCGGGGAGAAATTACAAATTCATTTTAAGCGTCAATATTTAAACTATACATCATGATGAAACAACTCCGGATGATCGGCCTGTTTGTTACAACCGCAGGTATCTTTTTGAGCAGTTGCAGGAAGGAAGATAAGATCATTCCCCCGGTGATAACACCTGTTGACAGTCCCGCAGTATACAACGTAGTCAAAGGATTTTATCTGCTGAATGAAGGCAACATGGGCAGTAATAAAGCCTCACTTGACTATTACGACTATACGAAAGGGGAGTACCATAAGAATATCTATGCAACCGCCAATCCCACTGCTGTGAAGGAACTGGGCGATGTAGGCAACGATATCCAGGTGTATGGCAATAAAGTGTATGCCGTAATCAATGTATCCAATAAAGTGGAAGTGATGGATGCCACCACCGCCAAACGTATCAAACAGATAGATATCCTCAACTGCCGGTACATAACATTTGCTAACGGTAAAGCATATATCAGTTCTTATGCAGGGCCGGTAGAAATTGATCAGGATGCGCCCATCGGTTTTGTAGCGGAAGTAGATACCGCCACCCTGGAAATTACCAGGAAAGTGACGGTAGGGTACCAGCCGGAAGAAATGGCTGTAGTTGATGGGAAGTTGTATGTAGCCAATTCCGGTGGCTACCGTTTTCCTGATTATGACCGCACCGTTTCTGTGGTAGATCTGGCGACCTTTACTGAAATAAAGAAAATTGATGTAGCGCCAAACCTGCACCGGTTAAAGGCCGACAGCTATGGTGATATATATGTTAGCTCCCGCGGAGATTATTATGATGAACCTTCCGCACTTTTTGTGATAGATACAAAAACAGACCAGGTAAAGAAAAGATTTGACATAGCCACGAGCGATCTGTGTATCTCCGGCGATACTGCTTATCTCTACGGATCATCTTTCAGTTATGATACCAATGATTGGGCCATCACCTATGACAGGATCGATGTGAAAAATGAAACAGTACTGCAAGGCAGCTATATCACCGATGGCACAGAAAAAATAATTAAGATGCCTTACGGTATAGCAGTAAACCCGGTTACGAAGGAAATTTTTGTAACAGATGCCAAAGACTTTGTTTCACCTGGAACCCTTTACTGTTTTGATAAGAACGGGAAAAAGAAATGGTCGGTGACTACAGGAGATATTCCTGCACATATAGCATTTGTAACCGCAGCAGAATAATAATACATCATCCACATAAAAGTAATAACATGAAAAAGAGAATTTTACCCGCCGTTTGCATAGTAGCAGCTTTATTGGCCGGCTGTTCCAAAAATAATGACATCAGCGGGCCTGTTGAGAAAGCGCCGGAAGTAACCATTGTTACACCTCCTGGCGGCTTTACGGTCGATCAGATGAAATGGGTGAGGATTGCCCCCGACGTTATAAATGATGAAAAGGCGACCTTCCTTTGGACAATAGGCGCCGATACACTGGGTACCACGAAAGACCTCCTGCATGTATTCGCAACGGAAGGACAGTACACCGTTAAATTCACCGCAACAAACAGTGCGGGAGAAGGACACCAGGAAATAGTGGTAAACATCGCTGCAAAAACCTATACCAATGGCGTAGCCCGTGTATTTGATTTCCTGTCTGCACCCGGACAGTTTGTCAACACCATGCCCGCATGGAAGGAAGGAGATAATGACAGTACCATGGCGGCCAAAGCAGAAGCCGCGCTAAAGAATAATTCCATGATACATCTCGGCGGATTTGGTGGATACATTGTGATGGGTTTTGATCATACTATCATCAATACACCTGGTGAAAACAGCTTCCTGGTAAAAGGCAATGCTTTTAATAACTGGTCAGAACCGGGTATCATCATGGTATCATATGATGCCAATGGCAATGGTATTCCGGATGATGAATGGTATGAAATTGCCGGTTCTGAATATGATAACCCCAAGACCGTTAAAAACTACCAGATTACCTATTATAAGCCGGATGAAAACAAAGTGCCTACGCCCAATGACAACTACGCTTATATATCAGATACAACTTACATCCGTTGGAAAGACAACCAGGGAAAAACCGGTTTCATTTCTAAAAATGTATTCCATAGTCAAAGTTACTATCCGCAGTGGAAAGGCGATAGCATCACTTTCACCGGTACCAAACTGACGGAAGAAAACGTAGTAGACCTGTCTGGGAATGGCAGCAACTACGCCAGTCCTGCATTTGATTTTGGTTATGCCGACAACTGGAGTAACAATGATGACAAAGCAAAAATAAAAATCAGCTGGGCGGTAGACGAAACCGGCAAACAGGCCAACCTGAAAGGTGTTGATTTTATTAAAGTACATACCGGTATGCGCGCAAAAGGTGGATGGCTGGGTGAAATTTCAACAGAAATAACAGGGGTAACAGACCTGAATCTTAAGTAAAAAAGCTAAAGTATATAACCTGCTATCTTGTTTAAAAACGGAAAGCGGAAAATTAAAAGACGAACCGATCACCTGGTTTGGATTTGCCTCATCCGAAAGAAAACCTGAATGCAAACAGTGGAGGTTGGATTTTGTAAACAGTATCCAACCTCCCTTATTGCCAACCCCTTTATTACACATTGTTTATTCAATCTCCTTTTGTTAAACCGGCGCCCCTTGCCACGCTCCACTAGTGGAATCTACGGTAGTAATTTATCCAACCCATAATTTTATTGCCTATGGCTGCGGATAATTGTTGTATGTTGCCACTGAATTTTTTGACCTGGTAATACACGTTCCTGTACTGATGATTTCTACACGCACAACTTTTATTAGATGCTCATTTATCTCCTGCTTAGACGCTTTAAAGTACTCCACGATTTATTTTAGGATGAACATATATTGCATCTTCTCCATTATTTTTTTATAAGCAAACACCTGGTTTCGGACATATATGGTGCAGGTGATACAAAACTTACCTGGGATAATAAATTTTTTTACTGTATCAGTACAAGGCAGGTCAGTCAAAGAAAAATAACTTTTTAAATTCACAACGAAATCACGAAAATAATTATTCCACAATATGATTAACGATTGCAAGGGTCGCAACCGCCCCGTCTTATCATTACTAATGATACATGCGCTGCTTTTCATTACCACTGCTCTTTTTGCGCAGGAGCCCAGGCTTCTTACCGGAAAGGTAATTGACGCTGCAACCAACGAACCTATACCTGGAGCCTCGATTGCAGTCAGTGGCGCCGCAAACACCTCTATATCAAATGACAAAGGTGAATTTACAATTAATGTAGCCTTGGGAAAGACACTGGCGGTGTCATACATAGGGTATACAACGTCATTACATCTGGTGGGTGCCAATTTGCATCCCGTCATAAAACTGAAAACGGCTTTAGGAGAACTGGCTGACGTAGTTGTTGTTGGATACGGACAACAAAAAAAGGAGAGCGTAGTTGCGGCTATTTCCACTATGAAAGCTACAGGGCTGAAACAAACGCCTGCTGCCAATATTGGGATCGCCTTAGCCGGACGCCTGCCAGGGTTGAGTGTTTTGCAGCGTTCCGGTGTCCCGGGAGGAGAGCAATTGGAATTTTATATCAGAGGCCGTAGCACCGTAAATGGGCAGCAACCATTAATGCTGGTAGACGGTGTGGAACGGGATTTTACCGCCCTTGATCCAAGGGAAGTTGAATCAATATCGATATTGAAAGATGCATCCGCTACTGCGGTGTATGGTGTGCGCGGTGCAAACGGCGTTATCATGGTAACCACGCGGAGGGGACATTCCGGCAAGCCAATCATTGATATTACAATGGAACAGTCCTGGCAGTCGCCCACAAGAATGCCAAAGATGACCAGTGCATATGATTATGCCGTGTTAAGAAACCAGGTGGAAACGCAGAACGGACGCCCGGTTATTTATGATGATGTTGCACTGGGACACTACCAGAAAGGAGATTTTAAAGAGTTATATCCCGTGCGCGATTTTGTAAGCGAATTTATGAAAGACGGGTTTCCAATGCGCAGAGTGAATGTCAACGTAAGTGGCGGTAGTGACCGTATGCGTTACTTTACTACGGTTGGATATCTTTTCCAGGAAGGTATTTTCAAAACCGAGAAATTTTCAGACTACGACTATGATCCTACTTCAAAAGCGAACCGTGTAAACTTCCGGTCGAATTTTGATATTGACGTCAACAAATCATTAAAAATGTTTCTGAATGTAAGCGGTTACATGCAGAAAAAAAATGATCCGGTTGTAGTACCAAATAACGGAGACTATCTTTCCGATGTGAATGGATATTCAGTCGTACTTAGTTCCCTGATTTCCACACCGAATAATTATCACAATGATGTAACGCCTGATGGTGAAGTGTTATCAACACCGCTAAAAGGTGGTAATATTAACAACGTGCCCTACGGAATGCTGAACCGTTCCGGGTTTCGTAACACCCTTACCAACCAGGTAACCACTACTTTAGGAGCAGAGCAGGCGCTTGATTTTATCACAAAAGGATTGTCTGCAAAAGTGGTGGCTTCTTACGATGCTACAGCCATCAACCAGCAGGTAAGGCAGCGGTCCTATCAATTGTTTGAAGCAAAAGCAGCTCCCAATAATCCGGACTCTGTAATTTATCAGCCTACTGGCACCATGACCAATAGTACGCTTTCAGATGCGCAATATCAATCTCAATGGAATCTGCTGAATATTGATGCGTCGGTTAACTACAAACGTTCATTTGGTCTTCATGATGTAACGGGTATGCTGTTGTTTAACCGCTATCAACGGGTGATTAATATCCAATTGCCTTTCAATTATGTCGGCTATGTTGGACGTGTTACCTATGGTTATAACGATAAGTATCTGGCAGAGGTCAATTTTGGATATAACGGGTCAGAGCAATTTGCACCCGGCCATAAAATGGGTTTCTTTCCCTCTTTTTCTGTGGGTTGGGTAGCCTCCAATGAAAGTTTTTTACAGGAGGCAGCTCCCTGGCTTACGTTCGCTAAACTGCGGGCTTCCTATGGCCAGGTGGGTAATGATAATATGAACGGCGCAAGGTTTGCTTTTTTAACCTTGTGGAATGGCAGTTATGAATCTCAGATCGGAAACAAAGAACTCACGTGGGAAAAAGCCAATAAGTCCAATGTTGGTTTGGAAACACGTTTATTCAAGAATTTTACGCTGGATGTAGATGTTTTTTATGAAAAGAGAAACAATATCCTGATTGCTGCAACCGGGTTGGTGCCAACAGGTATGTTTGGTACAGGAGGGGTTTATAATTCTGGTATTATTCCGAAAGTAAATGCCGGACAAATAGAGAATAAAGGGTTTGAATTGTCGGGAGGATATCAGAAGACCATAGGGTCCGATTTCAGGATCGACGTCAGGTTGAACGGAGCATATAACCAGAACAAAGTGCTTTACATGAGCGAAGTATTGCTTCCGGAGGAATACACTTATCGCCTCCGCAGCACTGGATATCGCCTGGGACAGCCTTTTGGATATAAAACAGCCGGGTTCTTCAATACACAGAAGGAAATAGATGAATGGTACGACCAGACCGGCGTAGGAGCGAAGCCCAAATTGGGCGATTTGAAATATATGGATACGAATGGAGACAACGTTATTACTGAGCAGGACCAGGTACCGCTTGGGAATCCGGAGATGCCGCAGTGGACTTTTGGCGCAGCGATGAGCCTCCAGTATAAAGGCTTTGACTTTAGTATGCTGTGGCAAGGGGTGGCTAAAAGAAGCTATTTACTTACAGGACAACGGATCTTCGAGACCTATAATTTTAATGAGTGGCACAAAGAAGCCTGGAGCCAGGAGAGATATGATGCAGGGCTTCCAATTACATACCCGCGCCTCGATCCCGGAAGTAATGCAAGCAAATTGACTTCAGACTTTTGGTATGTAGACGGTAGCTACATACGGTTGAAGAACCTGGAAATAGGCTATACACTTCCTCATAAGATTTCTGATAGAATAGGTGCTACGTCTATAAGAGTTTATGCCAATGGGCTTAACCTGCTCACTTTTGACCGCTATCCTGTTAAATACCAGGACCCGGAACAAAACAATGAATTAATGTACCCGGTATTTAAAGCCTATAACGCTGGGGTAAATGTTTCTTTTTAAACTGATTATAGAAATGCGAACGATCATGAAGCAGCTAATTTTAAACTTGATAGTAGTTTGCGGACTTGTCTCCATATATGGGTGCCAAAAGATATTGGAAAAAACACCTGACGGACAAACCACTATTGATAAGGTTCTGAGCAATGCCGGACGGAGCAAAGGATTGCTCGATGCCGTATATAACGAAACATATCTCGCACGCGATCAGGTGTCTTTTGTGATGAACCCCATCGAATGCCTGACGGATAATGCATTTTGGGCAGCCACCTATAATGCCTATGAATGGCATAATGGAAGTTTGTCTTTATCCAACCCGGTTATTAACTGGGCCTGGAGTAGTCCAAGTGAGCAATTATGGCCCGACTACTGGCGGGGAATCAGGCTTGCTAACAATGCGATTAAGTATTTACCACAATCAACTGCGATTACAGAAAATGAACGTGCCATCTGGATCGCTGAAGCACGGATAATGCGTTGCTGGTATTATATGCAGCTCCTGGAATTTTATGGACCAATGCCCTGGATTGAAGAACCTTTTGAACCTACTTATACCGGATGGAATGAGCTGGTACGTCCTTCCTACAATGACCTGGTAACAAAAATGGAACAGGAGCTGATGGATGTTATTAATTCACGGATCTTACCGGATCGTCAGCCTTCGCAGGAAGCCCGTCATGTTGACAACGGTGTTGCCTACGCTATCAGGGCCCGTATATTATTATACAATGCAAGTCCGTTAAACAACCCGGAAAATGACAAGAATAAATGGCAACGTGCGGCGGATGCAGCAGAGGATATTATCAAATTGCCCTACTACAAGCTGGTGCCGATGACCGATTATAAAAAGTTATTTGTTGGCGCTTTTGGAACACCTGTTTCTGAAATCATCTGGAGATCCTGGGCCGATAATTCCGCTATTAACAATACGAATGGGGTAGATGGTGGTAGTTATCCGTATGCTAATATCAATCACATGTGGAATTGCGGGGAGTCTCCTACGCAGGAATTGGTGGATTGTTTTGAAATGAAGAATGGCGCTTTTCCGGTAACCTATAATGATGCCAACCGCACAAGCGTTACCGTTACGCCCGGAGCAGCAGCATTGGGCTACAGCGAAGCTACCGGTGGCGATCCTTATGCCAATCGTGACGCCCGTTTTGAGGTAAATATCGTTCACAATATGACAAACTACGGTATTCCCTATAACTGTACACAACCCTACATTATCGAAACGTTTGTTGGCGGCCGCAATGGCTTTAATGATGTAATTTCCCAGGAAACACAGCGTTCCTGTACCGGCTATTATAGCGGAAAAGATAAACAGGTAAAATTCTGGGGTCCAGCCGGAAGCATGGGACATGAACCCACCTATTGGGTGTTTTTCCGTCTTGCTGAGTTTTACCTGCAAAAGGCGGAAGCCTTATGCGAGTTAGGTGATCTGGGTGGAGCGACGACAGCACTCAATGCTATTCGTGAACGTGCGTTACAACCACGCATACAGGATGTTCCCGGGTTTGTAAACTCGCAGGAATTTATTCGTGAGCGTATCCGTAACGAGCGGAGAGTGGAATATTGCCTGGAAGGACAATATCGTTTTGTGGACCAGCGTCGTTGGAAGGTTTTAGATAAGACCAATCGTTTTATTACCGGCATGCGCATTACGCAGGGAAACGACGGCAAGTTCAGCTACCAGCGTAAAAAGATCCGGGACTACCAGTCTTTTACCAATAAATACCTGGTAATGCCGATCCCCTTGGAAGATGCAAAAAAGATGACCGGCATGTTACAGCCCGAGGCATGGAGATAATTAATTAACCGGCTAAATATGATACGTCAGCTAATGCCCGACAATGATGCAGCTACACTAACAAACGTACAGCTACATTTTGACGGGTATTGGCTGACGGTTATCATTGGAGCAATGCCGTAAGCCGGGTTACTTTAAATTAAGCAGGTTTGAATCATTAGAGGAATAAAACCGGCAGTTATGCCGGATGTCAATAATCGTAGTTGATTTATTTAATGAAGAAGTATATACTTTTTGTAAGCACTTTGTTGTTAATGTCTGCCAGTCGGACCATGGCAGCAGGACTGTACACCGATAAAAATGTAAAAGAAAAACCAGCTGTTTCCAGGAACAGGGCGGTGCTGTATGAAAAAAGACTGAACAGCCGCAGCGTTATTCCCGAATTGCAGTTACATGAAGCCGGGCAATATACCAGGGAAGGGTTAAAAATTACGAGGAAAGACAGCATCGTACGTTTAAATCGTTTTTATGCGCTGGCCGAACGCATGGTGCAGTACCGCGTAAGTTTTTCGGCAGATGCCAAAGCTTCATTCAGGAGTAGTGAGGGAGATTTTAACGCATTTGTTGATGTGGCAAACAAAAAGATTGCTATCGGCACCAATCCTGTTACAGAACAGTCAGTACCTTTTTTGAAAGAAAATCGTGATTACCTGGTTGAAGTGTACCATATTTATCAACAGGCAAAACTGCGTATCGTGGATCTGGCATCCGGAGAAGCGGCAGAGATATCAGCTATTAATGATGGCAGTGGGGGCGCAGGAAAAGGTGTGTTGCAGCCTGGGTTTTCAGTAGGCATGCAATGGGATTATTATTGCTTCGGCATTGCCGGAGGTACGTCCATGCTTGTAAAGCAAATAAAAGTTTTTGCCCTTAAGAAAAAGGTAAAAGTGTTGATATATGGCGACTCTATTACGCAACCCGAAGGGTATTTTCCAACGAAAGATTTTCCGCTGGCCTGGACACAACAGATTATAAATAGGTTAGGAGGGAATGCTATCTCAAGTGGTAGAGGCGGTGGAAGAATTGATATGGTGCTGAATTATATAAAAAATGAATTACCCTTTATAAAGACTAAATATGTAATGGTAACGATCGGCACCAACGGAGGGAATACTGAGGCCAATTTGAGTGAGCTGGTCAGTTATATTAAGTCACAGGGAGCGATACCCATTCTGAACAATATCCCCAGCAATGAAAGTGGCACACAAAAAGAGAACAATCGGATCATTGAGAATGTGCGCGCAAAGTTTGGTATAAACGGTTGCAAATTTGATCTTGCTACATCGGTGAAGGGAGACGGCCAGGAGGTCGATAAAACAACCATGTACTGGGAAGACTACGCAAAAAGCTATGGTTGGCAAATCTATCATCATCCCAATGAAAAAGGCGGCACCAAAATGTTTGAGCAAACGCTCGTTGACATACCAGAAATTTATCAATAATTTTTCGATGGGTTTGGAATCCTGCAAAAGCATCTTTACTTTAAACAGGTTCTTTCCATCTCTAACGCTCAAGTCATGGTATTATGATTAGAATAACTAAAGGGAGCTTGATTGCTTTATTTTTACTGATATCACATTTTGCTTTTGCTAACAGGAGCCACACGCTTCTTTACGATGTAAAAGAGGTTCCTAACGGGAAAGTATATATTATTACACAAAAGAGTAACGGGTATACTTTTGATTCCGCCCGATATGCGGTATTCATACCTGAAGGTATCACCACGCTGGAAGGCGTCCTGGTGCATCAGCACGGATGCACCATGGAGGGCCGCGGGATGGCTACTGCCTATGATTTGCAATACCAGGCTTTTGCAAAAAAATGGAAGCTGGCAATCGTTGGTCCGGACCTGTATTCAGCAAAAAATAATTGTCACGATTGGAGAAACCCCGAATCAGGATCGGGGCCGGCATTGCTACAAACGCTGGAGCAGATTGGAAAAGTATCCAGCCATGCTGAATTGGCAAACGCACCCTTGTTGTTATGGGGGCATTCGGGCGGCGGCTACTGGGTTCTTTCGATGCTTCGGCAGTATCCTGAACGAATAATGGGCATTTTTGCTTATTCGCCCGCTTTCGAGCCTGGCGTTTATCCTGCCGCGGCGCTGAAAGTACCTGTTATGATGCGCCATGCCGGACCGGACGGAGATGCCTGTTGCTGGCAGACGTCGATCCGCGAATTCGGTAAGCTGCGTGCTGCGGGTGGTTATGCCAGCATTGCCTATACTCATTTTCAAAGCCATAATTTCAGTTTTGTGCGCTATATGACCATTCCTTTTTTTGAATCAGTAATGAAACAACGGCTTCCTCAAAAAGCCGGAAGCGGATACAAGGCCATGAGAAATATGGATGTATCCGGGGCATGGCTGGGAGATACCCTGAGTGGAAATATCTATAAAGCAAATGTATATCCAGGTAGGAAAACAGCTGCTGCCTGGTTGCCGGACTCTTTAACCGCAGTAAAATGGCGGGAGTATGTAATTACCGGAACCGTTGTAGATCGTACTGCACCTCCCGCACCTTATGGCGTGCAACAAAAGCGAAGACATAATATGGCCGTTGAATTATCATGGAAAGCAGATGCAGATATTGAATCAGGGATCAGCCATTTTAACATCTACAAAGACAATCAACTTATTGGCCGGTTCCCATCTTCGGGTACTTACCAAAACTTTGATACAAATGGAGATGATGCTTATCCGCTGCAGCTTCCCGGCTTGCAAACAGATGTCACATTACCCTGGAATGATCCCGGAAAAATAGCGATTACTACGGTGAACCATTTTGGACTTGAATCAAACAAGACGATAGTTCCTTAAAACTGGAAATAGCCAATTATTCAACACTAAACTCAAACAAATGATGGCAGGACTAAAAGCAAATGTTTTAGCTCTGTTACCCATTGCCGCGATATTTTTTATCACTTCCTGCGCCACTCTAAGGGATCTTAACGATAAAGGTGTTGTTGACAGGGAGGGGCATATAGCGATAGACAACCGTTCTTATAAAATTCCGGACCTGAAAACGCCTGTATTATTAGATGAAAACCACGGGTGGATAAGAAATTATAAAAATGTGCTTTCTGGTTTTTATAGTCTATACCAACCTGAGGTTGTTTATGTGAAAGGAGACGAGTATCCGTATAAAATGTGGTTTATGGGGTGGGCCCATACTTTTTTAAACAAGCCTGATACGTTGGCAGATGGTTCTTATTATCCCGGGCATAATGGTGTGAATGGGGGAGATGCTATTTTTTTCGCGAGGGCTAAAACGCTGGATGAATGGCAGGTGTACAGCAGGAAACGTAACGGTACCGGTGAAGTTTACTGGGATGAAAATCAGCAAACGGCCGACTGGGTTCCCGTCCTTACTTCTCAGGGTGATACCTGGTTTGATGACCTGCATGTGGGCGACCCCTCCGTTATATACATGAATGGTACTTTTTATATGGCGTATTCGGCAATGGGGACAGATAAGAAGAATCCCTCAGAACCCTATCCCTGGAGTGATAACGCCGCATGCATTATGGGAGCCACATCAAAAGATGGTATTCATTGGACACGCAGTAAGGAGCCACTAATGATATGGGGCAAGGAATACGGGTTTAATGAAATGAATCAGAAAGCGTTTTATTATGGAGGTTATCAGCGTCCTGCTCTCTTGCTGGAAGATGGGAAATGGAGAATGTGGTTCGACCATGAAGCGGGATCTAAAAATAAAATTTCTATTGGATATGCCGAAAATGCAGGAGACTTCCTGAATAGCCGGTCCTGGAAGCGAATAAGCGGAGATACAACACCTGTGTTAACCCAATTCGTAGATGTTGATGTTGTTAAAATAGGCAGTATTTACTATGCCTATGGCGATCCTTTTGTGGAATGGCATCACGTTAAAGACAAAGCAATTACTGACAGTGATAATGGCTGGTCCGGACGACAAATAGTTGAAGCGCAATCCTATGATGGAATTAATTGGAAAATAACGGGCTACTTCAAACCAGACCCAGGTTATCCGGCTAACCAGATACCACAGGTGTTTTTAGACCATGAAAATAAAAGGGTTTGTATATTCTATGCAACGCAGCGGGGAAAAAGACAATCGAAGGAATACGATTGGAAATGGGATAATTTCAGGTATATGTACAAAGAACTTAAAGCGTATGAGGATTCGAAATAACAGGACAGGCTATCTTTATGGTAGTTCATCAGTTGAATAATTCATTCAAGTCATTGGGCGTAGCAGGGTTCAATGTTTTTTGACAATCCCTTCCTTTAATTTATTAAAGGAAGGGATTTGTTTTTTTAATGACTATAATGAATTACGTAGCGTCAACTTAAAGGGCACTTTTAATTTTTCTGTAGATCCCGAAAGGATGGACCGGGCCGTCATAGCGCCCATTTCATAAAAATCAGAAGATATGGTGCTGATACCATTCAATATGACCCGCTTAAATGGTGTTTCATTATAGGAAATAATGCCCACCTGGGTGCCGATCTTTAGTGAGGTCGGTTGAATTTTTTCGATGAGCGTAACGAGATCCTCCTCAATCATGTTAATATATACGTCTCCCAGTTTAATGGGTTCGTTCTGTATATCGCTGATGATCTTGTAAGAAAACGCATTATCCTGGCAAAAATGCGTGAAGCCTTTTCTTATTTCTTCAGGATAATAGCTATTTTCAGGAAAGATCAGTTTAATGGTATGGTATTTTACCAGGCTTTCGAGTGCAGCATGAAGCGCCTGGTAAATATCATTTTGATAATCGATATAAATTGACCCGTACTCTCCCTTTACACCCGGAAGTGACTTATCCAATAGTATCAGTTTATCTTTAGGGATCGTATCAATCACTTCATTGGCGCGCTCCCCGCCATCAATAAAGTGGGGAATGATCACATAATGGGTGTAGTGGTCTTTATTGCCCGAAAGTAAGCGTTTGAATAAATGGAAATCGTTGTTGTAAATATAGAAATCAATAGCTGCTTCATCTCCCAACTCATTTACCAACGCATCATAAATTAGTTTTTTGGGTGCGCTTAATTTATTAAAAAGAAGGAATACCCTCAATGGCCGCCGGAATTCCGTATTTTCAATAAAATAACCTCTTCTGGGTACTGCATTAATCACCCCTAGCCTCCGTAATTGCTTATACCCTCTTTCCACCGTATCCCGGGCAATATCCAGTTCTATACTCAGCTCGTTAATAGAAGGCATATTATCTCCTGCTTTAATAGTACCTTTTTCAATTTCTTTTAAAACGGCATTTACAATTTGCAGGTATTTGGAAGTGCTGGAGTACGGATCTACCTGGATAAGATCAATGATTTTTTCCTTTTTCATTGGCAAAATATTGCATTTTTGCAAGTAGCAAATTAGTATTTATACCTCAATATAAAAAGGGGAAAAGCTACTTTAATTTAAATGGTTTCTTTCGGGTCAAGACAGGATAGGAATGAGAAATTGAATTTTTATGTTTGTTCTTGTTAAGATTTTTACAAGAATGATTAAAGTATGGAAACTTTGCTGAATATAAAAACGATGCACGCCAGTGATCAGATTTGTTTAATAATGTTACGTATTTACGACCGGGTTCTAACAACAACTTCTGGGGGGAATATTTCCATTATCGATGAAGAAGAAAATATCTGGATTACGCCCGCAGGCATAGACAAGGGATTGTTAAAGCCTTCTGATATTGTGTGTATGAGGAAAGATGGAACTGTTGTAGGCGATCATAAGCCTTCATCAGAGTACCCATTTCATTTAGCTATTTATAAAAAGCGCCCAGATATTAAAGCCATCGTACATGCGCATCCTCCGGGAATGGTAGCATTTAGTATTGTGCGGAAAACACCGGATACCCGGGTATTGCCTCAAACCCACCAATTGTGCGGCGATATCGGCTATGCAGCTTATGCTTTGCCGGGCACGGAGGCGCTTGGGAAAAGCATTGCCAATGAGTTTGAGAAAGGTTTTTCGGTAGTGATTATGGAAAACCATGGAACCGTTATCGGAGGCACTGATATTTCAAACGCCTATCAGAAATTTGAGTCAATCGAAGTTTCGGCCAGGTCGATCCTTAGTGGTAGCAGCATAGGAACACCCATCGCTGTTTCAGATGCAGGTTTGGCAGCTCACAAGGCACAACAGTTGGTTGTTTTGCCAGAGCAGGAAGAACAACCGTTTTATCCTGCCAAAGACAGGGAAAAGCGGGCGCAGATACTCAAAATTGTAAAGCGCGCCTGTAAACAGGGGCTTATGCTAGGGGCCTATGGTTCTGTTTCCGCCAGGTCGGAGAATGACGATTTTGTGATTACGCCCAATGCGGTTTCAAAATGGGATCTTGCATTGGATGATCTGGTACAGGTGAAAGATGGCAAAAGAGAAAAAAATAAAATGCCGGATAGCGCGGCCTTATTGCACCAGGCAATATATGCCAAACATAAACACGTAAATGCCATCATCATCACGCAACCTATTTATCTGACATCATTTGCTATTACGGGTGCCGACTTTAATGTAAGAACGATTCCCGAAACCTGGATTTATTTACAGGATGTAAAAATGACAGAACTGGAACATAAACTTTCTGGGACAGAAAAAATAGCGGAAAGTATTTCAGAACAGTCTCCCGTATTGATTGTGAAGAATGAATGTGTTATTGTAACCGGGAACAAGCTGCTCCAGGCATTTGACTACCTGGAGGTTGCTGAGTTTAGCGCCAAATCAGTGATCTTATCCGCATCCCTTGGGAAGATGATCCCTATTAGTGACGGGGAAATAGACGAGTTGGGTAAAGTGATGGGCCGATGGAAAAACTATGAATGGAAAATGTAGCAACCGGATAAAATTTGAATATTCCACGAAATGAAAAATAGCAGTTATGAATAATAAATATGCAATCATTCTGGGTAATCTGGGAAATACCAGAGACCGTTTTTGTCAGGGATACAAAGTAAATCCCAGCTCCGAAGAAATGCTGAAGTTGGCCCTTGAAAAAATTCCACATATCCAGGGTATAGAACTGGTAGGGTCCTGGGATATAAGACCGGACAACGTGGGGGACATGAAGAAAAGAATGGACGATGCCGGAGTAGCCTGCGTTAGTATTATCCCGGATACATTTGCTAATCCTCTTTTCGGAAGAGGTAGTATTACCAGCATTGACGCAAAAGTGAGACAGGCGGCACTGGATTATCTACGGCAAATGAGTGAAGTAGCAATCAAAATGGATTGCGGCATTGTAAATTTATGGCTGGGACAGGATGGGTACGACTACCTGTTGGCTACCGATTACGACCAGGAGCGGACCTGGCTTACTGAAGCTACAAGGACCATTGCAACGGAATTTCCAACGCTGCGCTTTGCACTGGAATATAAACCCAAGGAACCCCGCAACTTTTCCTACCATGCAAGAATGGCGGATACCATCCTGGCTGCAAAGGAAACCGGCTGCAATAATGTTGGTGTAACCATCGATACCGGACATAGCTTTTATGCCGGTGAGAACGTGTCCGAAGCTGTGGTGCTGGCAAAAAGAGCCGGTAATTTATTATATCATATGCACTTTAATGATAACCACGGAACCTGGGATGATGATATGATTGTGAGTAGCGTTCATTTCACCACTTACGTGGAACTGTTGTTCTGGTTGAAAAAAACAGGATACACCGGCTGGCTTTCAATGGACCAGTACCCTTACCGCGAAGACGCAGTAGACGCTATTTCCGAAAGTATCCTATGGATAAAGAAATACGAACAGATAGTGGATACTTACTATGATGAAATTGATGCACTCATCAAAGAAAATGATGCGGTGAAAACATCCAGGTTTTTACGTAAACTGATCGCATAGCACCAATAACTTCTTACATAAAATAGTGTCATATGAACGATTCCACTTTCCGGAAGGGATGCTGCGCCCTTGTGTTTTTGTTTTATTCCCTTTTCGCGCTTCCTTCGATAGCAACAACACCGTTGAAACCAGCAACAATAACAGTTACCGCCTTAAAATGCGACAATGCAGTAAATCCGATTGGGATGGATGCGCGGACCCCCCAGTTTAGTTGGGAGATCACAGCCACTCAGCGCAATTTTATGCAAACAGCCTACCAGGTACTGGTAGCCGATGCTGTTGATAAATTAGAGAAAGGCGAAGGGAACGTATGGAATAGTGGTAAGGTATCCTCTGCGCATGCTGCCGGCGTTTTATATAGAGGAACAGCATTGGAAAGCAGGAAAAAATATTACTGGAAGGTGTTGGTTTGGAACAACGGAGGCACAACACCTGAGGTGAGCAAAATAGCAAATTTTGAAATGGGCTTGCTGCATCAATCAGACTGGAGTGGAGATTGGGTAGGCTTTCCTTCCGGATGGATTGGTAAAGTACATTACTTCCGGCGCGTTTTTTCCTTTCAGAAAGAAATTGCCCGCGCACGGGCTTATGTTGCAGGCATTGGTTATAATGAATTGGAAATAAACGGAAAAAAAGTAGGTAATCACGTGCTGGACCCGGCCACCAGCGATTTTAGCAAAACAATTTATTATACGACCTATGATATAAAGGAGTTTTTGAATGCAGAAAACGTGATGGTCATCGCCGTAGCTCCCGGGTGGTATGGAATGCCGAAGTTGCGCATGCAACTGGAGTTCTATTTTACCGACGGAACCATGGAAGTAATCAACTCTTCCACGATCAGGAATGTGACGCTTGGACCAGTGGTTTCATCCGGTATCCTGGATGGCGAAGTATATGATGCCCGGGAGGAAAAACCGGAGTGGAACCTGCCTTCTGATACGATCATCAAAGGCTTGCCCAATAAGTTCTGGGGCGTTGCGCCGGTAGTGGAAGCGCCTGGAGGTAAAATGGCTGCGCAACAGTTGGAACCCATCAGAGTGGTGGACAGTTTTGCACCGGTAACGGTTAAAGAAGCCCAACCAGGTACGTATGTAATGGATGCCGGACAAAATATGGCAGGGTGGGTGGCACTGCGTGTTAAAGGACCTAAAGGAACAAAAATAACATTGCGCTTTGCAGAAACGTTATATAAAAATGGTCAGGTAAACCAGGAAAATCTACGTACCGCAGCCGCTACAGATACTTATATTCTGAAAGGAGACGGTGAGGAAAAATGGGAACCCCGGTTTACTTACCACGGATTCAGGTACATGCAAATAGAAGGCTGGCCTGGGCAGCCAACGGTAAATGATTTCACCGTAAAAAAAGTGCGTTCGGATGTGGAATCCGCAGGAACGTTCAATAGCAGTAACGATTTATTGAACCGTATTAATCAAATGGTGCAACGTACAGAAGCTTCCAATCTGCATAGTATCCCTACCGACTGCCCGCAGCGCGATGAAAGAATGGGCTGGTTAAATGATTTAACGGTGCGTATAGAACAGGCGGTTTACAATTTTAACCTGCATCGTTTTTACGCAAAATACATAGGGGATATCTGTGATACCCAAAATGAAAACGGAGAAATAACCGATACCGCCCCTTACAAAGTAGGAGGCAAACCCGCCGATCCGGTGTCAGTAAGCTTTTTGTTATTGGCCTTGAAGAGCTATGAATACTACGGGAATACGGAGATTATCCGGAACCATTACCCGCAAATGAAAGCATGGGTAGATTATTTAACCACCCGCACAAAAAATGGCATTGTTGACTATAGCTATTATGGAGACTGGTCACCACCCAGAGAGTTTGGTACAAAATCGACTAATTACAGTGCTGTTTCTATGGATACGCCCGGAGAATTAATGTCTACCGGCTACCTGTATTACAGTGCCGACGTATTAGCACAAATGGCGGCTATTTTGGGCAATGTGGATGACCAGAACAAGTATGACAAGTTGGCTAAAAGCACCATGAAAGCGTTTAATGATAAGTTCTGGGATGAAGCCAAAGGCGGCTATGGTACCAATAACCAGGCTTGTAATTCTTTTGCCGTTTTCCTGGGCGCTCCTACAAAAGAGCAGCTGCCAAGGGTTATAGCCAACCTGGTGAAAAATGTAAAAGAAAGAGGATACCATTTAACTACCGGCAATCTTTGTACAAAATACATGCTGGAAGCATTAACAGAAAACGGAGAAGTTGAAACAGCCTACAAAATAGCCACACAAACAACTTATCCCAGCTGGGGATATATGTTGGCCGAAGGAGCAACTACGTTATGGGAACGCTGGGAATATGAAACCGGTGGTTCTATGAACTCTCACAACCATCCCATGATGGGGTCTGTTGGCTCCTGGTTGTATAAATATATTGCAGGCATTTTGCCCGATATCAATCATCCCGGTTTTGGAGAATTTGTATTACGTCCTTATATACCCAATGATCTGGACCATGCGGAAGCAACGTATCAATCTGTAAAAGGGGGAATTGGCTCTGCCTGGAAGAAAGCAAAAGGTACGCTGGAATACACGGTAAGTATTCCTGCTAATAGCAAGGCTACTGTATTTATACCTACCAAAGATGTTAGGTCAATTACAGAAGGTGGCCGTGCCATCAGCCAATTAAAAGAATGCCGCTTTTTACGTTCGGAAGGCCAGTGGGCAGTATATGAAGTAGGAGCGGGAAAATACCAGTTCAAATCTAAATGGTAGTATGATGCGATTGTTAATTATCCTTTTATTATTATACCCCCTGGGCCTGTTTGCCCAGGGCAAAGGCCATCATGAGGCGTCCAATGCGTCGGCCCAGGTGGTTGCGGTAGATCAGTTTGGCCGAAGCTTTAATACGGTTAGCGGGTACAAACCCAAAAAACAGGTGGGGATATTCTATTGGCCCTGGATCGGGCAACCCTATGCCAGCGGCATTTACGATGCTACGCAAATTAGTGCCATGCCTAATGGTTTAAAATTGTTGTATGATTTTAAATATTTAAACGATTCAATTAGTCCTACCGGGCAGGCGCATTTCTGGGGAGCACCATTATGGGGTTATTATAATTCTGCAGATGAATGGGTCATTCGAAGACAAATGAAAATGCTCACGCTGGCAGGTGTTGATTTTATTGTTTTTGATCTTACCAATCGCGTTACCTATAAGGACGTTTACGAAAAAGTATTCCGCGTAATTGAAGAATTTATAGCAGAAGGCTGGACTCCTCCGAAAGCGGTTTTTTATACCCATTCTAAATCTTTTGAAACCACCTGGCAGGTATACCGGGAGCTATATCAACCTGGATTGTATCCCAAAGCCTGGTACCGGGTGAATGGAAAACCGATGATTATAGCGTATACGAAGGAAGCGGATGATGTGGCTGAAGCCATTTCAAGAAACGATACTACTTATACTCCCACTCCTTACTCAAAAGAATTAAAAGACTTTTTCTATTTTAAGAAGCCACAATGGCCATTTGATACGGTGTATGAAGATGGATTTCCCTGGATAGAGTGGAGCTTTCCGCAACCCCTGCACGGAAATATCATGAGTGTTTCTGTTGCCAGTCATCCAAAAGTGCCGATGTCCCGCTCTATTACATCAGGGTGGATTAACTGGGGCCGCGGATGGGATCCGGCTACACAAACAAATAAAAAAGAAGATATCCTTACCGGCGGCTTTTTTCAAAAACAATGGGATCATGCACTTCAGGTTGATCCGGATACCGTATTTGTTGGCGGTTGGAATGAATGGATTGCTTACAAGCAACCTTATGGAGATGAGTATATGCTTTGTGATGCAGCCGATATTGAATATTCACGGGATATAGAACCCATGCGTGGCGGATATGAAGACGCTTTTTATATTCAGATGATCAAAAATATCCGGCAGTTTAAAGGGATATCCAACAAAGCAGCCGGACATGCGGCAACCACGATCGATATCGCAAAAAGCACTGCCCAGTGGGCCAACGTTCCTGCTGTTTACAAAAATATAGATCGTACACCTGAAAGTAGAGCGCATTACGGCGCCTCTAAAAAAGTATTCTATACACAACCTGCTCCTGTCAACAATTTACAGGAACTGAGAGTAACACATGACAACAAACATTTTTATTTCCTGGTAAAAGCTGAGAAGCCCTTCGTACACAGCAGCGATGCAAAAAGCGGACTGCAATTATTGATCGGTAAAGGTGATCCGGCTGTTAAAGGATGGAACGGGTATGAATACGTAATAGAACCGGATATGACTACTGGTAAAGCCCGGGTAAGTAAATTAGATAAGGGATATAAAAAGACATTGATAGGAACAACTGCATTTGTACAGGACAAAAATCTGCTGCAGTTACAGATACCCCGTCAGTTGCTGGCAGCCGGAAAAGAAACACAGCAGATATATTTTAAAGTAGCAGATGGTATAGCCAAGCCGGCAGATATAATGGAATATTACATAAGTGGCAGTGCAATGCCAATGGGCCGGTTAAGCTATTTGTATCGCATGGATAAATGAAATAATTATGAGCAAACAAAATAAAAGGAGTAGCGGAACGCTTCTTATTTACCTGGGGTCGGTTTTATTAATGCTATTGTTTCAATATTGTTCTCCCGGAATTGCGGCATTACAAGTAAATGCGCTTACCGTGGAAGGAAGGGATAGTTTAATGGGCTCCGATATCTTACAGCCCCGGTTTAGCTGGAAAATAGCATCCGGCGAACGGGGGATAAAACAAACAGCCTATCAGCTGCTGGTAGCCAGCAGTAAAGAGGCGTTGAGCAAAGGAGAAGCGGATATTTGGGATAGTGGAAAGATGGACACCGATTCTTCCTTGGACATTGTATACAAGGGCAAACCGCTTAGCTCTTTTCAGTCTTGTTACTGGAAAGTAAAAATATGGACAAACAACGGGAAGGAAGCCACCAGCCAGCCCTCTTTCTGGACGATGGGCTTATTGCAGCCTTCCGATTGGCAGGCGAAGTGGATCGGATTGGATGGTCATAATGATAAAGATCAACCGGATAGCACTTTGACCAGACTGGCTGCCAGACATCTGCGCAAAGAGTTTAGCATCGATAAAAAAATTGCAACAGCTACGGCTTATATTAGTGGCATGGGGTTGTATGAATTATCGCTCAATGGGGAAAAAGTGGGGCAGGATGTGTTGGCGCCTACGGTGTCCGAATACAATAAAAAGATATTCTATAATACCTATGACATTACGCGTCAACTGCAACAGGGAGCCAATTGTGTGGGAGTAGTCCTGGGTAATGGGCGTTTTTTTGCTGTCCGTAATTATCATGGGCAATTAAATCCACTTACAGGTATTGGACAGGCACAATATGGATTGCCGAAACTATTGCTGCAAATACGCATACTATATACTGATAGTACTGTAGCCTGGGTAAACTCTGATGAAAGCTGGAAGGTAACCGATAATGGCCCTATTCTGGCGAACAATGAATTTGATGGTGAAGAGTATGATGCGAACAAAGAATTGGCAGGTTGGGATAAAACCGGCTATAACTATCAGGCCTGGAAAGGGGTGAACCTGATGCCTTCAGGTAAGGAAAGGATAGAAGCGCAACCGAACGAAAATATCCGTATCAAGGAAGTACTTAATCCCATCACTGTGCATGCTACGCCGCGTGGCTCCTATATCCTGGATATGGGGCAAAACATGGTGGGATGGGTTGCCATAAAAGTAAAAGGTGAAAAAGGAGATACGATTCGTATGCGCTTTGCAGAAACCATGAAGGGAAAGGATTCGATCTATCTCGATAATATGCGCGACGCTAAAGTTACCGATAAGTACATCCTGAAAGGCGGAGGCACAGAAAGCTGGGAACCCCGGTTTACCTATCATGGTTTCCGTTTTGTAGAAGTAGAAGGTCTGCGCTCGAAGCCCGACGTAAAAGATTTTGCAGGAAAAGTGATTTATGATGACGTGGCTACAATTGGCACATTTGAAACAGCTAACCCCACCATCAATACCATATTTAAAAATGCTTATTGGACCATCCGCGGTAACTACCGTGGTATGCCTACAGATTGTCCTCAGCGGGATGAGCGCGTTGGTTGGTTGGGCGACCGGGTGATTAGCTCTTATGGTGAAAGCTTCTTGTTTGATAACTCCCGGCTCTACGCCAAATGGCTGGACGATATACAGGACGCACAAAAAGAGAATGGTAGTGTACCGGATATTGCACCCTCTTTCTGGGACCGATATGCGGATAACGTAACCTACCCCAGTGCCTTTATATTGATACCGGATATGCTAAGGAAGCAATTTGGTGATACCAGAAGTATTTCAAAACAATATCCGGCCATGAAAAAATGGATGTTGTATATGTGGAATACTTATCGCGATAACGACCTGGTGCTAAAAGACAATTATGGAGACTGGTGTGTGCCTCCGGAATCGTTGGATCTTATCTGGTCCAAAGATCCCAGCCGGATTACAGATGGTGGACTACTGGCTGCTGCTTATTATTATCACTGCCTGGGGTTAATGAAAAACTATGCAGATCAATTGGCGCTTCCGGCCGATGCAGCCAATTTTAGCAACATCGCGCAAAAAGTAAGGGTAGCGTTCAATAAAAAATTCTACAACCCGGATAAAAAATCTTACGCCAATAATACCGTTACCGCCAACCTGTTGCCGCTCAGTTTTGGAATGGTACCCGAAGGGGACAAGGCGGCTGTATTTTCCAATATACGTGCCCGTTTGAAGGAATTTGATGATCATGTAAACTCCGGAATTATAGGCGGTATGTGGCTCATGCGCGGGCTTACTGATAACGGAGCCGGGGAACTGGCGTATAAACTGGCTACTAATACTACTTATCCCAGCTGGGGATATATGATAACAAAAGGAGCTACCACTATTTGGGAATTGTGGAACGGCGATGCCGCCAATCCGATGATGAATTCGGGAAATCATCAGATGTTGCTGGGCGACTTGCTGGTCTGGTACTATGAGTACCTGGCAGGCATAAAGACAGATGATAAGGAAGTAGCGTTTAAGAAAATCATCATGAATCCTATCTTTCCTGAAGATCTTGATTTTGTAAATGCGTCTTTGAATACAAAATATGGCATCGTAAAAAGCGCATGGAAGAAAACGGCCACTGGTTTGGAATGGAATATAACAATACCTGCCAATACTACTGCTGTAGTTACACTTCCCGGAAATGTGGAAGCTATTACGGAATCAGGAAAACCTTTGCCGGCAGACCTGCTGCAAAATAGTAATCCTGTAGCAGCGGGCAAAACGGCGCTCAATATTGGCTCCGGGACCTATCAATTTATCGTTAAAAAACAGTAAAACTTTATGCAGGCGCTCTTTGGTATTATTTATCATTTTATAGGAGGTGTTGCTTCCGGTAGTTTTTATATTCCTTACAAAAAAGTAAAAGGGTGGTCCTGGGAAACCTATTGGTTAGTTGGCGGGCTTTTTTCCTGGCTAATCATTCCTCCGATAGTGGCCTGGTTAACAATTCCGCAATTCACGGACATTATCGCAAATGCAGCATTTTCTACACTCTTCTGGATCTTTTTCTGGGGCCTGCTCTGGGGTATCGGTGGATTGATGTACGGGCTGGGTATGCGGTATCTGGGTATGTCGCTCGGTAATTCGGTTTTACTTGGATTTACCTCGGCTTTTGGTTCCCTGGCGCCCCCAATTTATTATGACCTGGCAGGAATTGAAGGCAAAGTAACCTTTACACAGTTAGTACAATCCACCTGGGGAAACGTAGTGCTACTGGGCGTTGTACTTTGTTTGGTGGGGATATATATATGTGGCAAGGCTGGTTTTTTGAAAGAAAAAGAATTGCCGGAGGAAAAAAAGAAAGACAGTGTAAAAGAATTTAATCTGAAGAAAGGATTGATTGTTTGTATCGTTTCAGGTATTCTTAGCGCCGGATTTAACTATGGAATTGAAGCCGGTGCTGCATTGGCTGATAGCGCCAATGAAATATGGAAGGCTGCAAATCCGGATGCCGGAGTCAACTTCCTTTTCAGAAATAATGTTATTTATGTTGTATTGCTATGGGGCGGACTGTCTACTAACCTGGTATGGTGCCTCATATTGAATTTACGAAATAAAACTTTTGGTGATTATACCAATACCAAAGCTCCTCTTCGCAAGAACTATCTCTTTTGCGCCATTGCTGGTACTACATGGTTTATGCAGTATCTTTTTTACGGAATGGGGGAAAGTAAATTAGGGAATGGTGCGAGCTCCTGGATATTGCATATGGCATTCATTATCCTGGTGGCCAATTTCTGGGGCTTTGCTTTGAAAGAGTGGAGCGGCGTAAGCCGGAAGACTCGCCGGACAATTATGCTGGGTATTGGAATGATAATCCTGGCGGTAATTGTTGTCGGATATGGTAACTCACTCCATAATTAGTGCGGTTTTTAAAAGAGTAGAAGTATGCAAAAAAGAATGCCGGTAGTAGCCGTTTTTGACATTGGTAAAACCAATAAAAAACTATTGGTTTTTGATGAACACTATCGCTTGATAAAAGAAGAAGTTTATCAGTTTGAGGAGATCATGGATGATGATGGATTTCCTTGTGAAGACCTGGGTGCGCTAAGTACCTGGGTGCTTACCCGGTTTCAGGAATTAAAAACTGCGGATGCGTATCAATTGAAAGCAGTAAATTTCTCTACCTACGGGGCTTCAATGGTATATATAGATGCGGCTGGAAAACCACTTGGATACCTTTATAATTATGTAAAGCCTTATCCGGAGGCGATTTGGCACGATTTCGTAGAAAAAAGGGGAACTGCCGATGCATTTTCTGTAGAAACCTGTTCTCCCCTCATGGGGCATTTAAATGCGGGGATGCAGTTGTACTGGATCAAATATGAAAAGCCGGCATTGTACCAGGAGATAGCAACTGCCCTCCACTTTCCACAATACCTGAGCTACTTACTTACAGGCAATAAAGTGGCGGAAATGACCAATGTGGGATGCCATTCGGCCATGTGGGATTTTCGAAATAAACAGTATCATAGCTGGCTGAAGGAAGAAGGATTATTGTCAAAGCTATGTACCATTACGCCAGGTAATGTTGCGGTAAAGGTTAAGAACGAGGCAACAGGCGAAGATATCGCAATTGGCACCGGATTGCACGACAGTTCGGCAGCTATGGTGCCCTACCTGCAATGTTTTACGGAACCTTTTATGATTCTTTCCACCGGAACATGGTCCATTAGCCTCAATCCTTTTAATAACAGGTTTCCCGATGAAAAAGAATTGGCAAAAGGATGCGTAAGTTATCTGAGCTACCAGGGTAATCCGGTAAAAGTAGCGATGCTTTTTTCCGGGAATGATCATGATTTGCAGGTAAAGCGTATTGCCGGGTATTTTAATGTATCGGCTGACTTTTATAAAACAGTACTTCCGGATGAGGAAACGCTGGATCGGAATAGATTGCAGGAAGCCACTGCCGATACATCAGGCCCTGTTTTAACGAATGCCACAACGCCCTGTAAATTTCACACCAGGAACCTGGCGGTATATACAACTCCAGCTGCTGCCTATCATCAGCTGGTAAGCGATATTATTCAGCAACAGAAAGCCTCCTCCAATCTGGTCTTAGAGGGAAGCGATGTCAGTTACATTTTTGTAGATGGCGGGTTTTGCAAGAATACCTTATACATGCAGCTCCTGGCAGCTGAATTCCCTCACATGAAATTTTTTGCAGCATCTATGACACAAGGTACTGCACTGGGTGCAGCACTGGTACTGCATCAGCACTGGAATGCGCTGCCGGTACCCCCTGCGCTGCTTCAGCTGAAAAAGTACGAAGCAACGGGCAGCAAAGCCCTGGCGAAAAAATAAGCATAGCGGTATAGTACAGGACAGAAATTAATAAAGGCGGTGCTAATTTTGTTTCTTCTTATTGGTACAGTAACAAAGGTGTCCACAAGCTCATAGGCGACATTGTGCCTTACAAAAAATTTATTGTCTAAAATTCAAGTTATTATATGGCAACAACGCAAACATTTAAATACGTAAGTTATTTATGGGACGAAGCGAAAGCAGCGTCTCTGGCCGGTGATGAAGTGGCATTACTGATCTATCGGTCCAATTTATTAGGGGCTGATCTGCGTTTGACCAACTATGGCGGAGGAAACACCTCTTGCAAGGTGTTGGCGAAGGACCCGCTCACCAATGAAGAGAAAGAGATTATGTATGTAAAAGGGAGCGGAGGTGATTTAGGAACATTAAAAAAGACCGGCCTTGCCGCTTTGTATGTAGATCGCCTGCATAGCCTGGAAAAAAATTATAAAAGCATTGAGCAGGAAGATGCGATGGTGGAATTGTTTAATCATTGTATTTATGATCTGGCATCCAAAGCACCTTCCATTGATACGCCATTACACGGATTTCTTCCATTCAAACATATAGACCACCTGCACCCGGATGCAGCTATTGCCATTGCGGCAGCTAAAGACGGTAAGCGTATTACGGAAGAACTTTTTGGAGGAACCATCGGTTGGGTGCCGTGGCAGAAACCTGGGTTTGATTTAGGCTTACAATTAAGGAAATGCCTCGAAGAACAGCCAGGCATCCGCGGAATTATGCTGGGGTCCCATGGGTTGTTTACCTGGGGGGATACAGCTTACGAAAGTTACATCAATACACTGGAAGTGGTGGAAACCTGCGCTGCCTATATAGAAGCGCATATGGGTAAAAAAGGACCTGTATTTGGCGGACAGAAAGTAAAAGCACTCCCCAAAGAGGAACGATTGAAAAAGGCGGCGGCGCTGGCGCCCGTATTGCGTGGTTTTTGTTCTTCCCAATTAAATATGTTGGGACATTTTACAGACGATGCGAAAGTATTGGAGTTTATTAATTCCAATGACCTGGATCGTTTGGCCCCCCTGGGCACTTCCTGCCCGGATCATTTCCTGCGTACAAAGATCAGCCCTTTGGTATTGAATCTGTCTACTGATGAAAACCTGGATGATCCGAAGGCTATAAAGGCTAAAATAGCCCCGCAGTTTGAGGCTTACAGGGAAATGTATGCGGAGTATTATAACACCTGCAAACATCCCGATAGCCCGGCTATGCGCGATCCTAACCCGGTGGTGCTTATCTATCCCGGCGTGGGAATGTTTACGTTTGCAAAAGATAAACAAACGGCAAGAGTGGCCGCAGAGTTTTATGCCAATGCCATTAACGTAATGCGCGGCGCAGAAGCGATATCGGAATATACTTCTCTTCCAAGACAGGAAGCCTTTAATATTGAGTATTGGTTATTGGAAGAGGCAAAATTGCAGCGTATGCCTAAACCCAAACCATTGAGTGGGCGTATTGCCATGATCACAGGTAGTGGTGGTGGAATTGGCCAGGCAATTGCAAAGAAGTTTGCAGCAGAAGGTGCTTGTGTGATTATCAATGACATTAACCAACAGCGTATCGATGAAACAACTGCGGCTTTCCAGAAAGAATTTGGCAAAGATGCAGCCGTAGGCGTAGTCCTTGACGTAACCAGTAACGATTCCATTAAAAAAGCAATTGATGCAGCCGTTGTCAGCTTTGGTGGTGTAGATATTATCGTAAACAATGCTGGGATCAGCATTTCCAGGTCAATTGAAGACCATACCATTGAAGAATGGGACAGATTATACGATATCCTTGTTAAGGGCCAGTTTATGATGTCGAAACATGGCGTGGAAGTAATGCGCAAACAGGCAATGGGTGGAGATATCGTCAATATTGTTTCTAAGAACTCAGTTGTTTCCGGACCCAATAATGCAGGGTATGGTTCGGCAAAAGCAGCGCAGGCACACCTTTCCAGGTTGCTGGCTGCGGAGTTGGGAGGCGATAAAATCAGGGTGAACAGTGTGAATCCGGATGCCGTTATCGCTAATTCAAATATCTGGGCAGGAGGATGGGCAGAAGGCCGGGCAAAGGCCTACGGTATTACGGTAGAAGAGTTGCCAGCCTATTATGCAAAACGCACATTGATGAATGAAATGATTTTACCAGAGGATATTGCCAATGCCTGTTTTGCATTTGTAAGCGGATTATTGAGTAAGTCTACTGGTAATGTATTGAATGTAGATGGTGGGGTGGCAGCTGCTTTTCTAAGATAGCCTTTATTAAGATCCTGCTGAAATAAACTGCCAGGAATTTTAAACAAGCTCTAAGCCTTAAAATTGTTTATTCATAAACAGTTTTAAGGCTTTTTATTGCAACCCTACATTTCAAAAATGCCGGAACCAGACATTTTTGACACGAACTAATGGTTTATTGGCAGCTTTTTGTACTATAAAGTACTGCGCTAAGAACGAGTGTGGTGCTTGTTATATATAACTTTGGAAAGTCTTGATTTTATACTTTTATAGTCGTAGTTTAATGGGCTAAATAGTAAAAAAGTATGAAGAAGATTCTATCATTATGCATATTCTTTGGAATGGCATCATCGTCCTTTGCGCAGGTAACAAGTCGCCTGGTGCATGATGGATTTATATTGAACCCTCCGCCGGTACCAACAGCACATGCTTCCACTATTACAGAACTGCCAAACGGCGATATGCTGGCAGCATGGTTTGGTGGAACCGAAGAACGGGCGAAAGATGTATGTATCTATACAGCTGTTTTCTCGAAAGGAAAATGGTCCAAGCCAGTGAATGTAGCGAATGGTATCATCAATTCAAAAACCCGTTACGCTACCTGGAACCCTGTTTTATTCCACACGAGAGCCGGAAAGCTGATACTGTTCTATAAGATAGGTCCTTCGCCCAGTGAATGGTGGGGTGCTATGAAATACAGTAAAGACAATGGACGTACCTGGTCTAAAGAAGAACTCCTGCCGAAAGGATTTTTGGGACCTGTAAGAAACAAACCTATTCAGCTGGCTAACGGTAACCTGTTGCATCCTTCCAGCACAGAGAGCCTGGACAACAAGAAATGGGAAATTCATATGGAGATCTCTGATAGCACCGGTCATAACTGGAGAAAGATCGCGATCGACTGCGATACATTTGGTGTTATTCAACCTTCTATACTGATCCATCCCAATAACAGGTTGCAGCTTGTTTGCAGAAGCAGACAAAATGCTATTGTAGAAACATGGTCTGATGATCAGGGAGAAACATGGTCGCCACTCAGGAAACAGGTTACGATGAATCCCAACTCCGGTATTGATGCCGTAACAACTGCAAGCGGATTACATGTACTGGTATACAACCCTACCAAAAAAGGTGGTGAATGGTCTGATGGCCGTAATATCTTACGGGTAGCTACTTCCACTGACGGACAGCATTGGTCTGATGTTTACGAACTGGAAAAACATCCCGATGGCGAGTACAGCTATCCGGCCATTATACAGAGCAGAGACGGATTACTGCATATTACATATACATACGACCGTAAAAATATAAAGTATGTATCACTGGAATTGAAGTAATTTTATCAGGAAGTAGATCTCCTGTTATGGAACTGAACATTATAAAAGAGAAGACGGGATACAATTTATTAAAGGAACGGAAAGCTGTGTATATCAGCTCCGTTCCTTTTTTATTATACTGCTGATCAATTTAAGTGTCAATTATAATATTTTAGTAATCACCTAAAATCATCATTATGATTACAGTAATTATCAGGTTCTTCGACATCCTTATGGCCGGACTGATTGCAGGTACATTGTTTGGAATATGGATCGGCTTTGATCCTAAAAGTTTATCTGCACCAACCTATGTAGAGCAGCAGCAAAGTGTGATCAAAGCACTGAATGTGCTCATGCCCATATTAGGTTTGATTACCATCCTGCTCACCATAACAGCCGCCTTCCTGCAAAGCAGGCACCAGGCGGTATTTGTGACCCTCCTGGTTGCTGCTGGCTTCTTAATGATAAGTGGATTGGTAACCAGGTTTGGCAACCAACCCATCAACAGCATTGTCATGACCTGGGATAAAATGAACGTACCCGCCAACTGGACTGAATTAAGAGACAAATGGTGGTTGCTTCATAAAATACGCGCCCTGACTGCCTTTATATCTTTTTGTCTTATTATATGGTCGGGCATGCGGAAAGATTAATCATTCAACCCTCCGCAGCTGCATTCCTAAGCACCAGGTACTGTAGGATCAACGCTTTATTATACGCCGGGCAACGGTAGTAATACCGGATCATGGATACATTTGCGCCCAGTTGCTTGAATGGGTTTGGCAACAGGGAATTGAAGCCAGCCATAAAAAAGATGAAATCGTTTTGTGTAATCTCGTTAATTCCCTTTTTCCCCAGTGCAAGCGTTTGCGCGGGTGCACCAAGCCATATCAGTGTTGTATGCAGGATCACCTGGTCCATTATATTGTCGGCATCATTCAACGCCTGCCTGGTATCTGCAATAAGCTGGTCCTTATATTTTATCAGAGATGGTATCGGAAATTTTCCCAGTAAGCGTGCAATATGATACAACAGTACCGGTGTACGGGCATAATGCGGTGAAATATAGGCGGGATGGCTGATATAGGCCCTGTTATCTATCAGCTGCCCTAAGAGCTCTATGGTGGCGCTGTCATGCCTGCTGAGAGGCAATGCATAAGTATGAATGAAATACAGGGCATTGGTCAGTACACAGAAATCAAAATCAATAGGCATTTTTTTACCAAACCAGGTAGAGTAGGCAGGAATATCCCTGTACTTCCGGAATGTGTTGCGGATACGGTAATTAGTTGTATTGGTATGCGCTTCCATCAGTTGTTTTACGGCGAGGGCAATGCTGTCGTTTACCTGCATGTTGAGCAACAGGATAGCAGTATCGTCGATATCATCCGGCAATGCATGCCATTTCTTAAAAAGGTTCAGAAACGGGGAATTAGGGAATACGATCTGCGGATTTGTTTTCCAGAAATTAAAGGTATACCGCTGCGGACTATGCTGAAAATGAGGGTAAGCGGCTTTTGCTTGTTGAATGATCCGCTGGCTCACTGCCTTGTCCTCCTCCGGCAGTAAAGGTGATAGCTCCTGTAAGGTTAAGCCGATCAACCCGGTGAAAAAGATATTGTTATCATGTACTGCTTTTGCGGTGGGATACCCATAATGCCGGTAAGAAGGAAACATCCCCGCATAATAGAAGCTGTCCTGGCTGATTTGCCCGGCGGCCATTTCTTTCAGCAACTGTTTAATTAAAGTATGATCCTGCGCAAAACAGCTATTGCCGGATAACAGGCAACATAGGAGGAGGGGTAAACATTTCAGTAGGGAAGGAAGTATGCTATACATTTTGTCGATTAATAGTAGTATCAGGGAGGTTGCCTGTGTTTTAAATCTTGCTCATCTCCTCATTGTTTATGATAGCAAATTTAACGCGAAGTTAATGAGATTAAATAAATAATAAAACGATATTGACCGGAGGACCGGTTGCTAGAATGAATGATCCTTGCGGTTTTCTTTTTATCTTACCATTGCTCAATCATTGATCCATGAAATATGTATTGCTGCCAGTGATGCTGGTTCTGCTCGTTTTTGCAGCTTTTGCCCAATCAGGTAAATCCATTTTCCTGATCGCGCACCGGGGAGGTGTTGTGGATAGCACCAATGTGGAAAATAGCCTGCCTGCATTACAGGCGGCTATAAAAAAAGGATACAGCATGGTGGAGATGGATATGCGGCTCACAAAGGACAGTGTACTCATTATTCAGCATGACCGGAATTTTAAAAGATATTACGGGGTAGACAGCGCCGTATCCGATATGACCTGGAAACAGATAAGTCAGCTTGTAAGCAACAGAGGCAGTAAAGTGCTAACGCTGGAAGAAGCGTTCCGCCATTGCCAGGGAAAAATACAGGTGATGCTGGATAATAAGATCGAAGGTAACGATACCTTATTGTTTGCAAAGGTAGTAGCCTTATTAAAAAAGTATGGTTTGCAGGAACAGGCACTGATGATCGGTACAGAGGAATCTACGCCTTACTTCACTGGCAAGGTAAGGTTAAGCTGTACGCGGCAGCAGTTGGAAGAGAACAGCCATAAAGCTGGTTACAGTCCGGCGCATTACTATCTGTTCAGTGATTTGAAAAATATGTCGGAAGCTGATGTGAAATGGGCCGGGCAGCAAGGTGTCATGGTGGTAGGTGTCGTAAACCTGTTTCGTTACAGACAAGGTGGTAATGCCGCCAAAGACATTGCTACGCTGCGCTCCTGGGGCGTTACACGGTTCCAGATTGATAGTGAATTCTATCCCGCTTTCAACTTTTAATACGCACTCCATCAAAAAATAAATCTGCTGTTTACCGGGCCAGTGAAAATTCTTCCGTATTCAGGAAGGACACCTTCTGATAATTCAGGCGATAGGTTTTAGGCTGACAGTTTTTAAATTTTTTAAATTGCCGGTAGAAGAAAGGGATGCTTTCAAATCCGGAAGCGTAACACACTTCACTCACCTGTTTGTCTGTTTCAATAAGGAGTTTGCAGGCCCTGTTTATTTTATATTCATTCAAAAATTCAAAGAAAGGTTTTTTCATGGTCTTGCTGAAAAACCGGGAAAAGTATTCTTCACTCATATTTACCTTTGACGCAATATCTGCCAGGGAAATTTGTTGCAGGTAGTGATGCTGTATATAGTCGTAAACGGCATTGATCCTTGTTTTTTCGGTACTGTCAAGATCACAGGTAAATTCATGTTCGCATAGAAAACGGAAATTAGAACTATTGGCCAGTTCCTGTAATATCTGAAATAATATCATCAGCTTTTCAAAGGGAGATGCTTTCAGCAAAGCAAAAAATTTATGCTTTAATCCCGAAGCCACTTCGCTGTCAACCTTAATGCCTTTACTCATGGCAGTTAACAGTTTACTGATCGCTTCAAATTCTATACTTTGCATCCAGGTTTTATCAAGAAATTCTTCCTTCAGATAAATGACAATAGCCGTTACTGGTTGCTCCTGTTCCGCCGCGTTATTCCAGGCATGCGGCAGGTTGGGTCCCAGTAAAACAAGTTCCTCTTCATAAAAATTTTCGATAGAGTTGCCCACATACCTGACACCCTTACCGCTCAGGATATAAACCAGTTCCAGTTCCGAATGGTAATGCCAGGGGTAATAGAATTCCTTGCTGGTTTCCTGAAACTCAACTTTGAATAATTTTGACTCAGAAGGTATCGGTTTATAATGTGGCTTCATCTATTAAATATAATGTAATTTGTTTTTATTAACTCCTATTTTGTAAACAACCGGACAAAATAGGGTAATGATTATTCGGAATAAGATAACTGTGCTGTGTCATGGCCGGTAGCAGGCCGTTTGGAACATGTTTAAATTATAAAAAAGATAAATGGGATGGTGACACGATAAGAATTTCAGCATATCAATAATGCGAATTCCTGCATGCTTACAAGAAATACAAAATAGGATACTGAAAAAACAAGATTGTGCAATAATGCTGTTTTTGTAACAGATAGTTTTGTAAAAGAAAAACCGGAGTAAGTATACTGCTTCAGGTTTAACAGGTCCTTATAGCTAACTAAATACTCAACCGAAATCAAAATATTTGCTATGAAGTTGCGAACACTAAAATCAGTTAGTGCCGGGAAGGCGTTGCTGTTACATTTTGTATTTCTTTTCTTTGCAGTTAACAGCTTTGCACAGACACCATTTACAGTTACAGGCAAAGTCACAGATAACGGAACAGCCTTACCCAATGCGTCCATACAGGTAAAGGGGACGCAAAGAGGTACCATGACAAACGAACAGGGCGCCTTTACTTTGAGTGTTTCCAAAGGACAGGTCCTCGTGATTTCCTACACCGGATATGAGGAACAAACCATCGTCATTGGTAACCGGCAACACCTGGACATTGCATTGAAAACATCTGCTGCCACTGCCTTGAATGACGTAGTCGTTATCGGGTATGGCACACAGAAGAAAACATCTGTTACCGCCGCGGTGTCTACCCTGAAAGGCAAAGAAGTGGCCGCCATACCCATCACCAACCTGAGCAATGGTTTGGGTGGAAGGGTTGCCGGTGTTATCGTAAAACAAGGCTCTGGTGAACCCGGCAGAGATGGGTCCAACATCTTTATAAGGGGTATCTCTTCCACAGGTGCTAATCAGCCGTTGATCATTGTAGACGGTATTCCCAGGAGCTTCCAGCAGCTTGACCCTAATACGGTAGAGTCATTTTCCGTTTTAAAAGATGCTGCCGCTGTGGCGCCATACGGCGTTGCCGGTGCAAACGGGGTTATCCTGGTGACCACCAAAAGAGGTAAATCAGGCGCACCTTCACTTACCTACAACGGTTATGTGGGTTTTCAAAATCCTGTAGTCTTACCTGATTTCGTCAACTCCTATCAATATGCGACATTAAAAAATGCCGCAGCAGTAAATGAAGGATTGGCTGAACCCTATTCAGCATCGGACCTGCAAAAATTTCAGGACGGTTCTGATCCGGATGCTTATCCTACGTTTAAAAATATATGGAAAGATCTGACCAACAGAAATGCTATCCTGACAAACCACAATATTGAAATTTCAGGCGGCGCAGAAAAAGTGAAATACTACGCCTCTGTGGGATACCAGTTCCAGGAAGGGATGTGGCCTACCACCAATACCCGGCGGTTCAACATGACACTCAACCTGGATGCACAGGTCACCAACACCACCAATGTTTCGTTCAACTTTACCGGCCGGAATCAAAAAGATCTGTATCCTTCTATCTCTACCGGAAGGATCTTTGAACTGATCGGTTATTTACATCCGCTTTACGGACCCCTGCGGTTCAGCAATGGTATGGCGGGAACATTTGTAACGGCCAGCCTGTTCAATAGCGGGTATCAGAAAATCAATACCAATGCGCTCTATACGCAATTATCCATCGAACAAAAACTGCCTTTTATTCCCGGCCTGAAAGCCAAAGGAACGATTGCATTTGATCCTTCTTTTGTGATGAATAAACTCTGGGCAACACCTGTTCAAAGAGCCAGCCTCGATAAATCACAAACACCTTATGTAATCAAGGATGGCATTTTCGGCCCCACAAAATCTTCATTGAATCAGAATTATTCCAACGAATACCAGCTTACCTATCAGTTTGGAATGAACTACGACCGTAGTTTCGGAAAGAACAACGTACATGTATTGGGTCTTTTTGAAGCGAAAGGCAACGATTATATAAGCCTGGGTGCTGAAAGGAGAAATTATAATTTAACGATTGATGAGATTAACATGGGTAGCTCCAGTCAGGCCGATATGAGCACCAAGGGCTCTTCCAGCTCTGCCAGGCAGATGGGGGTAGTATACCGTGTAGCTTATGATTACGCACAAAAGTACCTGGTAGAAGCAAGCGGACGATATGATGGAAGCTACTATTTTGCTCCGGAAAACAGGTTCGGTTTCTTCCCCGCTTTCTCTGTCGGCTGGCGCTTATCTGAAGAGAACTTTATGAAAGGAAAATATAGCTGGATAGATAATATCAAGATCAGGGCTTCGTATGGTGAGGTGGGCGCGCTGGCTGGTAGTGCTTTTCAGTATATGAGTACCTACAATGTATTAGGAACAAACTATGTATTGGGTAACAATGCTGTTCAGGGAATCAGTGAAAGGGCAGAACCCAATCCGGCTATTACCTGGGAACGGGCTAAGAAAACGGACATCGGGCTGGAGCTGAATTTATGGAATGGCCTGCTGAATTTTGAAGCAGATTATTTCCACGAGAAAAGATCCAATATGCTGATGAACCCGGATGTGATCGTACCGGCTGAATATGGCGTTGGATTAAGCCAGGTGAATGCGGGCGTGATGCAGAACAGGGGTATTGATCTCACGGCAAGTTCTTCCTATGATTTTTCAAAAGACCTGCATGTGTCTCTGGGCGCCAATCTTACTTACGCCAGGAATAAACTGCTCCAGGTATTTGAAGGACCGACTACCTACAATAATCCCAACCGTAGATTGACCGGCAGACCACTCGGTACACAGTTTGGATTTCACTCTTTAGGATATTTCCAGGAAAGTGATTTTGATGCCGGTGGCGCTTTGAAATCAGGCATCGCGGTACAGCCATGGGGCGCAGTTCAGCCAGGCGATATCCGGTATGAGGATCTGAATAAAGATGGTAAAATTAATGATGATGATATCACGGCCATCGGTGACCCAACAGCTTCTCCTCAAATCATATATGGCATTATGCCCAGTGTGAAATACAAATCATTTGGCCTGGACCTGTTGTTTCAGGGTGCCGCCAAAACCAACTGGTACTATCATCCTTCTTCTATCATGCCCTTTTGGGAAACAATGCTTCCCTATGTACAGAACTTTGATTACTGGACACCGGAAAATACAAATGCAGCAAATCCAAGGCTGACATCTTCCCCAACTGTAAATAACTCACAGACGTCCTCTTTCTGGATGGGGAACTCCAGTTATCTGCGGTTGAAAAGTGCCACGCTTTCCTATACCATCCCGTCAAAAATTATGGACCGGATTAAAATTCAGCAGGCCAGGATTTATGTATCAGGGCAGAACCTCGTAACATGGACAAAGCTGATCAATTATGATCCGGAAGTAGGTCCGAATAATTCCTGGATACCAAATGGTACCTGGGGATATCCGAATCAGAAGGCTGTTTCCATAGGTGCCAATATCACTTTTTAATCATGTTGAAAAAAACTGGTCATGAATAATCAATCAATAATATCTCAACGGACGGTCCTCTTATTCTTTATTGCATGCATGCTCTTTTCCTGTAAGGCGTACCTGGATGTAATGCCAAAGGACCAGGTGTCTGATGGAACGCTGTGGTCGAGTAGTGCCAATGCCGATCTGTTCTTAAATAATATATATGCTGCGGTACCTACCCTGGAAACGGGAGATCCCTGGGAGAATTTCTCTGATAACTCCATCAACGGACAGGCAGGAAGGGTGAGTACGAACATCTACGGGCCATCCATCTATACACCCAGCAATGCGCCCAGCAAATGGGGACATTTCACCAACATCCGGAAATGTAATTTATTTATAAAAAAAGTAACGGATGCTGATCTACCGGCCGACTGGAAAAAATTAAGACTGGCAGAAGCCCGTTTCCTGAGAGCCTATTTCTATTCGCTGTTATGGACGTATCATGGCGGAGTCCCCATCATTACGGATGTACTGAATCAGAACGAACAGGGTGACGAAGTTTTTAGGGCCCGCAACACTTCCGCTGAAACTTTTACTTTTATTACCGACGAATGCAGTGCTATTGAAGCCGATTTACCGGCGACTGCGGAAAGCGGCCGGGCAACAAAAGGTGCCGCCCTTACTTTAAAAGGATCCTGCGAGTTGTTTAATGCAGGCGCCTTGAATAATGCGGAGAATGATAAAGCAAAATGGGCACTGGCAGCAACTACTTTCAAAAAGGTGATAGACTTAAAAAGATATAGTTTATTTCCTGATTACAATACCCTGTTTTTTGAAGAGAATAATAATAACGTGGAAGTGATCTTCAGTAAACAGCATATGGGTGGAACATCGCTGGCTAATTTAAGAGATGGACAGATAGGCCCCCGTTTTGTAAATGGCGCACTAACCGGTTGGGGACACGTGGACCCTACCCAGGATCTCGTGGATGAATATGCCATGGACAACGGTCTGCCGATCTCTGATCCGGCTTCCGGTTATGATCCGCAAAACCCTTATGTAAACAGGGAAAAGCGGTTTTACCAGTCCATCGTATACGATGGTTCCGAATGGCTCGGCGACATTATGATCATGAAACAAGGCGTTGGTAGTTTGAATGCAACAGATCTGAGCAATAGCAGTGTATCTACCAGAACAGGCTACTATATCCGCAAAGGCATCAATCCAAAATATGCCAGTGCGCAGAACAATCAGAACAGCGCCAATATCATCATCTTCCGGTATGCAGAAGTGTTACTCAGTTATGCAGAAGCACAAAACGAAGCAACCGGACCTGATGGCTCAATTTACGATGCAATAAATGATATCAGGAAAAGATCGGATCTGCCTGATCTCCCTACCGGCCTTACACAGGCACAGCTGCGGAAAGCGATTTACCGGGAGAGAAGGGTAGAACTGGCGTTTGAAGAAAAGAGATTACCGGACCTGTTGCGGTTGAAACTGGCGGAAGTTAATCTGAATGGCCCTTTACACGCTATCGAGATCGACCTGGTAGGTAACAAATGGGTGTACAAGGTGGTTCCCGCAGGTGGAGGTATGAGAACATTCTTTGCGAACAAGAATTACTTCCTGCCGATTCCTCAGTCTGCCATAGATAAAAATCCGAAACTTGTTCAGAATCCGAACTATAATTAAGTATCAGCAGCTTTCATCCAATAAGCATAAGTGACTATGATGGGCATAAAAGAGTTAGTAAAACCGGTAGGGATATTATTTTGGCTGAGCGGAAACCTGTGCTTTACAGCACCTGTTTCCGCCCAGGACCAAAGCAGGGATATAGAAAGTATAAAACTGAAAATTTCCTTTGGGCATACTGCCCCTGCACAAACTGCCAGAACTGTACAATTGATCAGTGCTTCACCGGGTCTTACCGTTGCGGTACCAACCGGGAAGGGCATTGAAAAAAATGACCGTGTGGCGGCTACTTCACTGCTTTATTGTGGTGCAGGAGATGTAGATGAACTGATCGCGGATATACACTGGCCCAGGCCGGTGGCTCCCTTGCGAAAGGTAGCGAAGCATGAAAGTTCCTATGCGGTAAACGGAGAGGCCATGTGGGGCTACCTGATGCAGGAAGGTTCGCCGGGACAGGGCGCACGTTTACGGGAAGATCCCTGGAAGCAGCCAGACGCGCCTATCCTCACCGTGCAGTTGAATGCAGCAGGCACACAAGGTTTTTCTGTGGGACTGGAACAGTTGTTACGTCATGGCGCTATGTGGTTGCCGGAGCAGGATGTATATATTACCCTCGCCGGTAAACCCATCGGGTTTAAACAACACCTGGCTTCTTTAAAAGGACAACGTATACTCGATGGCGTTAGAAATGCCCCAGATGCTTCCCTGGAACAGTTTAAAAAATCATGGGAAGATTTTGGCAACCCTATCGTATGGAATAAGCCCTGGGAAACTTCCTGGATGGGCACAAAAGGACATCTGACGGTAACTACCGCCACGCACGGTTCCGTTTATAAATTCGCGGTTGACCGCTGGGGGAATGTGCGGCCGGACTTTGCCTCACCGCATAAATTCCGGATGGATCTTCTTTGGGAAGGAAGTCAATGGAAGGGACAAAAAATTGTGGATGGGTTGCCGGTGCTGATCACCAACCTGGAAAAAAATAAACAGCTGTGTGAAATAGAGCAACTGGCAGCTGCACCGGGCGACCTGCCCGCTGGTCTTCGCGGGGAGCTTCCTGGGGTGATGTTTACAAAGGTAAGGATCTCCGGAAAAGCAGGCCCCATCAGCTTTGGCCTCCGGCTCAATAATGAATTGAAAGAACACGGGATTGCCGTAAAGAAGAATAAAAATAACTGGACGGTAGCCGATCAGCAAACAGGTGATACCTGGTTGATACTGGAAACAGGGAATGGGTTATCTGTTAAAATAGCTCCACCTGCGCAGGATAAAAACGGGCAACAGGTAGTGCTGACCGTGGAAGCTGAGCTGCCGGAAGGAGCCACCCGGGAATTCCTGGTGAAGCTGCCTTCACCGGCAGTTGCGCCTGCGGATGCCGCCAGGTTGAATGCACTTGACTTTGCAACTGCAAAGAAAAGTACGGTGAGTTATTGGGAAAACTGGATCAGCCAGGGCGCTCATTTCCGGGTGCCGGAAGCCGCCGTAAATGACCTGTTCAGGGCTAACCTGTGGCATGCGCTTATTTTACCACGTCATACATTGGATAGTCTTGGCCGGCCTCATATGGATCTTCCGTATGCCAATACAGCCTACGGACAAAAAAATGCAGACTGGCCGGTTAATCAATCAGTATATGTAGACTACATGATTTATGGTTTGCGGGGATATGAAAAAGTAGCGGAAGATGAAATGGCCGCCATGTTCCAGAGTCAGCAGCAACCAGATGGCCGGATCGCAGGCTTTGCCAACTGGGGCGTTTATTCTCCGGCGCACTTGTATACCATTGCACAGAATTTCCTCCTTTCCCGCAACCGGGAAGAATTTGAACGGCTGCTACCCAATTCCCTGAAAACGCTCGACTGGTGCCTTGCCCGGATCGATAGCGCCAATAGAGGAGCCGGTAGTACAGGATTGATTTTAGGACCACTGAACGACCTTACACATGCCGAAAGGGAATGGGCATTTACACAGGCTTATTTTGCCGGCGGCCTTGAATTATTTGGGGAGGCATTATCTGCGTATAGGCATCCCCGTGCGGAAGAAGTGTTGCGGGCAGCCGCCAAAATGAAAAGTGATGTGGTGAAGGAATTTGCCCGCAGCAGTGTAAAATCTCCCATCGTTCAACTGGCAGATGGTACCTGGATCAATTATGTACCAACAGATGCCATGACACCCCGTCGCATGCTGGATGAATGGTATCCTTCGGATGTTGACTGCGGCCCGTTGCACCTGTCAAGATTAGGTGTAATAGATCCTGAAAGCTGGTTGACCACCGCTATGCTGCACGATCATGAAGATAACCTGTTTCTGAGTAACCTGGGTGCTGCAAATGAACCGATCTATGTGCAACAGGCCACCGCATATTTATTACGCGATGAGCCGAAAGCCGCTATCCGTGCATTCTATAGCCTGATGGCCTGCGGATTCTCCCATGAACAACTCACACCACTGGAACACCGCTGGGCCTGGGGGCAATACTACGGACCACCAAGTACAGACGGCGCCTGGTTTGAACTATACCGGAAAATGCTCCTCAATGAATTTGGACTGGATACTTTACTGATAGGACAGGCCATACCAAGGGCATGGTTGGAAAAAGGGAAACAAGTGGAAGTGAAAAATGCACCCACTTATTTCGGCCCGGTTTCTTTTACCATGGAAGGACTGACCGCTGAGAATAAATTGAATGCGGTAGTAGAACTGTCCGCGCGCAATCTGCCGAAAGAGCTGTTGATCCGGTTCCGGCATCCGCTGAATAAGCCCATCACCGCTGTTATGGTAAATGGTCAACCATGGAAAGATTATGATGTAAAGAAGGAATATATCAGGATCACAAAACCTGTTGGTGGAAAATATGTCATCTCGGCAAAATATTAATGCCGGTAATGACTGCATTCATTTCCGTTAACTTAAAATTATTTTATGTTGAAACGAACGTATTTTCTCTTTTTCATGACAATGTTTATCAGCGGCTACGTGTTTGCACAAACAGCCAATGTAAAGATCGGATTTGGAGAAGACCTGGGACCCATGAAAATGGAACAAATGGCGCTGGGCCAGGGTGGCCTCTCTGAAGAGCCTATGCTGGCCAGCCGGACAACAGAAATAAAAGCACTGCACCCCGCCATTATCCGGCTGTTTGTAAGTGAATATTATGATGTAATTCCTGCACGGGGAAAATATCATTTCAATACACTCGACAGCATGGTATCCAATATCCTGGCAACGGGCGCTAAACCATTCATGAGTTTTTGCCTGAAACCAAAATTGTTTTTTCCTGTAATAGACCAGGATGTAGTGGAACCAAATGATTATAAAAAATGGGAGCAGTTCGTGTATGATGTGGTGAAACATTTTAAAGATAAAGGTACAGGCATCACTTACTGGGAAATCGGCAACGAAGTAGATCTGGGTGAAGATGGTGGAACGCCTTACCGCTTCAAACCGGAAAGCTATGTGCGTTATTATAAACACACCACTGCTGCTATTTTACGCGCCGACCCAAATGCAAAAGTAGGAGGTCCGGCTGTGGCGTGGTACAAATCGCCTATTCTGCCGGAGCTGGTACATGCCTGTGCTGCGGAGAAATTGCCCCTGCATTTTATCTCCTGGCATCATTATAATAACAGTCCTACCGTGATCCGTGGTCAGATTGATTATATAAAAGACCTGCTCAGTAAATATCCGGATCTGCATCCGGAAACTATTATGAACGAGTGGAACGTGGATCTCTTCAATCCACCACTGGATCCCCGTTACCAACCTTGTTATGTGGCGGAAACCATCTGGCAGATGAAGGACGCGGGGCTTGACTGGTCCTGTTATTATCAGATCCGGGACTGGTATGTTTCTTATGAAACTTTTGAAAAAGTATTCTCGCCACACGGTGCTGCATTTATGACGCGGTGGTGGAACAGGCAGGCGCAATTCAGTGGTTTGATTGATTATCAGAATCAGATCCGTCCGGCGTATTATGCTTTTAAATTGCTTTCCAGGATGGCGGGTAATAAATTAAAAGTAAGCTCCTCGCACGATAAAGTGCATGGTTTTGCTACGCACGACAAGAAACTCGACATGCATAATATGATGCTGTGGAATTTTTCAGATCAACCGGTAACGGTAAAACTGAACCTGGAAGATCTGCCAAAAGATATGCGGGTACGTCATATCATCCTGGATGCGACCGGCGCGGGGAATGACGAAAATCAGCGGCTGCGCCCTGAACCGTTTGTAAAGTTTCAGAAAGGAAATCACGAGGCCACAGTGACGTTAGAGCCATGGGCAGTTCACTATTGGTCGCTTGAATAAGTGAAACCGGAACCGTACTTTGTATATATAGATTGATGGAGCTATGATTGTAGATATTCACACACATTTTTTCAGGCCCGGAAAAGATTTCGGGCCACGGTTACAGGCAGATATGCAACGTTGCGGTGTTGATCCTGCTGTATGGGGAGAGATTGGTAAAAAACACCTGGAAACAACGCAGGAAGCTGATGTGGCAGTGGTTTTCGGCTTGCAGGCTGCTGCAACCGATTGGAACATTCCCAATGAAGTGGTAGCTGCGCATGTAGCACAGGCGCCGGGACGTTTATTGTTTTTCGCTGCTATAGATCCTGCCAGTCCGGGGTTTATGGAAGAACTGGAACGGTGTCACCAGGTATCTGGTGCGGTAGGTGTTAAACTCGCACCGCTATACCAGAACATCCACCCCGGTGATCCCCGTTGTTATGAAATTTACCGCTACTGCGTGAAGCACCATTTGCCGGTACTTTTTCATGCCGGTACATCCTTTGTTGGCGGTACGCCGCTGGACTATTCACGCCCGGTTCATTTTGATGCGGTAGCGGTGGACTTTCCGGAGCTGCGTATGGTACTGGCACACCTGGGTCATCCCTGGGAAGGTGAAACAATCGCGGTGATCCGCAGGCATGCAAATGTATATGCAGACTTGTCTGCTTTATATTACCGGCCATGGCAGTTTTATAATTCCATGCGTTTACTGGTGGAATACCGCGCGCACGAAAAAGTATTGTTCGGCTCTGATTTTCCTTTTGCGACTACCGGCGATTCGTTGCGGGGTGTACGCGGACTGAATGATGTACTGGCAAACAGCGGTTTACCAGCCATTCCGGCGGAAGTGACAGAAGGTATTATTCACCGCGACACCTTAAAACTGCTTGGTTTACCCAATCCAACTTTGCTAACCCTATGACGAACCTTCCGGCATTTATGCAGGCATTACAAATGCGTGGTCTTAACCAGTTGGTAAAGACGGTCGTATCTGTGCCTTCACCCAAAGCAGATGAAGTGCTTATCCGCACTACCGCCACTACTATCTGTACCTCCGACCTGCATGACCTTGCGCGTAATCCGTTTGGCATTGCATTGCCGCGGGTACTGGGCCATGAAGGCGCTGGTGTGATCGTTCAATGCGGAAGGGACGTAAATCATTTACTACCCGGAACACGCGTGGCTGCACATCCTGTGGTGCCTTGCGGTACCTGTGTGGAATGCAGTCGCGGCTACCGTCACCTTTGTGCTGAGATGGGGCATCTTGGTTATGACAGGGATGGTACGTTTGCTGAGTACTTCGTTCAACGGGCAGACCGGGTAATTGCATTACCTGGTAATATACCGGCTTCCCTGGGCGCATTACTGGAACCGGTAGCGGTGTGTTTACAAGCCGTTGCCCGCGCCGGCGATATCAGGGGACGTACCGTACTTGTTGCCGGTGATGGACCTTTTGGAAATATTATTGCGCGGCTGGCAAAACGGGCCGGCGCAGATCGTGTATTCGTTACCGGTAGAGAACCATTCAGGATGCAAATGATCCCCGGTGTGGAAATACCGGCTTCAGATCCGGTAAGAACTGTAGATGTGGCGATACTCGCCGTGAGTGCACCGGATGCCTTGCAAACCTGCCTGGCGGCGCTTCGCCCGAGAGGCAGGCTGGTGGTATTCAGTGCCATCAAAGACCCTGTACCGCTCGACTTGTTTTCATTACATATCAGAGAACTGGAAATTGTAGGCGCCTGTAATGATGAGGAACGGATGGAGGAATCATTACAATGCCTGGGCGACCCTGCATTGAACCTGGCAGAAATCATCACCCATCACATTCCGTTCGAAAACTGGGAAGACGCATTTTCACTGGCCCGGGACGGGCACAATAAAGCATTAAAAGTGGCTATTACTTTTTAGCAATAATTGGTTTTGACTTATTAACTGATTCCATGAAAATTACAAACGTAGAAGCATTTATTCTTGAATCGCCTTTTGATATAAAGCCGCCGGAAGGCAGTGATGAAGCGAGGGGCGTAAAACATTGCCTGCTGCTGAAGGTAAGCACAGATGAAGGGATCACAGGATGGTCTGATGTGGAAACATCCCCGCATGTGGGAGAAGCCGTGGTGAATGCACCTGTAAGCGGTTCCGGGGTATTTGAGGGATTAAAGGCATTGGTCATTGGTGAAGATCCTTTTGATGTAGAACGGTTATGGGATAAAATTTATCGCGGTACGATTTATTTCGGAAGAAGAGGGGTGGCCATGCAGGTGTTGTCCGGATTTGATATTGCCTGTCATGATATCATCGGCAAAGCCATTGGTCGTCCGGTGCATAAAATATTGGGCGGCGCACGGAGAGATAAGGTACGTGCTTATGCATCCACACTTTTTCGTCCTACTACCGATGCGATGAAGCAGGCATGTGAGTTCTATATGCAGCGCGGCTTCACCGCCGTAAAATTCGGATGGGGTGTTTTCGGACAGGACCTGAAACTGGATATTAAACTGGTAGCGGCGGCGAGGGAAACACTGGGACCTGATATTGAACTGATGATTGATCCGGGATGGATGGTGAACAGGAGTGCCTATGATGCTATTGCATTATGCCGCGCACTGGAACCGTACAATATATACTGGCTGGAAGATTTTCTGCATCCTGAAAATTATGATGGTTATGGAAAAGTAAAAGCCGCCGGCGTTAAAACACGCCTTGCCGCGGGTGAGCAGGAAGCAACCGGGTGGGGATTCCGTGAGTTGATCCAACGTGGAGGAATCGACGTGGTACAACCGGATCTTTCCCGCTGCGGGGGCTTCACCCAGGCAAGGAAAATTATGTGGGAAGCAGAACACGCCGGCGCAGATGTATGCCCGCATGCCTGGCTCACGGATCTGCTCACAGCAGCCAGTCTTCATGTGAATGCAGTGTTGCCAAGGTCCTTATTCCTGGAATACAATGTGAGTGACAATCCCATGTTGCGGGAAGTGATCAGAAATCCTGTACAGATGGATGCGGAAGGATATATTGCTGTTCCCCAGGGGAATGGTCTGGGTATCGAAATAAACGAAAATGCTGTGAAGCGTTTTTGTGTCAACTTATAAATACACTGGAATGCAAACAATTCTTGCACATCATTTATCGCCTCCGGAAGCAGCGTTGTGGTGGCTCGGCCAGGCTGGCTATGTGATCCGGGCATCCGGATTGATGGTTGTCATCGATCCTTATCTTTCTGATGCAGCAGGCGCAGGGTCGCCGGAATTTTCCCGGCAGTATCCACCGCCTGTCAATGCTGCGGAGTTGCGTGCCGATATTTATATCATCACACATGATCACCTGGATCACCTCGATCCGGACACGCTTTCTGCATACCGGCATAAAGAAGATACCTGGTTTGTGGCGCCGGTATTGGCGGCTAAAAAACTGGTGGCGACAGGCATTCCGGCAACACGCATTGTAACACTGCATGCAGGTGAAACCTGGCAGTATAACGGCATTGAAATAACCGGTGTTTTTGCATTGCCCACAGGCATTGATGTATTGGACACTACGGGATACCTGGTAAAATTTGCCAACGGCAGAAGTATTTATCATACCAGTGATACGCAGTTCCATCCGATTGTACTGGCTGCCGCACCCAAAGAACCGGAAGTAATGCTGGTGCCTATCAATGGTAAGTGGGGCAACCCCGGACCGGAACAGGCAGCAGCATTTGCGCTGGCAGTACAACCGACTTACGTAATGCCTAACCATTATGACCTCATGGCATTAAATGCAGAGAATCCTGCTTCTTTTAAATGGTTCTGTGATAACAACGGACTGGTTAACCGCTGCATCATACCGGAACGAATGCAACCTTTTGTCTGGTAATCCCGATGACAAATGGTATTTCTACAAAAAACATAATTAATTGAAAAAAAATATTTCACTATGGAATCAAGAACTAAATTAATGACAGACGACGAAAAGTTTAAGTGGATAAAAGAGAAGCTGTATGTACCCATTGTTTGCGATGTACTGGATATCCTGGGTTACAGGCATCAGGCCATGCACCAGCGATTAAGACCGCTCGATACAAAGAACAGTATCATGGTTGGAAGAGCAAGAACACTGCGTTGGATGGAAACAGATTATATTGAAGATGATCCGTATTCACTGGAGATAGAGGCGGTGGATTCCCTGAGAAAAGGAGATGTTGTTGTTCATTCTACCGATTTCGCCGGCAGCAATGCGCCCTGGGGCGAGTTGATGAGCACTATTGCTAAACGCAACGGAGCGGTAGGTTGTATCTGCGACAGTATGATCCGCGATTGCCGCAAGATCATAGAAATGGAGTTTCCGGTATTTCATGGCGGCATCCGTCCGCTGGACAGTCTGGGCCGCGGACGTGTGATGGCCTATGATGTACCTGTACGATGCGGCGACGTAGTGGTAAATCCCGGTGAACTGATCTTTACTGATTTTGATGGCATCGTGGCTATTCCCCGCGAAGTGGAAGACAAAGTGCTGGAGATGGCCTATGAAAAAGTGTTTAAAGAAGATCAATCAAGAATAGACCTGTTGAACGGGGATTCATTAAGAACAGTATATGACCGCTACGGTGTACTTTAATCAGTTTTATTATGAATATTCTTTGTGTAGTTGCGCACCCTGATGATATCGAAATACTTTGTGCGGGTACCCTTATCCGTTATGCCCGGCAAGGGCACACCGTTACCATGGCCGTTTTTACCAATGGTAATATGGGCGATGCTGTTATAGAGCCGGAAAAACTGGCGCTGATACGCGAACAGGAAACCCGTGCAGCCGCCGCCATTATTGGCGCAAAAGTGATCTGGTGTGACGTGATGGACGAACATGTTTTTCCTGATCCGGAACAAAGAAGGAAGATGATCGATGTGTTGAGGGAAGCAGATCCGGATGTGATCTTTACGCATTCTCCGAATGACTATCATCCTGATCACCGCTATGTGGGACAACTGGTTTTTGATGCCTATTTTCAGAAAGGGCTGCCGCATATACCGGGACAATCTTTTCCTGCCTGCCGTTTTGGTCAGTCACAGTTATACTACATGGACAATCTGGGAGGTATTGGTTTTCTGCCAACGGAGTATGTTGACATCAGTGATGTATTTGACATAAAAAAAGCGATGCTTGCCTGTCATAAAAGCCAGTTTGAAGCCATGAAAACATTGGCCGATACAGACTTGTTGGACATGATTGAAGTACAGGCGCGCTTCCGGGGACTCGCCGCCGGATGCAGGTATGCAGAAGGTTTTACGAGACTGGATGCATTTCAACGCGGACTCACCAGCAGGATCTTGCCATGATCTTTACTTTTGATAACTGGCATAACTGGGATGTCGTGAAATGTGAAACGGACGCATTTGAACTCATCGTAGGCATTTCTGCGGGACCGAGAATTCTTTCGGTCAGATATAAGGACAGTGAGAATCTTTTGTACCAGGATACCACAGATTTCGGGGTAGGAGATTGGCGGATGTATGGTGGTCATCGTTTTACGGTGGCGCCGGAAACGGCCGCCAGTTATTATCCTGATAATGACCGCTGTAATGTTAGTATGACGGATACACAGCTGATGATAACAACAATAGAAAGACCTTCCGGTATCCGTCTTTCGTTGATGATCAGTGAAGCTGCGGAAGGAGATGGGTTCGACATACAGCACATGCTGGAGAACAATGGAATTGCTGACTGGGAAGGCGCTTTATGGGCCATTACCTGTGTGCCCCGTTCAGCGCAGGTGTGGGCTGCCTGTACGACGCCACTTATTCATTGCTGGCCCGGCACCGATCCGGTAAACTGGCAACCGGCAAACCGGCAAATGAGTGTAAAGCCCGGCGACTTCAAGGGAAAAGCCGGATGGCACAGTGAACACGCCACGCTAACCGCTTTACAGCAACACGGAACACTGGTTATCCAAAGTCCTGATACATCTGTGCCTGCAGCATGCGTGGATAACGGGTCCAATGTGGAAATTTTTGTTTGTCCCGGTTATATAGAACTCGAAACACTGAGTAGCCATCTGATCATCTCACCCGGTACATCAGCCCGGCATTTACAACAATGGAAGTTATATCCATCACCAATAAACACCGTATTACACAACAATACAGCCTGACTATTTATTTATGGAAAAATTTCATCTTTCAATTCCGGATATTCTGATCATTGTTGCAGAAACGTTATTGGTAGTTATCATTGGTTTGCTGGCAGCAAGGAAAGTGAAACGCACGACCGAAGGCTATTTCCTGGCCTCCGGAAATATGCCCTGGTACCTCATTGGCGCTGCATTTGTTTCTACCAGTGTTTCCAGTGAACAGATTGTTGGAACAATCGGCGCTACCTACAAAGGAGGACTAGCCATTGCAAACTGGGAGTGGTGGGCTTTACCTACTTATCTGCTGATGATGGTCTTTTTTATTCCATTGTATCTGCGGAATAAAATAATGACAGTACCCGATTTGCTGAACCGTCGTTTCGGACCCGCCTGTGGCGCCATTTACAGCTTTGTGATATTGATTGGTTATGTATTTGTTTTTCTGCCGCCGGTTATTTATGGAGGAAGTCTTACACTCAGTGAATTAACCGGTTGGCCGCAAGGGTATGTAATGCTGGGCATTGTGCTGGTGACGGCGAGCTACACCTTGTTAGGAGGATTGAGTTCAGTGATGTGGACAGACGCTATTCAATGTGTGTTGTTAATCGGCGGTGGTGTGATCTTTTACTTTGTGGCACTCCACAAAATTCCGGGCGGCTGGGACTCCATGGTGGCCGCAGCTCCCGACCGCTTTCATTTGTATCAGCCTCCTTCAGATCCGGAGGCGCCATTCGCAGGACTTGTCCTGGCTTCTTTCGGCGTGTTTTTATTTTATCAGTCTTCCAACCAGGTGATGATCCAGCGTATCCTTTCTGCCCGTAGTACATGGGATGGAATGATGGGGCTTATCTTCTCCGGCTTTATCAATATTATTCGTCCGCTGGTAACCTGTTTGCTGGGGCTGATCGTTTATCACTGGCTGGATGTAATGCACCAGGGGCCTTCTTTGTTGCCGGATAACCAGGACCGTGCATTTCCGTTGGCGCTCGAACTTTTTGCGCCCTCCGGACTCCGTGGAGTAATACTGGCGGGCTTCTTTGCAGCGGTGATGTCTACGGTAAGTGCACTCTCTAATTCCATTGCTACTATTTTTTCACTGGATGTGTACCGGAAATTTCTGAGAAAGAATGCGGGCGATAAAGAACTGATCATCACAGGACAGGTTTCTGGTGGTGCTGCATTATTGATATCTTCCCTGATAGCACCGCTGGTAGGCACCGTAGGATTATTTAAATATTTCCAGACAGGTGTTACGTATATGGCTACGCCATTTATTTCGGTGTTGTTGCTGGGACTTTTCTGGAAGCGGGCAAGTTATGCAGGCGCTATTGCGGGCCTTATCGGTGGTGTGGCCATACAGATGGTGCTGGCATTATCTTTATTAGGTTTGGATATTCATCTTCACTGGTTATATGTAGGCGCCATTGCACAAGCGTTGACGATGCTGCTGATTGTTGGTGTTTCCCTGGCAACCCCGGCGCCGGCTTTTGAACAGGTAAAGCCGTTTATCTGGCATTCCACGTGGCTCCGTGCCCTTGATGATGATCCTATAAAACGTCCCTGGTGGAAAAGTATTAAGTTCTGGCTTGCATTGTATGCCCTGGCATGGTGCTATATCTATTGGCGTTTCTGGTAGGTGCAGCGTGCAGAACCGCGCTTGCCAACATAGTATGAGAATATGCCAACCATTTGATTTTTCCTCCGCGGCCAAGTGCCTTTCTTTGAGGTGGTCAATCTGCACAAAAGGATAGGCTTTTTGTAATGAAAGTAAAAACACTGAAGATTCATCCGCATGATAATGCAATTGTAGCACTTACAACACTGGAAGAAGGAGAAAATGTGGTTAATAACGGGATCGATTATACGTTATTAGGAAAAGTTCCTTCAAAACATAAATTTGCAGAGGTGGATCTGCGTGCCGGAGATGACGTGATCATGTACGGCGTACTCGTAGGAAAGGCCACCAGCGATATTCCCAAAGGAGGATTACTATCTGTCAAAAATGTAAAACATGCTTCCGGTACCTATGGCCTTCGTGAGCGGCATACTGACTGGAACAAACCGGATATCAGCGCCTGGCAGCAAAAAACATTTATGGGATATCACAGAGCTGATGGCTCAGTGGGCACTGCCAATTACTGGTTAATCATTCCGCTTGTCTTTTGTGAAAATCAGAATGTGCAGACATTACAAGATGCATTTGTGAAAGAACTGGGGTACCAGTTTAATGTTTCACAACAACAAACCCAGGTAAAACAGGTCATTAATTTATATAAAAGTGGTATGTCTGCTGCAGATATACTGGGAACAGATCTCAGCAGTGCAGCGGATGCAAGTGGCGCCAGTGAAATGTTATTTCCACACGTAGACGGCGTTAAATTGCTGACACATACACTTGGTTGCGGTGGCACAAAGGATGATGCTACTACCTTGTGTGGCTTGCTGGCAGGCTATATCACGCATCCCAATGTAGCGGGAGCCACTGTGCTGAGCCTTGGTTGTCAGAATGCGCAGGCGGCGCTTTTAAAGCAGGAGATAGCGAAGCGCGATTCCGCCTTCAGCAAACCGCTGTATGTACTGGAACAACAGGAGATCGGAAATGAATCACTGTTATTACAGCAGGCGATCAAACAAACATTTACCGGGTTAATGCAAGCCAATGAGCTTACACGTAAACCTGCCCCGCTGAGCAAACTCTGTGTGGGACTGGAATGCGGCGGGTCTGATGGTTTTTCAGGTATCTCCGCCAATCCCGCACTGGGCTATGCATCCGATATATTGGTAGCGATGGGTGCTTCGGTGATCCTCTCCGAATTCCCGGAGCTATGCGGTGTAGAACAGGAACTGAGTGACAGATGTATCGACGAAGCCACAGCAGCCAGGTTTATTGAACTGATGTCAAAATACGCTGAGCGTGCAACCGCCGTTGGATCAGGCTTTGATGCCAATCCTTCTGCCGGTAATGTCCGCGATGGATTGATCACGGACGCCATAAAATCGGCCGGCGCCGCCAGGAAAGGAGGTACCTCGCCGGTTACAGATGTATTGGATTATCCTGAAAAGCAACGTAAACCCGGTCTTACCTTATTATGTACACCTGGCAGCGATATTGAATCTACCACCGCAGAAGTGGGCGCCGGCGCTACAGTAGTAGTATTTACTACTGGTCTTGGTACACCCACCGGCAACCCCGTGGCGCCTGTTCTAAAGGTAGCTACGAATACAACGTTGTTTAATAAAATGAATGATATCATTGATATCAACGCGGGCACTATCATCACAGGAGACGAAACCATTGTGGAGGTAGGAGAAAGAATATTAAATCATATCATTAGTGTTGCCAGTGGCGAGTCTAAAGCCAAAGCCACCGCAGGCACCCATGATGATTTTATACCCTGGAAAAGAGGTATCTCTTTATAGAACGAACACCAGATATAAAAATAGCCAAATCTTAATTTTTTAAGATTTGGCTATTTTTATATGTAGATATTTTACGCGGACTTTGCCCGCACATATGCTTTCAGGTACTGCAAAGGTGTTTTCTTTGTCAGGATTTTAAACTGCCTGTTGAAATTCGAGAGGTTATTGAATCCACAGGTATAGCCTACCTGCGATACACACATATTATTTTCTATGAGCAGTTTGCAGGCATAACCGATGCGTACTTCCAGCAAAAACTGCCAGTATGTTTTCATGGTCCTGGATTTGAAATACCTGCAAAAGGAGTTGGGGCTTACGTTAGCGGCCGCCGCTACTTCCTTGAGGGAAATTTTCTGCTGGAAATTATTGAAAGTGTAAGTATAGATCTGGTTGATATTGTCTGTGTTGACAATATTATACGAATTGGCAAAGCCCACACTTGATAAAAGCGTGTATTCCTTACTGTTAGCAATCATATCCAACATGCTGAGCAGGTGCGCTATTCTTTGTGCCTGGGTTGCTTTCAGGATGGCTTCCATATTACGGATCACCGTTTCCCGGGTATCTCCATGGATCTTGATGCCGTGCTTGGCTTTTGCCAGCAAATCTTTCACGTTCTTCATCTCCGGCAGGTCCAGGAATCCGGTACCCCAGAAGTTGTCTTTAAAATGGATGGCGACGGCTTCAATCTGCAGTCCTGAAATCTCCTGGAAATAGATATCATCACTTCTCCACATATGTGGAAGATCTGCGCCGAGTAAAATAAGATCACCATCTTCAAATCTTTCCATACTATCGCCCACCAGTCGCATGCCACTGCCTTTCCTGATCTGCGTAAGCTCTATTTCAGGATGATAATGCCAGTGGTTATAGAGATATGGGTAGATATCCTCTTTTACACTGAAAGAATAATTGTGACCTGTGTCAACTTTCCGTAGTATTGGTTTCATGTGGTGGAATTCTGGGATGAATCTAGTGATATTTATGGAATCTACAACTTAGATTGCCAATATAGTATAAGAATGTGCTAATTAGTTAACTTTTATCGGGGATACAAAGGCTTTTCTTTGTATAGCAGGTCTAAAATATTGATCTGCCCGGTTTTAATATAATAGATTATGATCATTACAGGTAAGCAATTGGTAGGTTACTCCAGGTCTGGTAAAGGGACACAGCAATTTGAAAGCCAGGTAACGGGCGAAAACGGGAAACCGTTTTTATTTTATGAGGCTACAACGGAAGAAGTAGCTACCGCCGTGCAAAAGGCGCAGGAAGCATTTGATGTGAGCCGCGGTTTGTCCGGCAAGCAACTGGCTGCCTTCCTCGAAGCAATGGCGGCAGAATTGATACTGGCACTGCCCACCGTAATTGCTGTTACACAGCAGGAAACAGGTTTGCCGGCGAAACGCCTGGAAGGGGAAATGGATCGTACCACCAAACAGATCCAAATGTTTGCAACACTCCTGACAGAAGGCTCCTGGGTGAACGCGATCATTGATCCTGCCATACCGGATCGTGCGCCATTGCCAAAGGCTGATATCCGGCAAATGCAACGTCCCATAGGACCCGTTGCCGTATTCGGCGCCAGCAATTTCCCGTATGCATTTTCGGTAGCCGGCGGTGATACTATTTCAGCATTGGCTGCTGGTTGCCCCGTAGTATATAAAGCACATCCCGGTCATCCGGTGACGTCAGAACTGATAGGTGAATGTATCCTGAAAGCCGCCGTAGCCACAAATATGCCTGAAGGCATCTTCTCGCTGGTACAGGGTACCTCACATGAAACAGGCAGGGCACTCGTTACACATCCAGCCATAAAAGCAGTGGCCTTTACCGGCTCCTTCAACGGCGGTAAAGCCCTCTACGATGTGGCGGCGCAACGACCAGAACCTGTTCCGGTATACGCAGAAATGGGTAGCGTAAATCCTGTTTTTGTTTTACCAGGTATGTTACAGGAAAAAGGAACCGCCATTGCACAGGCATTGGTGGCATCCAATACCGCTGGTACCGGCCAGTTCTGTACCAACCCCGGTATCATTGTTTCATTGAAAGCGGAGGAGACAGCAAAGTTCCTGGCTGATTTCTGTGAAGGCATCAACGGCGCCGCAGGTAGCCGTATGCTGACAGATAACATCTACCGCTCCTATACAGGCGGCGTGGAAAGATTGCGGCAGATAGCCGGTATGCAGGCCATTGGCGCCGGTACAGCCACCGCTGAAAATAATAGCGCCATACCACATAGCTTTCTTATTTCCGGTAATGCTTTTTTATCGGAGGAAAATATGTATGAAGAAGTATTTGGTCCCGCATCCATCCAGGTAATGGCCAGCAATACGAATGAATTGTATGAAATAGCAGATAAGATGCCCGGACAGTTAACCGTTACAGTATGGGGTACTACAGCGGATCTGGAAAATTTTAAATCACTGATATTTTTACTGGAGAAGAAAGCCGGGAGATTATTACTGAACAGCGTACCCACCGGTGTGGAAGTAACACACGCCATGATGCATGGAGGTCCTTATCCAGCTACAACCGATAGTAAGTATACGTCAGTAGGATCAACAGCTATATACCGGTTTACACGCCCGGTTTGCTACCAGGGCTTCCCGGAATTTTTGTTGCCCGAAGCATTGCGGAATGAAAATTCCCTGAACATATGGAGACAGGTAAATGGCGGATTTAATAAGGATTCCTTATAATGATTTAGATATCTATCAACCTTTATTGCATATGAGAAGACCCTTTATCACCGGTTGCTTCATAATTTTTTTTATCATGACAGGATGTAAGGAAAACAGTTCCGATAAAGCACCGGTTGCGATAACATTCGGACAGGATGCAGACTTTTTGCACGAGCACCTGGAAGATGTAGTTGTACTGCAACATGCAAACGACAGCAGCCAGGTATTGGTAAGTGGCGACTACCAGGCGCGTGTAATGACCAGTACCACCGGTGGCCGCCAGGGAAAGAGCTATGGATGGATCAACTATGACCTGATCAGGTCTGGTAAATACAATCCGCATATTAATGCCTTTGGCGGAGAAGAACGCATATGGCTGGGCCCTGAGGGCGGTCAGTATGCCCTGTTCTTTCCTCCCGGTGCTCCTTTTGATTTCAACAACTGGCAAACACCGGGACTGCTGGATACGGCAAAATTTACGCAGGTAAATAAAACCAACAGCAGCGTTACCTATAGTAAAAGCGACTCGCTGAAAAACTATGCCGGAACAAATTTCGACATCACCCTTACACGCAGGATCTCTTTATTAGATAAATCTATTTTTGAAAAACAGGCTGGTATTACGCTGCCGCCAGGCGTAAGTCTCGTAGCCTATGAAACGGAGAATACGCTCACTAACAGCGGCGCCGCAGCATGGAACGAGCACACCGGCCTTTTATCTATCTGGCTGCTGGGCATGTACCGCCCATCCGATCAAACAGTGATTGCTGCCCCTTTCAAGCCACTGGCGAATGCAAGGGAATATATCACCGATGACTACTTCGGAAAAATTTCTCCTGAGTACCTACAGGTAAAAGATAGCGTATTGCTGCTGAAAGCTGATGGTAAATCAAGAGGTAAAATAGGGTTAAGTCCGCAGGTAGCCCGGCCCATAGCCGGTAGTGTGGATCTGAACAGCGGCAGTATTACCCTGATCAGTTTCTCTATTGCAGATACCGGGCATTATGTCAATTCAAAATGGGAGCAGCAGCAGGCGCCTTACAAAGGCGATGTGCTGAACTGCTACAATGATGGTCCCCTGGCCGATGGAACGCAGATGGGCCCCTTCTATGAACTGGAATCCTCTTCTGATGCGCGCGCACTACAACCCGGTGAATCCATCGTATACCGGCAGGTAACCGCACATATAGAAGGAGATAAAACGGCGATGAACCAGCTCGCACAAAGTATCTGGCAGCTATCGCTGGAACAGATAGCAAACAGTTTTCCTGCTAAATAAAAATCGATCTTATTAATCTACGTTTATGAATGATTTAAAACTCTATAAGACCAGCAAAGGAATTTTTGTGGAATATCAGGAGCATTGGTATACTATCAACGCAGTATGGGATGAACTGGTGAACAGAAAAGATTTGTATAACAACATTAAGTCGGAGCTGGCAAAGTTGTCACCACAACAGGATGCAGCGGCTTTGGTGCAACAACACATATTGCCGCCCATCGGCGATCAGGAAGTGTGGGCAGCTGGTGTAACATATTACCGTAGTAAGGTAGCCAGGATGGATGAATCGGAGATTGCAGGCGGCGCCAGTTTTTATGATAAAGTATACGAGGCCGCACGCCCCGAACTTTTCTTCAAAGCCACACCACAACGCACAGTAGGGCATGAGCAGGAAATTTATATCCGCCGCGATTCTACCTGGAATGTACCTGAACCTGAACTAACGCTGTTTATAAATAAATATGCGCAGATAGCAGGGTATACTATCGGTAATGACATGAGCTCACGCAGTATAGAAGGGGAAAATCCTTTGTATCTGCCGCAGGCAAAATCATATGATAAAAGCGCCGCCATCGGGCCTTGCCTGCTGATAACGGAACATCCGATTCCGCAGGACACTACCATTGCCATGAAGATCCAGCGGAACGGAGAGGAACTCTTCAACGACAGTATCCTGATCAATCAGATGAAACGCACACACACGGAACTGGTGGAATACCTTTACAGGGAGTGTAGTTTTCCGAATGGCTGTTTCTTAATGACAGGTACCTGCCTGGTTCCGGAGAACAATTTTACATTACATGAGAAAGATCAGATAGAGATAAAAATCGATCACATCGGCATATTGCGCAACACCGTAAAAGTAAATAACAGTTGAGTTAATTACATCGCATGAGAACAGATGATCGTCGTTCTTTTTTAAAGAAATTATCTATCAGCGGGCTGGGCATGACGGTTATACCAGCAGTCATGACCAAACAGGCAGCAGCCGAAGCTGCCTGCCAGCCTGCGCCTGAAGCTGAACGCAAAAGTGCAGACAGCAACAGGATATATAATTCGCCATATACGGGAACGTACCTGAACCGGGTAGCGTTTCCAATAGGTGGTATTGGCGCGGGCATGTTTTGCCTGGAAGGTACAGGCGCTGTTTCGCATTTGTCTGTACGTCATCGTCCTGAAATATTTAATGAGCCGGGCATCTTTGCAGCGATTGCTGTGAAGGGAGCCGCTAAAGGCGTGAAAGTACTGGAAGGCCCTGTGCCGGAATGGAAAAAGTTTGGCCCACCTGGTACCGGTCTGGGGTCTACCGGCGCTACTTTTGGGCTGCCCCGTTTTCAACAGGCGGCATTTACTACCCGTTTTCCTTTTGCGGATATTATATTGAAAGATGAAGATATACCGCTGGAAGTACGGATCTCCGGCTGGAGCCCTTTTATACCAACAGATGAAGATAATTCCAGTTTGCCTGTGGGCGCATTGGAGTATCATTTCACCAATAACAGTACGAATACGGTAACGGCTGTATTTTCTTTTAATACCCGCAACTTTATGGTGCAGGGAGGGCAGGGGAGTATTCAACCCATTCAGCGCGGTTTTGTACTCACACAGCAGGGAACGCAGGAGAAGCCGCATTTGCAGGGCAGCTTTGCCATTTACACAGATGCTGCCGATACGGTGGTGGATCATTGCTGGTTTCGCGGCGGATGGTGGGATGCGCTCACTATGGCCTGGAATACCGTTAAAGCAGGGGAAATAAAACAGCATGACCCCGTGGAAAGCGATGCGCCGGGTGCATCCCTGTTTGTACCGTTAACGCTGGAACCCGGAGCTACAAAGACGATCCGGGTAATGATGGCCTGGTATGTACCGGACACGAATCTTCGTATAGGCGAGTACGTGGAAAAGAAAGATTGTCTCCCTGAAAAGGGATGCTGCGTAGATTCGTCAGCGTTAGGAATAAACAAAAATACATTGTATACCGGCACTTATCATAAACCCTGGTACAGCAGCCGGTTTAAGGACATCGCCGAAGTGGCGGATTACTGGACCACGAATTATACCACTTTATATAAGAATACGGCGTTGTTCCGCGACGCTTTTTATGCCAGCACTTTACCGCCTGAAGTAATGGAAGCCGTGGCGGCAAACCTTACCATCATCAAATCGCCTACCGTTATGCGGCAATACGACGGCCGCATGTGGAACTGGGAAGGTTGTGGTGATAATGAAGGGTCCTGCCACGGATCATGCACACATGTATGGAATTATGCACAGGCTATCCCGCATCTTTTTCCTGCACTGGAAAGAAGTTTACGGCATACGGAATTTTGTGAAAATCAGAGCCCCGAAGGTCATCAGGGATTCAGGGCCAACCTGCCCATTTCCCCGTTGAAACACGACTTCCATGCTGCATCCGACGGGCAGCTGGGCGGTATCATGAAAGTGTACCGCGAATGGCGGATCAGCGGTGATAACAACTGGCTGAAGAAAATGTACCCGATGGTAAAGGTGAGCATGGATTATTGCAGCCATACCTGGGACCCGAAAGGGAAAGGAGTGGTAGAGGAACCGCATCATAATACTTATGACATTGAATTCTGGGGGCCTACAGGTATTTGCACCAGCTTTTATTTAGGCGCTTTGCAGGCTATTATAAAGATGGGACATTTTCTGAAAGAAGATGTTTCCGGTTATGAAAAGTTATATGCACGCGGGCAGGATTTTATGGAGCAGGAATTATTCAATGGTGAATATTTCACACAGCAGATCAGGTATAAAGACCTGGTAGCGGCCGACCCGGTAAAGGGCGGCGCCTCTTCTCAATCAAAGGAATCACTGGCAATACTGGAGAAAGAAGGCCCGAAATACCAGTATGGAACCGGCTGTTTATCCGATGGGGTATTAGGTGCCTGGATAGCCGGTATGTGCGGACTGGAAGATCCGCTTGATAAGAAAAAAACAACACAGCACCTTACAGCCGTGCACCAATATAATCTGAAAAAAGACCTCAGTGATCATGCTAATCCGCAACGTCCGGGCTTTGCGCTGGGGAATGACGGCGGATTGTTACTTTGCTCCTGGCCCAAAGGGGGCAAGCTCTCCCTGCCTTTCGTTTATAGTGACGAAGTATGGACCGGTATAGAATACCAGGTAGCTTCCCACCTGATGCTGATGGGAAAAGTGGAAGAAGGACTTGATATTGTACGTGTATGCCGTAACCGTTATGACGGACGCGTACGCAACCCGTTCAATGAGTATGAATGCGGACACTGGTATGCGCGCGCTATGTCGAGTTATGGCCTGTTACAGGGCCTGACGGGCATCCGGTATGATGCAGTGGACAATACATTATACATTGATTCCAGGATCGGTGATTTTACCTGTTTTATAGGAACAGCCACCGGGTTCGGTACTGTTAGCCTCCGGCAGGGAAAGCCTGCATTGCATATTGCTTATGGAGATATAAAAGTGAAACAGGTGATCGTTGCAGGAAAGATAAGCCGTCTGGCATAGTGTCGTATTTACGGATTTCTTGATTTACGAATTTAGGAATTTGAAATGCAGCGAAGATTGGAATATGTCCCGCTGCATTTCAAATTCCTAAATTCGTAAATCAAGAAATCCGTAAATGATTAATAATAATTGGTTTTGCTTAATGCTTTTTCATCGATAGGATCTTCTTCGAGATATCTTTCCAGGCTATCATTCAGTTCATTCATCCATTTTGTATGATGTTTTACAGCATTTGTATCATCAATAACGGAAGTATATACTTTATCCCGGTAGGTTAATATATTCTCCTCTTTATCTTTCAGCCAGCTTTTAAACATGTCTGCTACTTTATCCAGGTTAAAATCCGGGTAGTCTGTTCTATCGATCAGATCTCTTAAATACGCTGTCTGAAAATCTACATGCTCACAGCTTGTGACTGATTTTGCTTCTTCCTCCATCCAGTTTTTAATATCTGCATCCCTGTCTTCTTTAGCGGGCAATGTAATTTTACCCAGCATATAATCCCTGGCAAACCAGGCTTGCGTATCAAACATATTGAAAGTATAGTATTGATCCTGCATGCCTAAATAAATTAACTGTGGTAATTCATTAAACACAACGCCCTTGTATAAACTATCCGGATACAAACAGTTTCTTGTTTTTAGGCGGAGCGAATCCGGTAGGAAAGGGAATTTATGCTGATATCCTGTACAGAATATTACCGCATCATATGCCTTATGACTTCCATCTTTTAAGTATGCCTTACTATCTTCAAAATGTGTTACTAACGGAACTTCTTTTATCCCATCAGGCCATTTACAATTGATCGGATTTGTTCTATAGGAAATGGTCACTGATTTAGCGCCGTGTTTATAACATTGAACAGCGATATCTTCAGCAGAATAACTACTACCGATTAAAAGGATATCCTGGTTAATAAACTGGTCTGCTCCCCTGAAATCATGCGCGTGCATAACTGCTCCGGGAAAGTTTTCAATCCCTTTAAAATAGGGGAGGTTGGGCGTAGAGAAGTGTCCCGTACCAACTACCAGGTAATCAAAATTTTCTTCAAAGGTTTCGTTTTTAACTAAGTCGTCGAAAACTACCCTGAATTGTTTAGTATCGTTATTGTAATCTACCCATCTGGCAACCGTATTAAACTGGATGTATTTCCGGGCATTACTTTGTTTGATTCTTCCCTGTATATAATCGAATAAAACTTCTCTTGGTGGATAGGAGGATATGGGTTGCCCAAAGTGTTCCAGAAAAGTATAATCAGCAAATTCTAAACATTCTTTGGGTCCGTTGGACCAAAGGTATTTATACATACTGCCATGCAGAGGTTCGCCATATTTTCCGACACCTGTACGCCAGGTATAGTTCCACATGCCACCCCAGTTATCTTGTTTTTCAAAACATTTAACCTGGGGGATTTTGTTGCCTTTTTTTTCTTCTGATTCGAATGCTCTCAGCATTGCCAGACCACTTGGTCCGGCACCAATGATACCTACTTTTAAATCCATATTTGTTATTAAATTTAATTGAATATTAGCTATAAAGAATTATAGTAATAATTGAATAAAATAATGTGATTAGCTGATCAGATAATCAGCAGTGGTGGCGCATAATGCGCCGGGTGTAACACGCAATAAGTTAAGTTAGAAATATAGTATTAAAACTATATAATGAAGTGGGTAAAGCTAAGGTTCGAGAGGGATCTTCGACCTTTTACGTGTAAATAAAGTTTTTGACTTATTGAATATATTTGTGATAAACTACCCATATTATGCAAAGGTAAGAAAAAAAGGGCAGTTGTCCCAATTTGTGGGTATACACCAGATCCCTGTTGCGCTAACTTTGGGTTTATTCCCTGGTTTCAATTTGTTTTCCTGTCTGTTTATCGAAATGTTATCTTTATTCCGTAAAACGGTATAACAGTTTTGAAGAGTAAAGACCAGCGACAGAAAATAGCCTTACTTATTTTGTAAATATTCATACGTTATGGGAGCAAATAATGCTGTTTACCGGGAAAAGGGGGAAATCTATCATTCTGATACCTGTGAGCCCTTGCTGGACGCCTGGAGGTTTGGTGAAATACAACTGGAAGCATGGGCGCGTTTAAGTTATCCGGGCTACCGGATGAATACAGGGGTGCTTTCCGGTATCAATACTATCGGTTACTGGGATGCCCAGCGTACGCAGGAATGGGGACTGGACTGGCATCGTAATGAGGGGATAGAAATTACTTTCCTGGAAACAGGGACTTCCGCTTTTGCGATGGAAGATAGTACACATACTATGACACCGGATGAATTTACGATTACCCGTCCCTGGCAGTTACATAAGGTAGGCAATCCTTTTGTTGGTGTGGGCCGGCTGCATTGGCTGATACTGGACGTAGGGGTGCGGCATCCGCACCAGGAATGGAAGTGGCCTTCCTGGATATTGCTGAACAAGACAGACATTGAAGAGCTGTCGAAAATGCTACGGCAGAACGAACAGCCGGTATGGAAAGCGAATGCCGATATCCGGAGATGTTTTCAGAAGATAGGGCAGTTGATAAAGCACGACAGGGCCGCCGGAAATGAATCCTGGGTAGCCATTTATGTGAACGAATTATTATTACATATACTTAACTTATTCCGGCAGGGTACTTTTAGTTTTAATGAAGCCCTTACCAACAGCAGCCGGACAGTAGAGCTTTTTATAAAAGAGTTACAGGAGAGTTTTCATGAGCCGTGGACATTGGAAAGTATGGCAGAACATTGTGGTTTGGGGGTGACCCGTTTTGTACACTACTTCCGGCAAATAGCCAACAGTACACCTATGCAGTACCTTAATTATGTACGGGTAACCGCTGCCGCGGTTCAACTGATAGAACATCCTGCTACCAATATCAGCGGGATTGGTTACAGCTGTGGGTTTTCCAGCAGCCAGTATTTTTCTACCGTTTTCCGCAAACAATTTGGTTGCTCACCCGCTACATACCGGACAACAAAATTGTCAGGTCTCCGGCACATCAAAGCTGCGGCGCCGGAGAATCCGCCTGTATCATAATATCTTCCCGGCAGGAGTGATTTGTTTTCCCCGAAAAGTTCTCCGTTTGTTTGGATGGCAATATCGTGCCCCCACCTGTAAATTGTTTCAATGAATGATCCTGCACATCTGGTTACCCTGTTTTTATAATATTTGATACTGTTCAGTGAAGAGGAGGGTGTATAATTTCCTTCACTGGATTTTTATGAACATTATGTTTGCGGAACTGAATTATTATTGTAACGTGTAATAATAGCGGGTAAAACGGATCCGGTTAGCCGCGCACTTATTATTACATGACTATTAATTCCACTGCCCACTGCACGCTTTCCAATGTGCAGAAGAGGTTTTTTTTATCCTAATGCCGTAGTCATATGAAGCATGAGATTAATAAGAAACGCTTGTTTTATGCCTGTTCCATTGCCCTTGTAGTAACGGCTATGACATTTTCCATCAGGGCAGGCTTACTGGGAACGCTGGGTACCTGGTTTTCCTTATCACCAAAAGAAATAGGAGAAGTTGCCGCTGCTGCATTCTGGGGATTTACGCTGGCAATGTTCCTGGGAGGACCACTTTGCGATATAATAGGGTTGAAGCGCATGTACCTGGTAGCATTCCTGGCCCACCTGGCAGGTATTATCCTGACGATATCAGCGACGGGTTACTGGTCTTTATTTTTATCTACTTTATTGGTAGGAATCGGCAATGGTTGTATAGAGTCGGCCAGTTATACCCTGGTAAGCAGTATGTATACCAATGACAAGGCCAGGAAAATAAATGACTGGCACATCTGGTTTCCCGGCGGCATTGTAATTGGTGGTATCCTGGCCTATCTCTGTTCACTGGCGCATATTGGCTGGCAATGGCAAATGGCACTGATGATTGTACCTACTATCGTTTACGGCTATATGTTTTTTGGGCAGGCATTCCCATCCTCTGAGCGTGTTTCATTGGGCATTTCCAACAAAGGAATGATACGCGAGTGTGGAAGGCCGATGTTCATTTTTATGCTCTTGTGTATGTTACTGACTGCTGCTACTGAACTGGGCACGAACCAGTGGATAGCAGAGCTGCTTTCCAATATAGGGGTGCCCGCTATTTTACTCCTGGTATTCATCAATGGTATCATGGTCATTGGTCGTGCAAATGCCGGCGCTATCCTTAAAAGGATTTCCGCTACGGGCGTACTTTTTTTATCCGCCGTCCTTTCATTTACAGGATTACTGTGGCTGGGATACGCCCAGGGCTATACGGCGTTTGTGGCCGCCGGCATTTTTGCCGCAGGTATTTGTTTTTTCTGGCCCACCATGATCGGTTTTGTAGCAGAAAACCTATATAAAACCGGCCCGTTAGGACTTTCGCTGATGGGTGGGGTAGGATTACTCTCCACTGCGCTGGTACTACCTTATATGGGGCAACTGTATGCCAGCCAGATGGAAACGGCTACACAGCAACTCGCCATAGCAGGTGTGGATGCTGCACAATTGGCTGATCAGTCCAAATTGATAGCAGGCGCCTATACCTTAAGATACGTAGCGGTATTGCCGGGTATATTGATCGTAGCATTCGGTGCATTACACCTGTACATGCGGAAACGACGACAAAGCCTGCCAACAATACAACTTTCCTGATAGTAGCACTATCTCTCTTTTATCATTTCATTTTCTCAACCAGAAGATATATACGTTTATGAAAAGCTCTGCCAATAAGGTGTTTACGGATGATCAACATCCCGTTCATCCACCATAACAACCAACGCCTTAAAACAATCAATTTCTGTGCAGTAACAAACATTATTACTTCATCAACAATATTATTTATGAAAATATTCAGGTCGCTCCGGATTTTATCCTGTTTCCTGTGCCTGATGTGCAGCGCACCATTGTTCATGTATGCACAAACAGGTATCATTGTAAAGGGCAGGGTAACTGACAATACAGGAGAAGGTTTGCCCAATGTAAGCATTCGTATCAGTGGAGGGAAAACCGGTACTACCAGCGGTAATGATGGCACTTATCAACTTAGTGTGCCCGTTGGCGTTACACTTGTTTTTTCCTATACAGGTTATCTTCCACAGGAAAAGAAAATAACAACAGGTGACCCCGTTGATATACAGTTACAGCTCGATGTTCAGGCGCTGAACCAGATAGTGGTGGTGGGATACGGTACACAACAAAAACGTAATGTAACCGCATCTATTGCTACAGTAAAAGGAGATGTGATTGCGAAACAACCGGTAGCAGGCGTGGAGCAGGCTTTGCAGGGCCAGGTGGCGGGGGTACAGATCACTTCACCTTCCGGTCAGCCAGGGTCAGGTATCAATGTACAGATCCGTGGCAGCAGTGCTATCAGTTCTGGTAATACGCCGCTGTATGTAATAGACGGTGTGCCCGTTACACCGTCATATGACGGTATCGGCTCCGGCGAACAAAAATTCAATCCACTCAATACGATTAATCCCGGTGATATTGAATCTATAGATGTACTGAAAGATGGTGCAGCAGCAGCTATCTATGGGGTGAGGGCTTCCAATGGCGTAGTGGTGATCACTACCAAACGGGGTAAAGGCAAAGGGCAGCTCAGTTTCAGCACTTATTACGGCACACAGTCATTACGTAAAAAGATCCCATTGCTGAATGGTACCCAGTGGGCAGATATGTACAATGATGCACTGGTGAATGCAGGATTGCCTGCCGTTATCAATCCGGCGGATATCAAGTACGATACAGACTGGCAGGATGAAATATTCCGTACAGCGCCCATGCAAAACTATCAGTTAAGTTTCAGTGGTGCTACGGAGAAAACAAGGTATTATCTTTCTGCCAGCTATTTTGACCAGGAAGGTATTGTGCTGAATTCCGGTATCAAACGTTACCAGTTTAAAGTAAACCTGGATCAGACCATTAATGATAAGATCCGGGTAGGTACAAACCTGAACTTCAGCCGCAGTGATGACAACAGGAGCGTACAATCCGGCTCCGCGCTGGCGAATGGCGGTGTATTGGGCGGGGCACTTTCACAGATCCCGCTGGTGCCTGTGAAAACACCGGATGGTAAATACGGTACCAACCCTTATCTCTATTCCGATAACCCGGTGGGTAATCTGCTGGAAGTACATAACCGCGCCAATATATACCAGTTCATCGGAAATGTATATGGTGAGTGGGATATCGTACCAAAGTTAACATTCAGGACAAGTCTTGCACTCGATTTTAAGACACAGTTATCCCGGAATTTTACTACCCTGCAATATTCCGCTACACAGAACAATGCTGTGAGAGGTTCCGCTGGTATGTTCAACCTGGTAAATCCTATTGAGCTATGGGAAAACACACTTACTTACAGGCCACTGGATAATGGCGAGCATCGGCTTACATTGCTGGGGGGCTATTCTGCACAACATTTCACCGCTACTAACCAATATAATAGTTCATCCGGTTTTGTGAGTAATGATATTACCAATTTCACTGCCGGCTCCGTTTTTGGTGTACCCACCAGCGCAGAAAGTGAATGGGGGTTGATCAGTTATTTCGTGCGCGGTATTTACAGTTACAAAAACCGCTATCTCCTGCAGGCCAGTATGCGTGCCGATGGTTCCAGTGTATTTAGCCAGAACAACCGCTTTGGTTATTTCCCGGCCGTTTCCCTGGGATGGATTGTTTCCGATGAACCTTTCTTTGGTGGGGGAAAAACGGTACCCTATCTTAAGATACGCGCCAGTGGCGGTACTAATGGAAACCAACAGGTGGGTACCTATGCACGGTTTACCCTGTTCACGCCAGGTAGCACCGGTACCGTGCTGACACAGATTGGCAATGATAAACTGGAATGGGAGGCTACCACCCAGTATAATGCAGGTTTCGATATCGGTTTTCTTGACAACAGGATCTCCCTCGTTTTTGATGCTTACAACAAGCGTACTACCAACCTGTTGCAGTTAGTGCCTTTACCGGTGAGTGTTGGTATCAGTACCGCCCCTCAGAATGTAGGCACCGTGGAAAATAAGGGGATTGAATTGGGAATCAACAGCACCAATATTGAAAAGAAAGATTTCTCCTGGACTACAAACATCAACCTTTCTATTAACCGCAATAAAGTAACAGACCTGGGAAAAGTGCTGGATGAAAAGGGCGTGCTGGTAGACAGGGTGGTGATTTCCGGCAACAATATTATACAAAAAGGACAGCCGCTGGGTGCCTTCTATGGTTATAAAGTACAAGGTATCTTTCAGAACGCTGCAGCCATTACAGCCGCACCAAAGCAGGATAATGCCAAGCCAGGTGATATACAGTTCGTGAATATTAACGGTGACAATGTGATCAATGACCAGGACCGCGCCATTATCGGAGATCCCAATCCCCGGCTCATTGGTGCACTCACCAATACTTTCGGGTATAAGGGACTGGAGCTATCCTTTTTCTTCCAGGGTTCCTTTGGCAACGATATTTATAATGCCAACAGGGAGTTTACAGAAGGGATGAAGTCTGCCATCAATGCAACCACCAATACACTGCATCGCTGGAAAAAGGAAGGTGATCAAACGGATGTGCCACGTGCGGTGATCGGAGATCCCAATAACAACACCCGGGCATCGGACCGTTTTATAGAAAAAGGAACATATGTAAGGCTCAAGAACCTTACCCTGGCCTATAACCTGCCAGCCAATGTTATAGAGAAACTACATATTGGCGGTGCGCGGTTTTATATCACGGGGCAAAACCTGCTCACATTTACCAACTATTCCGGTTGGGACCCGGAAGTAAGTTATACCAATGGCGCCATCGGTTTCGGAGTAGACTATTTCGTTTATCCGCAGGCGCGTACATTTCTTTTCGGACTGAATGTTAAACTCTAAAATTACTGGATATGAAAAGGATCAACGTTTTCATTTTTGCCATAGCGTTTTTTACAGTGTCCGGATGTAGCAAGATACTGGATCAGAAACCGTTAACAGGCCTGTTGCCTGAAAATGCCATTGGCACCGCGGAGAATGCAGAATCACTGTTGTCCTCTGCCTACGCAGCTTTGAGGGAAGGGAAGATGTTCGGGGAATGCATCATTAACATGGCAGAAATACCTGGCGACAACACTACTACTGTAAATAGTGCACTGCTGATGCTGGAAAATTTTACCTGGAATCCTACCAGCGGATATATTGATGGTCCTTATACACAAGGATATAATGCAATTGCCAAAGCTAATTTTATCATAGATCTTGTTGGCAATGCAGATATGGATGCAGCCCGCCGTGATCAGATAAAGGGCGAGGCCCTGTTTATAAGGGCGCTCACTTATTTCTATCTCGTAAGATTTTATGGTGCCTTACCGCTGTATACAAAACCGGTACTTTCCGGCGATCAGCAAACCATCCAGGAAAATGCACAGGCGGCCCGCTCTTCTGTAGACAGCGTGTATGCGCTTATCACCAGCGATCTGGATATGGCTGCAACGCTGGTTGCAGAAACACAGACAGATGCTTCCAGAAACCGCTACCGGGCCATAAAGACTACCGTAAACGCTTTACAGGCAAAAGTGTATCTGTATCTGCGGCAGTGGGATAAAGCCACGGTTGCAGCGCAGAAAGTGATCGCCAGTCCGCTGTATTCCCTGCCTGCTGATTTTAACAGCTTATGGCCTGCAAAGGGCAAAGCGGAAGCTGTTTTCGAAATCAACTACAATCCCCCGTTAGAAGGTGGTGGCGTAATACCGGACGAAATACTCCCGTTCCCGTTAGCCACCTATTCCTTTGATAAATTTCCCCGCCCGGTACCGGATTTTATAGAAAATGTGGCCGACCGTACCAATGATAAACGCTTCAAATTTGTGGCGCCCGTGAATTTCAACGGCGTACACGTAGCCGATAATTACACCAGCTTCCTGGTAGGATTACCGAATAACTTGCCGGGTGGCGGCGGTGCAGTAGACCTGGGCTATTTCATTTACAAATGGAGAAATGTGGGCGCCCTGCCATTTAATAATCCTGATAACTACAGTGTATTACGACTGGCTGATATTAAACTCATCTATGCAGAAGCTGAAAATGAACTGAATGGCCCTGGGAACGCATTGGCGCCTTTGAATGAAATACGTACAAGGGCAGGGCTGACCGCTTTAACATTAGCGAATGTGCCGGATAAAACATCCTTCCGTAATGAGGTAGACAGGCAGCGCAGGCTGGAACTGGCATTTGAAGGTGAACGCTGGATGGACCTGGTGAGATATGCCAATGCGAAAACAGCAGGCATTCCACATACCATCACAGCATTGGATATTATTAAACAGGTGAGAGGTAGTGAAGATGCCAATTATTTATTATTTCCTATCCCACAGGGTGAAGTTAACAGCAATCCCAATGTAAAACAGAATCCGGGGTATTAAAACTAACCGAAAACAAATAAAAACAAATAAATATCATGGCGAAATTCAGGATCAGTTTGAATATGGAGTACTGCCGCAGCGCAGACAAAGGATTTGAAGAAGGCGTAAAAATAGCGTCAGAACTGGGATACAAGTACATAGAACCCATGGTACATACCGGCTGGGGACTATTGAGTGAAGTGCAGTATTTTCATTCATTTTCGATGGAAGAAGATACATTGTTGATGAAAGAGATCTGCGACAAATATGGAATAAAGGTTAGCAGTATCAGTGGGCATAGTCCGTTAATGAAGCCGGAAGCTGCCGTGAGCCGTTTAACCCGCGCTATTATTTTTGCGTCGGCACTGGATGCCCCGTTCGTAAATACGGATGAAATGGTGAAACCCGATTGGATGGACGATGCTTTTGCGCACGAAGCAATGAAGTACTCCCTGACAAAAGCTGCTATGGTAGCTGCCCGGCATAAGGTAAATATCTGTATAGAACCGCATGGTATTTACACAAAAACCGCAGAAGGATTACTGAAGATTGTTCACCTGGTACCTTCTCCATGGATAGGCGTAAACTGGGATACGGGTAATTCCTATCTCGCCGGTGAGGAAGACCCCTATGACGGGTTAACGCAGGTAAGGGATTATGTGCGCCATATCCATGCAAAGGATATCAGCATGGAACAGAGTACACAGGAGCGGGGAGCAGTAACGGGAACGCCTGTAGGTTGTGCCTGCGGTGAAGGGATGGTGAAGTGGGATAAGGTATTTGAAATTATGGAGCCGGTAGACAGGGAGATCTTTCTCAGTGTGGAATGCGGCAAAATAGACGAAGCAGAAAGAAGCCTGGTATTCCTCGAAAAGGCGCTGGGAAATATGCTGATAAAAGACTAATTAACAGATAATGTTTACCGTTATGTTATTATACCGCCGGAGATCACCGTTGATTGTTATTTTATTTTTGATGATAGCATGTGTGATGCAAACAGCCTGCAAACAGGATGCACCACCAGCCAGGATATTGGTGTTTACCAAAACAGCTGGCTTCAGGCATATTGATGCTATTGATACCGGACTGGTAGCCCTCCGTAAGATGGCGCAGGAAAAAGGATTTATAATGGATACAACAGAAGACGCCGGCAATTTTAATGAAGAGCACCTGAAACGTTACCGTGCGGTGGTATTCCTGCAGGCGTCAGGAGCACTCTTTAATGAGGAGCAGCGAACAGCTTTTCAGCGGTATATTCAGGCAGGTGGGGGCTTTGTAGCCATACATGCCCCTACCGATGCTGAGCGCGACTGGCCCTGGTACGGGCAGCTTATTGGTGCCTACTTTCTGAGTCATCCGGCAGATCCCAATGTACAAAAGGGTACATACGTTGTAAAAGATCAGCACCATCCTGCTACAGATTCGCTTCCTGATCATTTTACGATGGAAGATGAGTTCTATGATTTTACTATCGTGAACCCCGGTATAAAAACACTGATTGCACTGGATGAGCAAACCTACAAAGGTGGAAAGATGGGCGCTGATCATCCCGCGGTATGGTATCATGATTTTGATGGAGGCCGTTCTTTTTATATGGCTATGGGACACACCACTGCGGCTTACAGTAACCCCGTTTTTCTGAAAATATTATGGGGCGGCCTGTATTATGCGATGGGGGCGGATAAGCCGGTAACGCTGGATTATTCAAAAGCCCTCCCGGAAGAAAACAGGTTCCATAAAGAGATCTTAATGGAGAAACTGAACGAGCCTATACATCTCGTAATAGCAGATGATGGTAAGATATTTTTTGCACAGCGGAGAGGCGAAATTATCGAATACGATCAACAGGCGAAACAATCAAAAATTATAGGCACATTACCCGTGTCCGGCAAATATGAGGATGGACTCCTGGGTATTACGCTCGACCCGGCATTCAGCACCAACAAGTGGATCTATGTGTATTATACGCAACCGGGAGGAACCGCGTTTCATGTGTCCCGCTATACATTGAATAAAGAAGGGATGTTTGACATGGGCAGCGAAAAAATATTGCTGAAGATTCCCAAACAGATCCTCGATGGCAGCCATACAGGCGGCGGTCTGCTCTTCGATGTAAAAGGGAGTGGTGATCTTTTCATCACCACCGGTGATAATAGCAGTCCGCGCGGATGGGGATATGCACCTATTGATGAACGTAAAGGAAAAGAAGACTGGGATGCACAACGTAGCGCCGGTAATACCAATGATCTTCGTGGAAAGATATTGCGTATTCACCCCGAGCCTGATGGTACCTATTCCATTCCTGCCGGGAATCTTTTTCCAAAAGGGGAATCGGGGACGCTTCCTGAAATTTATTCCATGGGACACCGGCAACCCTGGCGTATTACGATGGACAGCAAAACAGGCTGGCTATACGTTGGTGAAGTAGGACCAGATGCTAATGATGACTCCACTGGCCTTGGTCCAAAAGGATACGATGAATTTAACCAGATCCGTAAACCGGGAAACTATGGATGGCCTTATTTTGTTGCAGATAACAAGGCCTACTGGCAATATAATTTTGCTACGGGTAAATCCGGTGACCCCTTCAATCCCGCCGGCCCGGTGAATAATTCCCCTAACAACACAGGGTTGAAAACACTGCCGCCGGCGCAAAAAGCTTTTATCTGGTATCCTTACAGTGCCTCAAAGGAATTTCCTTTGATGGGTAGCGGCGCCCGCTGCGCTACCGGTGGCCCCGTGTTTCATCGGTCAGACTTTAAGAACGCTCCGCATGTTTTCCCGGATTACTATGAAGGAAAATGGTTTATCACTGACTGGATCCGTGGCTGGATAAATGTGGTAACGATGGATGCAGAAGGAAATTACAAGTCGATGGAAAGATTTCTGCCAGGTCATACTTTCAGTAACCCGATAGACATGAAGTTCGGACCGGATGGGAGTTTGTATATGCTTGAATATGGGAAAGGCTGGTTCCGGGCGAACGATGATGCGCGGTTGGTAAAGATCGTATACAATGGAGGCAACCGCACGCCTGTGGTGAAAGTGACCGCAGATGCCACAAGCAACGCAGTCCCATTCAAAGTAAACTTGTCTTCCCACGGTACAAAGGATTTTGATCATGATGCACTCACCTATGCCTGGAAAGTACGTGCAGACAATAGCGGGAAAACACAGACAGCCACCACTGAAGCGGCTGCCTTTACCCTGGACGAACCAGGCATATACACGGCTACCTTAACCGTGACAGACGCAAAAGGTGCGCAGGACAGCGCACAGGTACGGCTCACGGCCGGCAATGAGCCACCACAGATTGCGCTCAATATCACAAAGGGCAATAGCAGCTTCTATTTCCCTGGCGGTACTTTTAATTATGAGGTAACGATCAGCGATAAGGAAGATAGTGTTTACGGTGGTGTAAGCTCGCAACGTGCACAGGTAGGCATTCATTACCTGGCAGAAGGATACACACCACTGCTGGGTGATCCCGATCCTTCCCGTATGCATGAACTGGAAGACAAAATGGATATCTACGGAGGAATGGTATTAAATGCAAGTGATTGTTATTCCTGTCATGCGATTGACCAAAAATCTATTGGCCCCTCTTTTAATGCCATCGCAGAAAAGTATAAAAAGGACACCCATGCAACGGAGCGCCTTGTTCAAAAGGTTATTCATGGTGGCAGTGGCGTTTGGGGAGATGCAGCCATGAGTGCGCATCCTGATCTGCCGCCCGTTAAAGCCAATGAAATGATCAGCTATATTTTAGGGCTGGCAAAACGCCTGCCTCCTTCTTTACCTTTAAAAGGAAGCTATACTACCAGCGTAGTTGCCGGAAAAACAGATGGCGTGTTTGTACTGAAAGCAGCTTATACAGATAGTGGCTATCATGGATTACCACCGCTTTCGGCAGAAAAAACTATAGTGCTAAAATCGCCTGTGCTGGCAGCTGCGGAGGCAGATGAAGTTCGTAATATTATGCGCGTAAAAGTACCGGGTGTAGTATCGGAGTTGGCTGTGCTTTACGGCCCTGAAGCATATGTAGGGTTTAATGCCATAGATCTGACAGGTATCACAGGCATCGACATGGAGGTTTCGCCGGCCATTGGTGGAACACTTGAATTACATCTCGATACACCGGATGGTATGCTGGTAAGCACGCCGCTTTCACTGGTGCCGGGAAAGGGCAGCTTTACTGAAGGGAAGCCGGTACGCATCCCGCTTAAAGCGACCACGGGCCGTCACCATCTTTATTTTGTTCTGAAAGCACCCGGCGTCACCAAAAGTAGCCTGACAGTTATTATCACCCGGCTTACCTTTCTGGCGGGTAGTGATAAACGAAAATAACCACGTTGTTTTATTCTTTTCAAAAAGAAGCTGGCTCAATCAGATGAGCCGGCTTCTTTACTTTTTATAAACAGGTATAGCTGATCCACTTCGTCAATATCTGAGCAGAATGAATTATCTTGATAAATTCTTTTTAAACTGTTATTAAAGCATGGAAAAAAAAGAAATAGCCTATCACCATTTAAACAACTTTGTCGGTAAATGGAATACTATTGGCCGCATATTACCTACCAGCAACAATCCTGAAATTAACATCAAAGGAACGGATCACTATGAATGGTTGCCTGGCGGTTTCTTTTTGCAGCATAAAGTAGCGGTGTTAATGGGTAATGAAAAAACGAAACCCTTGAAATAATTGGTTATGATAAAGCGGCCAATATCTACACCATGCAGCATTATGATAACCTGGGTAATTCAGGATTTATGACGGCTACACTGGTGGGTGACCTATGGACTTTCACTGGAGAAACATTACGGTTTAATGGTGGTTTTAGTGAGGGAAACAAGGTGTTTTTGGGTATATGGGAACAATCCACTGATGGGAAAAACTGGCAGCATTTTATGGATATAAAATTAGTCAGAGAAGATTAATCTGAGCGGTGGATTTAACATTCCGGCTTTAGTAGTGCTGGTTGGATTTTTGTAATTTGAATACAGTTTAATAAAACGACGGTCAGGTCAGCACTGTTATGTTAACGAAGCAGACTAATACGCTCATTATCGGAGCAAGCATCTCTGGCTTGGCTTCCGCTGCCTCTTTGTATAAACACGGTATCGAATATATCATTATTGAAAAACAAGGCCAGGTTGCCAGCCCATGGCGTAATCATTACGACCGCCTGCATTTACATACAAGCAAAATATTTTCAAATCTCCCTTATAAAAAATTTGGAAGCAGCATACCCCGGTATCCGAGCAGACAACAGGTAGTGGATTACTTAGATGATTATCAAAAGGAATTTAATATCAACCCGGTTTTTAATACCGAAGCGATATCAGTGAAGAAAGAAGGGGACTATTGGATGACGGAAACAACTGACGGCTTGTTCAAATCAAAATACCTGATAATGGCAACTGGAGCTTATGGTAAGCCCAAACCCATCCACTTTAAAGGCATGGAAACATTTACCGGGAGAATCCTGCATAGCCATGCATACAGAACAGGCAAAGACTTTAAAGGACAAAATGTATTGGTAGTAGGTTTTGGTAATTCGGCTTGTGAAATTGCCATGGATTTATATGAGCAGGGTGCAATACCTGCGATGGCAGTCCGCTCTCCTGTAAATGTAATTCCACGGGATGTATGGGGCATTCCTGTACTCAGGCTAAGTTTATTAATGAGCCGCCTTCCACCGCATGTAGCTGATACTATCAGCGCCCCTCTTATGAAATGGTTAATAGGTGATCTTACCAAACTGGGGCTTAGAAAAATGTCATACGGCCCACTGGAAGAAATCTGCAGAGATGGTAAAGCACCCGTATTGGACATTGGTACAATTCAACATATCCGGAAAGGGCACATAAAAATTTATGGTGATATTGATTACATCGAAGGCGCAACCATTCATTTCAAGGATGATAAAAAAGAAGTTTTTGATGCTATTGTTGCCGGTATTGGGTATTACCGGGACTATGCTGAAATAGTTGATGTTGACAAGCGTCGCTTCTCGGATTTACAATTATGTGCAAATAAGCAAAAATATTTTGGCAAAGATGGTTTGTATTTCTGTGGTTATTGGGTCAGTCCAACGGGTCAAATCCGGGAGATCGCTTTAGATGCACAGAAAATTGTGAGGCATATCGCTAAACAGGAAATGTTTCGGGAAAGTGATGTTTGATAACCGCTAAAACTAAAACTTGTAACTATACCCTATACGTATAACCTGTGTTTCCAGGTAATCGGTGCTTGTATATTGAAAGTCAGTACCAGTGATATCTCTTTTGATACGCAAAGTATTGGCGACATCAGTAGCATTCAAAAAGAATTCATTTTTCCCCAGCTTCTTTTTTACACCCAGGTCGATTGAAAAACGGGCATATATTTTACCCTGTGGGATAATGTCAGGTGCCAGGTAGATCGCTGTCAACTGAACTTCTGTTAAATGTGGTAGCTGAAACAGGGTATTGAATTTGGCATTCCAGGAAAGCATTTCCTGTCGGGGTGCCGTGTAAATGCTTTCTTCCGGGTATTTATTAACAACAGTGAAAGGATGTATGATATTCTGATATCCATTCAGGTTAACGTTAAAACTGGTCCATTCGGTCAGCCGTTGTGTCATACTTATTTCTATCCCTGAAGTATAGCTTTTGCCAGCATTCTGGAAAACATTGTAGATAAGATTACTCCCGTTTACAACACTGGCTATGCGTGTGATAGTGGCATCCATCCTTTTATGATAAATCGCCGGATAAAGAAAGCCATCATCCCAGTTGGTTTTATATCCGAGCTCAAATGTATTGGTAAATTGTGGTCTGAGTTCAGGATTGCCGACTTTTATAATCTCTGCGTCATCATATTTAGGGAAAATGCGGATATCTACTTCATTCGGACGATCAACCCTGCGGTTATAAAACAGGGATAGTTTATGCTGATCATTGATGAGGTAGGATAACCGTACATTGGGGAAAGGCTGAATATAGTGGTATCCATCGCTTTTATAGGTGTTGTGCTGAGGATTCACTTCATACCTGAGGTCTACATATTCTATACGCATACCGGCTTCTATTTCCAAATTCCTGTTTTCAAATACAAAAAGACCGTAAGCGGCCGGTATAATTTCGCCGTAGTTGGCCCAGCCTCCTGCACTGGTGTCGAGCGGAGAGTGGAGGCCCGGTTTGAACTGCATATTGGTAGGAATATATCTGCGGCGGAATTTAACCCCTCCCTCGAACCGGCCGTATTTCAATGGATGTATGTAATCGGCATTCAGATCGGTTACATGTTCATCGGAAAGTAGCTTAAAGGAATCCAGCCCTGTGTAGGCCGGCATGATGTTAGTGAAAAAATATTTTTCATCTTCCCGGTGAAAAGTATAATTCAGGTTAACGTTCAGGGTGCGGCCCGGCTGTTTGAATTGGTATTGCCAACCTGCAGAAAAAAGTGGCCGTAGTTTTCAGTTCATCTTCCAGGAATTGCCATAGGCGCTTTCTTTCAGAAAGATCTATTGTGAAAAAAGGTTCATCTCCGCGGTCTAATATTTTTTCACTGCTAAATAAGGCGGAAACAGCGATGGTATTATTTTTATCGGGTTGCCAGTCGATACCGGTTTTGCCGGTAATGATATTGGTGGTCCTGTTTCTTTTCACTTGCTGTATTATCTTGTCTCCATGACTGTATATCCGTTCTGTAAACTCATTTTTGTTTAGTGTGTGGGTATAAAGATTATCCCCCTGCAAGTACAGATTGACTTTATTCTTTTGGTAGTTTAGCGAAAGAGAAGGATTGATTTTTGGTGTGGCCTTATATTGTGGCCTAATATCCGGCAAATTGGCCTTCTTTTCCCATAATGCCCCGAGCCCGGTGCTGATGCCTATTTTACCATTTAAACCTTCTTTTTTTTCTTTTTTATAGATGATATTGATGATGCCGGCATTTCCATTCGCATCGTACCTCGAGGAGGGATTATTGATAATCTCGATTTTTTCTATCGCAGAAGCAGGGATGTTATCCAAGCCGGATTGCCCGCCAATACCGGTAAGCGCCGTTTGTTTACCATCTATCAGTATCATTACCTTATCACTGCCTCGTAACAGGATTTTTCCATCCGGGCCGGTTGTGACACCCGGAAGATTTTTCATGGCTTCTATTGCAGAACCACCTGTCTGGGTAATATTATTGGATATTGAAAATGTTTTTTTATCCATTTTCTCTGTAACTGCGTCCTGTTTGCCCTGGATAGTTACCTCATTTATGGAGACGCTGGTGGTGGCTAGTTCTATACTACCGATATCCAGGAAATTACTGAGTTGCCCTACTTGTAGGGATTGCCCTTTGCTGGTATATCCCATGTAGGAAAATTTTAGCAGGAACTGACCGCTTTCCAGAGAGGCAATACTGAAGATACCCGCTTCATTGGTGATAGTGCCTGTAATAAAAGTGCTATCCGGCAACTTATGCAACGTTACATTCACAAAAGGGAGTACCGTTTTAAGGGCTGCATCCTTCACCAAGCCGGAAACAGTAGCGGCATTTTTTTGCGCCTGTATCATGACAGCAGGCAGTATCGATAGAAAAAGGATCATCAGTCGTTTCATCCAGTGTAAACTTTATATACACAAAGATGAAAGGTGATTTAGAAGGAATTTCGAATTATGTCCATTCGATTTTAAAAATATGATGGTTTTGTTCAAAGCGATAGCTTTCCTGCCAGCCATGCAAATGACAGATCTGTTTGATAATAGCCAATCCCAGTCCGGTTCCGGTTGTGTTGGGGGAGGAGGGGCCAAAACGCCTGAAGATCATTTTTTCGTCCAGCGGGGCCATGCCTTTATTGGAAACCTCCAGGATATTTTCTGTAAGCCTGATGCAGATTGAACCCTGTTGGGTGCTATGCCGGATGGCATTCAAAAAAAGATTAGTCAGCAGAATTTCTACAAGTACTTTGTTCCCCGATAATTTTATATCTGGCTGTATTTGCAGGACTACCTGTAATTGTTTGTCTTCCACAAAGTCTTCCAGTAATGGGTAGTAATTTTGTATCAATGCTGACAGATTAACCGGTTCTTTTTCTGAAAACTGGCTGTTCTCCATCTTGGCTAATAGTAACAGGTTTTTATTTATCCGGGAGACTTTTGTCAATGCCTGATGCGCCTGATCAATGATTTCAGACTGTTCACCTGTAATCGGTTTACTCTGGTGCAACAAATCCAGCTTGAATTTAATAATGGCTAAAGGTGTCTGCAATTCATGGGATGCATTTTGCGTAAATTCCTTTTGTTGTTTGTATACCCTGATATTACCTGCTATTAACTTGTCAAGATGATAATTGAGTGTTTCGAATTCTTCAATTCCCGATTTCTCAAAATGGATGGCATATTGTTTATGAAGATCAAAAGACTGGATCTTTTGAAGACTATTGTAAAAAGGCCGCCATAGCTTTTCTGATATTTTTCTGTTAATAAAAATGAGACCGCCAAGCAGGATCAGAAAAAAGATAAAAGTGACGGCAGCAATAGCGATAATTGTTTCATGGGATTCCTCCATATTGGTTTCAAGCGTGAGACGAAGCACTTTTCCATTGATGGTGAAATAAGTAATCAGCCCCTGGAATCTGTCCCATCCTTTTGCGGGAATGTATTTGTTTTTCCTGTATGTATTGTAGATAGAGTCCGGCTTTAATGCCGGCACCATTTGTAACTGCGTTTCAGGCCGCAGCTTATTCCAGAGTAAAATGCTTTCGGTTAGCTCAGTGTCTGAAAGGGAGAGTGAGTGAAGGTTCTGTTTGGTGGCTTCACTGACAATAAGGTTATGCTCTTTTAATTCATGTTCCCATATAAAGTCTATAATAGCATAATAGGCGGGAATACTACAAGCCAGTACAATCCCGGCATACATGATAAATGCCTTCATTGATTTGTTAAGTAACTTACTCATATTTCCCATTTGTATCCTGTACCATAAATTGTTTTGAGATAATTAGCACAGCCCGACTCGCTTAATTTCCTTTTCAGATTTTTTATATGCGCGTATACGAAATTGTGGTTATCCAGCATATCAGCAATATCTCCTGAAAGGTGCTCTGCCAGGGCGTTTTTAGAGATAACCCTGTTTTGATTACCAAGGAAATATATCAACAGGTCGAATTCTTTCTTCGTGAGCACTACGAGGTTGTCATTTATATGTACCGTTTTAGCCAGCAGGTCTATTGCTAATTCATGATGTTGAATAATATTACTATTATTGAATTTTCTTCTTCTGATAACGGAATAGATCCTGGCTGCCAGTTCAGAAAGATGGAATGGTTTGGATATATAATCATCTGCACCTGTTTGAAGTCCTTTTATCTTATCTTCAATAGCATCTTTTGCAGAGATAATAATGATACCTGCATGTTTATTTTGTTGTTTTATCTCATCCAGTAGGTTTATACCATCTCCGCCTGGTAGCATTAGATCGACCATTATACAATCATATTCATATATATGTATCTTATCCAATGCCTGCTGATAGCTTTCCGCATGCTCACATATATAATCTTCTCCGGATAGATAGCTGATAATACTCTTTGCCAGCTGTATTTCGTCTTCAATGATGAGTACTTTCATATTTCAAAAGTAATGGTGAATTCTGAATTTTTTTAAAGTTAACAGGTACATAAGCAGGAGGGCAGCATCCTGCCGGTAAAACTTTAGAATTTCAACAGAATCGGGAAATATATTTGTAACTGATATTCCTTGGTGGCTTCAGCACCGCGCCCCGTGGTATAGACAATGACTTCTGATCTTTCAATCTTTATAAATTAAACCGATGAAATTGCTAAAATTCTCTTTGATCGCTATAATGCTGCTCCCTTCACTTTTGCAGGCACAAAGCAGGATGAAAGTTGTGGATTCATTCTCTTTACAGGGGGATGGCTGGTGGGACTATCTCACTTCCGGGCCTGATAACAAACTGTATGTGTCGCATGGTGACCAGGTAAATGTTATTGATAAAAAGACGGGCAAAGAGTTGGCTGCTATTAAAGACCTTTCCGGTGTACATGGCATAGCACTCGATGTTCAATCCGGGAAAGGGTTTATCAGTAATGGCAGAGAGAATGATGTAGTGGTATTTGATACGAAAAATGAACAGGTACGCTCAAAGATTAAAACGGGTAATAATCCTGATGCTATCATTTTTGAACCCATGAGTAAAACAATTATTACCGGCAATGGGAGAAGTAATAGCCTTTCCGTGATAGACCCGGTTACCATGAAGATTAAAGCGACTATAGATATTGGAGGAAAACCGGAAGCACTGGTATCTGATCTTGAAGGTAACATATATGTTAATATAGAGGACAAAAGCGAAATAGCTATTGTTGATATCAAAACATTTAAGGTAAAGGGGAGAATAAAATTACTACCTGCAGGCGAAGGTCCTACAGGGCTGGCTATTGACCTTAAAAATAAACTTTTATTTGTTGGTTGCGGCAATGCAAAATTGCTGGTTGTTCAGCTCGGTAATAATTCGATCATAGCCAATATTTCAATAGGAGAAGATTGTGATGGGGTTGCCTATAATGCACAAAGCCAAACTATTTATGCATCTTGTGCAGATGGTACATTAAGCGTAATTAAGCAAACAGGGAATAACAAATTTCAAGCAGAGAAAGCTGTTGTTACAGTAAAAGGTGCAAGGACGCTGGCATTGGATGAGGTGACCAATACCATTTATTTATCTGTCGCAAATATTGCTGATAAGAAAAATGACGCCGGAAGATATGATGTTATTCCAGGCAGTTTTAAAGTACTGGTGGTTAGATGATGATGTTCAAGAGATCTCTATTCCTCATTTTTCTCCCTTTGCTCGGCCTTCCAGATAAGCAGGTCTATTCCTGATAACCCTGAAGGGTGGGCTGTTGCAGCTCCTTTCTCTTCTTTTATAACCGGTTTTATAGCCGGCTCAATCGTTTTGAGCTTCTTAAAATCATTTGCAAAATCAGTCGTCGCCGGCCGGTTATTTTCCCAGAATTTTGACAGGAAATTTAAGGCTTGCTGAGGGGTATCTATCTTCTCTTCCTCCTTCAATATTTCCAGCATCTTCAAATCGAATCTTACTGAAACGGGTTTGTTTTTTTCTTTTGCCATAATTACAAATGTAAGCTAATCATAACGGATTCCTGCTTCTTTGAATCTGCTGCAAAATTATGCCTGGTGAAGATTGTAGTATGAGTTTCAGTTAGATACCTGCATTTTCATTTATCATTTCTTATGTACGCTGTTATATTCTTCATCGGTTACAGGCTGTAACCACTTTACTGCACCTTCTTTGGTGATGTTGCTGATGGCGATGTGTGTAAAGTAACTATCGTGGGTGGCACCATGCCAATGTTCTACATCAGACGGGATCTTCACAACATCGCCTTTAGTTAGTAATCTTGCAGGTTTCCCTTTTTCCTGGTAATATCCGTTGCCTGCTGTTACCAGCAGGGTCTGCCCGGCTGGATGCGTGTGCCAGTTATTTCTGCAGCCTGGTTCAAACACAACATCACCAATAGAGTAGCTGCCTGTTTGGTCCTGCGGAACTAAGATATTTACCCAGGCGGTGCCGGTGAAATAATCTGCCGGAGCCTTTTCTCCCTTCGGGAAAATTGCATTTTCGTTTTCTGTTCTTGCCATTTTTATTGTTTTTAAATCTTGTGTAGTTTTGGTGGAAATTTCACCACCAGATAGGATGAAAGTTTTACAATCCTGTCCTTTTCTCAAGCTCTTCGGGATAGCGATCGCCTACCACTTTTATTTTGTCTAATGCAGTATCAATTTCAATTAATTCGCCTGCGGAAAGCTGGACATCTGCTGCGCCGATGTTTTCTTCCAGCCGGTTAAGTTTTGTGGTGCCGGGAATAGGCACGATCCAGGGTTTTTGCGCCAGTAGCCATGCCAGGGCAATTTGTGCGGGTGTGGCATTCTTTTGACCAGCAACCTTTTTCAACAGATCTACTAATGACTGGTTGGCTTCCAGTGCTGTTGGTGTGAAACGAGGTACGATACTCCGAAAGTCCGAACTGCCGAATTTGGAATCCTTGTTAAACCTTCCGGTAAGAAAGCCTTTGCCAAGCGGACTGAAAGGCACAAATCCGATGCCTAATTCTTCCAGTGTTGGGATCAGTTCTTCTTCCGGCCTTCTATACCAGAGCGAATATTCGCTTTGAAGTGCGGTAACCGGCTGTACGGCATGGGCGCGGCGGATCGTCTGTACACCCGCTTCTGACAGTCCCCAGTGTTTGATCTTTCCTTCGCTGATCAGGTCCTTTATCAGACCAGCTACCTCTTCAATTGGCACCGTAGTGTCCACACGGTGCTGGTAGTAGAGGTCTATGCATTCAGTGTTCAGGCGTTTCAGCGAGCCCTCTACCGCCTTCCTGATCTGTTGTGGACTGCTATCCTGTACTTGTTTGCCATCCTGCATTTTAATGCCGAATTTGGTGGCAATCACCACTTGATCCCGGTAAGGCGCCAATGCTTCGCCCAGTAATTCCTCGTTTGTAAAAGGTCCATACATCTCGGCGGTATCAAAAAAAGTTACGCCACGGTCTATGGCCGAATGGATCAGGGCAATCATTTCTTTTTTATCAGGAGTCTCCCCATAGGCGTAACTCATACCCATGCAACCTAAACCGATGGCAGAAACTTCAAGGGTACTGTTTCCCAGTTTTCTATATTTCATAGTTGCGATGTTTTAATTAATTGATTAACAATTTGTTTAATAGATTTGTTAAGTAGGGAGCTTTCCGCTTTCACTGATGCAAAGGTCGCATCTATTTTTTAACAGGTTGGTATACCGATTACGGTATTATCTACCAATATCACTGATTCAGGAGTTTGAGTAGTGCAAATAGCAGATCAGGTAATAATTTTGAATTGGGTACAAAGCAGTACACATTATGGATAACATCAGCTTGGGGTTCAATTATCCATAACATTTCAGGAGGGGAAACAACATGCAGGGTCAGGGTACACCCCCAATGAATACCGGCTGCTTAATTAATCCGTAGCAAAGCAGTTTATTTTTGGTGAAGACAAAAACTATTCCCATCCAGATCTTTTAACCATGCAAATTTGCCCCAGGAAGTATCATCAATCTTTCCAACTTCTATTCCTTTGTTTTTCAGGTTTTCAATTTCTTTTTCAATATTATCAGTTTCACAAATAACACCCTGAAAACCGGCAAAAGATATGGTGGTATTACTACCTGGCAAACCCATCTGTATCCAGGTTTCACCATGTGCTGCCGGCGCCTCCACAATTACCTGGAAGCCGAGTTTCAGATAGAACTCTTTCGCTTTTTGTTTGTCCTTTACAGGAAGCATGATAATTTCTACTGATTTCATTTTGTTCCCTTTAAAAGTGGTTGAATTTACTTTGAATATAAAGTTAAGGGTATAAATGCACAATATAGATGACTTACACAGACGAAAATCTGGCTATAGATTTGACTACATCTGTTTCTTCTCTGATGATCTTTAAAAAGGATGCACCGTTTTATATGTCGCAGTTACCCCTCTTAATTGTCGCATATACATACCAACTGGCATGGAATTGTTGTCGAACTTTGTGTTGTAGTAAAACTGCACCATATGAACAAACGTATTGTAATCCGGACTTGTCTTTTGCTTATGATTGTTATAATCGCATTGGCCTGCGGGTCGCAGCAAAAAGAAACCCAACAAACTGCTACTGCATCTCAAGACACAACAACAAATAAAAATATCAAACCCGCCGAAACTGGTTATGCAGATGTCAACGGCCTAAAAATGTACTACGAAGTGTATGGTGAAGGTAAGCCGATAGTCCTACTGCATGGCTCTTATATGAATATACCGTTGAATTGGTCGCATATCATACCATTGTTGGCCAGAAACCGGAAAGTGATAGTAGCGGAAATGCAGGGCCACGGCCGCACAAGGGATATATCCCGCAAATTTAGCTACGAAGGTATGGCAGACGATGTATCGGGCTTGCTCAGGCACCTCGAAATAGATAGTGCAGACATTTTAGGATATAGCATGGGAGGCGGAATAGCCTTTCAGGTAGCCGTGCGACATCCTGAGCAGGTACGCAGGCTCGTGGTGTTGTCAGGTACCTATTCGCATGATGGATGGTGGCCTGATGTAGAGGCTAGTTTTGCTACTATCACCGCAGATATGTTCAAAGGCTCACCTATACAAAAACAATACGACAGTCTTGGAAACGATCCTGCCCATTTTCCGGAATTTGTAAAGAAGGTTATCAGTATAGACCTGAAGCCTTATGATTGGTCCAAGGATGTAAAAAACATAAAGGCTCCGATATTCATGGCCATTGGTGATGCCGATGGTGTACGATATGAGCATGCACTGGAGCTGTTTCGCGCCAAAGGTGGTGGAAAAATGGGAGATATACACGGGCTGCCTACATCCCGCCTGGCCATTATACCGGGTACAACCCATATAGGCATGATGCAACGGACGGATTGGCTGACACCCATGATCAATGATTTCCTGGATTCCGATCTCAATGCAACGCCTCCTTCATTTTAGAGGCGCTGCGGGAAATTTAGATAATGCCGGTACTATCTATTTTAAGAGCCAGGTACCGGTCATTTATTCTCCATTGGATGCTCTTTCAGCAGTTGCTCAGGAGTATAGAAATCTTTTTTACTTTCTATGGCCTTCCTGATCTCTTTTACTTTTTCAGGAGAAATAGCCGTCCCTTTATTCCCGAATGAATTCCGGACATAGGTTAACACAGCGGCCATCTCATCATCTTTCAGTAACCCGCCAAAAGGCGTCATGGGAACCTGGCCGGTATACATTTTATTGTTTACCTCCATCGGACCCAAAACTCCCTTCATAACCAGCTTGATCAGCCGTTCATCGTTTCCTTTTACCCATTCGGAGCCGGCAAGAGGAGGGAAGCCAGAATCAGGCAGCCCTTTGCCGTCTGACTGATGGCATGTGTTACAGTATCCTTCCATGGCATAAATTTTCTTTCCCTGATTAAACAGTGCCAGGTTGGTACCTTTCAGAGTTGTATTAACATCTTTCTCTTCTTCCTTTTTCACATTTTCTCCATTCAAGTGCGCTACTGCAGTTTCATATGCATGAATCATCCATTCGTCCAGGGGCATTTTCTTAGCTGCTGCTAAAATGGGAAGACCTTTCTCCTTGCCGATCCAGGAAGCAGCCACGATAGCCATCAGTCGCACGCGGGAATTTTCATCTGTTGCCGCCTGCATCAACAAATCTGCCTGGTCAGGAACCTGATGTCCTGTATAGCGGACTACCTGTACTGCCGCTGCCCTTGCATGATAATCTTTGGCTTTTAATACCTGCTTTAAAAGGTCCTGATCTACTTTATCCATTCCCCAGCTCACCCATAGACCTTCGAGCAAGTGATGTTCGTATCCCGGATCATTTTTATCCAGGTTAGCAGCCCAGGTTTTCAGTTTGGCCAGTACTTCTGAAACATCGCGTCCTCTCAGTTCGCGGCGGGTTCTGTAACGGGTCCTGTACTCCGGCAATTTAAGGTTGTCCAGGAGTTCTTCTATAGATGCTCCCGCTATATTTGCTGGTTTTACCAATGGTCTTGATGGATAAGTAATGCGGTATATTCTTCCACGGGAGTGATCCCTCAGCGGGTCCCGTGCATTATGCTGCATGTGTCCTATCAGAATGTTATGCCAGTCGATCACGTATAAGGATCCATCGGGGGCAAACTCCATATCTACCGGCCGGAAATTGGGATCTCCGCTTACCAGCAGATCCATACGATGATGGCTTTTATAGCCTGTTCCATCATCCTGTAGTGTATGTTCTTTCGTTCCCAGGAACCCGATGGTATTGTTGATCAGGAAGTCTCCCTGCACCTCATCCGGAAAATGGCGGCTTGATACAAATTCGAGGCCCGATGTTGGCCGTACTTTATGTTTATCTTCAATCAGCTGGATCGATTTATGCGTAGCCTGACCATATAGAGGCAGCACTGTTCCGGGAAGCATCCAACGTACATCCGGGCTGGATGTTTCTGCAAAAAAAGGCTGTCCCCAGTCATCGAACGTAATACCCCATGGGTTTGGAATAGAAAGTTGTGCAGTACGTTCCAGTTTCCTGCGTCGTGGGTCATATCTGTAAAAGCCGCCGTTAGATGCATGAACGGTTCCATAGGAAGTCTCAACATGCGTTTGAAGAAAGACGCCTTCTCCTGAATAGATTGCTCCTGAAGGATCCGTTGTAAATGCATGACTGCTGTGATGGGTATCGTGATCATCAAATCCACTGAGCAAGATCTCCGTTTTGTCAGTCTTATCATCACCATCGGTATCTGTCAACAATTTAAGATTGGTTCCCTGGGCAACATATACGCCTTCTGCCGCGATCTCAAAACCGATTGGCAGATGCAGGTGATCCGCAAAGACCGTTTGTTTATCGGCCTTACCATCACCATCCGTATCTTCAAAAATAATAATTTTATCATTGGGTTTGGCATCTCCCGGCTTATAATGCGGATAGCTCGGCATCACCGCAACCCACAGCCGGCCTTTATTATCAAATGACATCTGCATGGGCTTCGCCAGGTCTGGGAACTGCTCTTCTGAAGCAAAAAGCTCAATTTTGTAACCCGCTGGTACTTTCAGTTTGCTTAGTGCTTCCTGCCCGCTGAGATACCGGAGACTACCATTTTTAGCAGGATTATAGTTGGTCTTAACGATAGGTAATACTTTGGTATTTTTATCGGCAGCAGCAATATCCATTTTCGTTCCTTTCGAAGCTGCCATCCAAACCGCTGTGTCCCTGATAGCTGTCATCTCGCGGATCTTCTCTATTTCGGCAGGATAATTATCTGGTCCATAAGGATTATACCGGCGACCGTATACATGCACGCCGTTAGGGATTTTAAAGTCGTTGAGCCACATCCAGTTCTTCTCCATTACAGCGTCGTTCACCAGTTTTCTGTTCGTTGCTGCTTTGGGAGAAACCTTTCCGAAAATCTGGTCTGCCAATAAATGTCCTAACTTTTTATAACCTTCTTCATTCAGTTGTGAGCCGTCAATGGTCAAAGGTTCCTTAGTATTCTTATACCATTTTTTTGAAGGTGTAAACGCATCAACAAACAGTACGTTGTTATGCTCAGCAACTTCTTTCATGGCCTGGGTATACAAGGCCAGGTTTTTATTTTCTTTCCGGCCATCGGGAAGATCATATTTGTCAGACAGGTCCTCGAAAGCGATTGGCGAAACAATGGCCAGTTGCGGCGCCGAGGTACCATTATATTTTTGTTTCAACGTCCATTTTATAAAGGCATCCAATTCCGCTTTGTAGCTGGCCAGTCCTTCTTGTCCATCAAATGATTCATTATAGCCGAAAAAGGAAATGATCACATCTGTTTTGAGCCTGGTTAACCATTGATCCGGCGTCTCAAAATGCCCCTCGGGTTGCCCATTCATCGTTTGAAACTGGTGGTCCAGTACGGGATGGAATTTTTCCGCACCCGGAAACGCCCATGGAGAATTTCTGCCGGAATGTGGCCGGAACCCAGGGGTTTCCCCACCATCGCACATATTGCGGATGTGTAATTTATAATCCGGATAACGGACATATAACTCCGTTTCCAAATTATCATAATTTATCATTCTCGATCCCAGGTTATTACCGATCAGGGAAATATGTGATGACCCGGAAATAGTAAGCGGAGCGGGTCCTTTGGATTTACACGCATCGAGTATCATTATCGCCCATAACATGGGAATAAGCGGTGCATAAATGCCAATTTTTAATAGTCTGGACATCTTATCTTAGATAAATTTGCCTGAATAAGGAAGCGTTATATACTTAATTCGTCTCGCGGTAGGGCACCTGGATATCCATTTTGCCTTTCCATTTTTTCGGAACTTTGAGACCCAATTCATAATGAATGGCGTTGATCACCAGGCGCTGAAAAGGCTCCTGTCTGAAATCATCCGGGTGGCCCAGTGTGGTCATAAAAACCCGGCCGCCGAAAGAATTGATGCCGGTCCAGGCAACCGGATTTTCGATGGCTTCTTTATCAGGATTTACAGCCTTCCCCATCAGCAACCAGGTAGAACCTTTCACGGGATAATCCGGTAAAACGCGGTATAGCCATGAGCGAACATGAAAATTTGTTGCCACTCCTGTCAGTATAGGATTGCCCGCCTGTTCAGGGATGATGTGTACATCTGTGCTACTCTCATGTCCGTAATGGGTATGCTTTGCTGCGCCGCCCCATCCCGGAGGAGCATTCAATGCAAATTCTCCAAAGGCATTCCATTTTTCACTGGGATGTCCTTTAGGAAAATTGAATGCATGCGTGGTTGTACGGAAACCCATAACAGGCTTGCCGGTTTTCAAGTAAGCTTCGATATAGGCCAGTTGTTCAGGGGGAAGCCTACGCCAACGCAAATAGAAAACGACCAGATCCGCATGTTTTAATGCGTCGAGGCCCGGAATGTTTTCTTCGCTTTTATAATCAGGGGATGCCTTGAGAACGATCGTTTTCATACCGTAGTCTTTCTCCAGCCCGGCGGCTATTAACGGTAGTGTTTCTTCACCGCTGTACTCATGATCACCGGTCACGAAAACAACCAGCGGCTTTTTACCCTTTTTGGAAGATTGTGCAAAGAGTAAGCCGGTGCAGGTAATGCCGGTACTTACCAGGAACAATAAACAAACGAATAATTTTTTCATTTAAACAAAGATTATAGGTTACCACCTGACACATTTCGGGAAGCATGACGGGTATAATATTAACGAAGCGATGCCCTACCTGAATTTGGATTTAGCATCAGCGTATAGAATAATAGACTGCTAATCATTGAAGCGCCTCGCGGTTATATATGCTATTGCGTTCAGGTTGCTCACCTGTCAGCACTGCTACTACATTGTTTATCGTGAGCAGGCATATCTGCCGGTACGTGGCTGCCGTAAGGCTGCCGGAATGCGGTGTAATGATGGCCCGCGGATGATGTACAATCGGGAGATGCTGAACCGGTGGCTCCTCAGGTAGTACATCCGCAGCAAACCCCGAAATCGCCTGTGCATTTAATGCCTGCAGTAATGCTGCATGGTCAATAAGCGCGCCCCTTGCTGTATTGATCAATAACGAACCTGTTTTCATTAAGCCCAGTTGCTTTTCTCCTATGATCTTATCTGTTTCGTTATTGAAAGGGAGATGGAGACTCACTACGTCTGAATGCCGTAATACATCTTCCATCGTCCGGTATTTATAAGGCAGGTCCTGAACAGACTTACTCCAATACAGTACCTCCATTCCAAAAGCTTCTCCAATCCGTGCTACACGTTTTCCTATATTTCCCATTCCCAGGATGCCAAGGGTCTTGCCGTTCAGCTCATCTCCTGTATATTGATTGCGCCAATTCCAGTTGTCTTGTTTAACCTGGGCAACCGATTCATACATATTACGCATCAGCATCAGCATCAGGCTCAGGGTATGTTCTGCAATCGTTGCTGCATTACTGCCGGGTGCATTGATCACCATGATCTTTCTTACCGTTGCTTCCCCCACATCTACATTATCCAACCCTACGCCACATCTGGCCACCACCTGTAAATGCGGGCAGGCATCTATAAGGGGTTTATTGATCAAGCCCTTTCCTCTTGTAATGATGGCATGGATGTCCTCCTTGTTCAGAACGTTTTTTAAACTGACTTCATCGTATCCTGTGAATACATTCACATTCTTCTGAAGGATGGCCAATGCTTCATCTGCAACGGTTTCGAGCAGCAATACGTTTTTTCTCATCTGTTATTTATGATATAAAGTGGCATCATCAGATCTGTACCCTCTGAAGTCATTTCTATTTGAAATATACAACCCTTCTTCATAGAGTTCATCCGTAAATATCCGGGGATCGACTTCCGCTCCTGGTACAGAGGAAATTTCCACCAGGTTGCCGGCAGGATCACGTACAAACATCTGCATGGCCCCGTCAGGCAGTTTTCTCACCTTTCCCCAGGGATTTATATCAATTACATTCAGTTCCTTCATACGAAAGAAAAGACTGTTAAAATCGTCTACCTGCACACAGATATGCCCACGGAAGGAGGTGCGGTCTTCCCATTCGGAGATATGCAATTGTTGCTCTTCATTGAACTTGAAAAACATAACAGGGTAGTCAAACCGGAATGCGGCAAGCGGCTCCAGGCCTAATTCATGCTGATAGAAATTACCTGCTTTTTCCAGATTGTCTACAATCAGTGTTACGTGATTAATTTTAAGTGCTTTGGCCATAAATAATTATTTACAATTACCACTTCTAAACTTTTTGTTTAAACTCCCGTACAAAATCCCAGTCCGGCGTTACGCCTAATCCTGGAGCAGTGGGAGCGGGGATCGAACCATTTGTAACCGTAATCTGCTCTTTCACCAGCTCATACATCATAGGGTTTCCTCCTGAGGAAAACTCAATGATAGTTGCCGAAGGCGATGCAAATGCTACATTCAGTCCCGCCATAAAAGAAAAGGCAGAACCCCAGCAATGCGGCGCCAGTTCCAGTTGATACACGCTTGCCAGGTGCGCTACGCGCATCGCTTCCGAAATACCACCAATGATAGCAATATCCGGCTGTATTACATCAATCGCCCTTATTTCCAACAATTCATGAATGTCAAAACTGGTATATTCACTTTCGCCTGCAGCGATGGGAATATGTGTGGCAGTCCTCACTTCTGCTGTGCCTCGTCTGTTATCGGGACTAATGGGTTCTTCAAACCAATATAAGTTGCAATCTTCTACCCCCCGACAAAATTGTTTGGCCTCCGGAACACTAAAGGTTCCATGCGCGTCGGCCATCAATTTAATATCGGGTCCTAAAGCTGCCCTTGCTGCTTTTACTCTTTCAATACTGTTTTGTACGGTTTTGTCCATCACGCCAACGCGCATCTTGACGCCCCCAAAACCCTTGTCAACATAACCATTCAATTGCGCGCCAATATTATCTGCATCTGCCCAACCTCCACTTGCATATGCCGGCATTGAATCCCTACAGGCGCCGCCCAGCAAATCCATTACCGGAACATTGAACATTTTTCCTTTCAAATCCCATAAGGCGGTATCAATGCCGCTCATGGCAGATACCGTGAGTCCCCTTCTTCCAAGGATAGGGAATTTTCGTCCTCTTGACAAGGCATAATGATCCCGTGTACCATTATACATTTCTTCCCAAAGGCGGGTAATGTCTTTTACGTCTTTACCCAGTAAAACCGGCTTCAGCTCATGTTCAATACACGTTACAATGGAGGCACATTCTCCGGAAGACCCAACCGCTGCTTTGGCTTCTCCAAATCCCTGCAGACCATCTTCTGTGGTTATCACTACAAGCGTCATGTCAAAATTGACCAATAATCCGTAGTCTGACGTATGTTGCTTTTCTTTAGGAACGGGACAGCGTAACCAAAATGCCTCTACATTAGTTATTTTCATCTGTTAGCAGTTGACTTCTTTAAATAAGTTTTGATAAAGTATTAAATGATTCGGTAGTCAGCATGGTATAAAACTCCTCTGTAACAGAGGCGCTGCCATGGTCCACCAGGAATTGCTCCTGCTCTGCAGATAAGTTCTCCGGGTTTTTATCAATAGAATCCGGATAAGGATTGGCCGGCGTACGATCCAGTGGGGCACAAAATTCCACGGAAAGCACTTCGTTATAGTTTATTTCCCGCAATGTATCTACGATCTTGGGCCAGTTGAGGTTACCCATTCCTGGCGCCATCCTGTTGTTGTCCGCCACATGAAAACCTATCAGTTTACCCTTGGCTCTTCTGATCGCGGCAAACATATCCGCCTCCTCGATATTCATGTGAAAGGTATCCAGACAAACACCACAATTTGGTCCGACAGCCTGCGCCAACGCCAGTGCCTGATCAGCCCTGTTGATGAAATAGGTTTCAAACCTGTTGATCGGTTCGATGCCTATCAATATGCCTGCAGCCTCGCTATAGTCGTAAATTTCTTTCATGGCACCAACGGCCCAACCCCATTCTTCATCGGGTCTTCCATCGGGCACAATTTTTCCAACGGTACCCGGCACAACAGACACCATATGGCCATCCAATTCCTTTACCATTTTTATTACGTCTTTCACATATTGCACCGATTTTGCACGTTGCGCCTCATCCCTGGCAAGCAGGTTGCGATCTCCCAACATCAATGTTACAGACCCCCAGCAGGACAGACCATGATCCTGCATCAGTTTTCTGATGCTTTTCGTATCATACTGTTCGGGGTTTCCGGCAATTTCAAGTTTGGTATATCCAAGCGCAGCAACCCGCCGTATAGTAGTTTCTATAGTTTCAGACCGCATCCAATTGTGTATCGCTAGCTCCATAACGCATTAATATATAAAAGTGGCTTAATAGTTTTACGCAGGTAAAATCGTTGTCTTACAAACTTATTCAGACTTCCATTTAAATAAAAGTACTCCATTTGCAATATATCAATACTATATTTACCATAATACTGAATTTTTGCATTAGAAAATAAATAGTGTACTAAAAATAAAGACATTAGGTTATGAAAGTTTCTTACCGACATATATCTACTCCGGAAGATGCCAGTTTTGTCATTAAAGAATTTTGTCAACCGCGTTTCACGAATACTTTTCATTTTCATCATGGGCACGAGTTGATCCTGATTGTAAAAAGTTCCGGTAAAATGTATGCGGGAAACAAAGTGATGAATTACAATGAGGGAGAGATATATATGTTTGGTCCGGGGTTGGTCCATTGTTTTTGCAGTAGCAGTTCACCGGTGGGAACTGACGAAATAGCGCACGCTATTATAGTACAGTTTACAGAAGATTTTATTGGCAAAGACTTCTTTGATAAACTGGAATTGAGAAAGATTAAAGACCTGATGCAGTTATCTGAATCCGGTATAAAATTCAGGAAAATACCGGCTGCTGTTAATAAGTTGTTTTTTCAATTTCAGGCAAATCAGCAAATGAAAAACCTGATTATACTTTTACAGATCCTGGATGAGTTGTCGCAAGGAAGCAGGGAAAATGTACAACTACTAACAGAAGATCCCAGGAAGATACACTATAAGGATGTAGATTCGAAAAAGTTGGAATCCGTATTTAAATATGTATTGGAAAATTATCTTACTCATGTAGATAGCAAATCTGCCGCTTCTCTGGCCTGCATGAACGAAGCCGCCTTTTGCCGTTACTTCAAAAGAAGAACCAGTAAAACATTCTCGCAATTTGTAAATGAGATAAGGATTAGTCACGCTACGAGGTTGTTGATAGGAACAGAAAACGGCATATCTGAAATATGCTATGCTTGTGGGTTTGACAATATCTCCTACTTTAACAGGCAGTTCAAAATTTACCAGGGGAAGTCTCCGAGAGAATACCGTAAAGCACTTGTAGAGAGTAATGTCAGTGCGCCCAGTTTCCGGCCTACGGGGGATTAAGTATTTCGTCTATGACAGCGTTAATGGCTATGTCCGGGAATATTACATGCTATAAGAACCGAAGATTTATACAAAAGAAAGAAGCCCTACATCTAAGCATGTAGGGCTTCTTATCAAAAGTTCAGGTGGACAAGCCAGCGTCCTGATAAGGGATTTCGAACTACTATTGGTGCAGTCCTTTTTTTCTTAAATAGCGGAGCAGTTGTTCCGGTAAATCAGTCTGGATAATATTGGCTTGCTTATACTTTGAAAACAACAGATCGAATCCTGCATTTTCGGTGGCTCTCTCGATGCTGTCAATTTCCCCTAATGCGTTTATCCATACCCGTGATCCCGCGGAGCGGATATCGCTCATCAGGTTGTCTGTATAAAAGGAAGGATCCACGTGAATGGCCGGGAACTTACCTATTTTTAAGATGGCAGCTGTTTCAGCGGCATTATGTGCTCTGGGCATAATAGGTATCTGTTTGTTGATACTTTGCAGAAAGGCCGCATCGTGGTGATCATACAGGAAGAACAGGATCTGCTTAATAGTACCGGTAGATTTTATCAACCCACATGCCTGCCGGGCAGCTTCCTGGCCATCGGCCTTGAAGTCGACATCTATCATAATATGTCCTTTTGCCAGCAATAAAGCTTCTTTGAAAGTTGGAATTCTTTCAGAAGTCGGCTGCCCGTTGTGCAGTAAAGGGAATTGTTTCAGCTCTCCGTAAGTAAAGCTGCTCACTTCTCCTTTCTGACCCGTGGTGCGGGTAATGGTTTTATCGTGCATGAGTACCAGTACACTGTCTTTGGTCAGCCGTACGTCGAGTTCTGCAATATCAATACCCTGCCTGATAGCTTCACGGATGGCTGCCAGTGAGTTTTCCGGGTAATTGGTATGTGCCGACCGGTGAGCGGCCACCATGATCCGGTCCGGGCGTTGATAGAAATCTTTTAATATAAGGTCAACCTTTCCTTTGGCGGGTTTGGTTGCCTGTGCGTGGAGGGAACCCCAGGCTCCGCACATTATCAGAACAATAAAAAAACATCGCTTCATTCATTCTTATTTTTGAATTAAAAATAGCCTTTATTCTGTGGAAATTCAACGGTAGACAGATCAATCTGGGCCTGCGGAATAGGACGTAATACGTGGTATTCCTTTATATTCACGGCATTAGGATTGTATTTCTTCACTCTTTCTATCAGTTTGCCGGTACGGACAAGGTCCATCCAGCGCATACTTTCCCCACCCAGTTCGCGGGCACGTTCATCCAGGATCTGGTCTATATTCAGCTGGGCAATGGTTACATCCGGCAATTGTTTGCCTGGTTTGGCCGCCCTGGTTCTAACGGCATTGAAATAAGGAAGGGCATCTTCCGGTTTTCCAGCCAGCACTAATGCTTCCGCAGCCAGCAGGTAAGTTTCTGAATAGCGGTACACAAAAAAGTCGCGGAATCCGTTGAGGTCCTGTACGCTGGCACGGGTAGGATCGTCATGCTTTTTGACAGCCCAGTGCATGTTGTCATTATTGGGAGCAATAAGAGAGGTAATACCCGGAGAGATCTGCCATACTACGGTATCGCCTATCTTTTTTCCTGCGGGCATGGTGGCGGTATTGTTATATGTCCAGGTATAGCGGAAGGTCGCATCAAAGCGGGCATCATCTTGATCAAACAGGTCTCTGAAAAACGCGGTGGGCCGGAATCTGGTATAAGGACGGCCACCTTGTTCCAGGTCACGTTTTAAACCGGCATACTGATCATAGGCAGGTGTAAAGAAGGCGTGTCCCTGATTGCCGTCGCCGTTAAACAAGGCATTGTTAAGGTATTGCACCGCAAATAGGATCTCTGTATTTCGCTGGTTATTATAATCGAATACACTACCATAAGTCTTTACCAGCTGATAGGGGCCCTCTTTAATCACTTTTATAGCGGCAGCAGCGGCACCATCATTGTCTTTCAATAATAACTTGATTTTTGCCAGCTGATGGAGGGCGGCGCCTTTGGTAATCCGTCCGTATTCCGAAGAAGTCCAGTTCAGTTCATCGGCGGCAAACTGGGTATCTTCCAGCATGCTTTTCCAGATTTCTTCTTTGGCAGTTCTGCCGGCATCGGTTACCACTCCCTTTGTTTCATGCGCTGAATATACTACATCTCCAAATTGAAGTGTAAGCCAGTAGTAGAAATGTGCCCGTAAAAAACGGGTTTCTGCTTTATATTGTTTTTTGAGTTTGTCGTCCATTTCTACCAGGTCTATCTTATCAAGCACGGTATTGGCAGCATTAATACCAGCATAACAATCGTTCCAGATCTCATTGAGATAACCATTGGCAGGATTGAGCGCGGTGGAATAATCATCCATGAATTTATAGCCTCCATCTTTTCCATGTTGGAAAAGATCTGTACCCATAGTGGTGGCAGTAAATCCTTTTTGTGATCCGTATAGTGCCCTCAATTTGCTGTATACACCGGTAACGCCATTGGAGATGCCGGCTGGATTGCTGTATATGGCTTCCGGTACGGGTTTGTACAGATCTTTTTCATCCAGGCTGCAGGAAGCGAAAATCGTGCAGCAAAGGGATATTGCAGTAAGTATATGAAGTCGTTTATTAAATGGCATAACAGGTTGTTTTAATCATTAAAAAGCAGCATTGATACCGATGGCATACATTTTCACAGTAGGGTACATGGCGCGGGTTCCGTCTGATTCAAACTCCGGATCCTGTCCTTTATATCCTGTAATGGTAAATGGATTTTCGGCGCTCAGGGTGATTTTTAAATTTTTAATAGTGGCACGTTGCAACCATAATTGTGGAAGTGAATAAGCTAATGAAAGATTTTTTACTCTCACAAAACTGGCATCTTTATAGGCCAGTGTTGAACCGAGATATACGCTTTCCTGGTTCTTATCGGGACGCGGATTCTCGTTGGTAGGATTTTCCGGTGTCCAGTAATCTACATTTATGTTGTTATACCTGCCGGCCAGCCGGTTGTTATTTTCATACCATCTGGAATAGATCAGGTAGTGCTGGCGTGTATTTATTACTACATTCAACTCCAGCCCCTTATAGGAAAAACGGTTGGTCATACCGCCTATCCAGCCTGGAAACGCTGATCCCAGAATCATGCGGTCCTGGTCACTATATTGTTTATCTTCATTCTTATCCAACAGCTTTATCTGTCCGGGTTTGGCGCCATAGTCTTTAGCCGTTTCAGCCTCACTGGTTTGCCAGATGCCTGTTTTCTGATAATCATAGAACACATTGATAGGCTGGCCAATGAACCACTGGTTGCCTACATCATCTTTTCCATCTCCATACAATTGTACAATTTCATTTTTGTTGGTAGAGAAGTTCAGATCGGTTGTCCATTGAAAACCATTTTCGTTATTGATGTTGACGGTAGACAAGGTAACTTCCCAACCTTTATTACGGGTAGCGCCAACATTTTCCAATACTTCTGTATAACCGGTACTTCCGGGAATACTCCTTCTTAACAGGATATTTTTGGTATTGGCAATATAATGTTCTACAGTACCTGTAATGCGATTATTGAACAACCCGAAATCGATTCCGGCATTCAGCGAAGCCGTAGCTTCCCATTTAAGATTAGGATTAGCAATAGTAGCAGGCTGAAATCCATTCATCCCTGCTTCTCCAAAAGCATAGCTGCTCTTTTGGAGTGTACTGAAAGTACCATAGGGCAGAATGCCGTTAAAGCCGGTGCTACCGTAGCTTAACCGCAGTTTTAAGGTATTCAGGTTGTGGAGAGATTGCATAAATGGTTCTGCATCTACACGCCAGGCCACGGCGGCAGAAGGGAAGTATCCCCATTTATGACCCGCAGCAAAAACAGAGGAACCATCTGCTCTACCCGTAACAGTAAAGAGATAACGGTTCTTGTAGTCATAGTTAATACGGGCCATGTAAGACAGCAATAATGATTTGCGGTAATCACTGCTAATACCGGTTACTTCACCTGCTGTTTCCAGGTTATGGTAACTCTGGGCCTCATACGGCAGTTTATTCGCCCTGATACCGGAACTGTTGACGGTTTGCTGCTGGGAACTTTGTAATAAGGTAACGCCCAGTCGTTGTGACTTTGACAGCTGTTTGTTGTATTTCAGTATATTCTCCACCGTTATAGAGAACATATCTGAATTGCTCAAACCTGCGGTAGCATTTCCTCCCTGGTTATCGTCTGTTTCACTGCCTTTAAAATAACCCTCTTTGGAGGCTTCCATTTCCGGTCCTATATTCAGGCGGTAGGTAAGGTCTTTGAATATATCCCACTCGCCGTACATGCTGGCAAATACGCGTGTTTTATAATGCTGATTGATGGTGTTTTTGATAACAGACAGTGGGTTTACCCGTTGTCCTTCATCATTATTGGGGCGGAACAGCAATGCGCCGGTGCTGTCGTATGGAATACCGAGAGGGTTCAGGCGCAAGACATTATCAAAGACTGTATTGTCGGTTACATTTTGTGTAGACATACTGGCCAGTGTAGATACGCCCATCCGGATACGGTCATTGACCTGGTGGTCGAGGTTGATGCGTAAAGCTCCCCGGGTAAAATCTGTTTTGTCTATGATCCCGTTTTCCTTGAAATAGTTAAAGGAAACGGCAAATTGGGTTTTTTCCTTCCCACCGGTTACAGACAATTGATGGTTTTGTTTGGCGCCGCCGTGATAAATAAGATCCTGCCAATCGGTAGACCTGCCCAGTGCCAGCGACCGGAGAGCAATGTCATCGAAAAGTGTAGCATCGCCGGGATAATTGTTACCGGGATCGGCAGTTCTGGCCGCTTCCCGGCGCAGCTGGGCAAACTGTTCACCATTCATCAGATCCAACTTTTTGGTGATGGATGTAGCACCATAATAAGCATCATAGGCAACATTAGTTTTTCCTGCTTTACCTCTTTTGGTAGTAATGATGATTACACCATTCGCTGCACGGGAGCCATATATAGCAGTAGAAGAAGCATCTTTTAATACTTCTACGGAAGCAATATCATTCGGATTGATTTCATTAAAACCACCTAACATGGGGATTCCATCCAATACAATCAAAGGGCTGTTATCGTTTTTGATGGAACGTTGTCCGCGCAAGAGGATATTAGCGCCGGCACCAGGTTCATTGCCACTGTTAAATACGTCCAGTCCCGCTACCTTACCCTTCAATGCCTGTGCGGCATTGGTAGTAGGTTGTTCTGCAATTTCGCTCCCTTTTACAGAAGAAATAGAACCGGTGATATCCCTTTTCTTTTGCGTGCCATATCCCACTACCACTACTTCTTCCAGTCCTTTTATATCTTCCTGCAGTACCACAGTGGTTAGCTGAGTGGAGGAAACCGTTACTTCCCGGCGTATATAGCCAGACATGGAAAAGAGTAAAATATCACCGGCTGCAGCGTCTACAGAGAAAACGCCTTCGCTGTTTGTGATATCGCCCCGGTTGGCGTTTTTAACGGCTACGGTCACACCGGGTAAAGGCGTACCTTTTTCATCGGTGACTTTACCCCTCACTTTTTCCGCAGGTGCAGTAAGGGTGGCAGGTGGAGTAGTGGTCGTGGGTTCTTTTTCCAGGATGATTATTTTGCTGTTTCGTATTTTATAGGTCAGCCCTGTATTGCGCAGTAATTCATTGAGCGTCCAGGCAACTGTTTTTTGCCTGACCTGTAGTGCTGCCGTTTTGTAAGGTGCTATTACCTTTTCATTGTAGATAAACAGGTAATTTGTTTTTTGCTGAATAATGGTAAAAGCTTCTTTGAGCGATTGCCGGGAAAAAGTACAGTCGATGGTTTCATCAATGGTATGTGACTGACCATTGGAAACAGCGCCCAGCAACAGCTGAGTGCTCATTAGAATAAGGATAAATAACCTGCATCCTGTTTTCATAATTTGTTGAATGAAGGACACGACAATCCTGGTATAAATTTTCATACCTTTATACGGGTTTTAATAATTGATCAAATCGTTAATAAAATCCAGAGAGAAGGATCAATAAGTGATTGGCGTTACGCATTGATCTTTTCTTTTAAACGGGCCGGTAGGGTATACCTTTACCGGCTTTTTAATGACCTTATGTGACGGGCATAGGCGATATGTTTTAGTGTGTTTGTTTACGAAAAATAATATGTTGACCATCCGTGGAATAGGTTAGTTTATTAGCCAGGCAAAGGATGTCCAGTACTTCTGATAAGGAATCAGCAGTCTCAATGCCGGCGGTAATGCGATAGGCCCCAAGGGTGGTATCGGCAAAAGAAATCTGTTTGTTGTACTTGTTTTCAAGCAATAATGCTATCACATCCAGTCTTTCATTATTAAAAAGCAGTTTACCGGTTGTCCACCCATTCACGGCCTTACCATCTACGATGGTTTTGCTGAATGCGGGTGATCCGGTGTTGATCGTAAGCTGTTCATCGGGTAATACGAGCACTTCTTTCCCAGCCAGGTCCTGTAGGCCGGCATCGCCCTGAACGGCCACTTTTCCCTGTTGTACTGTTACCTGGAGGAAAGCCAGTTGTGGATAAATCCGCACATTAAACACCGTGCCCAGTACCCGGGTATTTACATGACCTGATTTTACGATAAAAGGACGTGCAGGATCTTGTTTTACATCCAGGCATATTTCCCCTGATAACAATTCTATTTTTCTGTTTACACCGGTGAAATGAGCCGGGTATCGTAAGCGACTACCTGCATTCAGCCATACCTGGGTACCATCGTCCAGTATTAACTGCAAGGGCTGTTTTTTTGATGCAATTACTTCCTGCCATTTTTCTTCAGCCGGCCAGCGTTGCCACATGAGCATACCAGCTCCTATTATCAGCAGCAGGGAGGCAGCTATTTTCAACAGAGTATAGCGATGCATCGTTACCCGTTTCGCAGGCGGTGATGTGTGCTGTTGTACCTGTTGCCATATCGTCTTTTCCAGATGCTCAAAACGGAGTCCGGAGGTATCTGCTTTACTACGGTCATTTTCCTGCTGGTACCATTGTTCTATTAATAGCTGCTCTTCCGGGGTACACTTCCCGGCTATATATTTTTTCAATAACTTTTTGATGTCATGCATGGGCATATTAAAAGGCATATACCTTTCTTACTAGACAGTTGAAAATGAAAAGAGGGGTAGATGCCGGCAGATTATTTTTAAATTAACCGGGTTGGCCTAGAGGAAAAAAGGAAAATGGGCCATCTTATGACGAAGGGTCCGGATGGCATTGCTGATCTGCTTCTTGACGGTTTCCTGCGACAGTTGCAGCTGATGGGCTATTTCTTTATGCGTAAGCGACGTTTTCCGGCTTAGTTCAAATACTTCTCTCATTTTGGCGGGCAGCGCACGTATTTCCCGCTCCATGCGGGCAGTAATTTCTTTTTCTGTAATGTATTGCAGGGAGTTATTATTGGTACCTGAAAGGAAATGTTTCAGAGAAGACAAATGGGTCTGATAAGTACGTTTGGACGCCAGCATATTCAGCACCCTGTTTCGCGTTGCAGCATATAAATAAGCGGCTAATGAGCCGGAAAGCTGGATGTTGGCAGCTTTAGTCCAGAGAGCGGTAAATACTTCCTGTACAATATCCTGTGCATCTTCTTCCTGTGTTAATATACGGTATGCCTGGAGGTAAAGCACCCCCCAGAATCTTTTGTACAGTTCTTCAAATGCCAGTGTATTACCCTGCCGGAATTGTTCCAGTAGGACTTCATCATTTAATTCATCAAGCTGGCTGGTATAAGTAGATCGTTGCATACTGGCCTTTTTAAGGCAGACTGGTTGTCTGACATACCTCTCAAAAGTAATACGACCCGCAGACATTGCATATTAAATAATTGTAAGCAACTGCGCTGCAGACATAAAATGGAATTTAATAAGTATAGATAATTTCTGTATCAAACAAATATAATAATTGTTGATTGGAAAAGAAGGCATTTGGTGAATAAAAAAATTTGTTTGAAATAACTGCTACTTCATCAGTTTAGTTGAAGATACTGTTTCTACGGGCTTCATGGCTTTTTAGGCTTTTGGGTTAGTGCAACAAAATGATATCAGTAAAAATGGTAGAAAAATCAGTAATAAGTATAAGTGTTTGGCCTTTTTTGTGATTACCTTGTATATAATCACTACAAATATGATATGACTAATGTAAAATTAAATGTAAATAACAAAACGCATACGTTGGATATTGATCCAGCAACACCGCTCCTTTGGGTATTACGTGACCATCTTGCTTTAGTCGGCACCAAATATGGATGTGGTGTGGCTGCTTGTGGCGCTTGTACTGTCCTACTTGGTGAAACAGCAGTCCGTAGTTGTTCAGTACCTGTTTCTGCGATCGGTGATCAGCAGATAACTACGATTGAAGGCTTATCCGTGAATGGGGACCATCCATTACAGCGGGCGTGGGAAGAACACGATGTTCCTCAATGTGGTTATTGCCAGGCTGGCCAGATCATGAATGCTGCTGCGTTATTGAAATCCAAACCCAAGCCTACGGATGATGAAATTGATGCCGCTATGACGGGTAATCTTTGTCGCTGCGGAACATACCTTAGAATAAAGGCGGCCATTAGAACAGCTGCCAATTATTAAACGCAAAGACAAGACAAGATGACGGTTGTAAAAACTACAATAGGCAGAAGGTCGTTTCTGAAAGCTGCTTTACTTGCAGGTGGAGGAATGGTGCTGCATTTTAGCTGGTTAGCAGGTTGCACTCCTCCGGAGAAGAAAGGTATCGAACTTCCCAGGGAATGGTTCGAATTGAATAGCTATATCAAGATTGGTGAAAATGGCGTAGTCACGCTATTTAACCCTAATCCGGAGTTTGGCCAGAACATAAAGACTTCTATGCCAATGATACTGGCTGAAGAATTAGATGTTGATTGGGAGAAGGTGATTGTAGAGCAGGCAGACTTCTATCCTGAACGATATCAAAGGCAGTTTACGGGCGGCAGTCAGTCTATCAGGCAGGGATGGGCGCCATTGCGTACAGCAGGAGCTACCGCCAGGCAGATGCTGATATTAGCTGCTGCTCAGCTTTGGAAAGTGCCGGCCAGTGAAATTACCACCGAACCTGGGGTTCTTCTTCATAAAGCTTCCGGGAAAAAAGCCAGCTATGGCGAATTCGCCACCGCGGCGGCAAAAACACTGGTACCCAAAGAAGTTAAATTAAAAAACATTTCCGATTTTAAGATCATCGGTTCGTCTAAAAAAAATGTCGAGTTGCGGAATATCCTGACAGGGAAACCGCTGTTTACGCTTGACTATAAAGCAGAGGGAATGCTCATCGCTATGATCGTTCATCCACCAGCATTTGGTATGCAGCTAAAATCTATTGATGACAGTGTTGCTAAAAAAATGCCTGGAATTAATTCCATATTTACCATTGATTCGCTTACTAAAGATATTGTGCAGAACTTCTTTGACACAACAAGTTTTACGAAATTTGCTGTAGTTGCAGGTAATAGTACCTGGGAAGTTTTGCAGGCAAAGAAAGCATTAAAAGTTGAATGGGAGCAGGAGCCAGAGCGTATCTTTAAGACGGCTTCATCTTGGACACCTGGAGCAAAACCTATAGACGCTAAGTATCCTGCCGGATTGGAGAGTACCGAAACGCATCGGGCCATGATGGAGGAAGCTGGTAAGAAACCGGGAAACATCCTGCGCAGGGACGGTGATCCGGAAAGTGCTTTCAAATCTGCTGTTAAAATCCTTGAACGAACCTATACTGCACCTTTCCTGGCACATAATACCATGGAACCTGTAAACTGCTTTGCGCATGTAACGGCAGAGAAGGCGGAGCTATACGGACCAATTCAAGCTCCGGAGTTTATCATAGGAACACTCTCTCAAAGGCTTGGATTGCCAAAGGAAAAGATAAAAATCAGACTAGCCCGTATGGGAGGTGGATTTGGACGTAGGGCATATGGACATCACTTAATAGAAGCCGCAGTAATTTCCCAGCATCTACAGGCTCCCGTTAAGTTGGTATATACCCGTGAAGACGAAATGACAGCTGGAATATACCGTCCAACTTATAGTGCAACCTATCGTGCAGCAATAGACGCAAATAACAATTTGACTGCCTTTCATGTCAAAGCTGGTGGTATTCCCGAATCACCTATCTATCCTGATCGTTTTCCCGCGGGGGCAATTGACAATTACCTTGCCGAAGGGTGGAAGATAGATTCCAATATCACCATCGGTGCTTTCCGCGCTCCAAGATCTAATTTTATGGCCAGTGCCGAACAGTCATTCCTTGACGAGCTGGCTGCTGAATTAGGCAAAGATCCGATAGCGTTCCGGCTGGAACTGTTGAAACGGGCTCAAGCAAATCCCGTTGGGGAAAAGAACGACTACGACGCAGCGCGCTATGCCGGCGTATTGGAGCTGGTTCGGGAAAAATCAAAGTGGAATGAAACGCCTCAGGGAGTGCAGCGCGGGGTATCTGCTTATTTTTGCCATAATTCTTATGTTGCTGAGGTAGTTGATGTAGTATTGAAAGATAATACGCCGAGAGTAGAAAAAGTTGTTGCCGCTATTGACTGCGGAATCGTGATTAATAAAGATGCTGCAATCAATATGGCGGAAGGTGCCATTATAGATGGTATTGGTAACGCGCTCTATGGAGAACTTCCTTTCAAGGATGGGGTACCCGAAAAGAATAACTTTACCACTTACCGTTTGATCAGGGCCAATGAAGCACCAAAAGCAATTGAAGTTCATTTTGTAAAAAATGAACACGACCCAACCGGCCTGGGTGAACCTCCTTTTCCTCCTGTGTTCGCGGCCATTGCCAATGCGCTGTATAAAGCGACAGGAAAGCGTTTCTACAACCAGCCATTTATTAATGAATTAAAGTCATCATCATAATATTGCTGAAACGAAGGACCACAGATCGTATTGTTTAGTGCATGACGGATTAAATGAATTTACAGTAACCGAAGTTTATAAAAAAGCAGGGAACGATTGGAAATTGTTAGCATTAACATTTAGCAGTGTGCGCGATACTCATCGTATTGAACATTAGGAGGAGTACCTTTTAATTATTGTGTCAATGGCTTAAAAGCTACTCACTATTTCACTCTGGCCACTAAAAGAACGTTACTCAACAAAAGTATAAAATAGTTAATTTTTTACTAAATGATATGAGCTGATATGAATTGCATCAGAGAAAGCCAGGTAGGGAGGAGCACCCGAAAAGCCGGGTGCTAGTTTTGCTTTATTGCTGTACCCCAGGTATAAATTCGTTTTATTCCGGTATTTTTTTTCAGGTTGACCACCGTCATCTCTGTTATTTTAGTTTCGTTTAAATTTACGGCCTCCAGGTGCTTGAGAGATACAAGATTATTGTAGACATCGTCCGTAACCGGGTTCTTTTCTATCCGTAATTTTTCAAGATTAACAAATGATCTTAAAATATGCAGATCACTATCTGTAAAGTTATTACCGGATAGGTTCAGCCAAACGATATTTTTGGCCAGGAGTGTTAGGTCGTCCCTGATCTCTGACATTTTCACACCTGAATTGGCGGGGAGTGTAACATCCAGCATCATTGGCTTTTTTAGCATCAGTCTCACCATTAATCCTTTTGTTCGTAGGTGTGCCATCAGCAAAGTGTCTGCCTGTATGGGGATGTCGGCATTAATGGTCTGAGTAACCCCATTCCCGTCAGCATTTCCGGTAGTAATTTTATTAAAGCCCAGGTAGGTGCTTACCTGCATTTGTATTGAGTCTGCGTCCTTTAACTGTGCTAATGTTTTACCTTCCACCGCACTGGCCTTCGTTATCCACCATTTAATTATCTGTATCTCATTTTTTGAAAGCGGAGGTTTACCATCTGCAGGCATATAATCGCTATGGCCGGGATCGAGTGTAACACGCTTATATAATTCGCTTTCGGCTAATTTTCCGGGAAATATTGCCGGACCACTCTTACCTCCCTTTAATAGTGTTTGCAGGTTTTCAACCGAAAAGTTCCCTTTCAGTTTGCCCCCCTGATGGCACTGGGCACATTTATTCTGTAAAATAGGTGCTACAACATCTTCGAATATCATGGCGGTTTGGACGCTTGCCGGTTTGTCGCGCACCTGCTGCATCAGTGTGCGCACACTTAGGTAGTCGTTTCCGTGAGTAAGGCTTGCCCCCTCATGCCCGCTATAGCTCATGAGTGCTATGACACCGAGGAGTAAAACGGAGAATAGCTTTTTCGGAATGCGTACCTCGCGTGTCACTTTTTCTGTAGATATATAATATAAGACACCAGAAATAATTGTAAGGGTAATACCGGATAACTTATGATGGATCAATATGTCCTTTTCATAATCACCGGATAAGGACAATATATAGCCGAACAAACAAGCCAGGACTGCCGATATAAACCCAATAAATAATGTTACTGATACAGCTGGCTTTAAATTCTCGTATTTTTTTTTGTATGATAAAATATTAAAAATTGCCGCCAGCAATATAAAGCCAATTGGAAGATGCACAATAAGCGGATGCAAATGGCCTGAAAATGTGCTGATGTTACCTAATCTCATATACGCGTTAATTTCACCGGGGCTGTGTGATAGGCGTTCCACTGACACACATAGATATTTTTATCTTCATCAATACAAACATCATGGCCATGTTGGAAAACAGGGTTTGTTGCCTGCAATGTTGGTTGTAAAATTCCGTTTTTATATACTGGTGCAGCTCCTCCCGGGTTTGATACCACTTCGTCATTTGCATTCAGCACGGTTACAAAGCCTGAATAATCAAAACGTTTACCATTGGCATCTTTTGACCAGCACACACCGGCATAAATATTCTGTTCATTGATTACCGCTCTGCATACGTACATACCGGGCATGTCTATACGCTTGATAAATTTACCGTCGAGTGTAAATACTTTAAAGCAGTTCTCCTCCCGCGAGGTACAAATCAATGTAGGATTATTTTTATCGCGGGTATCAACTGTTACGCCATGTGCATTGTTCAGATTATAGTCTTTGTTAGTATTATGATGTCCGCCAAAGTGACGTATATATTGTCCTTTACTATTGTATTGTATAATATAATCGGAGCCATAACCGTCAGCAACATAAATATCACCATTAGGAGCAACGGCAGTTTCTGTTGGTTTAAAGGGTTCATTGTCCTTGTAAATGCCAATAGTTCGCGGGTGGCCTATCGCAAATATTAGTTTACCGTCAAGCGTAGTTTTCAGTACCTGGCCCGATTGGCCGTAGTTGTTTCCTGTCCTGTCCAAAGCCCAACCGCAATCGGTAAGTAATAAAAAATCTTCGTCACCTTCTTTGCTGATGCTTAAGCCATGCCCTCCGGGCAGGGCAGTGCCCCAATAATCCAGCAACTTACCCGATTTGTCGAATATAAGGATGTTGTTATGGGTATGGTCGCCCAACATAATAAGACGGCCTTTGCTATCCTGCACCATTTCGTGACAGTTAGCGAGCGGGTTTGTGTTTACACTGATTTTTGCCCAACTCTTATCTGCCTTGTAGGTAAATGCACCCTGACCAATAATATGATCATCGGGCTGCAAATCCTTGTGTAAGATGGCAAAGCTTTTTGCGGGTGTGGCCGCAATCAAAGCAGATGCAATAGTTGCATTTTTGATGAAATTTCTTCTCGAATTTTTCATAGATCTGTGTTATAGTATCAAGTTAATATATCCTTTACAACTTTTCCTTCCACATCTGTAAGTCTGAAGCGCCTGCCCTGAAATTTGTAGGTAAGCCGTTCATGATCTATACCCATAAGATGCAGCAGCGTGGCCTGAAAATCATGCACGTGTACGGGATCTTTTACAATATTGTAGCTAAAGTCATCCGTTTCACCATAGGTTATACCGGGTTTAACTCCTGCCCCTGCCATCCACATGGTAAAGCAACGCGGGTGGTGGTCACGGCCATAATCATTTGCCGTAAGCTTGCCCTGAGAATACACGGTACGGCCAAATTCGCCGCCCCATATTACTAATGTATCTTCCAATAAGCCCCGTTGTTTTAAATCTTTAATGAGTGCGGCAGTAGCCTGGTCTGTTGCTTTACATTGTGTGGCTATGCCCGATGGCAGATTACTATGCTGATCCCAGCCCTGGTGGTATAGCTGTATAAATTTTACATCCTTTTCCAGCAGCTTACGCGCAAGTAAACAGTTGGCGGCATAGGTACCGGAATCCCTGCTATCGGGCCCGTACATTTCAAATATCTCGTTTGGTTCATCTGCAGTGCTCATTACCTCTGGTACGGAGGTTTGCATGCGATAGGCCATTTCATACTGTGCTATGCGGGCATCTACTTCCGGGTCGCCGTAGGCAGCATTTTGTATCTGATTTAGTTTTGAGAGATACTCGAGCATTTCTTTCCGGTCTTTACCATCGTACCCATCAGGATTGTTCAGAAATAACACCGGATCTTTCCCCGCCCTAAACTGCACTCCCTGATGTTTAGATGGCAGGAAACCGTTACCCCATAACCGGGCATATAGCGGCTGATCTTTTTGTCCGTTTTTGGAAACCAACACAATAAAAGTTGGCAGGTTATTGTTGTCCGACCCCAGGCCATAACTTATCCACGACCCAATGGAAGGTCTACCGGGTAACTGATTACCGGTTTGAAAAAAAGTAATAGCAGGGTCATGATTTATCGCCTCTGAATGGATTGATTTTACTATACAAAGCTCATCAACTACAGCTGCGGTAAAAGGCATCAACTCGCTCATCCAGGTCCCGTTTTGGCCATGCTGGTTAAATTTGTAATATGATGGCACCATGGGCAACGCGCTTTGGTTGGCGCTCATACCCGTAAGCCGTTGTCCTTTGCGTACCGAATCCGGTAGGTTTTGGCCCATCAATTTGGCCAGCACGGGCTTGTAATCAAATGTTTCGAATTGAGATGGGCCGCCGCTTTGAAACAAGTATACCACCCTTTTTGCCTTTGGTGCAAAGTGGGGTAATGCCCTTAAAATATCTGCCTCCAGATCGCCGGTCGATATAGACGCTGCATTGGGCGAACCGCTAAACAGCTTGTTACCGAATAATGACCCCAGGGCCAATGCCCCGATCCCCAAAGATGTTTTGGTTAAAAAATTGCGACGGTCAAGCTTTTTATTGAGCTCATTAAATTCCGGTGTATGGAGCCTGAACTCCTCATCATGATGAAAATCAGACATACAAATTTATCTTTTGGTTAATGATGCATCAGAGTTAATGATGGCGCTGGCAACTACTGAATTGGCGGCAATCATTGAGCTGTCCAGCGTTTTATCGATTTTATACTGTCCCGTATTAAGCCAACCCGTTTGCTTTTCAGGATGCTGCCTGAATTTTTTTAACTCGGCCTGTTGCAGTGCGAGCAGCAGGCTTACCTCGCCAGGCGTGGGCCTGTGCCCGGTGAGTTTACGGTAAGTTGTAATGATAGCTTCACGGTTGTCAGGCGTCCGGGTCATTTGTTCTCCCATTACTTTGGCAGCTTCTACAAAGGTTGGATCATTAAGGGTCACCAACGCTTGCAGTGGCGTATTGGTTTTTTGCCTTCGCATGGTGCAGTAATTACGTGCAGTGGCATCAAAAGTTGCCAATGTTGGGTTAGGTACCGAACGCTTGATGATCACATATAAACTGCGCCGATAAACAGATTTACCTGTATCGGGTTTATACGTGGTATTATTAATCTCCCAAAGGCCTTCGGGTTGGTAGGGTTTCACGCTTTTACCGCCTATTTGCGTATTAAGTAATCCACTTGCTAAAAGCGCATTATCGCGGATCATTTCGGCCTGCATACGATAAGCGGGGCCATGTGAAAGGAGCCGGTTCTCTGCATCATTTTCTACGGCTGCTTTGCTTGCACGGGAATCTTGCCTGTACGTGGCTGACATGACAATCATTTTATTGAGCTGCTTTACATTCCAGCCGGATTCAATAAAAGTTGTAGCCAGCCAGTCCAGTAACTCGGGGTGACTTGGCATTTCGCCCTGGTTGCCAAAATCCTCGGCAGTTTTTACGATTCCCGTCCCAAAAAAGTTCTGCCAAAAACGGTTTACAGCAACCCTTGCAGCCAGTGGATTATCAGGATTGGTTACCCATTGTGCCAGGCCATACCTATTCTTTGGCAAATGCTTATCAAAGGGCAAAATAGCCTCCGGCGTATTTGGATAAACCTGTTCGCCCGGCATATCATAATTGCCCCGCTTTAGCAAGAACGTTTTTTTAGGTTTGGCCATTTCCCGCATCACCATTATTTCATCAATATTCTCTGTAGAATCTGATAATTCAGTTCGCAACGCCGTTAATTTTTGTTTCCCGGATTGTACATCCGGATCGATTGCTGAAAGATAATATGCCCTTAAGTTATTTAACTCATCCGGAGTTACCCCGGCTTTATTCTTGGCTGTAATTTGCAACCAGCTTGCTTTCTGCGCCAATATTTTAATTTCAAACGGTGTTAAAGTACGGTTATAAACGGTAATATCGTCCACCTTACCATCCTTAAAACCACGGCCACGCCACCAGGCGCCTATTTGCAGGCCAGGGCCTCCTCCGTTAAAAAGGATATCTTTGGTAAGCTCGTCTATCGTGGTTTCCATGGGTAGTTCCGAGCCATCCATATATAATTTAAATCCGGCAGCCTTCGACGAACCATCGTAAGTGGCCGTAAGTTGTATCCATTTATCACGCGGTACATCAGGAATACTCACTTTTGTAATAGCATTTGACGGACCTGTATGGGTCATATTTAGCTCCAGCTTATTGTTATTCAAATAGAGATGGTATCCTTTGAAATTATATAAACGCTCAGCGTTGCTTTTGTGAAAGATAACGCCCTCGGTTAGCTGCTTTGGTATGTTAACCCACATGCCTATGGTAAACGGCTGTGATCTCCTGAAAATACCGGTTTTGTTAAGATCGAGCCAGCTGTCACCATTGAGTACAATGGCTTTACCGTTACCGTTATTCTCAAACACCGCCTTTTCACCTGCCTGCCCGGTTTCGCGTTTCATTGTGGCAATATCTTTAGGGTTCATGTTATTGACCAGGCTTCCTTTATCAAAAGTGTAGTAGGCCTGTATGCCGTTACCTGGAATTTTGTCGGCAGATAGTTTTTTGTAGCCACCGTCATTGATCCATTTATCAAAGCTGGCAGCAGCCTTGTTTTCTGTTTGAGTAAGGGCTTCCTGTTCTTTTTTTATGTTGTTATTGATAAACTGGAGTACTTTTTCTTTTTGTTCGGTAGGTAATAGCAACGTAGGTGTAGGCAGTGCATCGTCAAAGGATATCTGGCCGGCTTCTTTTATATTGTTAAAGAAACTGAACAGCTCATAATAATTCTTTTGAGATATTGGGTCGAATTTATGATCATGGCATTTGGCGCAGCCTACAGACATAGCCAGCATAGCATTGCCAAAAGTATTTGTTCTATCAATAACATATTCTGTCTGAAATTCTTCCTCAATAATCCCACCTTCCATATTTTGCTGATGGTTGCGGTTAAAAGCCGTGGCCACTATCATATCGCGTGTGGGGTGTGGCATCAAATCACCAGCCAGTTGCCACTGTATGAATTTATCATATGAAAAATTCGTATTGAAGGCTTTGATCACCCAATCGCGATATGGCGACATGTCCCTGATCCTGTCAACCGTATATCCATGTGAATCGGCATATCGGGCAACATCCAGCCAGTCAACCGTCATTTTTTCTCCATAATGTGGGGAAGATAGCAATCGGTCAACCTGTTTTTCATAGGCATTAGGAGTGCCATCCTTTAAAAAAGCATCTATTTCGGCTATGGTAGGCGGAAGTCCCGTAAGGTCAAGTGTAACGCGGCGCAGCAGTAATTCTTTATCTGCCTCCTTTGCCGGTTGCAACTTTTGCTGCTTTAGTTTAGCCAGTACAAAATTATCGATAGGGTTGTTTATAATACCATCTGCTGCCGGTATATGAGGTTTTACCGGTTTAACAAAAGCCCAATGAGGTTTGTATACCGCGCCATTATCAATCCATTTGATCAGAATGGCTTTTTCATGTGCGGTAAGGGTATGGTGCGATTCGGGTGAGGGCATCATATACTTTGGATCATCTGACATGATGCGGTGAAATAATTCGCTGCCATCTATATTTCCGGGAGCTATAGCTACTTTACCTTTATCGTCGGGCAAACTGGCGTAGGCAAACTGGGCGATATCCAATCGTAGACCCGCCTTTTGCTTAGCTTTGTCGGGCCCATGGCAGGCAAAACATTTATCAGACAGGATCGGTTTTACGTCTGAGTTATAGTCCGGTGGACCAGGTAAGGCATTGTAAGCCCCCTTTACATCAGACGGCAACTCAACGGTTGTTGAATAATGGAAGATGACAGCAAGTAACAATACAGCACTAAACAGTATCAATATGAGCCTTCTCATAACGTAAATATTCCGCGTTTATAATCAATATATTACCTATAGCACAAATCCCTTGGTTTAGTGAATGGCTGTTCTACGTATATTCCATCGCCAGGGAAAAGAACGTCTGTACTAAATGTAAGAAATTCAGTCTTAAAAGTCCCACGGAAAACTTAGCAGAGTGCCCCCAAACCATGCGCATTGAGATTTCGGTGGTAGCCATTGGTAGTTTCAACAAGATCTAAAGATAGATTGATTAAAATCAGAATTATTGCATTTTGATTTATTTGGGTGACTTTGTATCAAAAAGTAACAGTAGCCTTGAAGTAATAAATTAATTAGTTGTCAAAGCCTTGGTTGGGGATTTCTAAATATTACACTTTAAGGATCAACTTGAAATTCTTTGAAATAAGATGATATGTGCGGAAAATGAAAAAGCCCGCAGATACAATATCTGCGGGCTTTTCGGCATATCGCGTAACAAAGCGTTACAATGATTTTAGCCTTTTTGTCGGGACGACTAGACGACGCCCTGATATCGCAATATATTGAATTTCAGTATTTCGTGTCAACGGCTTTACACCTACTCACTGTTTTACTCCGGCCACTAAAAGAACGTTACCGGGTGAAATTAATTAATATACGAGAACCATCCAAATGATATGAATTGATAGCATCTTGTCTTAATAAAGGCTTTGGAGAGTTGAATCCGCTCTATAACGCTTTCAGATAACAGCGTTCTTGAAATGTAGGGAATCATCTTTGTATCGCAGCCAGGTCGCGGATATATGAAATGAATTACCTGGGAACGCCCCAAAATTGGCCGGCTATCACCAACAGGAAAAGCCACTCGCGGTTGGCTATCCTGGCAAATGCTAATATTTTTAGTGTTTCAAGTATCTTTATGAAATGAAACTTTTTGATGACATTGAATTATTTGACGAAGGAAGGAAACGTTTTATAGATTTCATGTTGCCAGGCGCCGATCTTCGCTTATGGGAACAATTTTTTTGCAAAGACCTTTCAGATAGATATTATAAAATATTAATAAATACAACACCTTGGGGCCAACGTTCAAGGAAAATGTATGAAAAAGTCATACCAGATCCGAGATTAACTGCTTACTATGGTGGCGCTAATGGGTTGGAATGGACGGAGCATTTATTGGAAATTAAAGGACTAGTGGAAAGCGAATGCGGAATATGTTTTGACCGGGTGTTACTCAATTATTACCGGGATGGCAATGATTCGGTCGCATGGCATAGTGATACACTTCCAAAAGACGGAAAGCATCATCCTATCGCATCTGTTACTTTTGGAGATACCAGACTTTTTAAAATTCGTCGTAAAACCGACAAAAGTATAACACAGCTTAGTATCCCTTTGACGCATGGCAGCTTTCTGTTGATGGGAGCATCAATGCAAGATCTATATGAGCATCATGTGCCTAAAACCAGAAAGATTGTGGGAGGTAGGATCAATCTTACATTTCGAATCTCTGATCCGTCAAAATCGGTGTACCTGGCGGATAACAAAGATATTTAGCTCTTAACTCATTTCAAAAAGGCAGATCGAATTTGCACTTTTAATTTGTGAGCGAGATGGTTGCTTACATTAAACCAGAATGGATATGTTTTTGTTAGAAGATCATACATACATTAAGATATTATGGCCAAATCAACTAACTCACATAAAATCTTGCTTGGAAAAGGCAATGAACTTGAGGAAGAAGGTTCTTTTGATGAGGCTGAAAAGTTATATCTGGAGGCTATAGATAAACAGCCGCTTGAAGCCGGCGCTTATAATCGCCTTATGATAATTTATCGTAAGCAAAAAGCGCCTGACGCTGAATGAAAAATTATTATGAAGGCTATAAAGACCTATAAAGATGACGTAAAAGCAACCCAAACTTCGTGGATACAATCTAATAAAAAAGCCGCGTGCCTAAGTAGGCAATTGATTCAGTCTTTAGGTCTGGCCAATAAACGTGGGCTGCCAGTCAATGAACCTCCTCAAATGGAAACCTGGAGAAAACGCCTGGCAAACTTGAAGAAGAAGTTATAAAAATATATGGATATGAAAGAGAGGATGAGGTAAACATATAGCGACTATCACCATTTGTATCAGAAATCCGGTTTATTGCGCAGTTTTGAAATGAGAACTTCTGAATAGTTTTTTGTAAAAGCTAAAAAACATAATCTTTACATATAGCCCTAGGATCATTTATTTTGCGCGGCACTAAAATACCTTTAGCAACAATCTCTCCCTTGAAACCGATAGCATAATAAGCGAACAGATCTGAAAATTTTTCTTCTGGAACTGCTGACGCATGTCCATTACTGATATTATAATTCTAATTGCTCAAGTCCTTTATCTGCTGGGGTATTTAGCACGTTTCCGTTTATATCATAGCGTGCACCGTGGCAAGGGCAATCCCAGGATCTTTCTGCTTCATTCCATTTTACATCGCATTTCATATGTGTGCATACTGGGTTCACGACGTGAATCTCACCCTGATCATCCTTATAAATAGCGATTTTCTGATCCTCATATTCTACTACTTTACCTTCGCCAGGCGCGATGTTAGTCAGCTGTTTCAACTGCTCCTTGTTGATTATTTTATCAAGAAATTGTGTTACTACATCCACGTTGTGCGAAATAAACGAACTAAAACCGGCGATGGGTTTAATCCTGTTGGGATCATAAAGCTTAGTGAATTTTGCATCTCTTCCTAAGATAGTTCTTGTTAAAAGTAGCGCAGCCACACTACTATAAATCATTCCATTGCCGCCATAGCCGGTACAAACATAGATATTGTCCGCCTGCCCTGGAAGGTTACCGATGTAAGGAAGCCCGTCTGCCGGTTCATAATACTGGGAGGACCAGCGATATTTGATCTCCTTAATCCTGAAATGTTGTTTTAAGTAATTCTCCAGCTTTAAGAAACACTGCGTATTGTTTTCCATATGACCTGTTTGATGATCTTCACCGCCAGCAATGAGATATTTCTGGCCATCTACTTCCTGAGTTCTGTAATATCTGTAGGGATCGTATAAATCGTAGGAGAGATCATCGAGGTATTGATCATCTTCGAGAATAATAGCCATGGCATAACTACGATACGGAACACAGCGTAAATGTAAGAGATTAATTCCAGGCGGGATATGTGTCGCATACACTACCGACTTGCCCCGAAACGTTCCGGCACTCGTCTGCACCTGAACGTGTGATTTTTCATTTTCTACGTGGATAACCCGGTTTTCCTGCATAATGATGCCACCTGACCCTTCAAACGCTTTGGCGAGTGCATTAACATAGCTCATGGGGTTGAATTTAGCCTGCCCACCCGCTTTAATAGCCCTGGAGAAGGGAATTGGGACAGGAATATTTTCGCTGAGTTCCACGCTTACACCAGCTGTAACCGCCGATTGGCGAATCTTCTCCAATTCCTCTTCCTGTTCTTTGGACTGTCCCAACGGCATCTAATAAATGTAGTTTTAGTTTCATTATGATGCTTTCAGGGATATCTTGAAAACATTTACTTAGCGCAAAATCAGTGATTTTCTTAACCTGGTTTTCCATAGTGACTTGTTTCAATGTTAAATAGGTGACGAAGGCACACCTATGAATCAATTCCCTCCGGCCTACTTAATAAATTATTAAATATTTCCAACAATGTATTGACATATTGATGCCTTACTAAAACCGGATTCCCGGAGTTTTCAGGTCTGATTATTCCCTTAGAGAGGATTTTAGATTTATAACTAATTGCATAAATGGAAAACAATTCAATAATTCCTTCTTCCGGCACTGTAGAAGCATATCCGGTAATGGCTATTCCCCAATCGGATAAGAATAAATCGCAGACATTGATCGCCATTTCAATGGCGACTTTTTCCGAAACACAGTTGCATGATAAGGCGTGTACCGGCTCAACACTTAGATGCTGGACTTTTTGACCAATATTGTAAACGGTGATCCCACCTTGAAAGAAATTTATCGCATTATCAGCAAGCGAAAAAGCAACTTGCATATGCCCTGCGGTAACACTTTCCGCGACTGCTATAGTTTGATTTTTCGCCAAAATTATTTTTCCAATATTCGACAAGTTGTTAGCATTCACGAATTCATTATTCATATTATTCTGTCGTTTTTTCAATTATAGGGTTCTATAGAAATCTTATTTGTATAAATTTCCTAGTGCCTTTTCGGAAATTATTTCATCAATTTTTTTCTGTAAATCTGATCCACTAAATGGTTTGCTGATGTAATCGTCTCCGGGACATTCTTCCATCAGTTCCTCAATGTCTATAGAAGCAGAAACAATAAGAATCGGGACGCCTTTGGTTCTTTCATTGGATTTTAGCGCCTTACATACCTCCAGAATATTAGCGTCGTGCAGTTGACTATTTATAATAAACAGGTCGGGTTTCTCAAATAGTCCTTGCAGAAGCTGTCTTCCCGAATCTATAAACGATAAGCTGAAGCGATTTTTTAGCATAGACGATAGCAGCAATTTCACATCAGCATCATTTTCTGTAATGAGAATTTTTTTTGCCATGACTACTTTTTTTCAAGATTTATATCGAACAACGGGCCACTAGCCATCTAAAAAAAATATATAGTTGAAAAACAATTAGTTATGAGAGATGTGGTTATGTTTTCTTCTGTAAATCATATTCACCCTGTGACTTAATTTCTACATATTGCGAAAGCGAAATGTCATGATAGGCGGATTTATTTACAATAGGTAGAGCTATCGCCTATGTTTAAATGTCTGCATAAGATTTGTTACTGTACCTGTCAGGTATTCTGAAATCCTTCATTTAAAATTGATTTAAAATGAAACCCACTACACAAGCTAACACTCATCTTGAAGATCCAAGGTCCAAATTTCCTAAGCCTCCCTTTGAAGGTCAATCACAAGGATGGCCGGGGCTGGCTGGTAAAATGAATCCGAAACCTGATCACGGAGAAAAAAGCTATAAGGGTTCGGGAAGGTTAATAGGAAGAAAAGCACTGATAACAGGTGGGGATTCGGGAATGGGCCGTGCAGCCGCCATTGCTTATGCGCGGGAAGGTGCAGACGTAGCAATTAACTATTATCCGACAGAAGAGCCGGATGCAAAAGAAGTGATAGCATTAATCGCAGCAGAGGGACGCAAGGCTATAGCTATACCGGGGGATCTAAGAGAAGAAGCATTTTGCAAATCACTGGTTAATGAAGCACTTCAGGCACTGGGTGGGCTGGATATCATCGTAAATAATGCGGGCCGTCAACAAGCCAGTGATTCTATTTTGGATATCTCCGCAGAGGAATTTGATGCAACCATGAAGACAAATATATATGCCCCCTTCTGGATTTTAAAAGCAGCGTTACCTCATCTGCAGCGGGGGTCTGCTATTATTGCCACTACTTCAGAACAGGCTTACGACCCTTCACCAGATCTATATGATTATGCTCAAACAAAGGCCGCCACGATGAGTTATGTAAAATCTCTTGCAAAGCAATTAGGTTCCAAAGGGATTAGGGTAAATGGCGTTGCACCAGGTCCAATATGGACACCATTACAAGTCAGTGGCGGGGCTTCGCAGGAGAAATTGAAAAAATTTGGTGAAAAAACGCCATTGGGTCGGCCTGGACAACCAGCTGAGCTAGCTTCTATTTATGTTCAACTGGCAGCCAATGATGGCAGCTTTGCTACAGGGCAAATATATGGAGCCGCCGGTGGCAGTGGTCAGCCATAAAAAAAGAAAAAAATTAATGGGATTACCTGGAAAGGCAATCCCTACATTCAATGAGGAGTCTGTTTTCCCAGATTTACCCTTTGGCTTAGCATAATTAGATCCGGACTCAGCTATTATCGTTCGCGGCATAGAATTTTTATACAATCGATCAGATCTATATTGTTATGAAAAATGAAATTTTCCCTGTGGTAATTGAAACCCCCAAAGGAAGTACAGAAAAGTATGATTTTGACAAGAAAGCAGGATATTATAAATTAAGTAAAATATTACCTGCCGGAATGATTTTTCCTTATGATTTCGGTTTTATTCCACGAACGAAGGGCCAGGACGGTGATCCATTGGATATGATCGTAATTTCGGAATTTAAAAGTTTCCCTGGCTGCATGATGGACTGCAGATTACTTGGAGCGATTAAAGCTGAGCAAGGCCGTTCAGGTGATAAACTTATTAGAAATGATAGATATCTATCTATACCAGTATATTCCAGGAATTTCAGAAAACTCAACGCTATTGAAGAAATTAGTAAATCAATGATTACGGAATTAGAAGATTTCTTTATTAATTATAATAAAGCAGAAGGGAAAATTTTCAAGATCCTTGGCACTTTAGATAGGAATAGTGCCATCAAACAAATTAAATTCAAATAATGAATACTGTTGACATACTGTTTGGGCACGGAGAACATTTGACCATATTGCAAATGTCCTGTCGTGCATTCATTATGTTTTTCATAACGCTGGCCCTCATCCGATTGGGGGGAATGAGGATCTTTGGTAAAAAGTCCTCCTTTGATACGATCATTGTAATAATGATGGGCGCCATACTTGCAAGAGGTGTTATTGGTGCTTCTCCTTTCTTTGCTACAGTTGCGGCTTCCGTTGTAATGGTCGTCATTGACAGGATACTTGCCTGGCTGTCAATGAAATCATATAAAGTCGCATGTATCATAAAAGGGGAACCAATTTTGCTTTATGAAAATGATAAAATTATCTGGGAGAATATGAAGTTGACATCTTTAAGTAAGGAAGACTTATTAGAAAGCCTTCGGCTGGAGACTAATGAAAGTTCCCTTGAATTTATTGAGTGTGCCCGCATGGAAACTAATGGTCGGATAAGTTTTGTTTTGAAGAAATCGCGAAGTATTGAAGCTTTACCTTGATTTTACATTAGCTTATATTCTGTCTTTGCTTTCCCCATAATTTATTCTGTATAACTCCATTTTTCAGGCTACGAACTACCGGATTTTAAAAGGGCTTTAATCAGGTCCCAGTATATCCTCGGGCAAATATGTAAATCGGAAGCTAAGACAGACTTGTCGCATATCCAGCAGAGTTGCTCCCACGTTAGATATTCCGTTTCCTTCCGTTTGAAATTGACAGAAAAATAACTAAGGGCATCCTTTTCGAACCAGCCGTTTTTCCCTGCCCACTTCACCATCTTTTTAACCCTTTCCATGTGCTTCATAGCGCCATTCTTATTACAAGGATCATTCGGCTTAATTGGATTTTGAAGTATGTAGGTATATAGGCCATCAATGAAATTAAAATTAAGGTGGCGAAGGGGGATATCGCCAGCAGCGTATTTCCATTTACAATACCTTTCTACATAGCCGTTTGTAGCCCATAGTTTTTGATGCTTCCTTTCTTAATTTCTGTTTTGAACTTATCATAAGTGATTTTGCAGAGCTGGAGCATGGTGACTTTCTGTATGTCTGGTCCAATGCCGAGGTAACAATTTTTGATATTCTCCGCTGTCAGCACACCTTCTTTCAATTCGAGATCCTGGAAGATGGCCGTTAATTTGGATTTTACTTTTTCCAGGTGGGTGGCAAATTCTTTTAACTCTTTGGTGGAGAGAATAGGCCAACCCTTACCATCGTCCCAATTCTCAATCCGGAAGCTGCCTTTAATTGTTAATTCTCTTTCAGCGGAATTATTACAAGAGATTCTGGCAAATACGGAATAGTCTTTCCGTCTGTTTTTGTTCTGGTGTATAGCGAAGCGTACGCCGAAAGTGTTGTTACTTCTCATTTCTTCTTCATTTAAATGGACAAATCTTGTTCTCTGATTCGCGGCTCACAAGCCCAAAAAATGAGTAGAAACAAAGCCATTGATATCATTTGAAATAAGATGATATCCTTTGTAATAATTTGAAATACAAATCAATACATATGACGAGGAATCTACGTTGAGTAGATAAAGTTACTCACTGACCTACTCACCGGATTACTCTGCTGACAACTTGAAATTCGATGATATAAATTGATATGGGCAAAAATGAAAAAGCCCGCAGATACAATATCTGCGGGCTTTTCGGCATATCGCGTAACAAAGCGTTACAATGATTTTAGCCTTTTAGTCGGGACGACTAGATTCGAACTAGCGACCCCTTGCACCCCATTATAGCACTCGTTTAAGTATTTAAATCCGCTGAATCTATGCGTAGATAAAGGTTTGGCTTGATTCTATAACTAACCTTTTTATATCCCTGTGGTAAGACCTGACCCATAACGTGACCCAAAAGTGAATAATATTGATTCTATAGTAGAAAAAGCCCCCTATGGAGTAACCCTACTTTATAGGAAACCTGGCCATAAAGGCGGTAATTTCAGCTACAACTGCCTTTGCAATCTTAAAAATGGCAGTTTCTTCTGCATTACTAATCGCTGGTATGGTTCTATTTCCCTGCTTTTTATCCTTAGCCTTCATTTTCCTATAAAAGGTGGGAACGCTGAAATTACATTCTTCGGATACCATTTCCCTGAAATTAAGGGCCAATTTGGAAAATGCTGAATGTATTTCAAAAAACACATTCCCTGTTGATTTGCTATTCATAATTTTATTTTTTAATATATTACTGTGGTTTACATACCGGGAGGTACTTTGTGGTTAAAACGAGTGAATAATTCATGCCCAATGCCATGGATACCCTCAATAAAGTCGTCTATTAGCTTGTAAACAGTCAATAATTCTGCTCTACTGGAACTTTGCATATCATCAGTTGTTTGACTTGCAATAGCATTATAGATGATGGCCCATAGCACTTCTTTGATGCTGGATAAGTCATAAGTATCAAAAAGATCAAAGACTTTCTCTAAATGCTCCTTTGTACTTTGGCTTTCATGTTTCATCGCTGCTGTTTAAGAAATTACCGGATTTATCGATTTCCTCTATTAATTCCAGCAGTACTTCATCTTTGCTACAATGATCTTCCAGGAGGGATGAAACACCCCACCAGTTACAACCAAAGGACCTAAATACTACTTCTCCCATACTGATCAATGTATCAGATAACCAGTGTGGGATCAAATACCAGTCAAATATTTCCCTTTCCCTGCTTTTGGCTCCCTCTAATTTTTCAAGATCAGATACCAAGTCTGCTCTCTGGCTCATTAGTACTCTGGAATCGAACTCCAAGAGATTTTCCTTCAGTTTTACGTTGATGCCTTTTAGGCAATTCTGTATTTCAGCTATTTTATCGGTAAGAACCTCGTCAGTAGCTGTCAGGTAGCCATCAGACAAGGATAAATTGTATTTTACCCTGTTGTAGATATGATTGAAGTAGTCGAGATGCCTGTCCTCTTTTATTAAAGTATTGATTAAATGTGTCTGGTCTATCAGGATAGCTTTACTTAAAAATTCCTGATATTTTATTATTCGCTTATTTCCCATGTTTAGTGATTTTAGGTATTCCTTCACGGGGGATGATTTAGAACTGCATCAGAATATGAAAATGCTTATGTGTGAAAGGTTTACCGTTGATAATGTATATTAACAGGTCTTGAATGGTAGCCTGTACTTCCTGTACTATCATTTTGGTGCGTGGGGGTATACTCCCTACTTGTACGATAGTTACAACCCCAAAGGGACAGTATAATCGCCGGAGATACCCTTGTCTGTTAATTACGAGTATGCTGCTTTCTGACCGCATGTACAACAATTGAAGATTTATTGTTAATGATGAATATGGGATGTCTGAGCAGGTATAAAAGCAAAAAGGCCGGATTAGATAATCCAGCCTGCTCATTACCCCAATGTTTACTAAAACTAGTTTAGAAACCAGTTGCCTTTCTTGCTGTCCAATCCTGTTTTGATCTGGTTTACAAATTGTAGGGCGTTAACTGATCTGTCCAGAAAATTGTCAATGTAGGTGCTTTTATTAGCCTCCGTGAAGAGGTTATACAGCCTCCAAAGATTGATGTTTCCGTTACTGTCTCTACAGAAACTTTCATCCTTGTAGTAATCCTTTACTACAGCTCCAATCTGATTATCTCCAAATAGGAGAGGTGGCATCTCTGCTTTTATGTCTGTTGGGAGATGATTATACATTCTGGCTTTACCTACCAACTTTGCGAACTGCTGTTCCGTCAAAAAGTAATTGGTTAAATCCTTCATGGTGGCTAGATGACTGGCAGATTGATAGCTACTGAACAGATTGTAAATAGCCGTATAAAGCTGATGCTGGTTTTTTACTTTAAGGTCACCTACATAGCCATCAGACCATACGCACATATTTGTACATACTTTATTCTGAAAGCCTATAAACACTTTAAAATGTTCATCGGCACCTTTCTTTGTAGAAAGGTTATCCAGGTTATAAGCCTTTACACCACCTACAGTTAACGAAAGCTGATTTCCTCCGATGTAATCTGAAATGGATGGTATTTCAATTATAAAAGCCATCCTTTCATAGTAAAGGGTCTTTTCATGCTCTAGTAGTTGATTTACGGGCTTATCTCTCGCTGAGGGAACTCTTCCTTTAATTGGATGGGATAGCCTAGTGTTGGGCTTTAAAACCAGCTCTTTACTGAATAGTTGATCAACAACATTTACCGCCGTCTCTATGAAATTTGCATGACTGATAACCTGCTCATTGTCTTTTGTGAAAACTGGAATAATGTGTGATTCCTTGATCTCCTTTAGTTTGGCTGGTATTGTGTTGGCCTCAATAAATGGCCTGCTTTCTGAAATAGGTACTTCTTCTGACTCAAAAGCCAGATACTCGCGTACAAGTTCCATGATATTGGGATTTTATTGGTTATTAATGTTTGTTCCTAATTGGCTCAGGCGCTGTCTTTGGGTAGTAAACTCCTGCAAATGGGATTGCTGATTTTCAGGACTTTTCATGTACAGGTCCAGCAATTCATCAATGGATTTACAATTGTTTATTTTGTCTGTAAGATCAGGAGGGAGATTTACCTTTGGGTCTGTTGACCCCTGATTGCACCATTCCAGAATTTCTATACCCATGTCAGGTGTAATTATTACTGGTGGCTTGTTCATGAATAAACCAGTCCTGTCTTTACTTGCAGTGGCCTGATTTTTCATATCAAGGTCAAGTACTAATGTAAATTCATAGTCCATACCCTCTCTGGTAATAGCTTTCATTCCTACTTTTTCAGGAACCATCTTCCCGTTTTTTTCGGTAAGAACGTAATCCTGCTTAGTTCTTATAGTGGAAATAACGTGAACAGGTGATTGTAGAATGGCTTGTACAAATGAATTGTGCATCGGTGTGACCTTATTCCAGTTGGTATACGAATTGCCAGTCATGTTCCCATGAATATCAAGAATATACTCCCATTCATGGGTGATGGAATCAATAATAATAGCCTCTATACCTTTCTGCTGGCAGGTTATAATAGCATTAATATATTTCTCAGTAGTAAATGGAGGTGATAATGTTAATACCTGATAGGGGCCTAAATCCGCATACAGATCTGCCGAATTATTCTCAGTATCAATGATGGCTATTTTGTTCCAGCATCCGCATAGACCATAGGCTGTAAGCAGGCTGCTCTTAGTTTTCCCTGAGCCACTTGGGCCAGCCAATGCCATTTTTATTTTTGCTTTATTTCTTTGCGCTTGACGAAGTTGCATGTTTCAGGATTTTGAATAGTAAATAAAAAGGACAAGATGAAATTCACCTTGCCCCGTTAATAAGAAAATTCTGGATGGTCAGCTTCCTTGTAATTGCGGTGTATTCGCCTTACTAAAGGATTCAGGTTGGTACGAATAGGTATGCGCCAGACTAATGACTTCGCCCGTCTGCTGTACAGTATAATCATAAGGATCACACTCTATACGTTCAATTGTACCGGACATTTGTGTCCCTATCAGCATTTTTGCGGTGGATTCGTCAAACGTAGATGGAATGCTAGATTTCTTTGCAGTAGCGTAGAACTTTCCAGTTTGCTGGCTTTGAATCATTTCAATACCACTTTGAATCTCCAGTGTAATAAATGTCTTTCCTGTGCTGCTTTTACGCACATGGTAATTTGTGATGGTAACCATTGAGGTAGATTTTTAGGTGAATTAATGACAGTGAGGTTCAGACACCGGGGGGAACGGTGGAACCTTTCGGGATGGGGCGGTGGTTGGGAGGGACCTTGGTATCCGCGTGAATACAAGGCGGGGGAGCAAGCGTGGGCGAGATTGCTTAATCAATAAAGTACTTTCTTAAAGCCAGGCTCCATTCTTTCAGCACTCCTGTATATTCTTCTATAGGGGATGTTTTAGCCTGTTCCAATTCCTTTATGAATGCGGTATTCAGTGCTAGATCATCCCCAATGAAGGAAAGCCGATAGCACATCATTATTGGTAGTCCTGCTGAAAGATGCTTTAAGTAATTTAACAGGTCAGTTGTAGAATGGAGAGTCAACTCCATATCTCCCTGCTCCAGCCTGTTTAATTCAGGATCGATAAGGTTATTGGTTTCCCTTATGGGGTCCTTACAGGAGCGACTTAGGGGATAGACATAGTAGACTCCCAGTTCGTTGAACCGCGTGTAAATTTTGATTGCTCTTTTTGTTGAAGTGATATTTAGTATGCAAACCACTTCAAAATTAAACTCAACGAAGGGGAGGCTGGTATATTTATTCCATAATTCTTTTTGCTCCGGAGTTAATGGCAGGTATTCTTCTTTTGGAAAATTTTCAAGTGATGGCCAGTGCATATGAGTGAGCAGTGTGCTTTACTTTTTTTGACTTGAATTTAAAAAAGCATACAGAACAATGATGATAATAATTATACCAACGAGATACTTCCATGCCATATCAAACGCCACAATACTGAAGTAAAGAAGCACTAAACCTGCTACTACACCAATTACGTTTCCAATTTTTACAATGTACTTTTCAGAAGAGCGCCTCATCCGGGCTGCCAAAATAACTAATAGTCCGCTTGCAATAATTCTTTCGAATATTTCATCACTAGTATAACCCCAATGTGTTTCATAGTATTCAATTCCTCTTTGAGCTTTTAGTGCTAATGTCTTTAATAGAAAGCAAATAAGAAGGAGTAGCCATTTTCTGTGATTCATTGTAAATGATATTTTTTTTCTATTTGTTAATTTCCATACTAATTAATCCGGTATGATTCTTTATATCATTTTTAATGTTGAGGACAAATTTAGCATAATAGTTATCAGGTAATTGGCTAACTATTTTATAACTTTGATACCCTCCCCTAACTGTAGAAACTTGTCCTTTACGATTTAAGTCCTCTATCAACTTTACCGCGAAATCAAACTTGTCTGGTGTAAACATCATGAAAATCTGATATTTGTTCTTTTTAATAGAGATTGCATATTGGGAGTTATCTATCCAAAGAAAGGCTTCATTGTATCCGGTTGAATAGTTATATGACACTTCATAACCATAGGCTGTCATAGTTTTAATAAAGATGCTTTCATCGCATAATGTGAGTCCAATTAGGTTTGAATAAGTAGGTTCTATAACCTTAGCACCGTTCAGCATGACATGGTCATATTCTGGGATTTTCTGCGCCTTTATTATTAGAGGTGGAATAGCAAGAATAACTAATAAGAAGACGCTCCGTACATTTTGCATAGGTATTTCGTGTTTTAGATTGTTTTGAAAAGTATCTATTGATTTATAGGGAATCTACCTTATCGAAAGTAGGCTATTTTTCAAAATAGAGCAAATTTGCTCTTATTTAGGTTGAGTGATGCCCGTCTCTTTGCCTCTATGAAATATTATAGGGACGAAGCATTTTTACAGAAATTCGGGGAGCAACTAAGAAATATTCGTAAGGGGAAGGGGTTTTCGCAGGAAGATTTAGCTAATGAATGTGGTTTACCACCTAGCCAGATAGGCCGCATGGAGAGAGGGCAGCTCAATACGGCAATTAGCTATCTACCATTGATAGCTAAAATTCTCAAGGTACCAGTAAAGCAGTTAATCGATTTTGATTAGGGTAGGGTAACCAAGGTTATCCAAGTAATCATTTTCTTTTATTTAATACTTTTGAGGTTTTATACTTACCCTACTTACCCTTAAAGTAGTTCATACTCTTTGTCATCCAATTGAAACATCAAAAAATATCCCCAATCACTTTTTTGTTTCTTCCGTTCAAATTTGTTCTTTTTCAGCATTTTCCCCATTATGTTTGGTGAATAGGTAATTTTATTGGAAGTAACCTTTTGAAGGAAAAGAACGATGTTAGTAGCATTATAGAATTTCCCATTTTCTTTGGTACCCGGTGCGAAATATTTTAGAAGCATTTCTTCTTCTGGGGTGCTTATCTGATATTGATCATTATTCTTGCATACTTCTGCTATTTCTTCGTCATTAAACCAATAGGCAAATTTTGATCTGTAAAGACATAATAATTGTGAATATAATTGCGCTAAATCAATCTCATGGTTATAAATCATACTTTCCACTTCATGACATAAGAAACGCCTTGACCCAGTAGGATCATTTAGAAATTCTATACTATTTACTGAGCCAACAAAAGAGGCTCGGCGTATCAATGTCTCGGCATTACGTGCGTATGGTCTTCGCACTCTAATTTGAGATTGTGTAATTACTTCTTTCAATACACCTACGCTTTTTCTGTTCATCGTTTCCAATTCATCCAAAATTATCAGCATACATTCGGAGAGATTAACAATTGTATCTTTGTTGTCTGGGTGAACAAGTCCCATAAATGCGTGGTTCTGCAATTCTTTAGGTACCAAATTTAGTAACCAGGTTGTTTTTCCAATACCTTGCGCGCCTACTAAAACAAGAACAGTATGATTTACCACCTTTGGATCCAGCAGGCCTGCAACCATTGCAACGAGCCATTTCTTTAAATGTATTTCCCATAAATCCTGATTCTTACACCTTATGGTAGACGCCAATTTGCGAACATGATCTTCTTTATCCCATTCAGGAAGATTTTTAAAATATTCACTGAATAGGTCATAACGTGGACTGAAATCCGAATTTAGAAAGTCTGCTAAGAGAGTGGAGGTACATTTAATACCATTCTTAAGAAAGTCTCGCATAATGGAATTGAGCAAATAATCAGTTAAAGAAGTGTATTTCGTCTCTTTTTTCTTCTTTACTTCAACCTGACCGGTAATGATATTGTACCTGCTATCATACCTTTTCTTCAATGCCCATTCTACAGGGTGCATCTGTGACCCAAGAGAAAGACTGTCGACTTCTTCCATATCTGCGAAACTGTCTATAAGAGGGGCGTCTGGCTCGTTTCTTTTATTCATAGTAGGGATCTTGATGAAATTTAAAATAAAGTATAATTGGAGAGTGATTTATTAACAAAAAATACAAATAAAATTAGATATATTCAAATAATATACGTATCTTTGCATGTATTTTGGTGACACCACTTTTAGTATCAGATTCCATAAAATATACCTTCACAGTTTTAAACATTGGTCATAAAGATCAGCCACTAGCAAGCAATTGCTTTCTCCTTTAATATATCAAAAAACCAATAATGAAAAACAATTTATATCAGAATATATGCTTATTGCGTATATCTGGATGAGTAGAAAAATTTTTTTACCTGAGAATCTTGATTTAGACAAGTACATCTCCCAATACCCACCAAATTTTCATCCATTTCATATTGATAACCTACGGTACCTACTGTATCTGGTAAAAGCAGTACCCACACAATCACGTTCGCCTTTGGTTGACGGTTGGACTACACTCTGTGCGCAGATTCTTGTAAAGTATGTCAGGGATTATCAACATTATTTAGGGTATGCTCTGAGAACTGAGATTCTTCAATCAACAGGGGCATATACACCTGGTGAACGTTGCCGTGAATACAGGTTTACAGCAGTTTATAGAAATTCCCCATTGAAGGAAAGCATCGTTAGTGATCCTGTCCTGTTGAAAAAACTATCGATTATCTCCACTGGGGATGATAAAATGGCGATTGCTCAAAAGGAGTACAAGTATGTCACTTCCTTCTTTAAATCTGGCGATCTAGGAATTAATAAGGACAAAGTTATTAACGAACTTAACACCACTTACGTAAAATCTGATCCCAGATACCAGCATGGAATTATTACCATTAACAACATCATGGAACAAAATTGGCGTTTCTCCATTTCAGAAAGAACGAGGAGATTTTATTCCACTATCACTAGTTTACCTCGAAAGTTGCGTCAGTACATAACTTATGGAGGTCAAAAGTTGGTAGAAATTGATATATCCAATTGTCAACCATTTTTTATTCTCGGTTTGTTTAATAAGGACTTTTGGATGAGTCCTACAAGTAGATATGATTTCAAGTTTAAGAACGTGCATCCTCTATTATATAAGAGGGTAAGAAAGACTGATACTAGTATATATTATAAAAGTATAATTAAATATATCAATATGCTAGCAGAAAGCGATGGAAATGCCTACAGTAAACGTTCTTGTGATTTAGAAAAATACCAAAATCTAGTTGTTAGTGGTGACCTCTACGAATATATGATGGATATTTATTTGGAGCACTGCCACATAAAATACCAGGTTAGAGAGGAAGTAAAAAAAATGGTAATGTGGGTAATGTACGGAAATCCAGATGACATAGATATAGATATGGATTGCAGGAATTATCAGATAAATCCCATTGCCCTATTTAAACAACTCTTCCCTGTTGTGCATGGTCTACTCGATCTTTTGAAAAAGATTGATTATCGATATTGTTCGTGGCTTCTACAAGGTATGGAGGGTTTTATTATGCTGAAAATAATACCAAATAGAATTAAGAAGGAAAGACCAGATGTCCCAATTTTTACTGTCCATGATTCAATATTGACAACCGAACCCAATATCGAATATGTTCGGAATGTGATATCAGAGGAGATTGAAAAGCATGTCGGCTATAGACCACCATTAAAATGTAATAATGGGGTTATTGCACCAGTTAGTGCGTTGGTCTGATAGCTTTTGTTTAGCCGTGTGGGAAAAGGCTGCTAACGGCTTTAAAATGCAGCTATTAAGGAATATAGAGGATATAATAACAAAATCTATGAATGAAGGAAAAAATAAGGTGTTTTTTCTATGGGGGAAGGGGCTACTACGAAAAGACCATCTACCCATTTCTGTCTAAAATCAGTATGTTGCTCTTTCGCTTCTTTTCCTAAGATAGCTAAAAGGGATAAACATTTTTCATGCAGGGGTAAACCTGTGATGTTTTTAGTCATTTATAATAATTGAGCATACATTTTAAAGGTTTTAAGCCGAAAGAAGTGATATGCCAATTTCTGCGTTGGAGAACATCTGTGTTCGTTGAATCTTGAGGCTTATATGTATTGCTATAATTTTTAAAGAAAAGGTGTGAGCTAGTCAAAGTAGATTCGGAACCGCAGAAGAAGCGGATGATGTAGCTTTCTTCGTTAATCGGGAGTTTTATTATTTAGAAGTATTTTTCAATTTTCTATAATTTAGCCTAAATCAATTAGGGTATACATCTCAGGAATTTTCATATTTCATAAACGTATACCCTATGTTAATTTCACGAATAAGACACCTGTAGTTGATGAATCACTTTGGATAGCTATCCCTCCTTTGGAATCTTATCATAAAAGCCAGAAAGAAGGGTCTGTCTTTCCTCGGGGAAGGCTTGATTCCAGACTGCTAAGAAAGCCATTTTTACCAAGTCCTCTGGTATTAGACCAAGTTTCATTCCTACTTGCGAAAATAAGACATGTGGATCACGATTTGTCAATCTAATATCAGCTATTATTTTGGCAACCTGATCGGCCTGATCAGGTCTTTTATGCAATGCTGCTGCCAAAATAATTTTAAACTCATCAATTTTTTCCAAGACTGAATTATAAATGTAATTCTCAGGGGATTCACCAGGTAGTCTGAAAATGGAATTGGTAGGATCATCAACCTGCCTAGAGTCTCCATCAATGATACAAATAGATGGGAATTTTTCCTTTACCGTTGGGTTTAACATGTGGTGCTTGTGCATATTGACCGCATTTCCATCACCATTTAACGGATGAATTTCCATAGTATCTAGGGATATGCCATCTTCATACCTAAGCATTGACTCTACCCACATTTTTGCGAATTCATCTTCAACAAAGATCGCAAGTTTGAGATCAATTTCGCCTGTAATTGCCCTGAGTGAATGAATGTTTAATTTACCTTGGTATAATTTTCCATCAATCGTTGCCCAAATAGCCTTATTGGGTAGTGGTTTTAACGCATAGTCAGAATGAGTAGTAAATATTGATTGGATTTTTTTTCGATAGGCAACGTCGATCAAGTATTCAACCATTTTGATAGTTGCAATTGGATGTAACCCATTTTCTATTTCTTCAATTAGCACAAGCGAATTATCTGGCAATGCTTCAATTTGTGAAACCATTCTAATTATACTTGATTCTCCCGCGCCAAAATGAAATTCGGAATACTGCTGACCGCTTTGGTTCTTACCGGAAAGAAAGTCGATATCTCCAGATTCATTGAATCTAATGTACCTGAATGAAGAAACATCTTTCCCTAAAATTTGACTTATGGCTACGCCTAACGTTTGAGTCATGGGATAGATATTAGTCGTTTGAAACATTACTTTGCTATTAGCAAAGCGATTGAATTCATTTTTCTCAATGGGAGGGACAGTACGGGACACTCCAAAATCTAAAACCTTTCTATCCAGTGGATTTCTATTCCATCGTAATCTTTTGAAGTTTGCAGTTCTTTTGATAATATCGTTAGCAACTTTTGACCTATCAATGAGTTCATATTGAATTTCCCAATTGCTCATATCAAGATCTAGGTTACCGCCTCTGGCAAAATATTTTTTTGGTTGAATGTCTTTATAAATGATAGCGGCTGATCCTATTATTGTTGTTTTTCCGCTTCCGTTAGTGCCAATGATAGCCGTGACCGGAAAATCAAATGTTATATTCTGATTATTTAGACCTCGTACACGCGTCAAAAGTATTTTGCTTAGATAGTTACCATAATTTCTATTGGCGGCCTTTTCCAAAAGAGCTTGTATAACGCTGTCGCGAATTTCACTTTGGTACATTGATTTTCTTTTTTAGGATTCTGACAAAACTATGAATTTTGCCACTTGAAACCAGTAATATTTTCTTTTTTTAAAGCAGCATGAAATAATAACCTTGATTTAGCTAGTTATTGAAACATTTAAGTAAGCTAGTAGAGGGTTTCCTCTAGCTTGTCGAGATGGTCTAATAGATTAATATTGCGACCTATAGTTGATGCTTGGCAGTGTAGTAGAGGGTTTAGTTATATCCACGTAACTAGGTATAACTGTTTCCGAAGTAGCATGCCCCATCGCATAAGCATTGCTGGTAGCAGCCACTGTTCAATAGACCGAGTACCATAGATGCATATAACGCCTAATTTATCTATATTGTAGATATTTATAAGTTGTACGCTATAAATTTCGCAACATGACACAAACTGATATAAAACAAGAATTAAGCCTATACTTTTTGAAGCTTCAATCCTTTAATGACATTACTAGCCATGAATACTTGCAAAATCTGGTAATTTATTTAGCCGCTAAACAAATAATTGAAAAAAGGAAAGCCAAACTCTTAAAAGACAAGACTTTTGAGGACATGCTGAATTCTGCATTAAAAGATTTAGATTATGAAAATGTTGTTGAGGAGTATTTGAACGCAGCTAGAAACTTAATGCCAGCTTTTTATAATCAATTTTCCTCTTCGGAAATTCAAAATGAAGTTCTTGAATTATCAACCTCAGATGATGGACTAGAAAAGTGTTATGCTTTTTTAAAATTGAAAGAGTACGGCAACTCCAGAAAGGCAATAGTTACGTTTAAAAGCAATAAACAGATTAATTACACTTACGACTCTGAGCGAAACGAAAAGTCTCAAAGCTACATGACAACGCAAATTATCTCTTTGTTTCAAGAAGGGAATATTTATGAATTTGAAATGTTAGACCCCTCTACTAATTCAAAGAAGCGAATTGGCGATTTGAAATATGAATTAGAAGCACACGGTTTTATTTGTTACTCAAATGCAGATGTTAGAGTTCAACTAAACAGAGATGACCCATTTTTTAATCCTGCAGTTGTATCAGCTGACATAATTGACATTCAAAAGAAATGGTTGGTATCATTTGAATAACAATTGCACAAGAAATGCAGCAAAAGGCTACTTCCTCTTGTCAGTAGCGGCTTTTTAGCATAATTTTTCTAATATATTTTTCGCAATTTTTATTTTTCGCAATTTTTCAGAAAATAGATATACTAGAATGAGGGCGTATATTTTACTGGTTTATACCTATAAATTTATACGCCCTCTTCAATATCACCTGTATAAATACATACGTTTTATCCTACCTTCCTACTAATACTCGGCAATGCCGTAGTCGGCTTCTCCACATGCACATACGTCCTTACTGCTGTTTCAATGGTAGAATGGCCCAATGCATAAGCGGTATCAGTAACAGATATTCCCTGCTGAATAGACCGTGTTCCGAAACTGTGTCTTGCTGCATACAAGTCTTTATCTCCAAAACCTAACGCTTTCATTACTGGTTTGTATATGCGGCGTTGTAGCATATGATCATCGATACACATTCCTCTAGGGGAGGGGAATACGAAATCGTCCTCTTTCCTGCCTTTTATCTGTTTGATTAATAGCAGCCTTAATTCCTCGTTTAGTGGTAGATACCTGACATTATCAGTCTTTGTTTCCTTCCTGATTCGGGCGACATGGCTGGTTCCTTTTACACTCCGGGCAAATGTTTCTGAAATTTCAACGGTGTTAGCAGTAAGGTTTATATGTTTTACACGTAATCCAACTGCTTCTGCGTTCCTTACCCCAGTGTAAAAAATGAAGAGGAAGAAGGGGTAATAATGAGCGTGCTTAAACCGTGAGTTGGAGGGACAATAGGTGTTTTCCTGTATAGCATTCAGGAATGAGAGTATTTCATCTTCTGAAAGCGGCTTCCTCCTGTCAAGCACCTTTTTCTTTACCTTCCTTCTGCTGACATCAGCCAAAGGGTTATAGGTTATTTCTGATTTATTCTGTAGCCAGGTTAAAAAGCTCTTTAAGAATCCCAGCCTTCGATTGAAGGTAGTAGGAGCAACTTGATCCCTGTTAAGGCATATTACAATTTCGTCAACCGGTAGGTTCCCCTGTTTCTCCAACAGCCTCCGTGTATACAGGTAGTCGAAGGAGTTGTCAATGTCAATGTTACGTATATGCTTTGTCCAGAAATTAAATCTTGGAACAAGCTGTTTAAGCAGTTCATGTTTGCTGGTAGCTTCTTTTGGTTGTTCAACCTGCTTTTTAGGCTTTAATAACCGGATCTCTTCTTTGTATTTTTCCAATGATGGATCAAAACAACCTTTCAGTATATCCAGTTTAATTTCTGTGACTTTAACGGTTGCATGATGAAGGTTGCTATCTGTGTACGAATATGGGAGATTTAGTGAATAGCGTTCTGTATTAACCCGCCATCGTAATCTGATACGCCCTTTATGATTGGTGATGCTAATCTCTCCAGGGAGATTCTTGGATTTGTGACCCATTTTGTGACCCAAACCGGGTATTTATAGGTCATATTATGTGCTGGTTTATCCATAGGGGAAAGCTAAATATCGGAGTTTTGAACAATGAAAAAAGCCCTACAGTCTTAACTGTAAGGCTTTTTTCTTAGTGTCGGGACGACTAGATTCGAACTAGCGACCCCTTGCACCCCATGCAAGTGCGCTACCGGGCTGCGCTACGTCCCGAACTTTCCGGTTGTCTCTTTTCAGTGACGGGATGCAAAAGTAGCCAATTATTTCATTTTTTAAAATTTTGTACCCTCTTTTTTGAATTTTTTTTTAATCCCGCTTAGACCCGCGCGTTATCAGGAATACAATCACCGCTATCACTACTGCTACTGCAAAGATACCCGTCCATACGCCTGCCTTGAAAATACCACCGATCACCTGACAACTACTCATAAAAACGATCATTGCTGTCAGCATAAAATAGCTAAGGTGTTTCATAATGTTTGTTTAATGGGGTGAATAGATACAAAATCCAGCTGCATATCCCGTACCAAAAAAATATTTGCAGGTGTCAGAATAATTGCCCAGCTTTATCTTTACAACCAAAATAGCATGGATAAAGGGAAAGCCTTACTTACAGGCTTACAGGTTGTGGCTTCCCATTCCTCACTTTGGGGACGCTTTCTGGAGGGAGACCGCCACGCCTTCGCTGAAATTTATGAAACACATATAGATCACCTCTTTCATTACGGCATGCACTTCTGCCAGGATAAGGAAAGGGTGAATGACGCCTTGCAGGACCTGTTCCAGGACCTGTGGCTCTCCCGTGAACACCTCACTACTACTATTCAGAATGTCCGCTATTACCTCATCAGCAGCTTGCGCCGCCGCCTGCTCCGTTCCCTGCAAAAAGACCGCCGCTGGCAACACCGCGACTCCTGGGAATCTTTTGAGTTCGAATACACGCTCCCAAGAGAAAATAACCTGATCCTGGAAGAAACTGCAGCAGAACAGCAACGTTTGTTGCAGGAAGCCCTGGGCCATCTTTCCCGCAGGCAACGGGAAGCTATTTACCTCCGCTTTTATCAAAACCTCAGCTACCAGGAAGTAGCCGGCATTATGGCCATGCAGGTAGATTCCGTATATAATACCATCTCCAAAGCTATCAGCATCCTGAAAAAAACAATTCCCCTCCCTTTATTGCTCACACTTTTGAGCAGATAAAAAAAACTTTCCCAAAAGCGATGAGATTTAACCCGCTACCTGCTCTTTAAGAAAAAGCGCATCTTTTGGCATTCAAAGACTATTCATCATATTCTGCCCGTGAATTCGCACTGGATGAAGATTTTCAGCAATGGATATTGGAGCCGGAGGTACATCATGTGTTCTGGGAAAGATGGCTGCTTCAATATCCTGATAAAGCACCCGTCATCCGGGAAGCGAGGCAACTGGTGCAAAGCATCGGCTTTAAGTCGTACCAGCTGTCCTCCGGTGAAAAGGAGCACCTGTGGGAGGCTGTATGGAGTGGACTGGAGGAGCAGCAGGGCGCTGAAGAGATTCCGCGTAGCACCTGGTGGAAACATGCCTGGAAATATGCAGCCGTATTGGTGATAGGTACTTTACTGGCAGGCGGATGGTGGATGATGCAGGACGGTAATAAACCGGTGATCGTAAGTGCGCATACAAAGCTGGGGGAAACAAAAACCTTCCTGCTGCCCGATAGCTCGGAAGTGACACTCAATGCAGATTCAAAACTCCTGTATGCTGCACAGGATCAGCAGCTGCGCGAAGTATGGCTGGATGGTGAGGCTTTCTTTCATGTCAAACATAAATCATCTCAACAAAAATTTATCGTACACACTTACGACAACCTGAGTGTGGAAGTATTAGGTACACAGTTTAATGTGAATAGCAGCGGTAAAGAGATCGTAGTGGTATTACAACAGGGTAGTATCCTGCTCAATATCGGCGAAATGCGTAACGATAAAGCTGCTAAAATGTACCTGAAACCCGGCGAACTATTACGTTACAACAAACTGGATGGTGACTATACCAAAAGCAGTGTGAATGCTTCCCGTTATACTTCCTGGCGTACCGGCAGACTGGTAATGGAAGATTATTCACTGGCAGATGCAGCTGCTTTCATGCAGCAGGTCTTTGGTAAAACATTGGTCGTGCGCGACACACAACTACTTAACTACAAGGTTTCCGGCTCCATGCCCCTTATTTATGATGCTGATACCATGTTGGTACAGCTGCGGAGAGTTTTCCGTATGCAATTCAACCAAAGAGGCGACGAAGTCTGGATTCAAAAGAAATAAAAGGCAGGCCACCTTTTACCATAGAAAGTTTCATTATTAATCGTTAAAACCTGTTCAAAATGAAAAAAGGTTTACGTGTATTGCTAATGCAATCATTAGCCCTGTATTTCCTATCACAATCGGCAACCGCGCAGGACCTGGCTATAAGCGGGCAAAAGATTCCCCCTGAAACTGGTAATCGTACTAACATACAACCCGATGAATCTTCCCTGAAAACAGTGTTGCACCTGATAGAAGATCATTTTAAGGTATCTATCGCTTACAAAAGCAACCTGGTGAAAAGTAAACGGGTACAACTATCTGTTACTGCCTGCCAGTCGCCGGAAGAGGCCCTGCTCAAAGCATTATCTCCCTTTAATCTTCACTTTGAAAAAGTGCGCGATCATTTTTACATGGTAACGGAAAAAGCGGCATCAGCACCCGTTCCGGCTGCACACGATATCAACCTGCAACAGCACCCGGTAAAGGGGCTGATCAAAGATGAAAAAGGGAATCCTGTTGGCGGTGTAACCGTTCGCGTTACCGGTACTTCTACCGGTACTGTCACCAATACGGATGGTACCTATGCACTCAGCACACCCGGTAAAAGCGATGATCAGCTGGAGATCACCTACATCGGTTATGAAACACAATACATCGCTGTAGGCAACAGGGCAGTCATCAATATTACGTTGAAAGAAGGCGCCAGCGCCCTCAATGAAATCGTGGTGACAGGTTACACCACTCAGCGCAAAAAAGACCTCACAGGGTCTGTAGCCGTGGTGGATATTGATAACCTGGTAAAACAACCCTCCGCACAGATAACAGAACAACTACAGGGACAGGCATCCGGTGTAACCGTAATCGGATCAGGACAGCCCGGAGAAGCGCCGCAGATAAGGATCCGCGGTGTCAATACTTTTGGCAATAACGCACCGCTCTATGTCGTTGATGGTGTTCCTACTGATGATATCGCAGATCTCAACCCCAATGATGTAGCCAGTTTGCAGGTATTGAAAGATGCCGGTGCAGCTTCTATTTATGGTGCGCGTGCATCCAATGGCGTTATTATCATCACTACCAGGAGAGGTAAAGGAAAGATTGCGGTCACCTATGATGGCTACTATGGCCGCCAATATCCCAAAAAGGGCAATGTCTGGAATACACTCAATCCGCAGGAACGCGCCAACCTCCGTTGGCTGGCCTATAAAAATTCTGATGTAGATCCCAGTGATGCACTGTATGGAAACGGCGCCACACCAGTATTACCGGACTATATTCTGCCCATGGGCGCTAAAGAAGGCGATCCTTCTACAGATCCCAGCCTGTATTTTGTAAATCCGGATTATACCGATCCTGAAGAAGTGAATGATTTTTACCAGATCGTAAGGGCCAATAAAGCCGGAACTGACTGGTACCACGAGGTTTTCCGGCCTGCACCTATTACCAGCCACAACGTGGCCGTGAGCGGTGGCAGCGATAAGGGGAACTATCTCTTTTCCCTCAACTATTTCAATCAGCAAGGCACGCTGATAAATACTTACCTGAAAAGATATACGATCCGGTCTAACACGCAATACAATATCCGCAGCAATATTAGGGTAGGAGAGAACCTCGCATTCTCCATGACAGACAACCCTTCTGTAGACATTCTTTCATCGGATGCAGTGATCGGTCATGCTATGCGTGAACAAACACTGATACCTGTATACGATATCAAAGGAAATTTTGCCGGTTCAAAACCGGATGATATGGGAGATGCCTTCAATCCCGTAGCCATGCAATACCGCACCCGTAATGACCGTGGCCTGAGTACACGTATGTTTGGTAATATTTATGGAGAAGTAGACTTCCTGAAATACCTGACTTTTCGTACCAGCTTCGGCGGACAGATTTATTCCAACTGGCAGCACACATTTACTTATCCGCAGTATGAGAATAAAGAAAATGCCAGCGTAAATTCTTATTCAGAAAACGCTTCTAACGGTCACGACTGGACGTGGACGAACACCCTTACTTATCACCAGCTGCTGGATAATAAACATGACCTGAAAGTGCTTGTGGGCACGGAAGCATTCGATAGCCGCAGCCGTGAGGTGGGCGGTACCACCCAGGATTATTTCACCTTTGATCCTAATTTCCCGGATCTTTCCAGTGGTACAGGTACACAAACAAACTTCAGCAACCGCTCTATGGATGCGCTGTATTCCCTGCTGGGCCGTGTTGATTATTCCTTTAAAGATAAATACCTGATCAGCGGTACGATCCGCCGCGATGGTTCTTCCAGGTTCCTGAATAATCATTTTGGATGGTTCCCTGCTGTAACAGCAGGCTGGCGTATCTCACAGGAAGAATTTATGAAGAAGGTGACCTGGATCTCCGATCTGAAGATCCGTGGCGGATGGGGTGTGATGGGTAATCAACTGAACCTGGGTGTTAACAACGGCTACTCTCTCTTCGGTGGTAACCGTAACTCTTCCTATTACGACCTGAGTGGAGTAAATAATGGACTCACGCCGGGTTTTGCAGGATTTCAGATTGGTAATCCCAATGCAAAATGGGAGAGTGATGTAAACGCCAATTTTGGGTTGGATGCAACTTTACTCGACGGTCATCTCGATTTCTCTGTTGATTATTTCCGTAAAGATATTAAAGACCTGTTGTACAACCCTGAGCTGCCGGGCCTTGCTGGTACCGGAACCTCGCCCTTTGTGAATATTGCCCGCATGAAAAATGAAGGCTTCGACTTTTCTGTTGGCTGGCATGCAAATCTCGCCCGCAATCTTAAACTAAACGTAATGGGTACACTGACTACCTATAAAAATAAGATCGTTAAAATTGCAGATGGTGTAGATTATTTTGAAACAGATTCCCGCCGTTTTGATGGCGGCAATATCATCCGCAACGCGGTAGGACAATCGGTATCTTCTTTCTTCGGATATAAGATCGATGGCTTCTGGAATACAGCAGAAGAAATTGCAGCAGCAGATGCACAGGCACAAAAGGTAAACAATGATCCGGAAGCCATCTATCAGACCGATGAAGGGCTGGGGCGTTTCCGCTATGCTGACGTAAATGGCGATGGACAGATCAATGCAGACGACCGTACTTTCCTGGGTAATCCCAATCCTGATTTCTCTTACGGTCTTAATATCGGTCTTACTTATAAAGCATTCGACTTCAGCATTTTCCTGTTTGGTGTGCATGGCAATCAGATCTGGAATAATGTACGCTGGTGGCGTGATTTCTACGCTACTTTCGAAGGTGCAAAAAGTAAAACAGCTTTGTATGATTCCTGGACACCGGAAAATCATAACGCGAAAGTACCCATTCAGGAGATCAACCGGTACACGAGCACCAGCGCAGTTCCTAACTCCTACATGGTAGAAAACGGTGCCTATCTGCGCGCTAAAAATATGCAGATCGGCTATACGTTGCCTGCCGGCGCATTGAATAGATTACATATAGAGAAGTTCCGCGTATACGTGCAGGCTGCAAACCTGTTTACCATTACAAAGTATTCAGGGCTTGATCCGGAAATCGGTGGCTCCGGTATTACCGATTTCGGTGTAGACGAAGGTTCCTATCCCAATCAGCGCCAGTTTCTTATTGGTGTAAATGTGGGTTTCTAATATATGCTTCATTAAAAATGTACGATCATGAAATCATTCAATCATATATTATTAGGTACAGCTTTTACCATGGCTGCTTTAATGTCCGGTTGCAGCAAAAGTTTCCTCGAAAAGCCGCCACAGGCTGCACTGGATGAGGGTCAGATGACAAGTAAAAAAGGCGTGAACATTTTGCTGATAGGCGCCTATGGTGCACTGGACGGACAGGACTTCGTAGACGGCGATATGGTAAATCTCTCCGGCGGAAGTGGCTACGCGGTATCTCCTGATAACTGGATCTATGGCAGCGTATGCGGTGGAGATGCGCATAAGGGCAGCTCTCCGGATGATGCCAGTTCCGCACTGACCATCGCTATGTTTGGCGCTACGGCTACCGACGGTTTCTTTAATGATAAATGGCGCGTTGGCTATGAAGGTATCCGTCGTTGTAATTTTGTATTGTATCTCCTGGGTAAGGTAACGGATATGACAGATGCCGAGAAGGCAGAAGTGGCCGGGGAAGCACGTTTCCTGCGTGGTCATTATTATTCAGACCTGAAAAAGATGTTTAATAAAGTATCTTATATTGATGAAAACACCTCCGGCTTTGAAAACCTCGATGTGGATCAGTTTAAGGTACCGAATGATAAAGATATATGGCCGCTGATTGAAGCAGATTTTAAATTTGCTTATGAAAATCTGAATGACAGACAGTCGGAAGTTGGTCGCGCTAATAAATGGGCTGCTGCCGCTTATCTGGCTAAAACATACCTGTATGAAGGTAAATATACAGATGCGATGCGGCTCTTTGAAACCGTGATCCACAACGGTATTACAACAAAAGGACTGCCGTTTAAACTGATGCCGAAGTTTCATGATAACTATGATGCGGCCACTGAAAATAACCAGGAATCTGTATTCTCTATTCAATACAGCGCCAATGATGGTTCCGGAACAAGTGCCAATGCCAACCAGGGCGAAATGCTGAACTATCCGTATGGCGGACCTTTCAGCTGTTGCGGGTTCTATCAGCCTTCACTGGATCTGGCTAACTCTTATCGCACGGATGCCAACGGTCTTCCTTACCTCGACGATTATAATCAGCACCCATTGAAAACAGATATGGGTATTGCCAGCACGGCTTCTTTTACACCTGATCAGGGCAACCTGGACCCGCGACTGGATTGGACCGTAGGCCGCAGAGGGCTGCCTTATCTTGATTGGGGACTCCATCCCGGCGACTTGTGGATTCGCAGCCAGGCTTCTGCCGGCCCATATTCTCCGCTAAAGAATGTATACATGCAGTCCACACAGGATAAGTATTACGATCCCAACGGATGGGCGCCCGGTAATGCGATCAACTATGTACTGATCCGTTTTTCAGATGTATTGCTTATGGCTGCTGAATGCCAGGCGCAGGCCGGAAGCCTGGATATCGCCCAGCAATATGTAGACATGGTACGTGGCCGTATGATGGACCCGGTAGGATGGGTACATACTTATATTGATCCTGCTGATCCGTTGGGAGGTGCAACAGATACACCCGCCGCGAATTATAAAATCAGTAAGTATCCTGCCAACACTTTTACAGCAAAAGGAAAGGCATACGCCCTGAAAGCAATTTACTTCGAACGCAAGCTGGAACTGGCTATGGAAGGACACCGCTTCTTCGACCTGGTACGCTGGAAAACTGCTGCAACAGATTTGAATAAATTCTTTGCATATGAAACAACTATCACCACTGATCTTAAAGGTGCCCACTTTACTGCCAATAAAAATGAATATTTCCCTATTCCCCAACGCCAGATAGATCTGAGCACAAAGAATGGCACTTCAGCACTCATACAAAATACTGGGTATTAATTATTGCATATCATAAGGCGGAGTACATCACTCCGCCTTCTTTTAAACCATTCATATGAAACATGGCTATTTCCTGCCACTGTTAATGGCCCTTGCTATGCCTGCGCAGGCCTGGCAACAATGGATTACAGCAGATAAACCACTGGAACAGCACTGGAAAATTCAATCATCCGTTAACGTTAGGGGAGATGGTAAAGAGATTTCTTCCGGTAGTTTCTCTCCTGCAAACTGGTACGCTGCCAAGGTACCCGGTACCGTGATGGCTGCACTGGTAGATAACGGGGTATACAAAGATGTTTTCTTTGACCGGAATATGGAGAAGATCCCCGGAGATCAGTTCAAAGCTCCCTGGTGGCATCGTACTACGTTTGAGCTGCCCGCTATGCAGGAAGGACAGGTAGTACAACTGGTGTTTAACGGGATCAATTACCGGGCAGACATCTGGCTGAATGGTGTGCAGATCGCCGCAGCAGATACGGTGAAAGGCGGTTTCCGCCGGTTTAGGTTTGATGTGAGCAAGGTGGCGCATACCGGCACTAACGTGCTGGCACTAAAACTTACTGCCCCCGGTCCCGGTGAGCCCACGCTCGGCTTTGTTGACTGGAATCCTGCGCCACCGGATCATAACATGGGTATCTGGCGTGATGTGCACCTGCTGTTAAGCGGTCCAGTCGCCATTTCCCAGCCTTTTGTACAAACAAGGGTGGATACGGCTACCTTAAAACGTGCAGCCCTTACCGTGAGTGCGCTCCTGCATAATCACAGCGATAAAGCGGTGAGTGGTACACTGGAAGGCAATATTACTCCGGGCATTACTATCTCTCAAAAAATAACTTTATCTCCCCATAGCAGCAGGAAGGTTGTCTTTACCCCGCAGGAGTACGTACAACTGAATATCAGCAATCCCCGCCTGTGGTGGACCCGCGACCTGGGCAAACCGGAACTGTATAAGTTGTCGTTGCAATTTGTTGCTCCTACGGTATCGGATAAACGAACGGTTACCTTTGGCATCCGCTCTGTAGGGGATTACATCAATGCCGAAGGACACCGTGGCTATACGCTCAATGGTAAGAAGCTGCTGATCCGCGGTGGCGGCTGGACAGACCCTATGCTACTCAACGCTACCCCGGAATATGAACGGGCAGGTATTGAATACGCTGTACATATGAACCTCAACACCATCCGCATGGAAGGCTTCTGGGGAAACAATCAGCATCTCTATGATCTGTGCGATGAGAAAGGTATCCTGATCATGGTGGGCTGGAGTGCGGCCTGGGAATGGGATAATTATTTTATCTCGGAAGCAGATGATTTCGGCGGCATCAAGACCCCGGAGCAACAGTTTGTTGTAGCAACATCCTGGAAAGACCAGGTTATATGGTTGCGTAACCATCCTTCTGTATTTGTATGGGTGTATGGTAGTGATAAACTTCCCCGCCCCGCACTGGAACAAAAATACCTCGACATCCTGAAAGAATATGATCCTACCCGCCCGGCATTGAGTTCGGCGCATGATAATACCAGCAGTATCACTGGCCCTGCTGCCGTAAAAATGCGCGGCCCTTACGATTATGTGCCACCGGACTATTGGTATATAGATGATAAAAACGGCGGCGCCTTCGGCTTTAATACGGAAACAGGTCCCGGCCCGGAAGTGCCGCTGCTGGAGAGCCTGAAGAAGATGATCCCCAAAGATTCCCTGTGGCCTATCAGCAGTTCCTGGATGTATCATGCGGCAAGGGGGGAGTTCCACAACCTGGACTATTACAACAATGCGATGAATAAGCGTTTAGGCGCGCCCGTTAGCCTGGAAGATTACCTGCGCAAAGCGCAGTATCTCAACTACGAAGGCATGCGCGCCATGATGGAAGCCTTTACGGCCAATCGTCCGCGTGCTACCGGCATTATCCAGTGGATGTATAATTCCTCCTGGCCTAAATTGTGGTGGCAGCTATACGATTATTACCTGCTACCCACCGGCGCTTTCTATGGTGCAAGAAAAGCCGGAGAGCCATGGCATATCTCCTACAACTATGGAACAAAGGGCGTGGATATTATCAACAACACCAGCATGCCGGCGCCATCCCTGAAAGCAAAGATTCATGTACTGGATGCCGCGCTGCATAAGGTATGGCAAAAAGATACCGTTATCAGTGGACTGGCTGCCCAGGATGCCCTGCACCTGCCGGCATTGCCGGAAATACCCGCCACCACTACGTGGTTCCTGGATCTGCGCCTGGAAGAACAGGGCAAAACAGTTAGCCGCAATTTTTATGTGCTATCAACAAAACAAGACTTGCTGGATACTGCGAAAACCAATTGGTACGTGACCCCGCAAACACAGTTTGCAGACCTGCAGTTACTGCAGCAATTACCTCCCGTAAAACCGGAAGTGCAGCAAACATTCACACAAAAGGGGTATACTACTTTTGCACGGGTAACAATCCGTAACCCGGGTACACACCTGGCCTTTATGATACACCTGGATATCCGCCGTAAGACAAGCGGAGAAACTGTTGTACCGGTATTTTGGGAAGATAATGATTTCACATTACTGCCAGGTGAAAATATCACTATTAATAGTTATGTTTATACCAAAGATCTGAAACAACAACCCGCGATGATAGCTGTTAGTGGCTGGAACATCGTATCAACCAATCAAGAATGAAACGTAACTATTACATCGTCGGTTTAATAATGCTCACCTTTTTTGTGATTTCTTTTCTGACCAATGTGATTGGCCCGCTGATACCCGATATTATCAAGGGTTTCAATTTGAGCCTCACGATGGTAGCATTATTACCGTTTGCTTTTTTTATTGCTTATGGTGTGATGAGTATTCCCGCAGGCATGCTCATAGAACGGTACAAGGAAAAGAAGATCATGATAGCTGCTTTCCTGGTGGCTTTTAGCGGGGCATTACTCTTGTCTTTGTATCCGAATTATTTAACCGCTGTACTGTCGCTTTTCTTAATTGGCTGCGGCATGGCCATGTTACAGGTGGTGATCAACCCGCTGTTACGTATTTCCGGCGGAGAAGAGAACTATGCTTTCAACTCCGTGCTGGCGCAGCTGATCTTCGGACTGGCGTCTTTTGTTAGTCCACTCGTATATTCGTACCTGGTAGTAAATATGCACGATGGTTCTATGGGTGGTTTGGCATCCCTGGTGCCGGCAAGCCTGCCCTGGATATCACTCTACTGGCTGTTTACCTTGATTTGTCTGTTGATGGTGGTAATCATTGCTGTGTCAGTATTTCCACAGGTAGCCCTTACAAAGGAAGAAGAAGTAGGTCCGCTGAAAACACATATGGATCTGCTGAAGAAGCCAGTGGTATTACTTTATTTCGCAGCGATCTTTTGCTATGTAGGAACAGAGCAGGGCATTGCCAATTGGATCTCACAATTCCTGGCCACCTATCACCAGTATAATCCACAAACGACCGGCGCTAATGCGGTCGCCTATTTCTGGGGACTGATGACAGCAGGTGGTGTATTGGGACTCCTGTTACTTAAACTGGTAGATAGCCGGAAAGTATTGATAGGCTTTACTTTGCTGGCGATGATCAGTCTCACTGCGGCATTATTCGGTAATGGTCAAACAGCACTCATCGCTTTTCCGCTGGTAGGTTTCTTCGCTTCCGTGATGTATCCGGTTATTTTTTCCCTGGCGCTAAACTCGGTATCAGAACACCACGGCTCTTTTGCAGGCATCCTTGTTACAGGTATTATCGGCGGCGCGATTTTACCGCTTATTGTCGGCGGCCTGGGTGATCATTGGGGATTACGTACCGGTATGTGTTTCCTGTATCTGACGATGGGATATATTCTGAGCATCGGCTTCTGGGCAAGACCGATTATAACAAATAAGACGATAAAACTATAAGAAGAATAAAGCGTCCGGGATGTGCCGGACGCTTTGTAAAAACGTTATTTAATCAACGTAATATTTCCCCTGAAGTCGAATATTTCTCCATTTTCGCACACCGTTTGCATCATATAGATATAGGTACCTATGGGCGCCTCTTTGCCTTTGCTGCGGCCATCCCAGCCTGCGGAAGGACTATTCAGCTGGAAGTGCGCATTTTCGAATACGAGTGTACCCCAACGGTCATAGATCTTTAAATAGGCGATCTCTTTCACCCCCTTTCCTTTGGGATAGCAACGCTCGTTTTGTCCATCATGATTCGGTGTAAAAGCATTGGGCATAAAAATAGCGCCCTGGTTGCAGATCACATACACCATCATATCGTCTTTGGCTTTACAGCCATATATGTTTTCTACTTCCAGTGTATATTGGGTAGTGAGATTAGGTGTTACCTGGATAACAGGACAGTAATAGCAATCCACGGAGGTAACCGGCGACCATTTCCAGCGCATCACGTCCCTGCTGGTACTGGTGGCAGTGAGGTTCAGCGGTATGCCAGCCATGATTTGCCTGTCTGGCCCCAGTTCTACGGTAGGGGCCTGGTTTACCTGTACTTGCAGGGTGGTATTATCTGAAAAGCAGTTTTCACGATCGTAACCGGTCACATTATAAGTATACCGGCCTTTGCTGGTGAGTGTGGCCTGCGTAGAGGCGTTACCGGTATTGTCAAGACCGGTGCCTTCCCACTTATAATAATCTGCTCCCCAGACGCGCAACGGTAATTTATCACCCAGGCAAATAATGGTATCCGGTGTAGCCTGAATCGTAAAGGGTTGCACGACCCGGAGCGTTATCTCGTCTGTATTGATGCAGCCATTGTTATCGGTTACTTTTACCTGGTAAGTAGTCGTTTCTTCGGGGCTTGCTTTTGGTTCCGGTAACAGTGGGTTATCCAACCCGGTTGCGGGTGTCCATTCATATTGGCTGCCACCGCCAGCGTGTAATAGGATGGTATTATGAAGACAAACAAAATCACTGGGGGCGCTAGCGTTGATTACCGGTAATGGTAATACCAGTAGGGGATGATGTGCTTCATGTGTGCAGCCGTCTTTGCTGGTAACGGTAAGGGCTATATCAAAATTACCGGTTGTAGCAAAGGAAGTAGCCGCCGGTTGTTGTTGTGTATCTGTTTGACCATTACCAAAGTCCCATTTCCAGGTAACATCCGTTGCTTTTGTAACGCTGCCGCTGAAATCGATGTTGGCATCTTTACAAACCTGATCGGAGCCAGAAATGGCGGCTAACGGTTTGGGGTATACGTTGATAGTAACTGGCACCGTTTCCTTGCAGCCATATACCGTAGTGGCGGTAAGACTAAAATCATATTTTCCTGGTTTATCCAGGTAGAAGCCGGGTGTAGCTGTGGTAATGTCTGTTGGTGCCAGTAATGGGTCAAAGGTCCATTGATAGGTGCCAGGCTTGCCCAGGTCTTCAATGGAAAAGCTGTTGAATACCGGCGCAAAGGTAAGCTGACCTTCATCGCAGATAAACGCTGGTGAAGGATTCAACTGTATGTCCAGCTGATCAATAACAATCGGGTGATCCAGCATGGCGCTGCCTTTGCAGCCGGCTGCATCTTTCATGAGCAGCCGCGGCTTATAGATACCCGGTACTTTAAATGCATGTTTGATCTGCAGTTCTTTTGTCTGCTCAATGATGCCATCCGTAAAGTCCCAGCTCAATTCCTGTGCGTCCGGTGCAATAACGGTAAATTCAATTTCTTTCTCCAGGCAACCACCTTCATCACTGGCTGTGATGGTGGCAAAGGGTCCTTTTACTTCTACGATCTCCTCAGATTCATCTTCCGTATCGGCATCACCTTTTACTTTTAAAATCACTTTATAGTGACCGGACTCGGTATAGGTATGCACGGGATTAATCTGATCGGATGTACTGCCATCACCAAAATCCCAGAAACAGGAAGCAAAATTAAGAGAGGTATTGGTGAAGCGGAACACCATGGGCGCACAGGAGCCACCATTAACAAAAGAAGAGGTATACGTGAATCCTGCGCCTACGGAGGATACCTTTAGTTGTTGCACCATTTCATCTTCGCAACCGTTATCATCTTTGATCTGTAGTTTTACCTCATACAATCCTTTATCGGGATAATTATGGGTGGTACCGTAAAAATCGGTCGCTGTATTGCCATCGCCAAAATCCCATAACATGGAAGTGATGGTGCCCCCAACCTCATTGGAGTTATCGTAAAAATAAGCATCACTACCGGGTTTTATCAGGGAATTAGCCATATAAAAATTCGCATTCGGGCCATTCACCTGTAATTGTTGTCCGGCATAACTGCTGACACAACCTTCTATATCCGTTACCGTTACAGCAGGTGTAATATAATATCCGGCTGTTTTGTAAGTGTGCTTGAAAGGTCCACTGGTAAAGGTTTGTGGAGAGGTGCCATCGCCAAAGTTCCATTCCCATTTTTTAATGCCTTTACTATAGGTAAGATCAGTGGCATCTGTAAATGCCACTTCTTTATCGCGGCATTCAATAGTGCTGGGTAAGTTAAACCCGGCTACCGGACCACGTACCGCAATGTCTATCACGTTACTGCTGTCGTAGCAACCCAGGTTGTTCTGCACCACTACCTGTATAGCCTGTTTCCCCGGTTGCAGGTTAGTATAGGTAAATTGTGTTTTCTCATACCACCAGCTTTGATTTACATTATTAGCGAGCCACGACCAGGCATAGTTACTGCTATAAATAGATGGATCATACGCCGTGACCTTTGCCGCCACGCTTTCATTGCTACATAGCGTGGTAACGTCTGATGTAATGGTAATTGGTGAAGGCGCGATCATCTGTACCTGCCTTGTTTCGGAAGTAGTACAGGCGCCGGCAGTAGTGGTAAGTGTTACTGTATAAACACCTGTTTTACTGTAGATATGTGTAATAGGATTCCCCTGGACGCTATAGGAAGTATCTTTTCCATCTCCCCAGGTCCACTTCCAGCCGGTTGCCCCTATGGAGTGTTCATCAAAGCTGAGGATGGTGCGTTGCTTACAATCCAGCGCATTTTGGCTGAAGCGGGGAAAGGGATCGATTGCGGTGATGTATGCCTTTTTAGTAACACTATTGTAACAGGTGTAATTGCCTACCGTGAGTGTTACGTCATATACGCCGGGCTCCTTATAGCTATGGGTAGGGTTGGGTGTATAGTTTTCCTGGTAAAGACCATCCCCGAAGTCCCATTGATAGGAGTCGCCAATGTCGGTTTTATTTATAAATGAAGTGGGTGTATTACCACATACTGTGGGCGCTGAAGGCGAATAAAAATCCGGTGTAGGTTTCTTATAGATATCAACGGCACTTTTGGTATTTACAGTTCCCGTACAGCCGTTGACGGTAGTGTATTTTAGTTTAACTGTATAATGACCAGCTTTCGCATACAGATGGGTGGGCGTAGCCTCAGTTGATTTTGGGGTGGCATCTCCGAAATCCCACTCATATGTTTTTATCTGATCACTGCTACTGCTGCTGGCGAAGAATGCAGGTTCCATTCCTTCACAGCCGCTTGTAACGGAAGCGTACGCGGTGATGTTTGTTTTATAGATGCCGAAGTTGGTGTTACTGGTTACAGCGCAGCCCGCGGCATTGGTAGCGGTCAGGTATACGTAGAAATAGCTCTCATAGTTATACGTATGGGAAGGGCTTTGTGCAGTGGAGCTCTGGCCATCACCAAAATCCCATTTCCAGCTGGTAGCGCCGGTGGAATTATCCTTAAAGTTTACCGTAGCAGGTACATTACAAATGGGTTGATTATCCGTACTGATATTGGCTGTTGGTGAGGCTTTTACCACCAGGTCTTTTTCCACCACATCCAGGCAGTTGCCATATTGTGCCGTGAGCTTTACTTTCAATGGCCCTGCCGCTGCCGATGAATAGTTGGCGGTATTATAGTTGGTCCATGAATTTACACCATTGAACTCCCAGGTGATGCTGGCGGGTGATGCCGGTGAAAAGGAAGCCACGTAATTGTTGTAATTATCGGTACAGATGGGAGTGGGAAAGGTGAAATCTGTTTTATAATTAGCTACATTAATATCATCTGCTATTTTGGTGGCGCTGCATTTTCGGTCATTCGTTACCGTTAGCCTGATACTATGGGTGCCTTTACTGGTAAAAGTATGTTTGCCGGGGTCTTTCACTGCGGTGGTAACGCCATCATCAAATTCCCACTTATAATTCAGGGTTCCGGGGCCGGTGCTGGTGTTGGTAAACAATACGTCTACCGGTGCTTTACATAATATCTTTTCCGTAACAGTAAAATCTGCATTAATAGCGGGTGCTACATCTACCGCTTTATCCATAACCTTGAAATTAGTACACCCGTGACTATTAGTAACCGAGAGTATGACTGTATACACGCTGGGCGTATTGTAAGTATGGCCCACGCTACTACCGCTACCGTTGGTACCATCTCCGAAATCCCAGGTAAATTCATTCAGCGTACCACTGACCGGATTGGATTTATCCGTAAAAGTAGTTTGAAGCGGAGCGCAACCAATGGCCGGCGTAACGCTGAAATCAACAACAGGTTTGGACCATACGGAGATATAGCTGGTTTTGGTTTCCGTTGAACTGGCTCCGGAGGCATCTTTCACCGTAAGGGTGACGGTATAGGTACCCGGCTTCACATAAGATGCCTTCGGATTTCGTTCAGTGGAGACAGACCCGTTACCCAGATCCCATTTCCAGGAAGTGGGATTACCGGTTGATATGTCATTGAAAGTGGTGCTGGTAAGCGGTTCGCATTCACTGGTCGAAGAAGCAGTAAAATCAGCTTTTAGCTGCGCTTTTGCTGCAAGGGATAAGAGGCAACAAAACAGCAGACTTAGTGCTAGGGCAATCAGTTTACGTTCAACAGGGATGAACAGGTACATGTGGTATATAGGTATATGCGGCCAAATTACAATATTTCGAGGATATTACTTTATTGTGTTTTAAGGAAAGATAACAGGCCTGCGGCCGAAGTAAGTTCAGTAACAAAACCTTAATTTTAAATTTCTAAAACGCAACTGCTTATGTCTCATTTGTTCAGCTCTTTACAGTTAAGAGAGGTGCTATTACGCAATCGAATTGCGGTATCACCTATGTGTGAGTATTCCTCTCATGACGGGTTTGCCAACGACTGGCACCTGGTACACCTGGGCAGTCGCGCAGTAGGAGGAGCCGCGTTGGTATTTACCGAAGCCACAGCGGTATCACCGGAAGGGCGTATCTCACCGCAGGATCTGGGTATCTGGAAAGAGGAGCATATCGCCATGCTGCAAAGGATTACGGCATTTGTAACCGCACAGGGTGCGGTGCCCGGTATTCAGCTGGCCCATGCCGGCAGGAAAGCCAGTACATTCAGACCCTGGGATGGGAATGGCAAGGTAGAGGTATCACGGGAAGAAGGTGGCTGGGAGGCCGTAGCACCCAGTGCCATCCCTTTTAATGAAGCGTATCCCATGCCGGTGGCACTCACGGCAGCGGGCATACGCAAAGTGCTGGATGATTTTAAAGCCGCTGCACAACGCGCGCTGAAAGCAGGTTTCCAGGTAGTGGAATTGCATGCTGCACACGGTTATCTCCTGCATAGTTTTTTATCTCCCCTTAGTAACCAACGTACGGATAACTATGGCGGAACTTTTGAAAACAGGATACGACTGTTGCTGGAAACAGTGGAAACCGTGCGTACGGTGTGGCCGGAAAAATACCCGTTGCTGGTAAGGCTTTCTGTAACAGATTGGGCGGATCATGGCTGGAATCCGGAAGAATCGGTGAAACTGGCCACCATATTGAAAGGAAAAGGGGTGGACCTGCTAGATTGCTCTTCGGGTGGTTTGGCTGCTCATCAACAGATAAAGGTAGGACCGTTATACCAGACACCTTTTGCGGAGAAGGTGCGCAAGGAAGCAGGTATTGCTACGGGTGCGGTGGGTATGATCACTACGCCTGCTGAAGCGGAATCAATTATAGCAGAAGGCCGCGCAGATCTTGTACTGATGGCGCGTGAGTTTTTACGGGATCCTTATTTTCCGTTGCGGGCTGCATTCGAATTAAACGCCGACGAAATGAAATGGCCGGTTCAATATGAAAGAGCAAAGCCACGGAAGTAAATTTTTGCTGTTCGTGATCTGCAAAAAAAATCACGAACAGCAAAAATATTTATCCCAGGATGGCTTCAATAGCTACCAGTTCTTCTTTGTCAAAAGCGGTATTCCGCAATGTTTCCAGGTTGTTATCCAGTTGACCTACGGAACTGGCGCCTATCAGCACGGTGGTGATCCGTTTGTCTTTCAGAAGCCATGCGAGGGCCATCTGGGCAAGCGACTGTCCTCTTTTCTGTGCTAAGGCGTGTAACTTTTTGATCTTCTCAATTTTCTCCGGTGATACTTCGTTTTCCTGTAAGAAGCCACTGGGTTTGCTGGCGCGGGAACCTGGGGGGATTCCGTTCAGATAACGATCGGTGAGGAGGCCCTGTGCGAGCGGAGAGAAAGGGATACATCCCACACCGTTAGCTTCCAGTACATCCAGCAGACCGTTTTCTACCCAACGTTCAAACATGCTGTATTTCGGCTGATGGATCAGGCAGGGGGTACCCAGTGATTGCAGAACTGCCACTGCTTCCTTTGTTTGTTCGGCGGTATAATTGGAAAGTCCTACATACAGTGCCTTGCCTTGTTGTACAATGCTGTGCAGTGCGCCCATCGTTTCTTCAATGGGGGTATCCGGATCAGGACGATGGGAATAAAATATATCCACATAATCCAGTTGCATGCGGCGCAGGCTCTGATCGAGACTGGACACCAGGTATTTACGGGAGCCTTTATCTCCATAAGGGCCGGGCCACATCAGGTAACCGGCTTTGGAAGAAATGATCAGTTCATCACGCAGGTGACCGGTGAAGTCCAGCTTCAGTACCCGGCCAAAATTTTCTTCTGCACTACCAGGTTCCGGACCATAGTTGTTTGCCAGATCAAAATGGGTAATGCCTTTGTCAAAAGCACGACGGATAATACTCCGGCCATTTTCAAAGTTATCAATGGAACCGAAGTTGTGCCATAGTCCCAGTGATATCGCCGGAAGCTGGATACCACTCTTTCCACAACGGTTATAGATCATGCTGTCATATCTGTCAGCTGCTGGTGTGTATTGCATGGAATATTAGTTTTCAGGCAAACAAGATAATAGAAAAACGCAGATGATGTACCAAAAATGTAGCGATGAAAAAGCAAAAACCCCGTTAAGTATAATACCTAACGGGGTTTTGTTTTTTATTTTCAGTTATCACTTATCCGATTTCGTCATGTTGTAATTGAGCTATCTGCGCCGGTTTCATGTCTTTCAGCTTATTCATACCTTTCATTTTAGCAGGTACCGGACGGATCTCCCATACAATGCCCAGCCAGCCTAATACTTTGATGGTGTAATAGGTAATATCTATTTCCCACCAGTAGAAGCCCTGACGTGCAGCACTCTGATAATAGTGGTGGTTGTTATGCCATCCTTCACCCAGTGTTATCAACGCCAGGATGAGACTATTGCGGGATTCATCACCGGTGTAGTAACGTTTGTTACCGATTTTATGCATCAGGGAATTGATCGTAAAGGTGCCGTGATACAGTAATACGGTACTCAGGAAAAATCCGATCAGTACAGTAGATAAACCTGCTGTCCAGTCGAACCAGCCGGCTCCGTTCACTTTATTACCTACAAAATATACTGCCACCATTAATACCAGGGCAGGAATCATGTGGTATTTATTGAGCCAGAATAATTCCTTCGCCTTATGATCCTTGATCAGGTCAAAACGGGTAGGTTTATATTCAGGGCCCATGATCCAGCCGATATGTGCATACCAGAAGCCATACACATTGGCAGAATGCGGATCTTCAGGGGTATCACTGTGTTTGTGATGGATACGGTGATTGGCTGACCACCACAGGGCGCCTTTCTGCAAACTGCTCTGTGCGCCGCCTGCCAGGATAAACTGGAAGAACCGCGACGTTTTAAAGGCACGATGCGAGAAATACCGGTGATAGCCGGCAGTCACAAAAAACATACGCACAACGTATAATACACCGCATAATATCCAGTCAAATGCTCTTGTGCCGGTAAAAAATGCCAGCAGGGGAATAGCATGTATCCCCAGAAAATCTACTTGATGCAACCAGTTTGGTGCTATTCTATCTTGCTTAATCGCCTTGTTCATCACACAATGAAAATTTCCGTATTATTTATAAATCTATGATTTGAATGATCTTTACAAAGATAGTTTCCACTTTTTGTTTAATCTATGATTTAAATCATTCCCTACAAAGTTAGGTCTTTTCCCCTTTTTTTAAGGAGATGTTATCCCGAACTTTTTGTTAAAGACGGTGTTAGGAAGATATGGATTGTCATTATTTTATAACATTAAAATAAAATTCATGTCAAAAATCCTTTCTGTTATCCGCACAAACGTAAAATACTGGTGGCTTTACCTGCTCAACGGGATTATTTTTCTCATTGCCGGCGCCGTCGTTTTTAGCAATCCCTTCAGTAGCTATATATTGCTCAGTATCTTTTTCAGTGTCACCTTATTTGTAACGGGGATCTTTGAAATTGTCTTTGCGGTGAGCAACCGCGAGGAAATGCATGGATGGGGATGGTCGCTCGCCTCCGGCATTGTGGACCTGGTAATCGGGTTTATCCTCATGATATACCCCAGTGTTACCATGGCGGTAATCCCGTTTTTCCTCGGTTTCTGGTTTATGTTCAGGGGAATCAGCCTGATCGGCTTTTCCATTCAGCTCAATACGGCTAAAATCCCTAACTGGGGTTGGGTACTCCTGGGAGGTATCCTGCTGATCATTGTTGCCGTGGTTATATTGGACAATCCTGCGCTGGGGGTGGCTACCATCCTTGGCCTGATGGCTGCCGCCTTTTGCCTGACCGGCATCCTCAGCATCATTTTTGCCTTCCGGCTGAAACACGCCAAAAAATTATTTAACCAGGTGTGAGCTGATGTAAAATGATGATACCCTGTCTCGTCCTGAAAAATGGCCCGGTGGCTTTAACCCCGGGCCTGTGATAATTTCGTATGCCCATTTCCGTTATCAAAATAAGAATGCCTGCCCGCTTTATCATCCATTACTCATAATCATTTCTTGTGTATATTTATAGCTACAACATCTAATCATACCGCACTCAGATGAAAGTCAACAGAATCTATGCGCTCGCCACATTATTACTCTGCGGCACGGCGCAACAGGGAGTATCTCAGACTGCGCCTAAATACGATCAGCACGAGGCTTTTGCGCCCTTTTTTTATCCGGATAACGGCAACGAATACCGCAGTGCAAGTGGTGCACCTGGACCAAAATACTGGCAAAATGCTGCTGATTATAAAATAGCAGTTACCCTCGATACCCTGCAGCACCGCATCAGTGGATCGGTCGTGATCACTTATAAAAATAACAGCCCCGGTCAGCTACCTTTTCTTTGGTTACAGCTGGACCAGAACGTGTTCCGGGAAGACTCCCGTGGCACTGCTACCATAGCTGTTACCGGCGACCGCTTCGCCAACCGGAACTACACCAATGGTTTTGAACTGAAAACAGTGCGCATCAGCAGTGGTGGTAAAACAGCCGCAGCTGATTACCTGGTGGATGATACCCGCATGCAGATCCGCCTGGCACAAGCCATGAAAACAGGCGCTTCTATTCAGATCACTATCGAATACGCTTATACGATCCCTGAATACGGGACAGACCGCACCAGCCGCCTGCGCACGGCCAACGGATGGATCTACGAAATAGCGCAGTGGTATCCGCGGATGGCTGTATATGATGATGTATCTGGCTGGAATAATATACCATACCTCGGTGCGGCGGAGTTTTATCTTGAATACGGCAATTTCGACTACCGCATTACCGCACCGGCCAACATGATCCTGGCAGGTTCGGGTGAACTGGTCAATGCTGCGCAGGTGCTTTCTCCGTTAGAGCAATCGAGGCTGGCAAAGGCCAGGAACAGCGACAAAACCATTATGATCCGCGACAGCACGGAGCTGAATAATAAACACGCCAATGGAAACCGTACCTGGCACTTCACCTGCAAAAACAGTCGTGATGTTGCCTGGGCTGCTTCAGCAGCATTCATATGGGATGCTGCACGCATCAACCTTCCCAACGGAAAAAAGTCACTCGCACAATCCGTCTACCCGCTGGAATGCAGTGCTGCAGATGCCTGGGGACGGTCTACTGAATTTGTAAAAGGTTGTCTCGAACACTATTCCAATCAATGGTTTCCTTATACTTACCCGGTAGCTACCAATGTTGCCGGCCTGGTAGGCGGTATGGAATATCCCGGTATTGTATTCTGTTCCTGGCGGGCTACCAGGGGTGGTTTGTGGGGTGTCACCGATCATGAATTCGGTCACAACTGGTTCCCTATGATCGTGGGTTCCAATGAACGTAAATATGCCTGGATGGATGAGGGCTTCAACACTTTCCTCAATGTCATCTCCACCGAGGCCTTTAATAAGGGCGAATTTTATTTCCCGCAAAAAGCACAGCGAATGGCGCCTATGATGTTTTCTGCCAGGGCAGAACCCATCATGAATACCCCTGATGTTATTAATCTGGGTTATAATGGTGTGGCGGCCTATTTCAAACCGGCCATGGGATTGAATTTGCTCCGCGACCAGATCCTGGGGCGTGCGCGTTTTGATTATGCCCTTCGTGAATATATTCAACGCTGGGCGTTTAAACACCCTACACCATGGGATTTTTTCCGCACAATAGAAAATGCAGCGGGAGAAGACCTGGGCTGGTTCTGGCGCGGATGGTTTATGTACAACTGGAAACTGGATCAGGGCATAAAAAATGTGGCATACGTGAAGAATGATCCTGCACAAGGGGCACTCATTACCATTGAGAACCTGGAACAGCTACCCATGCCTGTGGTGATCGGCATCAAAGAAGAAAACGGTAAAACAGATACGTTACGGCTACCGGTGGAAGTATGGCAGCGCGGCGCTACCTGGGTTGTCCGTTATCCTTCCAAAGTGAAGCTGGCCAGCGTAGTCATTGATCCGGAAGGCGTATTCCCGGATATCAATCCATCCAATAATACCTGGAAAGCCGACCCGGGAAAACCGGTTCCCGCAGGTACTACGGCCACGGATATACTAAACCATTACATACAGGCTATTGGCGGTGCCGATAAGCTGAAAGGCGTAAAGGATTATATCCTGGAAGGAGAAGGCGATACGCAGGGTACACAGGTAACATTAAAAACAACTTACAAACAACCGGGCAAAGTATGGCAGGAAGTATTCATTCCTGTTATCAATGCAGTATCGCGTAAACTGGTGATCAACGGAGATTCCGTGAAAATCTGGAAGATGGGAAAGGAAGTACCGCTTACCGCTGCTGAAAAAGGGATATGGAAAGAAAAGAACCTGCTGTTTGCAGAAACTTATTTCCTGGCTTCCCCGGATAATGCAAAGCTGGAGCTGTCACCGGTAACAGATTATGTCAATGACAGGGAAGTGTATGTTGTAACGGTGGCCTTGCCCAATGGTATGCTGTATAAAAACTACTATGACACAAAGACCGGGTTGAAGTTGCGATCCATTACACTGGAGGGGCAGGAAGGGACGACGGACAGTAATGTGGTAACGGATTATAGCGACTACCGCGATGTAAGCGGCATACAGGTACCCTTTAAATATAAGGCTACCGCCGGTGGTTTTGAAACAAATATGAAGATGACAAAAGTTGTTGTGAATAGCGGAGTAGGAGATGAACTGTTTAGATTATAATCCCTCTTTAGTACCTTACATCCATGAAACAACTCCGGCCACTTATGTTTGCTGGCACCGCCTCTGATGTAGGTAAAAGCGTGATCACCGCCGGGTTTTGCCGGATACTTAAACAAGATGGTTATTCGCCTGCTCCCTTCAAGGCGCAGAATATGTCACTCAATAGCTACGCTACCCCCGATGGCCTGGAGATAGGCCGTGCGCAGGCCGTTCAGGCGGAAGCCGCGGGCGTGCCCTGTCATACCGATATGAACCCGGTACTCCTGAAACCTACCAACGATCAAAGTGCCCAGCTGGTGTTGCATGGTAAACCTGCCGGTAATCAGTCAGCCTGGGAATATTTTATGCAGGACGACAAGCACCTGTTGTTTGAAGAAGTGAAAGGGGCATTCAATCGCTTGTCTGCCCGGTATAACCCCATCGTGATGGAAGGCGCCGGCAGTATTTCAGAACTGAATCTCCGCCACCGCGACATCACTAATATGCGGATAGCACTACATGCAGGAGCGGCGGTATACCTCATTGCGGATATCGACCGGGGTGGCATCTTCGGTAGTGTTTACGGTACCATCGCACTGTTGCCGCCGGAAGAAAAAGCATTGATAAAAGGGATCATCATCAATAAATTCAGGGGCGACATCCGGCTGTTTGACGATGGGCGTAAACAGCTGGAATCCCTTACCGGCGTACCCGTTACAGGTGTGCTGCCTTACTACCAGGATATTCATATTGAAGAAGAAGATTCCCTGGGTCTATCGATCAGACATAAAAAACTAAGCACCGGAAAAGTAAATATTGCGGTAGTATTACTGCGCCACATGTCTAATTTTACAGACTTTAATGTGTTGGAGAAAGATGAGCGCGTAAATATTTTTTATACAGATAACCCCGCCGATATTGCTGCCGCAGATATCATTATTCTGCCCGGCAGCAAACATACGATTGCTGACCTGGTAGCTATCAAAAATAACGGAACCGCCCGTGCTATAACGGAGGCGCATAAACGAAATAAAGTAGTGATCGGTATTTGCGGTGGTTATCAGATGATGGGAACGCAGGTGGCTGATCCATATGGGGTGGAGGGGGAAACCGCCAGCATACCGGGCCTCGGCATCCTCCCGGTGACAACGGTGCTGACAAAGGAAAAGGTTACGCAGCAACGCAGCTTTCATTACCGCAACGGGGAAAAGTTATGCGAAGGCTACGAAATTCATATGGGCGACACCGTTAGTGAGCATCCCTCTCCGCTTAATCACCTGCACAACGGTATGCCGGATGGTTATTTCCTCAGCGGCAAATGCTGGGGCACCTACCTGCATGGTATCCTGGATAATGATGTGGTGATCAATGACCTGCTGACGCAATGTGGTAAAGTGATGGCCGTAAAGGATTTCGACTACCGCCGTTTCAAAGATCAGCAATATGATAAACTGGCAGCACATATCCGTGAACATCTGGATATAAAAGCTGTTTATAAGACATTGGAGTTATAAAAAAACAACGGTATGATACAAGGACACGGAGATGATGGCTACCTGTTTAATCGCCCTATAGTAGCTGATTTTAGCTCTAACGTCTGGTACGGCGGGCTACAGGAAGGGCTGAAGCAGCACCTCGCCGCCAGGATAGGCGACATCAATCACTATCCCGATGCGGGCGCGATAAAACTACAAGCCATGCTGGAAAAGCAGGCAAAACTGTCGCCGGGCACGGTAATGGTTACCAATGGCGGCACAGAAGCCATTTATCTTGTGGCGCAGGCTTTTAGCCTGGCTGCTACTACCATTGTGGTGCCCACTTTTGCGGAGTATGAGGACGCCTGCAAGCTACACCGCCACCAGGTGCAATACCTGCTGTGGGATAAGCTCACGGCAGATACACACTTCGCTACGGATCTCGTATTTCTCTGCAATCCTAATAACCCTACCGGTCAGGCGCTGGATGAACATGCTTTACGCCAGCTGATTGCACACAACCGGCACACCATTTTTGTGGTGGATGAAGCATATATTCAGTTTACCCGGAATGCCGGCAGCCTCCTGCCTCATCTGCACCACCTGCCCAATGTGCTGGTGCTGCGCTCTCTTACCAAAACCTGTTGCATCCCGGGCTTGCGGCTCGGTTACCTGGTAGGGCAACAGCCATTGCTGGAGCGGGTGCGCACGGGTAAAATGCCCTGGTCTGTCAATAGTCTGGCGCTCGAAGCTGGCTATTATATCCTGGAGCATCCTGCTGAATTTGAGCTGCCCCTGGATTCGCTTTTGGCAGATACTTATCTTTTGTGGGAAGCCATCAGGAAGATGGCAGAGTTCAAGGTTTATCCCACGAACACACATTTTATACTGTTTGAAACATTAACGGGTACCGCTGCCGGACTTAAAGCCTGGTTGGTGGAGCATTACGGGGTTCTGATCCGCGATGCGTCCAATTTCTATGGATTGGAACAAGGCCACTGCCGGGTGGCCTGCCGGAATGCAACTGATAACAGTTTACTCATCTCTGCCCTGCGAAAATGGAGCCTGATTTAAAATTCGTACTGCCGTTACTGTTAGGCTATGCAGCTGATCTGCTGCTGGGAGATCCCCGCAGCTGGCCGCATCCTGTAAAATTATTCGGCCGCCTGATCCGCTATGGTACCCGGTGGCTCAATACAGGAACCGGCCGTTTCATGAAAGGCGCTATCCTCACTATCGTATTATGTATAGTGGTATACAGCTTCTTTTATTGGGTACAGCGGTGGTTATGGTCATGGCCCTGGGCATACTATGTTTTCAGTACCATCTTCGTTTTCTTTGCGCTTGCCAATAAAAGCCTGTTACAGGAAGGGCAGGAGGTATTTGATGTGCTCCACCAGGAGGGCGTGGAAGCTGGACGCAAACGTCTTTCCTGGATCGTTGGCCGCGATACCTCCAGCCTGTCGCCAGACCAGATCCGCATAGCAGTGATGGAGTCCATGTCGGAAAACCTCAGCGATGGCGTCATTGCACCACTCTTCTTTTATGCACTCGCGGGGTTGCCTGGTATGATGTGTTATAAAATGATCAACACCCTGGATTCCATGATAGGCTATAAAAATGCGGACTACCTTTATTTCGGCCGCTTCGCTGCCCGTCTTGATGATGTGGCCAACTTCTTTCCGGCACGTATTACGGCCTTGCTCATGATCCTGGTATCGGGGAGCCGCCGCGCATGCAGGTATGTCTGGAAGTACGGCAGCGCACATGCCAGTCCGAACGCCGGCTACCCCGAAGCCGCCATGGCAGGTATCCTCCATTGCCGCTTCGGAGGCCCTAACACTTACCACGGCCAAGTAGTGGAGAAGCCTTACATCGGGGAGCATCCACGCCCTATTGCCCATGAAGAATTTGCCACCGTGAGATACATCAATCATGGCGTAACATTGATCATGATGCTGGCAGTGGCTTTTTTGATGTGGAAATATTAAATTGTGGCTACCCGCCCTTCGTTGTGCCGGGTAAAAGGAAAACTTCCTATCTTTCCTGTCCGTTTACAAATGGGCGTTTTTCTCATCATCGCTCACCGGTTTTTCATGTAACATCAGCCACGCCATACTGCCGCAGGCAGGCGTGTAAAAGTTAATTCCAGCATGGACCAACAGTTAAAAAAAATCAGCATTTTAGGTTGCGGGTGGCTGGGCAAGCCACTGGCGCTGCACTTCTTACAGGAAGGCTACCCTGTAAAAGGTGCGAGGACCTCCGTTGAAGGGGTTCGCGAACTGGAAGCAGCCGGCATTGATGGTTATGTAGTATCATTGAGCGAAACGCAGCTTGACGCGCCCGAAGCGTTCTGGGACGCCGATATACTGATCGTCAATATCCCCCCGCGTATCCACCGGGGCGTGGAGGCGCATGTGGCGGAAATAACACTGCTGCGGGATAAACTGCAAACCACCCGCATCCGCCGCGTACTGTTTGTGAGTTCTACCTCCGTATATGCAGACATCAATGACCTGGTCACTGAAACCAATGACGTGGTGCCTGATACCCCCAACGGACAGGCGCTTCGTTTGGCGGAACAAGTGCTGCTCCGGGCTACCGGGTTCCGGACAACCGTATTGCGCTTCGGCGGACTGATAGGTTACGACCGGATACCGAATTCCTTGAGCCGCATCAGTCGCAGGCAGCTGAATGATGTGCCGATGAACGTCATCCACCGGGATGATTGCATTGGTGTGATCAGCCGGGTAATAGAAAAAGATGTATGGGGAGAAATTTTTAACGCCTGTGCCGGTGGTCATCCGCTCCGGATGAATTATTATAAGGCGGCGGCAGCAGCTTTCAACCTGGAGATACCCAGAAAAATACAACCCTGGGATTTACCTTATAAAATCGTAACTTCTTCGAAGCTAAAAAAGATGCTGGAATACAATTTTGTTCTTGATGATCCCCTGGCGGTTTTTAATACGGTAGAAAAGTAAAAGGAATATACCAGGCGGTAAAAATGGATGGCCCGCCGTTTGCAGTTATTTACAAAAAAAAAGAGTGTATGAATGCGTTTATGATCAATACCGCGGGTGGTCGTTTTTATATCAGACCCGATTCCGCCGAACGTTTTACCGTAGATGTGAATGGGGAAGAGGTGGTGATGGAAAAAGATGATGACGGATACGTTCGTGCACCAGGTGCAACCGGGGCCGGCCATCGGTTAAACATGGGGTTACTTAATATGATTGCGGACGAAATTTATGTCCACACTGCTTAAAAATTCCCCGGATTGGGGTTTAGTGATGTGCTGTAAAAGCAGCCAGGTATTTATCTATGTAGTCTTCTTTGGTTTTGGATTTATATTGCATGACAAACCGCGGATGTTCCAACGGAACTACTTCCTTAAAAAATTTCTCCCTGGCATTCAATGCCTGAAAAAAGACCGCATTTTTTCCCGTACCCATCAGATAACAAACTTCCCGGCTAATATTCCATTTCAGTTGCTGCCGTAAACTGGCAATGATAAATTTATCTGCTGCTTTGATAAGCGCAGCACTATCGTAATAATTATAGTTAACTTCTTTTCCACCTGCTTTTAAGGCAGTAAAGCCAAGGGGACAAACAGAACCGATGTAGAACTGTTTATAGAATTTTTTCAATCCGCCGTAGGCGTCTATCACATCATATATAAAAACAGAAGAAGGTTCATGTGTTTTGAAGCCGGGTATATCAATACCACATTTTTCCGCCATCCTTTTGGTGTCTGTGAATGGAACACCTGTAGCGCCGGCGCCAAGCCTGCCGGGATTAATACCCAGTATCAGTTGCCGCGGCTGTTTATCATCATAAAATTTTTTATAGAATTGTTGCATGATGGGTACTATTTCCGGATTTTCACGGAAAGGGTTCATCATCCTGATACCAGCAGGAAGTACGCCTTCAAAATGGAGGCCCAGGTTAAACTGTATAATCTGATCGGCGAAAGTCATCCTGTAATTTAATACATTCAGCTTTAAATCAGCAAGCCATAGGCGCTGATCTTACTGAGGATGTCTTCTTCCCGGTAAGGTTTCATGATGTAATCGTTCAGGCCACAGCGCATGTACAGGGCGATATCGTCTTCCAGTACATTGCCTGTAATGGCGATGATGGTTACATTGGCTTTCTTTTTATCAGGCAGTTCCCTGATAGCGGCTGTAAGGGCAATACCATCCATACCGGGGAGGTCAATGTCAGTCAGGATCATGTCAAATGATTCCTGCATATACAGTTCCAGTGCTTCTTCTGCGCTGCCGGTAATAACGTGGTTGGCTTGCAGCCTGCCCAGGAGCAGCGCGAGTAATTTCTGATTCAGTACACTGTCTTCTACAACCAGCAATCTCACGCCTGGAGGTGCTACAGCTGTTTTGGGAGTATTCACGGGCATTGTAATTTTAATAGTACCCGGAGATGGCGTCACCGCCTGGTACCTGATTTCAAAATAGAAAGAGGATCCTTTACCTGCCACACTTTTTACTTCGATCGTACCATCATGTAGATCAATGATTTTTTTGGAGATGTGTAAACCCAGTCCACTACCTTTGGTGAGTCCATTATGACCCTGGGAAAAGGCTTCAAATAAAGACGACTGGTCTTCATCTTTGATGCCTATACCGGTATCTTTTACGGTTATCTGTAATAAGCTGCCATCGCGCAATTGCGCGGTAACGCTTACTTCGCCTTTGTTGGTGTATTTGATGGCATTTGCTACAAGGTTGGTGATCACCTGTTTCAGGCGGAACACATCGCCTATCACCTGCTGACCGGTAGGGAAGTAAATATGTGTAGTTAACAGGAGCGATTTCATTTCCGCCTGTATCTGTAAACTGTTACACACTTCTTCAATAGCAGTACGGGGAGAGAATTTTTCTTGCCGTAGTTCCGGTTTTTTTGTCTCCATCTGCGTGTAGTCGAGTACGTTATTTACGACAGAGAGCAATACTTCTGCTGAATTTCGTATAGCCGATACCGTTTCCCCCGGTTTTTCCCTTTCCAGGTTGGTGGCATAGCCGAGCAAAGAGTGAATAGGGGTACGTATTTCATGGCTCATGGTAGACACAAACTCACTTTTCTGCCGGGCAAATTTTTCTGCCTGTTGCTTGGCACGCAGCAATGCCAGGTCGTAACGGTACAAACGTGCGATCCCATAAATAATAATGGCGGCCAGCAGCAGGATCAACGGGATCTCCCAGTAACTGTGCTTGTCGATACTATATAAGGAGTGATTAATGTCCTGGCTAAGGCGCAGACGTTTTTTGTCAGCTTCCTCCACTACATTCTGTTTCAGGGTGGTCAGCAATCGTTGCAATTCGGTAAACAACCGCTGGTTAGCCATTACCAGCGCATATTCTTTGCGGTTCAGGTTAGCATGACTACCCGCCGCTTCCCGCATAAATTGCTGATAAGTATCCCGGAGCTGTTTCAGCGCCGCTTCATTGTAAGCAACACCACTGCTGCTGGTGTCGATATGACGTTTTACCAGCCGTACCTGTTGCTGGGTATGTTGCACACTGACCTTATTGGAAATTGCTTCTTTGAGCCTTCCGAATAATTTCTTCTTGCCCTGACTGGTACCGGAGGTTGAGGTAATGATCGTATCTACTTCCTGTTGCTGTGGTATCTTTATTGCTTTCAGCTGTTGCAACGCTGGTGGCGCTGCGGCAGTATCCCACGACTGTGATAAAAGCAGGAGAGAATCTACATACAGCTTGCCCCGCAGGAAAACCGCTGTTTTCTCTTCCTTGTCGGCCAGCAGGCCTTGCATTTGTTGTTCAGCGGCTGTAGCGCCTATAGCAGTATCAAGATGTGCGTTAATTTCCTGTAAGTCGTTTATATAGGTATGTAAGTGCGTAGGGTTGTAAGTGAGTGTATATAAACGGAAATTATTGTCTGCTGCATACAACAGTTGCACTGCCTGATCAATATGCCCTGCATCCGTTTTTGTAGCAACCAGGCTTTTTACCACTACGCCCAGCTGATCAGATGCCCGCTTGCGGAGAACAATGATCATGAAAAAGGTAACCAGTATGATTACCATCAGGATGAGTATAGCGAAACGTAAAAAGCTTTTTCTTTCGTGGGTATTATACATTGTTGGGTTATTGGCAGTTACGGTTTACGCCGCATTGGCGGGCCAAAAATAAGTGATTTTAATCTTTACAGCTAATGCTATATTTATGACTAAATGTTTTATAGGTATATAATTTTTAATAACTTAGATATACATATTATTTATTAATGTATTGTTTTTTATTTTAAATCAAAGATAGAACTAAATCTTATTAAAAGGTAATCCGTACTTTGTATGGCGTAACGTTTTTTTACCAATGGCAAGTATAAAAAAGTACCTGGTTGTACTATTTTTTCTGATCGCTTTCTTACCGGCTGCTAAAAGTCAGTATGCCTACCCGGATCCCGGCTATCATTTTCTTACGGGGAAAGATTATATCCAGGATAGAAATTTCTACCTGTTTACTTTATTTGAAAAGATGCCTGCCATTGCCCGGATAATGGCCGGGGATACCACTATGCAACGTATCGGAAAAACATACGTACAGCGTGTGCCCCATTCCGTTAGTCTCAATATCACAGCTATAACAGATCCGTTTTTATTTACAGGAGAGGTGATCAGCCGCATCGGCAACACACTGCCTGATTTATTGACCCGGTATCCGGCGGAAATGGAAGGACTGGTGAAAGCCATGCGCAGCAGCGGCTTGTTTCAATTGTACGCAGCGATGCCCGATACCGCATTACTTGCCCGTGCCTGGAAGGATGCGGCGCAAGGAGTAAACTATATCATTAACGCCTATACGACCAATAAAGGATTCCGTTATGCAGCCATTGATTCCGCTGTATATGATGTGTCATCCCCGGCCTATAAAATAAAAGTGACGCAGGCGTTGAAAGATGACGGTAATAGCAACAGGCGCCTCTTTTTCAGGCCCTCCCTCGATCTTGCACTGGCCTTGCTGCGCCTGAACAAACGTGATGAATGCGCGCGCTATGAGCCGCTGTCGGATACTAACAGCGAGGCTTACACGCAATTGAAAAAAACTGACTGGGATAAATATACCTTTTCCGCCCTGCTGATCCTGGGTGCGGGCCCCGGCAATACAGACGCTATCAGCGATGCCGGTAAGAACCGCTGCCGCATAGGGGCAGACCTGTTCCGTAAAGGTCTTGCTCCCTGCATCATCGTTTCCGGCGGACATGTACATCCCATCGGCACCCCGTTTTCTGAAGCAGTGGAAATGAAGAAGTACCTGGTGAATGAACTGAAGATCCCCGCAGCCGCTGTGATCCTGGAGCCTTATGCCCGGCATACCACTACCAATATCCGCAACGCGGTGCGCATTGCCTGGCGCAATGGCTTCCCCATGAATAAAAAAATGTGCTGTGTGTCCGATCCCTTTCACCTGAGCTATGTGAGCGGAAGTATCTTCAACCTGCGTTGTATGCAGGAGCTGAGCTACCTGCCGGCCACGGAAATAAAACAGGCCGATCTGTATTTCCTCTCTTTTATACCGGATCTGAAATCTTTACAGGCCGATGCCCGGGATCCATTGGACCCCTGATAAAATATTTTCGGGTTTTATACGTCTTATATAAAAATTAATATTCCAACAGCATCTAAAAACACTCAATATTTTAACCATGTCAAACGAATCTATTCAGCCTTTATATACCATCCTGGGGGCAGGTGGTATCATTGCCAATGAGCTGTGCCTGGAATTGACGAAGAACGGGAAACAGGTCCGCCTCGTAGGCCGCTCTCCCAAAACATTTGCAGGCATCACCAACCTGGTAACCGCCGACCTTACCGATTACGCACAAACGAAGCAGGCAGTAAATGGCTCCGCCATCGTTTTCCTGACCGCAGGTCTTAAATATGACAGGAAACTATGGGCTACTGCATGGCCTAAGATCATGACCAATGTGATTAATGCCTGTAAGGAAGCCGGCGCTAAACTCATCTTCTTCGATAACGTATATTCCTACGGGTTAGTAGACGGCCCTATGAAAGAAGATACCACGTATCATCCTTCCAGCCATAAAGGGGAGGTTCGCGCGGCTATTGCCACCCAATTAATGGATGAAGTGAAGGCGGGTAATATGACTGCTTCCATAGCACGTGCAGCCGATTTCTACGGCCCCGGCGCAGATAAAACCGGTTTCCTCAACCTCCTGATTATCGACCGGTTTAAGAAAAACAGCTCCGCGATGTGGCTGGGAAAAGATAATGTAACCCATAGTTATACTTTTACGCCCGATGCCGGCAAGGGACTATACCTGCTTTCCCAGGACGCGCAATCATGGAACCAGATCTGGCACCTGCCTACCACCAATCCCGCTCCCAATGGTAAAACTTATGTGGAGCTGATTGCGGGGCAAATGGGCATTAAGCCCCGGTACATGAAGCTGGGCAGTTTTATGATCGGCCTGTCCGGATTGTTTGATACCACCATAGGGGAATTAGGGGAGATGCTGTACCAGAACAATCATCCCTATATTTTTGACTCCTCCAAATTTGAAAATTATTATCAATTCAAACCAACATCTTACGAAGAAGGCATACGTTTAACATTGGCTAAACAATAGTCTACTGAATTTGTAGGAAAATAAATTTGGTGGTTAATTTTTCTGCTTTATCTTTGCACCAGTTCTTTAAGTTGCTTATCAAGAAAGGAGTAGGGAAATGGCCCGATGATACCTTAGCAACCTTCACTGCACAAGCTTTGAAAGGTGCTGCATCCATCCTGATCAGATGTCAGGAAAGATAAGTTTTGATTTTCGAATTTTTTGATTTTCGAATTTTTGAATTTAAATACCAAAATTCGAAAATCAAAAAATTCGAAAATCCCACTCTCTCTCTTGATTTGCTCCGCAAGAACGTTTTTTATCAAACTAAAAAAACAATCAAAGATGAGCACAATCACAGAACTGATCCATGCTATTCCCGTAGACCCGCAAACCGGCGCCATTGCTGTGCCTATCTACCAGACTTCTACATTTGTACAGGAAGCACCGGGTGTAAACAAAGGTTATGACTATGCACGGTCCAATAATCCTACCCGCGCGGCAGTAGAAAAAATTATTGCACAGCTGGAAGGTGGCGCCGCTGCATCTGCCTTCTCCAGCGGACTGGCAGCCATAGACGCCGTATTGAAACTGCTTAAATCCGGGGATGAAATTGTAGCCGTAGATGATATCTATGGTGGCGCTTTCCGCCTCTTTCATAAAGTGTATGAAAAATTCGGGATCCGGGTAAACTATGTTGATACTTCTGATACGCAGGCCGTCTTCCATGCCATCACACCCGCTACCAGGCTGATATGGCTGGAAACGCCCACCAATCCCACGCTGAAGATCTCTGATATTGCCGCTATAGGTCGTATTGCAAAAGCACACAATTGTTTGTTTTGTGTAGATAATACCTTTGCGTCACCGGTGCTGCAACAGCCATTGTCATTGGGGGCGGACCTCGTGATCCACAGTGCTACCAAGTATCTCGGCGGACATAGTGACCTTATCGCCGGGGTAGTGATAGCCAAAACGGAGCAGCTGGGAGAAGAAATAAAGTTCTATCAGAATGCCTGTGGCGCCATCCTGTCGCCATTCGACAGCTTCCTGCTGATCCGTGGTATTGAAACCCTGCACCTGCGTATTAAACAACACGGCATCAATGCACAAATCATAGCGGAATACCTGGCAGAACATCCGGCGGTAGAAAAAGTGTTCTATCCCGGTTTGCCATCGCATCCGGGACATGAGCTGGCAAAGCGGCAGAGTAAAGGGTTTGGCGGGATTATTTCTTTTACTTTAAAAGATGATAGCGCCGCTGCCGCCACCACTTTTGTTACCTCCACGCATTACTTTAAACTGGCGGAAAGCCTGGGCGGCATTAAAAGTTTGCTTTGTCATCCGGCTGAAATGACGCATAAATCTATCCCTGCTGAAAAGAGAAGGGCAGAAGGGGTAAGTGACAGCCTGATTCGCTTATCTGTAGGGCTGGAAGAGTCGGCCGACCTGTTGGCCGACCTGGAACAGGCTTTTAAGAAACTGCCGCAGCACGCCCGGGCAGAAAGCGTGCTGTCAGCATAGCCGCTACGTTATCTCCCGTCGCATTTAAAATAGTGGCCAGCGGATCAACCAATGTTCCGATGATCAGCAGCGGCGGGAGGGCTTCTACCGGGAACCCATATACGGACATGACCAGCAACTCGCCGATATAGCCGCCATTGGGAATACCGCCTTCCACGATGCTCACGATCACGGTTATGCCCATGGCCATCAGCACGGTATCTACACTGTTGAAACCTTTGCCGAACATCGCAAATACAACGGCCATTTTTATGATAGAAGAAATGCTGGAGCCATCTTTATGCAGGGTAGCACCTAGCGGCACTACCACATTGCCAATGGATGCCGGTACGCCCATCCGTTGCACCGCTTCGAGGTTGGCAGGAATGGTAGCAATGCTGCTACCGGTGCCCACCGCGGTTAAGGTGGGAATAATATTGTTTTTCCAGAAGATTTTAATACCATTAAAACCACCCGCTACAAAAGCATAAAAACTAAATCCGACTATAAAATAGATAGTACCGAAACCATAATAAATACCCAGTGAGTGTGCATATGTGCCAAACAATTGCGGCCCTACCGTGCCCACCTGGTAAGCAAAGTAAGCACCCAGGCCCACGGGCGCTATTTTCATGATCACCGCCAGCAGGTCTTTCATGACCTCATTACCGGAGTACAAAAATTTCCGGAACGCTACACCACGCTCACCTGCACGCATGGCGGCCAGGCCCACCAGCACAGAGAAAATTATAAAGGGCAACATGTTTTTACGGGAAAGCAATTCGTAAAATTCACCGACACTCAACAGCCGTGTCAGCTGTTCACCGAAGTTGCCGGGGCTTTCCACATCTACGGCGTGTGACAGCGTAACTTGCTGATGAATAGGGAAGATCCATACAGCCACAATGGTGAGGAAAGCTGAAATAAGGATGGTACAAAGGAAAACGATGGACATGATGCCCAGTACTTTGCCCAGCCTGTGCGAGGCTTCGATATGCGCAATGGCGCTGGCAATGGCAAAAAATACCAGCGGGATAACAGCCGTAAATAACAGGTTCAGAAAGATATCGCCAATTGGTTTGATGACCGCTACCTTTGGACCCAGCAGCAGACCGGCAATACTGCCACCTGCAATGCCCCCCAGCAACCAGAAAATACCACTGTAGTTTTTGAAGATACGCATGCCTGTGAATTTATTCTACCTACAATTTATACCGGAAATCTCAATTATGATCAACTGTATTTCCCCCGTTAACCAGCTATAAGTGAACAATTTGTACGCAGGGGTGTTTAACAGGTAGCGAACCAATATAATCACCATGAAAAGCTTGTTACTTTGTTTGTTATTCACAGTCGCTTTTCAGAACCACGACTATAATATAGGAGAGGTGCTGAAGAATGCCCGGCAACTGACTAATGACAGCGTAACGGTAAGGATTACGGGCTATGTGACGAAGAACCTGGGCGGAACTATTTACATGTTTGAAGACCGCACGGCAGGGATTAAGGTAGATATTGATACTAAATTTCTGCCTGCTCAACCCTTTAATGACAAAGACGCAGTGGTTATCCAGGCCTGGGTACAGTATGAAAGGAACAAGCCGGTTACCCTGAAGGTAAACCGGCCCGTAACAAGTGATTGAGCCGGCTATCTATAGCAGGTGAAGGATGAAAGTGTAAAGGCTCTTCATACTTACCACGATCACAATGACCGCTACCGCCAGCATAATTGTTTTAGCAGATATTTTATTGGATACTTTAGCCGCAATAGGAGCAGCCATGGCGCTGCCCAGCACAAGCCCAAGTACCGCATCCCAGTGTACATGAGAGAGCACCGTTACAAAGGTCAGGGAACTTAGCATGGCAATGAAAAAGCGGGTAGCCTTTACCGTGCCCAATGAAAAGCGGGGATGCCGGCCGCCGGCAATCAGGGATGATAATACAATGGAACCCCATCCACCGCCGCCGATGGCGTCAATGAAACCACCACCAAATCCCAGCAAGCCTATCCGTTTAATCTTTTTATTATTGTGTTTTGCCCTGTTTACCTGGATGGCCCGTAGCAGGATCACCACACCCAGGATCAGCGTATAGAAGGAAACCACCGGTCGGGTGTATTGCGAATAATGCTCTAGTGATGACAACAGGTAGGCACCGATCACAGCTCCCGTGATGCCGGGTATCAATAAGCTTTTGAATAATTTTTTGTTGACATTCCCCATTTTAAAATGCATCCATCCGGCAATGGCATTGCTGAGGATTTCAGAGATGTGTACCGCCGTGCTGGCAGATGCGGGCGGAATGCCCATTGACAGGGAAAAGGTGGTAGAGGTGATGCCGTAAGACATACCGATGGCGCCGTCTATCATCGCGAATATAAACCCTGCCACCAGGAAATAATAAAAGGTAGGTGGAATGTCTTCCGCATAATCACGGAAAGCAGGAATGTGATACCACAGCACTGTGGTAACAACAGTTAATATAAGAAGACCGGATAGCCAATAAATCCATCTTAGCTTTCTGATCTTAGGAGGAATGGTTGCAGGCGCCGAATCATTAACAAACACAGATGTTACTGCTGTATCGTCCGTTGGCGTAGATGCAGGTACGGTAGTAATTACTTTCTCCATTTTTTAGATATGTGCCAGCCTAATTTCCCCACAAAATACATAAACTCTATGAGATAAGTAGACTGATTCAAAAAAAATTGCAGAAAAAAATAGGTACAACACATAAAAATTGATTTACCTATATTTGGGGTTGCGAACCAACTCCCACATACATGCTTTTGCAAGTTTTCTGGACTTTTTTTTTAGTATTATTAAACGGTTTTTTTGTAGCGGCAGAGTTTGCCATCGTTAAAGTACGTTCCTCTCAAATCAACAGTAAAGGCGGCCTGACACAAAAAAGGGCTACTATAGCTGCTAAACATATAGTTGGTAACCTTGATGGATACCTGGCGGCTACACAGCTGGGTATTACCCTCGCTTCCCTGGGCCTTGGCTGGGTAGGTGAAACCGTTGTAACCCAACTGGTCCTGAATTCAATGGATAAGCTCGGATTAACAATCACTATTGCTACGGCACATGCCATTGCGGTTCCGGTGGCATTCCTGGTGATCACCGTTCTCCATATCGTTTTCGGAGAGCTGGCGCCAAAGTCAATGGCTATACGTAAACCTTTGCCTACCACACTCGCAGTTGCCTTACCGCTGCGTTTTTTCTTTGTCATCTTCCGTCCCTTCATCTGGATGCTGAACGGCCTGGCCAACAGTATCCTGCGCCTGATCGGCTTAACGCCGGTAGGAGAATCGGAAATCCACTCAGAAGAAGAACTGAAGCTTATCATCTCTGAAAGCCAGGAAGGTGGCGCCATTGAAGAAACAGAACGGGAGCTGATACAGAATGTATTTGAATTTGATGACAGCCGCGTAAAAGAAATCCTGACCCATAGAAAAGATATTTCTGCCCTCGATATAACACTGCCCTTTGACCAGCTGGTTGATAAAGTGATTATAGATGGCTATTCCAGGTATCCCGTATACAACGGTTCACTGGATGAATTGAAAGGCGTGATCTATACCAAAGATCTCATGAAAGGCGTACATGAAAAAGTACTCACCGACATTAATGATATCCTGAAACCGGTATTTTATGTGCCGGATAGTATGAAGATCAAGGACCTGCTCCGCACTTTCCAGGGACAGCGTCTGCAAATGGCCGTGGTGACCAACGAGTTTGGCGATACAGAAGGGATTGTGACCATGGAGGATATCCTGGAAGAACTGGTAGGAGATATCCAGGATGAACATGATCATGAATCGCCCATTGTTGAACAAAAAGATGATAACACCTTCCTGGTAGACGCGCACGAATACCTGGCAGATATCAACGAATTATTACCGGTTCCCCTCCCCGAAAGTGAACATTATGAGACACTTTCCGGTTTAATAAACTATATACACGGTAACATTCCCAAAGTAGGAGAAGTACTGCATATAGAAAATTATGAAGTGCTGATTATCAAGATGTTCCGAAGCTCAGTTGAAAAAGCACGTTTAAAGCTGCTCCAATAAAAAATACCCTTTATGGAGAAGAAGATCCTGCACATCCTCGAAGGACGTGAAAAGCATATTACAGATACGGAAGTAGTACGGCAGTCGCTGCCAACGATGCAGTTCCGTTTTGCTAATCCGTTTATTGTGGTGCATCATATGCCGCCAAAATACCATGCACCGGGATCTCCGGAAGACAGGTTACATCCGCATCCGCACCGCGGCTTTGCACCCGTTACTTTCATGTTGCAGGGGCAGGGCTTTCACCGCGACAGTACCGGCAATGCCATGACTGTCTCCGCCGGTGATGTGCAATGGATGTTTGCCGGGAAAGGGATCCTGCATAGTGAAGGCCCCTCCGCTGAGTTTTTGCGTACCGGCGGTAACTACGAACTCTTACAACTCTGGTTCAACGTACCGGCTGCACATAAATGGGAAGATCCCTGGTATCAGTATATTACCGGTGCCGATATGCCGCTCGTAGCGATGGCAGACGGGATACATCTCAGTCTCATCAGCGGGGAGTATGACAACAGGGTTGGTCCCTTGCAGAATTTTACACCTATCACGGCTATCTGGGGAAGCATAACAGTAGATAAGTCGGTTACTTTAAAAGCAACGCCCGGTTACTGGACGCTGCTCTATGTAATTGATGGCAGCATACTGGTAAACGGTACCACCGTAAAAGGGTATCACCTGGTTGTATTTGATAAGGAAGATGACCAGCCCGATATCCGGATTACGGCCCTCGAAAATACACGACTGCTCTATCTCAGCGCCGAACCGATCGACGAACCCGTTGCAGCAAAAGACAACTTTGTCATGAATACAGCTGCGGAAGTGGATCAGGCCATCGCTGATTATAAAAATGGATTATTTGGGTCCCTGAAATAGACCAGGATTAAAAGAATTAAAAAGGATTTACAAGATTGAACCACGAGATAAAAACGGAAACATCTACCCGTATTATTATCTCGTGGTTCAATCTTGTAAATCCTTTTTAATTCTTTTAATCCTGGTCTATTTCAATGTATCTTTCCTCATTGTAGTATCCTTCATCTTCCAATCTTTTTTCTTTCCATGTTTATGCATTTTAGACGTATCCCGTCCCATAGGAGGAAGTGTGTCCTGCTGGAAAGAAGCTAATTCATTATTACTAACCGGTGCAGCCTGTAGCTGTCTGCCCGGTGTACCCTGAAAGAAAATGAATAAGACCAGTACGATCAATATTCCAAATGCCGGAAGGTTTTTCATAATAAATAGTTTTAAATGTTCAGGGATTAACACGGCATATATCATGCGGTATTATTGACCCATGGCCGGGTGTGCTATAATACATTGACTGTATTTCAGTTAGTGAAAAAGGGCTTTTATATGCGTTGTCACACAGCATTTTAGGTTGTGGATTTTGGCCATCATTCAGTGGAAGTTGAGAGACAATGAAGCAACAAAACGACCTTGTACACGGAATGGTATTAAGGCATTGCTTTTGTGACAGATCAGAGACTGAATCCACGCTTATTATTTAATTTATTTAAATCTATCATAGATGAATTACAGGAACTACTTGTTTGCTGGTATTTTTATCGCAACCGGTTTGATGGCATGTAACAGCGGAAAGAAAAAGCAGGGGGATCAGGATACCGCAAAGGCTTCTGTACCGGTCCCGCATGAAGACAGGACCAGCTTTCAGCAGGATACCGTAATAGGTGATTTCCACATCACCGCCATTACACGGGGAGATGCTACTATGCGCAATCTTATTATTGCTGTCAATGCTGTAAAGGATAGTACTGCAAAAGCAGATACGATTATGGACAGAGATATTAAAGGAAAGATGAAACACATTACCGTAGGGGATCTTGACCACGATAAAATGCCGGAACTCTATTGTTTTACAACTTCCTGCGGAACAGATGCATATGGCAAAGTATACGCGTATGTTATCAATAAAGAGGGGGCTATCCGTATCAATACCATGGAGCTGGATACCCTGGAGGAACCCGCTTACAAAGGCCGGGATTCATTCTATATAAAAGGGAATACACTTGTACGCACTTTCCCCTTATTCCGCGAAGGACAGGCCAATGCAGTAACTTCCAACGACCGGAAAACAATCAGCTACGGGTTGCAGAAGAAAAACAATACGTACGTGCTTACAAAAACGGACCAGGATTAACAGGAATAAAAAAGATTTACCGGATGGGTGTAGAAGATTTGATCGAAGCGAATAATATCATATTCATCTGCTTCAATCAAATCTTCTACACCCATCCGGTAAATCCTATCAATCCTGGTAATCCTGGTTACTGGTGCGCTACAATTCCTTCCTTATGCCATCTGTCATAAAAATAAGCGAGTGCTGTACGGAAATTACTAAAGTTTTTATTGGCAGGTAAGGTCCAGGCATCTTCTGCATAGGCGGCGAGGCGAGGATATACCATTCTGTTCATGGCAGCTACATCGGGAATCCATTCACCCCACATCTGGCAGCCACTACCCAGTATTTTTGCATGATATTTAGGATCCAGTCCTTCGGGGATGGGATCAAAGCTATATGCTTTTTCCAGTGAAATGGACTTGTAATCATAATCGAGGTAGGTCATGGAATGATAGGAGTTAACCACATCGTATCCTTTGGAAACCGCGTCGGTAATCAGTTTCAGGTCGCCTTTCCAGAATTGTACAACGGTGCCTTGTGCCAGCTTTTCTTTGGCACCGTCTTTCATCTCATCATTGTATTCATGAAGTTTGGCGCCCATGATCTCATTCCATCCCATCATGCGACGGTTTTTACCAGCGAGGTAATTGGAAATATTATTCGTGAAGGCTATCTGTAAATCGGCCGGAGTAGCAAGGTTGTGTTGTTTCATATAAGCCTGTACGCCTGCATCTGCTTTCCACTGATCATATTTCACTTCATCACCGCCAATATGGATCACTTTGGAGGTGGGGAATAGGTCAATAACTTCCTGGAGTACATCCTGTAAAAAGGCCACCACTTTAGGATCACTGACATTGAAAACATCATATTGCACCCCGAATTTGGTGGGAACAGTAATAGGTTGTTTGTTGGTGCCAAGCCATGGGTACGCAGCAATAGCGGCGGCAGAATGGCCGGGCATTTCAATTTCAGGTACAATGGTGATATGTCTTTCGGCGGCGTAGGCAATAATATCTTTGATCTGCTCCTGTGTGTAGAAGCCTTCATGTGGTTTACCGTCGAAAGTAATAGCGCCTTTCCAGCTGCCTATCTGGGTGGAGTCGCGGCGGCCACCTACTTTTGTGAGCAGGGGATATTTTTTGATCTCTATCCGCCAGCCCTGGTCTTCGGTCAGGTGCCACTGAAAGGTATTCATTTTCAACAGCGCCATTTCATCCAGCAACTGTTTTACCGCAGCAGCGCCTTTGAAGTAGCGGCCTTCATCCAGTAAAAAGGCTCTCCAGCCGAAGCGGGGTTTGTCTTTTATACTGACTGCATCAATCGTATAGGTATTACCGTTAGCCTTTACCAGCTGCCGGAGTGATTGGATACCATAAAAGATGCCGGTGGAAGTAGGAGCCGTGATGGTGATGCTGCCTGGTTGTACATTCAGCAGATAGCCTTCGGTTCCCAGTTCTTTTTTCAGCTTTTCATTGAGCGATAAGCGGATAAAATTGCTTTTGGCGGAAGGCCGTAACGCCAGGTCAAGACCGGCAGCTTCCTGTAATGCCTGTTGCAGTTGTTGGGCCTCTTTGGTGCTTTTGCCTGCTACAATAGCGGTGGCGCCGGATAATGTAAAGGTCCCAGAAGCTGTTTTTACTTCGGAGGGTTGCGGTATAATGTTCACTGCCTGCAACCGGATTGTTGTTAGAGAGAGTAGCAGCAGTAGGCTGCCTGCCACAATGGATTGTAGTTTTAACATAAACGTATTTTAATTGTTCACTCGGATAAGTGTGATAAAGTACAAATAAAATTCCGTGATTAATAATTGTTACACCAATACGGGTTTGTCCGGTGATATAGCCGTGTCCGTTGTAGTTTCCTGGTAAAGTACCGGCGGCGCTGTTTCTTCTGGTTTGTCCAGCTGCGGGAACAGGAGGATAATCCTCAACGCTGCCAACTGTTGCTTCCATTGTTCCCCGGTTGCAGTATCCAGGTATAGCGGATGAAGTATGCGCACCGTGGCATCTTCAGGTATGGTGATTTGTTCCTGCTGAAGACCGGTGAGACGACCGTTTTCCCTGCAAAGAAAACAAGTGATCAATTTATCATGCCTGTCATAAATGGCCCACAACAAGCGGTTGGCACAAACAAACATGATGGGGTTGTGCAGGAAGCATTGCTGCCATTGCGCAGCCTTCCATTTCCTTTGCTCAACGAGATACTGTTCCAGCCGTAGTGATTGTAATTTCGCCACTTCCGCTACTTCTTTGCCAAGAGCTTTGAATGCATCTTTTATTGCGACAGGAGTTGCTGTGGGTATGGATTTCAACCTGCGGTCGTTGCTGTTGATAAAGGCCGGTTTGAAGTTGTTGTCAATATACACCCGGTAAATATCCCCTTTCACCGCAAACGATCTGGACAGATTTTTAAAGCCAAAGTCAGGCACAATGCGGTCACCCAGCTCATGGATGCTGATGCCCAGTTCTTCAGCGGCGTTTTCCAGGCCGGCTAACGCTGCCGCACCTACGCTGGATTTCCGGACGCGGTATTTCCGTGATAAAAATTCCACGGCACGCAGGGCATTATTGCTGCCATGGAGGACGAGGGCGGCCACGCCCTGTTCGGCTATTTTTAAACGTTTTTCAGCTATCCATTGACAGATACAGCTGTATAAATGGTCTGCCAGTTGTTCGTCTCCCACCAGTGCAGCCAATGCCAGCAGGTATTTCAGCCTGACATCACCGGCTTTGTCTGTATATAATTTCAGGAGATGTGCCGCAAAATCACCACTCCGGGATCTGTCGATCAAACGTAGCAGGGGCCTGGCTTCCACGTCTGGCTGCATCGCTGTTATGCGCGACATGCGGTACAGCAGGAAACGCATCATATCGGGGGGGAGTGTGCTGTCGTCCTGTAAGAACAAAGGTGGCAGCGCGGCAACGTCCAGCCATGTTTCCAGTGGTTTTGAGAGCTTGCCTCTTTTCTTTGCAAAGGTTACCAGCTGTGCTGTGGTGACAGCATCATCGTCGCCGGTGATCGGGTCGCCGAGGGCATCCAGCATGAGGTCACGGGCGTCGTCATTGATTTCTTTATGCAGCGCCTGTTGCAGCAATGTTTTTGCTGCCGGTGTATGCAGTTTGCATAGGATTTGTACGGCGGTGAGCCGTTGATCGGCTTTGCGGTGCAGCAATAGCTCACCTGCTTTTTCCAGCGCCTGCGGATGATCTGCCAGTATAACGGCTACGAGGGTACGAACTGATTTTAGTTTGTGCAGGGTGAAGTCCCACAGCTGTTCCAGGTAAAGCGACTGGTTTAATTGTGTGAGCAGCGGCAGTACCTGCCGGGCATCATAGTCATTTTCCAGTGCCTTTAAAAGTAGGGGTGCAGCCTGTTCCTGCAGCAGTTCCAGTATGGTATTAAATACATCCTGGTGGAGGTATTTTTTTTCTGTGAGATATTGATCCAGGTAATGAATAGCGGGGTTTTTATCCTGTAGCAGGAGTTCCTTTACCGCTATTACGTCCGGTGGAAGTAAGTCTGCACTGCCTTTCATGGCTGCCTGCTGTTGCCGGTAGGCGTGACCGGCCATGCTGCTGTAATATTCCCGGAGGTATGTATAGGCGGCATTTACCAGCAGTGTATTATATTTTTCCGGTTGATGACCAGCCAGCAGATAATAACCGGTGAGTTGTCCGGAATAATCAGGTAGTGCAGACAGGTGGCCGGTGGCTTTTTCAATGAGCGGCAGATACTTGTCTGCATTGGTTTGCAGCAATGTCCGTGATAATTCGTAGTTGACATAATCTTTGCCGGGTTGGAGGAGAATATTTTCCAGGTAGTCCATTTCCCGGTCCGGGTGGCCTTTGGAAAGGAGCCGGAAGAACAGGGAGTTCCAGCCTTTGTTTTTCCAGGTACGGAGATAGGCATCGACGATATTCCATTCCGCACTTTTGATCAGGTCCTGCAGAAATTTGCGCAGGGGGGTGAACTTCAGCGGTGCCAGGTCAAAGTTGTTGCCATCTCCGGAGTAGCTGATCAGGAAAGAGCCGATTTCCTCCGGTGTGCATCCCCGCTGTTGCAGGAAGCTGGTAAAATAGCTGAAACGCAGTACAATAGAGGAAGAGGTGCCGGGAGCATCCATGAGTGGTACCACATGCAACAGAAATGTTTCGCTGCAATGCTGCCAGGTTAGCGGTGGTGCTATGAGTTGTAGTACGAGACGGTCGTTATCCTCCCATTGATCGGGTAGGCGCAGCAATGAAATGAAAATGCTCATCAGTCGCGCCGCTTCCTCCTCCTGAAATTCGGGTACAGTGATTGTTCGTCCGGTAAGGAAATCTATTCCCGCCTGTACGTATACTTCGATGTTGTCATAGTCATAAAGCTGTTCCAGTTTCTCAACAAGAGGTAGTAAATGCTCTTTCGTGTACGGCATAAGGCTTAAATAGGCGCATTTTTTTATCAATTCGCCACAAAGTAAAGGAATTGGCGTATAAAAATGTAGGGATCTTGAGATTTTATTTGCATCATCTGCATAAATAAAATCTCAAAATCCCTATATCAAAAAATGCTAAAATATTTTCCGGTTACATGAAACCCAATTCCAGCCTGGCTTCCTCGCTCATCATTTCTTTTGTCCAGGGTGGATCGAAGGTGAGGTGTACGTCTACATCAGACACGCCTTCGATACTCTTCACTTTCTCATCCACTTCGCGGATAATGTCGCCGGCCACGGGGCAGCCTGGTGCGGTGAGGGTCATATCAATACCGATGCGGTTGTTTTCCTTTATTTTGATTTCGTAGACGAGTCCCAGCTCCCAGATATTCACCGGTATTTCCGGATCGTAAACGGTTTTCAGTACTTCTTCTATCTGTTCTCTTAACGTTGATTCGCTCATGACTGATTATTTTTTGCCTGATAGGCTACCGCATAAAGTTTCATTTGTTTGAGCATGCTCAGCAACCCATTGGAACGGGTGGGAGAGAGGTGACTGCTCAAGCCGATAGCGTCGATAAAATAAATATCTGCTGTTGCAATTTCCCGGGGTGTATGTCCGGAAAGTACGTAGATCATCAGGCTTACCAGTCCTTTTGTAATAACGGCATCGCTATCGCCGGTAAAAATCAGGTTGCCGTTTTCCAGCTCTGTATGCAGCCACACGCGTGACTGACAGCCTTTGATCAGGTTTTCCGGTGTTTTGTATTCTTCTGCGATGAGCGGCAATTCCTTGCCCAGCTGGATGATATATTCATATTTATCTTCCCAGTTCTCCATCACCGTAAAATCGGATATTATTTCTTCCTGTATTTCGTTAATCGTCATATTCACCTGTTTACAACAGCATGGAAGCAGCTCTCCTGATGCCTGCTACCAGTTTATCTATTTCTTCCATTGTATTATAAAAGGAGAGAGAAGCCCGCACGGTGCCAGGGATCTTAAAGCGATCCATCAGCGGTTCAGTGCAGTGGTGGCCTGTTCTGACAGCAATACCTTGCTGGTCCAGCAGTTCGCCCATATCAAACGGGTGAATATCATGTACCAGGAAGGAGATGGCGCCACTTCGCTGTGCAGCGTCACCGATAAAACGGATACCGTCTATCTGGCGGAGTTGCTCCATCGCATAGGTCAGCAGTTGTTCTTCCCATTGCTGGATTTTGCTGATGCCGGTATGCTGTACATATTTTATAGCAGCCCCTAAACCAATCGCTCCTGCAATATGCGGTGTGCCTGCTTCAAATTTATAGGGAAGCTCGTTATAAATCGTTTTGGCAAAAGTCACAGTCTTGATCATATCGCCGCCACCCTGGTAGGGAGGCAGTTTGTTGAGCCATTCCGTGGTGCCATACAGCACGCCGGTACCGGTAGGGCCGTAAATTTTGTGACCGGAAAACGCGAGGAAATCCGGCTGCAGCGCCTGTACATCAATACTGATATGCTGAATAGCCTGTGCGGCATCTATCAGCACTGGTATATTCCGTGCATGCGCCAACGTTATAATATCCTGCACCGGGTTAATGGTGCCCATTGTATTGGAAACATACGTTACTGCTATCATCTTCACCGTATCATCCAGCATGGCTTCGAAGGCATCCATGAGCAGTTCGCCCTGATCGTTGATCGGTATTACCTTCAGCGTAGCGCCACTTTCTTCACAGGCGATCTGCCAGGGAACAATATTGGAATGATGTTCCATTGCAGAGATGATCACACTGTCGCCGGCTTTCAGGAAACGGCGGCTCATGGTATTAGCTACCAGGTTGATACCATCAGTAGTGCCTTTGGTAAAAATGATCTCATGCGAATGCGCTGCATTGATATAGCCGGCCACTATGTGACGGGCCTGTTCATATGCATCGGTAGCTACCTGGCTCAGGTGATGTACGCCACGGTGCACATTGCTGTTATACTCCTTGTAATAGCGGGCTTCTGTATCTATTACAACCTGTGGCTTCTGCGTGGTAGCCCCGTTATCCAGGTATACCAGCGGCTTACCATGCACCAGTTGCTGCAGGATCGGAAAATCTTTCCGTATCTGCATTACATCCAGGTCAGCGGCTACTATGTTAGCAATATGTTCCATCTTAATTTTAGTTATTCATGATCTCTGCAATCTGCACCTGCAAGTAATGTTGCAGGGCAGGAATCTTCACCTCGTCTGTAATATCGTGCGAGAATGCATTTACCATCAGTGCTTTCGCCGCATCTTCGCCGATACCGCGGGAGCGCAGGTAAAACATGGATTCTTCGCTGAACTGGCCGGCGGTAAAACCATGGCTGCATTTCACATCATCTGCATATATTTCCAGCTGAGGCTGAGAGTTAATATCTGCTTTATCACCCAGCAACAGGTTGTTGTTCTGTTGGAAGGCGTTTGTTTTCTGTGCTTCCTGGTGTACGAGGATTCTGCCGGTAAACACACCGTTGGCAGCGTCCAGTAATACGCCTTTGTACAGTTCATTGCTGTTACAGTTCGGTACCAGGTGATCCATAAAAGTATGGTTATCTACGTGCTGGTTGTCGTTGGCAATGTACAGGCCGTTCAGATTCGTTTCGGTATAACTGCCGGTTAACGCTACACTCAGGTTGTTGCGGGTGAACGGGGTGCCGGGCAGGGTGAAATTAAAATGATGGTAACGGCTGTTAGTATGCTGTTGTGCGGCGGTGGTGTGTACTTCACGGAAGCCGGCATCTCCCTGCTGCACATTGTAGTGCCACAGTTCAGCGTTTTCGTCAATCACTGTTTCCAGTACACTGTTGGCAAAAGCCACGGTGGTGGTTTCAGGATGTACGGAGCTTTCAATGATGGTAGCAGCAGCATTTTTATTCAGTACCCATAAGTGGCGGGGCTGGATAAATGCATGCTGTGATGACGTGTATACGTTAACGATATGTACCGGTTTATCTATCACCGCATTGGCTGCCAGTTCAATGTACAGGCCATCCGCAAAGAGGGCTGTATTCAGGGCTGCCAGTGGCTCATTTACCAGGTGTTGCTGTTTATTAAAATAGGTGACAAAGCCGGGGGCAGCTGTGTGCGCACTCATGGGGCCTACAGTAATGCCTTTACCGATTGGTAATTCAGACTGATCTGCCTGCAGGTGTCCGTTTACCAGCACAATGCGGTAGCAATCCAGTTGTGGTATCGCGACATTATTCACTACATCGGCAGCTACCGGAGTAGCAGTGGTGAGTAATTCATAGGGATACTCTTTCAGGTAACGCTGAATATTGGTATAGCGCCATGCTTCTGTTTTAAGCGTAGGGAGTCCCAACGCAGTAAAACGCTCCAGCGCCTCGCAGCGGGTGATGTGCAGCGAATCCTGCGCAGGGTGCTGGACCAGTGCATTCACATCTTCCGTCAACGCCTTATAAAAAGGCAATGTAATATCGCTTGTCATAATTATTCCTAACTATTTTGGAATTTATTGATTTTCGTATTTTGATATTTTGTTTCAGAAAGAGATCTGCTATTGAAGCAAAATATCCAGCTATCAAAATCAATAAATCGAAAATGATTTATACCGATTCTTTCAAATGTAATTCCTCTTTCAGCCAGTCGTATCCTCTTTCTTCCAGCTCCAGTGCCAGTTCTTTGGTACCGGTCTTGATAATACGGCCGTTGTACAATACGTGTACGAAGTCAGGCACGATATATTCAAGTAAGCGTTGGTAGTGAGTGATGACAATGAAAGATTTTTCCGCATCACGCAGGGTGTTTACACCATTTGAAACAATGCGTAGTGCATCGATATCCAGTCCTGAATCTGTTTCATCCAGGATGGCCAGTTTGGGATCCAGCATGGCCAGTTGGAATATTTCGTTACGTTTCTTTTCACCACCGCTGAATCCTTCGTTCAGGGAGCGGCTCATCAGGTTGGCGTTAAAGTCTACCAGCTGTTGTTTTTCTTTTGACAACTTCAGGAACTCTCTGGCTTCCAGGGGTGGGAGGCCTTTGTAGGTCCGGATTTCATTCATCGCGGTTTTCAGAAAGTTGAGGTTGGATACACCGGGGATTTCCACCGGGTATTGAAACGCGAGAAATACACCTTCGCGGGCGCGGTCTTCCGGAGACAGTTCCAGCAGATTTTTACCATTGAACCATACTTCACCTTCGGTAACAGTATAGTTGGTACGACCCGCCAGGACAGAAGCCAGTGAGCTTTTGCCGGAACCGTTGGGTCCCATGATGGCATGCATTTCTCCTTTGTTTATTTCGAGGTTAATGCCTTTCAGTATTTGTTTCCCTTCTACTTCTGCGTGCAGATTTTTAATCGTCAGCATGATTGTTTTATTTCGTTCTTTATGTAGTTGATTGGATAAACGAATTATCCAACGCTTCCTTCAAGTGTAATAGATAAAAGTTTCTGTGCTTCCACGGCAAATTCCATGGGTAGCTGGTTTAATACTTCCTTCACATAGCCGTTTACGATAAGGGCTACTGCTTTCTCCGTATCAATACCACGTGCATTCAGGTAAAAGATCTGGTCTTCCCCGATTTTGGACGTAGTGGCTTCGTGCTCGATCATGGCCGTTTTGTTGCGGGATTCTATATACGGAAATGTATGAGAACCGCATTCGTTGCCAATCAGGAGGGAATCGCACTGGGTAAAGTTACGTGCATTTTCAGCGCGTGGCCCTACCGCTACCAGTCCACGGTAACTATTGTCGCCATGTCCTGCGGAGATTCCTTTTGAAATGATCCGGCTTTTAGTGCCTTTACCGATATGATGGATTTTTGTGCCGGTATCTGCAATCTGTTTGTTGCGTACTACCGCTACGGAGTAAAATTCGCCTTCGGAATAATCGCCCTGCAGGATTACGCTGGGATATTTCCAGGTAATAGCGGAGCCGGTTTCTACCTGTGTCCAGGAGATCTTGCTGGCGTTGCCTTTGCAGATCCCTCTTTTGGTAACAAAGTTGAAGATACCGCCTTTACCGTCTTTATCACCGGGATACCAGTTTTGTACGGTAGAGTATTTGATTTCTGCATGATCCATGGCTATTAACTCCACTACAGCGGCATGCAGTTGATTTTCATCCCGCATGGGAGCTGTACAGCCTTCGAGGTAACTTACATAACTGTTTTCATCAGCAATGATCAGTGTACGTTCAAACTGGCCGGTGTTCTGTGCATTGATACGGAAGTAAGTGCTCAGTTCCATCGGGCAACGAACGCCTTTAGGAATGTAGGTAAATGAACCATCGGAGAAAACCGCGGCATTCAATGCAGCAAAGATATTATCAGAGTGAGGCACTACGGTGCCCAGGTATTTTTTTACCAGGTCAGGATGTTCCTGTACAGCTTCACCGAACGAGCTGAATATAATACCCATTTCTTTCAGCTTGCCTTTAAAGGTAGTAGCTACAGAAACACTGTCGAATACAGCATCTACAGCAACGCCGCTTAACGCTTTCTGTTCATTCAGCGGAATGCCCAGTTTTGCGAAAGTTGCCAGCAGTTCGGGATCTACTTCATCCAGGCTGTTGAGTTGTTTCTTCTTACGCGGTGCTGCGTAATAGGAGAGCGCCTGCAGGTCCAGTTTGGGCATTTCAAAATGTTGCCACTTGGGGAACGACATTTTCTTAAATGCGGCGAATCCTTTTAAACGCCATTCCAGCAGCCATTCCGGCTCATTCTTTTTAGCAGAAATAAAACGGATGATATCTTCATTCAGCCCCGGCGGAGCTATGTCCATTTCAATATCGGTGGTAAAGCCAAACTCATACTCCTTTGTGGCTATATCATCTATTATTTCGTTACTGTTCATCATATGGGTTGATATTTATACAGCAAAGCTTTCGCCACAGCTGCATGTTCTTGTAGCATTCGGGTTGTTGAAGTAGAGACCTTTACCATTGAGGCCATCAGAATAGTCCAGTTCTGTACCATAGAGATACAGCAGGCTTTTCATCTGTACGACTACTTTTATCCCTTTGTCTTCAAAAATCTGGTCGCCTTCTTCCTCGGTTGCTTCAAATTTCATGACATATTCGAGGCCAGAGCAACCACCACCTTTTACACCTACGCGTACAAAGGTATCTGGCGCATGATGCTCTTTTTCCATCAGCGTCTTGATATATTCTCTTGCTTTTTCTGAAACGGTTATCATATCAGCACTTGTTTTAATTGTTGTAACCGGTTGCCCGGTAATGATCTGTGATGCCGGTTATTCTTTAATACCGGCTGCTACATGCGATTTTGCTGCACATAACAGTTGTACCATGATATCCAGCTTACTTTGGTAAAACGCAGTAAACCCGCGGGTCTGCGGGTCGTAAAGGTTATCTTTCAAAATGGGCAGCGAATATGGTAACACCCAGGCTCTCAATGCCTTCGCTACTGCGTCCATGGCGTTTATACCCTGCATGGCCTGTGTACCGTCTGCCCAGGAAAGCAAAGCTACGACCTTTCCTGTTAAATATGGTCGCTGGTGCTTGCTCGTTAATTCAAGCCAGTCCAGACAATTTTTCATGGCGCCGGTCATTCCTCCATGATATAATGGCGTCATCCATATATGAAGGTCCGCTTTCCGGAATGATTCACACATAGCTGTTACTGCTGCCGGCGTTTCTCCTGCCTCATGCTGTGCGAAAAAAGGGATCTGGCCTTCTGCCAGACTGAATATTTCGGGTGAAAAGTTCTTTTCTTTTAACTGCTCTTCCAGGTAAGTTGCCAGCCTGTTGGAAGTGGCATAAGGACGGTTATCAATAGAACCATTAAATATCAGTACGTTCATTAATATTTAACATTTAGAAATTCAGAAGATTGAGAGATTTTAATCAGGTGAATTTCATCTCCAGATCTTCAAAATCCCAAAATCTATTTTTTTAGCTCCCCCAAAATTACGACATTTGAGAATAAAACAAGTAATAACTTGGAAAATTATCCATCACGAACCAAGAATGCTGCCGACAGGTTTTTGACTTTGCTCAAGACCCGGGGACCGCTGTCTGCTTCCGAGCTGGCGAGTGAACTGGGTATTACCGGTGAAGGCGCCCGCTTACAACTACTCCGGTTAGCCGAAGAGGGTTTTGTTTTATCAGAAAGCAGCACCTCCAAAGGCGTTGGCCGTCCGGTATTGATCTGGAGCCTGACCCCGCTTGGAAACAGCCGTTTTCCTGACACACATACAGAACTGACCCTGGAACTGATCCAAACCATCAAAACCGTACTGGGACAGGAAGCACTGGATAATGTGGTCATTGCACGCGAAAAGAAACAACAGGAAAAATACCAGGCCGCCCTGGCCGGCATCACCGGCATCGAAAACAGGTTGACAGCCTTTGCTGCCATTAGAACAGGAGAAGGTTACCTGGCGGAATGGAAGAAAGAAGACGATGTATTCTTTTTTATAGAAAATCACTGTCCTATTTGTTGCGCGGCTACCCAATGCGATAACATCTGCACCTCGGAAATGAATACTTTCATCAGTATCATAGGAGCCGATGTGGAAGTGACCCGGTTGGATCATATCATCAACGGCGCCCGCCGCTGTGTTTACAAAATTATTCCATTACCGGTAACGGTTAGTTGATCATCTCCCTGGTTTTATCTCACTTAATGATCAGCACTAAAGTGCCTGAAATGATCAGCAATGCACCTACAGCCGTTTTCCAGGTGATAGCCTCATGCAGGAAAACCACGGACAGGATAATGGTTAAGGCCACACTTAATTTATCCACCGGCGCCACCTGCGATACTTTTCCCATCTGCAATGCTTTAAAATAAAAGATCCAGGAAAAGCCCGTAGCCAGCCCGGAAAGGACCAGGAACAACATGGTGTGCTTTGAAATAGTGACGCCTTTGTGTTCTCCCCTTGCCAAAACAATTCCCCAGGCCATTACCAGGATAATGACCGTCCGGATAGCAGTAGCCGTGTTAGAAGGGATGTCCGCAACACCAATTTTAGCGAATATCGCGGTGAGTGCGGCAAAAACTGCGGAGAGCAAAGCATAGAACCACCACATGAGGATTATTTTATTTTGTATCCAAGGATTTTCAGACTTCTTTCTACACCATCCAGTATAGCTATTTCCGGGAGGTGTGCCCATTCTTCAAAGCCCATACCCATAAAGAGTTTCAGACTAGGTGCATTATGCGCGAAAATGAAGCCCAGCAATGTTTTTATGCCATATTGCGGCGCCACCGTTATGGCGTATTGCAGCACATCTTTCCCAAACCCTTTCCCACGGGCATTTTCAGCGAGGTAGATGCTCACTTCTGCGGTGGCATCGTAGGCCGGCCGGCCGTAAAATGACTGAAAGCTCATCCAGCCGACGGTTTGTCTGCCGGCGCTGATCATCCACAGTGGCCGGTGTGCAGGATCATGGGCATTATACCACGACAACCGGCTTTCTACCGTTACCGGGCTGGTATCTGCGGTTACCATCCTGCCAGCAATGGTGGTATTGTAAATGGCTACTATTTCCGGTAAATCATCCGGCAGGGCATCCCTGTACTGTAAATTCATAGTATGTCTGAAAGTTGAGTTGTTTTTATTCCCATATCGCTTCCCTGGCGTGTTCCCGCCGTAAAAGACTATAGAGTTGTGCATTTACAAATCTTCCTTTTTCAAAAAATGCATCTCTTAATAATCCTTCAAATCTAAAACCCAATTTTGTCAACAATCTGGAGGAGGCAATGTTTTCCAGGTCCACAAATGCTTCTATGCGGTTGAGCTGTAGCTCCTGGTAGCCATAAGTGAGCAGGATACCGGCTGCTTCCGTCATAATGCCTTTGCCCCAGAAGTCAGGGAAGAGATCGTAGCCTATTTCTGCTTTGAAGTGTGTTCTGCTGATGCGGTGAAACCCGCAGGTGCCAATCAGTTCATCATGATCCAGGAGTGTGATACCCCAGCGCATACCTTCTTTGCTGGCCAGCATTTCCCGGAAAAAGGTAATGATCTGTGTAGCTTCACTGATATTGGCGAAGGCATCTATATCCATGAAGTGTGTAACCTCCTGGTTGGAATAGAGCCTGAACAAAGCAGCGGTATCTTTTTCGGTAATGGGCCTTAATATTAATTTGCCTGCGCTTAAAATGGGTAGTTCCATGATACAGTTGCCTTTTTAGGTTGCTGCAAAGCTAATTTATGTAAATTGTAAGCACAACAAATATAAAACGATACCCGATTTTAATGTGGCTTTAATGACCGCCAGCATAAACAATCTTAATTTTGCAGCCATTATTGCTTATAATCTTGCAGGTATGAAAATATTAGTTATCGAAGATGAATCCAAAGTGGGTGCTTTTATAAAGAGAGGGCTGGAGGAGCATCATCATCAGGTAGAAATAGCTGCTGACGGGCTTCTTGGTCAGCAGGCCGCATTGGAACAGGATTATGATCTTATTATGCTGGATATTATGTTGCCGGGTATCAATGGTCTTACCATCTGCAAAAACCTGCGCGCGAAGGAGGTGGCTACACCTATTCTTATGCTCACCGCGCTTAATGCCACCCATGATATTGTAGACGGATTGAACGCTGGCGCAGATGACTACCTGGCCAAACCATTCCATTTCTCGGAATTGGTAGCCCGCGTAAATGCATTGTCCAGGAGGAAAAATAATTTCCGGCAGGAAAAAGAAGTGCTTGCACTGGCAGACCTGCAACTGGATACCGGCACCAAAACCGCCAATCGAGAAGGACAGGAAATTGTACTCACCGCAAAAGAATACGCGTTGCTAGAGTTGTTGTTGAAAAATACCGGCAAGGTACTTTCCCGTGCGCTCATCTCTGAAGCCGTATGGGGACTGGAATTCGACACCGGTACCAACACCATCGATGTGTATGTAAATTATCTCCGTAACAAAATAGAAAAAGGCTTTACCGGCGAAAAGCTGATCCATACCGTAGTGGGAATGGGATATGTGATGAAGGTAAAAGCCAACAGTTAACATGAAGATCCGCCACCGGTTATCACTGCAATTTACGGTCATATCAGGCATCATCCTGACAATCGTTTTTGTTCTGATCTACTTTTTATCAGTGCAGTATGTCAGGAACAGCTTCTATAAGCTGCTACAGGTGCGGGCCCTGATAACAGCACAGGTTTACCTGGAAGAAGATGAGCTGACAAAAAAGAAATTCCGCGAAATAGAAAAGAGCTACCGGCAAAGCATCCCCGATGAATCCAGTAATATTTATGATGCCGGTAATAATCCTGTTTTTATAGAGAAGATAAAACACGACTGGCCACCATCTATGCTGGATATTGTCCGCAACAAAAAAATTCACCGCTTCACTTACGGAGATGAATATGGACTGGGTATGTTTTACCCGGATAACCAGGGCGATTTTGTGGTGATTATAACTGCACGCAATATAGCAGGAGCACAGCAATTACAGTACCTGTTATGGATCCTGGTGATCATGTTCTGTGTGGCGCTGCTGATTATATTTTTAATGGGGCAATGGTATGCCAGCAGGGCCTTACAGCCGGTAAAGAGTATTAACCGGCAGGTGAAGATGATCCGTTCCAGTAACCTGCACATGCGGGTGCAGCAAGGCAGCAACAAGGATGAAGTAGATGAACTGGCCAGCAACTTCAATGAGTTGCTGCAACATATGGAACAGGCTTTTGAAATGCAGCGGTCTTTTGTATCCAATGCTTCCCATGAGTTGCGCACACCACTTACCACCATCATCGGAGAAATAGAAGTAACCCTGCATAAAGAGAGAACGAAAGCAGATTACATCCAGACCCTCCGCACGGTGCTGGACGAATCTGAAAAGCTGAAGATCATTACGGATGGCCTGTTACAGTTGACACGGGTAGATGTGATCCTCACAGAAGCCAATACGGAAACCATCAGGCTGGATGAGCTGTTATGGGAAATCCAGGAGCACTGGCGGCATAAAACCCCACCGCTAACAATAGATGTACAACTGCTGGAGCTGCCGGAAGATGCAGGGGAACTGACGATAAGAGGCAACAGATCGCTGCTGTTGCTGGCCTTGCAGAACATTATCAGGAACGCATTCAAGTTTTCGTATAACCACCCCGTTAGTACCACACTTACGGCCGGTAAAGAGGGCCTGGTATTGTCTGTAAGCGATCAGGGTATTGGCATAGCCCCTGCCGAGCTGGAGAAAATATTCCTTCCTTTATATCGTGCGGATAATGCACATGCATTTTCGGGTTATGGTATCGGCTTATCTATGGCGCAAAAAATTTTTGAAATTCATCGTGTGCACGTTACCGTGAGTAGTACCCTGGGCCAGGGTACCACGTTTAATATCTTTTTTCCCCGCTCTCAAAAAATCTAATGCTATTCTAACCTCATTCTAACAGGCACTTAATAGCTGGTCGTGATCTTTGCAACGAAAAAAAAGTTGTATGACGAATAGACTAGCATTATATGCCTTCCTTGTGCTGTCGGGCGCCTTGTTCCGCCATCCGCTTTCAGCGCAGGTGACAGATACCCTTGCTCTCACGTTGCCGGAAGCTGAGCAACTGCTGCTGCAAAAAAATATTCCCCTGCTGGCACAGCGTTATAATATTGATTCCGCCAAAGCCGGCATTATCACGGCACGGCTATACGATAATCCCCAGGTAACATTTGAAAATGTATTGTACAGCCACACAGAAAAAAAGTGGTTTGATTTCTCCTATGAAGGGCAAAATACTTTACAGGTGCAACAGTTGTTTAAAATTGCGGGGCAGCGTAATAAGGCGGTAAAGCTGGCGCAGAGCGGCGTGAAGATGAGTGAATTCCAGTTCTATGATCTGTTGCGCACATTGCGTTTTTCGCTGCACGATAATTTCTATGACCTCTATTATAAGCAACGCTCGCTGCAAACGTATGGCCGGCAGATCGCCTTTCTGCAACAGCTGGTGAAAGTTTTCAGCCAACAGCAGGCCATGGGAAATATGGCACCGAAAGAAATCATCCGTATCAAATCGCTGCTGTATGATCTGCAACATGATGCCCTGGCATTGGAACAGGAGATCCAGCAAGCACAGTCCGATCTTGCCCTGCTGATACGTGTGCCTGCTACTACCGTGCTGCAACCGCAAATGCCCGATCAGCGCATGGATGCGGCGTCGGTCGCACAATTCAGTTTCCCCGCGCTCATGGATACCGCCCGTATAAACCGTTATGACCTGAAAATGGCACAGGAAAATGTACACTATAACGATCTTAATCTGCGCCTGCAAAAGGCGATGGCTGTACCGGACCTGGAAGTGGGCTTTGCTTACGACAAGCAAGGCAACTTTGAACGGAATTATAATGGGCTGAACATATCTATGCCGCTACCATTTTTTAATCGCAACCAGGGCAATATAAAAATGGCAAAAGCCGAAATGGAGCGCAGTAAACTACAACTCACCGGGCAGGAAGATCAACTGGAACATGAGGTGATGAACAGCCTGCAACAGGCCCTGAAAACGGAAAAGCTGCTACATGAATTTGATCCCGGTTTTGAAAATGAGTACGCCGGCATGATGAAGGAAATTGAAAAGAATTATGGACTGCATCACATCGGATTACTGGAATTTATAGATATGTATGATGCTTACCGTAATAATGTCCTTAAAATGAATGCGCTGAAATACGAGCGGCTACATGCACTGGTATCGCTCAATTTCGCTACCGGTACCTTCCTTTTTCATCCCTGATAAATATTCCTGATCATGCAAAATTTTATGAAGCATTATATACCTGCAATTGTTATCACCATATCCATCACGGGTATCATCACCAGCTGCGGCAGCAAGGCAGCGCCCGAACTGCCCCGTCAATGGGAGCTGACAGACTCCCTGCTCCGTACGCTGGTTGTTGATACCGCTACCGCCAGACCAGTAGAAAATGAAATTTCCCTTACAGGAAAGATTGCAGAGAATGAAGATAAAACCGCCCGCATCTTCCCGATGGTGAGTGGTATTGTAACGGAAGTAAAAGTACATTCCGGCGATTTTGTCCGGAAAGGGCAGGTGCTGGCTATCATCAAAAGCCCCGAGATGGCCGGTTTTACAGCAGACCAAAGTATTGCTGCCAGCGAAATGCAAACGGCAAAACGCAATATGGAAGTAGCGGCATCTTTTTATCAAAGCGGTCTTAATTCACAAAAAGATTATGAAGAGGCCAAAAGTAACTATGATAAAGCGGTAGCTGCGCACAATAAGTCGACCGCAGTACTGAATATCAACGGTGGCGCTCATCAGACCGATTACTTTGTGAAAGCCCCGGTACCGGGGTTTGTCATCAGCAAGAGAGCGGTTGAAAACCTGCAATGGCGTACCGACAATGCCGATCCTATTTTTGTGATCGCCGATCTGAATGAAGTATGGGCGATGATCAACATCTTTGAATCTGATATTGCAGGCGTCCGCGAGGGCGATGAAGTAGAGATGTCTACTTTATCTTATCCCGATAAAACTTTCTCCGGCAAAATTGAGAAGATCTATAATGTGCTGGACCCCGAAAATAAAGTGATGAAAGCCCGCGTGATAGTAGATAACCCCGGGTTCCTGCTGAAACCTGAAATGTTTGTAAGGGTTAAAGCGCAACGGCATGCAGACAGTAATATGGTCAGCATTCCATCGAGAGGGATCATTTTTGATCACGATAAATATTATGTGCTGGTATTAACAACTGCATTGCCACGGGTAGCCATCCGGGAAATTAAAATAGCGAAGACCATTGAGGGGCGTGCCTTTATCTCCTCCGGATTGCAGGAGAATGACCGCGTTATTGCATCGCGGCAGGTATTCATTTATGACACGCTGAATGATCAGCAGTAACCCCTAAAGGCTACCAACATGAACAGATTCATTAAAAAAGTGCTTGCTTTTTCTTTAAGCAATAAATATTTTATTTTCTTCGCCACCGCGGTGATGGCGGTTGCAGGGTACATCAGTTTTAAGCAGATCGGCGTAGATGCTTTTCCGGATGTTACCAATACTTCCGTTACCATCATCACACAGTGGCAGGGGCGCAGTGCGGAAGAAGTAGAGAAATTTGTTACCCGGCCCATAGAAATAGCGATGAACAGGGCGCAGAAAAAAACGCATATCCGGTCGTCTTCTTTATTCGGTTTATCTGTGATCAAAATCATTTTTGATGATGATGTAGATGATGTTTTTGCGCGGCAGCAAATCAATAATAACATTACCTCCGCCAGTTTGCCCGAAGGCGCCGATCCTGAAATACAGCCACCATACGGACCTACCGGCGAAATTTACCGGTATACACTGGAAAGCAATAAACTATCTGTACAGGAACTGAAGACGTTACAGGACTGGGTTATAGACCGCAACCTGTTGTCTGTACCCGGTGTGGCAGATATTGTGAGCTTTGGTGGGGAAGTGAAGATCTACCAGGTGACCATTAATCCCGATAAAGCGGTACAGTATGATATTACCGCGCAGGAGATGTTCCAGGCATTGTCTAAAAGTAATATCAATGTAGGCGGGGATGTGATTGTAAAAAACGCACAGGCGTATGTGGTGCGGGGGATCGGTATTCTCAATAATGTAGACGAAATCAAGAACATTATTGTTGATCATATCGGCGGTACGCCCATCCTGGTAAAGGATGTAGCGGAAGTCACCATTTCGGCACTGCCGCGTCTGGGGCAGGTGGGACGTGACCGTGATCATGATGTAGTGGAAGGAATTGTGGTGATGAGAAAGGGGGAGAATCCGGCGGTGGTGATCAAAGACCTCAAAGAGAAGATAACGGAACTGAATACACGTATACTACCGGATGATGTAAAAATAAAATCGTTCTATAACCGGGAAGACCTGATCGACTTCTCCACGCATACGGTGTTGCACAATATGATTGAAGGGATCATTTTTGTAACCGTGATCGTATTCCTCTTTATGGCCGATTGGCGCACAACGGTTATTGTATCCGTTGTGATTCCGCTGTCGCTCCTCTTTGCCTTTATCTGTCTGCGGATGAAAGGAATGAGCGCCAATCTGTTGTCGATGGGGGCTATCGATTTCGGGATCATCATTGATGGGGCGGTGGTCATCATGGAAGGTATCTTTGTGACCCTCGACAAGCGCGCACACCAGCTGGGGATGGATCGTTTCAACAAAGTGAGTAAGATGGGTATGATCCGCAGAGCCTGCATGGAAAATGGGAAAGGCATTTTCTTTGCGAAACTGATCATCATTACCGGGCTGTTACCCATCTTTACTTTTGAGAAAGTAGAGGGGAAGATGTTTTCGCCACTGGCCTGGACGCTGGGCTTTGCTTTGCTGGGCGCACTTGTGCTGACATTCACCCTGGTGCCAGCGTTGGCAAGTGTATTGTTGAAAAAAAATGTACGGGAGAAGAAAAACTTCTTCCTGGATTTTATCAGCCGGAATACGTTGCGCATTTTTAATTATTGCTTCCGGCATCGCCGCATCGCTGTGGTGACCTCGTTAATCGTACTGGTTTTCGGATTGTATTGCTTCCGTTTTCTGGGTACAGAATTTTTGCCACAGTTAAATGAAGGTGCTATCTATATCCGCGCTACAGGCCCCCTCAGTACCTCCCTGGAAGAATCCGTGAAGGTGGCTAATGATATGAGAAAGAAGCTGCTCGCCTTCCCGGAAGTAAAGCAGGTGATATCGCAAACCGGCCGGCCCAATGATGGTACAGATGCTACCGGTTTTTATAATATGGAGTTTCATGTAGACATCTACCCGCAAAAGGAATGGAAGAGCGGTATTACCAAAGAGGCGCTGATCCGCCGTATGGATAGTAAGCTGGACAACATTCCCGGTATCACCCTGAATTTTTCCCAGCCTATTATGGATAATGTGGAAGAAGCGGTATCCGGTGTGAAAGGGTCGATCGTCGTGAAATTATTTGGCGATGATTTTAAACTGATAGAAGAGAAAGAGGAGGCGATGGAGAAAATATTGAAAGGTGTGCATGGTATTGAAGATTTGGGTATTCTGCGGAATATTGGTCAGCCGGAGCTGCGCATTAACCTGAACCAGCAGAAGATGGCGCTCTATGGCGTTACTACGGAGGATGCCAATTCGGTGATAGAAATGGCGATTGGCGGCAAGGGCGCTACCCGTATCTATGAAGGAGAGAAAAGTTTTGATCTTCGTATACGCTATCCTGAGAGTTTCCGGGAGAACGAAGAATCTATTGGTAACCTAACGATACCGACTATACGTGGTAATAAGATACCCCTGAAAGAAATAGCGGAGATTGATCATATCATTGGCCCCAGTATGATTTACCGGGATAAACATATGCGTTATGGCGCTATAAAATTCTCTGTGCGCGGACGTGATCTGGGAAGTACGATCGCAGAAGCGCGGGAAAAAGTGAATGCACAGATCAGCCTGCCGAAAGGCTACACCCTGGAGTGGGCGGGCGATTTCGAGAACCAGCAGCGAGCTACCAAACGCCTGATGCAGGTAGTGCCTATCAGTTTGCTGCTGATATTCCTGATCCTTTTTATCCTCTTCGGGAAAGTAAAAGATGCGTTGCTGGTACTCAACAATGTGCCATTCGCTATCATCGGCGGCATATTCTCTTTATGGCTGACGGGAATGAACTTCAGTATCTCCGCGGGTATCGGCTTTATCGCCTTGTTCGGGATCTGTGTACAGAATGGGGTGATCCTGTTGTCAAAATTCAAAACCAATGTGCGGATGATGCATAAAGGTGCCACATTCAGCCTGGCGCATGCCATCCGGGAAGGCGTGGAATCGAGGGTGCGTCCTGTTATCATGACTGCTATGATGGCTGCTATTGGATTGCTACCGGCCGCCACCAGCATGGGTATTGGCTCAGAAACCGCTAGGCCGCTGGCACGTGTGGTCATAGGCGGATTGATAACAGATACAGTGTTTAACCTGTTCATCTTCCCCATTATCTTTTATTGGGTGTACAACAGGATGTTGCGGAAAGGCAAAGGGGGGCCGGCTTTAAGTTAGTATGTTTTATATGAGAGGAAAGGGCTGCTTCAACAGGATGTTGGGCAGCCCTTTTTAAATAGTTATTCTTCTGCCGGTGGCGCCGGCAGCTTTGCTTTTTTTACTTTCACTTTTTCTTCATCTCCCAATAGTATTGCCCATGGATGCATTTGCTCGATATTTTCAAATACAATCTTCATAATAGCAATAATAGGGATGGCGAGAAACATACCAGGTATGCCCCACAGCAAATTGCCCAGCACCACACCAATGATCGTTACCAGTGCGTTGATCTTTACTTTGGAACCTACGATGCGCGGTAGCAGTACGTTGCTGTCCAGCAGGTGAACAAGAAAGAGCGCAACACCTACCTGTATGGCGGCTATTGGCGCACCGGTCGTTAATGTTACCAGCATGCTGAGAATCAGCGCGGTGAAGATACCGATGTAGGGAATGATATTAAAAATGGCGGCCATTACCCCCAGCAGGATGGCGTATTTTATACCCAGTATTAAAAACAGGGAAGTATTCAGAATGGCTACCACCACCATTTCTATCATCAATCCGCCTACATAGCTCTTGATCACAGAACGGGTCCGTGCTACTACATTCAGTAATTTCTCGCGGTGCTTTTCCTGGAAAAGTCTGACCAGGAAAGTAACCAGTCTTCTGCGGTAAAAAAGGATGAAGAAAGAATATAGTAAAACAAATACGATGAAGATCAGGAGAGACGAAAGTGATAAAAATGTTTGACTGATAAAACTGGTAGCTGTGCCCAAAGTGCCCATGGCAGCCTTTTCCAGGTAACTCATCTGGGTGTTGGAATTGATATGGAATTTAGTATCTATCCAGTCCTGCAACGATGTTACGGTCATCATCAGTTTCTTTTCCAGCTCTGGAAAATCTGAAATAAATGCTTCCATTTGTTTTCCCAGCAATAGCATGAGCAGAATGATACTGATGATAAATAGCAACACGGCTGTAAAGGCGGCCAGCCCGCGGGGGAAGCGGCATTTTTCCAGCAGGTGTACCAGCGGCAGTAACATGATGGCAATCAGCATCGCAAAGATCAGCGGGATAATAATTTCACTGCCTATATGAGCGATGTATATCATCAGGATGATAGACAACAGGGTAAAGGTCAGTCTCGCATTAAACGGGAGCTTCAACTCGTTCATGGATTTGCTAGTTTTATTCAAATTTATTAAATATCAGCTGTTTCCGCATTAAAGTTTATTTAATGCTGGTAAGGTGACGAAAAGATTACACATCCTTAAAAGCATTTGTTATTTTGTTGTTATGCTTGAAAATCCCGTTGATATGAAAAAACTGTTTGTATTATTATTGGTTTGTTGCAGTACCCTCTCTTTATCCATTGCAAAAGCTTTGCCAACAGATACACTACCTGTTCGCGGATTTTGTATCGCGGCGCCTTCTGCGGAGAAGCTGGCTCCTTTCCTGAAATTTATTCATGAAGAGCTGGCACCCCGCCATATTAACACGCTGGTGCTGCGGGTAGATTTTAACTATCAATTTAAGTCGCACCCGGAGTTGCGCGATGCAGGTGCTTTGTCGGAGCAGCAGGTAAAGCAGCTGGTGCAGGCCTGCCGGGAGCATCATATCCGGATCATTCCACAGATCAATCTGCTGGGGCATCAGTCGTGGGCCGGTACAACCACCAACCTGTTGAAAGTATATCCTGATTTTGATGAAACACCCTGGGTAAAGATGCCGGCCAAATATGAATGGCCTAATCCTGATGGATTGTATTGCAAGAGTTATTGTCCGTTGCATCCGGGTGTGCATAAAGTAGTATTTGAGTTGGTAGATGAGATTTGTGATGTGTTTGAAGCCGATGCTTTTCATGCCGGTATGGACGAAGTATTTTACATAGGGGAGGCGAAATGTCCGCGTTGCGGGGGCAAAGACAAGGCGGAACTGTTTGCCGGTGAGGTGTGGACGATCCGCAATCACCTGGCGCAGAAAGGCCGTTCTTTATGGATCTGGGGTGATCGCCTGATCGATGGAAAGACCACCGGTATGGGTATGTGGGAAGCCAGTATGAATAATACCTATCGCGCGGTAGATCTGGTACCCAAAGATATTATGGTATGCGACTGGCATTACGAGCGTCCGGATAAAACGCCGGTATACTTTGCCATGAAGGGTTTGCAGGTGGTTACCTGTCCATGGAGGATGCCTGCCAATGCCAGGTTGCAGCTAAAGGATATGTATGACTACCGGGAAACGGCCACCGCTGAAATGAAGCCACGTTACCAGGGCATGATGCAAACAATATGGTCAGATGCCGGCCATTTCCTGGATGAATTTTATGGTCGTGGCAACCCGGGTAAGGATACGGTGAATACGAGCGCCAATTGCTTCCGTGCCCTGTTTGCGAAGTAAGAAAAGGTGGTTAATAATGTTTTCTCAGTAAAGGAATAAAAATTTCGCAGCGAGTGGTGCCATGAAGGGAGATGAAGAAGTGATTACCACTCATCTTAAAGATACCTTCCTTACAGTTCCGGTTGATGAAATTATACATGGGAATGCCTGCTGTAGCGAAGTCCATGGGTACGGGCAGTTTCAGGTACGATCCGCCGGGAATCCTTTTTTTCATCAGGTAGCTGTAGCGTTCAGCCATTAGCTGGTGTACTGTAGTACTGGTAATGGGAATACTGATCCCCGCAAATATGGACAGTTTTTCATAATCTGTAACCGGTACAGCGTCCAGTGTGCCCGTAATTACATTGAGTTGTGGGAGGTTCAGCTGTTGCAGTATTTTAGTGAATGCATGCTGGTACCTGTTCATCCGGGCGATCATTTCGCCAATAGGATCCCGTCCGTCTGACAACAATGAATAATACAGGATGCAGTCTGGCAAGTGTACTTTTTCACCCCGGTCATAATTAAAGATGTTGGAGAAGATATCGCCGCCGGCAGCGATGGTGATTGTTTCTACAATCTGTATAGTCCTTTTTTCATTGGGTAGTTCCGAAATGCGGCGAAATTCTTTGGGGCTTTCCTTGAAATGTTGTTTGAATGCCTTGCTGAAAGCTGCCGTGGTAGAGTATCCGCATAGATCTCCTACCTCCCCGATATTATGCCCGCTGTGCCGGAGCAAACCGGCTGCCAGTTCCAGGCGATGTCTTTTCACATAGTGCCAGAACGGTTCTCCCATACAGTCGGCGAAGTTGTGATAAAAATAGGAATAGGAAATTCCCAGACGCTCTGCTACATCTTTGATGCTAAAGGGATCTCCTACATGGTCATCTGCATAAGATAATCCCTGTAAAGCCAGCTGCTCAAGTTGTTGCCTGGTGGTGGTAGCCAATTTAGATTGCTTTTTTTGGTTATTCAAGGGATTCGTCAGCCAGGCTTAATAACTTGATAAAACGGGCGCCTGGCTATATTCACGGATACAGCAATTTAATTTTTTTATCATCATCAGCGATAATTTTTTTATGATGAATTTGATGTATTGATTATCAGTTTGATAGGAAGATAAATATATTTAATATTTTTTTAATGCATGTCTGTATTGATAAATTTGTCAGCAGAACTTGCGTAAAAAAGCCAAAATGGACAAACTGGGATCATTTTGATTATATAACTTTAAAATAAGGCCTTTCACCCAAAACAACCATCGGACCATTGCGTACCCAACTGCCATTTACCTTATTTGTCCTATCGATCCTGTTATGGGGTTGCGCAAGTCGCAACGCCGTTCCATTAAGCCGATGGCAGCAAGAGCAGGTTAGTGGCAGTCATCCGGTTCTCTTACTTACTTTAATATTGCTGATCATCTCTTTATCATTATTCCTGTTTCTTGGTTGGGTAATATTATTACGCAACAGTAAAGCATTACAGATTGCACAGATTAATCTGCTGCAACAGGAGCTGAAAGCGGCTTCCCTGGTTTCCGAGCTGCGGGAGGTGTCGGAAAAGTACCAGGTACTGGAAGATGAGTTGCATGATGCGCAGCACCAGCTGCGTAAAGGGAAAAACAGCAGCAGGGGGAGCGGGCATGACCCCGGCTGAAATTTAAGCGCACCTGTTTTGCTGTTTTTGCAGGTATTTAAGTAGGTTTGTTACCATGCAGGTAGTTTTTCAAATCACTTCATCTGTGGCAGAAGCACAGAAAGCCATGTTGGGGCAACTCAACAACCTCCTTCAGTATTTCCAGGAAAAACAAACACGTATAGCCGTTGAGGTAGTGGTACACGGGGATGCATTCAATTTATTGCTGACGAGCGGTAATCCCTTTGCAGACAAGGTACAGGCGTTGCAGGAAAGATCGGTAAAATGGCTGATCTGCCGTAACACTATGCGTGGGCATCAGCTGGATAGCCAACAGTTATTTTCTTTTGTGGAGATCGTACCGGCAGCCATTGCACACCTGGTAGAGCGGCAGGCAGAAGGCTGGTCTTATATCAGGTGTTAGTGTAATTCTTATTACTTAATTGGTTTATTAGTTTATTTTTACATCTTTAACGGTGGATTTAACGGTGATCCTTAAACGACAATCTTGCTTTCTAAGCAGGCATACCAAATAAAACTACCGGTAACAACGTTAAATTAAGACGCTATTCAAAGGACTAACCTCTTAAAACAAAATACATTGAAATTCACAAAATCTACCGGAATACTGTTGTTATTCATGGCAGTACCTTTTATCAGCCTGGCGCAGGATTGGCATGTAGGCGCTTTCCTGGGTGCGAGTAATTACAGCGGTGACCTCACCAAACAAAGGGTGGATATGAAATACACCCGGCCAGCACTGGGGTTGCTGGTAAGAAGAGATATCAACCGGTACCTCACCATACGAGCGGCCTTTACCTGGGGGATTGCTACCGGCGCTGACAGTACCAGCACCGATAAATTCCTGCTGGCAAGGAACCTGAGCTTCAAAACCAACATCTTTGAAGGTAGCCTCATCGCTGAATTCAATTTCCTGGACATAGAAGAGAAACACTTTACTCCCTACGTTTTTGCCGGGATAGGTGGTTTCGGATTTGATCCCACTGCCAAAGACGTTTCCGGTAACCGGGTCCGGCTACGCCCCCTGGGCACAGAGGGACAGGGCCTGCCGTCATATCCTGACCGGCAGCCGTATGATCTCTTTTCCTTTTCCTTCCCGTTTGGAGCTGGTGTAAAAGCGATCCTGAATGACCGCTGGACAGTAGGCTTTGAAATAGGGTTACGGCCTACGCTCACCGATTACCTGGATGATTTAAGCAGAAATTATGTAGATCAAAATACTTTACTGGCCTATCGTGGTCAAAAATCTGTAGATATGGCCTACCGCGGCGATGAAGTAAGCGGCAAGCAGACTCCCGGTGTATACCCGGCTGATGGCAGTCAACGGGGTTCTCCTAAATACAAAGACTGGTACTCCTTTTCCGGGGTAACCATCACCTACCGCCTTGGCAGTGGCAATGGATGGGGAAACCAGAAATCGCTGAGATGCCCGGTGTTCCGCTAGAGACCAGGATTAAAGGATGATAAGATTTTACTAGATGGGCGTTTTGTTGTTTATAATTTAAAACAGCAAAACGCCCATCTAGTAAAATCTTATCATCCTTTAATCCTGGTACTTTTGGCATAGTTGTTGAATTTATCTGTTTAAACAGGTAAAGAATTGCACCACCGGCTTAAAGTAGCCAATCAATGGATCACAAATCGCGGAGAGAGTAATGAAACAACAGATGCGAAATGAGTTGGTGAGCAACTTCCTGTCATTAACAAAAAAAAGTAGTGCTATAGTCAGTAATTGCAGATAATACAAATTACCACAACATTAATTTTTGCCAACCGATCTTGAACCAAAACCAACGAAACATGAAAAAATTATTGCTGATAATGCTGCTCATGGGCGGCACAGTGCTCACCACCTACGCACAGAGAGGATACGATCGCGGTCACCGCGGACGCGGCCATGATAAACACTGGGACAAATGGGAACATAAGCATAGAGGAGGAAGGGATTACCGCCGCTGGGATGATGATTGCTACAGACCCTCCAGGAGAGTCGTATATGCACCACAGCCTGTATATTATCCTGTAGTGCCGGTTCCGGTACCCGTACCGGTTCGCGTATATGCGCCAGCCAGACCAAGAGCCGTATTCCATGCAGGTGTTACAATTGTCAACTGATAACTGAAAAATAGAAAAATGAGGTGCCTCCCGGTTATTCCCGGGGGGCATTTTTTATTGCGGTGTGGGATGGTTACTTTTGTTAATTGGTTCATTAGATTATTCAATATGGCATATAAAAATCTCAGGCATTTTATAGAGAAGCTGGAACAGGCAGGAGAACTGATTCGCATTACATCTTATGTAGATCCGAAGCTGGAAATAGCTGAAATAACAGACAGGATGAGCAAGTCGCCCGATGGTGGCAAAGCCTTACTGTTTGAAAATACAGGCTATGACTTCCCCGTGCTGATCAACTCCATGGGTAGCTATAAAAGGATGTGTATGGCCCTGGGCGTGCAGGAACTGGATGATGTAGCCGGTGAAATTGAGGCGCTCTTTAAACTGTTGTCCAAACCCAAAGAGAGCATCCTTGATAAACTCGCCCTGCTACCTAAACTGGGACAGTTTGCCTCCTGGATGCCCAAGGTAGTAAGTGGGAAAGGTGCTTGCCAGGAAGTGGTGATGACCGAGCCTGATCTGACCAAATTGCCGGTAATGACCTGCTGGCCCAAAGATGGGGGGCCGTTTATTACGCTGCCCGTTATACATACCAAAGATCCGCTTACCGGTACACGCAATGTGGGCATGTACCGTATGCAGGTATTTGAAAAAGATATGACCGGTATGCACTGGCATAAACATAAAGTGTCTGCAAAACATTTTATGGAATACAAAAAGCTGAATAAGCGTATGCCCGTTGCCGTTATACTTGGTGGTGACCCGGTATACACCTATTCTGCCACGGCGCCGCTACCTGAAAATGTAGATGAGTATATGCTCGCCGGTTTTCTCCGTAAGAAGAAAGTAGAACTGGTAAAATGTATTTCACAACCCGAAATAGAAGTACCGGCAGATGCCGATTTTGTGATAGAAGGGTATGTGGAGCCTTCTGAAGAACTTGTATGGGAGGGTCCTTTCGGTGATCATACCGGTTATTATTCATTGGCCGACTGGTATCCTAAATTTCATGTAACGGCTATTACGCACCGCAAAGATGCCGTGTACCCGTCCACGATAGTAGGTATTCCGCCACAGGAAGACGCCTGGATAGGGAAAGCTACAGAACGTATTTTCCTGGCGCCCATCAAAATGACGCTGGTACCCGAAATAATAAATATGGAAATGCCCGTAGAAGGGGTGTTCCATAACCTGGTTATTGCACAGATCAAAAAAGACTACGCCGGACAGGCACAGAAAGTGATGAATGCCATGTGGGGTGCCGGACAGATGATGTTTAACAAGATCCTCGTGGTAACGGATGAAGGAGAAGGCATCAACGATTACAGGAAGCTGGCACAATACGTATTCCGCAACCTGAACCCCGCCACCGACATTTACCTGAGCCAGGGCCCAATGGATGTACTGGACCATTCCTGCTCCAAAATGGGCTTCGGTGGTAAGATGTGTATCGATGGTACCCGCAAGTACGAAGAGGAAACAGATACCGCTTACCTCCAGGTAGCGGCACCTGTAAATATAGACACAGCGGCTATCATGCAGCAATTCCCTGAAATAAAAGGCATCAACGACCGCTTGTTGGCGCAGGATATTTCCTGTATCCTGGTAGCGGTTCAGAAAAGTCGTCCGTTTCATATACGTGAGCTGAATGAACAACTCTTCACACTGCCATCGCTGGCAGGTATAAAGATGATCCTGTATGTGGAACACACCGTAGATGTACAGGACCTGGCCTCCGCACTATGGCGCTTCTGTAATAACCTGGACCCGAAACGTGACAGCTTTGTGATCAACAAACCGGCTGCACAAACCGGCAGGTACATTGGCGGCATTGGTTTGGACGGTACTCAGAAAACCAGGTTGCTGGACAACTTTGAGCGCGATTGGCCCAATATCATTGTTGCAGATGATGAAACTATCCGTAAAATTGATGCCAAATGGGAGGCATTGCAGATAGGACCTTTCCTGGCATCGCCTTCCCTGAAATATAAACAACAGATGTATGGTGAAGAAGCGGTGGCACAGCAGTAGCTATCTGCTGCTGCTGATCATACTTACCGGGAGCCTGGAGGCTGCTGCACAGGTGCGTCCTGCCGATTTCAGTTTGCTGAACAGGCTGGAAGGCACCTGGGTCATGAAAACCCGTCACAGTACTGTAGTAGAAACCTGGAGCCGTCTGAATGACTCTACCTGGCATGGTAAAACATGGCGCGTAGTGGGCGCCGATAGCGCCGTACAACAGTCTATCCAGCTGGTGCGCCAGGGCAATGACATCTTTTTTATGCCTTCCTACGAAGGAAGTGAAACGTTAACGCCTACACGTCTGAAGCTACGTGTATTAAAAGCCGTCGGTTTTGTAGCTGAAGATCTGAACAATGATTTTCCCCGGAAAGTAACCTATCGCTTTAAAGATGCCCGCCACCTGGAAGCCCGCGTAGAAGGAGAACGGGACGGGACGATAGAGGAGTATATATTCCAGTATATGCAGGAACCCTAACAAAATATTTACGGATTTACGAATTTTTTGATTTTGAGATTTGGAATGCAGCGGAGATCAGTATAAATAATTATCTGTTCCGCTTCATTCCAAATCTCAAAATCAAAAAATTCGTAAATCCGTAAATATTTATTTATGGATCTCTGAAGTGAAATTAAATTGTATTTCCGGGTTGTTTGTTCTTTCTGTATTCAGGTACCATTCTGATTGTGCGAGGTATACCAGGTGGCCGTCTTTATCTTCTACTACATTGGAAGATTTGAACCGGATGAAGTCTTCAATTTTATCCTTTGGACCAGTGATCCAGCAGGCTTTAAAGAAGGGAAGTGAATTAAACTGACAGGATGCGCCATATTCCTGGAGGAGACGGTACTGGATTACTTCAAATTGGAGGTCACCCACGCAGCCAATGATTTTGCGGTTGCCGCCATGTTGTGTAAACAGCTGCGCCACACCTTCGTCTGTAAGCTGCCGGATACCTTTTTCCAATTGCTTGGTTTTCATCGGATCCTTGTTTACCAGCTCCTTGAACAGTTCAGGAGAGAAGCTTGGGATGCCGGTGATAAAGAAATTCTCGCCTTCCGTCAATGTATCGCCAATTTTGAAGTTACCGGTATCAAATAAACCAACTACATCACCGGGGTAGGCATCTTCCACAATATTTTTCTCACGGGCGAGAAAGCTGTAAGGATTGCTGAACCTAACGTCTTTGTCTAAACGAACGTGGTGATAGAATTTATTTCTCTCAAACTTACCTGAACAAACGCGCAGGAACGCAATACGGTCGCGGTGGCGGGGATCCAGGTTAGCATGTATTTTGAAAATGAATCCGCTGAATTTGTCTTCGTTTACATCAATGACCCGGGTACTGCTTTGACGGTTGCGTGGTATAGGTGCAATGTCAACGAACGTATCCAGCAGGTCTTTTACCCCGAAGTTATTAACGGCGCTGCCAAAGAAAACCGGGGCCAGCTTTCCTTGCAGGTATTCTTCTTTGTCAAATTTATCGTAAACGCCTTCGATGAGTTCTACATCGTTGCGCAGCTGGGCAGCGTCGGTAGGATTGTAGTGTTCATCCACATAGCTGCTGCTGAGATCATCCAGTGGTACTACATCTTCATCTGTTGCCTTTTTATTGGGAAGGAAGGCAACGAGGCTTTTATCGTACAGGTTGTACACCCCTTTAAAGTCCTTACCCATGTTAATAGGCCAGCTGAGTGGTCTTACACGGATGCTGAGTTTTTCTTCCAGTTCATCGAGCAGGTCGAACGGATACTTACCGTCACGATCCATCTTATTTACGAAGATGATAACAGGTGTATCGCGCATGCGGCACACTTCCATCAGTCTTTCTGTTTGTTCTTCCACCCCTTTCACACAGTCGATCACCAGTACAACGCTGTCTACTGCCGTGAGGGTGCGGTAAGTATCTTCCGCAAAGTCCTTGTGACCGGGTGTATCTAGGAGATTGATCAGTATATCGCGGTATTCGAAGGTCATTACGGAAGTAGCCACGGAGATACCTCTTTGCCGTTCAATTTCCATGAAGTCGGAAGTGGTGTGCTTCTTGATTTTATTGGATTTCACGGCACCCGCTGTCTGGATGGCACCGCCGAACAGGAGGAATTTCTCTGTCAGCGTGGTTTTACCGGCATCCGGGTGAGCGATGATAGCAAAGGATTTTCTTTTACTGATTTCGTTAGCGTACTTCATATATATCCGAAAAATGGCAGCAAAGGTAACTAAATTTTTTATCCGGCTATATTTCGTGTTTATTGGCGATGCAGGTGAAATATAAATCCGCTAAATTTGGAATATGATAGCAACCCTTAAAATATTGTGGAACAGCTTCAAAATGGCATTACAGGAGCTTCGGGTAAACAAGCTGCGTACCTTTTTGTCATTGTTGGGGATTACCATAGGTATATTCTGTATCATAGCGGTATTTACACTCACTAATAGCCTGGAACGCAATATCAGGAAGGATCTGAGTGCGTTGGGGGATGATGTTATCTACGTGCAGAAATGGCCCTGGGGAGGCAATGGGGAGTATCCCTGGTGGAAATATATGAATCGTCCGCAGCCGGAATACAAAGATTTTAAAAATATCGAGGAGAAAGTGCAGAGCGCCAGCTTTTCTTCTTTCAACTTTGAATCGGGCGGGAAGAAGGTGGAGTATGGGGATGATTATATGGATGGGGTGACGATGATGGCCGTGAGCAACGATTTTGACCAGATTCAGCAGTTGCAGATCATCCAAGGACGTTTTTTTGCCAATAGTGAAAGCAATAGCGGTACCAACGTGGGTATCCTGGGTGCTACTGTGTGGGATGGTTTGTTTAGCTCTGCAGAAGCGGCGCTGGGCAAAACGGTGCGGGTAGCAGGTCGTGATACCAAGATCGTAGGGGTGCTGAAGAAGAAGGGGGAGAGCATGATTGGTGGGTTGAATTTTGATAATGCGATTATCCTGCCTTATCGGTTTGCCCGAACTTTGGTAGATGAACGCCGTTTTGCCGATCCTTATATCCTGGTGAAAGTCAGGCCCAACGTGTCGCTGGATCAGCTGAAAGATGAACTGCGCGGTGTGATGCGTGCCACGCACCGGCTGAAACCCCGGGAGGAAGATGATTTTGCGCTGAATGAAATCAGTTCCGCCAGTGAAAACCTGAATGCTATTTTTGGTGCGATCAACCTGGGAGGTGGCTTTATTGCTGTGTTTGCGCTGATCGTAGGAGCATTTGGTATTGCCAATATCATGTTTGTAACCGTAAAGGAAAGAACCAGCATTATAGGATTAAAAAAAGCTATCGGCGCCCGCAGAGGCATTATCCTGGCGGAATTCCTGATGGAAGCCGTTTGTTTGTGTCTCATAGGAGGTTCGCTGGGCTTGCTGATGGTATATGCCGGCACCCTGGTGATCAATATGTCCGGTACTTTTGAAGTGGTTTTGTCTTTAGGCAACATCATTAAAGGACTCTCCATTTCCGCCGTTGTAGGCGTACTGGCCGGTTTTATCCCTGCCTACTCCGCCAGTAAACTGGATCCGGTGGTAGCGATACGCAGCAACTAGAGAAATATTTATGGATTTTGGAATTTTGGAATTTAGAGATTTGATTGTGTTTTGTTTATTCTCCCGGAAAAGTCAAATTAAAATATTTTTAATTTAAATAACAAAACACAATCAAATCTCTAAATTCCAAAATTCCAAAATCCATAAATATTTGTCTAGTTTTGTGGCTTATGTCTGTCAGAATATTAGCTATAGAATCTTCCTGCGATGATACAGGAGCGGCCGTGTTGGTAGATGGGAAGGTGTTATCCAATCATATTGCCAACCAGCGAATACATGAACAATACGGGGGAGTGGTACCAGAACTGGCGTCGCGTGCGCACCAGGAAAATATAGTGCCGGTAGTAGATATAGCGTTGCAAACAGCGGGGGTGAAACGGAGTGAGTTGAGTGCGATCGCTTTTACGCAGTCACCAGGACTTATAGGTTCGCTGCTGGTAGGTAGTTGTTTTGCCAAATCAATGGCCATGGCGCTGGATATCCCGCTCATCGGGATACATCATATGCAGGCGCATGTACTGGCTAATTTTATTGATGATCCAAAGCCTTCGTTTCCTTTTTTATGTCTGACTGTTTCCGGTGGCCATACACAGATTGTGTTGTGTGAAAGTCCGCTGCAGATGCGGGTGATAGGCGAAACGCTGGATGATGCAGCCGGAGAAGCTTTTGATAAGAGTGCCAAAATACTGGGACTGCCATATCCCGGCGGTCCTTTGATTGATAAATATGCCAAAGAAGGAAATCCTGCAAGATTTAAATTTACCGAACCACGTATCCCGGAACTGAATTTCAGTTTCAGCGGATTGAAAACAGGCATCCTGTACTTCCTCCAGGAGAACCTACAGAAAGATCCGGAATTTATTAATAAGAACCTGCCTGATATCTGTGCATCTATTCAGCAACGTATCGTTAGTATCCTGCTCAATAAGGTATTGAAAGCATCGCAGGAAACGGGTATCCGTGATATTGCCATTGCTGGCGGTGTAAGTGCCAATAGTGGCCTGCGTGCAGCTTTGCAGCAATATGGCGCCAAGTATCACTGGCGTACTTTTATTCCGAAGTTTGAATATTGTACGGATAATGCAGGTATGATAGCGATGATGGCTTATTATAAATATCTCGCAGGCGAATTTACTTCGCTGGATGCAGTGCCTACCGCAAGAGCATCAATGGACTGACCAGGATTGCCGGGATTGAACAGGATTGTCGGGATGGATGCCGGATGTTTAAATAATATTTTTATATAATTTATTATGCTGTATATGGAAACTGCAAAAAGGATATTCCGGAGGGCGGAGAACAGCCGTGTTTTATTGATCATACTGGGTCTGATCATTTTTAATGTTGCCAGGGCGCAGGAGCCGGCATCGTTGTCTGCCTGGAAAGACCAGAAATATTCGATGTTCATTCACTGGGGAGCTATTTATTCGACGCTGGGAGGCGTATGGGAGGGCAAGCCGGTAACGAAGGGATACAGTGAGCAGATCCAATCGCAGGGCGGTATTTTCAGCGATGAATATGGCGATGTAGCCAAACGTTTTAATCCCACACACTGGAATGCTGATTCTATTGTATTGCTGGCCAAAGCAGCGGGCATGAAGTCGGTTGTAATGACCTCCAAGCATCATGATGGGTTTTGCATGTTTCATTCTGCCTATACAAATTATAATGTGGTAGATGCCACGCCTTTTAAAAGAGATGTGTTGAAAGAATTGTCGGAAGCCTGTGCCCGGCATGGGTTGAAGTTCGGGATGTATTTTTCACTGATCGACTGGCATTTTCCGCAGGCATATCCTATTTCCAGCAGCAATAGTGATCCGATTACGCCGGAGCATCATGCGTATAACAAGCAACAGGTAACAGAGCTGATGACGAACTACGGTCCGGTGTCGGAGATATGGTTTGACATGGGGTCTTTGACGGCGCAGCAGAGCCGCGAGCTGGCGGATGTAGTACATCGTTTACAGCCGGGATGTATGGTGAGCGGACGTTTGGGTAATGATGCGGGCGATTTTTGCGTGATGGGAGATAACCAGTATCCTGATTATAAAATAGCTGCACCCTGGCAAACACCTGCTTCCGTATACGATGAAACCTGGGGCTACCGCTCCTGGCAGGAACATGGTAAAGCAGGGGATAAGGCACACGAAAAACTGGAAGGGTTGATTAAAGTGGTAAGCCGTGGCGGAAATTACCTGTTGAACATAGGTCCACGTGGCGATGGTTCCGTAGTGGATTTTGAGAAAGAAGTATTGCTGTTGAACGGTCAATGGCTGCAACGCAACGGGGAGGCCATTTACAGCGCAAGTGCCAATCCGTTTGACACCACCTTTGCCTGGGGAGAGGTAACTACCAAACCTGGCAAACTATATTTACACCTGCTGCAAACACCTGTGGATGGAATGATTACCCTGCCCGGTTTAAACAGCCGCGTGAGCCAGGTAACCCTGCTGGAAGACAACAAAAAAATATCCTGTAAAATAACGGTGAAAAATGGCGCAACGGTACTGCAACTACCGGCTGGATTTAAGATAGGAGAGAAAGATATTAAAGTATTGGCGCTGACCTGTAAAGACGGCGTGAAAATTACGCCGCAACACCTGTTGAAAAACCCGGTGGTATTAAACAGGGATAATGCTACACCTTTATTCAGTTTTTCAGGGATTGACTACGAAAGTTATTACCGTAGCCGGGTGGGTGAAACCTGGTCGTTTACCACTGCGAAGCCTGCAAAGCTTCGCCTGATATACAGTGCAGCCGAAAAGGGTAACAGCATACAGCTGACGCTGAATGGCAGCAGGCAGGAGATCCTGCTGGATGGTGGTACAGAACAGCCTTTGCATAATCAGCCGGGCAGTTTGCAATGGGGGCCTATGTACCAGGCTGGCCCCTTCTGGTCAGGTATTGATGGCACACAAGGGAATGTGAAAGATATTGATCCGGCCAAACCCTGGACCAATAAAGGTAACGGAGCATGGATGCTTCATACGGACTGGCAGAATGATGCACCGCAAACGGTTCCGATGGACAGAAACCAGGCCTGGTATATCCTGCAGGAAATCACGGCGCCAGCGGCGGGAGCTTACCTTGTAGGCTTTACGAGTGGTGATGGCATTGCGGTATATTTAAACGGAGAAGAACAGATTGTACATAATAATCCTGACAGGGGAACCACGCAAACAGAAGTATTGCTGTTGCCATTCAGGCAGGGTAAGAATCAGTTGCTGGTGAAATTTTATAACCGCTTTGATAAGCCATCTACTACCTGGGCTATTAACCGCCAGGTGCCGCAGGTATTGTATTCGCAACCGGTACTGTTGCAGGTGGAAGGGAGTGGTAAAGTACAGACCTGTGAGATCAGGCAGGCGCACCCGGTATCTGTACACCGCAATTTGCGGATGCCTGACTTATCTGTGGTAATGGATGCAAAATAATAATGGCAAATACTTTTTTCAGGTTTAAGCAATTTAATGTTGACCAGGCGCATTGCGCCATGAAGGTGTGTACAGATGCCTGTATACAAGGTGCTTTCACGGCCCAATACCTGGTGAACAACCAGCTAACGGTGCCGGCTATACTGGATATAGGCGCCGGTACGGGTTTGCTCAGCCTGATGCTGGCGCAGCAGGTAGACGCATGTATTACCGCTGTGGAGCTGGACCCCGGCGCAGCGGAGCAGGCAACAAAGAACTTCGCAGCCTCTCCCTGGGCGCACCGGCTGGTACTAACGCATCAGGATATACGAAAAATGGAGGTAGCCATCCCTTATGATTTTATTATTACGAATCCGCCGTTTTATGAATCTGCACTGAAGAGCGGGCATGCGCAGAAAGACCAGGCTATGCATGCCACCACCCTGGGTTACGGGGAGTTGATAACAGCAATAGACCGGCATCTTCATCCGGCAGGTACTTTTTCAATATTGCTTCCGTTTGTGCAGTTTGAGACGTTCCGTGTACTGGCTGAGGCGGCAGGGTTTCATTTACAGGAGGTGCTGTATATCCGTCAAAGTGTGAAGCATGGCTATTTCAGGGCTACCGGTATCTTTGGGCGCGAAGCGTTGGAGACGCATGAAACAGAGCTGGCCATTTACGATGAGCATAACGTATATACGTCTCCGTTTGTGGCACTGTTACAGTCCTACTATTTATACCTCTGAGTTTTCTTCTTTTGCATAATTTTCCAGGTAGGCATACTTTGCCGTGAGGGAGCCATGCGCCGTGATGGTGGCATTCCCGATCATTTCACTGTTGGGCTTCAACAATTCTTCAAATACATATTTCATGAGCTGATCGCCGAAGTATTGGGAAGCGTCCCGGGGCAGTTCATTAGGCAGATTGCTGACGCACATCATATCTACGGTGCCTGGCAGGTAGGGTGCTGTTTTCGTCATTGTTTCTTTGATGACGCCATAGACAGGGTCTTCGATGGTACTGTCGCCCAGGTTGCAGGGAATAGACCCATAGGTGTCGTCTGTAATATCGGCGATCACCTGTATGCGGAAATTATCTTTCTTCAGGTCGGCGGCGCTGAACAGGGGCTGGATCCGCTTATCCCAATAGATGCCGTTCATGAGCACATCGCTCACCGTTACATACGGAAGAAAACGGCATTCGTAGTTTTCGGGATGGGCATGGAAGTCGGCCCTGCTATATGTTTTATCGTTTTTTCGCAGATAGAGTTCGCCGGCTTTGAGTTGGGTATATACCGGGTAAGCGTATTGATTAACGAGGTATTCTTCGGGGGGAAGATATTTGACCCCCAGGAGTCCCATGATTTCCAATATGCCTGCTGCCACACGGCCGGAGCCGGTAACCACGATTTTCATCGGCGGAAGTTTCACGCCAAAGTAGTGTGTGATCAGTTCCTGGAAGTCGCGGCAGGTATGTACAGGCTTGAAGGAGAAGGCGCCTGTTTTTTTGCCCAGGGCCTGTAATCCGTTGTGGGCGCCTACTACACCGGCAAAGAAGCCGAAACCAAGAATGCGTTGTCCGTCCGGATGCACGAGGCATTCATAATCGATCAGTGTGATATTTTTTTTCAGGATTGCCTGGAGCATCTGCCTGTTATGTGGCTGTTCCTTTTTAGTATGACTGAAGAAGAGATAAGTTTTGCCGGAGAGGAGATTTTCAACGGGGACCTCTTTGATTCCCAGCAGGAAGTGGCAGTGCGAGAGATCCTCTTTCAGGATGATACCTGCTTTTTCATACTCTTCATCTTCAAAACAACGATGTGGAGAAGGTTGTACCCGCATCTGCACCTGGGGGTAGTGCTGCATGATCCATTGGCATTGTTTGGGAGAGAACGCAACCCGGTTATCATGCGGATGTTTTTCTTCCCTGATCAGCCCTATATAAATCGTGTTTTCCATTCCTGAATTTACTGCAAATTTTATTGCCAATAACGAATAAGCCAATACAGATATAGCCGCCACCTCTGAATGAGGACGGTATTTTTTTATTTTAAAGAGAAAAATTTCTTGCAGGTTAAAAAAAGGTTTTCTATATTTGCATCCCGCAATTGACGCGGAGAGTTCTTATAGAGATTGCCCAGATGGCGGAATTGGTAGACGCGCTAGACTCAAAATCTTGTATTCGCAAGGGTGTGCAGGTTCGATTCCTGTTCTGGGCACAATTACTACCAAAGTTTTAAGAAGGTTCACGAAAGTGGACCTTTTTTATTTGTACCCGTCAATGAATAATACCGGCATGCGGGCGTTTTTTTAAGATAAAAAATCCCGCTCATTTTTCAACTCGCGGGATTTTTCAATCATTATTGTTGTATTAATTAGTAGCCCTGATTTTGTGTCAGGTTCTTGTTGATGTCCCTTTCTTTTTGTGGTACCGGCCACAGGTAATCCTTGTTATCCTGGAAAGTACGTTGTTCTACTTTAACGTGTTCTCCACTGAGCGTTAGTTTACCATTCGCAGGATCAACGGTACCTAATCTTGTACCATACACGGTGCCGGATCTAACGGCGCTGCCAATTTTCCAGCGTTGCACATCGTACCAGCGCAGTCCTTCCAATGCCAGTTCTACCCTACGTTCGCGTCTTACCAGCGTACGCATTTTATCGACAGTATTGTATACAGTCCGGTCTACCACTGGCATGCCGGCGCGTATTCTGATGGCATCTATTGCAGCATATACAGAATTATCAATCACACCTGATTCAATCTGCGCTTCTGCATAGGTCAACAGGACTTCCGCATAACGTATCACAATCATATTCAGTCCGGTATTCCACATATCAGTGTAGTCAGACAGGTTAGACGTAAATTTTTTCGGAATGTAACCTGTTTTGGAATTATTATCGCCGTTATAGTAATCGCCTGAACTGCTTTCTATGGAGTTGTAGTAGACGCCTTCATACAATTGACCGGGGCAAACGATGGTGGCTGTTAAGCGCGGGTCCCTGTTGTTGTAGGGATCCTTGTCATCGTAGCCGGAAGTGGGATCGTCGATGGTTTTACCGGTTTTTGTTTCGTAGGCATCTACCAGTGCCTGGGTTGGATCGAGTGAACCCCATCCACCAAAGGAAGACGACGGCATTACGCCGAGATCTGCATTGGAGTAGTCATTTTCCTTATACTGGACATCCAGGATAACTTCTTTATTATTTTCATTTTGAATACGGAAGAGGTCCTGGTAGTTATTAAACAGTTCGTAGCCTAAGCCCATTACTTTTTTACAATCGGCAATACAGTCTGCATAATTCTTATCGTATAATTCCATCCTGGCTCTCAGGGAGAGGGCGGCGCCTTGTGTGATATGTCCTACGTCGCTGCCACTGTAGCTTACCGGCAATATGACTGCGATGGCTGCCAGTTCATCTTTCACAAACTTGCGTATTTCGGTAGCAGGTGTTCTGGAAACGGTATTGGCTTCGTCTGTAGTAACGGTATTTTTAACGAAAGGCACATCCCCATAAAGTTGGGTCATAATAAAGTACTGATAAGCTCTCTGGAAACGGGCTTCACTTTTATACTGTTCCTTTAACGTGGCATCCATTGGTGTGTTATCTATATTTTCCAGGAACCAGTTGCATTTCTGGATGGTGGTATAGCTCCAGCGGGTGTAAGCATTCGTATTGGCTGGTGTAATGGCACCACTACCGTAATCTGTGTAACCTTCCCAGGGATATTGGCTGTAGAGATTATCACTGGCAGCATCCAGGTAGAGTAAGGAGTAGTCGCCTTCCCAATCTTTATAGCAACCATTGAGGGCCGCCAGTGCATCTGACTGGGAGGTCCATAAAGAAGCGTTGTTGTAAGCATTCAATGGCTTTCTATCGAGGAAATCCTTCTGACAGGCAGATTGCAGCAAACCTGTAGCGAGTATTATATAGAGAATGTTTCTTTTCATGATGTTAAGTACTTTTTGTTAAAAACTAACATTTACACCAAATGTGTGCACTTTTACCTGTGGGTAGTAATAAATACTGCTCGAAATGGAAGCTTCCGGATCTATCCATTTGTACAGGTGATCAAACGTGAGGATATTTTGTCCGCTGTAGTAAAAACGTACTTTGCTGAGTCCTGCTTTCTTCACAATACTGCCCGGCAGGGTATATCCTATCTGCAGATTTTTGAGGCGCAGATAAGAGCCGTCTTTCACCCAGAAGGAGGAAGGCGTACCGCTGGGATCATTTTCTTTATTGGTATACCAGATACGTGGCAAGGAAGCGTTGGTATTATCTGCAGACCAGGTATCCAGCAACGCAGAAGTAGGTTTACCTGCAGAAGAACTTACACTACCCAGTTTACCCCCGTCGATATAGGTTTTTACACCGGTAGCTCCCTGCAGAAAAAATGGCGATATCGAAATTTTTCCAGGCACCGCCCAGGTTAATACCAAAAGTTACCTTAGGGAAATAATTACCGATGTATACTTTGTCGGCCGTGTTAATGGTATCATTACCGTCTTTATCTTTGTATCGGATATCACCCGCAGATGTTCTGTTGGTCTGGAAAGGAAATTTTTTCACCTCATCTGCCGATTGGAAAATACCATCTGCTTCATATCCATATAGAGAATAAACAGGATAGCCTACCTGTTGGAAAGTATAGCCATCAATCTTGGCGCCTGCGCCATGGCGGTCAGTTATTTTATTGTTGATAAAAGAGGCGTTGATAGCTGCGTCGTACTTAAAGTCTCCTTTAGTATCATTATAGCTAAGGGAGAATTCCCAGCCTTTGTTCAGCATGGCGCCTGCGTTCTGCACCGAAGGCTTCAGGCCATATGGAGCACCCACTTCTACAGGCAGCAGAATATCACTGGTAACCTTACGGAAATAGTCGGCAGTAAAATTTATTTTTCCATCCAGAAATCCCGCATCAAGACCCACACTGGTTTCAGTGGTGGATTCCCATCGCAGATCCGGGTTGGCACCATTAATAGCCGATATACCGGGGGCGATGGTAGCACCGGTACCACCAAATGTATAGTTCTGGCTACCATTCACCTGCAACACATAAGGATAATAGGGAAAGCTGGGGTAATTGACATCATCCGGGCCCACCACGATCTGGTTACCCAGTTGCCCCCAGGAACCCCTTAGTTTGAGGTAAGACACATACTTCTTTAAAGACCCGAAGAAGTTTTCTCTGTCTATATTCCAGCCGGCAGAGAAGGAAGGAAATGCTCCCCATCTGTGGTCAGAAGCGAAGCGGGAAGAACCATCGTAACGGAGATTGGCTTCAAATAAATATTTGCCATCGTAATCATAATTCAATCGGCCAAAATAAGACCGGAGTGCTAATTCATAAGAATATCCGCTGGTCTTTTGTCCATCAGTAGAAGCCAGGTTCACATCCGTTAGCAGGTTGTTCAGAAAACCTTTACGGTAACCATCATCAAAAGTGTATTTGGTCAGTTCCTGTGAGTAGCCGCCCAGTATTTTGAAATTATGTTTATTAAAGGATTTGGTATAGTCCAGGAGTGCCTGCTGTGTAACCGTGTTACCGAAGGTATTTTCATCTGTCACGGAGTTGGGACCCTGGTAAAATGTAGGTTTCCCGTTGGCATCATAGTACTGCTGATCAGCAATAAATTTCTTATTGTGACTTATTTTCATCACGTAGGAAAGTGATGGTTTAAAATGAAGACCGTTTACAATTTCCCAGTCTGCACCCACATTACCAATCAGGTCGTAGTTATTGAATTTGTTTTGGCTGTTTCCTTCCAGCCATGCCATGGGGCTACCATCAGCGATGTAGCCATAGTAACCGTTTTCGTATTTATAAGGGATGGTAGGGGAAATACGGTTTACCTGTCTTACCAGCTGCGTAAAATCACCGGTATAAGGGTTACTCGGTTCTCTTTTATTGGTGTTAGTGAAGGCAATATTGGCATTTACCTTTACTCTGTCGGTAACCTCGGAGGTGATATTCAGCCTGCTGGTATAACGTTTTGCATTTGTTTCTTTAATAATGCCATTCTCATCAAACAAACCGAGGGAGAAAGCATATTGTGTTTTGTCACTACCGCCGGATACGCCTACGTAGTGATTTTGTTGTAAGCCAATGCCTTGATAAAATAAGTCGAGCCAGTCAGTATTAGGATATTTATAAGGATCAGAACCATCTTTGAATTTCTGCACTTCTGCATCTGTCCAGCGTACTGGCTTTCCTTCATTAACGAGGGCTTTGTTATACAGATCTGCTGCCTGCCAGGAAGGTAAAAAGTCTGGTAAGCCGGTAGCTTTTTGTTTACCTACATATGCGTTATAGGTCACTTGTGGTGTTCCTTTTGTGCCTTGTTTGGTAGTAATGAGTACAACGCCATTGGCTGCGCGGGAGCCATAGATAGAAGAGGAAGCTGCATCTTTCAGTACAGACAAAGTAGCAATATCATCTGGATTGATATTATTCAGGTTGTTCAGGTTGGTGATGACGCCATCTATTACAATTATTGGATCCGCGTTATTCATTGTACCGATACCTCTGATGCGGATTCTTGCGGCGTCACTGCCTGGTTGTCCACTGATATTGGCGGTAACAGTTACACCGGGCATAGTTCCCTGCAGGGCGTTACTCACGCTGGTTACCGGTCTGTTGGTCAGCTGCTCGGAAGTGATGGAGGTGACGGCACCCGTAAGATTGGCTTTCTTTTGTATGCCATAGCCTACTACTACAAATTGTTTTAATGCGCTTACATCGGGAGCAAGCGAAATATTGAATTGTTTTCTGCTGGCGATAGGAATTTCCTGGGTAATATATCCCAGGCTGCTGATGATTAGTACAGCATTTTCCGCTACCTCTTTCAGCTGGAAGGTACCATCCGGACCGGAAATAGTTCCTTTACGGGTTCCTTTTATCACCACAGAAGCTCCGGGAATGGGCGCTCCGGTGTCGTCCGTAATGATCCCTGTAATGATAACAGGTGGTGGAGATACCGGCATGATATCTATCGGTTTCTCGCTTTTGGTAATGAAGATGGTGTTACCCTGGATTTCAAAACTCAGAGGTTGCTGGAGCAGCACCATTTCCATTGCTGCCTGTGGCGACGCATTTTTAAGGTCAACCGAAACAGGCTTACTGTTTTTCAGATCCTCTTTATCGTAGAAGAAAACATAACCTGTTTGCTCTTTTATAGCATGGAGTACTTTCTTAAGACTCACCGCTTTGGCGGAATAGGTGACTGTTTGTGCGCTGCTGCTGGCACTCACCTGCAATGTGGCCACGAGTAGCAGGAAAGAAGTTAGTCTCATAACTAACAAGATTTTGGTTGGGAGCTCCGCAAACTTCCAATATTTGCGGGTACCGGAGTTACAAATAGCCTTAAGTTGCATACTTTTGCAATGTTTGGTTGAATTAATAAATAAAGTTTACCGACTTGTTTGTTGATGAAATTGAACTGTAACCGGGGTAGGACGCCAATCTTAATCCCCGGTTTTTTTATTCAATACGTGTAGAAAGCCACTGTTGATTGCTTCAGTTGATTCATTGTTCCGAATATTTCATTGTTCATAACTATGGCTGGATAACGATCCTGTTGCCATTTTCAATTCTATACCTGATTCTTGTTTTAGACAATCCTTTTAATACCTGCGACAGGGTGAGATTCCTGCCTATTTCTCCGGTAAATATCCGTTGAGGGATATCACCTTCATATTTTACCTCCACATTATACCAGCGTGAGAGCTGGCGCATAACGGTGGGAAGGTCTGCATCATTGAAATAGAAGAAGCCTTCTTTCCACGCCAGCACCTGTAATAAATCTACATGATCCAATACCTGTATGGACTGGCCTGTTGTGCTTACCCTTGCCTGCTGGCCTGGTTTAAGTATTTGTTGCTGCTGCTGTGCAATTATCTTTACAGCTCCCTCCATTAAAGTGGTATTGGTAGTCGCCTCGTCCTGATACGCATTAATATTAAAATGTGTGCCCAGTACTTCTATCGTTGTATTGCCGGTCTTCACAAGGAAGGGCATTTTTTCATTTTTTACTACTTCAAAGTAGGCTTCCCCGGTAATGGTTACCATTCTTTCATGCCCGGTAAATGCAGTAGGGTAGTAGATGGAAGAACCGGCATTTAGCCATACGGCTGTACCATCCGGTAAAATAAGTTTGTACTGTCCGCCCAAGGGGGTACTCATGGTATTATATAACACTTTATCCGCTGAGCCTCCTAATTCGTCATAGGCGAGTTGACCATTACTCAATTTGGTGATACGGGTATTACCTTGCTGTGCCAGTACACCATTGCCTGCGCTGTCGAGCGGTATCCGGGAACCATCTGAGAGGGTGAGCATAGCCCTGTTGCCGCCGGGTGCAATATCCATTACGGAAGGAGTGGCCACTATAGCTGGCAGGTGTGTTGATGTTGATAAATGATAATAATAAGTGCCGGATATTATAAACACTATACATGCGGCAGCCCACCAATAACGTTGCAGTAAATGTATGCGCTTTTTAACCGGTGCTTGCTGCGTCAATTTATCCGACTCCAGTATTTCTTTCAGGACTGATTGCCAGTAGGAGTAGTTATATTCAGCATCCGTGGTAGCTGCTGATGGCCCGATGGCATGAAGTGCGTCCAGTTGCCGCACTATTTCGCCTGACTCATCATCACTGATCAGTTGTAACAGTTCTTTGTATTCCGCCTGTGTGGCGTGCAGCTGCTTTACCTGTTCTGATAAATATTTAAGTCTTTCCGGCGTGGACAACAAGTGAAATTTTAAGTCTTTTGAATTTAGTTGACATCAGGGAAAATCACCTTTTGACAAGGCTCCCACTATATACGTACGGTGACAAAACAAATAGTACCTATCCGGTTAAAAAAAATTAAGAAAAAAACAGGATATCCCATCCAAGCAGGATGAGCGGAAGTGTAACGCCTTTGCTGATAAGGTATTCCCTGATGGATTTCAGGGAACGGACCAGTGAATTTTTAACGGTTTGCTGCGATAGTTGCAGCTGATCCGCTATTGCTGCGATTTTCAGTCCCTTCTCCCTGCTGAGCAGGTAGATCTTTTGCGCTTGTGGTGGTAACTGGTGAATGGCTTGTTTTATCAGTCGGGACGTTTCGGAAAAAGCAATATTTTCTTCCGTCAGGTTGGAATGGTCGCTGCTTTCCCGTGTAATGACCTGGCTGGCTTTATTACGGACTCCCTGTTTTTGCAGCCAGCTGTAACAACGGTGATACACCATTTTGAAAATCCAGTTGTGCGGAACAATAACATCTGTCAGCTTTTCCCTGCCCAACCATATGCCCAGGAATATTTCCTGTATAATGTCTTTTTCAGGGCCCTCCACTTGTATAACGCGGGCAATGACGGGTTTGATCTTTGGTACATACAGGTGAAACAGCGTTTCAAATGCAACTTCATCCCCCTGAGCAATTTGGAGGAAAAGTGCTGTTTCATTTATTGTGTCATTATTCATCCTGTTAAAACCTGATCCCTTAAATATCATCCAATCGCGGCAAATCTAAAAACAAAGTAGTTGAACGAGCTGTGGTTACGATAGCGATGCAGCTGTAAGGTACAAAAAAACCAATTGCCTCATTTAATCCGGTATTCTCTCCTGGCCATATCGTTTCAGGGTTTGCTATCGCCTGAACCAGTTGAAATCAGCATGGCCGCCTGCTGCGCGGGTATTGAAATTAAACAAAGCAAACCGGTTGGCCGTCCAATCTAACCCCAGACCCATTTTTAGTTCGTTTCCGATGGGAATAAAGTCTTTGCCATTGGTACTGTAGGCAAACGTGGCAACAAAGCCTTTTTCCCTGACATAGGACTTAAACCAGATCTTAGCACCTTTTAAGTTAACAGTCGCTACAATACTGTCATTGTTTGTCATTATAATTTTTCTCCTGCCGTTGGTTTGCTGAACGGCTACATAAGCATAGGGAAGCTGGAAGATGCCTAAACCGGCAATATCGCCATCTTTCATCCCTCTTATATCCATTTCTATGGTTCCTTCCGCATAAGGACCCTCTACCCGTTGAGTTAAAGTGTTGATAGCATGTAGCCATGTTGACGCTTTACCGGCTTTTAAACGAAGATAGCCCGGACGTTCACTCAGCGACCATTTGCTGTTATCGGGATTATGATTCCATTGCCATTGTAAGGCCAGTTCCGGGGAATTGAATTCATCGGAGCTGGCAGGAACAGTTATCGGAGAGGTTACGCCAACCGCAGGTTTAGGGAAGGTATCTACGCCCATCCCGTTTTTACCCAGCAGGGGCCAGCCATCTACCCAGGTAACTGGTTCAAGGTTAGGTACGCGTCCTATAGGGCCACGGTCCTGCATAATAATAAACCACCAGGAGCCATCTTTTAGCTGTACCATACCGCCCTGGTGCAGGCCGTTGCCCGGGTAGGTATGATCATCGTGTATCACAACTTTTGATTCATAAGGTCCGTAAATACTGTCTGATCGCAAACAGACCTGCCGGCCACGCGTACCGCCGGTAGAGCCGAGTATGTAGTATTTATTATTGACTTTGTAGAGATGTGATCCTTCGAGATAAGGGAACCCGGGGTTGTCATAAATTTTCCGCTGTGGAACTTTTACGGATTTCGCATCGCTGTTTAATTCCGTGATATAAAGTGTTTGCTGCCCATGCGCAACGTATACTTTACCATTATCGTCAAAAAAGAGTCCCGGATCATACAGGTATTCATTAAAGATGGTTCTTGTCCATGGTCCCTTTATATTCTTAGCGGTACAGATGGAAAAATGTCCTTCTTTCCCTTCCATCTTTGGTGTGCAGAAGCCTACGTAAAAGGTGCTGTCATGATAGCGGATGGTGGCTGCCCAGGAACCACTGAGGTACATATCTCCTCCTTTCATATCATAACGGGGATCTTCATCATACCTGGATACGGCATAGCCTCCCATTTCCCAGTTTACCAGATCCCGGGAAACGGCAATGGGGCAACCCGGTACATAATGCATGCTGGTGGAAATAAAATAGAATTTATCGTCTACCCTGATAATGTCCGGATCCGGCCAGTCGCCCCACATGAGCGGATTCTTAAAATACCCATTACCCAGATCGGGTGTCCAGCTTTTATTGGTTTGTGAGAAGATAGTAGTGAAGCACAGTAGAAATTGAAACAGTAGTATCGTTCTTTTCATTGATCACTATATTTTGTTTTTCATGTAGCATTATTTTTTGAGTATGGTATTACCGTTTTTCGACTTCCCGGCATATAGTGAATACTATCTCCAAATCAAATACCGCAATTTTATTATGTTTATACATATTGGCAAATATATCTTCTTTGATCATAAACACAAAATACCGCTTCACAAGTAGGTAAGAGCAATTAAGGAGGCTCATAAAAGAGAATCATTACTATTTTTCAATTCCATAAATTTTATTATGTTTGAACATATTAACATCTCACCTTAATATCTACATTTATGGAGAATGCGTCTTAATTGCATACTCGTCATGCGATACTCCCGTTCAGCTATAGCGATAGCTGTATTTGAGTTGTTTGGTTCAAGAAGAACAATGCAATCCTTATGGCCGGTTATGGCTGATTAAGAAAAATATGAAGTGATCTGAAAAATGACGATGATTTTTGTAATGGGAGAAAGAGAGAGATGTCTGGATGTTGAAGGAATCAAAAAAGCATTCGAATTGGTCAAAATGAGAATAGTCTAAACCTCCGTGTACGCTTATTTTTGTAAGCGTGACAGTAAAAAATGATTCATGCTTGCAATCAGGAATAATGAGCGATGTGTGCTTGGTACGGCCGGTCTTGGTGGTATATGGGGCAAAGTAGACCCGAAGGAATCTGTTGACACGATACTCACAGCCCTTGAAGCAGGAATTAATGCAATTGATACTGCCCCTGCTTATGGTGATGCAGAAATGTATGTGGGGGAAGCTCTTCGTTTGTGGTCTGGTGAGCGCCCACAACTCAGTACCAAGGTAGGCAGGCTTAAATCCTACGCAGCTGATGAGGGACGGTACGACTATAGCCATTCCGGTATGCAGCGTAGTGTAGCGCAAAGCCTGGAAACATTGGGTGTACCGCAATTGGATATTTTATTTCTGCACGACCCTGATGCCATTCATCCTGCTGAAGTCGAAATGGTAATTGAATCCTTACAAACATTTAAAGCAAAAGGCTATACCCGCAAAATAGGGGTAGGCGGTAACCCGCCGCTGTGGTTATTGCCCTACCTGAAATCGGGGGTATTTGATGTGTTGATGGAATTTAATAAACTCAACGCATGCTCTGCTGTAGCATTGAAAGAGAATCTTCCGTTCTGTATCGATAATAAAATCACCTATTTCGCCGCAAGTCCTTTGAATATGGGCTTACTTGGCAGCAATTATGAAAACTTTATAACCAATAACCCGGCATGGCTTAACATAAAATTTGTTGATGCAGCCATAAAGATGAAAAGCATTGCCGACAGGCATGAAATGGCGCTACATACACTTGCACACAGGTTTCTGCTGTCAATTCCACAGTTGTTTCATATTGTAATCGGAGCATCAAACCGGCAACAACTGAATGATACGCTTAATGATTTTAATAACGGAACACTACCGCGCGACATTTTTTTGGAAATAATGAATAATCTCGATAAAACGGAATTACATGCATAAAATAGATGAGGAGATTTTCAATATAACAAAAGCATATATCAGGATTTTGAAACCGGCAAAGGCTGTTACTCCATTTGAAGATGCAACTATGGGTCCTTTTCACAGTTTCGGAATTGCCATGTTGAGTCTTGAAGATGAAAACGGGTTTACAGGAGAAGCACCGGTATTTCATTCTTATAATAATATTTTTGAAAACTGCTTGCTACCAATTTTGTTCCATAACAATAACGCTTCTTATGAAACGATGTATTATCGCTTGTATTGGTCGATACGCAATGAAGGTTTCCGTGGGCAGGCGGCAGCTTTAATAGGACAAATAGATATTGCCCTTCATGATTTGGCGGCAAAACGGAAAGGATTGCCGCTTCATCAATATCTGAATGCATCGAGGAACCTGGTAAGAGTTTATGGTAGTGGAGGAGGTACTAATTATTCGCTGAAAGAACTGGAAGCTGAAGTAGTTTTTTTTCTGAGTGCCGGGGTTGATTGTTATAAGATGAAAGTGGGAAAATATTTTGGAACGAGGATGAAAGAAGACGTAGATCGTGTGAAATTTGTGAGAAACCTGTTGGGTAAGGATGTAAGACTTGCTGTTGATGCCAATCAGATCTGGAATTGCGAGCAGGCACGCAAATTTATAGATCTTACAGGTAATGAAAATTTAGCCTGGTTTGAGGAGCCCATACATTCTGCTTCACTCGATCAGATCGCACAACTGTGTAAAAGCACAACATCAAAAATAGCATATGGTGAATCGGAACGTTCTGCTTTGGTATTCCCTGCATTAGTGAATGCAGGGGTGCGTCATTTACAACCGGTACCAACGCAAATAAATGGGGTAAACGAGTGGATGCAGGTTAGGGATCTTGCTGCTAAAGAGGGGATTGAATTTTCGTCAGGTGGTTATTCCTGGGTTACTGCACCGTTCATTGCTTCTGCAACTGAAGACTGCCAGGTTGAGTACTTATATTCATTGATGGCTGGATTGGAAAAGTATTTTTCTGTTTACCCCAAATTGAAAAACGGGATGTTTGAACTTTCTGATGTTGAAGGGTTATCCGTTCGGGTTGACTGGGATTATTGTCAGAAGAAAGAGCTGATCGCTGGTTTTCAAAGCTGGGAAAGTGATCAGGTGGCTCAATATCGTCCGATAGTAAATATGTAACCCTTAATCTTATTTATTGTGAACGTAACGATTTCCTGGGTTGATTATCTTGTATTACTTGTTTATACTGTTTTGCTTTTGGCTTTTGGTTTTTATATCAGCAAAAAGCAAAGCGGTGATATTTTTTTGGGAGGAAGGTCGCTTAAATGGTGGCAGATCGGTTTTTCACTTTTTAGCGCCAATGCGGGCCCTACGATGTTGATCGGTTTTGCGAGTATTGGTTTTTCGCAAGGTGTAGTAGGGAGCAATTTCGAATGGCTTGCCTGGATATTCCTGATGTTGTTGGCTATGTTTTTTCTGCCGCATTACATGGCAACCAGGGTAACTACGGTGCCACAATTCCTGTTGCTGCGTTTTGGAAAACGGTCGTATAATTTTCTTATCATTTACAGTTTATTGTCTATTTTGTTTGTATGGCTGGGTAGTGCTATGTATGCAGGGGGACTTATCATCTCACAGATATTTGATTGGCCGTTGATGAAATCGGTTATCATTGTTGCTGTAATTGCGGCCAGCTTTACTTCAATAGGAGGATTGAAAGCAGTGGTACGTACCGGTATTTTTCAATCGCTCATCATTATCACCTCTTCCATTATTCTTACTTTTTTAGCATTGAAAAAAATCGGTGGAGTGCAGGCTTTTGTAAGTGCGGTGCCGGCTGATTACTGGAAACTGTTTCGCCCTGCTTCTGATCCGGAGTATTCATGGATCGCTATCCTGGCCGGTTATCCCGTTGTTGCCATTTATTATTGGTGTGCCGACCAAACCATTGTGCAGAAAGTATTGGCGGCAAAAGATCTGAAAGAAGGACAATATGGCGCCATGTTTATTGCGGTACTTAAAATAATCATGCCGCTGATTTTTATTTTTCCGGGCATTATGTGCTTTGTCTTGTTTAAAGAAACAGCGCAACCTGATAATGCATACATCACGCTTGTGACACAGCTGATGCCGCATGGTCTGCTGGGTTTGTGTATTGCTGCGCTGATTGCTGCATTGATTGATACCGTGTCGTCCGGTCTGAATTCGTTCAGTACGGTTTTTACACTCGATGTAGTAGCACAATTTAAAGTGATGAATGAAAGCGACAAACGGAAAATGGGCAAATGGCTTACCTGGGTAGCTGCAACACTGGGGGGTTGTATTGCTTTCCTCTACTCACATTCAGGTAAGAATTTTTTTGAATTAAGCCAGGGTTTGGTATCGATACTGGCACCTCCTTTATCCGTTGTTTTTTTAGCTGGTATTATGTGGAAACGTGTTAACAGCATTGCAGCAGAAACAGTTTTATATGGCGGAGGCCTGATCTCCCTTCTGATTGGTTTGTGTCATGTGCTGGGTTATCCTTACAAAGGTTTCTGGCCACATTTTTTGATTTTGTCTGTTTATTTGTTTTTATCTTTTTCATTTGTAATCGTATTGGTAACATTGTTTACCAAGCCAAATGAGCGGCAGTCGCTTCCATCATTGGTGGAAACCAACAGGCAGGCAGGACATCAACCCAAAGCGGTTTGGATAAGATGGGCCTTGCTGGCTGCTGTAATGGGGGCTATCTATTTTATATTCCGTTAACGATATTAATCATTTAAGATGGAGATTCTTTTCTTCTGCCCTCGATGGGGAAGTGAAAATTTAAGTTGGGATATTTTTTGTGAAAAAGCAAAAGATGAGGGGTTTGATGGTGTTGAAGCAGCCATCCCTTTTGAACCTGAGTTAAAAGATGAAGTACTGAAGGCCCTCACAAAACATAGTCTGCAATTGATTGGGCAGTATTATCAATCTTTTGAAAAGAATTTTGCGGAGCATAAGACCAGTTATGAAAAACATCTGGCAAACCTTCTTAGTGTAAAGCCGCTGAAGATTGATGCCCAAACGGGTAAGGATTATTTTACAATAGCGCAGAATAAAATACTCTTTGACCTGGCAACAAAAATGTCATTAGAAAGCGGCATCCCTATTGCGCATGAAACACACCGGAATAAGGCTTTATTTGCAGCACATAGTACGGAAAAAATATTGCAGGAAATACCTGGTTTAACCATTACCGCCGATTTTTCTCACTGGTGTAATGTGGCGGAAAGCTTATTGGAGGATCAGGAGGACGCAATGGATCTGGCTTGTAAGCATGCTATACATATTCATGCACGGGTGGGGTACGAGCAGGGGCCACAGATTAACGATCCCCGTGCGCCGGAATGGGAAAAACAACTCAACGCCCATTTAGAATGGTGGGATTGTATAATAAAGCAACAGCGACAGCAAGGGGCATTAAAAATGACTATTACGCCGGAGTTTGGACCAATACCTTATATGCAGACATTGCCTTTTTCGCAAACACCTGTTGCCAGCCAGTGGGATATTAATGTTTACATGATGCAGTTGTTAAAGCGGCGGTATCAGCAATAACTAATTAATAGTTTACGCATGGAAACAATTTCAGCATTAACAAATGCGGCGGTTCGGCCAGCAGTAAAATTTAATGCTTCCTATATATTTTTAGTCAGCATGGTTTCTGCATTGGGTGGATTGTTATTTGGATTTGATACGGCTATTATTTCCGGTGCTATCAATTTTATTGAACCCTATTTTAAGTTGAACGAATACTCGTTGGGTTGGGCAGTAAGTTGCATTTTGGTTGGCTGTGTAATTGGTGCGGCTATTGCCGGAAAACTGTGTGATTTGTGGGGTAGGAAGAAAACCTTACTTCTATGTGGATTTTTATTTGCGGTTACAGGTATTGGTACTGCTATGGCACATTCATTAACAGTGTTTGTGTTTTTTAGAATAGCAGGTGGTTTGGCTGTAGGAACTGCTGCTATGGCGGCGCCCATGTATATTGCTGAAACGGTGCCTGCCGCTTTACGCGGAAGAATGGTTTCGCTTTATCAGTTGGCAATTGTTTTTGGAATATTGCTGGCCTACTTCTCCAATTATTTATTAGCCGATGCAGGTGAAAATAACTGGCGTTGGATGTTTGCCTCCCAGGTATTACCATCAGCGTTGTTCTTTGGCTTTATGTTTTTAGTACCCGAATCACCACGATGGTTGATAAAAATGGAGCGAAAAAATGAGGCCACAGTTATTTTAACAAAAGTTGGAGGAACGGAGTACAGCAACCTGGAGTTAGCAGCAATTGAAGAAAGTTTTCAGCATGAGCATAAAGAAAAATTTACTGATTTATGGCTTCCTGCTTTTCGCCCCCTGCTATGGATGGGGATTATTATTGCCATTTTTCAACAGGTTACAGGCATCAATGCCATCTTATATTATGCGCCGGAAATAATAAAAAAAACAGGTGTAAACAATGAAAATGCTTTGCTGCAAACCATTGGTATTGGAATCATTATGGCGATGTTTACCCTGGTAGCCATTTGGCTGGTTGATAGAGCGGGTAGGAAAATTTTATTGCAGATTGGTTGTGCTGTAATGGGGCTTTCGCTTATAGGCGTAGCGACTTGCTTTCATTTCCGGTATTTTGATAATTACCTGGTGCTATTGTTCCTGATGCTGTATATAGCAGGTTTTTCAGCCAGCCTGGGGGCAGTAACATGGGTCATTCTTTCTGAAATATTTCCCAACCGCATCAGGGGCCTGGCATTATCAGTAAGTACCTTGTTGTTATGGATAGCCGATTTTGCTGCAAGTTTTACATTCCCCATTCTAAATGAAAAATTTGGCGTAGAAATAACGCTGCTCATCTTTTCGACATTATGTATTATTTATTATATCTACATCAACCAAAAAATTCCGGAAACAAAAGGGAAGACATTAGAAGAGTTGGAAAAGATGCTGGTGAAATCTTCCTGAAACCATACTATAAAAAGATCTCTATTTGTCGCTCAAACTTTTTTTATGAAAAATCCGTCACAATTTGTTATCAATGGTAACCTCAGTTCTGAAAACACACAGTTCTACAAGGAATACGGCTATTTAATTGCTCAGGGTCTTGTTTCACCCGATGAAATCGACAAGTTAAGAAGGGATACCGTAAAGATATTCAGGGGCGAATATGGTGTAATGGAAGGATTGATGCCTGTTGCAGCCGATGAAACAGATGCCGATGTATTGAAAAAGTATGTGGCTATTCATTTTCCGCATAAAATTTCTCCGGTGATTAAAGACTTCCTGACGCAGGGGAAGATAGTAGACGTGTTGACAAATATAGTAAGCCCCAATGTGAAATGCATGCAAAGTATGTTGTTTGTGAAAGGACCCGGTAAGGCCGGTCAGGCCTGGCACCAGGATGAATTTTACATTCCTACAAGGGATAAATCATTAATTGGTGTATGGATCGCTATTGACGATGCTTCTATTGAAAACGGATGTTTATGGATTATCCCCGGCAGCCACAAACCCGGTTACATCATGCCAAGGGTGGACAATGATAGTAATGAATATGCTGATGTTGATACGATTGATGTGAGTAGTTATAAGCAGGAGGAAATCATTCCTGTTGAAGTAAAGAGCGGTTCAGTTATATTCTTTAATGGATATTTGTTGCACAGCTCCATGCGCAATAAAACAACCGCAAATTTCCGTACGGCATTGGTGAATCATTACATGAGTGCTGAAAGCATGCTACCCTGGGATCAGGATGGAAAACTACCTTCAACAGAAGATATGAGAGATATTGTGATGATAGCAGGTACTGATCCATATTCCGCCAAACCCATTACAGATATGAACAAGCCATACTTAAGACCAGAAGTGCTTATTATTAAAAAGTAGACAACGAAAAGAAACGTTATGAAAAAAATAATTTTCTTCCTGCTTGCCGGTGCCACGCTGGCTGCAACCGCGTTGATAACTGGATGTACTCAAAAACAGGTTGAGGTGAAAAAAGTACAGGAGTTTGAGGACAGGGTTTTTGTTGTAAACATTGTACATGATTCATTGAAATTAAAAGCGTACCTCAATTATCACAAACAGGTATGGCCGCAGGTGGAAGCCGGATTTAAAAAAGCAGGGTACAGGAAAATTGTGCTCTACCGGTACGACTATTTATTGGTAATGAAGATTACAGTGCCTGTTGGTGCTGATTTAGGAGAAATGGGTAAACTGGCTGAAGCATCTGATCCACGTTGTGCAGCATGGAATAAATTAATGAATACTTATCAGCAAGGTGTACAGGGAACATTACCTGGACAAACATGGGTTGAAGCAAAACCGTTTTACCAGTTTAGCAGACCATAAGAATAAATAGTAAAGCAATTTTATCGTGATTCAAATTTATAAGCTACTTGTATGAAAATCGTTTTTCAAATTATAATGTTTTGGATGATTAGTGTGGGTGTTTGTGCGCAAAGTAACCTGGTCAATAAGAATAAACCTGTTCATAAAGAATATTATGTATCGGTAAGTGGTAATGATACAAACGATGGAAGTAAAACAAAACCCTTTAAAACCATTTCAGCAGCCGCCAATGTAGCTATGCCGGGCGATGTAATTACCGTTCATGCAGGTGTGTACCGGGAGCAGATCGCACCTCCGCGTGGAGGTAATTCCGAAAATGAGCGGATCGTTTACCAGGCGGGCAAAGGAGAGAAAGTAGAGATTAAAGGATCTGAAATTATAAAGGGTTGGGAAAAAACAGGTAATGATACCTGGGTAGTAAAAATTCCCAATAGCTTCTTTGGGAAATTTAATCCCTTTGATGATTTGATCCGTGGGGATTGGTATTCAGGCGGCAAGTTTCATACGGGGGCTGTGTACCTGAATGGTGACTGGTTGATGGAATCATTAAAGAAGGATGACGTGATGCGTCCGGCCAATGAAAAAGATCCGCTATGGTGTGCTAGTGTAGATGCTGCTACCACTACGATTTGGGCGCAGTTTAAAAATACAGACCCCAACAAAGAAACCGTCGAGATTAATGTGCGTCAAAAGGTTTTTTATCCGGAGCAACCATTTACCAATTTCATAATGGTTAGGGGCTTTATTATGCAGCATGCTGCTACCAACTGGGCGCCGCCTACCGCAGAGCAAATGGGATTGATTGGCACTAATTGGAGCAGGGGCTGGATTATTGAGAACAACATTGTTCAATATTCTAAATGTGTCGGTATATCATTGGGTAAGTATGGTGATGAATACAACAACAAAAATACCGAATCGGCAGAAGGCTATGTAGGCACTATCAACAGGGCATTGAAGTTTGGATGGAATAAGGGAACTATTGGCGGTCATTTGGTACGCAACAACAGCATTGCATATTGTGAACAAACTGGTATTGTGGGTAGCATGGGTTGTGCATTCAGCACTGTTGAAGGCAATATCATTCACGATATCCATATAAGAAGATTGTTTGGTGGAGCAGAAATGGCAGGCATTAAATTTCATGGCGCTGTGGATGTGGTTATCCGTAATAACCAAATCTATCGGACTGCTTTGGGTATCTGGTTGGATTGGATGGCGCAAGGCGTGCAGGTAAAGAATAATCTGATGTATGATAACCTGGATCGTGATCTCTTTTTAGAGGTGAATCATGGGCCTATGCTTGTGAGCAATAATATTTTTCTCTCTAAAAACAGTTTGCTGATGAATTCGAGCGGAGCTGCATTTGTACATAACATTTTTGCGGGAAATATGGAAGTTGTATCCTACGATGCTCGTCTGACACCTTACCACAAAGCTCATTCTACCTATGTAGCCGCATTGCACGATAATCCCGGCGGTGATATTCAGTTCGTCAATAACTTATTTGTGAATGGCGCTAATGCAGGTCAGTATAAGAAAAGTATTTTACCAGTGGTGTTTCACGGAAATGTATATACGAAAGGAGCTATCAGAGCTGTGTCCGGTAATAAGCAAAGAAGTTTTGGTGAAATAAGCGCGGAAGCAAAAAAGAAAATTGCAAATGTGCAGGACAAGGATGCCATGGAAGATACTTTTATAGCGGATGAAAATTTTGATGCAGGTGCAAGGCTGGTAGCAGAAGGGGATAAAATGTACCTGGAAATTGCACTGGACAAAAAATGGCTGACTGCGCAAAAAAGGAACATGGTAACCACCGGATCTTTGAGCAATGCCATTATTCCCGATTTACCTTTTGAAAATACGGATGGATCTCCGTTGAAGATCGATGTTGACTATTCAGGGAATAAACGCAGTGCGGGTAATCCATCGCCTGGCGCGGTTGAAATCATTAAGAATGGAAAACAACGGATCAGAGTATGGTAGGTTTACGCAAGTAATGTGTTTTAATTGAAAAGAATTATTTATGCTGCAGAAGAATCTGTTTCCGGGAAGATTAAAATTGTTTGTACTGGCAGTGTGTATGCTCTTGATGTGTGATGTGACTGCACAGAATAACACTGTTTCCAACAAGGTTACTGATGTTTGGATTGTTGTGAAAAGTCATTTTGATCTTGGCTTTACTGATCTGGCCGAAAATGTTTTCCAGCGATACCGCACCGAAATGATGGACAAGTCGCTTAAAGTTATGGAGGCCAACAGAGGGCTGTCTAAAGAAAACCAATTTGTATGGACAGTGCCGGGTTGGCCATTATATGCGCAAATGCTTGGTCCAAAACAGGATTCTCTCCGAAAAAAAAGAATTGAACAGGCTGTGAGAGACGGAATGTTAACACCACATGCGCTGGCTTTTTCAACACATACCGAATCGCAGGACCTGGAAGATTTGGTACGCAGTCTTTCCTACAGCAGTAATGTTTGTAAAGAATATGGACGCCCGCTTCCTATTGCAGCGAAGATGACGGATGTTCCTTCGCACAGTTGGGTTCTTCCAACTTTATTATATCACGCAGGAATAAAATTTTTACATATCGGTGTTAATCCGGCAAGTCAGTATCCTCGCGTACCGCAACTGTTTTGGTGGCAAGGGGCAGATGGCTCAAAGGTTTTGTGCGGTTATACCATTGATTATGGCAGCAGCTTTTTACCGCCTGCCGATTGGCCATGTAAAAATTATTTGTCCCTGATTATGGCCGGTGATAATCATGGCCCGCCCTCAACTGAAGAAGTAGCCCGGTGGAGAACACAATACGAGGATAAAATGCCTGGCGTAAAAGTGCATTTCGGAACGCTTGATGATTTTGCAAAAGCAGTATTGGAAGAGAAGCCCGAATTGCCTGTAGTAAAAGGTGATATGCCCGATACATGGATTCATGGCCTTATGTCGATGCCACAGGCAACAAAAGCGGCGAGGAATACCCGTCCGCTCGAGCCTGCACTTGAAACATTCGATACGCATCTTCGGTATTGGGGGCTCCATCCAGACAGTTTGGAAAAACAACTTGCAAAGGCTTATGAGCAAAGCTTGCTTTACAGCGAGCATACATGGGGTATGAACGCAGAATACGGGCCAAGACGTTTGTACGGCGACGCATGGAAGCAATGGATGACTGAGATGGAAAATGAACCCCTACCCGCTGATGGTGATTATTCAAAATTGCCCCGTGGTAGTAAACGAAAGTGGCTTCAGTCTTATGATGATCACCGGAATTATGCCAACACAGCTGCATCAATTGTAAACAAAGAATTAAATGATAGACTTTTGCTGCTGGCATCATCAGTTAAAACAAAGGGTAAAAGTATTGTTGTTTACAATGCACTTCCGTGGAAGCGGTCAGGTGTTACTGAAGTTGATGGATTAAAAGTCTTTGTAAAAGATGTTCCCGCAAAGGGATATAAAACAGTACCCTTCAGGGAAGAAGTAGCAGTTGAAGGAAATGAGACAAAAATAGAAACGAACTATTTTGTAGCCAGTTTCGATCTTGAAAAGGGCGGCATCCGTTCTTTAGTTGAAAAGGCTACCGGCAGGGAGTTGGCTGATCAAAGCAGCCCTTATATAATTGGACAGTTTTTGCATGAACGGTTTAGTACAAAGGAAGTGTTTGATCGTTTTTTTGATAAATATTCCCGTTTACATGAAGGGTGGGCGCTGAATGATATTGGCAAACCCGGTATGCCTGATGAAAGCAAAGTACCCTATATGATTACAACCCCTGCAGGTTGGAAAATCAGGTCTACACAATCAGCTATAGAAGAAACTGTCACACTTACCGCTTCTGATTGTAGAGGATTGGCAAAGGGTTATACAATTAGTTTTTCATTTCCTAAACATATGCCATCTGTTGATGTATCATGGAAAGTTGATACGAAGACCGCAGACAAACATCCGGAAGGAGGTTGGCTTTGTTTTCCATTTAATATCCAAAAGCCTGTTTTTACACTAGGCCGGTTAGGCGCACCTGTTAACCCTGCTGTTGATATTATCCCGGGAACCAATCGTTATTTGTATGCTGTTACAACAGGGGTGGCTATTTCGGGGAATGACGCAGGCGTTGCGCTTTGTCCCATTGATGCGCCGCTGGTTTCACTTGATAAACCGGGATTGTGGCATTGGAGCATGGACTTTGTTCCGCAAAAGCCAACTGTTTTTGTGAATCTATATAACAATATGTGGAATACAAATTTTCCACTTTGGCAAGATGGCTCCTGGAGTGAAAGAATTCGCTTTTGGCCTGTTGCAAAAGATGTAAACGCCATAGATGACCTTGCAGTTCAGTCCTGGGAAGCGAGGTTGCCATTGCTGGCTGCAATTACTGATAATGCTTCAGGTACACTACCTGCAATACAGGAAGGATTAAGCGTTTCCCGTAAAGGTGTGCTGGTAACAGCATTCGGCGCTGACCCCAACGGCAGTAAGGGTACCTTGTTACGTGTATGGGAGCAGACGGGTATCAGTTCTTCCGTAACAATCAAATTTCCTCATGGTATGAAAATTAAGTATGCTGTTCCGGTTAATCTGCGAAGTGAAATATCTGGAAAGAAGATATTGATTAAGAACAACAGCCTTACTGTGTCATTACAGCGATTCGAACCATTGAGTTTTATATTGGAATAGGTTTTATAAGTGTAGTATAATAATTTCGCCGGACAGCTGCTGAACAAATCAGAACAAAATTATTTCGCAGTAGAAGGAAAATACAAGAAATTTCCTTTAACCTGGTCATATACAGTTAACGAAAGTATGAATAAACTTATTTTATCACTCATCTCTTTAATGCTTTGTGTACAGTTGTCTGCGCAATCTGTACAACCACTTACATCACCCGATGGAAAGCTTCAGTTTTTATTTGAGTTAAATGCCGGAGGTGCACCGGTATACAGTATAACATATCAGCAAAAAACTGTTGTGCTTTCTTCTGCTTTAGGATTAAGTGGATGGGAAAAGGGATTTATCGTGGCCGATGTTGTTATATCAAAAAAAGATACGATATGGAAACCGGTATACGGTGAACGCAGTTTAGTAAGAGATCATTACAATGAAATTACAGTTACACTATTACGGCGTAAAAATGGAAAACAGCAATTCCAGATCCAGGTAAGGGCCTACAATGAAGGTATCGCTTTTCGTTATTTGTTGCCTGAAGATACGAATGGGGGAACGGATATAAGCATTAAGGCGGAGTATACTGAATTTTCTATGCCTGAAGGAACAAAAGCATGGTTCGCAGCAAGTGCACAAAGCCATTATAGTTTGTTGCCCTTAAAAGGCTGGCCGGGTGAAAGTGAGCGACCACTAACGCTGGAAATGCCCAATGGCCTGTATGTTAGCTTGGCAGAAGCTGAAATGGTGAATTACTCACGCACAAAATTTGCCCTTCATCCTACTAAAGAAAATACTATTTGTACAGCAATAAATGGGAGTGTAGATTTTTTTACGCCTTTTGCTACACCATGGCGGGTGGTAATGGTAGCACAACGCCCAATTGATCTATTGGCAAATAATGATCTTCTTTTAAACCTTAATCCACCGTGCGCAATTGAAAATACTTCCTGGATAAAACCGGGTAAAATTATGCGTGAAGTATCCCTTACGATGAAAGGTGCAAAGGAGCTGATTGATTTTGCCGTAAAACGTAAACTTCAATACATTCACTTCGATGCCGGCTGGTATGGCTATGAATATGTGGTGGCCTCCGATGCAACCCGTGTGAATGTTGACCCCCGACGTAATGCTAACAGTGACCTCAACCTGCAGGAAGTAATAAAGTATGCCAATGAAAAAGGCATCGGCGTGTTTTTATATGTAAATCAAAGAGCATTATATAAGCAACTGGACGAGTTGCTTCCGCTATATCAAAAGTGGGGCGTAAAAGGTATTAAGTTTGGCTTTGTGGAAGTAGGATCGTATAAATGGACAACATGGCTGCATGATGCCGTGAAGAAATGTGCGAAGTATAACCTCATGGTTGATATTCATGATGAATATCGTCCTACGGGTTTTAGCAGAACCTATCCCAACCTGCTGACACAGGAAGGAATACGTGGTAATGAAGAAATGCCCGAGGCAACAAACAGCACTATTCAGCCTTTTACACGCTGCATTGCAGGAGCCGCAGATCATACCATTTGCTATTATCATCGTCCTGAACTAAAGAAGCAATTGGCAGGAATACAGCATGCCAGGGTTATGAAAACTACGTCGGGCCATCAGTTAGCACTTGCAGTAGTACTTTATAGTCCTTTACAATTTTTGTATTGGTACGATACACCGGAAGATTCGCAAGATGAACCTGAGTTGGAGTTTTTTGATAACGTATCTACGGTATGGGACGATACAAAAGTGGTGGATGGTGAAATTGGAAAACACATTACCATTGCTCGTCGTAAAGATGATGACTGGTTTGTAGGCACCGTTACCAATACGGAAAAAAGAGAGCTGAAGGTTCCCTTAACATTTCTGACGCCGGGAAAAAAATACCGGGCAAGTATTTATTATGATGATCCTGCTTCTAAAGTAAGAACAAAGGTTTCTATCAAAAGGATGAATGTAACGTCAGCGTCTGTATTGGATGCCAAGCTGATTCCCTCAGGTGGACAGGCTGTCTGGATAAAACAGTTATGAGAAAAATTTATATCGTTTGAATAGGTACTTGCCTATTTTGTTTGAGAAGTTTTGGCTGAAGATTTGGTATCTGCCTCGTATTGTTTCATAAAATCTCTCGGCGATAATCCTTTTATTCGTTTAAAATGTTTGTTGAAGTTGGAGATATTATTGTACCCACTTTCATAACAGGCTTCTGTAACATTATGAACTCCTTCCAGCAATAGTTTAGCGGCGTGCCCGATACGGACTTCTTTTACAAAATCAGTTAAGGTCCTGTTTGTTTTTTGTTTGAAGAAGCGACAAAAAGCAGCCGTTGACATAGGGATAATACCTGCTACGTCGTGCAATCCAATATCCTCTTTAAAGTTTCGGAATATATAATCAAATACTTTATTTATTTTTTGCGCCTCACTTGATGTTACGATGGTATTATAATATGGAGATGACAAAATTCTGGCTGTTGTTGATTGGGTAAGAATGTCAAGCAGTCGTAACATCAACGCTGCCCGGCCAAGCCCTTTTTCAAACAACATTTGCTGCATCACCATTTTTGCCCGCTGAATTGTTTGTCCTGAAAATAATACCCCTTTCGCTGCTTTTTCAAAGAGTTTATTTAACTCTTTAGCCTCCGGCTTTTCGAGTAGCTCTTTTCCCAAAAAATCGGGAAAGAAATGAATAACGATAGCCTGTGGCTGTATCATCTGATCAATAGCTTGGTAATATTGCCAGCAATGTGGCAGGTAGCCGCCCAGTAATACTAATTCAGGTCCCTCAAAATCTTCAATATGGTCACCAATAAAGCGTTTGCCCGTACAGTTTTCCAGTAAAGCAATTTCAAAGTTTACATGACTTTTGAGCGTAGTGTATTTTTTGAGCTCCAACATGTCGGAGCGAACAGTAAAAGACTGATCGGGTGGAAATGTAAAATTCTCATATAAATACTGCATGCCTGTTTAAAATATGTACTTGAAAGAATGGAATTCCAATTTAAACGAAATTTTTTAAATATATCCATTTACTATTCCCGGGGGAAACCGTGTTCCAAAGGTGCAGATAGCAAAAAAAAATCAATAACAATCAAATTAGTGGTGGTTTAAAAACGCATATTAAGTGAATTTCACCCATGAAATACCTTAATCTATACTAAATGATTAATTTCTAATACTAATTGATCCAAAAGAGAATGCGGCTTTACTTGGTGTTACTGTTTTCCGCGTGGGAGGCAAGGGAAGGGAAGGGAAGGGAAGGGAAGGGAAGTACCGTTGCTAGCGACCAGGGACAATTTGAAATAACCGTACCTGCCGGGAGCAGTTATAATAATTTCTCGTAAGTTGTAAAGAGACGGCTTTTAGCCTCCTCTTTATCTTCGTCTTGCACAAAAGAAGTAAGATACTTCTATGCCAGTATCGGAGACAAATCAGCATTTGATATGAAAAACATGAATATACAGTACAACTACCCCGGTAACTTTAAAAGAATTGTCTTTTTAGTCCTGTTGGTAACATACCTGTTTTCTGGCCAGGGTTATGCCCAGGTAAATCTGTCCACCGATTATTTCAGGATACACATCAATGAGAAAGGTTTTATTACCAGTATGAAGAATATCAGAAAGACACCTGTCCGGGAGTTTAGTCCAACTGATAAGCCATCACCATTGCTGTGTTTGTACAACGGTAATGAAAAAAAGTATTACGAGCCGCAGAAAGCCACTTATTCAAAAGGTACCGGCATACTTTCATTAAACTACGCGAACGGTTCTGTAGCCCGGGTTAAAATTGAAACCAACACAAAATATTTTAAGTTGACATTGAAATCACTTACCAACCGGCAAGGAATTGAAGATGTCCAATGGGGATTTTATTATACCAATATTACCAATCTTTTGGGAGAAATTATAGGCGTAGCCCGGGATACCAGTGAAGCCGTTAACTATGCTATTGGCATGCTGGCGCTTAACGACAATACTTTGGGTGGTACTTCCGAAACTATTGCGGATGCAGCTCCTTTTCAATATATTATCCATAGCCCCGATTCCCAACGCTACCCCTTACCCGAAAATTTGCATGAAGGACAGGTGTTTACACTGGGAGGCGATGGCGTCAGCGATGTGGCTTTTTACGCACATAAAGAGCCTTACTACCGCATTATGTATGGCAATGCTGCGCAGGTAGACAAAAAAGGAAGGATTTCCATCGCCTATCATTCGAGAGACCGGTCTATAAAAAGGGAAGTTTATTTTTCCTTAATCCCCAATATGGCTGCCAACACGCCAAACCATATTGAAGTGCAGCCGTTGCCCGGTGTTGATTATATTGGCTCATCTATAGCTTTATGGGGGAGTCCCGACAGTATTGCTTTGATGCATGTAATCAGGAATATCGTTCGCTCCGAGGGGTTGCCTTACCCCACAATTGGTGGGAAATGGGTAAAAGATCCGGCTGCTTTTGTTCCTGATGCCATTACCAGCGGAGGTTTGTACGATAGTATAATCCCCTATACCACCAGGTTAGGTTTTAAAACGATCAGTTTGTACGATCAGGGGTTTTTAAGGCCGGATCGTGGAAATGAAGGATACCTTGACGGGAAAAATTTTGAAAAAAAGCCCTTGAACCTAACAGCAGGAAATAAATCTCATAAAGAGTTTTCTGAAATGGCTGCAAAACAGGGGATTACAATAGGAAGAACCCCGATAACCAATTCCCTGGCTCCCGGAACGATGGATGCCAGCCCTTATCCGAGCGACAGCCTGTGCTATCAGCAAAAACGGGTATTGGTAAAAAGTCTTGGTCCAACAGATACGATCATCCTGGTGGATGACCCCAACCACCTGGAAGAGATTGCGAGTTGGGAAGGACATTGTGCAGATTTGAATATGATAAAGATCGGGAAAGAACTTATTCACTATCTGGGTGTATCAGAGAAAGCACCTTACCGGCTTTTAAATGTAAAACGAGGCTACTGGAAAACCACCCCTGCGGCTCACAACGCCGGGGATGCCATTTATAAGCTCCAGGTAACCATTAACTACGGATACGATGGATTGATTCCCAATATGCAATTGCAGGATAAAATTGCCGAGTACTATGCCGATGTTTGTCACATAAACGGTTTAGGCTATTATGACTTCGACGGACAGGAGTTTTTGTTCAATAACGGGCATGGCTACTATTCGACGAAACGTTTTTTCCATCACATGTTTCAAAGAGCTGCAAAACTGGGTGTTCCGTATATCCGTTTTACCGGGGCTACGCTGTCAGAAGGTTCATGGCATTATCAAAGTATCTGGAATGTGGGCGGGGGTAAAAACTTATACGATGTTGACACCAGGGAATGGGGGAGTACTACCAGCCAGGGTAAGGATCTCCGGGATGTAACTTATGCCAACTTCTTCCCTGTGGGTATGGGAGGGAATTTCCCTATCAAGGCCAGTTCAACGGTAGAACAATACGAGCATATACAATCTGTTTCTGTAGGTGTTGGCACAACATACAGCCTGCAACTAAACCAGAAAGACGTTGAAAGTTGCCCTCAGAAGGATGCTATTTTCGAAGTGATCAGAACATGGGAAAATGCAAGGGCTGCCAATGCGTTCTCCAGGAGCTTAAAGAAAGAACTGGCTGATCCGGCAAAAAGCTGGCGGTTGCAACAGGTAGACAATAATAACTGGAAACTATACCCGATGCTGAACGGCGAAAAAGGCGCCGCTATTGTTTTGACGAGAGATATAACAGGTGGATATTGACGATTGAATATACGTTGTCACTTTACTAAAGTAAAAAATTACCGATTAGATATGATACGTGTGTCTAGAGCTTCGTTGCTTGTTTTGTCCTGTAGTTTTATGTCGCAGGTTATATATGCGCAGTCTTTTAATGAGGTTAATAACGTATTAAAAGCCATTAGTGGAAGTATTCAGTTAGGAGTAAGTAAATATGAAGGCTACAACCCCGTAGAGAAAATGACTGTTGTTCAGAATTCTCAACAGTTCACATTTGATAACTGGCGTATGCAATTACATGCTAAACCGGTACTTAATCACCCGGAGGCGCTGGATATAACTGCCAGTTTTAAGTTAACAGAAGGCGTTTCACTTTCTACCGCCCTATCTGTTTCGTTTGGTTTTAGTAAGTGGAGCCAGGACAATTATGTAATGGTGCCTGCTATTGTCTATAATGGCAACCGTTATCACAGCATTGGAAACAGCTACAGCCCTCCTTATACAAAGGATATGTATTACAATCCCAAAGTACCGCTTACCATTTCCAACAATCCACGCCTGGCAATTGAATATGGAAAGGCATCGCTAGTTGAATTGCAAACAGGTAACGCTGCTACTCCTGCTATGTGTTTCTTTTCACCAGCTACAAAAAAGGGTTTTATAGTACTTACAGATCAGCAGTCGGAATGGGGTAATCATGGAATGACAATCGCAGAAAATGCCGCGCAGGACAGTTGCAGCTTTTCACTATCGGTACCAGCTATGCGGAAACTGGCCGCCGGGTTTGGTGACTTTCACCAGAGCGGCGATAAGGCAGTCAACTGGAAAGCAGGAGATGAAGTGAAGTTGCAATGCAGGATCTATGTATTTGATGCAAAAAATATTCCTGACCTGCTTACGAAATTTATACATGTTCGGAAAGCCTTTATTGGACCCAACGAGCCACGTAACCAGCTACCGATGAGCAAGGAGTTAGAAATGGCCACCACTATTTGCAGCAATAATTTTGTAACCGTTCCGGTAGGAAGCTATTACACACCCGAAAACAATAAAGATTTTCAACTGGGCTGGGTAAGTGGTATGATGAACAGTTATCCGATGCTGGCGCTTAATAACGAAAAAGAGCGCAATCGTGTAGCAGCTGAACTTGATTTTGTGGTAAGTAAATTACAAGGGAAGAGTGGCTATTTTTATGGAGGCATTACAGCGAATGGTGAATTGCGCCCTGAAAAAATGCATCCCGATTTTCCTGAACCGCAGGCAATGGTGCGTAAAAACAGTGACGCCCTGCTTTGGTTAATGAAGCACTTGTTGCTCTTTAAAGCGCAGGGATATGGCAGTATGATAAAACCGGAATGGGAAAATGCTGCTCAAAAACTGGCAACAGCATTTGCAAATACCTGGAGAAAGTATGGTGAATTCGGACAGTATATTGCACCCGAAACAGGTGAAATAGCCGTATTCAATTCAACAGCCGGAGCGATTGCACCTGCGGGGCTGGCCATTGCTGCCGGATATTTTAAACAACCACAATGGTTGCAGATAGCAAAAGAATCCGCTAACTATTATTACACAAGAGATGTAGTAAAACAAGGACTCACTGGTGGTCATTGTGGTGATATTTCAATGGATGCAGATGCTGAATCGGCTTTTGGGTTTTTGGAATCATTAATGGCATTATACTATTATACAAGCGATAAAACCTGGTTGCAAAAGGCCGAAGTACAGGCTGCGCTTTGCGCTACATGGACAATTTCCTATGATCCCGTTTTCCCATCTAATAGTCAGATTGGAAAACTACAATCAAAAATGGCGGGTGCTGTTTGGGCAAGTATTCAAAACAAACATGCGGCGCCGGGCATCTGTACAGCATCTGGTGATTATTTGTTTAAACTCTATCGTGCTACCGGTAATCAATTGTATGCCGATTTGATCAGAGATATTCAACATGCACATGCAGAAGCGGTAAACATACCGCCGCATCATATAACAACCAATAATCTTGTCGGTTCAAGTATGGAGCGCATACAACCCAGCGATGCAGAAGGAAGAGAAAGTATCGGCAACTACATCAATACCCGCAACTCATGGACAGAAACCAATGGTATGCTCATGGGACTGGAATTGCCGGGTATATATATACAAACCGACAAGAATAAACTGTATGTGTTTGACCATGTAGCAGCAAAAATTGTTAAGCAGGAGGCTAATGGTACCACGCTGTTGCTGAAAAATCCTACACAGTTTGATGCAAATGTGGCCGTTTTTGCTGAAACCAGTCAGCAGGCATTAAAGGCGCTTGACTACACCGCTTTTGTAAACTGGCCTAAAGTAAAACTAAAAACGGGAGAAACAAGGCAGGTTTATATTACTGCGGCGGGGAAAGTAAAACTGCTGTAATTTTCAAAGAAAGATGATGGGACTGATTATTCTTTTCTCAGGCTTTTCACCGGGTTCACTAATGCCGCTTTGATAGACTGGTAGCTGACCGTTAATATGGCAATCGCTACTGATAAGAAACATGCCGCCGCAAATACCCACCATTGAATACTGACATGATATTCATAATCCTGTAACCATTTATACATACTCCAATATGATAATGGCGCTGCTATTACAAATGAAATAATGACCAGCTTTACAAAATCTTTGGATAATAAAGTAGTAATGTTTGTTATAGATGCGCCTAATACTTTCCGCACACCAATTTCCTTTATCCTGCTTTCTGCCATATATGTAGCAAGACCAAATAAACCAAGGCATGAAATGAAAATGGTAAGTCCTGCAAATAAAGCGGCTAAAGTCCCCTGGCGTTGTTCATTGTCGAATTTTTCCGCATAGGCTTCATCTACGAACTTATATTCAAAGGGATATTCCGGGTTGTATTTTTTGAAAATAGCTGCTACCTTTTTCAGGTTTTGAGCAGTAGCATTATGCCCGTTTAGTTTTATCTGTATCACTTTAAAACTCATGAAGCTACTCTTGGCACCGCATATCAATATCGGTCTTGTTGGCTCATAAGGGCTGGTAAGAATAAAATCTTTTATAACCCCTACAATATGCCAGTCAATGCCAAGGTCACTTACTATTTTGCCAATCGGGTCTTTGAACTTCATTGTTTTCAGTGCCGATTCATTTATAATCAGCCCCGTTGAATCAGTAGGGAACTTTTTTAAGTCGAAATCACGGCCTTCTATAAATTGTAACCCTGCTGTAGTACCCAGTCCTTCATCAGATAAATACCGATCGAAAGATGTTTTATCATCCGGGTCCTTTCCTTCCCAGTTCTGTCCCCAGCCATTGCTCCACCGCTCCGTAAGCGGGGAGTTTGTTCTTGTAATGGATGTTGCAATACCTGATTCGAGCAATTCATTTTTTATCAATGCATAGTTCTTGGGTATATCGCCCGTCATGAAATGGTAAATGAGATTATCTTTGTTATACCCTGTCTCCCGGTCACGGGCATAGTCTATCTGTTGTTTTACGATAATCGTGCAGATGATAAGCATGGTGGCAAATGTGAACTGCAATATGACCAGTATCTTTCTTGGCGTTACTAATGCATTTGCTTTTTTGAATGTACCTTTTAACACCTTAACGGGCTGGAAAGATGAAAGAAAGAATGCGGGATAACTGCCGGCTAATAAACCCGTGAACAGGATAAACCCGATAAATGCCACCCATGTATAGATACTGCCAAAGTTTAGAAATAGTTTTTTATCTGTAAGCTGGTTGTAGCTGGGTAGGCTTATCTGAACAATAATGATAGCTACAATACCTGCCAGGAAGGCGATAAAAACAGATTCCCCGATAAACTGGCTGATGAGAGAACTTTTCTGGGCGCCCACTACTTTTCGTATCCCTACTTCCTTCGCCCGCTTCTCACTTCTTGCAGTACTCAGGTTCATAAAATTGATGCAGGCAATCAATAATATTAACCCCGAGATGATACCGAATATTTTTACAAATGTGCTGCGACCGCCGTTGTCTTCCACACCATTGGTGAAGCTTGAATACATACGCCAGCGGTGAAGCGGGTAAATAAACAGCTCCCATTTTATCTTTTTTGCTTCATCGCTGTATTGTTGTTTCAATCCTTTTATTTTAGGAGCCACAGCAGCATAGGTTGCATTTGGCTTCAGCATCACATAGGTAGGGGTGCTGTTATCGCTCCAGCCCCAATCCTCTCCCTCCCTGTATTTTAAGGATGACCAGGGCAATAGGTACTCAAAATCAAACCTTGTATTATTAGGAGGATCTTTTAGAATGCCGGTAACAGTGAAATTATCTCTATTGTCAATTTTTATAATTTTCCCCATGGCGTCTTCATGGCCGAATAAACTTTTGGCTGTTTTTTCAGTAAGCACTACTGAATGTATATCATACAGGGCGGTGGACGGATTTCCTTTCAGCATCGGGAAACTAAACATCTGGAGAAAACCGGTATCAACCGTCATTCCCGACTTCATTAATTTTTTATCACCAACTGAAAAGAGCATATTATCATTCGTGTTTACCCTTACGGTACGCGCTATTTCAGGCAGATCTTTTTCCAGTGCGCGGGCCGTCAATGCAGATACGGTATTCCAGCAGGAGACTTTGCCATCAAATGGTACACGATTCCATACCTCGTATATCCTGTCTTTGTTTTTATGAAACTCATCGTAGCTTTGCTCGTCTTGTATCCACAGCAAAATAAGGATCGCCGCAGCCATGCCTACTGCAAGACCTGCAATGTTGATTGCCGAAAATCCTTTATTACGCAGAAGATTCCGGTAAACGACTTTGAAGAAATTTCTAATCATAAAATGTCAATAACTCATTGAAATGGTAACGGGTACAGTTTGAAGGGACAGTGTGCTAAGACAGTGCCGGATAGTCATGTGGTTGATTTACAGTGAGATAGTTGCCTCCTCAATACGAATTTGTTCGTTTTCGATACAAAAACTGTTCACTTTTGAACGCTTCCCAAATTCTAAAAGAAAAACTTCATACCTTAAAATAAAAAATGATTTTTAGTAAAGTCCGCTTCAGACTGGTTCTCTTTTTTTTGCTGATCCTTTCTGTTCATTCATTTGGACAATCAGAAAACCCGGCTGTCAGGGATGTAACTGTGGAGATGCTGGCATGGGTCAAGCATTTGAATAATGATATAGATAAATATTATTCCCCCGAAAAAGGAGCCGAGTTAAACCAGTATCTGGAAGAGTTGAAACAGGACCTGACCAGTTACATGAAGACGAGAAAAACCCTTTCAGACAGTTTGTTCCGGAATAATATCGCTCCCGGAAGGAAGGATATCAATAACCTGGAATTGATGAAAACGAAGATGAGCACCGTTATGGAACGGATGCGCAGTGTTACTGATTTGGCAAGCAAGGAGCTCCGGGCAGAAGGCGACCGTCTGAATGATGAAATTTATGATGTTTTATATGGACAGCAAGTCCGCTACTTATCCAGCCTGGAAGCATTTTTTGCCGGTGTTGAGGTGAGTAAAAAGGATCTGGCTATTGATGGCAGTAAAAGTATTCCCCGTTTAGAAGAGTGTATTAATCTTATTTCCGTATTACAAGGTAAGATTGATAAAAAGATGAAGAAATAAAAGCGACCGTAGTTACAGGAGCTTAAACTTTGTCCGGTGGAATTGTAATAATATAATTATATTGAAGGTATATTATGTTTTAAATGTTGCCAACCAGCTTGTATACTGAGAGCGAGTTAGTCCAGAAAGTAGCCGGGGGGGATGAAGCAGCTTATAAAGAATTATTCACACGTTACTGGGACCAGATTTATTCCACCGCGTTCATGTTTACCAAATCTCCGGAGATGTCCGAAGATATGGCACAGGAAGTATTTGCCAGGATCTGGGTAAAGCGTGAAAAGTTAAAAGACGTCATCAGGTTCGATGCTTTCCTTTTTATAACCGCCCGGAACCTGATTTTTGATCAGCTTCGCCAGAAAGTGTTCACGTATGAATATGGACAATACCTGACAGAGTATTTTAAAGACCCCTCTCTTTCTCCCGTTGATAATATTGAATTAAAGGAGATGGAAAAAATTATCCGCGAGGGCATTAGCTCACTACCCCGCCAACAACAAACTGCTTTTTGTCTCAGCCGCTTCCAGGGCTTAAAACACGAAGAAATCGCCGTGAAGATGGGCATCTCCAGGGAAAGCGTTAAAAGCCATATTGTAAGGGCGATCGCCAGTCTCCGGAAACATCTGGGACAACATGCAGCACCGGTACTTGTCTTTATAATGCTGCAATTATAAAATATTTTTTTTCTGTTGCTCCCTATTTTCTCCAGCTTACGTCTTTATAGTAGTATGAATGAGTTGCCGGATGCTGATACCGCATACAGGTATCATCATGGCACCATATAAAATATTGACTATGACGTCGGATTTCGAGCACTTATTGGAAAACTTTCTGCAAGGTGAGCTAACACCGGAAGAATTAAAAGTGTTTTTAGCAGGTACAGAGGACCAGGATAACCTGGAAGTCCTGCGCCGCGTTTTAGCCGAAAAGCTGCATCAGAAAGCGTATAGTGGCTTGTCGGGGTCCGCTGATATTGACAGAATGTTCCGGCAGATGCAGGAAAAAGCAAAAATGCAGGAACAGAATGAAGCTGAAATTATACCTATACGGTCAACACGGAAATATTTACAGTTTACAAAGGTTGCTGCAGCCGTTATGCTGCTGATTGGCATTACCGCCTACTTCTGGAGCCGTTATACGCCCAGCAGCCCGCTTGCCCAAAAGGATAAGAAATCTGAATTGAAAAAGGATGTAATGCCAGGCGGCAACAGAGCGGTGCTGACTTTATCAAATGGCGCAAAAATCGTACTGGACAGTGCTTCCAACGGGATGCTGGCACAACAGGGGAACAGCAGTGTGGTAAAATTGTCAAATGGACAGTTATCTTACCAGCAAAATGGCGGGGCTAGCAGGGAGATCCTGTATAATACTATGAGTACGCCGCGTGGAGGCCAGTATAAACTGATCCTGCCGGATGGTACACAGGTATGGCTGAATGCATCTTCGTCAGTCACCTATCCAACTGCCTTTGCCGGCAAGGAAAGAAAGGTGGATGTGGTGGGAGAAGCCTATTTTGAAGTAGTGCAAAATGCAGAGATGCCTTTTAAAGTAACCGCAAATGGCGTAGCGGTAAATGTATTGGGCACACACTTTAATGTAAATGCCTATGGCGATGAGGCCACCACAAAAATTACGTTACTGGAAGGTGCGGTAAGGATAACAAAAGGTACGGCTACCACTTTACTGAAGCCTGGCCAGCAGGCACAGGTATCCAGGAGTAATGAAATAAAATTTAATGATGGGGTAGAAGTAGAAGAAGCCGTAGCCTGGAAAAATGGCCTGTTCTGGTTCAACGGAGTAGACCTACCCGGTATCATGCGGCAGTTATCAAGATGGTATGATATTGATGTAGCCTACGAGGGAGAGATACCCCACCGGCACTTTTCCGGACATGTATTCCGTCATCTCAATTTATCTGAAGTATTAAAAATATTAGAATTAAGCCACGTTCATTTCAGAATAGAAGGGAAAAAACTGATAGTAACACCATAAAGGTCAACCAGAAAAGAACACGTTAAAAAAGAAGAAACAATTTATTTAGTCAGCTAAACAAAAACCGGGAAGTGTTTGCGGCACCCCCCGGCGAAGCGTTCAGGCCAGTCTTATTTATATAAGACTGATGGAATCTCATTACCTATTCTTTCACCTAAACAGCACAAAGTTATGTTTTTAAAAGTTTTCTGTAAACAAAGACTGATAACCGCTGTTTGCAATTGGCCCTGTGCAAACAGTAAAACAATGCAGTTTATGAAGATAACCAGCATTTTATTACTAGGTATTTGCCTTCAGGTGAGCGCCAAAGTATATCCCCAGAAAATAACCCTTTCTGAAAAGAAAGCGCCCCTGGAAAAGCTTTTCAGGGAGATCAAGCTACAGAGCGGGTATCTCTTTTTTTATGACCCCGACGTCATTAAAAAGACACAACCAGTTGACATTAATGTAGACAAAGCCGGCCTGGAAGAGGTGCTGGCCATTTGCTTCAGAAACCAACCGCTGGAATACACGATCAGCAATAAGATCATTATTGTTAATCCAAAAACAGCGAACCTGGAATCCTCGTCCATGCTGGCGCCACCACCTGTGGACATCAGTGGAAAGGTGGTAGACGAAGCGGGAAATCCTTTACCCGGGGCTTCCGTAAAGATAAAGGGGAGCAGCAAAGGCGCTTCGGCTGATGCCAATGGAAATTTCAACCTGCAGATTCCCGATAACAAGGCCGTTTTGATCGTTTCTTTCATCGGCTACGAAAGCCAGGAAGTGGCGGCTACAGGCGGGCAGATGTCCATTGTTTTGAAGCGGGAAGACACGCAGATAAGTGACATCGTAGTAATTGGATACGGTACTTCAAAGAAAAGTGATCTCACAGGGTCATTATCTTACGTTTCCAGTAAGGATTTCGAAGACCAGCCCGTTACCCGTTTAGACCAGGCTTTACAAGGCAGGGCAACCGGTGTTCAGGTAACCACTACTTCCGGTTCTCCCGGTGGTGATGTGCGTATCAGGATAAGAGGTTCCAACTCCTTAACAGGCGATAATAGTCCGCTGTATGTGGTAGACGGCTTTGTAGGGGCAGACTTTAATAATATCAACACAGAAGATATCGCTTCTATTGTTGTCTTGAAGGATGCTTCTTCTACTGCTATCTATGGCAGCAGGGGCGCTAATGGTGTCATCATTATCACTACCAAAACGGGCAAGTCCGGTAAGATGCAGGTAAATCTCATGACCAGGCTCAGTACTTCAGAAGTGATTGGCCGTTATGATGTGATGAATGCCGCAGACTTTGCGGAGACCGTCAATGCCCGCGACCTGGCACTGACACCTCCCGGCGGTGGATACACACCGCGCTTTTCTGATGCAGAGATCCAGGGATTCCGGCAAAAAGGCGGAACAGACTGGCAGGATGAAATTTTCAGATCCGGCATAGGAAAAGAATACCAGCTTGGTTTTACAGGAGGTTCCGAGAAAACCACCTACCTGATCAACGGTAATTATTTAAACCAGGAAGGTATTATCCGCAACTCGGATTTTAAGCGTTATTCTATCCGCTCTAACGTTGCTTCGCAGATTACTGACAAGTTTTCTCTCCGGCTTAATTTTACCGGTATCAGAAGAGAAAATCATAATAGCAGTGGTACCGGAGCAAGGGGCAGTTCTTTAGGACAGGCACTTGCGTGGGCGCCTACAACGCCTGTTTATGCGCCTAACGGACAGTATACCATCAAAGATCCCACCAGTTCTATCTTCTCTAATCCGGTAGCGATCAATGAACAATCCGATAACCGAAACGACAGAACGAACGTAAACCTGATAGGTGGAGTACGTTATCAGTTTTTGCCGGAATTATCCCTGGATATTCAGGGTGGTATCAACTATACCAATGATCAGTACAAAGGATTCGCTGGCCCTGCCATCACGGCTAATACGCCTTCGGCTTCCCGTGCTTCCAATGAAAATATCCTGATACAGAACACCAATAACCTGACCTATAAAAAGGTATTTAATGATGTTCATAATCTGGAAGTGACCGGGGTATTGGAAACACAACAATCCAAAGGAACCGGTTTTGATGTATCAGTGAATGGGCTTACTTATCCCGATCTGAAATACAACAACATGGCACTTTCCGTTTCCTCTCAAGTGGGTTCCGGTTATGGTGAGTGGAGTTTGTTATCGTTCTTAGGTAGGGTTAACTATGATTATAAAGATAAATATTTCGTGTCTGCCTCTATTCGCCGCGATGGATCTTCCAAATTCCGCGGAAAGAATAAGTTCAGCACCTTCCCGTCCGCAGCTGTTGGCTGGAAATTATCTGAAGAACCGTTCCTCAAAGACCTGAATATTTTCCAGAATTTGAAATTAAGAGGTAGCTGGGGCTTAACGGGTAATCAGGGTATTAATCCTTATGCAACCCTTTCTGCCTATACCACCAATCTGGATGATGCGGGGATGGTATTCAATGGCGCAGCCGGTACGATTGTTTCCGGTATTGCTTTGGGTAATCCGGGTAACCTGGATCTGAAATGGGAAACAACCGAACAGATTAATGCCGGGATAGATGTGGAAATTTTCCAGGGAGCCGTTACGCTGACTGCCGATTATTTCGTAAAGAATACCCGTGATCTATTGCTGAATCAGCCTGTACCAGGCTACCTGGGTGGCAATTCCATTCTGTCGAATGTGGGTAATATGCAAAACAAGGGATGGGAGTTTTCAGTGGGTGTGAATGCATTTGCCAGAAGGGATTTCAACTGGAATAGTTCATTCAACGTCTCTTTTGTAAAAAATACATTGGTAAGCTTGGGCGAAGACCGGGAGGAAATACGGTTTGACGAGTTTATATTAAGACCAGGCGAACCTATTGGTACTTTCTTTGGCTATAAATACCTGGGCACCTATAAGGCTAAGGACGCAGCCGACGCGGCAAGATATGGCCTTAAACCAGGCGATGCCCGCTACCTGGATGTGAATGACGATGGGAAGTATGACGAAGATGATTACCAGATAATAGGACATGCATTACCTAAAACTTCTTTAGGATGGAATAATACTTTTACTTACAAAAACTTTGGGCTGAATGTTTTCGTGCAAGGATTGTATGGCATGGACAAGTTAAATTATTCTTATGCTTATGGTATGCTGGGAAGCACGGATGCTAAAGAGATCCTGTTCTCTGATATCAAAAACCGTTATATTCCTGGCGTAAATGAAACATCCGATATCCCGGGTTTCAGTTCTGCACCTAGTAATTCCGAAGCGCAAAGTTCCCGCTTTATTGAGAGAGCAGATTTCTTAAGACTGAAAAATCTGAGTTTATCTTATGATTTTAAAAGAGTACAGTTGAAAAACATTGCATCGGCAAGGTTATTTATCAGTGCTACCAATCTGCTTACTTTTTCCAATTACCGCGGCATAGATCCTGAAGCCAACTCTAATCAATCTGAAGGGCTTACCTGGAATGGATATGTAGCTGATACCCAACAGGGGTTGGATCAAGGGGCCTATCCTAACGCGAAGGTCTATACGATTGGATTAAACGTAACATTTTAAATTTTAAAAAAGATTATCATGAAAAAATATATGGTCTTTCTTTTTTGCGGGCTATTGGTGAGTTGTTCTAAATTTCTGGAAGAATCGCCTAAAGGGCTGGTTCAGGGCTCGGCAGCAATAGCTGATGTAACAGGATTGGAAGCTGCGCTGACCGGATCTTACAAAGGACTGGCACGTACGTGGTCCAGAGGGTTTATCAATTCCAGCACGCAGGGATTTGGTATGGGTGGCGATGATCTGACCACGTTGTTTGGTGGGAATAAGGCCGAATTCAGACAAATTGATCAGTTTGCAGTGACATCATCAAACGGCCATATCGCGATGATATGGAATGGCTGTTACAAAACGATTCAAGGCGCTAATAATGTCATTGAAAATGCACCGGGTATCGTTCCTATTGCAGCTACTGATCAGGCCACGATCAATCAGATACTGGGAGAAGCCTATTATCTGCGGGCTTTAAGCTACTATTGGCTGGTAAGGGGATTTGGTCCTATTCCACTGCTAACAAAAGTGGAATACGTTGTTACAACGGAGTTGCTGAACATGACAAAATCGGAGCCCATTGACGTATATAAAGTCATCGAAAGTGATTTAGCGATTGCTGAAACACTCGTGGGAAACACTAAACGCGATCCAGGAAGACCTAACAAAGGCACAGTGAAAGCCCTGATGGCAGACGTTTATCTCACAGAAGCCGGATGGCCGATCAAAGACGCTTCCAAATATGCAATGGCTGCCAGTAAAGCAAAAGAAGTGATCGATAATAAAGCCACCTATGGTTTTGAACTGGTAGACTTTGCCGTATTATGGGCTGGTAATGTTACCGCTATCGGTACAAAAGAAGAGGTAATGGCCATTCATACATCGGAAAATTATGGCGGATCTACCAACTCTATGGCGGGTGCTCCGACTGTTCCTGCGGAAGAAGGTGGCTGGGAAGATTATCACGCGGAAATCAATTTTTTTAATAATTTCCCCGCCGGCAAAAGAAAGGATATTACCTTTTATACGGTGTTCCATAAAGCAGATGGTACTTTAGTGGAATGGCAGAATAGTATTGCCAAGCATCCTTATTATGGGAAATTCAGGATCGAACACAACGACCGTTGGTATTCCTCTATGCCGGTGCATTTAATGCGCTATGCGCATGTGCTGCTGATCTATGCAGAAGCACAGGCCAGAGCTACCGGTACACCTAATGCAGATGCTTATAAGGCATTGAACGAGGTGCGTAAACGCGCCGGATTAGGAGACGCTCCCACTAATTTAGGAGGACCTGCTTTTGCGGATGCGGTAGTAATGGAAAGAGCATGGGAATTTGCCGGTGAGGCAACCACCCGGTGGTTCGATTTAATTCGTCTGGAAAAAGTAGAAGAAGCAAACTCAAATAAAAACGCGGCAGACCTTCAACCAATAGGGACTATTACCAAAGATGATTACTGGTTTCCTGTTCCATTAGGTGATGCGAGCGTCAATCCTAACTTATAACAAAACATGATGATCTTTTTTCAGTACTTAAAATTTTTTCCGGTCGTAGGTGCATTATTCATCCTGACCTCCTGCAACAATCACCAGCCGGAAGATTATAGTGGCTGGAAAAGGGCACATGGTAATGAGGAAGGGAATAAATATTCTTCCTTAACACAAATAGATACTTCCAATGTGAATGAGCTGGAGGTGGCCTGGGAATTTCATACCCGGGATGCCGATACCTCCGCTCATTCACAAATTCAATGCAATCCGGTTGTTGTAAATGGTATCATGTATACCACATCTCCCATGCTGAAAGTATTCGCCATTGATGCGGCTACCGGTAAGGAGAAATGGGTGTTCTCGCCCAATGATACCACTGTTGGGGAAAAGTGGTTTCACTTTATGATGAACAACAACCGGGGCGTTGCTTACTGGAGTGATGGCAAAAAAGAACGACGTATTTTTTATACTGCCGGTCCTTACCTGTATGCGCTTGATGCGGATTCAGGTAAACCGGATCGCAGTTTTGGTGTAAACGGGAAAGTGGATTTACACGAAGGATTGGAAATGGAAAACGTACAGGACCTGTTTGTCACCAATACTTCTGCGCCATCTGTTTATAAAGATCTGGTGCTGTGCGGATCAAGGGTATCCGAGGCAATGGATGCTGCACCTGGCGATATACGGGCATATGATGTGAGAACAGGTAAAAAGGTATGGCAATTTCATACGATTCCACACCCCGGAGAACCGGGTTATGAAACATGGGAAAATCCGGAAGCCTATAAAATGACCGGGGGCGCTAATAACTGGATGGGAATGACGATTGACCAGAAAAGAGGCATCGCTTATATTCCATTAGGATCAGCTGCTACAGATTTTTATGGCGGAAAAAGACGGGGCTCAAATTTATATGCGGACTGCATCCTGGCACTTGATGCTGCTACCGGCAAATACATCTGGCACTTTCAATATATCCACCATGATACCTGGGACTGGGACCCTTCTTCAGCGCCGGTTTTATTAACCGTAAATCATGACGGTAAAAAGATAGATGCCGTAGCACAAACCACTAAAACAGGGTTTGTGTTCCTGTTTGACCGTGAAAACGGAACGCCCCTTTTTCCGGTAATAGAAACACCTGTTGATACCGTAACAGAACTGACCGGTGAAAGGTTATGGCCTACACAACCCATTCCGCAGAAACCAGCTCCTTTCGTGCGTCAACAGTTTACTGTAAATGATATTAATCCTTACTTATCAAAAGAAGAATATGATGATGTAAAGAAAAAACTACTTTCTTACCGAAGTAATAAATTGTTTACCCCACAATCAAAACAGGGAACGGTTATCCTGCCGGGGTTTGATGGCGGTGCAGAATGGGGCGGACCCGCAGTAGATCCGGAAACGGGGATCTTGTACGTAAATGCGAATGAAATGGCATGGATACTCCGGATGCTTGATGTTGATAAGAAAAAGGTACACACCGAAAATTTCGCACAGGCAGGAGCAAGGCTCTATAAACAAAATTGTATGAGTTGTCATGGTCCCGAACGGGAAGGCAGCGGCAACTACCCGGCTATAACAGCGGCAAATAAAAAATACAATGCTGGCAGTTTTGTAGCTTTCATCAATGTAGGAAGAGGGATGATGCCGGCTTTTAAACACCTCAGCCAGCAAGATAAAGATGCCATCGCATCGTTTGTTTTAAATCTTAAAAAAGAACAGGGCAAAAAATATATTTCACAACTAACTGCAGCAGATTCTTTCCGGATGGTACCGTATCAGCATTCCGGCTATGATAAATTCCTGACCGCATCCGGTAATCCGGCTATCGCTCCGCCCTGGGGCTCGATGACGGCCATTGACCTGAACACGGGAGAGCATGTATGGAAAACAACACTCGGTGTTGATTCTGTTTTACAGGCAAGCGGTGCAAAGGTTACAGGAACTGAAAATTATGGCGGGCCCGTAGTAACAAAAGGTGGCTTGTTATTCATTGCGGCTACTAAAGACGGGAAGTTCCGCGCATTTAATAAAAGAACGGGCAAACTATTGTGGGAAGCGCCTTTATCTGCTGCCGGATTTGCCACGCCAGCTACCTACGAAGTGAACGGGAAACAATATGTGGTGATTGCCTGTGGTGGTGGAAAATTGAAGACAAAATCCGGTGATAGCTATGTTGCTTTTGCATTACCGGGAAAGTAAACGGGAATAATTTAAAAAAAAACGGCCATGAGAATGACAACGGCATACAGGTTAATCTTCAGTTTATTATTGTTGACGATAATGAATGAAGGCTATGCACAGCAAGTGAATAAATGGCCGGGCGGTAAAAAAGCGGCTATTGTTTTATCGTATGATGATGGGTTGACCTCACAGCTGGATATAGGCATTCCTCAACTGAACAAGTATAAATTAACCGGCACCTTTTTTCTCACCGGTAGTGTAACGGAAGACCAGATGCTGCGCTGGCGCAGCATTAGTAAACAAGGTTTTGAACTGGCCAATCATACGCTGTACCATCCCTGCTCAGAGCGGATGTATAAAAATTCACCGCAATATTATGCAGAGAATTATGATGTGAATACAACATTGCGGGAAATTGGTATGATGAATAAAATACTGTTTGGTATTGATGGAAAAAGAACCCGCACATTTGCTTTCCCCTGTAGTGAGTCATTAGCCGGTGGAGTGGATTATACAGATAGCTTAAAGCGTTCAGGGCTTATTAAATATGTTCGTTGGGGTGGAGATGAAAAAGCGGTTATCACCGATTTGAAGGGGCTGAATTTTTTCCGGGTGCCCAGTTGGGGCGTTACGAATAGTCCGGACGGCAATGCATTGATTGCTTTTGTTAAAGCTGCGCAGCAGAAAGGGGGCCTGGGCGTTTTTATGTTTCATGGAGTAGGCGGCGATTATATAGAAGTGTCGGCACAGGCGCATGAACAGCTATTGCAGTACCTGGCAAGCCACGGTAATGATGTGTGGGTGGCAACATTCCAGGAAGTGATGGACTATATTGCCGCTCAGCGGAAAGGTAAAAAGGAGATGAAATAGTATGGACACTTATTTTTTCAGCATGGAACGGAGAACAATTGTCGCCATCGTTATTTGCTGCCTGACGATCATGATAGGACAGCCTGTATGGGCACAAGTAAAAAATTATTATGGAGAGAAATCAACGGCGCCTGTTATTCCTCCCAAAGAGCAACGTATCCGGGTGATCATAGCCAGCGATGCCGCTACGGAAGTGGATGATGTATGGGCCATCTCCCTGGCGCTTCTTTATCCGGAACGGTTTGAGATAGAAGGATTTGTTGGTGGAAATTTTGATTATGGCATGTTGGGCGAATTTGGTCCAGAAAGTATAGAAAAATCAACGGCGCTTATCCGTACTATCCTCAGCAAAGCAGGGATGGCAGGGAAATATCCCGTGTATGCCGGCTCACAGCCGATGCAGTATCACAGTACCTCAAACAAATCGCCGGGAGTGGACTTTATTATAAAAAGAGCCATGGCCGGAACACCGGAAAATCCTTTATGGATCATAGGACTGGGGTCTGCAACAGACATCGCTGCCGCTTACCTGCAGGAACCTGCTATTAAAGACAGAATCGTGGTATTCTGGCATGGGCGCACCCAGTGGCCGTTTAAAGCCTATAACTATAACATTTTTGGCGATATGCATGCGGCCCGCATTTTATTTCATACCCCTTTACCATTTGTATTATTTGATACAGGTGGCCAGTTATCTGCTTCTATGGAAGATTCCAAAGCGCATGTAAAACCTTATGGAGAGCTGGGGGAATACCTGTACAACTACCGTCTTAAAAATGAACAATGGAAAAGCGCCAATAGGGGCTTTTTTGATATGGGAGATATTGCCGTGCTGATTGATCCGGAAATCGGAAAATGGGAAGCAGCCACCTGCCCGACTATAGAACCAGATCTTACCTACAACTTTTACAGGAGTAACGGAAAACTATTAAGATGCTACGATGCAGACCGGGAAAAAACGTTTGAATTACTCTATAAGAAGTTGAAAGAAAAGTATGAGAAGAATTAGCCTGGCTTTGTTGCTGATAGTATTATCAGTGCCTGTTTTTGCACAACAGGAATATGGTCGTGAATTATTTAATTTCGCCTGGAAGTTCCATCATGGTGAGCTTCCGGACGCCTTTAAACCCGCTTTTAATGATAAGGATTGGCGGCTGCTGGATGTGCCGCATGACTTTAGTATCGAAGGTTCTTTTAATAAAGACCTGCCGAGTTGCAACAGCTATCTGCCGGGTGGAATAGGATGGTACCGCAAGTCGTTTACTGCACCGTTAAAGGAAAAAGGAAAGAAAGTATTTATTCATTTTGATGGGGTCTATAAAAACAGTGAGGTCTGGATTAACGGACATTACCTGGGTAAACGTCCCAGCGGCTATATAGCTTTTGAATACGACCTTACACCCTGGATCATTTTCGGCAAAGAAAATGTGATCGCCGTAAAGGCTGATCACACGGACCTTACAGACTCTGGATGGTATACAGGTTCCGGCATTTACCGGAATGTTTACCTGTTGTATAAGCATCCTGTTCATATAAAACAGTGGGGCACTTTTGTCCGCACACCAAGCGTATCGCATGCACAGGCGCTGGTAAATACCTCCATTGCCTTGCAAAACGAAACAGAAAAGACTCGTTCCGTTGTTGTTGAAACCAGTTTGCTCGATGCTGCCGGCAATAACATTGCCAGGACAACGGCCAACGGAAGCATCTCCGGTAAAGGAGAGACAACATTTGAACTAAGTCTCACTGTTCCCAAGCCTCAGTTATGGTCTGTAGATACGCCGTATCTGTATACGCTGCGGACAACCATCAGATCAGGTGGAAAGGTCATTGATCAGCAGGATATAAAAACAGGTATCAGGGAGCTCCGGTTTGACAGTGAAAAAGGTTTTTTTCTGAATGGGAAAAACATGAAGCTGAAAGGCGTTTGTATGGTACATGATGCGGGTGTACTGGGTTCAGCTGTGCCCCGCGCCGTTTGGGAATCAAGACTGCATACCCTGAAAGAATTAGGATGTAATGCCATCCGTGCCTGTCATAACCCGCACTCAGCGGAATTCCTGGACGTTTGTGATGAACAAGGTTTCCTGGTAATAGCAGAAGCTTTTGATGAATGGGATCATCCTAAAACCAAATGGATTGACGGATGGAATCAGACCAAAAAAGTAAAGAACGGATATGCGCAGTATTTCCCGCAGTGGGGAGAAACGGATCTCCGCGATGAAGTATTGCGCGACAGAAATCATCCATCTGTTATCATGTGGAGCATTGGCAATGAAATAGATTTCCCGAATGACCCTTATACGCATCCCAGTCTTGATAGCTTTGCCAATCCGCAAACTTTTGCGCGGTATACACCTGGTAATCCCGATGCAGCCAGGCTGAAGGACCTCGCTCAAAAGCTCACAACCGTTGTTAAATCTGTTGATACTACACGCCCGGTTACCTCTGGTCTTGCTTCTGCTTATATGTCTACACAAGTAGGTTATGCAGGTGCTTTAGATGTAGTGGGGTATAATTACCAGGAAAGCCTATATCCTGCAAATCATAAAAAGTATCCGGGACAGATCCTCTATGGCAGTGAAACCGGCCACCGGTTTGAATACTGGAAAGCCGTAACGGATAACGATTTTGTAATAGGACAATTTTTATGGACCGGATTTGAATACATGGGGGAATCATTTAAATGGCCGCAACGGCTTAATCCTTTTGGAATAATTGACCTGGGAGGTTTTTTTAAACCGGAAGCGTATTTCCGCCAAAGTTTGTGGAGCGAAAAACCAATGGCATACATCGGCGCATGGGATACAACGGTAACGGAACCTACCATCTACTATTTATGGGATCATCATAATGCATTGCCTCATTGGAACTGGACAGCCGGTAAAACAATTAAAATACGCGGATTCACTAACTGCGAAGAAATGGAACTGTTCTTAAATGGCAAATCATTAGGAAAGAAAAAGATGGCCGACTTTGCAGATCATGTGATCACCTGGTTGGTGCCATATGAAAAAGGTACGTTGAAAGCAAGGGCAGGTTCAGGTGGAAAAGTTTTGGCGGAGTATGAATTGAACACGGCGGGAGCCGCCACGCAGCTCAGGGCGGAGCGTGACAAGCCTTATTTAAAAGCAGACAGACAAGATGTAACAAGTATATCGGTTTATGTAGATGATCAGCATAACGTACCCGTTTATCTCGCAGAAAATAACATTACTATTCATACAGCAGGACCGGTAAAATTATTGGGAATAGAAAATTCAAATCCTACAGATACATCAGATTATAAAGGAAACCATCATCATGCTTTCCGGGGAAAACTAAAGGTGTATATTCAGGCATTGGACAAGCCAGGCAAAGCCGTGGTTACCATCAGCTCCCCGGGATTAAAAGATGCGGTAGTGGATTTAATGATTAAACAGAAATGATTATGGCAATACCAAGGAGAACTTTCATTCAACAGGCAGGACTGCTTTCAGCAGGTCTGTTTATCAATCCATCCGATTTCCTGCTCAAAGCGCCGGAAGCGGGATTGCAGCTATGGACATTGCGGGAAGAATTGAAGAAAGATGTGAAAGGAGTCATGGCAAAAGTGGCAGCAGCAGGATATGCAGATGTGGAGACTTTTGGCGGCGGCAACCAGTTTTTCGGACTGGCCCCGAAAATATTTAAGCAATTGCTGAACGATCATCAGCTCATCTCTTCCAGTGGGCATTACTATTTCCCGGTGAATTACCAGGTGGCTAAAGAATTTGATGATGTTATCCTATCCTTTATGGAGGCGGCCAACATCATGCAACAAACATATATAGTAATTCCCAGTTTACCGGAAGCATTGTACAACACAGCTGATGGCTGTAAAATGGCGGCTGAAAAGCTGAACAGGGCCGGTGAATTATGCAGGAGCGCCAACTTACAGCTGGCCTATCATAACCATGATTTTGAGTTTAAGCAATTTGGTACACAAACCGGTTATGATATCTTGTTGAAAGAAACGGATGCTTCTTTGGTAAAAATGGAGCTGGACCTGTATTTTGCCATCAAGGCAGGTAAAGATCCGCTGGCGCTTTTCGCAAAAGCACCTGGCCGGTTTGCGTTGTGGCATATCAAGGATATGGATAAATCAGATCCGGCATTAAATACAGAAGTAGGAAGCGGGAGTATCAATTTCAAAAAGATCTTTGCACATGCACAAGAAGCAGGGGTGCGCCGCTATTTTATCGAACAGGAAAATTTTTCTATGAACCCGTTCCGCAGTATAAAAAAGAGTTGTGATTTTTTTAAGAAGACATTCAGGTAGTGATAGAAGGACGCTATGATGTAATCAAATATCAGGTATATTGCATGCAGTGCAGTTAAGTTAAGTGAACGAACATAGCAACCTCATGTATAAAGAGCCTCAAAATGATTCCCCGGGGAAGCAGGGATCGGCAGTAACTCCTATCGTAGATTTATTACAGGGAAGTGAAGAGCAGTATCAGCAACTATTCTTCGGGTTTCCGGTTGCCATGTATTCAACAAATCAGCAAGGTTATATAACGTCCTACAACAAAGCGGCAGCAATGCTTTGGGGGCGTGAGCCGGTTATAGGGGTGGACTTATGGTGCGGCTCCTGGAAGATTTCCCGGCCGGATGGGTCGCATCTTCCATTGGATAGCTGCCCGATGGCCATTGCTTTGAAAGAGGGGCGTCCTTTATCAGGAGAAGAGATCATAGTGGAGCGCCCGGATGGGGAAAGACGGAATGTGCGTGTCCATCCCAGACCCATTTTTGATCAGTCCGGTAAAATTACCGGGGCAGTGAATATGTTGATTGATTTTACGGAGATAAAACAATCAGAGCAGGCGTTACAGGAAAATGAGCGAAAACTTCGCCAGTTGGCGGACCAGCTGGAGCAAAAAGTAGCAACAAGAACACTGGAAGTAGAGCAAAAAAATGAAGCACTGATAAGGAGTGAGGAGCGGTTTCATAAAATGATCGCGGAAGTGGAAGATTATGCTATCCTGCTGTTGGATAAAAATGGTATTATACAGAACTGGAACAAAGGTGCAGAAAAAATAAAAGGGTATAAAGAAGAAGAAATTGTAGGAAAGAGTTTCAGGATATTCTATCTGCCGGCAGATCAGCAAAATAAATTGCCGGAAAAATTGATTGAAGAAGCGCGGACACTTGGGCGGGCCAGCCATGAAGGTTGGCGGCTTAGAAAAGACGGTACCGCATTCTGGGGAAGCATTGTTATCACCGCTTTACATGATGATCAGGGCAACATCATCGGGTTTTCAAAAGTAACCCGCGACCTTACCGAGAGAAAAGCAGCGGAAGATAAAATGAAACAGTACGCGGGTGAACTGGAATTGCAGAACAAAGAACTCCAGCAGTTTGCTTATGCTGCTGCGCATGATATGAAGGAGCCTTTGAGAAAGATCCAGTTTTATACTACCGCTATTATGGGTAACGAGATGGTGCAATTGCCCGGTAAAGAAAAAAACTATTTAGACCGGACCAGCATGGCAGCCATGCGCATGCAGGAATTGATTGAAGATCTGCTGACTTACACCAAAATGTCTACAACCGCTGAAATGTTTGAGCAGGTTGATTTGAATAAAACTTTGGAAGAAGTCTGCTTTTCTTACCAGGACGTTATTGACCAAACAAATACTGTTATAGCAGCAGTCCCGCTACCGGTTATCACCGGGATACCTTTTCAAATCCGGCAGTTGTTTGACAACCTGATAGGTAATGCACTTAAATATCATTCTCCGCAACGGGTGTTGCATATTATAATTAATTATGAAAGGGTACTGAACCCTGCTGAAGAAGCAGGAAGCATAACTGCTGGTCAGGAAATGCACAAAATATCTATTCAGGACAACGGGATTGGATTTGAGGCTGAATTTTCGGAAATAATCTTTGAAATGTTTGAGCGGCTGCATGGGAGAGAGAATTATCCGGGAACGGGCATCGGCTTATCCCTGTGTAAAAAGATCATGCAGAATCATAAAGGTTTCATAGAGGCGGCGGCCATTCCTGGTGAGGGAGCCTGCTTTACCTTTTATATACCCTGTGGTTGAGCATCCACTGTATTAATACTATTACCCCGTATTTCCAGGATCTGCGTTGCCAGGGCCGTAAGCTCTGTAAGGTTAACCGGCTTCGTGAAATAGTGGGTGGCGCCTCTTTCCATGCATAGCTTTATATGTTCCGGTTGCCGGGAGGTACTCCATACTATTTTAGGAATGGAGCCATAACGGGGACGATCATTCATTCTCTCTAAAACATCGGCTGCACTCAGGATCGGCATTTTATAATCAAGAACTACAAGCGCAGGCAACTCATGATCAGCACAACCTTCCAGGTATTTCAGGACTTCCTGCCCGTTCTGTACACTTTGTATCGCCACAGTAGCATCGAGATTTAAAATAGCTTCCACTAAAATTTCCTGGTCTTCAATATCATCGTCTGCCAGGAGAATATATGCCATCTTTTTTACCATCGTTATTATTTAAACATTGCGGACATGGCAATGGGTATCACAATTAATGCCAGTCCTTAAAAGGCCCCGGCACTGCCTGTACCAACGAACATATGATGGTAGTAATTTCGGGTCATTTGGTTACAGTGGAATACCATCCCGGAAACAGCATCTCAGCATCCCAAAATGTTTTAATCCCCTTTCACCTTCATTTGTAAGGTGTAAATGGCTGTGGATGCGGTAATGAATAACAGGTTGTTATCTTTTCCGCCAAAGCAGATATTAGCGGTCCATTTTTCCGGGATGGCGATATGTTCAATTTCCTTCCCTGTTTTGTCATAAACCAATACACCGTTGCCACATAGGTACAAATTACCCAAATTGTCCAGGGTCATCCCATCACCACCTTTGGAAATGAAGAGTTGCTTGTCTGAGAGGGTACCATCCTTATTGATTTTGTACCGGTAGGTTTTATCGGCGCCGATATCAGCTACATAAAGCCATTTCCCATCGCGGGTACCGATGATACCATTGGGTTTTGTAAGATCTCCGGCTGCCAGTAGCGGTTTCTTTTTGCCTTTTGGCAGATAGTATACCTGTTGAGCTTCAATATCGGGTTTTTGCCTGTCCCAATAAGCGCGTTGATAATAAGGATCGGTAAAGTAAATATTGCCCGCAGGGCTTATCCATACGTCGTTCGGGCCATTCAGCCGGTGTCCTTCGAAATTGTTTACCAGCACGGTCACCTTTCCTTTGGGCGTAATGGACCATAGTTCATCTTTTTCATCTGCACAGGCCAGCATATTGCCTTTCCTGTCGAAGTAAAGACCGTTGGAGCGACCGGCAGGGTCCATGAAAACAGACAATTTCCCGTCTGTATCATATTTCCAGATCTTGTTATTGGGTTGATCCGTAAAGTAGATATTGCCTTTTTTATCTGACGCCGGCCCTTCGGTAAAAGAAAACTGGCTGGAAACCAGTTGCGGAGTGGCATTATCAGCAATGATGCCGGCATTGGGTTGCTGACCCTGTACCGGTTGTAGTGCGTATATCAGGCAAAAGAAAATGCCTGCATAAACTTGTTTTATTATTTGCATATCGTGGAATCGTTTCACAAGTGTAGTAATTATCGGGAAATTATTATAGAAAAGATGGTATTAACGGGCGAATTAGTATTTAATTAAGTCTGCCGTTAAGCCATCGGTATTAGTTTGCAGGCTGCTGCAAGAACAGCAATAACATCTTCCGCTTATCAAATTACTTTCTAAATTAATTCCACATGAGAAACTCATTATTGTTGGTAGCTGCTGTGCTTTTGCTATGTTGTCAGACTTTATCAGCACAAAACAAGGACAGTACACAAACTACCTACCCATCATTTAAAGGACTGGTGATGGCCGGATACCAGGGCTGGTTCAGGGCAGAAGGCGATGGTACTTCCTCCCGGCGTCATGTTTATGGCGATGAAACCCGCAGTGGTATTGATGCATGGCCGGATGTAAGCGAGTATGAACAAACCTATGCCACTCCTTTTTTGCTGAAAGATGGCAGCCAGGCGCGTTTCTTTAGCTCGCACGATAAAAGTACCGTTGATCTTCATTTTAAGTGGATGCAGGAATATGGCGTAGATGGTGTATTCATGCAACGGTTCTTCCAGGAAACAAAGCGGGACCGGAAAAGCAGGTCCGAATCCACCACTATCCTGAGCAATGCATTGCTGGCGGCATCAAAATATAAAAGAGCGATTGCTGTTATGTATGATCTTTCCGGTTTGAAAGGAAAGGGGGAAGATTGTTCTTCTATTATTGACGATTGGAAATACCTGGTAGATGAGATCGGGGTTACCCGGCAGACGGGCACCCATACCTATCTGCATGAAAATGGCAAGCCGGTAGTGGTGATCTGGGGCGTGGGTTTTCCGGACCGGCCTTATGATATCCGTAACATTGGTCTGGAACGGGTCATTGATTTTCTGAAAAATGATCCGGTATATGGCAACTGTACCGTGATGCTGGGTGTGCCTACTTCCTGGCGGGAACTGAATGCAGATTGTATCCACGATCCTTACCTGCACACGCTGATCAGGCAGGCAGATATGGTATTGCCCTGGACAGTACAAAGATTTTCGCCGTTGCTGCATAATGATATGGACCGCTACCGGGATCTGCTGATCAGTGATATGGAATGGTGCCGTAAAAACAAGGTGGAATATGTTCCCTGTGTATATCCCGGTTTCAGCTGGCATAACCTGAGCCGTTATGAATTTCCTGATGATGTAAAACCACTGGGCTCTATTCCGCGGCAGGGCGGCCGGTTTTACTGGCAGCAATTAGCTACTGCCATCAATGCAGGTGCTTCTATGATTTATGTAGCGATGTTTGATGAAGTAAATGAAGGTACAGCCATTTTTAAATGTTCGGATAACCCACCTGTAACAAAAACGGATGTTGCATTTATTGGTATGGATGGAAAGCCTTCCGACTGGTATTTATGGCTCACCGGTGAGGCGGCAAAGATGTTGCGTAAAGAAAAACCTGTTAGCCTGGTGTTGCCGGAACGTAAATAGTACATGAACAGGGGGGTGAAACGCCTGCATGAGGCTTGCGCATTTTCGCTGGGGGTAGGGAATTATTTTTAAAAAAACTTGTAGCGTTTAGAAATGGTTAACACTTCGCACTTTTGGAAGCTGTAATATTGATGACAAGCAGTAAACGTCAATTATCTTTTAAACCATGAAATGGCTATGAAAATTTTCCCAACCCCAGCCAGGGCTTCTTCCGGCAATAATGACAAGGCATTTGAAGCAGCATACGGGAAGTATTATAAGTCGCTGTTTTATCTTGCCTACCTGAAGGTGAAAGATTATTCCGATGCAGGGGAGGTGGTAAAACAGGTTTTTATCACTGCTTACGGGATGAAAACAGTGGATTGGACAAGTCCCGACCTGGCGGATTTCCTGGCCAGGAAAGTGGTTGCAGCCTGCTGTGGCCGTCATGCAGGGATAGGAAGTATGCTGAAAGGCCGGGTGGCCCCGGCAGAAAAGATCCTATCCCTGATAAAATAGCTAAAGGGCGCTGCCGGTTATTATATCAGGTGAATAATGCAACTTTGCAGTATGGCAGATATAAAGTCGATCCAGGATTTTTATGCAGAAACTGCTGCTTCCGTACCGGAGAATGTGCCGAAAGAAATAGGGCATTTCAACGTGTTTGAAACCGCTCATTTTGCCGGAGAAAAGGCGGCGCCCATGCCTTACGACCGCCGGGCCTATTATAAGATTAGCCTGATCATAGGAAAAAACAGGGCGGAATATGCCGACAAAGTCATTGATATTGAAGCGCATGCCCTTCTTTTTGCGACGCCTAAAATACCTTATAACTGGCAACCGTTGAGCGATGTACAGGGTGGTTATTTCTGCATCTTTACAGAAGATTTTCTGACAAAAAACAGTAGTGACCTGCTGTTGCAACAGCTGCCGGTATTCAGTCCGGGAGGTCATCCTGTACTATCTCTTACAGCTGAGCAGGTAAAGGAGGTGGAGCATATCTTCCTTAAAATGTTTAAGGAAATGAACAGCGACTATGTATATAAATATGACCTGCTCCGGAACTATGTGATAGAACTCATCCACAACGGGCAGAAGTTGCAGCCTGTTACTACCTTGTATACTGATTCCAATGCAGCCGGCAGAATTTCTGCGCTTTTTACGGAACTCCTGGAAAGGCAGTTCCCCGTTGAGTCTCCGCGGCAACAGCTGAAACTGCGGGCAGCAAAGGATTATGCCAGCCAGTTGTCGGTACATGTCAATTATCTCAACAAAGTATTAAAGGACGTTACCGGCAAAACCACTACCGTACTCATTGCGGAGCGATTGGTAAAAGAGGCCAAAGTAATGCTGAAACATACCGATAGGAACATTTCAGAAATTGCCTGGAGCCTGGGATTTGAAGATCCCTCTCACTTTAATTATCTCTTTAAAAAACATACGCTGCTTACACCCACCGCATTCCGGTCCTGATATTTGAATTTCGCTAGTATTGATTTGATACCCGCAAGCATGCAGGGCCATGCCCATGCTACCTTTGCTGTATCAATCATTCAAAATAGTTATTCAAATGGAATCCAATAACAAAATAGCACTCGTAACCGGTGCCAATCGCGGCTTAGGAAAGAACATGGCTTTGAAACTCGCAGCAAGTGGTGTAGATATTATTGCGGTATACCGTAGTAATAAAGAAGAGGCCGAAGCAGTGGTGGCCACTATTGAAAAAACCGGCAGAAAGGCTGCCCTGTTGCAACTCGACGTCGCAGATACCTCCTCCTTTGATACTTTCTTCCAATCGCTGGGCAGCATCCTGAAAGAAAAGTGGAACCGGCACCAGTTCGATTTCCTGGTCAACAACGCCGGTATTGACGCGCATTCCCTGTTCCCTGATACCACTGAAAACGCATTTGATGCCCTGATGAATGTGCATTTCAAAGGCGTCTATTTCCTCACCCAGAAAGCCCTGCCTTTTATCAATGATAACGGCAGGATCATCAATCTTTCTACGGGCTTAACCAGGTTTGCAACACCCGGCTATGCTGCTTATGCAGCCATGAAAGGCGCGGTGGAAGTGCTCACAAAATACCTGGCCAAGGAACTGGGTCACCGGGGCATTACGGTGAATGCAGTGGCGCCGGGTATTACGCATACCGACTTTACAAAAAATGCTTTTGCGCATCAGCCGCAGCTGGAAACTGTTATGAGCTCCTTTACTGCCCTGGGCAGGGTAGGGCAGCCGGATGATATAGGCGGTATTGTTGCTTTCCTTTGTACACCGGAAGCCCGCTGGATTACTGCACAAAGAATTGAAGCGTCGGGCGGCCTCTTTTTGTAATCCGTCATTTTACCTCACGTGGTATCCCTTGCTGCTCAGTTCTGCCGCTGTAAAGGCAATATATTGGGCTTCATGCAGGGGATAATCCCAACATCCCATGCGGTGGTACATTTCACCGCCAAAGCCCCTTTTAAACTTATACAGGCCATACAACGGATGTTGTGGGTCAGGGGTAGGAGACACGCCGAAGAAGTCGTATTCGGTGCAGCCTTTTTGTTTGGCGCGCCGCATCGCTTCCCATTGCAGGAGGTAGGTGCCCATATAGTTCCGGTTCATATTGGCAGAGGCGCCATAGAGATAGGTACCCCTGTTGCCAGACACCACGAGGAACATGGCGGCCAACGGCATGCCGTCTGCTTCTGCCAGCAGCATTTCAACTTCCGCAGGGGAGTTGGTGTTGCTGGCGCGGGCGGTTAATACGGTCTTGAAATAATTAATGTCATCCTGACAAATACCGTTCCTGGCCGAAGTTTGCGTGTATAGGTCGTACCACGTGGTGATATCTTCCAATCCGGAGGATTTTACCGTTACGCCTTTCCTTTTTGCCAGCTGAATATTGTACCTGGTTTTGGTCTTCATATTTTCCAGCAAAACATGTTCATCTCTCTTTAAATCCATAAAAATAGTATTGGATGGGAGGATGTCGCTGTTCGTCTTTTTCAGGTTCCAGTTCTGTGTGTTATAGTTAAAGCGTAGTTCCTGCATCTTTTTGCCGGGAGGGCCTGTCCAGATACCTTGTTCGTCAAAATATTGCTCGTCCATAGACCAGTGCGACTGCCATGCCAGATCATAACGGATCATAATACATTTATTGGGCAGCAACGGACGGAGGGACTCCGATAATTCTTCCAGGAAAACGCCCTGGCGGTCCATATGGGGCTCCGTTTCAGGGCCGTAGGGCACATAGGCCATGCAATATTCATCATTGATCTGCCGGATGATCACCAGCACATCGCTCTCTACAAATTTATGTTCAGGTGTATCTGTAAATAATTCACTTTTTGCTACCTTAAAATCAAAGGCACTCGACATCAACCCCTGTCGGGTCTTCACTTCCGACCAAAAGGCCGTTTGTTGCAGTATAGGTGTTTTATTCACCTGTTCTATTTCTTTTTTACTGACTTTGATATTCATTTCTGACCGTATTAGCAATGATGATCATGCTGATATTATCACTTTTTGTTAAATGAAATAATCATTTAACCTCGCGGTGAAAGCATGATAAAAAAAGATAAAATGGGATTCCCCCGAACATGGTAATAAACTATAAATGGTTCGGGGCTTTTGTATGAAAGTCTTTGTAATTAGAGACGAAATACAGTTTCTTACAAAAGCAGAAAAAGGGGGCAGTATCCGCTACAGGCGGCACCGGCACGCAATAAGCCAGAGACTTATCCGTGCAATCTATCGGGCGATATGATATGCAGTGTAACATGCCGGCGCAAAGGTACGAAAAAAATATTTTTTACTTCCTGGGGTAGCGAAGATGACATTTTGCTGTTCTTGTGGCGGAGCAGTAAAATCCGCCGTGAGTACAATTTGCGGGATACACCGAATCAGGGTGACAGGCACAAATGGTAAGAGAATGTTAAAAGATTGATTTTTTTTATTAAGTTAGCATAAACGTTTTAGCAACCAATGAACAGGGCTGACATTTCTGAATGGCAACACCGGATCAACCAAAATGATGACGAGCAGGCATTTGCCTGTTTGTTTCGCCATTTTTATGACCGCCTCATTCATTTTTGTGTACAGTATGTGCATGTCACCGAAGCGGCGGAAGAAATTGTGTCGGACGTTTTTGTGAAGCTATGGAACCGTCGCAGCGAGCTCGACAAAGTAAATAATCTCCAGGTATATCTTTTTGTTGCCGTAAAAAATCATTCGCTCAATTATCTCGAACAGTATTCCCATCTCCGCATTGTGCCGCTGCATGAATCCGGTATGGCCAATCTCCGCAACAGCGTAGACCTGGAACGTGACCTGGAATGGAAAGAGATGCGTTTTAAGATGGACCAGATCGTGGAATCACTGCCGGAACAGTGCCGCCGGATCTTTAAACTCATCAAAGAAGATGGTTTTAAATATAAAGAAGTAGCCCAGATCCTCAATATCTCTCCCAGAACCGTAGAAACACAGCTTTTTAGGGCCATGCGCCGTCTTAATGATGGTTTGTCAAGGCTGCACAAGGGCCGGAACATATTGCCGCCGTTGCTGATCTTATTGGCATTGTCGTACTTTGTCTGATCCCCCCAAAAAAATATTTTTCCCGCTTGTAAGTAATTCCCTCTCCTTTACCTGTCCTTGGTATCGTATACGATTCCATTTTATGATCCACGAAGAGAAATTTATCAACCTGGCCACACATGTACTTACAGGAGTGGCTACTGTGGCGGAAAAGCAGGAGCTGGATGCCTTGCTGACGCAATACCCGGAATTAGCGGAACGTTACACCCTGCTCGCTAACTACTTCACCGACCCCGGCAACCGGGCGGCGGAGAACACCGAGCTGGTGTTGCAACGTACATTGGCAAAAATCAGATCACAGGAAGATGCCATCCCATCTCCCCAACACAAAAAATGGCAGTTATCTGCCTGGAAATGGGCAGCGGCAGCAAGCGTAATAGGAATCCTGGCTGGTGGCCTGTACCTGTTTAAAGGTAGCTCCGCTAAAAAAACAGCCATGAACACCCAGTGGCTCAAACGCAGCAATGGTAAAGGGATCAAATCATTTATCACATTGGCCGATGGCAGTAAAATATGGCTGAATGCTGCGAGCGTACTCACTTATCCCCGCAAGTTCAATAGCAGCAACCGTGAAGTATACCTCGAAGGGGAAGCCTTTTTTGATGTAGCCAACAATGTGGAACGCCCTTTTATTATTCACCTGAAAAAAGGTACGATTAAAGTACTAGGCACTTCCTTTAATATCCGTGCATATAATAATGAACCGGTACAAACGGCTGTGGTAACGGGTAAGGTGGCCTTTATTCCCAGGTATGAAGGCACCCGGAAAATAGGAGACACCATTCTTATTACACCCGATGTGAAAGTGACCTACACTTCCAGCAGCGGAACGCTCGTAAAAGGTACCACCATCGGCAATGAAGATAAAGCCTGGACAGAAGGACGCCTGATTTTCAGAAACGCCACCCTGGAAGAAATCGGCTATAGCCTGGAAAGGAACTTTAGCAAGCGGGTCATATTTGAAGCCAAAGCACCGCGCCAGTTCCGGCTTACAGGATCTTTCCATAATAACTCGCTGGAAGATATTATGTATTACCTGAGCCGTTCAAAAGCATTTCATTATACCATTACTGATAGTACACTTGTTATTGCAGAATAAATACTTGTTATACGAATGCCTGATTGTTTTTGCTGATAAATAATTTCCTATTCACTAATTATTAATTGACCACTACGTTATGAGAAAAGAACTGATCAAAGCTCTTTGCGGGCCTTCTTTTCGATCGCCTTTCCTTTCGCTGGTAATGTGCCTGGTATTCCTGAGCGTGCTGGATCTGCACGCGCAGATAGCCTATGCTTCGGGTATGCGCAGACCGCCATCGGACCAACAGGTGAAAGAACGGGAAAGCGGAATGAATTATGTCGTGAGCTTGCAGGTAGAAAATGCCAGCCTCGGACAAGTACTCGAAATAATTGAGCAGCAAACATCCCTGGTGTTTGTCTATTCCAACGATGAAATCAAAGCATCACAAAGGATTTCGCTGAATGTAAAAAATAATAAACTGGACGATGTTCTCCAGATGATCCTGCTGCCGCTGAATATCCGGTATGAGATGATCAGCAACAAAATCATCCTGAAACAAACAAGTCTTGCTACACTGGATGATCAGCAACAGGAACTAGCCATCTCCGGCCGTGTTGTCAACAACAAAGGAGAAGGGATACCCAATGTAAACGTGCGTGTACAGGGCCTGAGCATCGGTACGGTGACCAACAGGGATGGCGTTTATTCCTTAAAGATACCTGCCGCACAGGCCAATGGTATCCTGATTTTTTCTTCTGTAGGATATATTCCTGCGGAGATAAATATCAATGGAAGAACCCATATAGTAGCCATGCTCACGGAAGATGCAAAAGACCTGAACGAGATTGTGATCACTGCTTATGGTCAGCAGAAAAGAACACAGGTAACAGCCGCCATCAGTACGATCTCTAACAAAGATATTACCAGCCGGCCTGCTACCAGTATGTTCCAGGCTTTACAGGGACTTGCACCTAACCTGATTATCCAACAGAACACGGCCGAGCCGGGCGCCACTATCAATATGAATATCCGCGGTGTGGGTAGCTTAACAGGCAACGCACCCCTGGTGATTATTGATGGGGTGCAGGCAGGTAACACCGGTTTGCAAAACCTGAATCCTTATGATGTGGAAAATATTTCTGTGCTGAAAGATGCTGCATCTGCGGCTATCTACGGGTCACAGGCGGCAAATGGCGTGATCTACATCACTACAAAAAGGGGAAAGAAAGACGAGCGTCCTACGGTGCAGTACAATGGTATGTACGGCTGGCAAACACCTACTACTTTGCCCCGGCAGGTAGAAGCATGGCAGTACATGACCCTAAAAAATGAAGCATTGGTCAACTCCGGTAAAACACCGCAGTTTGCGCCCGCTGATATTAAATCCTGGCACGACCGTGGCTCCGAACCGGCCATGCTGCGTGAAATGGTGCGGGAATATACACCACAGCAGAACCATAGTCTGAGCGTTACCGGTGGTGGTAAAACCAGTAGCTACCTGTTGTCACTGGGTTATGTAGACCAGGGCAACATGTTGCAAAACAAGTGGCTGCCATCAGACCAGGAATTTTATTATAAACGCTACAATGCACGCCTGAATGTATCCATAGACGTAAGCAAATATGTGAAAGTATCCGGAAACGTAGCTTACACGCGCTCCAACACCCGCACACAGGTATTTGATATGGGACTCCTGATGCGTGATGCCATGCGTGTTCCCCGTATTTATCCGGTGAAGGATTCGTTGGGTAACTGGGTAGTACCCAGTCTTACCAGTAACAGTGTGTTTGCACAGCTGGGTGAAGGCGGTTATAAAATGAATGCTATGGATAACCTGATGGGTGGATTGGATGTGGTGATTACCCCGGCAGATCATTTTAAGATCAACCTGAATGCATCCGGTAATTACAATATCAACAATGAAACCCGCCGTATCAACAAGTTCAGTTACGCACCTTATTATACCACGGCTAATCCGCCACTGTATAATGAAATGCATCAGAGTGAATACAAGGACCTCTATACTAACGTGTACGCCACTGCGGAGTATGAAAATACTTTCGGTCGTCATTATGTGAAAGGACAGGTAGGTGTGCGCAGTGATGCGGTAAATGAAGGCTATGGCTTCCGTGGGGATCGTTTTGGTACCACTAATCTTGATAAGGACTGGTCTATCGGGGGTGGATATATTCCCAAAGCGGATGGTACCTACGACTATGCACAGATAGGTACGTACAACGATTTTACCAATCCTAACCTGTATGCATTGAACTCTTTATTCGGAAGGGTAAACTATGTATATAATGATAAATACCTGGCAGAATTTACCTGGCGGTATGATGGTTCTTCCAAACTGGCGCCGGGTCATCGCTGGCAGTTCTTCCCCGCGTTTTCACTGGGATGGAGACTGACAGATGAAGCCTTTATGCAGGGAATAAAAGACAAGGTGGGTAATGTAAAACTGCGCTATTCCTGGGGACAGGTGGGTAATTCCACTATCGGCGGATTCAACTACCTGGCCAGGGTGAATATCAATTCGGGTTATTATGCGTTCAACAATTCACCGGTAACCGGCTCCACTTTTTCAACCTATAATGATCTGTTGCAGTGGGAAATTTCCGCGATGAGCAACTACGGCGTGGATGCGGATTTCTTTAAAGGTAAGCTCACCGCATCTTTCGATTATTTTGAAAAGATGACCACCGGCATTTACCTTTTCCAGACCGTTCCCGGTACTGCCGGTACAGATGCGCCACTGGAAAATGTGGGTAAAGTAAATAACAAAGGTTGGGAGCTGGCATTGACGTATCGCACCAGGACAGGCGCTTTTAATCATTCCTTTGGTTTTAACCTGGCTGATAACCTGAATAAGGTCATCAAGTTCGGACAGGAATCAATCCGCGGCAGCGATTTTACTTATATCATCAAAGAAGGTTTCCCCATTGCTTCGTACTATGGATATAAATCCAATGGCCTGTATCAGAACCTGGATGATCTGAAAAGTGCGCCAAAAGTGCCTTTCGCATATAACCAGCAGGTAATGCCGGGAGATATAAAATATATCGACCGCAATGGCGATGGCGTGATCGATGAAAGCGACCGCTATGTATTTGGTAATCCTTTCCCCCGCTATACTTTTGGTTTTACCTATAGTGTGAGCTGGAAGAACTTTGACATGACCATGTTCTGGCAAGGGGTGGGCAAAAGATCCCAGTTCCTGCGGGGTGACATCGTAGAGGCCTTCCATAACAATGAAGACCATGCCATGATCCAACACCTGGACCGCTGGACGCCTACCAATCCCGGCGCTACTTATCCGCGTCTCACTATTGGTGCGGCAGATGCCAACAATTTTGCATACTCCGATTACTGGATGTTTGACACCAAATACCTGCGCCTTAAAAATTTACAGGTAGGATATAACCTGCCGAAATCATTGCTGGACAAGGCGAAGATCCAGGGTGTACGGGTTTATTTCACCAGCCAGAACCTCATAACAATAATGCCTAAACGATTCCGTGAGCTGGGGGTAGATCCTGAGTTTACGCAATTTGATGACAAGCTGGGTAATGCTAGTTACAATCCTATTGCAGGACGTAATTATCCCAATGCTGCCACCTTTGCTTTTGGTTTGGATGTAAAGTTCTGATGCTTAAACAATCTATTGTATGAAGAAGTTACTATTGATAATATTACTCGCGGCGGGCATGTCCGGTTGTCGTAAGCTGGACCAGCCTATCACGCGGGAGTTTACTGAAACGGCTTACTGGCGTGATTCACAGGATGCGCTGGACGCATTGACCGCCTGTTATGAGCATCTCTCCAAAGATGATTACTTTTTTGGTGATGAAGCCCTGAGCGATAACGCTTATAACAGCGGTAGCGGATTACTGAATGTAACCTCCATTTCCAACGGCGGTTACGATGGTTCCAATGCCCGTGTAAAAGATACCTGGGGTTATTACTTTACAACTATTCGTAGGTGCAACACCGTTACTGCCAATGCAGACCGTGTACCCGGAATGGATAGTACCCTGAAACGCCGGATCGTAGCAGAGGCCCGGTTTATACGTGCCTATGCTTATTTTCAGCTCACTGCCTGGTACGGCGATGTACCTTTTTATACGGACCTTATCTCTATTGAGCAGTCCCGTGTTATTGCACGTACGGATAAAAACACCGTGCAGCAGTTTGTATTACAGGAGCTGGCCGATATTCAGAAAGACTTGCCCACGAATACGCAGCTGGCGGAAAAAGACCGCGGCCGTGTGACCCGTGGTGCGGCTATTGCGCTGAGTGCCCGCGTACACCTGTTCCGCAGCGAGTGGCCGGGAGTAGTGAGTGACTGTGAACTGCTGATCAATACAACAGAGAACGGCGTTTACAGCCTGTTCCCCAGCTACAGCAACCTGTTTACCGTTGCCAATGAATACAATCCTGAAGTGATCATGGACCTGCAATATGGCGGTGGCAGAACGTACGACAAGCAACGGCAGTTCCTCCCACAAACCATTGCTGCCCTGAGAAGTGTGCTGGTACCTACACAGGATCTTGTAAACGATTACGTGATGGGGAATGGTAAAGGGATCAATGAAGCTGGTTCCGGATATGTGGAGAGCAATCCGTATGTAAACAGGGACCCGCGCTTTGAAGCCACTATCCTGCATCATGGGTCTATCGTAACAGATTTCAACGGGGCGCAGCAAACGATCCTCACGCAACCGGGTTCCGTACCCGCTACCAATAGCGTGGATGATCAGGGCGCATCACCTACCGGTTACTATTTCTATAAGTATTATGACCGCAGCGCCACCAATTACCAGTCGGGCCTGAACCTCATCCTCTTCCGGTATGCCGATATACTGCTGATGTATGCAGAAGCGAAGATGGAGCAGGGGCAGCTGAGTGCTGCTATCTGGAATCAGACAGTCCGGGCTTTGCGTGTACGCGCCGGATTCACAGATGCCAGCGCCACTGAGTTCAATGCCGCCTGGACAGCCGATCAGCAGCGGACCATCATCCGCCGGGAAAGGAGAGCAGAGCTGACTTTTGAAGGACTTCGCATCTTTGATATCCGTCGCTGGAAGATCGCTGACCAGGTACTGAATAAACCTGTGAGAGGAATCAAAGTAACTTCCGGCTCTTTCAATAAAGATGCAAATGGTTACATCATTGTAGAGAACAGGCTGTTTACAGATCCTAAACATAACCTCTGGCCGGTACCTACATTTGAGCGCGATCAGAATAAAAACCTTTCACAGAATCAAGACTGGTAATTCATCCACCTAAAAAAAGTACGTATATGAAGCAATATATTATCACAGCATGTTCCATTTTAAGCATACTGTTTACTGCTTGTAAAAAGGACAACTATACACTTAATACCAATATGCAGCCGGTGGAAAAACTCACCGCTCCTTTGGATAATAAATACATAAAGCTGCAACCTACAACCAGTGCGAGCGTGAGCTTTGAATGGGATCAGGCGCGTGCAGAAGACGGTTCGCTGGTATTATATGAAGTAGCTTTTGATAAAGAGGGTGGCGACTTCTCTTCACCCGTAGCAAAGTTTGCTGCAGACGGAGGCGGGGTACAGAATAAGCTCACCTTATCTCACAAAGATCTTAACAGCATTGCCGGGAAAGCTGGTATTGCTTCACTGGCTACCGGTAAAATAAAATGGACGGTACTGGCATCCAAAGGATACAACATTCAGCCAGCGGCGGAGTCAAAACTGATTGAAGTAGAAAGGCCAAATGGTTTTGCTGAAATTCCGCTGGATGTTTTCCTGACAGGAGAAGCCACGGAAGCGGGTACTGACCTGGCCAAGGCCATCAAGCTGAAAGCTGTTTCCCCGGGTGTATACGAAGTGTATACTTCTCTGAAAAATGGTAAATATCATTTCGTCAACAGGAACACCGGCACGCCCAGCACTTATTCTATCAGCGGAACAGCTGTAAAGGAAGGGGGTGAATCAGAACAAACAACAGGTACCAAAGTATACCGCCTGCGGCTGGATTTCAACAATGCAGCAGCAGCAAGTACAGAGATAACCGGTATCGGGCTTTGGTTTGCGCCGCTGAACAAGTTTATCTACGACCTGTCTTATGAAGGCAACAGCATCTGGGCGTTCCGTAATCAGCCGATCACTTTCAAACAAGAATCGTGGGGTCGTGATGAACGTTACAAATTCCGTGTAGCCGTAATAGGTAGTGATGGTACGCCCGGTGAAGAATGGTTTGGCAGTTCCAATGCAGATAATAACCGTCCTACTGCGGGTACTCCGCTCAGCTTCTGGGAGTTTCATCCAATCAGCAATAACGACCAGTGGAATTATTGCTACAAATTTGCATCAGAAGCAGATAATAAAAACTGTGACGTAATCGTAACTTTTGCGCCTGACAAAAATTACACCCACGAAGTGATTGTTAAATAATATAACTATGAAGCATACACGATATTTTATGGTAGTATTGGCATTAGCATTCGCATCCTGTTTAAAAGAGCCGGTAGACGATGGTCCCGGTCCGAATCCGGAGAAAGCGCATTACGCCTTTGATTGGGCCATGATCGCCGATTCCACACAGAATGCCCTTACCGGCAATTTCTGGAACCAGGAAAAGTATTTCAATGAAAACAGCGCAGGCAAAACAAACTTTAACTACTGGCCCAATGCACATGCACTGGATGTACTGGTAGATGGTTATCTGCGCAAAAATGACCCTGCGATCAAAAAGCGGATGGATGACTTGCTGGACGGCGTAAAAGCAAAGAACGGCAACACTTACATCAACTACTTTTATGATGATATGGAATGGATGACACTGGCCTGTTTGCGCGCATACGAAGCCACCGCCGATCCCCGTTATAAAGATGTGGCCGTATTATTATGGAACGATATCAAAGGCGGTTGGGATGAAGTATGGGGTGGTGGTATTCACTGGAACAAGGATAAAAGCAAGAACTATAAGAATACACCCGCTAATGCCCCCGCCTGTATCATTGCTTGCAGGATGTATGGGGTAAGTCAGCAGCCGGATGACCTGATGTGGGCAAAGAAAATTTATGACTGGCAGAAAAGCAACCTGGTAGATCCTGCCACCGGTATGGTGTGGGACGGACTTAACCAGGACGGCAGCGGTACCGTGAATAAGAGCTGGCTGTTTACCTACAACCAGGGCGTATTTATAGGTGCAGGTGTTGAATTGTATAAGCTCACCGGCGAGGCCATGTATATCAACGATGCGGTGAGAACCGCGAATAATGCATTGGGCGGCAATTTCACGAAGAATAATATCCTGAAAGAAGAAGGTGGTGGTGATGGCGGTTTATTCAAAGGTGTGCTGGTGCGTTACCTGATGTTGCTGATTACCGATGGAAGTCTGAGTAGTACCGATGCTGCAAAATATGCCAGCTTCCTGCAACTGAATGCCGAAACCCTTTGGCTGCAAGGTACTTCCAGGCCGCAGCTGCTCTTTAACACCAACTGGCAGACCACCAGTACTACCAGCGATCTCACAACACAACTGAGTGGCGCCATGGTCATAGAAGCGGCGGCGAGGTTAAAAGAAATGGGACTGCTTAAATAATTTTTTAATTTACGACTTTGAGATGTTGGAATTTATAAATGCAGCGAATCTGAATTTTGTGCTCCGCTGCATTTATAAATTCCAACATTTAAAAATCCGAAAATATTTTATCGTGTTGAGAAGAACCATTATTACGTTATGCTGTCTGTTGTATGCAGCCGGTGGCTTTGCGCAAACCAATGCGCAACGGGCAGATGAGCTGCATGCAGCGGTGTATAAATATCTGTATAACAGCAAAACAAAGTTATTTATTCAAACCAGTGATCCGGCGAAGAATAATAACCTGCATGCAGATCTTTGGGGTCTCTGTGCCCTGATTCAGGCCGCCAATGAAATGGAGCGCCTGCATCCGGGAAAGTCGTATATGCAGCCGGTGGTAGCCGCCATTGATCAGTATTACGATCCTATTCCGCCGGCACCGGGCTATGCATCCTATGTGGTGAGCGAAAGGCGGGAGGACCGCTACTACGACGACAATCAGTGGATCGGTATTGCCTACCTGGATGCCTGGCAACGTACCCGGAAAAAATCGTTTATGCAGAAGGGTGATGAAATTTACCGGTTTATGATGACGGGCTACGATACCATTACCGGCGGCGGTTTGTACTGGAAAGAAGGGGATAAGACCACCAAAAATACCTGTTCCAATGGCCCGGGTATCCTGCTGGCGTTGCAGTTGTATGAAGCCACCCATAAGAAAGCCTACCTCGATACCGCCATGCTTTTATACAATTGGGTAAATAAGTACCTGCGTGATCCGCAGGGCGTTTATTGGGATGCCATCAAGCCGGAAGAGCATAACCGTATTGATTCTGCGGTGTATACCTATAATACAGGAACTATGCTGGAAGCCAATGTAAAGCTGTATCGTATTACGCGGAATGCGCAGTACCTGAAGGAAGCACAGACGATTGCAGCCGGCAGTTATGCGCGTTTTTTCCATAATGGCAGGTTTAATTCTTCCTATTGGTTTAATGCGGTGCTGCTGCGGGGATATGAGGCGCTGTATAAAGTAGATAATGATAAACGCTATATCAATGCCATGCAGACGTATGCGGATAATGTTTGGGAGCAGGATCGTGATAAACGTAATAACATGTTGGGTAAGCGCCCCGAAAAGGAATTGCTTGGACAGGCAGGGATGATGGAGATCTATGCCAGGTTAGCAACGCTGTAATATTTTTTTGGGAGATATGAATAAGCCGTGTGCAGATCTTTACTGCAGGCGGCTTTTTATTGCAGGATGCCCGAAACGAGGGATGCCCTGTAATGGGCTGTTATTATTTTGATATAATATTACATAATTTCTTAATTTTATGATTATTATCATTACTTTAAGGGGAATAGGGTGTACCTGTTCCGTTTTTTAAGCTATAGCGTAAACCTATCCTATTCCTATGCGGCTAATCCTTTTTCTTTTGCTTGCCTTTGTGCAGTTGACTGTCTATGGACAGACGGCTGCCCCGGCGGGTAAAAAGGGGGAGCGTTCAACGGAATTTAAGATGAAGGAAGGGAGTTATCTGAGCTTTACGCAGGTGAACCTCAGCCTGGGTGAAATTGGTTTTAAAGTAGAAGTAGCCTGTGAGCATAAAAAGAGCAATGCAAAGCTGGAGTTCCGGATCGACAAACCCAAGGGCAAAATTATCGGCACGCTGGATATTCCCTATACAGGCGACAGCACCTACGCCCTGAAGCTCACCGGCAACCTCCGACATGCAGAAGGAGTACATGATCTGTACCTGGTAGCACGCGGTGAGATCGCCTTTAGCATTACATCTTTCTCCTTTATTTATAATTATTGATATAGGCATTTCCGTTAGCCGGAAAAAAATGTTTGCTATTTTTTGGAAAAATGAAACGGCTGCTTATCTTTGCGCTCCCTGACACAATATCAGTTGCCCAGATGGCGAAATTGGTAGACGCACTGTGTTCAGGTCGCAGCGCCGGCAACGGTGTGCTGGTTCGAATCCAGTTCTGGGCACTAAAAAGGTTGTAAGCTATTGACTTACAACCTTTTTTTATTTGTGTCAATGTCGTTTTTCTACGCTTTTACCCACTTTTTTTACACTATTTGCGACACGTAAAAGCTCCAGACAATTTTTGAGCCTTATCAGACATTGGAATGCGGTAAAGCCGAAGTAGGGTTGGGGCTATACTTGTGCAAACAATATGCTGATTTACTAGGTGGAAATATCGAAGTCCGGAGCAAAAGAGAGGTCACCGTCTTTTCAGTTATTCTTTCTTTTTCATCAATCAAATTTGACAATCACGATAAATAAGAATCCAAACTGTCTTTCTGAATTACATAGTGTTTTTACCCATACCCCGGTTTTTTTCCCGGGAAAGAATGTGTGAGGAATGCAATTGGAGCACCCCAACGTTCTACCGGAAAATGAGGTTAATTAATGATCGGGATAAGGATTCCAGAGGGGCAGCCGCGTTAAGTAATGCCGAGAAAACGATGATGAAAAAAGTAGCCGCTGAGGTAAAAGTGTGGTTCCAAAATAGTCTTGTTCAGTTGATTGAATCGTAAATTATATTGGATTTTTAAGATCGACAGGCTATTAGCCTACCGAATTCTTTATAATTATTTTCGGATTTGAATGTAGATAATCGCGAGCCCCGATCGATTCTTTCTGATAAAAGCGCCGACATTGGAGGCAGCTTTTCAAGAGGTTGTGTAACAACCATACAACTTGCTGGCGCTAAGAAAAGCGCCTCAAGGCGTTAACATATATACTTTAAAATCTTTTTCCGAAATAGTTTTATATTTTCGTAAATTTTATAGGATACTTTTAGCTTCGAAGAGTTGAATAGTATAAATACATAATATATAATATATTCATTTATGACAGATTTCCTTGATGAGAAGGAATTTGAAGAAAGGTCAGACTATATAGAAGACAATAATCTAGAATTATGGAACGTCCATAATCAGCATTTTGACTTCATCCAAAAGAAACTACTAGGAGTTGGAGCAAAACTTTTGGTTGGGCCTAGGGGTACTGGCAAAACGCACCAAATGAAAATCGCCCATTTATTGTGTAATAAAGATAATTCTAAACCGCTTTCAATATTTGTTTCGTTTACGAAGTATTATCATTTGGAGCCATTTTTAACTAAGGTTCCAAATGCATTGCAAGTATTTCATACTTGGGTTTTGTCCAAAATAATCCTCAGTTGTTACGCACTGATTGAAGAACGAAAAGATGATTATTCTCTTTTTGCGAACTCTCCAAGGTCACTGTCCAAAGAGGCGGTGACAACTTTCGTAGAAAAGGCAGAAAAACTACGTGCATCGCAATTGAGCAATGATAGCCTTATTGTTGATCTAACTATTCACAAGGTTATAGACTGTCTAGAACAGCTTTGTAACCATTATAAAAGGAAGCGAGTAGTATTGATGCTGGATGATGCCGCGTTATCATTAACGCCTGAATATTTAGTAGAATTCTTCGATATAGTAAGAAGCTTAAAAACTAAAGGGATTTCTCCAAAAGCATCAGTATATCCTGGCACTACTCAATATGGACCAAGATTTCATGTAGGCCAAGATGCAGAGATGGTACCATGTTGGTTAGGGGTAGAGAACTCAACTTACTCTTCATTTATGGATAGTTTGGTAGAGCAAAGATTTGTACAATACAAAAGTGGAATCAGTACTGAAATAATCGAGCTTTTTAAATATGCCTCTTTTGGTGTTCCAAGAGCTTTTATAAGCCTCCTTAGAAATTACAAAGGGAATCCTGATAAAAGTACACTTGCAAAATTTAATGCAGCAATAGATCAGCAGGCAAAATTTATTGAAACAGAATATCTCTCGATTGAGAAAAAACTTGTCCAATATCGGAAGGTAATTGAAACAGGAAATAGTTTATTCAAGAATATTATTGAGTGTATCAAGGAAGAAAATAAAACTTCTGGTGAGTACAAAAATATTGTGATTGGCATTCAATCTGAAAGTATCGATAGTATCAAACTCGCAAGCAGAATGGTAAGATTTCTCATTGAAGCAGGACTGCTTTATGAGGAGGTTCCAGTGAAGCACGGTGTACAAGAGAAAGGCGAAAAGAGAGAATATAAAAGATATATTCCTCACATCTTATTTCTAATACAGAATAGAACCTTCTCTCAAGGTCACGGCACAAGTTTCTCAGAAACCTTAAATAATATTAAGAAAAAATCCAAGAAACACCCTGTTAGAAGGGTACTCAATACATTATTAGACAAGGAAGAATTAGATGGACTTACGTTAGATCTGCCTCCTTGCCAATCCTGTAATACCCCAAGATTAACTGTAGAGCAACGATTTTGTCATAATTGTGGTAAGGAATTAGTCAATCAATCCGCATTTGAGAAATGCTTAAAAATTTCAGTTGATGCACTTCCTTTAACAGATTGGCAAAAAGTAAAAGTTAAGGAAATAGGACTCAATGTAATAGGAGATTTTCTTGCTCTACAAGATCCAGCTGCAACGCTCCGTAAAATTCCTAGAATTGGGGAAGTGAAATCCACAAAAATATATAGTGAAGTAGTCAAAACTGTTGATGAATTCTTAGCATAATGGGAAAAGATAAAAAAGCTATTTTCGAATTGAAGGCAAACTCAGTTATGGCAGGCGTTGTTGGCTACGACCTGAGAAATGCGATTGACATAAAACATAAAGAATCTGATTTTTCGCCAATCGATAGCTTCATATCAAATGGAACTGAGATAAACAAACTTTTCACAGCGACTCCCTCCCAAGTTTTAGGAAACTTGATCATACTCGGATATATATCTGCAATAGAAAGCTATTTTCGCGCATTATTTCGTAGACTTATTTTGATAGATGACAAATGCAGGGAAGCCTGTGAGAAACGGCAGGTTTCATATGGTGCAGTTTTGGCAGTTGATGATTTAATGTTGCCCGAGGCCTTATTTGAGGATATATCTTTCGCAGGTAGAAAAAATTTGATTGACTCGTTTAAGAACTTTCTAAATTTAACGTTGCAAGATTCACAAATACCTCCCGACCTCCAAGAAACATTAACTCAGTTTAGTGAAATATGTGAGCTTAGGCACTGTATTGTCCATAGATTTGGTAAATTTGGCTCGAAGAATGCCATTAGTTTGGGGCTAAATAAGCATCAGTCACATATTGAGAAGCCAATCAAGTTCGATTTCACAATGTTGCAACAACTTGTAACTGTATGCCACAACACTGTTAGAATTACCAACAATTTGTTGATGGAAAGGATACTAAATAGACTTTTAGTGGAAGGGAGTCACAAAATACCGAATCCAATATGGACATGGGATTTCGATAAAGACAAACAGTTATTTGGGCAATATTTTGATACATTTTACTCAAAATTGAATCCACCTAAGCCTAAGTTAACTATGCAGGCGGCATACTCAAAATATTATAAATATTATCAAAGCATATAAAATAGGATGGATTTATTAGGGAGATATTATACGGCAGAATTATTTTCTGAGCTTTTAGTAAACACTTTTTCTACTAAGGAGCCCACATCAATTTTGGAACTTGGAGTAGGTGGCGGTTCCTTAATAAAAGCTGCCTTAAGTAGGTGGGCCAATGCGTCTTATTATGTGGCTGACGTGGATCATAATTCCCTAGAAAAGATAAAAGAGGAATTGCCTTTTATCAATACTTTTCATATTGACACTATTAAAGAAAATGTATCTGAGAAATTAAATCTCAAAAATGGATCTGTTGACATTGCGATCTGCAATCCACCTTATCTCAAGGTAAGAAATGAACTGTGCTATGATAGCTTATTTCATGATGCTAACTTAGATGCCTGTAGAAAATTAAGGATTTTAACATCAGACATTATCTTCTTAGCGAAGAATTTGCAATTAGTAAAAGCCAATGGTGAAATTGGAATAATTCTGCCTGATAGCCTTATCACAGGGAAAGAATTTGAGAACTTTAGGGCAGCGTTAATTCAGGAATACCATATTAAGGGAATTATACAATTACCCGAAAATATTTTCCCTAAAACGGAAGCCCTAACACATATACTATATATCGAAAAGCAAAAGCCCCTAAAGCCTAATACAACGTTGTTTCTATCAGATAATAAAGGCACCATTATCAATTCTATTGATGTTGATCATGCCTCTTTGGTAGATAGAATGGATTTTAAATTTCATTCTTGGCAAGCTTCATTTAAGAGATGTAAACGCCAAACACTAGCCTTAAGGGATTTAAGTGCAGATGTTCAACGAGGTAGTTTAACACATAAAGAATTAAAAAATTCAGGTAAATCTTATGTACATACTACTAATATGGTGCACATGGAAAAATGCTTACGCTTAAAATCCAGCAAAATTATTGAAGGGAAATTTCGGCTCACCCAAAAAGGAGACATTTTATTGTCGAGAGTAGGTAATATTGGAAAAGTTTCAATGGTCACACAAGGGAAAGCATTATATTCCGATTGTATTTATAGAATTAGAGTGGCACCAGAACATCGTGATCAAGTTTGGAATGCTCTTATTTCAGAGGTGGGACAAAGCTGGCTACAGGCAATATCTCATGGGGTTTGTGCGAAGGTTATAAGTAAAAATGATATATTAAACTTCCCAATCAATGTTTGAAATTTTGGTATATTGAAATAGACACCTCATTGACACAAATAACTCACAATATATTCACCCGGAACAAGATGTGAATCCAGTTCTGGGCACTAAAAAGCCTTGTAAGTTTCTATTACTTACAAGGCTTTTTTAATTTTATCTGCGCATCATAATTTTAATTTCAATCCACCATTTACAACGAAACCATCCAGCGGAGCATAGATATCTCTAAACACCGGATGCGTGACAGTTCCGGTATATATACTATCGAAACGGGTTTGCCGGGTATCCATGAAGTTTTCAAAGTTTATAAACAAAGAAAACCGTTCCCATAAACGTTCTGCCATGAATCCGCATATCCAGTAAGGCTTGCCGGTAGTGCCATCACTGAGCGCCTGCTTGCTGTAGTAGTAGGCTTCCAGTCCAAGCTTCCACTTATCTTCCATTTCGTACATCAATACATTATTCAGCCGATGACGTGCCGTAAGCGGGTTTTCTCTCTTTGTGCCGTTATCATTTAATTGCGCATCCGTAAAAGTATAACCAATAAATAGTTTAAAATCATCGTAACCGAATTTGACATTTGTTTCCCAGCCTTTGGTATCTATAAATCCCTTCACATTTTCCAATCTGTATAAATTACCCGGGACACTGTTGAGTAATAAAGGATCATTAATACGGGTGTAGAAGAAGAGTTGATTTATACTGAAACTCACTTTATCATCAAACAAGGCCGTTTTATAATTAAAATCAAAGTTTACGCCATAAGATTTCTCCAGCTTATTGGCATCAGGATTTATGGGCAATACGGATTTATACTGGATGCGTTCTGTTTCCTCTGTGAAAATTGTAGGCGTTTTATATCCGAGGCCACCGCCCAGTCTGGATGAAAGTTTCGGTGATATTTTAAACAAGGCAGATAGACGGGGTAGCAGCACCAAGCCATAGTCAACCACATAATCGCCCCGCAGACCGGTTTCTAACTGCAGCCAGGCATTAGCTTTCCAGGTATTCTGAACAAAAGCGCCCAGTGTATGCTGATCATAATTCCGCCCCGGAAGGGTATCCGTCTGCTCTTCCTTAAAATTATCGGTATATAGATTGATACCTGCAACCCAGTCTGTATTCTCCCGTTGATGGCTATACGTAGCTTCCGTATATGAGGACCACTGCTGGCCATCAAAAGTATAATCCGGAATGGAAATTTTTCGCTTAAAGCTGTTCACGGAATTTTTTACAGTCAGACTGTTTCCTTCGCTAAACTGATGATCAAAGGCAAATTGTGTGGAGAAACGATTACTCTTATTCTTCTCATAATAGCTGTGGGTACTGTCTCCCCGTCCTTTAATATAAAGGATGTCGCCACCGGTCCGGTCCTCGGTGATGAAATTTAATCCCAGATTCATTTTGGTCTTTGGGCTGAAATACACAAACAGCTTCGGATTGATAACATACCGCTCAAATTCAGGAATAGCCGTAAACCCTGTGTTGGAAGGATCATAGGGTTTGTTACTATTCCGGGAAGCATAGATTGTTACCCCTACCTTGTCGAACCGTTGGCCATAATAACCATTAATGTCCAGCCCTCCCGCAGATGTACCATTGAGCAGGAATCGCAGTTCCCGTTCCTCCGTTGGTGCTTTTGATATCAGGTTTACTAACCCTGCAATGGCACCTCCACCATACAGCGTAGAGGCAGATCCTTTGATCACTTCTACCTGCTTCAGGTCCAGCGGCGGGGTTTGCAATAGCCCCAAGCCTCCCGAAAATCCGGCATATAAGGGAAATCCGTCTTTAAGAATCTGTGTATAGCGGCCATCAAGACCTTGTATACGGATACTGGAGTTGGCAGACGTGGCCGAAACCTGTTGCGTTTGAATACCAGTGCTTTCATTGAGCATCATCCGGATATCACCAGGCTTCATATTCGCTTTCTCTTCCAGCTCTTCCCCGGCTATAAATTCAACGCGGGTGGGAATATCCTCTATACTACGGTTACTTCTGGTAGAAGAAATAACCACTTCTTCCATCTCTTCTCCGGCGTGATCCAGGAAAACAACCACCGAGTCAGCGGTTAACGGAAAAGAAAATGTATCAGTCTTCTCCTGGTATCCCAAAAAACTACAGATAATGACGTGCTTCCCATTAGGAATACCATTAATGGTTACTATTCCATTGTTGTCTGCTTTTGCACCTTTACTGGTGCCAGCCAGAACAGCAGTAGCCCCGGCCATTGGCGCTTTTGTATCTGCATCTTTTATGACGGCCCTGAAGGTGTTCTGCGCCAGGCATAACTGGGCAAAGCACAGTATCAGTATGCTGCTAAATAACTTTATCATTCGTCTGTTAACAATCTAAGTCTAAGTGGTCAGCACGTACAAGGAAAATATGATCATGAGCCATTTCATGGGAGCAAATATACTGATCCTCCATGGCACTTCTAATCATATTTTTTTATCAGGGATATCCGGTTGATCACTTCATGCAAGATGTTTTCATGTGCCAGTGTACCCCAGGTTAAATTCCGTTTCTCCGAAAGTCTCGATTCGCAAAACAATTGCGCAATAGATGGCGGTGCTATTTGAATTAATTCAATAGCTTGAATGGCTAAAGCCATTTTTTCTACCATGATCCGTGCGTTGAATTCATATGCTGCCGGGTTGGTCATTAACTGTTGTAAATCCGCCAGGTGAAGGTCTAAAGTAGGATCGAGGCCCTTTGCTTTCCGGAAGTAGTTCATGAGTGCTTCCTTACTCGCAGGCTCTTTATGCATGGCACGCAAAACATCCAGCGCCTGAATATTGCCTGAGCCCTCCCAGATGGCATTGACAGGAACATCCCGGTATAATCTTGGCATAATCGACTCTTCCACGTAGCCATTTCCACCAATACATTCCAATGCTTCTCCTAATACCAGTACCGCTCTTTTTGTGTTCCAGAATTTTCCAATGGCTGTGGCAATCCGTGTAAAATGCATGGCTTCTTCATCAAAGATGGCATCATCAAAACCTTTTGCCAGGCGCATCGCTAATGTGGTAGCAGCTTCAGATTCCAGGCACAGATCTGCCAGCACATTTTTCATTAAAGGCTGGTCTATCAGTTTTTTTCCGAAAACGCTTCTGTAGTTGCAGTGATGGATGACTTCTGTTAATGCTCTTTGCATGGTGGCAGCCGAACCGATAGCACAATCCAGCCGGGTATGACGTACCATTTCCATGATGTTGGCTACACCGCGGCCTTCATCTCCAATTATTTTTCCCCATGCTTCATGAAATTCAACTTCGCCTGATGCATTTGATTTGTTGCCCAGTTTATCTTTTAATCTTTGGAAATAGAGTTTGTTTTTTTCTCCTTCCAGGGTGAACCTGGGTACCAGGAAGCAGCTCAGCCCTTTATCTGTTTGCGCCAGGATCAGGAATGCGTCACTCATGGGCGCACTGCAAAACCATTTTCTCCCGGTAATTTTATAAATTCCATGACCCATGGGTTTGGCGAAAGTGAGATTGGCACGCACATCGCTGCCACCTTGCGGTTCGGTCATGGCCATACCAAACGTAACGCCTTTTTTATCAAAGTAAGGAATGTGCCGTGCATCATATTCATTTGAAAGTACCAGTGGCAGCCATTCTTCGGCTATGTCTGCTACTATTTTCAGGGAAGGCACAACAGCGAAGGTCATGGTCAACGGGCAACTGCTGCCTTCATCTATTTGCTGTTTCAGATACGCCAGTACACTATGCGCCAGGTAAGCGCCGCTCCTATTGGAGGTCCAGGCAATGGAATGGACCTGGTGCCTGATGGAAACTTCCATCATCTCGTGATAAGCCGGATGAAATTCCACTACATCCAAACGGTTGCCAAAACGGTCGTGGGTTTTCAGTACCGGTAAATTTTTATTGGCCAGGTTACCCGCTTCCTGCATAGGGTGGCTTCCCATGATCTTTCCAAAAGCTGTGGCCTGCTCATTTATCCAGCTGCCACCATAGGCATTTACCGCATCTTGAAGCACTTCATGGGTGGTAAATGAATTATAATCTTCAATAACGGGAACCTGGTTGATGGACTTCTGAAAATCAAAACCGGAAGAAAGCATAAGGGGCGATTTTTGATACTCCAATCAAAATTATTCCATGATGTTATTCCACAACCGCCGCTCTGTTATACCGGTTCCTGTAATCAATCGGTGACAGACCGGTTATCTTTTTAAAAACGGATCTGAAAGATTTGGTGTCAGAATAACCTACATCATACATCACTTCATTTACGTTTTTGCTGCTGGTTTCAAAGTGTTTTTTTGCGGCCTCAATTTTTACTCTTTGTATATATTCAACAGGGGTGTTGTTGGTTGCTTTTTTAAAACGTCTTTCGAAGTGACGTTTTCCGATGGCGTATTTCAGCGCCAGGTCTTCAACGGATATTTTATCGGCTACATTATGTTCAATAAATTCCTGTGCATTTTTTATCGGTTCATCTTCATGTTTCTTTTGTCCGGTAAACATAATAAAGGGCGACTGGCTTTTCCTGTCTATCTCTACTGCAAATACTTTGGAGGCGAGAATAGCGGTTTCGCGGTTGGCATATTTCTCCACAAGATATACGAGGAGATTCCAGTAGGAGTTGGCGCCACCGCTGGAATACAGGCCATCTTCTTCTGTAATGATCCTGCCGTCTACCAGGGTTACTTCCGGGAACATGCTCCTGAATTCATTGGCTGTTTGCCAGTGACTGGAACATTCTTTTCCGTTTAATAAACCGGTTGCTGCGAGTAGAAAAGCCCCGATACAAAGACTGGCTACTTCGGCGCCGTTTTTATATTGATCAACAATCCAGGGGAGAAATGCTTTATTGATTTCCAGCGATTGTTTCAGGTCGCCGCTCAGGGCTGGTATGAAGATGAGATCCGTCTTTTTTATATCCTGTATCAGCAGGTCCGTATGTACGGTAAACACGCCATTGTTCAGCCGCACTTCCGGGGAAAGTCCTGCCAGTTGAACATGGAACATCGGCGCTTTGCCGGCTGCTTCCAGGAATCCGTTTACGGCGGTGAACATATAGCGCGGATCTGAAATACTGGCTAAGACAGCCTCGTTGGGAACAAGTATGGTGATGTGTTTCATAGAATAAAGATAAGGAATAAAAAGTCGCGATCAACCCCTTAAAATGTCGCATCTGCACGTCCTGAAACCGGCATGCCGGCGGTATATTTGCCTATAGTATGAGAAAGGTAATTGTATCCATGAATGTAACGCTTGATGGCTTCATGGCAACATCAAACGGGGGGCTTGATTGGCATTTCCCACACTGGAGTGATGAGATGTCAAGATATGCGGATCAGCAGCTGAGCAGAATAGATACCGTTTTATTGGGACGGGTTACATATGAGGCGATGGCTGGTTATTATCAATCTGTAGAATCCAACTATGCCGCCACGGCGGAGGATGCTGCGTATGCCTTTATGATGAACAATTACAACAAAATTGTTTTCTCAAAAACACTCTCCACGGTTGATTGGAAAAATACAAGGCTGATCAGGGAAAATATAGCCGCAGAAGTGATGCAACTGAAGCAACAACCCGGCAGAGACCTGGTCATACTTGGTAGCGGCAGCATCGTAACTGTTTTTATGGAGCTGGGCTTAATTGATGAGTATCTGGTGTGGGTGTATCCCGTTATTTTAGGAGAGGGGATGCCTTTTCTCCATGGCCTGCATGATAAACTGGACCTGAAACTGTTAAAGACTAAAAGATTCAGATCGGGCGTTGTTGTGCTCTACTATCAGGCGCTTTACAGCTGTTCAAATAAATAATAGAGGGGTGATTCTTCCAGCACTTTACGGGTAGGGGCCGCATCCGTTTTCACCCATTTCACCAGGCGGATAAAGCCATCGGCTATTTCTATACCTGTGATATCGCCATCACTGAAACAGCAGCAGCCGGTATTGAAATAGGTGGGGTGTACCATTGTTTTTACCAGCTGTTTGCCGGCATATTCTGCCTGCCGTTTCTGCAATTCTGCCTCGAGTGCTTTCATCTGATCGGCGTCGCCTTTCTCTTTTGCTTTTATCAGTTGTTTGGTGAGGCGGTCGATATGATCGAGGGAGGCGAAAACAGGCTTATGCGTATGCCCGGAAATGAGCAGGGTGTTTTTATACTGGATGGTCCATTCATACATGATGATATTATGGGCATCTACAAGATCGAAGGAGTCGGCGGTAGTGTCCAGGTGAATATCAAACAGGCGCTGGATGGGGGTCCATATGGCGGCTACCACCCATTTGCTGAAAGCGTTTCCGTCGCTTCTCAGGTCACCCTGGTGGCCGTGTGCGAGAAATATCCGGAAATCGGCATCCTGGTATTTTGTTTGCAGGATCAGTCCTTCGTATATTTTGAGTTTTTTGCCGAAAATCGGTTTCAGGAACTGCTCCCGTGGTACGAGGTAGTGCCATTCCAGGTCGTGATTACCGAAGATCCGATAGTACCGGTCTTTTTGGAGGAACCGGGCTTCTTCCAGGAGGGAGGAACGGTTTTTCTCTATCACTTTCCCGGGTGTGCTTTCCCAGAGTTCTTCACAATCGCCGAGATTAATCAGGGTAAAGTCATTTTCATAATAATGGCCAAGGGCGGCCAGGTAGTTCTTTTCTGCGGGCATGAAATCATCTGCCGCATCTTTTGCACCTTTATGCTGATCGGAAAAAATAATGAAGCGGGCATTTTCCTGGTCACAGGACAAGATCAGCCCTTTATCTTCCTTGCCGTCGAGGATATCCTGCTGCAATTTTGATAAAGAGGTAAAAACCGTTTCCCTGTCAGGATTTGATGATATTTTATTGGATGCCCATATGATGAACCGGGCCAGTATTCTTTTGATTGAAGGCACGTAGTGTCAGATTAAAAAAAGACAGAAATGTTACAATAAATTGTATTTCCTGAAATCTATCAAAAAATTATTAATTTTCAGGAGAAGATTTTCTACGTTTTATTCATTTTAATGGTATGCTTATGGATTTTTTACAGACAATATATCATGAGCTGATCTCTTTTCTGGGGATCGGGCAGTTACTGGAGATGTATAAAACAGGTGATTATAGGGCGCTGCTTACGCTTAAAGGTATCTTTTCTGTAATTTCTCCTGTTGTTCCTTTTTTACTGCTGATAGAAGTAATCCGCGCTTTTATCTACAAAAGATTTAAGATAGAAGATTATAAAATTCCTTTTCTGATCTTTGTGCTTAATCGTTTTATCTCCAGGTTTATTTCTATTGCGGCTGTTGCTTTCTGTATCGGTTTCTTTGAAAAGTATGCGCCTATTAAAACCACTTTTACCTGGTATTGGTTTATCTATGGCTATGTGGTGTGGGAGTTCTCGCACTTCATTTATCATTACCTGGGGCATAAGGTGCGGTTGTTCTGGTGTCTGCATTCCACGCATCATGCGCCCAAGGCAATGAACCTGTCGGTTACCTATACGCATTTTTTCCTGGAGGCGCCCTATGCAGATGTGATCCGTACAACGATCTGTATCCTGGCGGGGATTAATCCACCGTTGTTATTCCTGATCATGTTTATTGATGGTACCTGGGGTGCTTTTATTCATGTAGGCGAGAATCTGATCAAAGACGGGCGGCTGGGTTTTCTGAACAGGATACTGCTGACACCCTCACATCACCGGGTGCATCATGCCAAGAATCCGCTTTATATGGATACTAATTTCTGTAACCTGCTCAATATATGGGATAAGGTATTCGGCACATTCCAATACGAGAAAAAGGAGCTGGAGATTGAGTATGGTATTTCGAGAGAGATGAATCCGGGTAACTTATGGGATGTATATTTCGGGGAGCTGTATTGTCTTGGCCGGGATATCATTCATGCACCCGGTATCACCAACAAGCTGTTGTACATTGTGATGCCGCCCGGATGGAGCCATACGGGCCAGCATAAAACAGCAAAAGTAGTGAAACAGGCTTATCTCGATGAAATGAAGGCCAGGGGAGAGGTCAGGCCTGTAGAAGAGCCGGTATCGTAAAATACATGCACTTTGTTCCCCGCGATGTATTATATTTGTTTTACACCAACGCTGAATATTATGTCTCTGCTAAACAACAACAAGAAAAACGGTAAAAAAGATAATAAGCAAGTAAAGAACAATATGCCAGGTGGCAACGCATTCATCAAACCCAATGTTGCACCCTCCTTTACCAAGAAACCGGTAAAGACAGGTGGTACAAGAGGAAGTTGATGAGCTGCGTGAAGGCCCCCGATTAAAAAGCCATGTTATCAAACGGTAACATGGCTTTTTACATACTGACGGGATTTGTTGTACAGGCACGGTTGTATCTGTAAATAATTATTCTGATATCATTAAATTGACCTACCTTCACTACGTAAGTAGCTCAGCTGACGTTCAATGGCAGCGGAATCACTACTTGAATCAACGGGAATTTTTTCCCGGTTTTTCCTTCACAAAGTTTAATATCTAACATAAAATACGTCATCATGAATCTTTATATTTCTAATCTGAGTTCATATACTACAGAGGAAGACCTGAGGAACCTGTTCTCTAAATTCGGCGCCATTGATTCCGTAAAAATCATCGTGGATAAATTTACTAACCAGTCACGTGGATTTGGTTTTATTGAAATGCCTTCCGATGCAGAAGCAAACGAAGCAATTCAGGGTTTGAATAACACAGAAGTACAGGGTAGATCACTGGGAGTAGCAGTTGCCAGACCCAAAGAGAATAACAATAATAACAGGAATAACAGGTGGTAAGATAGCGTTATCGTCATCTCACTTGTATTACCAGCATATTATAAATTGTCTTTCAGACTTTTTTAACGGCTTACATCATATACCATCCCATTTACTTGCGGGTGGTATTGATAATAATAGCCATCGTACTGTTGAACTACCCTCCAATCTTACAACTAAATAGTAAATTTGAACACAGTAAAAACAATTATCAAAGGAACAGGTTGTTTTATTCCATCCCTTGTGAAACTTAACCGCGATTTTGCCGCAGATAGTTTCTATGATGCTCATCAGGTACAAATTGCAACGGCGACGCTGGAAGTGATCGATAAATTCCAGCAGATCACAGGGATTAATGAACGCCGGTATGCAGATAATGATCAGAATGCCTCTGGTATGGCTGCCATTGCTGCTTCCCGTGCTATCACAGATGCAGGTATTGACCCGGAAACGATAGATCAGATCATTGTAGCGCATAATTTTGGAGATGTTGGTGTAAGTTCTATCCAGTCCGATGCCGTTCCATCTTTGGCTTCCCGCGTAAAACATACGTTGGGAATCAGGAACGTTTCCTGTGTAGCCTACGATATTTTATTCGGTTGCCCCGGTTGGTTGCAGGGCGTTATACAGGCAGATGCATTCATAAAAGCAGGCATCGCCAAACGTTGTCTCGTAATAGGTACAGAAACCCTCAGTCGCGTAATAGATAGCTACGACCGTGACAGCATGATCTTCAGCGATGGCGCCGGCGCCGTGATCATTGAAGCAAGCAACGACCCCGCCGGCAACGCAGGTATTCTATCCAGCGCAGCACAGTCCTTCGCGATGGACGAAGCCAACTACATCAACATGGGTAGTTCCTATTTGCCCAACGCCGATGAGCAGGTGAAATACATCAAAATGCAGGGACGGAAAGTATATGAGTTCGCATTGAAACATGTACCCACAGCCATTAAAACATGCATCGATGCTATTGGCATGGACATCACCCAGGTGAAGAAAATATTCATTCACCAGGCTAATGAGAAACTGGATGAGGCCATTGTAAAAGCCTTGTATAAACTATATAACATTACACCGGTATTGAGCGAGGTAATGCCCATGAACATTCACGCACTGGGCAACAGCTCTGTGGCAACTATCCCTACCTTGTTTGACATGGTACGCAAAGGTGCTTTCCCGGAGCATAAGCTGGACGCAGGAGATGTAGTGGTATTTGCTTCCGTAGGCGCCGGTATGAATATCAACGCTGTTTGTTACAGGATGTAATCATCATAAAGTAAGTTCCCATTAAATTCTGAGCCGCCTTCGTGCGGCTTTTTTCTGTCTTGTTACGGCCATCTGATCTGCTCATAATAAAGAAAACTGCAACTGTTTTTGTAAGCGCATTTATTGCATTTTTGTATCCTTAAATATTGCACACATGAATATCCGGTTTTTCCAGGTAGACGCCTTTACCAACAAACCCTTCAAAGGCAACCCGGCAGGCGTTTGCATCATGGACGCTCCCGCAGATGATCAGACACTACAGGCCATTGCTGCCGAAAACAATATCGCGGAAACAGCTTTCCTTTTCAAACAACCGGATGGATACCGCCTGCGGTGGTTTACACCCAAAGTAGAAATGCCGCTATGCGGTCATGCTACCCTCGCCAGCGCACATGTACTGTGGACCACCGGACTGGCTCCTGCGGAAGAAGTCATTCAATTCCATACCCTGAGCGGGTTGCTGACAGCCGCCAGGAAAGATAACCGTATAGAACTGGATTTCCCGGCACGCAGCCATGAGCCGGTAGCTTTACCTACCGCATTAAGACAGCTTTTCGGAGATAATTATGCGGATGTTGTGTTTTCCCACGACCGCTATATTGTAGAGTTGCACTCACCGGAAGATGTGATCAACTTTGTTCCCGATTTTCATTTGCTGGAGAAATATTTATGTGTCATCACCAGCAAGGGTAACAACGGCTATCCATACGATTTTGTATCCAGGTATTTTGCTGTTCCGGTGGGTGTAAATGAGGACCCCGTAACGGGTTCGGCACATTGCAGCCTGGCGACTTACTGGGCGGAAAGATTGCATAAAAAAACCTTTCATGCCTACCAGGCTTCGGCCAGGGGCGGGGAGCTGAAAGTGATCTTACAGAATGATCGTGTATTGTTGCAGGGAGAGGCGGTGACGGTGGTAGCAGGTACATTCTACATCTGAAAACTATTTTCCGATCACCCAATAGCCGATAGCCAACCAGATCAGCCCTTTGATCAGGAAGAACAGAAAGCCCCAGACACCCAGCTTCTTCAGCCATTTGAGGAGTTGTTGTTTTTTGTTACCGGTACTCATAACATTGTAAAATTACAGGAAATATCAATTGATTTTCAAAAACCAGGGAAGCATTCTTTAAACAGGTAGACTATAAAAATCTATTATAGTATCTTGTTTTTAATAAACCACGCAGATATGCACTTTCGTGAAGCTACCATTGATGATATTCCCGGCCTCTTTAAAGTTCGCTTTGCAGTGAAGGAAAATCGCCTGAATAACCCTGACCTGGCCACCAGGGAAGATTGTGAACGTTATCTGACTACAGATGGGAAGGGATGGGTATGTGAGGCCGCCGGCAATATTGTAGGCTTTGCCATAATAGATGCTATGCGAAATAATATATGGGCTTTATTTGTTGATCCCGGTTATGAAGCACAAGGTATTGGCAAGCAATTACAAACCCTGATGCTGGACTGGCATTTCAGTGAATCGGATGATATGTTGTGGCTGGGAACCAGCGCCAATACAAGAGCTGAGCGGTTCTATGCACTCACCGGCTGGATGAAGACGGGCATGCTGGACACCGGCGAAGTAAAATTTATTATAACCCGTAACCGCTGGCTGCAAGTGAGTGGATTGAGCTGAGTGTTTGCCCTGTACAAAAGGTATCCATGTTGTAAAGTCTGAAACGCTAATGATTTAATGTGTATTTTTGCGCTCTTTTAGCAATTATTCATAAAGATGCGCATAGCTGTTAGTTATAGTAAGATCCTTATATTCCTGTCCTTAGGCGTATGCAGCCGTGCAACGGCGCAACAACGCACAGATAGTTCTCTTGCCACACACAACCTGGATGAAGTAATTGTGCAGGAAAACAGGCTGGCGGCACCGTTAAAGGCCCTCAACCGTAATATTACCATCATCAGCCGTAAACAGATAGAAGGAATGGCGGTAACCTCCATCAATGAGGTGCTGGCATTTGTTCCGGGCCTGGATGTGCGGCAGCGCGGCCCTGGCGGTATCCAGGCGGATATCGGCATTGATGGCGGTACTTTTGACCAGACCCTCGTGCTGTTGAACGGGATCAAAATCACAGACCCGCAAACAGGCCACAATATCATGAATCTCCCCATTTCATTGTCGGATGTGGACCATATAGAAGTGCTGCGTGGTGCAGCCGCCCGTGTATACGGCATTAATGCCCTCAACGGTGCTATCAATATCATTACCCGCAAAGCGTCGGAAAGTGGTATTGAACTAAGTGGCAGCGGAGGCAGCAGCTTTAAGAAAAATGAGAAAGGGAAAGCGTATGGAGCTTATGCACTTGGCGCCACCGGCTCCCTGGTGACGGGTAGTACCAACCAAACACTGTCGCTTGGTCTTAATGAAGGCAATGGTTACCGCTATAATACCGCCTATAATAATTACCGCGCATTTTACCAGGGTGCATTCGAGAAGGATAGTGCGCAGCGTTATAATGTACTGGCAGGCTTTGTGAAAAATACTTACGGCGCCAACGGATTTTATGCTGCACCCGGTGATAAGGAATCGGAAGAAACGGTGCAGACCTTCCTCGCCGCTGTGAGCAACACTATCCGGATCAACCGTAAATGGGTGATGACACCGCGTATCAGCTATCGTTATACAGAAGATGATTACCTGTATATTAAACAAAACAAGCCCGGCAACCTGCACGATAACCACATCGTGGACGCAGAGCTGAACAACAGCTTTGAAACAGGCATCGGCTCTTTTGGCGCCGGTGTAGAGGGACGCTATGAATACATCAACAGTAACAACCTGGGTATTCACGATAGAACCAACCTGGGCCTCTATGGAGAATATAAAACAAAAGCAGATAAGCGGTTTAGTTTTACGGTAGGTGGGTATCTCAACTACAACTCTTTCTATGGCTGGCAATTCTTTCCCGGTGCAGATGTAGGATTCAATATCACGCCGGAGCTGAAGGTATTTGCCAATGTGGGTACTGCACAACGTTTGCCTACCTATACAGACCTCTATTATAAAAGTGCCGCCATCATCGGCAACGATAAACTGGGCCCTGAGAAAGCCACCTTCATGGAAGTGGGCGTACGCAAATACAGTGGTAAATTCTCTTATGCAGGGAGTGTCTTTTACAGACAGGTAGCAGATTTTATTGATTATGTAAAAGATAGTCTTAATCAGCCCTGGCAGCCGCAGAATTTTCAGCGGGCGGATACCAAAGGATTTACGCTCAGCACAGGCTACAGCACTACCTTGCAGGAACATGGGGTATTTAATGCGGTGGCTGTTAATGCAGGCTACAATTATTTGTCGCCTTCCTTCAAAGGAGATGATGGTATCAATAAAAAGATTTCCCGTTACGTGATTGAAAGCCTGCGTCACCAGGTTACAGCCAATGTACGTGCTACGGTGTGGCAACATTTTAGTGTATCCGCTGCTGCACGGTATTGCATGCGGATCAACTACAAGGATTATACAGTAGTGGATGCGCGCATAGCCTACAAGCAACCCCGTTACCAGTTATATGTTGATGCCAATAATTTACTGGATGTTACCTACATAGAAGCCGGGGCAGTACCTATGCCGGGCAGATGGATAACATTGGGCGGAACCGTCCGGTTATAAATGAAAGAGATAAAATCGTAGCTGCGTTTACGTTAGTGGGAAGAAGTAGATTGGCATTCCTGGGAGCGCCTGCGCTCCCAGGAATGCCACAATCCTGCTATCTTTCATTATTATGAGCTAAATTTGCGGTTTAAATAACCTGATTTGAGTAATTCTGTTTTTTTAATAACGCCGCCATTTACACAGCTGAACACGCCGTACCCGGCCACTGCTTATCTGAAGGGATTTCTGAACACAAAAGGCATCACCTCCTTTCAGGCCGATCTGGGTATAGAAGTAACGCTGGCTTTATTTTCAAAACAGGGTTTACAGCAATTGTTTGCACATATAGCAGCAGCACCGCCGGCAGCATTGACAGAAAATGCAGCCCGGATCATCGCACTACAGGACGATTACGTGCATACCATAGACGCCGTCATTTTATTTCTACAGGGCAAAAACCCTACACTGGCGCATCAGGTATGCAAACGTGATTTCCTGCCGGAAGCATCCCGCTTCGGACAACTGGATGACCTCATCTGGGCTTTTGGTTCCATGGGCACACAGGACAAGGCCAAACACCTGGCTACAATGTACCTCGAAGACCTGTCTGATCTCATCACGGAATGTGTGGATGCCCACTTCGGTTTCAGCCGCTACGCAGAACGCCTCAGCCGCTCTGCCAACAGTTTCGACGAACTGTATGAAGCCCTTCAGCAGGGACTTACTTATGTAGACAATATTCTCACAGCTATTCTTGCTGCCCGTATGGCTGCTGTACAACCCGCTATGGTGGCTATTTCTGTGCCGTTTCCGGGCAACCTGTACGCTGCCTTCCGTTGTGGACAATGGATCAAAAAACATTACCCGGCTGTGAAAGTGGCAATGGGCGGCGGCTTCCCGAATACAGAACTGCGCTCCCTTTCCGATCCGCGGGTGTTTGAATTTGTTGATTTTATTACGTTGGATGATGGAGAAGCACCGGTAGAAAACCTGGTACAGTTCATCGAAGGAAAAAAGACCACCGCAGCACTTAAACGCACGTTCCTGTTGGAAGATGGGAAAGTAACATATATCAATGATAAGTCCTGTAATGACTACAAACAAGGACAGGTAGGCACACCGGACTACAGCGACCTTCTGCTGGACAAATACATCTCCGCCATTGAAGTGGTGAATCCCATGCACAGCCTCTGGAGCGACGGGCGCTGGAACAAGCTCACCATGGCGCATGGCTGCTATTGGGGTAAATGTACTTTCTGTGATATTTCACTGGACTATATAAAGATCTATGAACCGTTAACAGCAGCATTGCTTTGCGACCGGATGGAAACCATCATCGCACAAACCGGTCAGAATGGTTTTCACTTTGTGGATGAAGCCGCGCCACCCGCACTGATGCGGGCGATGGCGCTGGAAATCATCCGCCGCAAGCTCACTGTTAGCTGGTGGACGAATATCCGCTTTGAAAAGAGCTTCACCCGCGACCTGTGCCTGCTGTTGAAAGCTTCCGGCTGTATTGCTGTTTCCGGCGGCCTGGAGGTGGCTTCTGACCGCCTGCTGGGGCTTATACAGAAAGGGATCACGGTGGCCCAGGTGGCCCGTGTAAACCGCCATTTCACAGAAGCCGGTATCATGGTGCATGCTTACCTCATGTATGGCTTCCCTACGCAAACAGCACAGGAAACTATTGACTCGCTGGAAATGGTGCGGCAGATGTTCCAGGCGGGCATCCTTCAGTCCGCATTCTGGCACCAGTTTACCATGACGGCCCACAGCCCTGTGGGGCTCGAACCGGAGAAGTTCAACGTACAAAAGGAATCAACCGCCACGGGCAGCTTTGCCAATAATGATATTATGCATGTGGACCCCACCGGTGCGGATCATGAAACCTTCAGCTATGGTCTGAAAAAATCGTTGCTGAACTATATGCATGGCGCTTGTTTTGACTATCCGTTGTCTAAATGGTTTGAGTTTAAAGTGCCAAAGACCAGCATTCATCCGGACTATATTGCCACGGCATTACTGGAAGAAGAAGTGGGTACCATAAAACCAACTTCCAAGGTCGTGTACCTCGGCAAACAGCCAGTAGTGGAAACGATTACCAAATCCAAGAAAGGAAGCACCTGGGAAGTGTCGTCCTTTACTTTTCAGAATAAAAAAGAGAAAGTCAATATCAGTGTACCACCACCACAAGGTTTGTGGCTGGTGCAGATGCTGCAACAACTGGCTGTTACCAATCCCAAAACGTATACGCTACAGGAAGTGAAGGACAGTTATGAATCTGCCGGTTTGGAAGATTTCGAACTGTTCTGGGATAATAAGCCGGTGAATGCTTTGTACAGGTCAGGATTGCTGAAACTGTAATTTATAGCTACGAGTTGATAACATTTTTATGCGCCTCGTTTTTGTTGCGCAGATCCAGTCCCCCTTCCAGGAAAGATTTCAGGTTAGCCAGGTAAAAGGTCCAGCCATTGGAGCAGCCCAGGTGATAACTGGCCCTGGACGCATCATCGGTAGGAATGGCCTCCTGTACGAGGTCTATTACCGTTTCACCTGATTCGCTGCTGATGTTGATATTTACAATACCAGCTTTGCCAAAAGAAAAACGCAGATAGTCGTGCCCGTTAGCTACTAGAATTTCACCCCGTTCCGGTACATCATCTGCATAGCCGTACCAATGCCAGGTATAGTGATCTCCCTTTTGAATTTTACTGTTATTGTTTACGGGTTCACCTGCGTTGCTGGTAAATACAGCTTCGCGCAGGAACCAGCTTTCCAATGCAGCAGGGGAGGTCCAGGCATCATATACCTGTTGAATGCTGCTTTTAACAGGTATCCGGACGTTGAACCGGCTCCAATCATAATTTCCCATAGAGAAGTGTTTTATCCGGAGAGATATTTCCAGCTCCTTTTCAGTCTGCTGCTGTTTCAATATAATCATCCAGGATGGTTATTATTTGCTGATTTATACCCCGAATTTAAAACATTTTTATAACGCGGTCTTTTCCCATTTTCCTGCGGATCAGATACGGGGATTTTCCCGTATCTGGTATGATAAAAAAGATGAATATTTGTTTACACTAAATAAAAAATCATGAGCGACAAAATGATGGTCACAGGTTACACTGCTGACAATCAGGGGTATCTGGAAGATACTACGGAGCCCCTTGACTACCACATGCCCTTTACCAGTGAAAACACTACTTTTGGGATGCCGGTTACGGTGAAAGCCTATTTCGGCATGCTGCTTAATTTTTACAAATTGTTATCAGAAAACCCGGATGCCCAAAAGGTTTTTCAGGATGTGCATTCTGTGGAATTCAGTAAAGCGTCTCTTTTCCGGCTGCTCAGTCAGCAGGGATGTGAGTATATCCGTTTTTATTTTGCTGTGCCGGAAGTTGATCAGAAGCTGAGCCTGCTGGCAGAGGGATTGGATATAGACCGTAACCAGATCGGGTATGCCCAGCTGATGGCAAAAGCACAGGCCAATGATATGGTGCATGACTCCACCAACCCGCTGATTGAAGAAAGAGGGAACGGGGGAGGAAAGAAGCCACCATTGACGGCTCTTTTAGCCAGCCTGCAGGAAAGCGGCTACACACAGGACAATATTTCATTAACCAATATATTGGCTTTTTTAAACGATACTTCCAGGTAATGGACGGATGGATATACGGATACTATGTACTGCTGGTGATTTGTTTCGCCATTAGTTTGTTCTACCTGCAACATGAGCAGGTAAGGTTACTGGCGATACTGTTAGGTATATCTATTGTAACGGAAATTATTGTTGAGCTGATAGGTAAAGATGAAGCCCAACCCCGCTTTTTTATTGTCTACCATTTTTTTGTGGTGCTGGAATATAGTTTGATAACAATTATTTTAAGATCAGGAATCACGGATACCCGTTTAAAGTTATTAATGGAGATCTCTATTTATGTATTCGGATGTATTTCTCTTGCGCATAGCTTTATTTTTGGTGGCTGGCATTATTTCCCCGGAATTAATATCACCATAGAAAGTTTCCTGGTCATTTGCTGGTGCCTTTTATCCTTTTTTTCGATTACCCCGAATAGTGAAGCGTCTATATTCCGGCACCCTGGTTTTTGGTTGACCCTGGCTTTTTTCTTTTATTTCGCAGGCTCTATGTGTGTGAATGGTTTTTATAATCTGCTATTGGCCAGCGACCTCAAATCAGCCAGGCGACTTTTTGTAATTTTAAACTCGTTTTCCAATTACCTGTTGTATATTATGCTGATAAAAGGCATTGTATGCTTCCGGTCACCCAGGATCTGTTCGTAGCTGTAATTCTTATCACCCTCCTTTTTACCATTATGGGATTGGTGGTTGTGATGGCCATTATCAATTACAAGAAAAAACAACAGGCATATCTTCATCAGCTCAAATTAATGAAAGAGGAGTATGATAAACAACTGATGTGGTCACAGATAGAAATGCAGGAAGAAGCCTTTACCCACCTGGGACAGGAATTGCACGATGACATCGGACAGTTGTTAAGCAGTACAAAATTACTGATCAATGTAACCCAGCGTAGCCTGCCGGAAGTACCGGAGCCGCTGCGTACCGCCGAGGAAACCCTGAGTACCGCTATTCATCATCTGCGGGCACTCTCTAAGTCCTTTAGCCGTCAATGGCTGGATCAGTTCAGCCTGATAGATAACCTGAAAGGAGAGGTGGAACGTATTAACGCCAGCCGCGCCATACAGGTGAAGTTTACCCATGAACTGGCCGTATTGCCGTTGCAGGCGGAACCGCAGATCATCCTGTTCCGTATCATCCAGGAGGCCATACAGAATTGTCTTAAACACGCCAGGCCACAGGTAATAGATATCAGTATGCGCATCGTTGAAAAGGTGTTGCTGCTGATCATTGCTGACGACGGGGCGGGTTTCGACAAAGCAGGCATGTCTGCCACCGGGATGGGGATCCGTAACATGCAGCACCGCACCAACCTGCTGGGCGGCACTATCCGCTGGGAAGTAACCACTGCAGGAGGTACCGCCGTGCTGATACAATTACCCGTTGAATAAATCTTTTATGAATATTAATATAGCCATAGCAGACGATCACCAGCTATTCCTCAAATCACTCAGTCTCCTGATCAGCAGTTTCAACGGCTTCCACATTGTAGCAGAAGCCATCAACGGAAAAGAACTGCTGGATAAAATAGCGGGCCTGTCTGTTCCTCCGGACATCGTACTGCTGGATGTAAACATGCCGGTAATGGACGGTGCGAAGGCTACCGCCGCTTTACAAAAAGCGTATCCTGATATGAAGCTGGCCGCCCTTTCCATGAAAGATAATGATGCTACCATCATTACGATGCTGAAAGCTGGTTGCTGTGCCTATCTTCTGAAAGATATCCATCCCGTGGAACTGGAAAAGGCATTGCTGGAAATACATAAAAACGGCGTCTATTACAACGATGCCTCCAACGTAAATTACCGCCGCCTGTTGCTGCAATCGGAACAGAAAGAAACCATCACAGGAAGAGAAAAGGAATTTCTCAGCTTCGCGTGCAGTGATCTTACCTATAAGGCCATCGCGCAAAAAATGAATGTATCTGAAAGAACGGTAGATGGCTACCGGGAAACCCTCTTTCACAAGCTGAATGTACAAAGCCGTACCGGCATGGTACTGGAAGCATTGCGCAGACAACTGGTATCACTGTAAACCATTCTCTCAGGCTCCTCGCTGGTCAGTTTTTGTACCGGATAATTTTTTGAAAAAAAGGAATGACTGCTTATCTTTGCCTTCCCTGACACAATATCAGTTGCCCAGATGGCGAAATTGGTAGACGCACTGTGTTCAGGTCGCAGCGCCGGCAACGGTGTGCTGGTTCGAATCCAGTTCTGGGCACCTTACTGGCCAAACGGTTTAAACACTGTTTGGCCAGTTTTATTTTGGGGGGGGGTAGAACCTGCTTCCGGTGTATATACTTTCTGTCCCAAAAAGAGCATTCACCTTAAATCCCGGGATACACTACGGATAGTTGTTAAATAACAACAATAAGTTGCGTAATTACAACTAAGAGTGCTTGTGTTTTTGCTGATTCTGGAGATGAATCTGAATATCTTTGGTGTCAAAATAGTACGTATGTTAAATACCAGAATGATCGGCAATAAAATTGCCGAAGCACGAAAGAAAATAAATATTTCTCAAGCCCAGCTTGCTCAGCGTTTATTCATCAGTGCCCAGGCAGTTGGAAAGTGGGAGCGGGGAGAATCAATGCCAGACATCACTACTTTTAACCGTCTCGCGGAAATGCTGGGTGTTGATCTTAACTATTTTTCAGAAAGCTTCCCATCTGAGGTTGCTGAGGAGGTAGCCGTTGAGCCTGAACAGCCATCCGGAAAGCAGCAGAAAAAGCGTAGCTGGGATATGTCGGGCGAGAGCTGGGTGGACGCCGATTTTTCCGGGGTGGAAAATCTGCATGAAAAATTGAGCTCCTCCAATATCCAGCGTTGCAGGTTTATCGGTTCAGATTTGTCTGGACTTCTTCTGAAAAGCAATAATGTTGAAGGCTGTGATTTTTCAGGTTCCAATATCAGCAGCAGCCATATTCAGAGGTCTTACTTAGAGGATAATGTGTTTAAGAACTGTTCCCTGAATGAAGCTGCATTTTCAGGGAGCTATATCAAAGGCTGCGATTTCACTGGCGCCAATTTTACCGGAGTGGAATTTAAATCCGGCGCCTTCCTGAATAGTACAGTTGCAAATGCAGTGTGGAACCGGACCTCTTTTATTACTACACAGATTGACAATATCGTTTTCGAGGGTAGATTGGAGGACTGTTCTTTTGAAAACTGCGCCTTTGATATGGTGACATTCCGGCAGGCAACGCTTATTAACACTTTCTTTAAAAACAAGCGTTTGAAATGGGTCCGGTTTATTGACTGTCAGGCAGATCGGATGACCTACGAGTTCCTGAAAAAAAACGGGAAAGTAGATTTAACAGGTATCACGTTGCTGACATCATAGAAAAGGGAAGTATTGGGTCGAAAAACCGGATGCTTTAAGCCGGGCGGATCGACAGTTAATACCGTTAGTGGCAACAATTATCCCCTTGTTGAACAGGCGGACATTTTACCGTCCCATAGCTGCAATATACGCAACAGTCGCCGGTCTTGGGTTTAAGCCGCTGATGACAGTTTTCGCAGGTATAAAAGTATTGACAAGCATCAGTAGGCATCATTTCTTCCTTTTTATATCCACAGTAAGGGCAGGTAAAAGTTGATTGAAGAATGGTTTTGTGGTTTGATATAAAACAACCCCAAAACGGATAATATTTTAGTTTCATATTAGTTGCTTTATAATGATTTATCAAATCTGATCCGTATTTCCCTCAGCAAAATAGAACATATCATCAATTAATTTTATTGAAATCCTGAAGAATTTCATATCTATTACCTTTGTATACTAAATGATGTGCAAATGGAACAGAACAAGGACCATTGGGAAAATGTTTATAATACAAAATCTTCATCAGAAGTAAGCTGGACACAGGAAGTGCCACGAACTTCTCTCGATATAATTCTTTCCTGTAATGTTCCGAAAACAGCCCGCATTATTGATATTGGCAGTGGTGACAGCAAGCTCGTTGACTTTCTGTTGGAAGCAGGCTTTACGAACATTACAGTGTTAGATATTTCGACCAAAGCATTGGAACGGGCAAAACTAAGATTAGGAGAAAAAGCAGCCCTGGTAAAGTGGCTGGTGCAGGATGTTATATAGTGAAGAAACATTGGCTGGTCAGCTAAGTAATGGCTTTGAGAAGCTAAAGTGTATCACCGAAAATCATATAACTCCCTTTAAGACAATACAACATTTCTTATGCTGTTCCTTTAAAAGGATCTGATAGTTCCATGAGCATAATCCGGTAAAGTAACCGGACTTAATTTTGACTACCATCCTGCTTGCAATAAGAAATGATCAAGGACTGAATATGACATAAAATACCTTATTCAGTCCTTGATCATTAGCGTATAAATAAGGTTTAATTTGTTTATTATTTGTATATTCCGCGAAGGCTTAGATCTATAAATATTAAATAGTTAATTATTTTTGTCTTTTAGCGGTGTATGCGGAAGTTTATCCTTTTACTATTTTTATCTATTCATCTGTTCGAAATTGCAGGTTATGCTCAATCCTATGGATTACGCTTTTCTAGTCATGAAGTTGTGCAGGAAAGGCGGACATCGCTAAACCTCACGCCATCAGGACCCTTGTGTTTCAGGAAGGATGCAGCCATTTCATTTGATCTGAACTTCGTGCCATATAAGGAAACTTACTTCGGATATGTGCTGAGATTGATCACTGCCAATAATGAGAACATTGACCTTGTTTATAATCAGAAGGAACGAACCTTTAATTTCCTGATAGGAGAAAGTTACTCCAGGAGCTTTGCCGTTGATTCGGTGGCGTTGTTTGGGAGTTGGATCAACTTCACCATCCGCTTTGATCTGCAACATAACGAGATCTCCATCCTTGTAAATAATAAATTCATTGGTAAGGGCCCCGTTAAATCCGGGACGCCGCTATGTACCAGGATCTTTTTTGGTACCAACACGTTTGAAGGATTTCAAACGGTGGACATACCACCTATGAATCTGAAAAATATAGTCATAAAGGAAGATAATGTTATCAGGTACCATTGGCCATTGTCGGGAGATACGGGCAATACAGCCATCGATAAAGTAGAAGGAAAGAAGGCTGAGATCAGGAATGCCAACTGGATAGGACCCAAACACCAGAACTAGCGGCTGCTGCACACCTGGCAGATAAAAGGCTTGCCCAGTGTGGCCTTTGATAAAAATGAAGAGGTGCTGTACATTGTGTCGCAGGACTCGCTGTATGATTTACGCTTTAAGAACGAGCAACTGGAGGGAACCCGGTTATCACAAAAACTGGATACACTGCTGCCCGGTAACCAGTCTGTCTTTAATCCTTTTAACAACAAACTCTATAATTTTTACATCGACCATAAAAAAGTGGGCGCCTATGATACCATTGGTAAAAAATGGGAGATGAATTATACACCGGACATACTCACGGTGTACTGGCAGGCCAATAAATTTATTTCATCAACAGATGATGCTTTGTATATCATGTGTGGTTATGGGCAGATGACCTATAAGAACACCGTACAGCGATATTCTTTTACCAGTAAGACATGGGACTCCGTTCCAGTCAAGGGAGCACGGCTGACGCCCAGGTATCTGTCGGCGTTGGGAACGTCACCAACAGGAGATACGGCGTATATCCTTGGGGGTTATGGCAGCAACAGTGGTAACCAGGTCGTAAACCCAAGACACTATTATGACCTGGTATCCTACGATGTAAAAGACCATTCTTTCAATAAAATTTACCAGTTACCGGAACCTGCTGCACAATTCTGTTTTGCCAACAGCCTGGTAATTGACCCGGTGGCAAAGGAATATTATGCCCTGATCTTCCCGGATGACAAGTTTAATTCCTCTCTTCAGTTGATCCAGGGCTCCCTGCTGAAACCAACGTATCAGCCGGTGGCCAATACCATCCCTTATTCTTTTCATGATATCAAATCCTTCGCCGACCTGTATTACTGCGAAACAAGTAAAAAGCTGGTGGCAGTTACGCTCTATACTTCCAAGGAAAATGTGACAGCCGTAAATGTATATGTCCTGGAATTCCCTCCTAATCCAATAATAGCAGCCACTTCGGGGCTAAGCTGGTTTTCTTCCTGGTATTACCTGTTGCTGATCCCCGTGGGAGCAGTAGGGTTGTTCCTGTTTTATAAACGCCGCAGACGGGCATCACAAGCCTTGATCGCACCTGCTTCGCAGTCGCCCGTGGCGCCGCTGGTATCGCCCGAAGTAATACCTGCAACACCGCCTGTTGCCGTAACGATAGCCGAACCGGTAGCAAAAAAAGGCAACATCTTTTTCTTTGGCCCTTTTGAGGTGCAAGACAAAGAAGGACAGGATATTACGAAGTACTTCACTCCGCTGCTCAAAGAATTGTTCCTGTTGTTAGCTATTTATACCGTACGATCCGGAAGGGGCATTTCCTCTGAAAGACTATACGCTACCCTTTGGCGTGACAAGTCTAACAAGGAAGCACAGAACAACCGTTCTGTGAATATGGTGAAACTCAAAGCCATCCTCGACAAACTGGGCACCTGTGCTTTTGTGAAGGAGGCCGACCGCTGGAGTTTACAATACAATACCGAAGATATCCGGATGGATCTGGCTGATTTTCAAGTACTGCTGCAAATGCCCCGGCCATTGCAGGAACAGCCGGTACGTGACCTGCTGGGGATCATCCATCGTGGTTCATTCCTGCCCGATGCCAATTATACCTGGCTGGAAGATTTCCAGTCGGAGATCTCCAACCTGGCCCTCAATATCTTATCAGAGGCTGCTGTGCAGTTCAGATCCGATCCTGAATTCTTAATTGAGATCGCAGACAGTATCTTCCTTTTCGATCCCGTGAATGAAGAGGCGCTCCACCTGAAATGCAGCAACCTGATTTTGCTGGGTCGGCATTCTCTCGCTAAAACTGCCTTCAACAAATTTGCCAAGGAGTACCAGCATATGTATGGAGAAGATTTCCCGCATGTGTTTAATGATTACTCGGGGGATAAGTAATGTGGTGACCCAATCCCGATAAATTCTTTATTAATTCCTTTATTAATCTCCCGGTTAGTGCATTATTAGTGCTGTTGTTAAGGCTGCACGGATAAATTGCATTGAAATGAATAGGACTCAGAGATTCCACGATCTTGGCACTCAGGCCGTTTTATTACAAAAAAGAAGCATGCTGGTGTTTAAAACCATCAGCATGCTTTTACCTTTTTTACTGATAGTTGGAATAGAGTTAATATTGAGGGCTTTTAACTATGGCTATGACCTTCGGCTGTTTATCACCTCTCCACAGGATAAAAACTATTATGTACTGAACCCGGATGCTTCCCGGAGATATTTTTCCAACCAACAGATCGCCACTACCGGCAATAGTGAAATATTTAAGAAGATAAAAGATAAAAACACCCTCCGGGTTTTTGTATTGGGAGAATCTACTACAATTGGTTACCCCTATTTTCATAATGGCTCTTTTCACCGTTGCTTGCAGTATCGTTTAATGCATACCTGTCCGGATAAGGAACTGGAGATCATCAACCTGTCATTGACGGCGGTAAATTCCTATACGGTGGCGGGATTTGCGAAAGAGCTGGTACACTACCAGCCTGATGCCGTGCTTATTTATACAGGGCATAACGAGTATTATGGTTGCCTGGGCGCCGGTAGCACAGACAAAATTGCCGGTAATCCTTTTATCATCCACACGATCTTAAAACTGCGGGAGTTCAGGTTAACACAACTGTTTGCAAATGTATTGGATAAGATAACTTCTCCGGGGCGTGCTGCCGGCCCGGAAAGCGGTAAGGCACGGATGGAACTGATGGTGGCGGAACAGCAGATTCCTTATGGATCTGTGCTGTATGAAAGGGGGATCAGGCAGTTCAGCACCAATATGGACCAAACGTTACAATTGCTGAATGGGGCCCACGTGCCTGTTTTCATCAGCAATCTGGTATCCAGCGAGAAGGACCTGTTTCCTTTTATCAGCATGCCGGTAGATAGTGTGTCATATCCCGGTTTCGCGGCTGCATATACCCGGGCTGAGCAGTTGCTGCAAAGAGGGGACAGCCTGGCGGCGCTGAGTGGTTTTTTGGCTGCCAATAATATTTATGGAGCACATGCTGGTTGTAATTATTACCTCGGTTTGCTGAAAATGCATCAGGGGGATAATACCGCTGCAAAAGTATATTTCAGCAAAGCCCGCGACCTGGATGCCCTGCGTTTCCGGGCGCCCTCAAAGCTGAATGAAATCATCCTGCAACTATGCCGTAAATATAAAAATACACACCTGGTAGATGCTCATGCCGCATTTGAAGCCGCCACCAGCAGTCATATTATTGGGAAGGAGCTGGTGCTGGAACATGTACACCCTAACCTGAAAGGGTATGCGTTGTTGTCGGATGTATTTTATAATGCGATGAAACAACAAGGCATTTTTACGGTGCAGCCGGAAAATGAGATGAGCTTTGCGCAACTGCAGCAAGCCATGCCGATAACAGTGGTTGATTCGCTGGCAGGCGCCTACAAAATTGCCAACCTCAAAAGAAGCTGGCCTTTTAATACGGGGCATGCCACAGATACTACGCTGATTGCTACACCCGAAGAGCAACTTGCCTATGAAGTGGCATTCAGACATACTTCCTGGGCCACTGCCATGCAACAGCTGTACGACAGCTATAACAGGAGCGGTCAACTGGCGGCAGCCAGAACAGTAGTAGAGGCGCTGGCACTGGAACATCCCACAGACCCCGGTTATTATGAGCAGGCCGCCAACTACTTTGGTAAACTAAATGACTTTGACAATGCGCTGGTATATTTTAAAAAAGCGTTTGCACTAGCTCCTTCCTTTGATAATGCAAGGAATCTTTTTGTGCTTTGTTTGAAACTGGATCGTAGCAAAGCTGCGTTGCCCTACCTGGATTATGCCATCGCGCATAATGAGCAACAGCTTGACTTACAGCCTGTAAAAACATACCTGCTCCAGGTGCTGCAACTCCAGGAGGAGGCTGCCAGGCAACCCCTGAACGTAACTGTGCTGAATCAGATCGCTGCTAAATATTACCGCATGGGAAATAAGGATGGAGCCGCATTGTATGTAGAAAAAGTACTGCACACCGCACCTGCCGACAAGGACGCATTATTATTACAAAGCCAGTTAAAAAAAATATAGATCATGAAGATAGTATTTGGCCGGGTGAGCCGTCAGCAATGTGTGGAGTTTGGCCAGGTGGCCGTGCTGGTAGTTATAGTAGCCGTTTTATACTACAGGAACTTTCATTTTGTGACCACTGCCCTGATCTGTATGGCGATCACTATGATATTACCACGCCTGTGGTTTCCATTAGCCTGGATTTGGTTTGGATTATCAAAGATATTAGGGGAGATAAATATACGTGTATTATTGACACTTATTTTTATGGTGGTAGTATTACCGGTAGGATTATGGCATAAACTGCGCGGGAAAGATAGTTTGCAGCTGCGGCAGTTTAAGCGGGGAAGGGAATCCGTGATGGTGAAACGGGAGCATGTATATACGAAAGAAGACCTGCTCCATACATTTTAAAACGATCATAATTCATACGACATGGAATTTCTGCGAGAGCTGTTTTACTTTTTAAGGACCCGTAAAAAATTCTGGCTGCTTCCATTAATTATTATGTTGCTGCTGCTGGCATCCTTGGTGGCCTTAACCAGTGTGTCGGCGCTGGCGCCTTTCATTTACACTTTATTTTAACGCGATTGAAGATTATCATTCTTGGCATATCCGCCTTTTACCATGATAGTGCAGCGGCGCTGATAATAGACGGAAAGATAGTGGCTGCGGCCCAGGAGGAACGTTTTACGCGGATAAAGCATGATTCGTCTTTCCCCGTGAATGCCATCACTTATGTGTTGCAGGAAGCGGGTATCCATTTTAATGAACTCACTGCAGCAGCCTTTTATGATAAACCACTGCTGAAATTTGAAAGACTACTGGAAACCTATCATGCCTTTGCGCCCCGCAGCTGGCGCAGTTTCCTGACGGCTATACCGGTATGGATGAAAGATAAGGTGTTCATGAAAAAACTGTTGCGTAAAGCATTCCGTCAACTCGGAGGCGATGACAGGTTACCACTTTATTTTCCCGAACATCATTTATCACATGCTGCCAGCGCATTTTATCCTTCACCGTTTCAGGAAGCCGCTATCCTCACCGTAGATGGTGTAGGAGAGTGGGCAACCACTACCATTGCCCATGGGAAAGGGAATGAAGTGAAAATTCTGCGGGAGCTTCGGTTCCCCCATTCGCCGGGTTTGCTGTACGCCGCCTTTACTTATTACCTGGGGTTTAAAGTAAACAGCGGGGAATATAAATTAATGGGACTGGCTCCTTATGGGCAGCCCGATGCCGCACAAACGTTGTTATTCAGGGAAAAGATCATTACAACGCTGGTGGATATACGAAGTGATGGCTCCCTGTTACTGAACATGGACTATTTTGATTTTGCCACGGGGCTCCGTATGACAGCCGATCATAAATGGGAAGCCTTGTTTGGCTTGCCCCGCCACATGCCGGAGTCGGCCCTCACGCAGGATCATATGAACCTGGCACTGGCCATACAGCAGGTAACGGAAGAAATAGTTGTTGCGCTGGCGCGTACCGCAAAGGAAATTACACAAAGTAGTCACCTGGTCATGGCAGGCGGGGTGGCATTAAATTGTGTGGCCAACAGTAAAATTGCAGCTACAGGAATCTTTGAAGATATCTGGATACAGCCGGCGGCTGGTGATGCCGGTGGTGCATTAGGTGCTGCCTACGCCGCTTTTTATATCGGCATGCAACAGGCGAGAGAAATAGTACCGGGAGAAGATGCTATGCAGGGAGCATTCCTCGGACCTGCCTATAGCGAAACGGATATTAGGAAGATGATCAGCAGATATGATGCAGTGGGAGAAAAGATCACGGACTTTAATGCTCTGACGACTTTGATAAGTGATCACCTGGCCAATGGAAAAGTAGTGGGCTGGTTCCAGGACCGGATGGAGTTTGGACCCCGCGCACTGGGTAACCGGAGTATCCTGGCTGATCCCAGGAATACCGGTATGCAGCAACTCATCAATCTTAAAATAAAATTCCGGGAAGGATTCCGGCCTTTTGCACCGGCAGTTTTAGAGGAAGATGCAACCCTTTATTTTCAGACGGCTGCACCATCTCCCTATATGTTATTTATAGCTGCACTTAAAACAACACAGCGAAAATCCGAAGCAGCCGGTGAAGGGGAACAAGATATCTATCAACGGCTACACCAGGTGCGTTCAACGGTACCCGCTATTACACACGTGGATTATTCCGCCCGTTTACAAACCGTCAATAATACACTTCATCCGAAGCTATATCAGCTTATTAATAATTTTAAAAAACTTACAGGTTGCAGTATGCTGATCAATACCTCTTTTAATGTAAGAGGAGAACCTATTGTTTGTACACCACAGGATGCTTACCTCGCTTTCATGCGTACAGAGATGGATTATCTCGTAATAGGTAATTACCTATTTGATCGCAGCCATCAGCAGGTTTTATCTCCTGATCTACTCACTTCTTTTGAAGCAGACTAATAAATGAAGGGCCGTTATGCAACATTATTTAAAAAAAACTCAACACTAATGCCGCAGTTAGTTCATAATTAGGTCTGTTGTTAGGCCTGTCGTGCTTACTTGCAGGGTATTATTTTATCAATCGAAACATCGTTCGCGTTATGAAAAGATTATTATTGCTGATGTTCCTCGCATCTGGCCTGCTTCAGGCCTATGCCCAAACGCAGTTGACAAAAGGTAAAGTACTGGACGATTCCGGTAACCCATTACCCGGCGCTACTGTGAGAATAAAAGGTACTAACCTTTCAAGTCCTACTGATGCTCAGGGTGCATTTCAAATTGCAACCGGTGAGCAGGCTTCCCCGGTATTGATCATTTCTTACATCGGTTATCTGACACAGGAGATACCGGTCAATGGAAGTGCACCATTATCTGTTCAGATGAAACCTGATGCCAGGTCATTGAACGATGTGGTAGTAGTGGGTTATGGTACCCAGAAAAAAAGGGATGTAACTGGCGCTACCAGTTCACTGAAAGCCGTAGACATTGCCAAGCGTCCATTGGTAAGAGTTGAACAGGCGTTACAGGGTACTACTTCCGGCGTAACAGTTCAAAGTAACAGCGGTCAGCCCGGGAAAGGTTTGAGCGTGAGGATCAGGGGCGCCAGTTCTGTAAGTGGCGGCAATGATCCGTTGTATGTTATTGACGGCTATATCGGTGGAAACATTGAGTCGGTGAGTCCTTCGGATATCGAGTCTATGGAGATCCTGAAAGATGCTTCTGCTACCGCTATCTATGGTTCCAGGGCTTCTAACGGTGTAGTGCTCATTACTACAAAAACAGGTAGATCAGGGAAGCCAAGGGTTGACTTCAGTACCTGGTTGAGCAGAGCCAGCATCCCCAAGAAGCTGAGCTTACTGAACGCCTATGATTTTGCCGTACAGGCAAACAAAGCTTCCTTCTATAAAGATTCTACCGGCGCACCGGCATTCACGGATCAGGAAGTAAAAGATCTTCTTGGAAAACAAGGGACTGACTGGCAGGATGAAGTCACACAAAAAGCATGGGTACAGAATTACCAGTTGAGCGTATCCGGTGGATCTGAAAGCGTAAAGTATTTCTTCTCCTTTAACCACCTGGATCAACCTGGTATATTAATTAACCAGTGGTATAAGAGAAATACACTGAGAGCAAATGTTGATGCAAAATTAAATGACCGGTTAAACCTGAAAGTAAACATCACGGCGGTATTGCCACAAAGCCATAATACCGGTTATAGCGGAGATATTACCGATCCTTTTGCACAGGCATACCAGTGGGATCCAACCTCTCCGGTAAAGGATGAGAATGGCAATTATATTCCCCGTTCCACCAGAGGTTCCAACCAGTTCAACCCGGTAGCCAATGCCATGAATCAGGCGGTGGATGTAAATACCACCAATGTTACTGCCACGGGTGTGGTAACCTATCGCATCCTCGATCACCTGATCTTTACTTCCAATAACAGTTACGAGTTACAGTCACAGTTAACACAATCCGTGTTTCCCAAACAAACCAACGTGGGAGATGCAGGTGGCGATTATGCACAGGCAGAAACCAACAGGTACAGGAGCTGGCAGAACAGTAACTTCCTGACCTATAACAACCGGTTCGGAGATCATGGATTAACAGTGACCGCACTGTTTGAACAGGCTTCCAAAACCAATACCAACGCAAAAGTGCAGGCTAAAAATTTATCTACCTATAACAATGGTTATTATAACCTGGGCCTGGGTGGTACACAGCTTACTACAGGCGGTTATTGGGCTGATGCACTTATCTCTTATATGGGCAGGGTGAATTATTCCTATAAAGATAAATACCTGCTTACTGCTTCTGTGCGTACAGATGGATCTTCTCATCTTACCCAGAAATATTCCACCTTCCCTGCGGTAGCATTAGGCTGGGTAGTGGATAAAGAAAATTTCATGGAAGGCTCAAAGGTGATCACTGGTCTGAAGATCCGTGCCAGTTACGGTCAAACAGGTAACCAGGCAGTACCTGCTTATGCTACTATTGCACAGATTACCAGCGGTGGTCCTGCTTATTATTTTGATGGTAACACACCCAGTGTATCCACCCCGTTGGGAACACCGGTAACACAAACCTTGCAATGGGAAAAAAATACGACCTATGATGCAGGAGTAGATATTGAATTTTTCCGCGGCCGTTTAACATTCACGGCTGATGCGTATAACAGGCAGATTACCGATCTGCTCTACAATAAGCCGAACCCTGGATATTATGGTGGTGGCAACTTCCAGAAAAACCTGGGTAGCCTGGAAAACAAGGGCCTTGAATTTAGTGTAGGTGGTACACCCGTGTATGGAAACAAGTTTAAATGGACCAGTAATTTTAATATCTCTTTCAACAGGAACAAAGTGTTAAACCTCGGTGATATTGATAATGTGATTGTAAACAATATCGGATCTGCCCAAACAGGTGCTGCTATTCTGAAAGTAGGCCAGCCACTGGGCTCTTTCTTTGGTTACAAATTCCTCGGTACCTGGAAAACTGCACAGGCAGCAGATGCTGCATTGTATGGTCAGAAACCGGGTGATGCCAGGTATGAAGATGTAGATAACAGCCACTCCTATAATACCGCAGATCTGCAGGTGGTTGGTAATGGTAATCCTAAGTTTGGTTTTGGGTTTACCAATGATTTCTCCTATGGCAACTTCAGTATGAATGTAATGTTCCAGGGTACACATGGTAATCAGATCTATTCCTTTACTACCCCTTATACGTTGGGTGGTTTGGGTGATGCCCGCCATGCTACTTCTACGGATGTCCTGAAAATGTGGACACCGGAAAATCAGACAGATGTTCCTGTTTATTACAGTACCAACTTCCTGACCAGCAGCCGTTGGGTATATGATGCCAGTTATATAAAGCTGAAGAATATTTCGCTGACTTACACCTTCCCTGAAAATTTATTGGGCAGGGCAAGAATTCACAGTCTTGATATTTATGTGAGCGCACAGAATATATGGACTATTACAGATTATCCTGGTTATGATCCGGAAGTAACCAATGCTACCAATGCTATTACGCAGGGGCTGGAAACCGGTACCATTCCGAATCCTAAAACATATACTGTTGGTTTAAGACTTGGTTTATAGTTGATATTGAAAAGCACAGGTTTCTATTTTTCTAAAAAATTACTATTATGAATATAAAATATTTCTTGCCTTTAGCGGTGGCAGTGGTGCTGGGAACAGCTTCCTGCGTAAAGCTGACGGAAGATCCTAAAGGAAACTTAACACCCGGTAATTATTTTGCTACGCAGAAAGACCTGGATGCATCCGTTGCTTCCATTTATCAGAAGCTGAGTGTAGATGGAGCCTGGGGTTTTACAAATAAAATGACTTCCTATTTCGGTGCAGACGACCTCACAACAGATCCGGGTTTGAACAAACAGGATATGCGCGAGTACGACAAGCTGGAAGGCACCAGTACCAATGAGGGTATCAAAGCGCAATGGAACGGCCCCTGGAATGCCATTTACCAGGCTAATAACGTACTGGCAAATTATGAGAAGATACCAGGTACAGACGCCGGTGCGATGGATCTGAAAAATAAATCAGCCGGGCAGGCATACTTCCTTCGGGCACTATGCTATTTCTACCTGGTGAGAACTTTTGGACAGGTACCGCTGGTCGATAAACCTGCTGATATTGCGGTGCTACCACCCAGAGCAGAGGTAAGTGCCGTCTATGAACTTATTGTAAGTGATCTGAAACAAGCCGCTGCTTTATTACCAGACAAATGGACGGGTAGTGCTGACGTAGGACGTGCCAGTGGCCTTGCATCAAGGGCGTTACTGGCACATGTGTATCTAACTATGGCCGGCTGGCCGCTGAACCAGTCAGCCAACTTCGCTTTGGCTGCAACTGAAGCGGATGCGGTGATCAAGGCAAATAAGTTTTCGCTGGTACCGGACTACCTGGAGGTGTTCAAAACAAATAACAACGCAGAAAGCATTTTTAGTATCCAGTTTAATGTGGGTGGGAATGTACCCAACCGTTCCTTCGGTTCTACCTGTGTACCCCTGGAAGAATCAGGACTGGATAATTCCGGTGGCTGGGATGACTTTTATCCTGAAGTTAATTTCTTCCTGAATGCACCCAAGTGTACCCGTACCGATGAAACTTTTTATACCGTTATTAAAAAGCAGAATCCGGATAAAAAAACCTACACTTTATTGCCATGGAATAGCAGCGCAACAAATGCGAAACATCCTTATTACAAAAAGTTCCGTTATGGTGTAGGGGATGGTGTAAAAGAAACAGATACTTCTATTATCACGATTCAACCAAGTACCAATAAAACAACAGATATTATCCGTTATGCAGAGACGCTGCTGATTTATGCTGAAGCATCTGCCATGGCTTCCGGTGCTCCTTCGGCGGCATCCTATGACGCCATAAATGAAGTGAGACACCGCGCAGGCTTGCTTCCGCTGAAAACCGGTTTGTCTGCCGCCGCTTTCCGCGACTCTGTTGTGTATGAGCGCGCTTATGAATTTGCTGGTGAATTCGGACAACGCTGGTTTGATATCGTACGGCTGCAATTGTTGCCAAAAGTGCTGGCAGAACGCAGCAAAACATTGGAGCCAAATGCTATTAATCCAACCTCACTGACCAACCCTGCTCCGAAATATCTTGCTCCGATACCTTTTGGTGATCTGAGCCTGAGCCCGGGATGGACACAAAATCCCAGCTACTAGTTTTTATTTTGATGGACAAATAGTTTAATCATGCCTCCGGGCATGGTTAAACTATTTTGTTCCTCATCACACGCATATTCTTTCGGGATATAAACAATAGTGAATGAAAAAAATAACGTGGAAACTGTGCGGCCCTTTGCTGCTGACACCTTTCTTATTCTTATGCGGTACGATGAAAGTACTGGCCGGCGATACCATTCCCGGCAACAGGCAGAACATTGACCTGATTGACCCTACCATTGGAAATGTAGGGCACCTGCTGGAGCCTACAAGACCTACTGTACAGCTACCCAATCAGCTGATCCGTTTTACACCGCAGCGACAGGATTTCATGGATGACCAGATTTCCAGTTTCCCGCTGACGATCGTATCACACCGGCTCGGACAGGTGTTTTCCATCAAACCATCTATAGAGGCGCCCGGTAAAACAGCCTGGCAATCCAGGATGGCCTATGATCATAACCTGGAAGTGAACAAGCCATGGTATTATTCCACCTGGTTACTGAATGAAGAAATTAATGTAGAATTTACAGCTGGCAAGAAAGCAGGTTATTATCGTTTCCGCTTTCCCGAAGGAGAAAATAAATCGTTGTTATTTGATGTATATAACGATGGCGCCGCCGAATACAATTTTCTGCCAGGTAATGCCATAGCCGGTATGGAAACCTATAACGGCGATATAAAGGTATATATGTATGGGATGTTCAGCCAGGCAGGTATACCCGGCGTGCTGGAAGATGATCAGCTGAGTAGCAAAAAAAGCATTGCTGGTAAAGGTATCAAAGCCTGTATCAGTTTTCCGGCTGCTACCAGGGAAGTAACGTTTAAATACGCGATCAGTTATATCAGTGCAGCACAGGCGAAGAAAAATTATGAAGAAGAGATCAGCAAAAAGAATTTTGAAGCAGTAGTTGCCAGCGGTAAAAAAGCGTGGACCGGTGTCATGTCGCAGATCAATGTGAAAGGTGGTACACCAGCACAGTTACGTTCTTTTTATACGGCCTTGTATCGCTGTTATGAAAGAGCGATAGACATCACGGAAGACGGACAGTATTACAGCGGTTTTGATAAACAGATCCATAAAGATAACCGTCCGTTTTATGTAGATGACTGGTCGTGGGATACTTACCTGGCCCTGCATCCGCTGAGAATGATCCTGAACCCTGCCAGGGAAGAGGATATGTTGGAATCCTACGTACACATGTACGAGCAAAGCGGCTGGCTGCCTACTTTCCCGGTATTGTTCGGTGATCATGCATGTATGAATGGTTTTCATTCTTCTATAGTCATGCTGGATGCATGGAGAAAAGGACTAAAAAACTTTAATATAGAAAAAGCCTACGAGGGCATGCGCAAAAATGCGACCGCCGCTACTATGCTGCCCTGGCGCAATGGCAACAAAACAATACTGGATGATATCTATCACGATAAAGGATATTTTCCTGCATTACATATAGGGGAGAAGGAAACAGTAGCAGCCGTACATCCTTTTGAAAAGAGACAGGCCGTGGCAGTGACACTGGGCGGCAGTTATGACGATTGGGCACTGGCTGAATTAGCTGGTGATCTGCATAAGAAAGATGACCAGCGTTTGTTTGCACCAAGAGGACAGAACTACAAAAATCTCTGGAACGCAGATAAACAATTCTTCCTGCCTAAAGATGATAAGGGCAACTGGATTGACATCAATGTGAAATTTGATGGGGGCACAGGAGGACGTGATTACTATGATGAAAACAACGGCTGGACATACCTCTGGCAGGTACAGCAGGATATTCCCGGTCTGATCAGTTTAATGGGCGGAAAGCAATCCTTTGAAAACAGGTTGGATCAGTTGTTCCGCGAACCGCTGGGGATGTCGCGCTATGAGTTCTGGAATAAATTCCCGGATGCTACCGGCCTGGTAGGTCAGTATTCCATGGGTAACGAACCCAGTTTTCATATTCCATACCTGTACAACTATACCAATGCTCCCTGGAAAACACAGGAGCGCATCCGTTTCCTGCTGGATAGCTGGTTCAAGGATAATATCTTCGGTATTCCCGGTGATGAAGATGGTGGTGGGATGTCTGCTTTTGTTGTCTTTTCTTCTATGGGCTTTTATCCAATCACACCGGGTATTCCGGAGTATACTATTGGTAGCCCGGTGTTTGAAAAAATAAGTATAACACTGCCTGATAAAAAAATATTTACCATCAACGCACATAACTGTTCTGTGGTAAATAAATATATTCAATCTGCCAGGTTCAACGGTCAACCTTTAAATAAACCAACGTTCACCCATCAGCAATTGTTAGACGGAGGAACCCTTGAATTGTTCATGGGACCTAAGCCTAACAAGCACTGGGGTGTTCAATAGAATGATATTGATATCCGTAAAATAATTATAACAGGATGCTGACTTTGTTAGCATCCTATTGTGCATTTTCCGCCAGCTCTATCCTGATTTCACTATCCGGAATATTTTCCGCAACCACCTTTAGTTTTGCGGTGCCTGTTTTGCCTTTAGGCCGCAGAATAATCAGGCAGCTCCCGCGGTAAGTAGTGCAGGTAGGCTGGGTAAAGCTCCGCATATCCTTAGGATCGGCGTTGCCGGTGGCCATCAGTTCCGCATCACCTTCCACGGTGAAGTGAAGCGTTACCGGCTCCGTGATGATCACCCCATTTTCATCTACGATGTCTGCCCGGATATAGGCCAGGTCATTACGGTCCGCCTGGATGATCTGCCGGTCTGCAGTTAATCTTATCCGGCTTGGCTTTCCGGAAGTTTGCAGTATGCTGGAATCTTTTCTAATCCCATTTTCAATACCGGTAACTTTTAATACGCCCGGTTGGTAGGGTACTTTAAAACGAGCTGTGAGACTGGTTTCAGGAGAACAGGATTTTTCTGCAATGATGTTTCCATTCAGCTCTAATCTCACTGTAGGATAACGCGAATAAACGGTTACATCCATCGGTGCGCCTTCCTGTCCTGGCCAGGTCCAGCTTTGTCTTTCATCTGGCCAGCCCCATTTACTCACTACTTCAGTAAGCCCTTTGGGAATAGGGGCATGTACTGCCATGGCTATTTTGCTTCGGTTCCATATCACATCCCTGTAATAAGCCTGTGGTTTCTTTCCGCCAATGAGGTCAATGTCTCCGCAATTGCCGTTGAACCAGGGCCACTCTAATGCGCCACCATCTTTTTCATTGTCCATTACGGTATGACCGATAGCGGTTTCGCCTATATAATCCATCGCTGTCCATACAAAATCACCTGTGATCCAGGGGTATTTCTCCACTGCCTGCCAGTTTTCAAACCGTTGCACCGGGAATGATTCTGTGCCTACGATTACGCGGGAGGGATATTTATCATGATCGCTTACATACGTGGCTAATTGGTAATTATAGCCGGCAACATCCAGTATTTCGAAGGCGGGCGCTGTTTCATCCCAATGCTTTTGTCCTTTGGGGAAATCGCTGAAATCGCAGATGCCAGCTGTTACAGGACGGGTGGTATCCAGTTTTCTGACTTCATCACGCAGTTGTTTTGTCAGCGCCAGTCCGGTGGGATCAGCTCTTTCATTGATTTCATTACCTATGCTCCATAGTAAAACAGAAGGATGATTACGATCACGTAAGATGATAGACCGGAGATCTTTTTGCCAGTAATCATTGAAGTAGAGATGATAGTCCTGTGCATTTTTTTGTCTTTGCCACATATCAAATGCCTCGTCAATGACCAGCAGTCCTATGCTGTCACATGCATCCAGGAATGCTTCCGAAGGCGGATTGTGACTGGTACGCACGGCATTGAATCCATTGGACTTCAGCAGTTGCGCTTTTCTTATTTCGGCCCTGTTGATGGCGGCTGAGCCAATGATGCCGTTGTCATGGTGAACAGAACCACCTTTCAGCAATAATCGTTTTCCATTCAATAAGAAACCTTGTGCGGCATCAAAATGGATGGAGCGTATGCCGAACCTGGTGGTTGTTTGCCCGGTTAACTTTTCGTTGCGGTATAAGGACACTATCGCACTGTACTGCGTAGGACTATCCGGTGACCACAGTTTTGGTTTGGGAATGCGTATTGCCCGTTGAATGGCTACTGTTTCGTTAGATTTTATATTTGAGCCAGCACGCACTTTAGCTACCTGCTTACCATTCGCATCAACAATCGTGATCAGCATTGTGCTGGCAACAGCCTGTTGCAGCGTGTTGGTAACGGAAGCGGTAATGCTGACCACTGCTTCTTTTTCGGTTACCTTCGGTGTAGTAACGAATACGCCCCACTGTGGTATATGTACGGGATCTGTTACGTTTAACCAGGCATTACGATAAATACCTGAGCCGGTGTACCACCTGCTGTTACGTCCTTCGTTCTTTACTTGTACCGCTAATATGTTGGGCTGACCGGCAGGGTTCAGGTAAGGAGACAGGTCATAATGTATCGGCGTATAGCCATAAGCGTGATGACCGAGATAATGACCATTGATCCAGAGATCACTTTGCATATAGATACCGTCGAAGAGAACGGATACTAATTTGCCGTGGTCTGCTTCCGGCAGCACAAATTTTTTCCTGTACCAGCCGTGCCCACCTACCGTATAACCCGTTGAAGTGGCGCCCACGCTTTTACGGTAAAAGGGGCCTATCACATTGTGATCGGACTGATTGGGCAAATCCTCAATGCTCCAGTCGTGTGGTATATCAAGACTACGCCAGTTACGGTCATCAAATCCCGGCTTTTCTGCGCCTGTAGCGTCTCCCAGAAAAAACCGCCATTCACTGTTGAATGGACGGCTCCCTGATGAAACGGATTGCGCTATTACGGGGATGAAAAAAAAACATAAAAGCGTAGTAATATAATAATGCCTGGCGATACGTTTCATAAATCGATCAAATTTTAAGGAATAGGTCAGAAACCAGTATTTTGTTCAATATAAGGATTCTTATCTATCTCTTCCTGTGGTATTGGTAACAGGGTGTATTTCTGTTCAAAAGTCCGGGTTTCAATTAACTGTGTACCATAGGTGAGCGAACCATCTCCATTTTTGGTGATCTTGACGCCATATAACGGCCCCTCACATACTTCTTTGGCAATATTCCACCGGCGTACATCATGGTAGCGCATCTCTTCAAAATTCAATTCTATCTGGCGTTCGTGACGAATTTTTTCGCGCATTTGTATTTTATTAAGTCCGGTTACCAACGGGGGCATATTCACACCCGGACGGGCCCTTACCTGGTTTACATAAATGGCGGCATCGTCTGGTTTACCGCTTTCATTCAATGCTTCGGCATACATCAGCAACAGATCAGCATATCGCAGAATAGGTTGTAGGAAATGTTGGGAAGTAATGCCGTACTCGTAGTAGTTGGTAATGGTTTCATCGATTGCCTTTTTAATATAGTAACCGGTAGATTGATTGCCGCCCACGATATAATCTTTTCCGCCAACATAAAATTGTAGTGGAATACCTTTAAAAGTAGATCCCTGGTGGTATATGGAGGCATCAAAGCGGGGATCACGGTTTTTATAAGGGTCCTGTGGATTGTAAAGGGGGGATTCTGATGGAAGTTTTCCATCGGTCATTTCAAACTGGTCAACCAGGTTTTGTGAGGGCATACCACCTCCCCAGGCGCCACCGCTTTCTGGTGCATTTACCAGTACCCAATCCGGCGCTCCATTTATCTGACGTGGTTCTGTGTTATAGGAAACAATAAACTCGCGGTTATTATCTGATTTATCAAAGAACATTTTTCCATAATCAGGATGGAGTGAATAGGTGTTGAGATCCAGCACCCGCTGTGCCACCTTTGCGGCTTGTTCGTAAGCTGCCTGGTCATTGCTGAGCGAAGCCTTGTACATTAAGGCTCTTACTTCCATTGCAAGAGATGCACCCTTTTCTGCTCTTCCTTTATCTTCACCTTTCCATTCAAGAGGAAGTTCTGCGGATGCTTCTTCAAATTCATTAATAATGAATTGAATGGTTTCTGCGGCGGTATTACGTTTTACTTTGTAGGCAGCGGAATCCTGGAGGGATTGCGGAGCAGTAATAATGGGAACACCCCTGTAGAAACTGTATAATTCAAGATAAAATACAGCTCTGAGAAACCTGCCTTCACCACGGTAACCTTTTTTCACCGGTTCATCAAAAGAGCTGCCTTCCACACCTTCGAGGAAGGTGTTAGCCTGCCGGATTTTTTCATAATTCATCGCCCACTGACCTCCCAGGTTATATTCCATACTTCCGGCACCTGCATTATAGTTGTTTCCGCGCAAATTGGTGAAAAGCAATCCACCAAAGGAATGCGCGGCATCCCGTGTATTCATGTCAAAGATAACACCACCGCCACGACCCAGGTATTGTGGGAGTAATCCGTAGATAGTTAGCAGGTTGGCTTTTGCCAGTTCCGGTTTGGAAAATACGGATGCTGCCGTGATGGCATTGAGCGGCGCAGTATCCAGGAATTTTGATTTTTCGCAGCCCTGCATGAATGTGCCGGCTATTAAAATGGTGAGTATGCTGAAATATTTATAGTTCATTGCTGGTAGTTTTAAATTCAGGTAATACATGCATTAGAAAGTAACCTGTACGCCTCCGTTGAAAATAATTTGCTGCGGATAGTAATGCCCCATGTTATTGGTGTTTTCCGGATCCACTTCTTTGAATTTGGAGAAGGTGAGCAGGTTAGCGCCATTCACATATACCCTGATTTGTCTGGCCCTGATACGGGATGCGATGGAATTGGAAACGTTATAGGCAATCTGCAGATTTTTGAGCCGGAGATAACTCATGTCATATAGCCAGAAGCTGGACACATTATCATAGTTCCAGGATGAACTGGTGAGTATCCGCGGATAGGCGGCATTGGTGTTTTCCGGCGTCCAGTAGTCTTCGTGTACTTTCAGCGCATTACCGGCGCCATTAAAAGGTTTGGCCATCCAGTTATTAAAATACTGCTGGTTACCAGTTCCTGCCTGCCAGAACATAGCTGCTTCAAAGTTGCCAAAGTTGACGGTTGTTTGCCAGCCAAAGATATTTATTGGCAGGTTATTACTGCCGATATAAGTAACGTCATCTCCGTTGATAAATCCATCGCCATTAAGGTCTTCGTATCTGATATCACCGGGTTTAACAAACGGATAATTGTTGCCGTATGCTTTGGTAATTTCGTCTGGTGATTGGAAATAACCATTTGCCTTATACCCATATACCGGGTTGAGTGGTCTGCCGGCTTGCATAATGCGTTGTTCCTTCGATGCTGGTTCGCCAATATCCATCACCGTATTCTTTGCATGTGTAATGCTAAACCTGCTTTGAATATTCAGCTTACTGTTGAACCGTTTATTATAACCCAGTACAATTTCGAATCCTTTATTATCAACCTGCTGAAAATTTTCATAGGGAAGAACATTGGCCGGTGTGCCCATGGTAGCGGGGATAGTGGCGCTTCTTTGTCCGAGGATGTTTCTTCTCTTCTCTATAAAATAATCAGCTTCAATAGATATATCATTTAAAACAGTGGCTTCAAAACCGATATTCGTTTTCTTGGCGGTTTCCCAGGTTACATCCGGGTTGGCCAGTCTGCTCAGCAGAATATTGTTTTGAAAACTACCTGCGGTACCCATTGCCACACCAGGTCCGAAACCATAGAAAGACAGGTATTGATAAGAGCCGATCTGATCGTTCCCCAGCTCACCGTAAGATGCCCTGAGCTTCAGGTAATTGATAGCACGGATGTCTTGCAGGAATGCTTCATTAGATACGACCCATCCCGCAGAAACAGCGGGGAAGAAGCCGAATCGTTTTCCTTCCGCAAATAGTGTTGACCCATCGCGGCGGAAACTGAACTCCATCAGGTATCGCTGGTCATACTGGTAACTAAGTCTTCCTACCAGACTTTGCCGACGGTATTGGGTAGCGTCACCGGTGGTAGTCTGGTTTACGGTTCCACCTGCATTGATGATTTGTAACTGGTCTGACAGGTAATCTTTACGGGTAACGGACAAGTCATTAAACCATTCGGCCTGCTGTGAATAAAGCAACAACGCATTAATGCCATGACGACCGAAATCCCTGTTATAGATACCATGCAATTCCAGTAAAGTATTCTGACCTGTTCCCCTGTATTCGAGCAGTGACGGTTTATCCATGCCCGTTAGTTGGTCATACCGGATATCATTATTATCCTGTACGGCAACAAATGTTTCCACCGGTAATAACCAGGTTTTGGTATGTGTAGGTTTATTATCGTAAGCTGCTATTCCTTTTAAGGAAAGCCCTTTCACGAAAGGAATATCCTGGGAAATTTGCAGACGGGTAAGCAATCCATCTGTTTCATCGTTCTGGTACCCGCTTTCGTAAGCAGCTGCCCATCCATTCCTGTTATTAGCCGCAGGGCCCCAAAGACCGTTGGGATATTTTCCTGCATAAACGGAAGCCGCGCGATTGATGTTTTCAAAAATATAACTATAGTCCTGACCAGGGTTACTGGCTTTTCCCATGTACCCGGAAATATCGAATCCTATGCGGGTGGTATTGGTCGCTTTAATGTCTACATTGGATCTGAAGTTATATCGCTTGAAACCGAAGTTGGAATTGCCGCCGCTGTTCAACAGGTTTTCCTGGTTCAGGTAATTAAAGGAAACGTAGTAATTCGCTTTATCTGTTCCACCTGTAACCGTGAGGTTGTGTTGCTGCGTAGGCGCAGAACCTCTCAGCACACTAAGCCAGTCAGTGTTGGGATAGAATATCGGATCAGAGCCATCACGGTATTTCTGAATGGCTTCATCTGTATATAGTTTGGGTCTGCCTTCATTTACCAGCGCCGTATTATACAGGGTAGCATATTCTGCTGCATCTACATATTCAGGCAGACGTGTCGCTTTTTGAATGCCGTAATTGAAAGCATAACTTAAGGATAGTTTGCCTTCCTTACCACGTTTGGTGGTGATCACAATTACACCGTTTGCGCCCCTGGCGCCGTATACGGCCGCTGCGGAAGCATCTTTCAGTACAGAAATGCTTTCTATTTCGGAAGCAGACAAGCGGTTAAAATCTGTCGCACTTCTGGGAACACCATCAATCACATACAGCGGATTGGTATTGCCGGTAGTAGCAACACCGCGCACATAGATCATAGTTTGATCGTTTCCCGGTGTGCCCTGGGGCTGGATGGCGGTAACACCGCTTACTCTTCCCGCCAGCATGTTGCTGACGTTGGGGCTGGGTGATTGCGATAACTCGGTGAAGTTGACGGAAGAAATAGCGGCCGTTACATTCCCTTTCTTTTGTGTACCATAACCTATCACCACAATACCGGAAAGCATCCTGTTCGTAGGCGTCATCTTAATGACAACGGAATAGGTGTCGTTGGGCTTTAAGGTAATACCCGGCAATTGTTGGGGATCATATCCTACACTGGAAAACTTCAATATATAATTCTTTCCGGCGGCTAATCCGGAGAAGCGGAATACGCCCATGCTGTCTGTTTGTGAACCGGCAGAAAAATCACTTTTTTCGTTTTCTATGATCACCGTAACATTGGGCATAGCTTCATCCAGGTTGTTCCTGACAATCCCGGTAATTTCTGCCCGGTTCTCCTGGGCAAGTACCGATAGCGGGAGGAAAAGTGATAGCAAGAGTAAGCAGGAAAGGATCTTCCTGCCAGGCAGTGTAGCAATTTTCATTTGATTTGTTTTTTTTAGCGCAAAGAATCGCCATCATTGCCTGAGCAATGCTTCGACCATAAGGCGCAATGTGGAATGGATCAGTGGATCTTTTTGATGATATATCTGCCGGATTGGTTGCTGACCGACAATTGATTTAATAAAGCGATGTCATTAATTATCTTATTTAGCGAATCGTTCTTATTTAACTTACCTGTGAAGTACCTGTTCTTTAGTTCGGCAGGCACATAATAGATCTCTACGTTATAATAATCACTCAACTGGTCAAATACCTGGCTGATGGACATGCCGTTAAACATATACCAGTCCGGTTGTTTCGTGCCGCTATTGCCGGAAGATGCTACCGCACGGCCTATACTGTGCACACCTTTCATCCTGTTGATACTGGCTGTCATAACGGTTCTGTCATACAGTAATTCTTCTCCGGGATTCAGGTAAAAGGAACTTGTTTTTTTGTCCTGTTGCAGCGCCGATGTGTTGACCATCACTTTCCCGGTATGCAACTGAACACGTATCGTATTTTCGGCCTGCCTGCAACTGATGGTAAAAGAGGTTCCTAACGCGGTGGTAGTAATGTTATCACTATGAACAATAAACGGTCTGGCTTTATCCTTTGATACCTTGAACAATGCTTCCCCGGAAAGATATACGTCTCTTTCTGCTGCCTGAATAAATGCTTTTTTATACCTGATAGTGCTTTGTGGTGACAGTTCTACCGTAGACCCGTCTGCTAATGCCACAAGTTGCACCGAATTTGTATTATTGGAAGATAAAATATACTGCTCTTCAGCGTCGCGCGGTGCTGTACTTTCTGCAACAGGATCATTTATAGTATTGTTCCGTCCCAGGAAATACCAGCCCGCACCGATTGTACCGGCAATTATAACGGCAGCGGCTATCCGCCGGAAAACGTTGATTCCTACTATTTTCCCACGCTTCTTTAACACGATGCTGGTAATACGGTCCGCAGCAGCCGCAGGGATGTTATCCGTGCTTTTAAAATTTATCCACTCTTCTTCCGGCAGATATTTTTCCAACTCTTCCGGATGTGCTTCAAAATGTTTAATAACAAGCGTTTTCTCCTCCTCTGTACACGCATTCTGCAAAAAAAGCGTTATCAATTCCCTTGTTATCATTGTGAGAATGGGTGTTTGATTAGTAATACGTTTGAAAAGGCTGATACCCTAAGTCCGATAAAAAAAAATTTAAAAATAGAGACAGATCCACAGGGGCAGCAGGGCAATATGATTTCTCAGGTACTTAATCGCCTGTGTGATATGGTACTCCACCGCTTTTACGGAAATGGACAATTCTGCTGCAATCTCCCTGGCGCTCATCCCTTTAAAACGACTCATCTCAAAAACTTTTTTCCTCACCGGTGGCATTTTCTGCAATACCTGCACCAGCTGACTGTTCAATTCCTTTTCATGAAGTCCGCCCCATATTTCATCACCGGCAGAAATATCATATATGGGTAAAGCCACGGTAGTCTTCTTTCTTAGCTGATCTATCATGGTGGTTCTTGCAATACGGAAAAGCTGGATGGAGATGGAAAGTTCTTCCGATAAAGAGGCACGGTATTGCCATAGTTTGATAAACGTAAGCTGGGTGCACTCTTCAGCTATATAGCGGGAGTTGGTTTTATGAAGTACATAGAGGTACAATTTTTCGTAGTACTCCTGGAAAACAGTTTCAAAGATGACACGATCACCCTGACGTATAGCAATAACTGTATTCAATGTAACAATCAGTTTATTAAATCAGGTAAAGGGGAAAGATTATATAAATATATAAATTTTTACCGCATGGTACAGAAAAATCAGCTCTCGGATCTTCCGGCTCTTTTACCGTTTATCCATTTTACCTGTTATCCATGAATGCTGATTGCTAAAATTCTGCGGTTAATTATTACATTTGTTTTTAACTTAATCAAGACAACTTTGTTCGGGGATGTGCCAGCATATGAGGAGCGGCTATTAGTTGAGATGGTCCGTAAGGGAGACCAGGCTGCGTTTGCGGAGATTTATCATAAATATGCAGCAGAACTTTTTCAATACGCAGGTAAAGTATTAAAAGACAGTACCGCGGCGGAAGATATTGTGCAGGAATTATTTGCAGGATTATGGAAATCACGGGAACAGTTACATATTCATACTTCTTTGCGCGCATATATTTATGCGGCCAACCGTAACCTGTTATTAAAAGTTATCCGCAAGCGGGAAAAGGAATCCCACTTATTTAACCAACTCGAATACAGGGTCACTTATGCTCCGGACCCCGAAAACCTGCTACACAACAAAGAACTAGGTATACGCATATCCTTACTTGCTGCTGGTCTGCCAGATAAATGCAGGGAGATATACCGGTTGAGCAGAGAGCAACATCTTTCCAACAAAGAAATTTCAGCCAGGTTAGGCATCACAGAAAAAACGGTGGAGAACCAGCTCACCATTGCATTGCGTAAACTCCGCAAGGGCATGGGATACGTGTTGGTTGTTTTTCTCCATCTCCTGCCGGTATAAATCACCATTCATCAACATATTGCTGCCAGGGAAATACAGCTAACCCGTTTAAAATAACATTATTAATTAAAATATATGAAAGATGTTTGGGGGATACGACCCTAACGCAGCTCTATATCATGGTGAAGCATGGATGGATTAATCGACTACTTTAATTATCATGAGTGGAAAAACAGGCATTTCTACATTTAATAGATAAATATCTCGCAGGGGAAGCATCTGCTGCTGAACAGCAGCTATTAGAGAATTATCTGGCTAGTTTCCAGCAGGAGGAAGGATTGGATGAAAGTGATCAAGCCGGCAGGTTGCAGCTGATATTGGAAAAGGTGATGGCGGGAGAAGAAAAAGTAATGTCGGCAGCACCGGTTCGTGGCCGTATCGTGATGATGAAAATGCTGCGGTATGCAGCTATGGTAATAGTGCTGGCAGGCGCTGTGTTGTGGTATTTTACAACGCGGGAGCATAAGCCGGCAGTAGTAGTTGCCGGGCAGACCTTGATCCAGCCTGGTAGTGACGGCGCCACGCTTACATTGGAAGATGGCAGCACAGTGCAACTGGATAGTGCCGTCAATAAAGGGTTACAGGTTATACAGGCCGGTAGTAACGTAGTGGCTAAAAATGGAATGCTGCTATATGAGCATCATGATAAGATAACCGAAACCAGGATAAGCTTTAATACGTTGCGTACAACAAAAGGTAAGCAATTCAAGTTGCAGCTGCCGGATGGCTCGGTGGTGAAATTAAATGCGGCTTCGTCTATCCGCTTCCCCACCAGCTTTGAAGCAAATGAAAGGAGCGTAACGGTAGAAGGAGAGGCTTATTTCGAGGTAGCCCCCGATGCATCAAAACCTTTTATAGTAGTTACCCGCAACCATCACGAGATAAAGGTGCTCGGTACCGAATTTAACCTGAACGCATATGATGACGAACCATTTGTGCGTACAACCTTGGTGAAAGGAAAAGTACTTGTATACAACAATACGCCGGGAAGCGCGGCGCCGGTGGTGTTATTGCCCGGGCAGGAAACACGTGCTACCGATGGGAAAATTGTCATTTACGAAGCCGGGGAAATGAATGAGGCAACGGCCTGGTTAAATAATAAATTTAGTTTTAGTAAAGCAGATATTAAAACAGTGATGCGCCAGGTGGCCCGCTGGTACGATATAGAGGTGGCCTATGACGGAGATGTAGCCGCTACTTTTTCAGGTAGTTTTTACCGGGCAGATAATATCGACGACTTGTTAAAGATCATTGCCTATTCTTCCAATGTAGCTTTTAAATGGGAGGGCAGAACATTGCATATAATGCCGCTAACGAAGTAAATATTTTATAACGAATTAAATCAGCAACAATGAAAAAGGGGGATACACCTCATCTGATCATGTAAATACAACTGCCGTTTGAACCACTTACGGTTCCCTTTTCTCAAAAAAAAAGCGGAGATGCTTGGAACATCACCGCCGGAATGATTGAGAAGAGGTAAAAACCTGAATCCGATTTTTTGATCTGTCAACCAAACTAATTAAAAGTATGACTTTACTTTTAAAGGGCCAACTATTGTCTGCATTATCAACCAAAACCAGGCTTGATAAAGCTGTCCGCCTTACACGGTATACCCGTTCAGGCATTTTAAAGCGATTAATGATGAAGGTGAAACTGATAATGGTTTTACTACTGGCGCTACTCATGGATGTCAATGCCATGGCACAGAAGGTAACCATTCACGCGAAGAACGCAACGATTACAGCTGTTTTTGATGAAATCACCCGCCAAACCGGATACGTATTCTTCTATAATGATGAATTAATGAAGAAACAAGGGAACATCACGATGGATGTGCGCAATGAAGCGTTAGACGTTGTGCTGAAGAAACATTTCCCGGACCGGCACCTCAACTTTTTAGTATCGGACAAAAGCATTGCCGTAAAAGTGGAACAACCGCGTGCGGATACCGTCCGTAATAATGTGCGCACGGTGCTGATGCAGGGTAAAGTGATGGATGCCACTACCGGACAACCATTAATAGGGGTGAGTATTTTTGTGAAAGGACAAAAGGGCGGCTCTGTTTCAAACGACAAAGGCGTTTTCAGCATCTTTGCCGAAAAAGGCGCTACACTGATCTTCTCTATCCTGGGATATGACCAGGTGGTGGTAGAGATTTCACCGGTAAATGATTATGTGGTGCGCATGAAACCTGCTGTTGCAAGATTGGATGAAGTAGTGATTACCACGGGGATCTATACACGAAGAAAAGATAGTTACACCGGATCGGTAGTCACCATTTCCAACCAGGAACTAAAGAAAGCGGGCAATGGCAATGTGTTCCAGTCATTACGGAATATTGCCCCGGCCATGTTTATCGATAATTTCCAACTGGGTTCTTCTCCGAATGCATTGCCCAATATGCAATTGCGCGGCACCTCTACAATGGGTGACCTTTCCGGTGCAGCAGCTTCTCTAAAAGGTAATTATATCAAAAGCCCTAATGAACCCCTGTTTATCCTGGATGGTTTTGAAGCTACTCTGGAAAGGATCTTTGACCTTGATATGAACCGTATTGAGAGCGTTACCATCTTAAAAGATGCAGCATCAAAGGCCATTTATGGTTCCCGTGCAGCAAATGGTGTGATTGTATTGGAAACCAAGAAAACTACGTTGGGGAAGGCACTGGTAAGTTACAATGCCAGTATAGATATAGAATTGCCCGACCTGAGCAGTTATAACCTTACCAACGCATTGGAAAAACTGGAAGCAGAAAGGATCGATGGTATGTATATCGCCGGAACCGCAACGGAAAATATCCAACTGCAACGGTTATACGAATCCCGGAGAAAACTGGCGATGGAAGGTTTGAATACGGACTGGATCGCGAAGCCGCTAAGGAATGGAGTGGGGCAGAAGCATACTATTGGTGTGGAACTGGGTGGTAATGATCTCCGCCTGATGGCCGATATTTCTTACCGCGATGTACAGGGCGCGATGATAGGTTCCGGCCGTAAGAATATCACCGCAAATATGAATGGCTCTTATCGCGTAAAGAATTTCCTGTTCAGGAATATTATGAGCATCAATAGCAACTCCACCAAAGAGTCGCCCTACGGTAAGTTTGAAGAATATGTGAAAATGAATCCTTATTGGAGAGCTGAAAATGCGGACGGTAATATCCCATACCTCTCTGAGACGGGGCCTAATGGTGAGCACTATACGAATCCGATGTATAATGCCACCATCAATACAAATATTACGACGGACTATCTCAATTTCATAGATAACTTTTACCTGGAATGGACCGTGTTGCCCGGATTGAAAGCGGTAGCCAGGGCTGGCGTAGATGTTAAAAGCAGTGGGGCAGATGAATTCTACCCGGCATCACATACCATGTTCGATTCCTATTCAACGGACGAAATGATAAAACGCAAAGGGCTTTACAGAATCAATAATGGTAAAAGCACATTTCTCTCCGGTGATTTCAATATGAATTATTCAAAGAATGTAGATAGACATACTTTCTTCGCAAACGTAGGGTTCAATGCCAGTGAAAAGAAGTATTCGGAAGTCATGCATTCGGCAGAAGGTTTTTCGAGTGACAAGATGGACAATATCCTCTTCGCCCGGGCATACTTGCTGGATAGCAAGCCAACGGGTATTGACGGACTGTCAAGAGAAATGGGCTTCCTGGGCGCTTTCTCCTACATGTATGATAGCCGGTTCATGACCGATCTTACTTACCGCCGTAGTGCCAGTTCACTCTTTGGATCAGAAAACAAATGGGGTGATTTCTGGAGTTTGGGTGTTGGCTGGAATCTGCATCACGAACAATTCATGCAGGCGTTCAATTGGTTTGACCAATTTAAAATACGGGCCTCTGTTGGTGCTACCGGTAACCCCAACTTCCGGATGAACGCAGCGGTACCTACCTATGCCTACTTCCTGGAATCCTTCTACCAGGGCTTCCCCGGTTCATATTTAACGAACCTGGCCAACAATACATTGCAATGGGAAACAAAACTGGATTATAACGTCGGCGCCGATATCAGGATAAAACGCCTGAACCTCCGCTTCGATTACTACCAGGGCTTTACTGAAAACCTGGTTACCAATATTACCATGCCAACATCAACCGGTTTTAATACCCTTGTTGAAAACCTCGGTAAGGTAAAGAACGAAGGGGTGGAGCTGAATGCCAACTACCTCCTGTATCAGAAAGGCCGTGATTTTGTGAGTGTTAATTTCGGTATCGAGACAAATAAAAACCGCATTATCAGGTTATCGAATGCGATGAAGGCCTATAACGATAATATGGATAAACTCGCCGCTGATCGTGCTAACGGAACACCTGTGAAGAAGTATGTGGATGGAATGTCGATGAATGCTATATGGGCGGTGCCTTCTCTTGGCATTGATCCGGCTACCGGGAATGAAATTTATCTGAAGAAAGATGGTTCCACCACTTATACCTGGGACCCTGCGGATATGATAGTAGCAGGAAATTCATTGCCTGCATACCAGGGTACTTTTGGGGTAAGTGCTGAATACAAACGGATTGGCGCATCCTTTACCGGCCGTTATTTAGGGGGTGGTGATCTGTATAATTATACACTGGTAAACCGGGTGGAAAATGTAGATATGAACTACAACGTAGACCGCAGGGTACTTACCGGCAGGTGGTTATATCCCGGCCAGGTAGTGCAGTTCAAACGGCTTGGTAATTTCGACCGCCCTAATGAAAACGGCTCTACCACCCCGGAACATGAAATCACCAGGGCTACCACCAGGTTTGTACAGCGAAGAGAGGAATTGCAAATCGGTGCGGTAAACGTTTATTACTATTTAAGCGAAAAAACAGCCAGGAGAATCGGTATGCAACAATTTAAGGTGGCGGTTAACATGAACGAACTCGGTACATTTTCTACCATCCGCTTAGAGCGGGGTACAGATTATCCGTTTTCAAAAACCTTTTCATTCTCCCTTTCTGCCACACTTTAAACGTTAAGACATGTTTATCAGATCAATATATTTTTTCAGGCAATTATTAACACTATGTGGTATCATAGTATTGTTTGCTTCCTGCAAAAAGGGATGGCTGAATGAAACGCCTTCTTCCCAGATTCCCTCCGAAGTACAATTTTCCACTGAAGGAGGATTCCGTGACGCGCTCATGGGCGTATACATTGGAATGAGTAAACCTTCAGGTTATGCTAAAGATATGAGCTGGCATCTCATGGATCGCCTGGCCATATTGTACGCGCCATATACCAGTACAACGCCGTACATAGATTTTCAGGACTTCAATTATACCTCCGTACGTTCAAGGCCGATTGTAGATGGTATGTGGGATGTGTGTTACAATAATATCGCCAACATCAACAATGCGCTGACGAATATTGAGATAAAGAAAAGTATACTGGACCCTATTAACTACAATATCATCAAAGGTGAGCTACTGGCATTACGTGCCTATATTCACTTTGATCTGATACGGATTTATGGGCATGGTAATTTTTCCGGCAGACCGGAACTGGCATCGCGCCTGGCTATCCCATACGCGACCGTTTATGGAAAAGATGATCCGCCGCAACTTACTTACACGGCCACTTTTCAGTTGATGGAAGCCGATATTGATATGGCCATTGATTTGCTGCGCAAAGATGATCCTGTTTATACAGCGGCACAGCATCCCGCTGGTTATTACGACAGGGTGAATATAAATGGGTTCTATAATAACCGCACCCTCCGGATGAACTACTACGCTGCGCTGGCATTAAAAGCCAGGGTATTATCCTGGGAAGGTGCGAGTGCCCGGAAAGTGGTTGCCCGTGATATTGCCAATGAAATTATCAGTAACGCACCTGCACACCTCATTACTGCTGCTTCTTCCACTAACAAGGTGTTGATGGGCGAAGACCTGTTCTCACTCAATATACAGGGCTTTTCATTGATCACGGATCTTCTCCTGAATGCTTCCAATGCCACCAACTACAACGCGGTGTTTTTGGCGCAGGCGGCTGCCGAAGAGTTGTATGAAACGGATAACCCGGATATTGGCCTGGCCGATTTCCGCTATAACACCCTTACTGAATTGCAGGTCAGGGGTAGAGTGCCTGTAAAATTACGCCAGGAGGGCAACGATTACATATCAAAAAACAGGATGCCACTCATACGTATACCTGAATTGTATTACATCGCTGCAGAAGATTATATCGATACGGATCTGGCAAAGGCCATTCAATATTTAAATATTGTAAGGCAGGCCCGTGGAATCTTACAGGACATCAGTGCAGGAAGCGATAAGCAAACAGTAAAAGACGAACTGACCAAAGAATACAGGAAAGAATTCCTTTCTGAAGGACAGCTGTTTTTCTACTATAAACGTCTCGGCTTTACCACCTATCCGGGATTAGCGGCCGACAGGGTAGCCAACGACGCCTTATATGTGTTGCCGTATCCGGCAAATGAAATTGAATTTGGTGGCCGTATTCAATAAAATATATCTATTAAGCAATCTGACATGAAAAAATATTTTGCATTTATATTACTGGCAGCTGGCAGCATTGTGTTGCAAAGCGGCTGCAAACGGGCCGAGTTGCTCACTTACAGTGCACCGCCAGCTGTAAATTTTACCGGCAAGACTGTAGAATACAGCTTCCTGGGTAACGCCAGCGGTGAATATATCCAGGAGATCCCCGTAGGCATCAGCGGAACTGCGGCCAGTCATGACCGTTCCTTCACCGCTGTGGTGATTGATTCTTCCACCACGGCTTCTCTCGCATTGTTTGAAATGATGGGAGGCACAGTGCCGGCGGGTTCTTTCACGGGTACTTATAAAGTAAAGCTGAGAAACGACAGCAGTTTGCGTAACCAACGTGTAGCCATCAAAATAAAACTGGCGGATGACACTGATTTTGCAGCCGGCAATATTGAAACAAGTGAGTATACCGTGCAATGGTCGGATCAGATAGTTGTTCCCGCATGGACCTATTTCAAATACTTTTTCACCGCTCAGCCAAGTACAAAGGCTTATCAGTTGATTGTGCAAACCACCGGACTCAAAACCCTCACTGCTGCTGAATACAGATTACTTACACCGATTGGGGGTGAAGCCATGGGCCGTATTTTCGGTGATTACGTGATGCAATGGAATAAAGCGCATCCCCGTGATATACTGAAACACGACGATGGCAAACTAGCCGGACAACCCATAGTACCATTGTACTATACACAGTCAATATTTGAATAGCCAGCAAAGACCATTTACATGAAAAAGAACAGATCATTATACTTATTTGGCAGCCTGCTCCTGTTGGCGGCCATTTATTCCTGCCGCAAAGATTCCAGCACCCTGGATGTACATAAAATCAACGGGGTAGTAGTAGATACCACCGGCAAAAGTAAACTGGGTGTGTACCAGTTTGATACGCTTAAATTACAGCCGGGCATCAACCTGAATGGGGCCGATGAAGCCTCCTTCACTTACGAATGGAAAATAAATATGGAGCCTGACGATACCGTGTACCAGGTACTTTCAACAGAGAAATACCTGGCCGCTGAAATCAGGTTCCGACCCAATGTTACCGGGAAATATCATCAACTGGTGTATACTGTCACCGATAAGCAAAACGGCTTGCGTTATATTACGCCCTTCCAGATAACTGTACTCAATAACATTGGAGAAGGGTTGGTCATTGCGGATAGTAAAGACGGCATACAATCCGATATCAATCACCTGATGATGCCATGGGTTACGACAGATGCGACAAAAGAAAGCCTGAAATATAATGTCTTCTCTTCCATCAATGGTAAGAAAATAGATGGCATTGTAAAGCAAATGCGTTTCTATAAAATCTACGGGGTGGATATGGTTACTGGTATCACCAGTAATTCCGTTTTCAATATCAAAACACTGGATTATACCCTGGCAGGTGAAAACAGCAGCCTGTTTTATATACCGCGTCCGGTACTGAAACCACAGGCGCTGGGAGGTATTTACCTGGGAGATATTTATATAGGAGAAGGAAAATTTACCGCCGCCAATATGGGTGCTACTCCCAAGTATCCGGCGCCATACGATAACAATTTTGTGATACCCACACAGGTGGCCTTAAATCCTTATAATTATTCCGGTATCATCATTCGTGTAAGCTTCTATGATGAGGTACATGGGCATTTTGTTTATCTTTCTACGGTACAGTCTTTTGGCGACAACGTTATGCGTAAATACCCTCCTGTTAGCGGTGGTGCGTTTGATCCAAGTAATGTGCCCGGTAAACAAAACCTGGCGGCAGGACTGAGTATGAACAAAGATTTTCTGCACCTTTTGAAAGATAAGGCAACGGGTAAAATATCCTTATTTGTACTTGATCAGGGAATAGATGATTATCCGGATATTATACCACCTGCACCAAAAGCACAGTTTGATCTCTCCAATGCGCCGGGTATAGCCGATGCACATCATTTTGTATTTGCCGATGATCAAAACGTCCTGTACTATACATCCGGGAATAAAGTGTATGCCGTTTTATACGGAACATCCACTCCTTCCTACCAGGAGCGTTATACATTGCCCGCCGGGGAAGAGGTAACCGTACTTCAGATTTATCAACAGGGTAATTATCCGAATGTGGACGCCACTTTAAATACAAATAAAAAGATACTGATCATGGCTACCTACGACGGCAATCAAGGTAAATTGTTGTTGCTGCCCATGATAAACCCCGGTCTTGGAAACCTGGATATTGCTAACGGTAAGGTGTATGATGGATTTGGAAAAATATCCAGCGTAACCGCACAAAAATAAATGTAATACCCGCCATTCTAATACCTGTATTGTCTGCAGCAATTTTGCTGCAGACCAGCAGGGAAAGTATAGCTGCTAATAAAGGAATTATGAAGCACCAATTGTTTAGAAATTTATCCCTGGTAATGCTGTTAGCTTTAGGCACAGTCGCCATAGCACAATCAGGCGACAGCTCAGAGAAGGGTCACCGGAAAAGTAAGCGCAAAGGAAAAGCAATGGAGAAAGTTGTAGCCCCCGCAGAGAAAAAAGGCTATACTACTTTTACCAGTGGCATGCAACGGCAGTCGCAGGGTATGATGAATCTTTACTACAAGAATCAGAAATTATACCTGGAAATTCCACTGCAACTGATGCAGCACGACATGTTAATTGCCTCCACCATTTCTGAAATCAGCGATAACATGGATGGTCTTGTTGGGTCAAAACCGCAAACGCCCCTGCATGTAAGGTGGGTACACGCTGATTCGGCACTACTGCTCTGCAAAATGGAAAGCAGCAATATTGCCCCGGCGGATGATCCCAATATTCAACAGGCACTGGTGAAAAACAACATGGGTGCCATCCTGAAAATATTCCCGGTACAGGCATACAACCCCGCTAAAACAACAGCGGTTATTGATGTTACCGACTATTTCCTGAATGATATAAAAGAACTATCTCCCTTTGGCGATTTTAGTATCTATAAAATGGCGGGATACAAAATAGCAGAGAGTTTCAAACGTGACCGCTCTTTTATCGGTGAGTTTAAATCATTCAATGATAACCTGCTTGTTAAAAGTCATCTCACTTATGAAAATACCCTGAGTAATGACAAGCGGACGCTTGTTAAAGATAAACCTGTAACGGTAGTGCTTACACGTACTTTACTCCTTTTGCCGGAAGTGGCGGTTCGCCCAAGAAAAGCGGATTCACGCATCGGGGTATTTACCACACGCAAAACAATGTTTACGGCAGCAGCCAATAAAACGGAACACGTTTACTATGCCAACCGCTGGAATCTTGTACCAAAGGATACATCGGCTTACCGTGCAGGAAGTCTTAGTGAACCTGTAAAACCAATCGTGTTTTATATTGACAGCGATTTCCCCGAATCATGGAAACCTGCTATCAGGGCTGCTGTAAACAGCTGGCAGCAACCATTTGAAAAAATGGGTTTTAAAAACGCCATTGTGGCAAAAGACTTCCCGGTGGGGGATACTACCTTTGATCCGGATAACCTGAAGTATAACTGTATCCGCTATCAACCGGTTGCTATTGCAAATGCTATCGGGCCCTCCTGGGTGGATCCGCGTTCCGGTGAAATCATCAATGCTTCGGTATATGCCTTCCATGATATTGTGAAGTTGTTGAACAACTGGATGTTTGTGCAAACGGCGCAAACCGATTCCCGGGTTCGTAATAAACAACTCCCGGCTGATCTGCTGATGAAGGGTATCCAGTATGTGATCCGTCATGAAGTGGGGCATTGTCTTGGTTTCATGCACAATATGGGTGCATCATCTGCTATCCCGGTTGATTCATTGCGTTCAGCCTCTTTCACGGCAAAATATGGTACTACTTATTCCATCATGGATTATGCACGCTTCAATTACGTAGCGCAACCCGGTGATGTGGAAAAGGGTGTTCAGCTTACGCCACCGGAATTTGGTTTGTACGACGATTACATTGTTGACTGGAGTTATAGTTACTATGCTCCGGGTATTTCACAGGAAAAAGAGGACCAGCTACAAGCAGAAAAAATTAAAGCCAAAGCAGCGGATCGCCGTTACCGTTACGGTGCTCAACAGGGTATTCCGTTTGATCCTTCCGCACAAACAGAAGACCTGGGAGATGATGCTGTAAAGGCATCTGTATATGGGGTAAAGAATTTAAAATACATCCTGGCGCATCTGCATGAATGGGTAGGCAAGTACGATAAAGACTATACGTATCGCAAGGAGTTGTGGAACAATATCCTCTCGCAATATGTGCGTTATATCAATCATGTACATGCGAATCTGGGTGGGATGTACATCAATGAAAAGTATGAAGGAGACCCGGTGTTGATGTATGAATCTGTATCCCGTGCTAAGCAAAAAGCAGCCCTGGACTGGCTGATAGTACAGCTCCGCGATCTGGACTGGCTGGAGAATAAGGAAGTGTTGCAGGAGATGGCACTGGTAGGTACGCCTTCCATGATATTGAGAAAGCAACTTATTGAAGCGTTATTGAACGCACCGTTAAAAGTTAATTTAAGTGCTGCTAAATCTACCGAGAAAAATCCTCTTACCAGCGAAGAGGTAATGAAAAACCTGTACAGCGAAGTATGGAGTTCCACCACAAAAGGCAGAAAGCCGGACGTAACGGATCGTGAGATGCAGAAAGCCTATGTAGCAGGACTGATAAAGCAATCTAAGTTATCGCCTGCAAACAGCGGTAAGCCAAACGGGATTCAATTGCAGGAAAATGAAGGCGGATTCCAGGGAACGTTTACTATTCCAGGTATTACAGATATGGAACCTACGTGTAGCCATTCGGGTGATAATATCCCCGAAACGGCGCCTTATCAGGCATTTGGTGGTGGTAGTGTGCAATTCTCCCTGGCGCCTTCTATGGAAGCCGCCTATTATGCACAGCTAAAAAGTTGTCAGTCATTGTTGAAAGCAACCGTGGCAAAAACAACCGATACCACAACCCGCATGCATTACAGGTTGCTGTTGGAACAAATTGAAAAATCATTAAAATAACGGGGGATGTTTATGTTGAAAAGATCAATTAATATTGATAAAAGTCGCGGTAGCACCTTTTCCTGTAGTATCCTGAAAGGCTTAACAGCCCTGGTATTCGGATGTATGGTAACACTCTGCGTAACTACCCCGGCCTTTGCGCAGAAGGCTGCTAAGAAAGACACCGTGAATAAGCAAATGGCGTATGAAAAACTGTTTAAAAATAAAACAAAGCAAACAGTTACCGGGCTTATTACCATGCACCAGTTAGGAGGGAAGTTGTATTTCGAATTCCCGGTAAAGTTATTGGGCAAACCTATGCTGATTGGCTCTGTAGCAGTGTCTGTGAGCCATTCAGAGGATGGCGCTGCCGGGGAACAGGCGCATGATCCGCTTTGTGTGATTTTCGAAGAAAAGGATTCAGTTGTATCTATTAAGTTGATGCAGTTCGAACAACGCAAAGATGATAATGGAACAGCCGGCGTACTTGATAAAAGCCAGATAGCGCCTGTATTGGCATCCTATAAGGTATTGGCCTATTCTCCTGATAGCAGTGCGCTGGTATTTGAACCTACCGCATTTTTTGTCAGCGGGAATGCAGCAATGGACCCTTATTCGCCGGTAGGAGGTTTGACAAGCCGTCGTACCAGCTTTAAGCAGGACCGCTCCATTTTAGCCGGGATACAATCCTTTCCTGCCAACGTAACGATTAGCAGTTATCTCAGTTTCGGGGTTACTAAAACGTTCTTTGGGTTTACAACGGCAGAAGATCGTCCTTCCACGGTACTCATGAAAAGGACGATCTGCTTGCTGCCCGATGTGCCGATGCGCCCCCGGATCAACGATCCACGGATTGGTGTGTTTTACACAAATTACCAGGAAACCAGTGCAACAGCAGGTATTGCACCTGTTTACTACGCCAATCGATGGAGGCTCGAACCATCTGATAAAGCTGCATTTGAAAGAGGTGAATTGGTTAGCCCGGTGAAGCCGGTCGTTTTTTATATCGACAATAAATTTCCGGTATCCTGGGTACCTTATATCCGCAAAGGAGTGGAGCAATGGAATGAAGCCTTTGAAAAGATTGGTTTCAAAAATGCGGTGATCACACGTATGTACCCCGAGAATGATACTACATTCGACCCGGATAACATCACTTATAATTGCATTAAGTATGCGCCCACAGCTACCCAGAATGCCATGGGGCCATCATGGGTAGATCCGCGTACCGGCGAAATCCTCAATGCTTCGGTATATGTATATCATGGTATCATGGACGTGCTAAACGAATGGATCTTTATACAAACCGCTCCTGCCGATAAGCGTGCACGTAAAGTAAACCTGCCGATGGAGCTGGTAGGGCCGTCGCTGACTTACGTATTAACGCATGAAATAGGGCATTGCCTGGGGTTAATGCACAATATGGGCGCATCGTCTGCCTTCCCGGTAGACTCGTTACGTTCGCCTTCTTTTACGCAACAATACGGCACTACACCTTCCATCATGGATTATGCCCGGTTTAACTTTGTTGCACAACCGGGTGATATGGAAAGAGGGGTGAAAATGACACCACCGCCATTGGGGGTATATGATTACTATGTAATCAACTGGCTTTACCGCGTTATTCAAAACGCCAACAGCGCCGCCGCGGAAGTACCGGTACTGGAAGCTTTTGTAAGTGAGAAAATCAAAGACCCGATGTTCCGTTACGGTAAACAGCAGTTTACCGGAAACCTTGATCCAAATGCATTGTCGGAAGATCTGGGCGATGACCAGGTGAAAGCAACGCGGTATGCCATGAGCAACCTGCAATACCTGATGGAACATTTTAATGATTGGGTGAAAGAAGATGATCCTGATTATAGCTTCCGGAGAAAAGTAAATTTCTCTATCATCAATATCCAGTTTTATTGGTATTTAACACATGTACTGAGCAACCTGGGAGGTATTTATCAATATGAAAAATATGAGGGAGATCCTTTTCCTGCTTACAAAGTAGTGCCAAAAGAAAAGCAAAGGGAATCGATGGTGTTTTTATTGGAAACATTGGAAAATTCCAGCTGGTTAAACAACGCCCACCTGGAGAAAAACCTGGATGTTATCAATGGAAGTGCATCGGGATTTATGCAAACACTCTTGTTCCCGTACATCATGCGGTGGGTATCAAATATTGGTTATAGTGAAGCGAAAGGTGGCCATGATAGTTATACACAGGAAGAATGCATTACAGATGTTTTCAATTACCTGTGGAAAGAAACCTTACAGGGTAAAACGCCTACAGATTCAAAGCTCAACCTGCAAAGAAGTTTTGTCCAGGTGCTAATACGTTCAGCTGGAGTGCTGCCTGTGGTGCAAGGTAAAGAAAATGCGATGACAGCTGGTTTGATTGATAATACCGACGAATTTGCAGGGGTTATAAAGTTGCATCACCTGGCATTGGAAAACGGATTATCACCGGTGGGTTGTACACAAACCACTGCTACCGGCCCTGTTGAGGGTTTTGGCTTTATGCCAAGGATCCCGTATCAAACGGAAGATATTACGCATTTATATTATAGTTGGCTGGTTGAAACACAAAAATCATTGGATAAAATTGTGAAAATGCAAACAGGTAAGCCGAAAATGGAGTATGAATATCTCCAGTTGTTGGTAAAACGTGCATTAGCCGTAAAATAAATATTGCTTTTACTGCATCTCATAGAGGCCAGCCCACCCGGGTTGGCCTCTTTTTTTTCTCATCTCCGGAAAATTCTTATACTGCATATATCATCAAACAAAAGAAAGGGGAATAGATAATCATGATAAATAGATGACAGCAGATGTTTTTTTGTAAGTTTACAATTGATTTAAAAGATGTCAGGTGAATGCCAATAGGTGAAGAACATGATGATCAACCATTGCTGGCCAGGCTGACGGCGGGTAGTACGGCCGCATTCGAAGAGATCTACAACGAATATTATAACGGATTACTTTTTTTCGCACAACGCTTCTTACCGTTACACCAGGCGGAAGATATTCTGGCGGACACATTTATTAAATTATGGGAATCTTCTGCCAGCTTCGGGAGCTTGCCCCAGCTGCATCGATGGCTGCGGGTCACGGTACGTAACGCCTGTCTGAATGTACTGATCAGGGAGAAAAGGAGTAGCGAAAAAAAAGAATGGCTGCTTTCGCAAACGGAAGAAGTGTACGAGCATCAATATTTCAGTGATAAATTACAGGCCGGTTTACAGGCACATATCCTGGGGGAAATAGAAAGACTGCCACCCCGGCAGCAACATATTGTCCGTATGTTCTTCCTGGAAGAAATGGATAATACCAGTATTGCAGCAGCTTTACAGATAAGCGTGCAGGCGGTAAAAAATCAGAAAGTGACCGCGCTGAAAATTCTCCGCAGCCGTTTTAAGGGAGCGGACCTGTTCCCGTTAACCATCCTCTTACTCCTTTTTACTTCCCGATTCTGACCTTTTTTTATTTTTTTTTCATTTCCACTTGTACGCTGGTCAAACCCAGTTGTTATATTATATAAAGCAAATTGCTGTCCTTTTCATGATAGAGTCTACGAAGCGATTAAGTGAACTTATATTTAAGTCGATCCGCGGAGAATTAAGCCCCCCGGAGACACAGGAGCTACAGGAATGGTTGGAAAGATCGCCTGATAACAGGCGCTTGTATGAAGATATGATACAGCCCTCCCGGATAAAGCAGGGGTTGGAACAGGTATATGAAGCAACTGCTTCCAGGGAACGGGTGCTGGAAAGGGTTCGTGCGGCTGTAGGTACCACATCGTTGTCTGAAGAAGTTCCCGCTGAAGCATCGTCTTTTTCTATCCGCAGGTGGTTGCCTTATGCTGCCGCCATTTTGTTGCTGGCAGGCGGTGCAGGGCTTTGGTGGTTCAAACCAAAGGTTGACCCGGCTCCACGGGTTGTAGCCGCCAAACAACAGGATGTTAGTCCCGGTGGCACCGGTGCCATACTCACACTGGCAGATGGTTCAACAGTTAAGCTGGACAGCCTGGAAAACGGAGAAATTGCCTCCCAGGGTGGATCAAAGGTAATGATCAGAAACGGCTACCTGGCCTATCAGGAAGAGGATGCACGCACACAAACAGCAGCAGGAACGGCCCGCAATATGATCAGTACGCCCCGTGGCAGACAATTCCAATTGCTGTTGCCTGATGGCACAAAAGTATGGCTGAATGCCGGTTCTTCTCTCTCGTATCCTGTTGTATTCAGTGGTAAAGAAAGAAGTGTAGACATTACAGGAGAAGCATATTTTGAAGTAGCGCCCGATCCGCAGCGGCCATTTAAAGTGAAAATGGGCATAGACGCAGAGATAGAAGTATTAGGAACTCATTTTAATGTAAATGCCTATCCGGATGAACCACAAATAAATACCACTCTGCTGGAAGGCTCCATCAGGATCTCTGCTGCGTCGGAAGGTAAAATATTGAAACCGGGATACCAGGCAAGCATGAAAAATGGTGAAATACGGGTGAAGCAGGTAGATGTAGAGGAAGCAATGGCCTGGAAGAACGGCCTGTTCATCTTTGCAGATACTGATATAGAAACCGTTATGCGGCAATTGAGCCGGTGGTATGATATAGAAGTTGTTATAGAAGGAACTGTAAAGAAACGGCAATTGACCGGAGAAGTGTACAGGAGCTACACATTGCAGCAGGCATTATCCGTACTACAGGCCACCGATCTGCATTTCAGCATTAACGGACGTCAACTGAAAGTGATGCCATGATAAAATAAAAGAGCAATATTTATCAACCAAAGTAAAAAAATCAACCACGCATGGAGACATAATAAATGATGCAAACAAGTGGTGACTGAAAAAAAAGCCGGAGGTGTTCGAAGCACCACCGGCGGGATGTTCGGGCACCCGGAAAATTAATCCGTTTCAAAGACTGTTTTACGTTTTACCCAAACAATGTAAATGTATGTATTTAAACTTTATCGGAAAAGCTCCGTATAAGAAGGGGCTTGCTTTATCCAAACTGATCCTGGTTATGAAAATGACCGCATTGCTTTTAGTAATCGGCTTTTTACATGTGAATGGGAAAGCCTTTTCTCAAAAGATTACACTGGCTGCCAACAATATGCCGCTCGAAAAAGTGCTGGGAAGTATTAAAAACCAGACTGGATACCTGTTTCTATATGATAACCAGCAGCTCAACAGGAAGCAGATTGTAAATGTGCATGTAAAGGACGCATCGCTACAGGAAGCATTGGATGCCTGCTTGAATGGCCTGCATATGTCTTACGAAATTGTGGAGCGCAACATTATTATCAAACAGTTGAAAGACACCAAATCCACTTTGGTGGACGTGCAGCAGCCTGTAAAGGGAAAGGTGACCAGCGACGGACAACCTTTACCCGGGGTAACCATAAAGGTAAAAGGTAAAGCCACCGGTGCAGTCACGGCTGCTGATGGTACCTTTTCTGTACAGGCGGAGGAAGGTGAAGTGCTACAGTTTTCCTACATGGGGTATGAACCCCGGGAGATGACTGTTGCAGGCAGTGCCTTCCTGAATGTGCAGCTGCAATCGCAGGAGCAGGCGCTGAAAGATATCGTGGTAGTAGGTTATGGTGTGCAGAAAAAAGTGAGCCTGACCAGTTCTATATCGCAGCTGACTGGTGAGGACCTGACCCGCAGACCAGTATCCAATATCCAGCAGGCATTGCAGGGCGCAGCACCGGGTGTTACGGTCCTGGACAACGGCGGTGCACCGGGCAAGTCCAGTGCTTCCATCCGGGTACGAGGTATTACTACGTTCAATGCTACTTTAGCTTCCGGTACTACCGGTTATGACCTGAGCAAAAATGATCCACTGGTCATTGTAGATGGAATAGAACAGCGGTTAACAGATATTAACCCGGATGATATTGAATCCATTTCATTGCTGAAAGATGCTTCTTCCAGTGCGATCTATGGTTCCAGGGCTACGAACGGTGTGATCATGGTGACCACCAAAAGGGCCAGGGCAGGTAAACTGACCGTCAACTATAACTTCTTTTACGCCCTTCAGAAAAGCATCAACAACCCTGAAATGATGGACCTGGAGAGTTATATGCGCGAACAGGTGGCTGCTTATACCAACGCTGGTGCGGCCATACCGGCACGCTATAAAGAAGAATCCATCCAGGCATGGGTGAATGCTACCGACCGCGAAAAATACCCGCTGCCCAATGTGTGGTACCAGGAAATGCTGCGCACAGCACCACAAATGAACCATAGCCTGGCAGTAGCCGGGGGAAGCGAAAATTTCAGGGCGCGCATGAGTGTACGGTACAGTGACCAGGAAGGGATCATCACCAATTTTAATAATAAACTGAAAGAGGTGCGTGTAAGCACGGATTTCAATGCACCTCACCGCATGAAATTCAGTGCAGATGCCAACTACCGTAATAATGCGTCTCTCACACCTGCCAACGAACTTTCTATTTATCAGTATATGCTGCACGGCTCACTCTGGGCGGTACCTAAATACGCAGATGGTTCCTATGGTCTTAGTCCGCAAGGCGCTAACCCGCTCATGTTCGCAGAAATCGGCGGTACCTCCCGGCAGACAATCGATTATTTTACCGGTAACCTGAAAGGCGACTGGGAAATCATCGACGGACTTAAATTTTCCGTACAATACGGCGAAAGGTTTATGCTGACGGGTGGGAAGGACTACGCCAACGCCTATACGGTTAAAGATAAAATGACCAATATCGTTCGCACGGTTGCCAACAATACGCTGACTGAAACCCGCAATACCCTGCGGGAGTATACGCTCAATAATTTACTGAGCTACGATAAAATGATTGGAAGCCACAGCATCAAAGTATTACTGGGATATTCCCAGATCGGTAACACACAAACCAATCTGAATGCCTACCGCGAAAGGTTTTATAACAACAACCTGGGCTCCATCAGCCAGGGTGCAGACGACGGTACCAAATCCAATTCAGGCAATGATGCGGTATATGGATTGCGTTCTTATTTTTCAAGATTAAACTATAGCTACAAAGACAAATACCTGCTGGAAGCAAATGCCCGTTATGATGGATCATCAAGATTTACCGGCGATAAACGGTATGGTTTTTATCCTTCTTTTTCTGCAGGATGGAGATTGTCTGAAGAAGGATTCTGGGCTGCAATCAAGCCGGTAGTGGGTGATTTTAAGGTAAGAGGTTCGTGGGGTATTACCGGTAATCAGTCTGTAGGACTGTACAGCTTTTATGAATCATTATATCTCAGCTCTTATACTTTCGGTGGTGCACCCGCAAGTGGCTACCGGCAGTTAACACTGTCTAACAGTGACCTGGGCTGGGAAAGCACCAGGCAAACAGATATTGGTTTTGATGCATCGCTGCTGAAAGACAGGTTATCCGTTACTTTTGATTATTATAAAAAGGTGACCAACGATATCTTGCTTAACCTCCCTATCCCTGCAACGGTGGGGTTGATTGCACCGCCGCAGAATGCCGGCGCTGTGGAAAATAAAGGAATGGAGTTGTCGCTCAACTACCGTAATAATAGTGGCGCATTGCATTATGGTTTTGGTGGTAACTTTAATATCAACAACAATAAAGTGACGGACCTGAAAGGTACCGGCCCGTATATTACCGGTTCGGATACTGATCCGCGTTATATCGTAAAGGTGGGATTACCCATCAATACCCTGTGGGGATACAAGTCTGGCGGCATTTTCCAGACACAGGAAGAAGTGGATAAATACCCGCACTATGCTGCCAACACCAAACCAGGTGATGTTAAATATCTTGATCTTAACAATGATGGTAAAATAGATGGCAACGATATGACCGCCATCGGTAATTCTTTCCCGAAATACACCTTTGCTTTCAATGCCAATCTTTCCTACAAAGGACTGGAATTAAATGCGCTGTTCCAGGGAGCGGCAGATGTAGATACCCGCTTATCCGGTGCATTGGCTGAAATGGGCGTGCAGGAAGGCTTTGTGTCCAACATCTTTACAAATAATTACTGGACACCGGAACATACGGATGCAAAATATCCCCGGCCGGTTAAAAGTGATCTGCGTAATGTGATGACCTCCGACCGCCTGGTAATAGATGGGTCTTATTTCCGGCTGAAAAATATACAACTGTTGTACAACCTTCCCCAGGAGTGGACGCGCAATGTGTTTAACAGTGTAAAAGTGTATGTATCGGCTACCAATGTTTTCACTATCTCGAAGCTGAACGAGTGGAACCTGGACCCGGAAGTGGGATCGGGCCGTTTGCAATATTATCCGCAGACTGCTTTGTACACCATCGGTTGTAATATCCAGTTCTAATCGTTTCACCATCAACCATCAAAAAGAAATCGCATGAACCGCTATAAATCATCTTCCATATTTCTCCTGTTGTCGGCACTCTTTTTTACAGCCTGCGACAACAGTCTGCTGGACACCGTGCCCAACGACCGCCTGTCTTCCGGCGTATTCTGGAAAACAGATAATGACGCCAAGATGGCCACAAATTCATTGTATACCTTTCTCGATAGTACCAATATTTTTACCTGGGATGCACTTACGGATATTGCACATGTGAATCAGAATATTGCTGCTGAAGCAACCATAGACAGAGGCAATTACGATGCACTGAACGGAACGGTCTGGGATGAATGGAAACGCACTTACACGGGCATCCGCGCGGTCAATTATTTTATGGAGAACGTGGATAAAATCACCGTAACTGATACGGCGCTGATCAACCGGCTGAAAGGGGAAGCCAGAACATTGCGCGCTTACCAGTACATCAAACTGGCAGCACTGTACGGTGATGTACCATTGATCACCGGTACCATCAGTATTGCAGAAGCCAGCAAGATAAAACGTACACCAGTAAAAGAGATATGGGATTTTGTTGATGCAGAACTCACTGCAGTTGCGCCGGCGCTACCAGTTTCTTATGGCGCAGCTGATAAAGGACGCATCACCAAAGGCGCTGCACTGGCCCTCAAAGCAAGAGCCGACCTGTATGCAGGAAGATACCAGCTGGCTGCGGATGCAGCAGAACAGGTAATGGGACTGGGTTATACTTTGTATGGTTCCTATCAGCAGTTATTTTCCTATGCTGCTGAAAATAATACAGAAGTAATACTGGACAAACAATTTGTAAAGGATCTTTACCCGAATAATGTTTTCAACAGACTGGCGCCTTACAGTCAGAAAAGCGCCACCAGTTATTATGTGCCAACCAAGGCACTCACGGATGCCTACGAAATGAGTAATGGCAAAGCAATTGATGCAGCAGGGAGCGGGTACGATCCGTTTCATCCGAATGACAACAGGGACCCGCGTTTGAGATATTCTATTTTTGTTCAGGGCGACCAGTTACCTTCCGGCATCACCTATAACCCGGTACCCGGCAGTGGTACACCGGATGCTATCGGGAATACCTATCTCGCTACCAGCACCGGTTATAACATCAGGAAATATGTTAATCCGGAAGATTATGCCAATCCCACAAATTGCGGGATTAATATTATTCTGCTGCGTTATGCAGAAGTATTGCTTACTTATGCCGAAGCAAAAATAGAATTGAATACGATTGATGCCAGTGTATACAAAGCCATCAATGATGTGCGGCAGCGTGCCGATGTAAATATGCCCCAACTGGCCACTGATCTTGGTCAAAACGAGTTACGCCAGGCAGTACGGCATGAGCGCATGGTAGAACTGGCACTGGAAGGTTTGCGACTGTTTGATATCAGGCGCTGGAAAACTGCGGCTACATTGATGACCGGGCCGGTATATGGCATGACTTATACAGATGGCGGTGTTGTGAAAACAATTACTGTCAGCGCCTTTACCCGTAATTTCGAAGCGCCTAAACATTATCTCTGGCCGGTACCACAACCGGAAACAGACCTGAACCCGAATTTGATGCCGCAAAATCCAGGATGGTAACAATTATTTTAGATAATAAACAATGACTGATATGTTGATAAAAAAACTATGCTGGTTGTCTTGCATCTGCCTGTTGCCATTCACCACCATCAATGCACAGCAGAAAGCAAAAAAAACGGCTAAACCCAATGTGATCTTTATCCTGGCTGATGATATGGGGTATGGAGATCTGAGCTGTTACGGGAATCCGCTGATTAAAACACCTTACCTGGACAAAATGGCCGCGGAAGGATTTAAAAGCGGGTCCTTCATGGTGCCTTCACCTGCATGCACTCCTGCAAGGGCTGCATTGCTGACGGGGCGTTATCCTGATAAGGTCCGCATGGGACATGTAGTAGGACCCGGAAGTAAAGATGGCCTGGCTGACAGCATTTTTACACTTGGAAAAATGTTCCGGAGCAATGGCTATCAAACCATGATGATTGGTAAATGGCATCTGGGTGACAAGCCGGATACCAGGCCGCTTTCTCATGGCTTTGACCATTATTTTGGTATGATGTACAGCCATGACTACCAGGACCCTTTTGTAAAGACTGATACCACACTGGCTGTATTTTACGACAACACACGCGTGATAGAAAAGCCGGATTACAGCAAGCTGCTACAACTTTATACAGATACCGCGGTTGCTTACATCGCGCGCACAAACCGTAGCAAGCAACCATTTTTCCTGTACCTCCCGTATCCGATGCCGCATGCACCTGTAGCTGCAAACGAGGCGTGGAAAGGACATTCCGTTGCAGGTGTATATGGAGATGTGATCGAAGAACTGGACAACTGCGTGGGCAGGGTGATGCAGCAACTGAAGCAGCTCCACCTGGATGAAAATACAATCGTAGTATTTACGAGTGATAATGGTCCATGGAATAATATGCCGGAGCGTATGTTTGGCCGGGATATCGTAAAGCCATGGGACCATGGATCTACCGGACCTTTCCGGGGAGGAAAAGCAAATACCTATGAAGGTGGTCACCGCGAGCCTTTCCTGGTATGGTGGCCGGGGCATGTTCCAGCCGGACAATTATCCACTGCACCCTGCATTATGAATGATATGATGCCTACACTGGCCGCTGCTACCGGTTATACAGCGCCACTTCCGGCTAATCTCAATGGTATCAGTATGTGGGCGCATATCAGCGGTAAAGAGGCAAAGATGCCGGAAAGAGTGCTGTATTACCTGAATGCCAGCGGGCAGCTGGAAGCCGTTCGCCAGGGCGACTGGAAGCTAAGGATTGCAAAAGCAGCCACTCCGGAAACCGAGCTGTTTAACCTCGCATGGGACATCTCTGAAAAACACAATGTGGCAGAAAGATTCCCTGATAAGGTAAAAACATTACAGCTTTTGCTGGAAGATTATAAATCATTGCAATAGGGATTATTTTTCATTTTGAAATTTGATATGCAGCGAAGGTCGGAGTTGATCGTTTTAAACAATCACTCGGGTCTTCGCTGCATTTTTAAATGCTGCCCTGACTGGACCCATATCTTCCTAAAACCTAACTACGCCATTTTTGTTATATTACTATTGAAAGCTTTATCTCTTCATTATTCAATAGTTAGCTATGCATGATACTGTTTTAAAACAGGGACAATGGCCTGTACTTAAGTTTGATGATTGGAAAGACACCCTGGCCACTGTACACCTATGGACGCAGATTGTAGGAAAGATCCGCCTCCGGAAGATGCCCTGGTTAAATCATTCCTGGCATGTTACGCTATATGTGTGCCCTTACGGATTAAGTACTGGAAGCGTGCCGTACCAGCATGGTATTTTTCAGATAGACTTTGATTTTATGCAGCATCAGCTACTGATTATTACCAGTACGGGTAAAAAAGAAACACTGGAACTGCGGCCAAGAACGGTAGCCGATTTCTATAAAGTGCTATTTGAAAAACTGAAAATATTAGATATTGATGTAGCTATTTACCCGGTGCCTAATGAGCTGGAAGTAACGATTCCTTTTCCGGATGATCATCTTCATCAGTCATACGATCAGCATAAAATGGCAGCTTTCTGGCAGGCGCTTGTAAAAATCCACAACGTGTTTACCCGTTTCAGGGCCCGCTTTACGGGAAAATGTAGCCCTGTCCATTTCTTTTGGGGCGCCTTTGACCTGGCGGTGACGAGGTTTTCAGGGAGAGATGCACCCCAACACCAAGGAGTAGCTCCCAATATGCCAGCTATTGTGATGCAGGAGGCTTATTCCAAAGAGGTGAGCTCCTGCGGTTTTTGGCCCGGTAATGAACAATATCCGCATGCCTCTTTTTATGCTTATTGTTATCCTGCTACGCCAGCTTTCGGCGAACAGGCAGTGAAGCCTGAAGAGGCCTTCTATAGCCCGGAAATGGGGGAGTTCCTGTTGTCTTATGACGTGGTACAGCAAGCAGCTGACCCGGAGGAAACGCTCCTCGCATTTATGCAATCTACCTATGAAGCAGCCGCCAATACAGGCAACTGGGATCGCCAGGCACTGGAATGTGATCTGTCGCACCTGGAAACGGAATATGGCTGCTTCAAACAGGGATGACCTACGCTGTACGGATACGGACAATCATCTACATAAAAGCGAACATGTTATAATAGATATTATATATAAATACGTGGAAATAAAATTTATGCTTTGATGGCATACAAATCGTGCTTTACTGCGTATTACCATCAACGTTACTATGTTCAGAAACTACCTCCGGATTGCTGTAAGAACCCTACTGAAGAATAAAGTCTTTTCAGTAATAAATATTGCAGGCTTGTCTGCAGGAATGGCGGTAGCATTACTGATAGGTTTATGGACATGGGATGAATGGTCTTTTGGTAAGGTACTCCCGCATTATGACCGCATGGCGCAGGTGATGCAAAGTAAAACTTTCAGCGGTGAAGTCGCTACCTTTTCCGCTTTACCCGCTGTTTTACGCGGGGCCATGCAATCAGCTTATGGCAGCGACTTTAAACACATCGTTCTCGTCTCCTGGCCAAATGCGCATGTACTGGCGGCTGGCGACAAAAAGATATCACAGACAGGTTCGTATATGAATACGGATGGGCCGGAAATGTTTTCCCTGAAAATGCTGTATGGTACGCGCAACAGCCTTGCTGATCCACACACTATCTTACTCTCAGCCAGCACTGCCCGTGCCTTGTTTGGCGACATAGATCCAACAAACAAGATCCTGAAAATGGATAATCAGTCAGTGGTAAAGGTAACGGGTGTGTATGAAGACTTCGCCGCCAATAGCCTGTTCAGGGAATTTACCTTCATCGCGCCCTGGGAACTATATGGCATAGCAGAACCCTGGGTAAAGAAAACGGAAGATCTCTGGGATAACAATTCCTTCATGATGTATGTACAGCTGGCAGATCATGCTGACATGGCGACGACAGCTGCGAAGATCAGGAATATCAAAATGGACCATGTTGCAGCAGAAGATCGAACTTTTAATCCTGTGATCCAGTTACAGCCGTTGAGTCGCATACACCTGTACGGCGAATTTAATAACGGTGTAAGTACGGGCGGACTTATACGTTATGTTTGGCTGTTTGCCTTAATCGGCATTTTTGTGCTGCTATTGGCTTGTATCAATTTTATGAACCTGAGTACCGCCCGTTCAGAAAAAAGGGCCCAGGAGGTGGGCATCCGCAAGGCTATAGGTTCTATGCGTATACAACTCATCATACAGTTTCTGGGCGAATCTATGTTAATGGTGCTGATGGCATTTGTAACCGCCTTACTGCTGGTCCAGTTATCTCTTCCATTTTTCAACAGGATCGTGGATAAAGAGATGTCTATCCTCTGGACCAACGGAATTTTCTGGCTGATATGCCTGGGTTTGTGTTTGGTAACAGGATTTATAGCAGGCAGTTATCCGGCATTTTACCTGTCGTCCTTTCGGCCGGTGAAGATACTCAAAGGTACCTTCAGTGTAGGGCGCAACGCAGCTATCCCACGCAAGGCGCTGATCGTATTACAGTTTAGTGTATCGGTGATACTGATCATTGGTACCATCGTAGTTTTCAGGCAGATACAGTTTGCACAGGACCGGCCGCTGGGATATAATAGCAACGGCCTTATTTCAATAGAACAGGTTACGCCGGATCTGCATAACCACTTTGCCGCCATACGTAACGATCTGCTAAAAGAAGGCGCCATAACAGAAATGGCAGAAACAGGTAGCACCACCACCCTGGTGAAAGTTACCAGCGGCGGTTTTGAATGGCAAGGCAAGCAACCTGGAATGGCCGATGATTTTGCCCTGATAGATGTAAGCCCCGGGTTTGGAAAAACAGTAGGCATGCAAATCAGTTCCGGCAGGGATTTTTCAGCAGCTTTCCCTGCTGACAGTACTGCTATGATATTAAACGAGGCCGCCGTGAAGTATATGGGACTGAAGGATCCGGTAGGACAGCTTATCCGCTGGGGTAAAACCTATACCGTGATTGGCGTATCGCGGGATATGGTTATGAATTCACCGTATGAACAGGCTAAGCCCACTATTTTCTACAGCAGGAAAGAAGGAGGGAACTATATTATGATGAAGTTGAATCCTGCCATAAGCACCAGGGTGGCGCTGGATAAAATTGCTGCCGTGTGTAAAGCCTATTCACCCGCTGTGCCATTTGATTATAGATTTACAGATCAGGATTATCAGAAAAAATTTAATGAAGAGAGAAAAACCGGTAAACTGGCTACCATCTTTTCCCTGCTTGCCATTTTTATCAGTTGCCTGGGCTTGTTTGGTATGGCCTCCTTCATGACTGAACAGCGAACAAAAGAAATAGGTATCCGGAAAATACTGGGCGCATCCGCCATCAACCTGTGGGTCATGCTATCAAAAGATTTTTTATTGCTGGTTTCCATTGCTATATTGCTGGGGTTTCCGCTGGCTTATTATATCATGTACCAGTGGTTATCCGGATACTATTATCACGTAGAGATCTCCTGGTGGATATTTATAGCTACCGGAGGGGGAGCTTTGCTGATCACTATGCTGACGGTAAGTTTACAGTCAGTGAAAACAGCCCTGGCCAACCCGGTAAAAAGTTTAAGATCCGAGTAGGGCGTTTTTTTAAATGGGCCATGTTGGAAATATTTTTGGATTTTGAAATTTGGAGATCTACTTAATTGTTATATATTAACTTTGCCATTGTTTATGTATTATGCTGTTTTTATATTTATTGTTATGATGTGTTTTTCATGACAAAAACTTATATTACGCCTACTTTCCAAATCATTTAATTGTTTTAACATCTTATCTTAGTGGATGTGAACTAATTTATATAATCCTCATTGAGTAGCAAGTCACATCAATATTTGTTATGTCATGAAAATTTTTTTTATCCTTATACGTTGGATCATTGGTATTTTCCTGTGTTTAACTGCCTTAGGAGGTTTTTTAAGTGGAGAAGTAGGAACTGCGTTTTTTATTCTAGTTTTTGGTTTGGTGTTTTTGCCTCCTATATCAAAGGCCTTATTCTCCAAATTGCCTCAGAATAAGACTGGCGGAAGTAGCCAACCTCCAACGACAGGAGAAAAAATGGATGGTACCTCATCAGTTGAAGCTTCCGTATCGCTGCCATTAAATTTACCCCCCGAGCTACAAAAGGAGCATATAAGCATAAGGAATTATTCAACCCCAAAAGCCGATAATGCAAAAGATAAACTGATTCAAATAGATCCATCTAATCTGGCGGCCCTTCCCTCAATCACTATGATCAAGGAAAGCCAGCAAGAAAAGCCAAGTATAATGGGGGATACAATGTGCCAAACAGATAATTCAATAATTGATATAACTGGAGAATCTGTTCAAATAAAGCATCTCAATCCCCTACCAGACCCAATCAATAAAACTATTATTGTTCCATATTGGAGCCATCGGTACATATATTCCTATGACGATATAAATACTGCCACTAAAGAACAGTTTAACTTCTATCAGAATTTTAAAGAGCAGTTTTTGAAGGGAACCTATATCGACATACAAGAGAATAATAATTATGCTTTCATTCTGCTATTTGATCTCCTAAAGCAATTCGATAGAGATACTGATTTTCACGGTTTGGAGAGTGGATTGAATATTTTGGGAAGTCACTATCCTAAAACGCTACCCTATACACGATCCTTTCTCCTACAGAAAATGACCGCAATTGGAGATAATAATAATGTGAATAGGGTCCATCAGGAAATGATGGAAGGAAACCAGCAGGAGAATAATTATAATTATTGGGGGCTTGGTTCAAAGCATAAGAAAACACTCAATCTGGATAAGGCATCAGAAAAATTGCTGAATAGAATTTGGTATCAAGGCAATAACTTTTATGATTTAGAATTTTGCCAATTGGAGATAATTAAGCTATTTCTGGCAGTGCTTAAAGGATTACAACTAAGATATAACTCAGAACAACAAACAGTAGAACAACAATTTCAGATCGTTGCTGATGTAATAGCCAGGAAACAATACAAGTATAGGCTGAACAGTAATAACTACAAATATTGCATTCAATCTACAATAAATGAGCTATATATTTTCATTTTTAAACATTGCGAGAATGCCATCAGAGAGCTTTATGGACACAAAAGAAAACTCTCTATCGATAATTATAGCATTTTGGAAGTAAACTTGCAGTTAGAAGAAAGAATACTTTCTAAGATAAGGGAAATAATTCCTAAAGAAATACTGCATACAAAAATACCTGACGAGCAAACCGAAATAGAATTAAACACGAAAAATACTACTCGCTGGAAATCGAAATTAAGTGAATTGGAAGGAATGCTTGGAAGTAAAAACAGTGTATGGTTTCTGGAAGAAGTGGCATGCCTGGGCAAACTAAATAAGAATAACCCTTCTATCGAAAATATATTCTTTGAAGCTTCAAAGATCCTTTCAAAAAGAGATCGTGCCGTTTCTCTTATTTTATATACTCATTACATATTTCACGATCTGAACTCCAAGACTTTTGATAATAAGCCAATTGCTAAAACAATTCAAAGGAATTTATTTGATAATGATGAGCAAGCATTAGAATTTGAATCTATCATTAATAACCTCATTAAAACAAAGAATCTCAAAGTTGCAATTGATAATGCCTCTAGGCTCTATTTACCCAAACGGAAAAGAATTCAATTAGATATTGGTACGATCAAAGATGTAAATCGTAAATATAAAGGTACAGTTGAGTTGTTAAATGAATTACTGCAAGATGAAAGCGCAATAGATGAATCACTTGCAGATAGCTATTCCATAGAGCCGATTGAATTTCCTTCGTCCAATCACACAGTGCATAGCGCCGAAGATGAAATAGTGCCTGTTCATAAAGTTGAGCTGAATGCAGCACAATCAGGTTTGTTGCAAATATTTTTGAAGAATAGTTGGTCTGTTGCGCAAGTTGATATAAACACTTATGCTAAGTCAATCGGAATGTTCTCCAACCAATTAATAGAGAGTGTCAATGATGTATGTTTTGAATTAATTGATGATTTATTGATTGAGGAAGATGACGATTTTTATGTTATTAATGAAAATTACTATCAAAATATATTCTCAAAATGATTGCAAATGTAAAGCCCAAGGAAGCTACAGCTATTATAAATTCTTTAATTGCAGGCGTAGTGCCAAAAATAGGAATTCAACATATCACTGTTGGCAGATCTGAAGAAACTAATGCCTTTATTATGGCTTTAGAAGATGTTAAGAATGGACATAGTATGGTCAAATTCTGGATAGGAGACTTTGGTTCGGGGAAATCATTTATGCTTCACTTGATGAATACGGTGGCACTTCGGCAAAAATTTGTTGTAACCAATGCTGACTTTACACCAGATAACCGGTTGTATGCGAATGATGGGAAGGCGGTGTCATTATATACCTCTTTAATGGACAATATCGCTATTCAAACAAAACCTGAAGGGGGTGCATTGTCAACACTTATGGAGAAATGGATTGAACAGATTATTTCGAAAACAGCATTGGAAAATAATATTCTTCTGACGGAAATTCGCAAGAAGGAACAATTTCCGCTTATCCAAGCTAATATTTTGAAAACCATAAATGAAATTACTGAGGTTGGTGGTTTTGATTTTGGAATGGTTGTAATGAAATACTATGAAGGATACGTTAAGGATGATGAGGCTTTAAGGAAAAATGCTTTAAAATGGTTGAAAGGAGAATACAGAACGAAAACAGAGGCAAAGCACGATTTAGGTGTTAGGGAAATTATTAATGATATAAATTATTATGACATGCTGAAAAACTTCTGCAAATTGTTTGTCAGCATGGGATATAGTGGCTTTCTCATTAATCTTGATGAAGTAATTAACTTATACAAAATATCGACTTCCGTAATGCGTGAGAAGAATTACGAAAAGATACTGGCTATCTATAATGATTGCTTTCAAGGTAAAGTATCACACCTTTTCTTCAATTTCGCCGGTACAAAAGAAACGTTAGAAAATGAGCGACGAGGCTTATTTAGCTACGATGCCTTAAAAACAAGACTGGAGACGAATAAATTTGAAACAGCAGAGATTAGAGATTTTGCGCAGCCGGTAATAAGAATATTACCACTGGATCATAATGAAATATTTGTTTTATTGAAGAAGCTGAAAGCTGTTTTTGATTTCAATTATTCTTCTAGTATTGATATTACTGATGTTGATATACAAACCTTCATGGAGGAAATGTTTAATAAACCAGGTGCGCATGAATTCTTAACACCCAGGGAGGTAATTAGGGACTTCTTGAATATATTAAACATCCTTCGGCAAAATCCTTCCTTGGAGAAAAGTAAGTTATTTGGTGAAATGGAAGTGGTAGACGAAAGGCCTGATATACTTTCCTTGGATGAAATAGATGAGTTGTAATGCCTATCAACTTGCTCTCTGAGCCAATCCGCAGGTATATTAGAGATAAACGCTGGGAAGAACTCCGACCAATTCAGGCAGCGGCCATCAAGAAAATTATTTCTACTGACCAGAATTTTATTCTAGCATCAAGAACAGCCTCTGGTAAAACAGAGGCTGCATTTCTCCCTATTCTTTCTAAATTAAATTTTAGAGAGCATGGGGTGCAGGTTCTATATATTTCACCCCTAATAGCACTAATTAATGATCAATTTTACCGGGTAGAGGAACTGTGTAAACACCTCGATATCTCCGTTACAAAGTGGCACGGGGAAGCTAGTAAAGCAGCAAAAGAGGCTGTGGTAAAGCAACCCAATGGCATTGTATTGATAACGCCTGAATCCATTGAGGCGATGTTTGTAAATAAACCATTTAATATCTTACATCTTTTCTCCAATTTGAGATATGTTGTTATTGATGAGATACATTCTTTTATTGGTACGGAGAGAGGGATACAACTCAAATCCTTACTGGCAAGGATACAATCAACCATACCTGTTCCATTCAGTATAATTGGTTTATCTGCTACTATTGGTGACTATCGGGAAGCAAAACGATTTACAGGTAATGAAGCAAATACAATAGTCCTGTTGGACAGAACGAAAAAGGAAATAAACGCAAAGTTCAAATACTTTGAAGCCGAAGGAGAGGAGTTACCGTTGGCTTTACTGAAAGATTTATACGTAGAAACGAAGGATGACAAAGTTCTTATATTTCCCAATAATAGAGGGCGTGCGGAGGAAATAGCGGTTAAACTCAGGAAGATTTCGGATAAAGTGGGAGGGCATTCCAATTATTTCTCACATCACTCATCTGTTGATAAAGAAGTAAGAGAGCATGTTGAGTATTTTGCGAAAAATAATGAAAGACGGAGTTTTTGTATTGCATGCACTTCCACATTGGAGCTTGGAATTGATATCGGTGGTGTGGATGAAGTAGTGCAGATTGATGCGGCGAATAGTATCGCTTCTCTTATTCAAAGAGTAGGTAGAAGTGGGCGAAAAAATGGTATGCCAAGCAATCTGTTTCTGTATGCCACTAATCAATGGAGCCTTTTGCAATCTATCGCTTGTTGGGAACTCTATCAGGAAGAATTCATAGAACCACCGGAGATAACTGAGAAACCTTATGATATTTTGGTACATCAAATATTATCCATCCTCAAAGGGGGAAATGGTATTACGCATGAACGGTTATTGAGAGAACTATCAACAAACTTTGCTTTTTCTCAGATTGATACCATCGAGAAGGAAGAAGTGATAAGCCACCTACTATCCATAGATTTTATAGAAAAGACAGGACTTGAATTGATTATTGGAGTAGAAGGAGAAAAGATAGTTAATAATAAAGATTTTTATAGCGTTTTTATTTCGGAGCCTAATTTTAAAGTCCTACATGCAGGTAATAGAATAGGTGAAATTCCATTCTCTCCACAAATAAAGGAGGACGAGAATATCTTACTCGCGGCAAAAATTTGGAAGATAAAATTTGTAGATTTTAAAGCAAAGAAAATTGAAGTTGTGAGAGCCGCAGATGGGCGAAAACCCGTATTCTTTAGTGGACATCTCACCGTGCATACCAAGATAAGAGAAAAGATGCTGGAAATAATTTACTCCACTAAACAATTTTCCTACTTGGATGAGGCGTGTCAGCAACAGATATTAGAGATTCGACAAGAATTTATGAGCTGTAAGATTAGGAATGTTGAGGGAGAAAGACCTTTGCTGGTGACCGATAAAAAAGTTAAATTTTATTCATTTACAGGTACAAAAACTAATCAATCGCTTGGATTACTATTTACCGTAAATGGTATTATAAATAATTTGGATGTATATGTTAGCTCATTTGAAATGTCAATTTCTGTGGAAGAATTACAAAAGAAGTGGCTCAATCTACTTTTATCATTGAATAATATTGATGAACATATTGAATCCTTACTGAAGCAGAATCCTAGTTTGATCGACTTTTCCAAGTGGGCTATTTATTTGCCTTTAAAGTTACAGATCGGGTTACTAAAACAGCAATATTATGATTTTAATGCAGCAGCGCAGCTGGTAAATTTTATTAAGCTTGTACCAAATAGTGAATAACCATCCTGGAAGTTGGGAATGTAAAATAGGTTATACCTGATTAATAGTTCGAATTTCAGTATTAAATTATGTTATAGCTTTCGATAGAGCTAGATCAGGGAGTCAATGCTGTAAATGGTATCTGATAAGAAATGAGATAAATGATTGCACATTGGTTTTACCCCGATCGCAGCTTTTGGTCTACCTTTGCTGAAAGTCACCAACCATTTCATTTTTCACGGACAACTTCTTTCTTCTACGTTCCAGTATACGTTGTCTGAGCCGCAGGAAAGGCGCTTCTACCGTTTTATTTAATAAAAGGGCACCCAGGATGCCGGCTGTAAGACAGAGCAGGAACATCAGGTTGCCTTTGGGCGCAATACCGGCTTTCTCCAGCAGGGGATGTACCAGGTGTATCACTCCTTTATGCGATAGATATAATACAAAAGATAACCTGGCAATGAGTGCCGTGACGCGGCTATTGTACCGGTACAACACGCAGGACGGACTTACAGCAGCCATGACCAGCAAGCCATAACCGGCTGCTACCAACGGATACCCGGATATGGAAGCGTGGAAACTTTGTTGTGCCTTACACAAAAACCAGGCGCCGGTTAAAACGATAAGGCCAGCTAACAAAATGATATTCCCATGTTTTGTCAGCCGTTCTTTTACAGCGGGCCTGAAGGCAAATAGCGCAGCAATGGCAACACCCGCCAGTAATCCATCGAGCCGGTTGTAGGTGGGGTAGTACATATACCGGTACCAGGTAATACCAAAGTTGTTTTGTCCTGCTTCGGGCGCAATTAAGAAATGCCAGCTGTATAGCCTTACAACAAAGCCAAAGAGCAACACTGCCAACAATATCAGTCCTCCTTTTTTCATGGTTTTGAAATGTAACAGCAGGATCAGTACAAGCGGGAAGAGCAAATAAAAATGTTCTTCTACACATAATGACCAGACATGCGAAAAAGTACCGAAGTTTTTAATATCGAAGTTGAAATTTTGTGTAAACGTTAAAAATTTCCATAGTGGCGGCAATGCTTCTCTTTCCCGGAAAGCAGGTATTAAAAAATAGATAGCCAATAGCAGGAGGTAAGCCGGAATGATCCTGAAAAAACGTTTAATAAAAAATTCCGGCAGGGATATTTCTTTTCCGGCGGCTATGTTTACAAACAACTGGGAGGAGATCAGGTAGCCACTCAATACAAAGAAAAGGTCTACGCCCGTCCATCCGAAGCCCATTATATTGTCCAGCCAATGCGGGTGCGGAAACATCCGGTAATGATAAAACAAGACCATGATAATAGCCAGTGCTCTCAAATGATCCAGCCCGTAAAGCTTTTTATTTTGTGCTGTTGTAGTAACTGTTGCCGTTGGATATGTCATAAAATAGCTGCCACCTGTTGACAGGGGCTAAAAATACCCTTTCAATTTATAAGGAAGATTCCCGTGCGTTCAATATAATAAATGTTTATTGCCCTGTTGGATTTTCGTTATAAACGGTTTATAGATTGTATAGACGATTATTTATTGTTTACTGTAATTTGTTTCTATCTTTTTATGTTGAATTTCTTTACCATTGGCACGCCCAAACCGGTAATTAACATTGATCTTGAATACCCGCGTAGTGTATTTCTGTAGAAAGTCCTGTTGAAAGGTGCCCGGTAGTGCTGTTATTCTTCTGTAGCGGTCGGTATTGAAAATGTCTGTACAACTCAATGTGAGGGCCAGGTTCTTTTCTTTCAGAAAATCTTTTTTCAGCGCCAGGTCTATACTGCTGGTGCTACTGGTTTTACCTTGTGGTATTATCTGTGGGGCTTCATACGATGCTGATAATTGCAGCGTCATATCCTGTGGCAGCTTTGCATCTGAACTGAGCTTCGCAAACCAGCTAAATCCACTGTTGTCGAGTACAGATCCTATATGGGTATCCGTGATCCGGGTATCAAAAAAGTTCAGGTTGGTTGTCAGGTTCCACCACGTGGTAATGGGATTTTTAAAGATCAGTTCTGCGCCATAGGTGTTGCTGTGATCGGCATTGATATAGGTGGTCAGCAGGGTATCAGGTGCAATGGGATAGGTGTAGGTTGTGATGGGATGCTGAATATTGCGCAGGTAAGCGGTGGCAATGAGTGTGGATTTACCAAACGATTTATTATAAGAGAATTCCAGCAGATTAGTAAATGCTGATTGCAATGCAGTATTGCCTTTGAACAGATTTTGTGGATTGGAGTAATCAATTCTTGGCGTGATTTCATCAAAGGCCGGCCTGGTGACCCGCCTGGAATAATTGAGATGCAATTCCTGTTCGGCTCCCAATTGCCGGGTAAGAAAGAAGCTTGGAAAGAGGCCGGGATTATGGTACGCTATCCTGATGCCGCTGTCTGGCATCATACCGGTATAATCATACTGTTCAAAACGTAATCCGGCTATATAACTGAACTTGCCATAGCTATCGCTGAAATTACCATAGGCGCTGTATGTTGGATCTTTATAGTTGAAATCATAGGTACCTTGCTTATTCACCAGGTAGTCGCTGGTGTGATGGTCATAATCCTGCAGGAGGCTTTGATTACGATCTTTGTGCCAGGTGATCTTTACACCGGTTTCCAGTTTAGCTTTATTCTCTTTGAACGTATTGGTATAATCTGATTGCAGTATAACGGTATGCCCCTTAAACCCGCCACTGGATTGTTGTAACACGGGATTGCCCAGGGAGGCGCCTTGCGGATCCTGGTACTGCATATGATAGCTCCCATCTACCGGTCCCTTATATTTTTCTACACTGAAATCAGCGGTTAACTTTTCTCCCTGTTTACGGAATTGATATGCATAGCTGAGAGCAGCCTGCCCGAAACGGAAATTTTCTGTATTGCCGGTATGACGGATCGCACCTGAATCTGCCAACGCTGCTTTGTTGAGGTAATAGCTCTGCTGGTTGTTATAGGTCCTGAAATCACCGCCGCCATACGTGCCGGTCAGCGAAAAGGTATGTTGTTTATTGGGTTCGTAATCGAGGGTAAACTTCCCTTTCCTGAATGGGCCTTTGGTGACACTTTCAGCTTGCTGCTGTAAAGCCGTACCATCTGAAAGATTGTTCCTGTAAAGCGTTTCACGGTGTTTGCCCTGGTGACCATGTTCCAGGAAATTGACATTGAACCGGAAGTCTCCTTTTGAAATATTGAAGTCCCCATAAAGGTTATGCTCCGGTATGGTTGTCCAGTTGGCATTCACGGAACCGTACATACCAGCTTTGCTATTTTTTTTGGAAATAATATTAATAATACCGCCGCTGCCATCTGCATCATATTTAGCAGAAGGGTTCGTAATGATCTCAATGGAGGCCACCTGGTCTGCCGGTATTTGTTCAAGGGTGAGATTCGTCCGCTTGCCGTCCAGCAGCAGGGTGGGAGTGCTGTTACGCAAGGTTATCTTTCCGGAATTGATTGTTACGCCGGGTATCTGCCGGAACACCTCTGACACGGTACCTCCTTTTGCATTCAGGTTGCTGGCAACGTTGAATACCTTTTTATCCGGCATTACCTGGTAGGACTCTTTTTGCGCGGTGACGGTAATGCCCTGCAGGTCTGTAAAGGCCGGTGCAATACTAACAGAACCGATATCTGTTGTTGCTTGTTTCTTTACCTCAAACACCAGCTGCTTTGTCCTGTAGCCAATGAAGCTGATGGATAATGTATTTTCCCGGCCAGGTAAGGTGGTACATTTTATATGGAACGCTCCCTTGTCTGATGTGGTACCGATCCCTATAACGCTATCTTTTTCGTTTCTCCATTGCAGTGTAACACCTGGAACAGGATCACCGGAAACGGAATCTACAACGCTCCCATGTATATAGTTTGCCCCGCTTTGAGCGAGGCTTTGAAAGGAAAGGATGAGGATGAATATCTGTGCTACAATAAATTTCATGGCTTATATATTATAGAATGTCGCAGAGAGCGGCCCTGTCAGGGATCTCCTAACGTAAAAGTGTTAATCAAATCAGTAAATTAGTTTTCTAAACAGGTTAGCATTTAAAGGAGATATGGCCGGCAAGCTGGCGTAACAGCTGTGGTTTGGCAGCAAATGAGCTGGCACTGGTGGTGCGTGTAGCCGTAGTAGTAAGTCTTATTTTCATCGAATGAATAATTTGGTAAGATGTATAGGTTAATTTACAGCTGCAAATTTCATCCAAACATTTGGCTTGATTTTGTCGGATACGGAATTTGATTTGTAGAAAAGGGAATTTCTAAAGATGCGATAGTGCGTGCAGGCCCGGGATTAAATAAAACAGCCTTCAAACCAGGTGGCTTGAAGGCTGTTCTATGTTATATGCTATGACTGTTTATTCCACAGGTTTCAGATACTGTGAGTAGGAGTATCCTTCCGCGCCGCCATTGGTACGGATGAGCCACCACTGGTCATTTGTTTTATTGATCAATGTTACGGTCTCACCATGTGCTGCTTTACCTACAACGGGTTGGTCGGTACCAGGTCCTTTACGGATGTTGAGATTGGTAGAGTCGGTAATGACTTCCAGCTTGGCGCCTTCTACTGCGGTGGCTACATTGATGTTCATCACCACATCGCCGGTAAGGAAATTCGGATCAATTTTTCCGTAGATATCCCAGAGCTTATCCTTTACTGCGCCGGTAGGTGCCACACCATCTATATGGAGTACACCGTCCAGCTCACTAACTTTCAGGTTCGTTGTACCGGATGACTGAGCTGCATCTATCAGCTCTTTGTATTTATCCTGTAATGCCATGATTATGGTTTTAAGCGTAAGGAATTATTTTACTTTCAGCCCTGAAGCGTCTACTTTTTTAGGCTTTAATGCGTCCAAAGCCATTTTGAGTTTTTTCCATTTGGCAGCAGTTTCCTGGCCAGTGATGGTGATGATACCGTCCTGGACATTGGCAACAATACCCGGATAGTCTTTAACAACAGCATCCACAGCAGTTTTAAGCGCATCGTCTGCGGTTACTTCCGGGGCTGGGGGTGGCGGTGGTGGTGCAACTGTAATATCATTGGTTACACTGGCTACTCCTTTTACAGCTTTAGCAGCATCTTCAGCGGATGATTTTGCTGCGTCATCCGTTACGGTACCGGAAAGGGTAACTACACCATCTTTTACATCCGCAGTAACGCCAGGAATCGTACTCAGCGATGCATTTACGGTAGCGAGGATGTCTGCATCTTTAGGTTTTCCTTTACAGGCCATCATTACAGAGAGGCCCATCACGAGGATAATGGCGGTGAGTTGTTTAAGTCTCATAGTTTGTGGAGTTGTTTAGAGTGATGAAATCATTGCTATTATTTTATAAGTTAAGGAACTTTTTGTAATTCATCAAATCGTTGTCAGCCCGGTAACGATGATTTAACAGGAAGGCAGCATGTCGTGATACCACCCCTTGATTGCCGTATTCACCCCCCGGGGCACTTATTAAATGGTCGTAGATTTGTAGTACACCAATCGGCTATTAGCCTATTCTTCACTACTAAATCATCAGCATTATGTTTAAACAAACTAAAGCATTCAGCACATTTTCTGTAAATGATGTGCAGAAAGCAAAAGCGTTTTATCAGCAAACATTGGGACTCGAAGTTGTGGAAGAAAATGGAATGTTGCAGTTGCATATTAATGGCGGCAACAGTATCATGATTTATCCTAAACCCAATCATACACCCGCTACTTTTACCGTCCTTAACTTTCCGGTGCCGGATGTTGAGAAAGCTGTAGACCAGCTTCATCAGCAGGGCGTAAAATTTCTACAGTACGAAGGTGATCTGAAGACGGATGAAAAAGGGATCTTCCGCGGCGGAGGCCCGGTCATAGCATGGTTTACAGACCCCGCAGGAAATATTCTGTCTGTTGTAGAAACCGGTCAGCATTAAGTGATGTTGGAATTTATTTATTTGAAATTTTGAAATGTTGTTTTTAATCCTAACTATAAACAAAATTTCAAAATTTCAAAATAAATAAATTCCAAAATCATTTTGTACTTTGTACATGATATGTTTGTTCCAACCCATGAAAACGGAACAATCCACGTTAAGTATTTACTAAATCTAAAAAAAAACTGAAGCACGCTGCTATGTAGAAACGATATCTCGTCGTATGTATTTCCACGTCCTTATTGATAGTTGAACCTGTAGCAGAATCGTTACCATATGCGATTTTTGAAAACCTAAAACATATAGCATAATGAGAAAAACCAAATCCTGCAATGGGCTACCCATTGTGTGGCTGGTGCTGCTTTGCTGTTTCCTCCCATGGAAGCTGGCAGCACAGGATCAGCCATTTATTAATGGTACCGTTACCGATTCCCTCAGCGGAGATCCATTACCCGGCGTAACGGTCATGATTAAAAGCACGACCAAAGGAACGGTCACCAACAACCAGGGCCAGTTCAAATTACCAGCAGACCATGCTGCCGTACTTGTTTTTTCTTCCGTCGGTTATGTCAGAAAGGAAATGCCTGCCGGCAGCGGTTCACTCAGTGTGATGCTCACTCCCAATAACGCTACGCTCAAAGATGTGGTGGTAGTGGGTTACGGAACCATGGAAAAAAGAGAACTGACCAGCTCTATCACTTCTCTCAAAAGTAAAGACATCATACCGGGTATGATGGCCAATCCGCTGATGGCCGTACAAGGCAAGGTAACGGGACTGAATACGGTGTCCAGCAACGGTACCGATCCTAACGCCAGTGTATCGGTTCAACTGCGCGGCGCCAACTCCGTAAAGGCTTCCATGGGGCCGCTCATCGTGATCGATGGGGTGCCCGGTGGCGATATCAATACGGTAGCGAGGGAAGACATCCAGTCTATTGATGTGCTGAAAGACGCTTCTGCTGCGGCGATATACGGCACCCGCGCTTCCGGTGGCGTTGTCCTCATCACCACCAAAAGCGCGAAAGCAGGTGCGGTGAGCCTTTCCTATTCCGGCGAACTCTCCACTGAAACCGTACGCCGCCGCGCGGAAGTACTCAGCCCGGAAGAATTTGTAGCCGCCGGACTGGGAGAAGATCTCGGGCATAAAACCGACTGGTTTAAAACCATCACAAGAAGTACACCCATCAGCCAACGGCATGTGGTAAACATCTCCGGCGGTAGTGAATCAGCCAAAGTATATGCGACCCTTTTCAGCCGTAACTCGGAAGGGATCGCTATCGGCGCCAACAAGAAAGAAATTGGCGGCCGTCTCAACGTACACTTCAAAACACTCGATGATAAACTGGAAATAATAGGCCATAGCAGCTACTCCAGTGTAGATGCGGATGTGACCAATATTTATGACCGCGACAACAACAACAATTCCGGCATCTTTAACATGGCGCTGAAACTGAATCCCACCCAAACACCGTACGACCCGGAAGATGTAACCGGCTACAATGTGTGGACAGGAGGCTACGATTACTGGAACCCGCTGGCAGACGTAAAACTGCGCAGTAATAAAACCCAGTATAAATATATGCTGGCAGATGTGACGTTGAAACTGAATCTCACCAAAGACCTCTTTACTTCTGTGATGGTGGCCACCAATAATTCTACCGAGCAACCTATTTCATGGCGCTCCGCACAGCATAAGACCTCACGGGAAACCGGCGTATATGGGTATGCTAAACAGGAGTATAAAAAATGGTGGGATAAAACCCTGGAGTGGTTGGTGTCTTACAACAAACAGTTTGGTCAGCACAGCATTAAAGCCGTTGCTGGTTATAGCTTCCAGGAGTTCAATGGACAGGGTTTCTGGGCAGAGAACCAGGACTTCCCGATAGACGGCCTGAAAGAAAATGATATGGGCTCCGGCAACTTCCTCTCGGATGGCCGCGCAGGACTTGGTTCGTGGAGGAACTCACGGGAACGCCTCATCGCTTTTTTCGGCAGGGCTAACTATTCCTATAAAGACCGTTACCTGCTTTCTGCCAGCGCCCGGCAGGAAGGGTCGTCGAAATTTGCACCGGCCAAACGCTGGGGTACTTTCCCCGCTATCTCTGCCGGCTGGCGTATTTCAGCGGAACCATTTATGCGCCCTGTTACTTTCGTCAATGAACTGAAACTGCGCGCGGGTTACGGTATTACCGGCAATGCCGGATTTGATCCAGGCACTGCCATGCGCATGTATGGACGCGATACCTGGTGGCTTGTAGATGGCCGCTGGGTGTCTACCTACGGACTGGCACACAACCAGAATGTAAACCTGGAATGGGAAAAAAAGAAGGAAATTAATATAGGCGTTGACTTTAGCCTGTTCGATAACCGGTTAAGCGGTAAAGTAGATGTTTATCAACGTACCAGCGATGATATGATCTATGATATATCTGTATCACAGCCACCGGCTATCCACGACAAAACCACCATGAATGTGGGCAGTCTGCGCAACAGGGGCATCGAAGCAGAACTTACCTGGAATGCCATACAACGCAATAACTGGAGTTATTCATCCACGCTGCGTGGCGCACATAATAAAAATACACTGGTAACCTTATGGGGTAGTCAAACCTGGTGGGATAGAAAATCTTTCCCGGCACCCGGCTCTCCCGGCTCCGCCGTACGACTAGCGCCAGGAGAAGATATCGGACAGTTCTACCTGTGGAAGTCTGCCGGTTTCTCTAAAGAAGGCAACTGGTTGCTATACGATAAGGACGGTAAGGTATTCGATGTATCACAGCAGTCGAAATCGTTACAGGATAAAAGATTTGTCGGCAATGCCATTCCCAAGGTTATCCTTAGCTGGGATCATGCTTTCTCTTACAAAAACTTTGACCTGAACCTGTATATGCGCGGTTGGTTTGGCTATGATGTGTTCAATATGATCAACATGTACTACAGCTTACCAAATGTGAAAGAGCAGAATGTGTTGAAGTCTGCCTTCGAAGAACACAAGAATATTAAAGGGGAAAAAGAGCTGACCGACTACTGGCTGGAAAAAGGAAATTTTGTGAAGATAGACGTCATCACGCTGGGGTACCGGTTTGATACAGAACGCCTGAAGTACATCAAAAACCTGCGCCTGTACCTGAGTGGCCGCGACCTGTTTACCATCACCAGGTATTCCGGTCTTGATCCTGAAGTGGACATCAATGGTCTTGAACCGGGTTTTGAAGGATTGAATGTCTATCCCAAAACACGCAGCTTCACCTTTGGCGTGCAAGCTAATTTCTAACAACAAAACTGTAAGCCATGAAAGCATTCATTAATTATATATTACTAGTGGTCTGTATCACTACCTTCCAGGCCTGTACGAACCTCGATGAGGTATGGTACGATAAAGTAGTGCCGGAAACTTTTTTTAAGAGTGAAGCCGATATCAAAGCGGCTTTGTATCGTCCGTTTACCCATGCCCGTTGGTATGTGGTCAATGACCGCTGGCGGGCGCAGGAGCTTACTGCCGACCAGTTTGCTGTTACTACCAAAGGACCGCATTGGTATGATGGCGGCGCCTTCGAACGTTATCACTATCATAAATGGACCATGGAAGATGGATGGATCTGGGAAACATGGAGAGGTACACTCATGGGAATAGCCTTGGCACTGGATACGAAGCAGGACCTGAATAAGCTGGACTATGGCCAGTTTAAGCTCACACAGGCCGACAAGGATGCGCATGTAAACCAGTTGAATACGCTCATCGGCTATTTTTATATGCGGGGACTTGATTTCTTTGGTGGACTACCGGTGTTTGATTCACTGAATGAAGAAAACCTTCCCCGTAATACGGATGTGGAAACCTTTGATCATGTGGAACAGCTGTTTAAAGGGGCTATAGATAAACTGCCCGTTAAAGCAGCCGGAGAGGCGGAAGAAGGCGCTATCAGGCAGGCGGCGGCCGTGGCCATGCTGGCGGAGCTGTATTTTAATGCGGAGGCTTATATCCGCAAACCGATGTATGCCGAATGTGCAAAGCTGTGTGAAGAGATCATTGCCGGAAAGTATGGCAGCTATCAACTGGATGCCAGCTGGAACGGCGCCTTTAATTTCACAAACGACAAATCACCTGAGATCATCTGGTCCATGCCCTCCCAGTTCAATAAACTGCAATACGACTGGTTCTACGGCGATTTTTATCACTATAATTCGAGGGTCTATTTCGGGGTAGATATGGGCGCCAGCAATGGCATTCATTTGCAGCCTTCCCGGAGGCCGGATAGCACGTTGTATAAAACGGCTTTTAAACTGGGATCTCCCTATGAAAAATTTAATGATAAAGATCTGCGCAAACATCCTTACGTATACACTGGTAGCGGCAATTATACAGGTATGTTCCTCACAGGCAAACAGATTTCGCCGGTTACAGGAGATAATTGTGTAGGCACACAGGAGTACAAAGACAAGCTACTCGTGCTGGATGACAGGGTAGGGCGGTTTTCGGAAGTAGGCCCCGGCAAAAAATATGCATCTGTTTCACAACTACCATCAAAAATATCTGAGGGAGAAGAAAATACAGGTGTGCGCCTGGTAAAGGTTCCTATCCCGCCGGATAGCGAAAAATCATTGCGCTGGGGTGCTGACCAGCCCGTAATCAGGCTCACAGAAATATACTATATGCTGGCTGAATGTAAATGGCGTAGCGGTGATCATAACGGTGCGGCTAACCTGATCAACCAGGTGCGCAAACGTAACTTTGAAAACGGCCTGGACCCCGATCCCGCTACGGCTGCTAACCTCGATGAATACAGGATGCTGGACGAATGGGGCATCGAATTCCTGGGAGAAGGCAGGCGGCGCACTGACCTTATCCGGTGGAATAAATTTGTAACCGAACCCTGGTGGGATCATCAACCCGGTAACAATAAATTTCTGAATCGTTTCCCGGTACCCTTGCAAGCTATCTCCGGTAATAATAATTTACAACAGAATGAAGGCTATTAATAAAAGTGTAGATCTTTGTAAGATCATTGCATTATTTTACAGCTAATTTAGGATACTATGGATTTTACCGGATTTACAACTTCGCTGAAAGAAAACGAGTGCCCATCGCATCTTTCTGTTTACCTCGAGGCGCTCTGGTACGCAGGAAAAGGCGATTGGCAAAAAGCGCATACGCTGATCGAGGACCTGCCCGACCGTAAAGCAGCCCGCATCCATGCTTACCTGCACCGGATGGAAGGAGATATCGGGAATGCAGATTACTGGTATAGCAGGGCCGGAGAAAAACGGCCGCCGGAATCATTGGAAAAAGAATGGGCATCGCTCGTTCAGCGTTATTTGTCCAGTTAAAATATGATAATACAGAAAACCCGCTATACTTTTGTAGCGGGTTTTCTTTTTACAGATAATCAGTACAGCATGAATGACTTTTTTGATGCTATCAAAACGTTGAGTCCTCTTTCAACAGAAAGCAGGGCGTTGTTTGCCGGTATCCTGGAACGAAAGGAGGGAAAGAAAGGAGATGTATTGATCAAGGCAGGGTCAGTTTGTAATTACGTATACTTCATAGAGAAAGGGCTTGCCAGAACCTATTACCTGAAAGACGGTAAAGAGGTGACCGACTGGATCAGTATGGAGAAAACATTTTCTACTTCTATCGTTAGCTTTATTACCCGGCAGCCGGATCGCCGTACGATAGAGCTGCTGGAAGATGCCATTTTATGGGCCATCAATTATGATGACCTGGAAAAACTGTATAAAGAGAATCATGAAATTGAACGTTTCGGCCGGCTGTTAGTCAGCCAGGGACTTGTGCTCATGCAACAACGTTTTGATGACCTGCATTTTGCTTCTGCGCACGACCGCTATAAAAAATTAATGGAGCTTACCCCATCCATTATTCAACGGGTACCTTTGGGCATGATTGCTTCCTACCTGGGTATTACACCCGAAACATTAAGCCGCATCCGCGCCAGTTTTACTTTTTGATAAATGTCAAAGGAAAATGTGTAGCGTGTTCCCAACTTTGTAAAAATAAAAGTTATGAACACAATACTTTGGAGCATCCAGGCAGTCCTTGCCTTTACTTTCGCCTACTCCGGCATGATGAAATCCACCCAACAACGCGAAAAGCTGGTTAGCATCGGGCAGACCGGTGTAGCAGACTTATCCTACCCGCTGATAAGGTTTATCGGCGTAGCTGAAATATTGGGCGCCATAGGCATTATTATGCCGTGGGGTGTGCAGCTCCTTCCTTTCCTGACACCGGTGGCAGCTATTTGTTTTGCGTGTATCATGGTGCCGGCATCTGTTATTCACTATAAAAGAAAAGAGTTTAAGAGTGTTGCTTTGAATGCGCTCTTGTTTGTTTGCAGTGTATTTGTGGCCTTTGAACGCTTCCGACAGTTATAAAACGGGTTATTTAGCTGATAAGTGAGCAGATTCGTTTTTCTCCGAGAACGTTTGCGTAAATAAACAGACACGGTTACACCGCTTTTCGTGAAATGTTCTGTAGTCTTGCATTACAGGACCTCCCGAAAATAACCATATCTCAGCTATTTATTTAACAAGCGTAACATGAAACAAAGTATTTTAAAAGTACATCCGCAGGATAATGTAGTGGTAGCATTGCGTGACCTGAAAAAGATGGAAACGGTACAGGAGAGAGACAACACTTATATTATACAGGAAGATATTCCCACCAAGCATAAATTTACCGCAACAGCCCTGGCAGCAGGAGAGGCCATTATCATGTATGGTGTGCTGGCTGGCCGTGCGCAGGAAAATATTCCTGCCGGTTACAGGATCTCTGTTGAAAATGTGCGCCATGCTGCAGGCAGTTATGAACTGGCTGCGCAACGGAAAACCAGCTGGCATATACCGGATATTGCCGCATGGCAGCAGAAAACTTTCTCAGGATACCACCGGGAAGATGGGAGTGTAGGCACCGCCAATTACTGGCTGGTAATACCGCTGGTATTTTGTGAAAACAGGAATGTGGACGTACTGCGGGAAGCACTCATGGATGAACTGGGTTATGGTCGCCCAGCCGCTTATACAACCTTTACACGGTCATTGGTAACGGCATATCAGTCGGGTAGCAGCGCCGCAAAGATCCTGGAAACGATTTATACCGAAGATCCGGGCAGTATTGCCGCACCGCGGATATTTGAAAACGTGGATGGCATCAAATTCCTCACGCATGATGGTGGCTGCGGCGGTATCCGGCAGGATGCACAAACGCTGTGCGGCTTGTTGGCAGGCTATATCACACATCCGAATGTAGCCGGCGCCACAGTGCTGAGCCTGGGCTGTCAGAATGCGCAGATCACCATGTTGCAGGACGAAATAAAGAAACGCGATGCGCACTTCTCCAAACCATTATACATCCTTGATCAACAGCAAACCGGCGCAGAAAATGTGTTGATTACAAATGCGATCAGGCAAACTTTTGCAGGGCTGATGCAAGCCAACCAGTGTACCCGGCAACCGGCGCCCCTGAGCAAACTGTGTATAGGACTGGAATGTGGCGGGTCTGATGGCTTCTCCGGTATTTCTGCAAACCCCGCTATCGGCTATACCTCGGATCTGCTGGTGGCTTTAGGTGGCTCCGTGATCCTGGCAGAATTTCCTGAATTATGCGGCGTGGAACAGGAGATGAGCGACCGTTGCGCCACTACGGAAGACGCCACCCGTTTTATTCAGTTGATGCGCACGTATCAGCAACGTGCAGAAGAAGCCGGTTCAGGATTTGACATGAATCCATCTCCCGGAAATATCAAAGACGGATTAATTACAGATGCCATCAAATCCGCCGGGGCAGCCAAAAAAGGAGGAACGTCCCCCGTAGCGGCAGTACTGGATTATCCGGAGAAAGTGCAGCGCCCCGGTTTGAACCTGCTATGCACACCCGGCAACGATGTGGAATCCACTACGGCGGAAGTGGGCAGCGGCGCCAACATTGTACTGTTTACTACCGGCCTGGGTACACCCACCGGCAACCCCATCACACCGGTCATTAAACTGTCCAGCAATACAAAGCTATACAACCGCATGCGGGATATTATCGACATCAACACCGGAACCATCATAGATGGTGATGAAACTATTTCCGCTGCAGGAGAACGTATACTCGACTACGTTATACAGGTGGCCAGCGGTATCGTTACTGCAAAATCAGTGTTGAACGGACAGGATGATTTTATTCCGTGGAAGAGGGGTGTATCTTTGTAGTGTTCAGAATCGAACAATTACCAGGTTGAAATCGTACAATTTAAATATTATACTAATTATTAAATGGGTGATTATCAATTAATAAATACATGGCACTGTCTTGTTGTAATGGAAAGCAGGAACGGCAAACAGGTCATTCAATAATTGTATAAATCTCCGGAATGTTTAAGAATTATTTCAAAATTGCATTAAGGAACCTTTGGCGGAACAAAGGTTTTTCTGCTATTAATATCTTCGGACTGGCATTAGGTTTAGCTACCTGTCTGCTGATCACTTTATTTGTGGCGGATGAACTGAGCTACGACCGGCACAATGAAAAAGCCGACCGTATCTTCCGGATTGATGCGGACTTCCTGGTAAACGGAAATGCTTTTCATGAACGCTACTCACCTGCGCAGTTTGGCGCTGTTTTGCAAAAAGATTACCCACAGATAGAAAACAGTGTGCGCTTACGCAGTTATGGCGACAGGCAAATACTGGTGAAGAAGGATAATCAAACTTTTATGGAACGCGATGCTTTTTATGCAGACTCCACGTTGTTTGATATTTTTACCATACCCATGATAGCCGGTAATCCTAAAACGGCTTTAACACAACCCAACACCATTGTTATTTCAGAAAGTATCGCCAGGAAATATTTCAACAGCACGGATGTTATAGGTAAAACATTACTGACAGAAAATACCACCACCTGCCAGATTTCAGGCGTGATCAAAGACATGCCCGCTACTTCGCATGTTCATTTTAACTTCATAAAAGCGATGGCCGGACTGGATGACAGCCGTAAGACGCAATGGATGAGTGATAATTACGACACGTATATCCTGGTTCGCCCCGGTACAGATAAACAAACAATTGATAAATACCTGGATGAAGCCACAAAGACTTATATGAACAGTGCGCTGAAAGCAATGACCGGTAGCAGCATTGAAGATCTGGAGAAAAGCGGCGGCCACTTCAGGTATAGTGCTATACCACTCACTAAAATTCATTTGCATTCTACCCTCACCAATGAAATGGAACCTTCGGGGAATGTGCAGTACGTGTACATCTTCATCATCATTGCTTTTTTTATCCTGCTGATCGCCTGTGTAAATTTTATGAATCTCTCTACAGCCCGTTCAGCGGGCCGTTCCAGGGAAGTGGGGGTGAGAAAAGTATTAGGCTCGCAACGCCGTGACCTGATCCTGCAATTCCTTACTGAATCGGTATTAACCAGTTTTATCGCATTACTTGTAGCGGTTGTAATCGCCATTTTGTTACTGCCGTTTCTCAATCAGTTGGCAGGCAAACAAATAAGTGTTGCGCTGCTGCTCAACAGGTGGTTACTGCCTGCTATCCTGCTTACAATTATAACAGTAGGTTTACTGGCAGGAAGTTATCCTGCGTTCTTCCTTTCTTCCTTTGAACCTGTACAGGTGTTGAAAGGTAAGCTGGCTACCGGTTTCAAAGGTGGCTGGCTAAGAAATAGCCTGGTGGTTTTCCAGTTTTCGACCGCTATTATTCTCATCGTTGGTACACTGGTCATATATAGCCAGCTGAGTTTTATCAGGAACAAAAAACTAGGCTATAACCGTAATCAGGTGCTGGTATTACAAAACATAGGCTCGCTCTGGATTCATGCCACTGCCTTCAAAAATGAAGTGTTACAGATCCCGGGTGTGGAAGCCGGAACAATGACCGACGCACTCCCTGCCTCTACCATGATGAATACCGGTATCTATTCGAAGGATGCCGCCGCCAGTGCGGGCAATGTCATGGGATTATTTGAAAACAGCATAGATCCGGATTATATACCGACCCTCGGCATGACGATGGCCAGTGGCCGCAATTTTTCAGCGCAAATGCTTTCCGATAGCTCGGCTATTATCATTAACGAAACAGCCGCCCGTCTCCTGGGATTTAATGACATCAATAATAAATATCTCTATTCCAATGGTGGCGCCATGGCGCGTAATGTGGTAGGGATTGTACGGGATTTTAATGCGGGTTCTCTGCGTAATAAAATTCCTCCCATGGTATTCAGATTAGATGGATATAAGGACAAGATGGCGTTTCGCGTCAGCACAAAAAATTTGCCTGCACTCATAGCACAGATTGAAAAGAAATATCATGCGGTAGATAAAATGGAAGGACAACCCTTTCTGTATTCTTTTTTAGATGATGATTTCAACAGGCTTTATCAATCCGAACAACGCACCGGGAAAATATTTATATCCTTTGCCTTTTTTGCCATCCTCATTTCCTGCCTGGGGCTCTTTGGGCTGGTTACATATGCAGCAGAACAACGTACCCGCGAAATCAGTATCCGCAAGGTATTAGGGGCAAGCATCACAGGCATCGTTACGCTTTTATCAAAAGACTTTCTGAAACTTGTATTCATTGCCATCCTGGTGGCTTCACCTGTCGCCTGGGTTATCATGGACAGGTGGTTGCAGGACTTCGCTTACCGCATTTATATCAGTTGGTGGGTATTTGTGCTGACGGCCTTTGTTGCCATCATTATAACGGTAACTACGGTTAGTATCCAGGCGGTGAAAGCTGCGCTGGCAAATCCGGTAAAAAGTTTGAAATAGCGAACCAAACCCACACTTACAAACAACTATCTCTGAGCATCTTCATATATGCTGCTCCTTTTTCCTGCGCGAATTTTATATTCCGCGCAGGGATGCCTTCGGCATCGGTATGGTGCGCAATCGCTTTACGCACCTGTGTTTCGCGCAACAGGTGCAGCATGGGGTATATAGAGCGGTTGGTGTAATTGGCTGCATCATTCAGCGCCGTACCGGCAAACTGATACAACGGATGGAAGCTGGCCACCTGGTAGATGCCGGTATATTTCTTCCGTTTTAATAATTGTTCTGCTGCCGACAACAGGTCGAGATAATCATCAAATTTTTCAAAGGCATAGGGGAAGATCAGCAAGGTTGTTTCAATGGTTTTGTCTTTATCCAGCCGTATACACTCCTTTAAAAACGCAGCTTTCCCATCGGCCAGTGTTGTGGTATTTTCTACCTGGTAGTGTACCGTGTTCCGCTTCATTTCCCGCGCGGCAAACGGGCAGAAATTGCAACCCACCACCACGTCAGTGATCCATTTTTTTGTTTGTGTAATAACGGCTGTCGTCTGATCCATACTTTCAATTGATGTCTCCAAAGGTAAGCCGGTAGTTTTACTTTATCCTTTTTTTGCCTTACCCAACCCGATTTTATACTTATCCGGTGTACCGGAGATGGTAAGGTTCATGAAGCGGCCCTTTTTATCTTTATCATGACTTTCTATGGCATCTACCTGGCTGGCATCCACTTCTTCCTGTTTCCTGCCAAATAATGTCTGGAAACCCACCTGGGTGACCATTTTCATGGGTACGCGCAGGGAATAGCTCATATGCATATCCAGCGATTGATTGCCGGAAACCTCTATATAACCCAGGGAAGAGTTGATATTCATTTTTGGAATTTCCAGTACGCCGTTTTTGAATACCAGTTTATTGCGTAAGGTGTCGAAACGCACCATGCGCAGATTTTTATCTTTGAAATAAGCGGAAAGCGCCTGCATGGGGCCAAAGTCAAGGAGTGTGCCATTCAATATTTCAACATCCATTTGTGCAGCGGTTTCACTCAGCACCGGTGTAAGGTCGGGATGCAACCGTACATTGCTTTTGATAAGCCCGCTCAACATACCTTTGAGGTTGTTGTTCAATACGAAGTCCTGTCCGAAATTATCAAATTTGATCAGCAACTTCGATATGTCAACAGTATCCAGCTTGACCTTACTCCTGAAATAAAGTTTCTTCGGGTCAGTAGCGTTAAACATGCCGCGCATCCCGATATGACCGCCGGCAATGCGCAATGCGATGGTGTCAATTTTTATGCGCTGGTCTGCCTGCATATGAACATCTGCAATAATATCCTTCAACCATAACCGGTGATATTTTACTTTCCCGATATTCACCTGTGCATCAAAATCAGCAAAAGGAATGCGGAAAACATTAAATCCGGTTGCATGCAGGGAATCATTTTCGCGTACGGTGGTAGGGCGTGCCGGGGCTTCTTTCGCAGGCGTTTTCGCGCTGAAATCGTAGTTCATCAGTTCATCTACATTCAGGAAGGCAGACTTAAAACTGAAAGCGTTTGCACGCTTTTTCAACTGTTTGTTGCGTCCGGCAAACAGCCGCAGATTCATATCAAAATCACTGCTGCCTATTTTCCCGGTAAGGGTATCCACTACCAGGTAACGGCTGCTGCCATAGCGGATCCGGCCCTTGATATTTTCCAGTTTGATAGGATGCCGCTTCAGTGTACCGGAGATATTGGCAATACGCGCATCCATCCTTTTAAAGGCGGTGTCGTATTTCATATTCATTTTAGCCCGTATCCACAACCCGTTGGCCTCTTCATACCAATAACCTTCAGGGATGAACTTCCTGCCGCGCTGCCCGATAAGGTCCTGCATGGCAAGGCGGTCTGACTTGAAATCAAAGGCAAATTCTGTATTGCCTTTCTTCATCTGCGTAAACCACAGCGGATAGTTTTTTAAAAGTCCTTTGAAAACAAAACCGCTGCTATCAATATTCCCGGAAAAATTGCGCAGTAATAAAGTAGTATCATTGATGGCTACATCGGTCTTGAAATTATGCAGGGTGTGCGGATACTCCTGGAAGTTGGCGTTGAGGCGATGTACGTGGAAATTGCCTCTGGGCAAAGGATTGGGGTGCAGCAGTTCTTTTACGGATGTTTCAAATGCCAGTCCTATATGAAACCCGCTCATCACTTCTTTCTCCAATAATTTATGGGTGGAATCGAGTTGAAATAATTCGCCGATACGGATACGGTTGCTCGACGCCTGGAACCTGACAGATACCGGTTTTTCCTGTTTATGAAAGATAGCCGGCAAGTCACTGATCGATCCTTTGGCCAGTATATCGGAACTGCCTATACGAAAAGCCACGGAATCCAGTTGCAGGTTGCCCTGCGTTACCTGCGCATGCAGGTTTATTTTGCGTACCGGTAATGGATAGCCGGGAATGCGGAATTCAAGATCTTTTACCGTAAGTTCACTTTGCACGCCATCTTTTAATTTGGCGAGGCTTTGTTCCGGCACCTGCATATCCACCAGCTCCTTGAAATTCATATTCAATGCGATCTGTCCTTTTACCTGTTCCAGGTCTTTGATTCCCAGGAACTCACCCACAAATTGCAGGTCCAGCTCAGAATACACCTGCATAATGATATGCGGGTCTGTAAAATCTTTCATGACGAAATTGCCCCGGAATACGCCTTTACCCGGTTTGGCGCTCACGTTGAGCAGGTGCAGCTCAGATGTTTTCAGCGAGTGCCCGCTGCCATTGGTATAATAGCCTTTGAAGCCCAGCGAATCCAGTTTTCTGTCAACTGTTTTATTCTGAAACCACACATTTTCGCAACCAAATGAGATGTTCATCGCCGGCATCTGATCTTTACCCAGTTTGCCTTTGATGCTGCCATCAAAAAATATCCGGCCATCGCGGCGGTATTTTCCCAGCATAACCGCAATATCATTCGGCACCAGCGCCATCAACAGGTTGAGGTCAGGGCGGTCGCCTTTTACTTTGAGATCCAGGTAAGTTTCCTTATCCAGTTGTGCCTGTCCGGCTAATTGTAAAGTGGCATTTTCCAGTTTGATGCTACTGCGGGAAAGCGTGAGTTGTTTTTTGGCTTCTTCATAATCGCCTTTCAGGTCGATAGACAGTTGCCGGTTACGGAAAAGAGTGGTATCTGTTTTACCCGTAATATCCAGTCGCAGCTTACTGTTCAGCTCTATGGCCATGTGCCCGGCCTGCATGCTGAAAGAGGTCCTTACATTTTCTATGTGTGAAGCTACCTGCCATCCTGAAACGGCGTCCTGGTAGGTAACGTCAATATTTTTCAGAATAACCCGTTTCAGGTCCAGGCTCATGGCATCGGCAGAATCAGGTTGCGCCGGAAGGGTATCTGTTTTGAAAGCATGTGCCTTCAGTAAGTCCACTTCTCCGTTGGCATACCGCGCCATATGCAGGCGCCCGTTGGCCAGCATCAGCACCCGCACCTGGTAATGCTGCCTGAAAATATCGGGTAAACTGAATCCCGCATATAATCGCTCCACTTCATAAAGCGGGCGCCCATCCATTTTTTTATTGGCAAAAAATTGCACCTGGTGCAACGCAATGGATACATAAGGGAAGTTACTGAAAGGGGAGATGCTGCTGCTACCGATAACCAGTTCTCCCGCAAATTGTTTGTTCAGCTCTTTGACGGCCAGCTGTGTAAGCCGCTGTTGTTGGCTGTATAGGATACTCCCGGCTATTGCAATTAACAACACCAGCACACCTGCACTGATCAACACCACCCGCGTAATTTTTTTTCCCACTTTCATGATAATGCCATTCTGATCTGTAAAAGTATTAAAAATCTGAATGTGTATATTTTATGATCATCATAGAATGTGTTAAAGTTTTTGTGAGATAAATATCACCGCTTTACTATTTTTAGCTGTTGAATACAATTATCGCCATATGAGAAAACTATTAGGACTATTGCTGATAGCGGGTTTGGTGCACAGTGCATCCGCGCAGAAGAAAAAGACCCATGCCGGAAACCCGGTATTTCCAGGTTGGTATGCCGATCCCGAAGGCGTTGTATTTGGAAAGGAAATATGGATTTATCCTACGTTTTCTGCTCCTTATGAAAAACAGGTTTACTTTGATGCTTTTTCTTCTACTGACCTGGTTACCTGGAAGAAACATCCGCGTATCCTGGATACGGCGGCTGTAAAGTGGGCCCGGCGTGCGATGTGGGCGCCTTCTGTTATTCAGAAAAATAATAAGTACTTCTTTTTCTTCGGTGCCAACGATATTCAGAGCGATCAGGAAGAAGGCGGTATCGGAGTAGCCGTGGCAGACCGTCCAGGCGGCCCTTTCAAGGATTATCTCGGAAAGCCGTTGATAGATAAATTTCACAATAAGGCGCAACCCATTGACCAGTTTGCCTTTAAAGACAAGGACGGTACCTGTTACCTGATCTACGGCGGCTGGAAACATTGCAACATCGCCCGGTTAAATGACGACTTCACCGGTTTTGTACCCTTCGCAGATGGCACCACCTTCAAGGAAATTACACCGGAGAAATACGTGGAAGGCCCGTGTATGTTTGTGAAGGATGGTAAATACTATTTTATGTGGTCAGAAGGCGGCTGGACAGGCCCCGACTACAGTGTAGCCTATGCTATCGCAGATTCTCCTATGGGGCCATTTAAACGTATCGGCAGGATCCTGCAACAGGACCCTGCTATCGCCACCGGCGCAGGACATCACTCTGTGATACACCTGCCCAAACAGAATAAATGGTATATCGTTTACCACCGCAGACCACTCACAGAAACAGACAGGAATGCAAGAGAAACCTGCATAGAAGAAATGCATTTTGAGAAAGATGGTACGATAAAACCAGTAACACTCACCAAGTGACCAAGATTGTAAGGATTAACAGGATTACCCAGATGGGTGTTTTGGTGTTTAAAAAAAATTAGCGTAAGATATTAGCGTAAAATCCGCCCATCTTTATTAATATTTTTTAAATTATTTCAACAACAAAACACCCATCTGGGTAATCCTGTTAATCCTTATAATCCTGGTCTATGGGAATAAACACCAGCGGTGTAGGCAAACAGGAAGCGCCCGGTGGTGAATAGGTAAAGCGGATCGTTTGTTCTTCACCGTTAGCTGCCGGCTGGAATAGCTGTATGAGAATAGCTTCAGGATCTTTTTTGGTAATGAGCCTGTCGCTGGGTAACTGAATGATCCCTTCCTTAAATTTCCCTTTGCTTACTACCATGGTGTTGGCCATGCCGCCGCACCACTGACTGTTGTCACCGTTGGGGTTCCAGGTTACCAGGGCGAGTGCTTTGCCATCGGTGCTTTTCCATTTCATCTCAAAGTAGTACATCACACCGTAGTTGCCATCCAGTTTTGCGATGCCTTCCTGCGTGTTTTCTTTACCCAGTACCCAGGGATCACGTTCTCCGTCGGCCACCACTATTTGTTGGGGGCCGTTTTTAGTATCGTAAACGCCGTTGGTGATAACGCGGTAGTTGCTTACACCAAATACACCACGACCAGCGCCGCTATGGCCTTTGGTGGGCAGTACTGTCTTAATGCGGGCCAGGGCTGCAGGACCGGGTGTAGCAGGATCCGTTTGCAGGATCGTGATCTGCCCGGGTTGATCAATAACAAATTCGTAGATGCCGTGTACCAGTTCATCGTATTTCACAACCTGTTTTTCCAGCCTGGGGTCTATTGGTATTACGGCTCCGGGTGCAATCACCTGTATAGTTGCGGAAGGTGTGGATGCAAAATAATCAGCCAGTCCTTGTTTACCGATCTGGTAATAGTTGGTGCTGGCAGGCTGTGGGGCATACTTCAGCATACGCAGGTGCATGGGGGCGGTACCGGTATTTTTGATGAGCGCCGTTATTTTTCGGTCAATTTTTGCCGGTTCCTGCACGCCGTTTACATTGTACACATAAAGCCGTACGGAACCCGCCTGCACCGGTTCCTGGAGCGCAATGGCTTCAGGGATACGGATATATTCAGGATCATCAGAGATGACATGCTGCGGGCCGGGAAGTACAATTTTGTGATAATCCAGGTGGGGGATCTGTTTGGATAAGAAGCCCGGCAGCTCTACAATGCTTCCTTGTGGTGTGTTGAGAATAGCCCTGTTAAATTCAGGCTTAAATACCTGCGCGGTTGTAGCAAAGTAAGTGATAACAAGTGCATAGGTCAGGAAGAGTGACTTCATAAACGGTATAGACATTTGGTTATTTGGTGATTTGTTTATTTTGTTTCAATGGAAATCTATTCCTTAAACAAAATCTCAAAATAACAAAATATTTATGCCATTTGTAATGCATGATGTTTTTTTCTCCGGTAGGCTACAAAAACTACAGTGGCTGCAATACCTGTCAAACCGGCCACGCATACGGTAAGGCGCGGTCCTATCACCTGTGCCAGCAAACCGGTGAGGAGGCTACCTACGGGGATCATACCCTGGTAAGCCATGATGTAATAACTGATAGCCCTTGCACGCATGGCGGGAATAGCGTGTGTCTGTATATAGGTGTTGATGGCAGATGTTTGTGCCATCATACCTACACCGGAAAACATCATGAACAATAATGCCAGCGGCAGCCAGCCTGCATAGGAAAGCAGGATGAGACTGAGCGCAAACACCAGGCTGGAGGTGATCATGATCTTCACCATATCTTTTCCGCCCTTCAGTTGCGCCATATAAATGGCGGATATAATAGAACCCAGACCGGCAGCACTTTCAAACCAGCTAAACGTTTTGGCGTTACCATGAAAAAGATCTTTCGCAAAAATGGGCATCAGCGTATTGAAGGGGATTACAAACAAACTGCTCACCGCCAGCATCAGGATTAATGATGACAGATCTTTATCTCCCGAAATATAATGAAAGCCTTCCCGCAACTCTTTCCATATGCTGCTTTCTGATTTTATGATGACGGGTATATTCATCTTCATCATAAATAAAGAAATTAATACAGGTATATAACTGAGGAAGTTACTGAGAAAACAGAAATCTTCCCCGAAAGTACTCAGTATAATACCTGCCAGCGCGGGTCCTGCTATGCGTGCAAAGTTGGCCATGGTAGAATTCAATGCAATGGCATTGGGCAGGTCATCTTTGCTTTCTACCATCTCCACCATGAGCGACTGCCGGCAGGTAACGTCAAAAGCATTGATGATGCCCTGGATCAGCGATAGCAGAATGATTCCCGGGATATTATAAAAACGGAAAAGGATCATCATGGCCAGCGCACCTGCCTGGATCATCGAGATGATCTGCGTGATCACCAGGATGCGGTAACGGTTATGCCGATCAATATAACTACCCGCGTAGGGAGATAAAAGCAGGGAAGGGATCAGGCTTGCAAAACTAACAACACCCAGTAGCAGGGCGGAATTGGTTAACCGGTAAATGAGCCAGCATACAGCTGTTTTTTGCATCCAGGTGCCGATGAGGGAAACTGATTGTCCGTAGAAGAAAAGCCGGAAGTTCCGGGATTTTAAAGAGCGAAAAACATCCATTCAAAAATTTTATTTTATGCAGCGGGAATGCAGGCATTCCTTTTATTAATCTATGCTGCAAATTTCGGAAGGATTGATATATTTGTAAAATAGATTGTTTTAATGATATCCATTAGTAAAAACGATTAGTGTATGGAGCTCCGTCAACTGACCTATTTCGTGAAAGCCGCTGAAACAGCTCATTTCACTGAATCTGCGGCAGCATTATATGTTACGCAGTCAACATTATCGCAACAGATTAAGCAACTGGAAAATGAACTGGGCATGCTCCTGTTTGACCGTATCGGAAAACATGTACGCCTTACGGAAGCCGGACAGGTTTTTCTACTGCATGCCCGGCAGATCCTGTTGGATGTAGAGAAAGGTAAACAGGCCATGGAGGACTTACAGAACATGCTGACCGGCGATCTGCGTATAGGTGCTACGTATGCATTCACTTCTTTACTGCTGCCTGCACTCAACACTTTCTCCGGTAAATATCCAGGTATCAGAATATACATTGAATACGGCAATACCGATGATCTGGAAAGAAAATTACGTTCTTCTGAGCTGGACTTTATGCTGGTTTTTCGCCGGGATGGCGAGCGTAAAGACCTGGAGAAACAGGAATTATTTACTTCCAAAGTAGTGATGGCCGTATCAAAAAAAAGTAAGCTGGCCCATCTCACAAAGATCAACCTGAAAAGTCTCAACGGTATGAACCTGATCCTGGCTACCAAAGGTTTCAGCTCCCGCGACTTTCTCAACGAAGTACTGGAAAAACATAAAGTGTATCCCGCTGTAAAAATAGAACTGAATGACGTACATGCGCTGCTTTCCATGCTGGAAAACGGCCACTGGACCACATTGCTGAACGAGCGGGCACTGATAGGGTGGAAGAACCTGGTGGCTATTCCTATTGAAGGGAAAGAATTATTGCGTCGCGCTTACATCTTCTGGCAAAAAGGAACTTACCGCAAAAAGGCGACAGACCTGTTTGTGCAGGAGCTGCTGAAAGGCGTTCCCATGGTGTAACTACTGGGCGTTTCGTAATTGAATGGGATCACATTTATAATACTTTTCAAAGTCAGCCATGAACGGTTCCTGTGCCACATAGCCTGTTGCCTGCATGATTCCGGAAATGGATATATCGGTGTTGGCCAGCTTATCAAAAGCCAGCGCCATTTTCTCCTGGTGTATCAGCTCCGCAAGGGGCATATGAAATTCCTGTTCAAATGGTTGTTGCAGTATGGCTTTATTTACCGGAAATTTTTCGCATAGTTCCTGTATTGTGTGCGCCTGGTGCAGGTTGTTTACGATGTAGGTAAATACATCATCCAGTAACCTGAGTTGTACCTGGTTCATCATGATAGGGGCGGGTGCCGACAAGTGACGGGCAAAGTTGCAGAAGTAATCGGCAGCATTCCGTCTGAAAAAGAGCTCTGCGGTTTTGCCGATATGTTTGCTGTTGAGGATTCTGTCTTTGATCAGGCTGCCGACAGCATTTAACCGGAGCGGGACCTTGTTGAGCGCCTCCGTAACCATACAAAGCGGCATCGCTGCCAGTGGCTGAAGTACGGGGAACTCCCTGGCAAGACGGGGTAGTGCAGCGGGTTCCACATTAATATGAAAGCTGATAGCGTGATCTTCTGCCAGGATAGCGGAGTGTTCTACCGGCATCACGTTAAACATATTCACTTCCTTGTGCCGAAGCATCACGTGGCCACCTTCACTAAGGGTGACCGGAATATCGTCAGATACATGCAGGGCAATAACCTGGTATTGAGCAAAGGGATGTAACTCGGCGCCCTGTTGCATGTTTATAGTATGCAGCCACAGGGAAAAGCCGTCTGTTTTGATGTTCTGGTCCAGTATGGTGCCTTCTGCATCGCTATAAAAATAACAATGGGCATAAGGGATCAGCTCATCTTTAAAGGAGGCGGGGATTTCTCCGAATGGGGTATAGGCATGATCATCCCTTTCTATATACAGTGCTTTGGTCAGTGATTTCATAAGTGCATCACGTTTATGATATATTATTTGAAATGTAGGGTACTGTCTTTACTGAAGTAATATTCAACAGAAGTAGTTGCACTCAGTGCATGTAAGAAATCTGTTATCGGGTCGCGTCTGTTAACCCTGCCGGAGAAATTCTTTTTCCCCAGGAGGCTGTTATCAATAACTACGGGTACGCCAAACCAACGCGGTATAACGCTGCTCACCTCGTCCAGGGTGGCATTGGAGAAGATATAGGTACCAGCGAGCCAGCTAAGTTCCTGTCCTTCGTCGAATGGTTTCACATGTAGTGCGCCGGTTTTTTCCCTGAATACACCTTGCTGTCCTGGCTTCAACACAACAGCTTGTTTACTGGCATTCATTTTTACGGCACCGGCTACCAGCGATACTTTTATTTTGCTGCTATCATAGGAATTGACATTAAAAGTGGTGCCCATTACTTCTACCGTACTATTGGGCAGGTATACGATAAATGGCCTGGATGCATCTTCGGCTATTTTAAAATAGGCTTCACCGTTCACCGCTATTTCCCTTTTGTCTTTGCTGAATGTAAAGGGGAATCTCAGGGTGGTGGCGGAGTTGATCCATACCTCGGTACCATCGGACAGGTTGATCTTATAATCCATACCGATAGGTACGGTGATAGCGTTGATGCCTGCCGGCAGGTTATTGGTAGCGGCGTAAGTGAGCGTTTTTTGTGAATTACTGAGCTGGTCTGCATCTACAAATATCCGCTGGGAGGCTTTCGACAGGTTAATTTTGCTGCCGCTGGCCAGTTGTAGCTGAATACCATTTTTCTTGTTCTGTATTTCGGGCATGGCGTAGGGGGCTACCGCCAGCTGAGTCTTTGGAGGTTTCACTGTTTTGTTGAATTTCATCCAGCCTGCTACGCCTATACAGATCATAATAGCCGCTGCTGCTGCCCATTGTACCGGGAAACGACGCGGTTGATGCTGCTCATAAAAACTGGTCACCTCCAGCCAGGGTTTTTGTTGCACAGGCAGACTGCCTTCCTGCATCTCCATCCATATTCCCCGAACCTGTTCGTCTTCCTCGATGAGTTCATCCAACAGCTGTTCATCAGCTGCTGAAATAATCCCAGCCAGTTTTTCTGTCATTAGTTGATATGTATATTCCAGATTCATCTCTCTCTATTCTAATAACCGGATTTATAATTAGGCGGGGTATTAAGACACTATTTTTTTTAAGTTTTCACGCAGCGTTTTCAGCGCGTTGGCCACCTGTTTCTTGACTGTTTCCTCACTGATTTCCATGGCGGCGGCTATCTCTTTCCGTGTTTTGTGTTCCTGGTATGCCAGCCGGAAAACCTGTGACTGCCGTTCCGGCAACTGGTTGATAGCCCCTTCCAGCTGCTGTCCCAGCTCAAAGTTCTCCAGTTTCTCACCAGGTATGGCATATGTCACCGCCGAAAATATCTGCGTCATCCTTTTTCTACGTGTATCGTCCTTCGATATCTTATTCAGACAACGATTCTTAATACTCACAAATAGGAAATTTTTTAAGGAAGATATGCTGGTAAGATCAATCCGCTGGTAAAGTGCATGCTGCCAGAAGTCGATAAAGAACTCCTGCACCAGCTCCTGTGTTTCTTCCTCCTCCTTTAAGATGGACATAGCAGTGATGAGCAGCCACTGTCGGTAAGAAGTATAAAAGTGCTCAAAAGCATGGATACTTCCAGTCTTCAGCTGCGCAAGCAATTCAATATCGTTGTTAATTGCACTCATGCACGATAATGGTTGATTTCAACAGAGTGGTGTTGCCCTGTCAGGAATCCTTTCTTTTTCCACTTCCCAGGTGGAACGATTTTAATGATAACAGCTGTGCATTCAAACCAACTGAACATACAGGAGGTATATTCGATTGTTTGGAAGGGATGGATTTTGTAAATGAAGATTTAATTGTTAACCAATGGTTAATCTGTTCCGAAAATCAATACAGGCAATAGATAGCGGGGATTATCTATCGAAAATTTCTCACAAAAAAAGTGTTTTGAACAAGCAGGAATTCATTTTTGATTTACAGGTAACGTGATTTCGTTTCAGTGATCTTTCTCATCAAAATAAAATTATGCTACCTGTAAATCAAAGGGACTATTTCTTCTTTGCCCCTCTCTTCTTCGGTTTGCCGTATTTCAGCATCATCTTATCTTTATGGCTTACTTTCTTGTTGGACTTCATATTCTTCGCCAGTTTCTGATGAAAGGCGGGCCCAACATTTTCCCGTTTAGGTGTTTTTACCAGCACATTCCGCATGTGTACCTTGGGTATTTCATCTTCTGTGAGTACATCGGAAATCTCCAGGTCGTCTGGTAGTGGTACTACCGGAACGCTGTAGTTCATCAGGCTTTCGATGAGTGCCAGTTGTTCCATTTCCTGTTCTTTGGTAAAGAGGATGGAGATACCTTTTTTATCGGCTCTACCGGTTCTGCCTATACGATGAATATAGTTCTCCGGTACTTCGGGTGTATCAAAGTTGATTACGTGCGTCACCTCGGCTATATCGAGCCCGCGTGCAATAATGTCTGTTGCAATCAGGAAACGGTAAGCGCCTGAGTGGAATTGCTGCACGGTATTAAAACGGTGGTTCTGCTCTTTATTGGAATGGATTACGCCTACTTTTTCCGGAAACTGTGCCTGCAACTGTTCAAACAGGTCATCTGCCAGTTGTTTGGTGGCCGCGAAGATGAGCGTCTTGGTCATGCTTTCATCCTTTGTGATCAGCAGTTTCAGCAGGTTCACCTTTGTGTTGAAGTTAGGCACATGGTACACGATCTGGTCAATATTTTCCAGCGGTGTGCCGGTAGGTGCTGCTTCTATTCTTACCGGGTTGTAAAAGTGCGTGTGGATCATTTTCTCTACATCTTCCGTAATAGTGGCGGAAAACATAAGATTCTGCCTTTTGGGTGGCAGGAGGTCCAGGATGTTGCGCAGCTGCGTACGGAAGCCCAGGTTCAGCATTTCATCTACTTCATCAATCACCAGCCGGTTAATGGATTTCACTTTGAGGGCGCCGCTCAGGATCACGTCATAGAGCCTGCCGGGGGTGGCCACCAGTACATCCAGTTTGTTCTGCACTGCTGCCATCTGCGGGTTCATGTTCACACCGCCATAGATGCCCATCACTTCCACACTCATATAGGTGGTCAGCTTTTTCACCGCTTCTACCACCTGTACTACCAGCTCCCTGGTAGGAACGATGATCAGCAACTGTGGGTATTTCTCTTTTGAAAATTTAAATTGTCGCAGCGCCGGCAACAGGTAGGCGAATGTTTTACCGGTACCGGTTTGTGCGATCCCGCACACATCCTGCCCGGACATTATCACCGAGAATGCCCGCTGCTGTATAGTAGTAGGCTGTTTATAGCCTAATTCATCCAGCGCGTTTAAAAGAGGGGTATTCAGATTTAAATCACGAAATGTCATGTTACGTCAAAATATGAACGGCGAAGGTAACTAATATTTTTGGGGTACGTTTGCGAAGGCTGTCCTGTAACAATCTTGCGGCTTTTCTCTACATTTAACTACACAAAAAAAAACAAATGCGCGATATTCATATTCCTGTTATACGTGTGCATGCTTACGGTGCATCCTCACAACTCACCCTGGAAGAGATACCTTCCCCGGTACCAGGGCCGGGAGAAGTGCTCATCAACATCGTTGCCAGTGGGGTAAATCCTATCGACTGGAAACTAAGGGAAGGCTTCCAGCAGAAGCCGCTGCCTTTTATTCCCGGCGTGGAAGCTGCCGGTGTGGTCATTGCTGTTGGCGAAGGGGTAACCGATAAGAAGCCGGGCCAGGAAGTATATGGTGCGGTAGATGGCTCCTATGCAGCGTGTGCGGTGGCGCCGGCTGCACAGCTTTTTCCGAAACCTGCTCATCTTTCCTTTGAGGAAGCTGCTGCTGCCGGTGGCGGCAAAACAGCCTGGGGCGCGCTCTTTGAAGTTGGGCAGCTGGTAAAGGGGCAGCGTGTGCTCATCCATGCAGGCGCCGGTGGCGTAGGATCGTTTGCGGTGCAATTAGCATTTAATGCAGGCGCTTATGTAATCGCTACTGCTTCCGCTGAAAACATAGATTTCGTTACTTCACTGGGCGCCGCAGAAGTAATTGACTATAAGGTGGCGCCTTTTGAAACGCAGATAGCCCTTGTTGATCTTGTGCTGGACACCGTAGGCGGTGATACCCTGGAACGTTCCTATCAGTTGGTAAAGCCAGGCGGTGTATTGGTATGCCTGGTAGGGATGCCCTCCGCTGAAAAGGCCGCTGCTGCGGGCATCCGGGCAGTATGGGGTGGTACCAAAACCATCCACGCTATGCGGGAAGTGGCCAAACTCCTGGAAAAAGGATTGATAACGCCGTTTGTCAGAAAAGTATTTGCGCCTTTATCACAGGCTGCCGCAGCCCAGAACTACAGCCAGCAAGGCGGAAAAGGGAGGGGGAAAATAGTACTGAGAATAGAAGAATAAATAAGAAAATGGTTATTTGCCCAATATCGTTTTCCGGTGCTGTAATCCCCAGGTATGCAGGGCATCTATAACCGGGTTCAACGTGGCGGCATAAGGGGTTAAAGTGTATTCCACGGATACCGGCTGACTGTCATACACGCTACGTTTCAGCAGTTTGTGGGCTTCCAGGTCTTTCAGTTCCTTGGAGAGCACTTTGGACGTGATCCGGGGTATACTTCTTTCGATGTCCCGGAAACGCTTGTGTCCGCGGGAAATGGCAATGATGATAGGCAGCTTCCACTTGCCGTTGATAACGTCCAGCGCATCCCTGACCGGTAAAATAACGCCCTGGCAATCCTTGTGGGATGCTACTTCATTGCACTCCTTCTTTTGTATAGTGGCTTGTTGCATGACTTCCATTTGCAGATAGGTTGGTTACCTCTTGTAAATCGCTTACCCAAAGGTAACTGGTTACTTTTTGATAGCAAATATATTAACTTTGCAACAGTTTTACATAAAAAGATGAACTTATGAAAGTAGAAATATGGTCAGACATCATGTGCCCGTTTTGCTATATCGGCAAACGGAAGTTTGAAGCCGCCCTGGAACAGTTCCCCGGAAAAGACAAGATAGAAGTGGAGTGGAAGAGCTTCCAGCTCAATCCCGACATGAAACCGCAGCCGGGAAAAGATGTATATGATTACGTGGCAGACATAAAAGGACAGTCGCGCGACTGGTCGTTACAGATCCACGAACAAATGACGAACACCGCTAAAGAAGTAGGACTCACCTATAATTTTGATAAGGCCGTTATAGCCAACTCATTTGACGCACACCGGTTGATCCAGCTCGCAAAACAGCAACAGCTGGGCGATGCAGCAGAAGAACGCTTGTTCCGCGCATACTTTACAGAAGGAAAAGACATGAGTGATCATGCCACACTGATAGAACTGGGTGGAGAAATCGGGCTCAGTAAAGAAGCGGTGGCCGCCATGCTGCAATCCGGTGATTTAGCCACCGAGGTGAATAAAGACTGCCGGGAAGCACAGCAGCTGGGGGCCAGCGGCGTTCCCTTCTTTGTGCTCGACAGGAAATATGGCGTAGCAGGGGCACAGCCCGTGGGAGCCTTCTCACAGGCACTCAGCCAGGCATTTGGGGAATGGCAGCAAACGCAGCCGCTCACTACACTGGAAACGGTATCAGGCCCCGTTTGTACACCGGATGGGGAATGTAAATAATCAGGATAGATTGTGGGGTAAATACAGATATTTGCCCTACAAACTATCTGTTATATGTCACTCCTAAAAAGGATCAACCCTTTCTCCCGACAGAATGACAATACGGGCTTCGGAACCAATCCCAATGGCTACGGAGGCCGGTTTATCAATCGTGACGGCTCATTTAACATCCGCCGCGAAGGCCGTCCTTTCTGGGACCGCTTTAATGTCTATCACATGTTGCTCAACCTTCCGGCCTGGAAGTTTGCCTGCGTGATCCTGCTTTTTTTTATTTGCATCAACCTGTTGTACACGGGTGTTTACTGGATAATAGGCACGGAAGAATTCCAGGGCATTATCGGTAAAACAGTATGGAACAGGTTCAAAGAAGTATTCTTTTTTAGCACGGAAACCTTTACCACCGTAGGCTATGGCCGGGTAAACCCCATTGGCGACGGTGCCAACATGGTAGCAGCTTTTGAGGCTATGTCGGGCTTCCTGTCCTTTGCCGTGGCCACCGGTCTCATATATGGCCGCTTTTCCAAACCCAAGGCACACCTGGTTTTCAGCGACGACGCCCTGATAGGTCCCTACAAGGATATCACGGGCCTGATGTTCCGCTTCGCCTCCTACAAAGACAACCACACGCTTACCAATGTAGATGTATTGGTAACGCTCGGATTACAGGTGCAGGAAAATGGTGCATCGGTATACAAATTTTATAACCTGCCACTGGAAAGAGGAAAGATCGAAACGCTGTCTATGAACTGGACCGTTGTACATCCCATTGATGAAAATAGTCCGCTACTGGGCTTTTCAGCTGCCGACATGGAAAGTGCAGATGTAGAAGTATATGTATTGGTGAGAGGTTTCAACGACGTATATGCGAACACGGTACTCCAACGCACTTCCTATACTTACCAGGAAATCCGGCACAACCGGAAATTTGTACCCATGTACCGCGAAAGCGATAATGGAAAGACTACCGTGCTGGAACTACATCATCTCAATAAGTCGATGGCTACAGAATAGAAGGGATTTACGATTTTTGATTTTTTGATTTTGGAATTTAAAATGCGGCGGAGATTTACGTAAATCTCCGCCGCATTTTAAATTCCAAAATCAAAAAATCCGTAAATATTTATTTACTTGTTTTCTCTGAAATGAACATCAGGCCTATAAATGTAATCAGCCCGTTGATGATCAGTAATTCCAGTCCTATCTGGAATTCTCCGAAGATAGCAGTCTGAAAATGATCCAGCACATAACATAAAAGCGGTGCAGCAATACATACCAGCGGTACCAGCTTATCATTTACTTTACGCTTGGTCAGGATACCAAAGGAAAAGAGTCCCAGTAACGGTCCGTAGGTATAAGTAGCCACAATGAGGATCACCCCGATCATGCTCTGGTTATTGATCCACTCAAACACCATCACAAACAGCAGGAATACAAATGCCATGATCAGATGGATCCGCTGGCGGTATTTTTTCTTTTGTACTTCTGTCCAGTCTGTTCTGCGTTGCATATTCAGGATATCAATACAGAAGGAAGAGGTGAGTGCGGTCATGGCGCCATCTGCACTGGGAAACAGCGCAGAGATTAACGCAATGATAAAGATCACGGAAATCACCGGCGGCATGTGATGCAATGCCAGGGCAGGGAAGAGGGTATCACCTACGGCAGTAACCTGTTGTTGTGCGCCGTAGAGGTGTAATAAACCACCCAGGAACAGGAACAGCCCTATTACGATCAACATAATAAAGGCCAGCGATACCATATTCTTTTTGGAGTCTTTTAATGTTTTTACAGAGATGTTTTTTTGCATCATCTCCTGGTCGAGGCCCGTCATCGTAATGGTAATAAAGGCGCCTGCCAGGATCTGTTTTACAAAGAACAGTTTGCTGTCGGGATCAAAAACAAAGATTTTTGTCAGCCCTTTTTCCTGCATGGCGGCAATACTCTCGCCAAATCCGAGGTTCATGGTATGCAGGATATAGAATACACAGATGATCAAACCCGCAAGCATACACGTAGTTTGCAGCGTATCGGTATATACAATGGTTTTTACACCACCTTCATACGTATACAGGAGGATCATAAACAGGATGATGAGTGTGGTTGCCCAGAATGGAATCCCAAAGCTCGACAGGATAGCATCCTGTAATATCCTGACTACCAGGTACAGCCGCGCAGTTGCGCCCAGTGTACGGGAGAGAATAAAAAAGGAAGCACCTGTTTTGTAAGATCGTTCACCAAACCGTGTACTCAGATAGTTGTAGATAGATGTTAGCTGCAACCGGTAATACAAGGGTATCAGCACATAGGCGATGGTGATATAGCCTATAAAATATCCAAGCGTGATCTGGAAATACGTAAAGGAATCTTTTCCAACAGCCCCCGGCACACTCACAAAAGTTACCCCGCTGAGGGAAGTGCCGATCATGCCGAAAGCCACCAGCATCCAATTGCTGTTGCGGTTTCCGATAAAGAAAGTATCGTTGGTGGAGTTGCGGCCGGTATACCAGGCCACGATCAAAAGTATTACAAAGTAGGCGACGACGAATGAGAATAATAATCCTGGCGACATAAACGAAATTTGATCAAGATACCATTTTCGTGCAAAGGCACAAAACATAAAGGGACAAATATAATATCTTCTCACTTTTACCAGCAGTAACTTTTTTGGGCTTCCGGGTTACAATCCGGTATTTATCTCCCCAAAAAATAATATTTGCTTCTGTCAAATATTTAATTTGCTTTTGTCAACTATTATTTTAAACTTGGTTGATAAACAAATAACTATGTCTGAAGATAATGCCCTTGTAACAGACATCCGCCGTTTTAACCGCTTCTACACTGGTGTAGTAGGATTATTGAACCAGCACATCCTGGATAGCCACCTTTCTTTATCAGAAGTAAGGGTGCTATATGAACTGGGACAAAGTGAAAAATGCACCGCCGGACAACTCACCACCCTCATGAAAATAGATGGGGGATACCTGAGCAGGATCCTGAAAAAATTCGAAAAAGAGGGATGGGTATCCCGGCAGCAATCGCCTGCCGACGGACGTACTTTTTTTCTGCGGCTGACAGCCAAAGGGAAAAAGCTGCTGACAGCACTGGATGAAAAATCTACAGAAGAGATCCGGGAACTGCTGGCACCATTACCTGAAAAAGCGCAACAACAGGTAGCCGGTGCCATGAAAACAATAGAGGAGGTACTATCCCCTGAACGCACGCCGGAAGCCGCGGAGGAGGTTCATTTCCGCTATCAGCTGCAACCGGGCGATGTTGGGTACCTCATTTATCTGCACGGGGAACTGTATGCCCGCGAAAGTGGTTACAACCTGGAATTTGAATCGTATGTATGTAAAACCTTTCACGACTTTTTAGCGACTTATAATACCGGTAAAGACCGCATTTTCCTCGCCATCGCCGGCAACAGGATCGTAGGATCGGTAGCCATCCTGGGATCATCCCGGCATCTTGCACAACTGCGCTGGTTCCTGGTACATCCTGATTTCAGGGGGAGAGGACTGGGGAAAAAACTGTTGCAACAGGCCATCGCTTTTTGCAGGGAGAAACAATATCAGAAAGTATATCTCATGACTACCAGTATGCAGACCACTGCCGGTGATCTCTATAAAAAAGCGGGCTTCCGCAAAACCGGTGAAAAGCACCTGCAATTATGGGGGCAGCAGTTGTACGAGCAACGCTATGACCAGGATTTAACGGAATAAAAGATTAAACCGGATTGAACTGGTAGATATAGAAAAATCAATAATTATTTCCTCATATATCTACCAGTTCAATCCGGTTTAATCCTTTAATCCTACAATTCTGGTCCGTATTTGTGCAGCAGCACTATTTGTCCCAGGTGATAGGCATCGTGTTCTGCAATGCCCTGCAGATAATAGATAGCGATCTTATCTGTACCGGGAAAGGTGTCGAATAATTCATCTTCCGGAAACTTCCGGATCGTTTCACCCATCTGCGCAAAAGAATGCTCCAGGCGGTGCAGGGTTGCCTGCCAGTTTTCTTCCCCATGATTTTCCGGCATATAAAAATCCGGTAGATCACCTTCTTTTTCGGGCGGCTCATTATAAATATAGCGTTGTACCCGCTGATGCCAGAAGATGACATGGTTGACCACCTGCCATATGCAATTGGATTCCTTAAAGCGTTGCACCGCCTGCAACGCATTGATGCGGGAGAGGTGTTCCCTGAAAGTAACGTCCAGCCAGGGTTGTCCATTGTAGAGCGCCTCTACGGAAGCAGCTAAATGTTCTGTGAGCAACATAGTGGAAAAAGCATTAGACCAGGATTATATGGATTATCAGGATTTACCGGATTGGTGTAGTAGATAATTGTGTAGATTAACGGATGATCAATAACTGTTCTACTCATCTATCTACTACACCAATCCGGTAAATCCTGATAATCCATATAATCCTGGTCTAATTTAGCGTTTTTGTCGCTATTTTTAGTAGTAAAACCAAAACGTTATGAACGAAGAGGAACTGGAATCCAACAAAAATGAAGATGTCATGCGAAGGGCTATCAGCACGATGAAACAACGCATGGGCGTGATAGAACAGGGGGGAGGAAAGAAGAGTCTGGAGAAAGTGCGGCAACGCGGGAAACTGACTGCCCGGGAACGTATTCAATACCTGATAGATAAAGACTCCCTCTTTACAGAGATAGGTACATTTGCTGCTTATGATATGTATGCGGAATATGGTGGTTGTCCTGCCGCTGGTACTGTTGGCGGCATCGGCTACATAAGCGGGCGCCAGTGTATGATTGTAGCCAATGATATGACGGTTAAAGCGGGCGCGTGGTTTCCGCTGACCGGCAAAAAAAATCTGCGTTTGCAGGAGATTGCGATGGAAAACCGGCTGCCGGTGATCTACCTGGTAGATAGTGCGGGTGTGTTCCTGCCGATGCAGGATGAAATTTTTCCCGATAAAGAACATTTTGGCCGCATCTTCCGCAATAATGCGCGCATGAGTGCGATGGGCATCACACAGATTGCTGCTGTGATGGGCAGCTGTGTTGCCGGTGGCGCCTATCTTCCCATCATGAGCGATGAAGTGCTGATGGTGGAAGGCAACGGCTCTATTTTTCTCGCAGGCCCCTACCTGGTGAAAGCGGCTATTGGTGAAGACGTAGATGCGGAAACGTTAGGAGGCGCCATCACACATACAGAGATCTCGGGGATTGCGGACTATAAATTCAGTACAGACGAAGAATGCCTGGATCATATCAAACGGATTGTAAGCAAGCTGGGACATGCGTCCCTCGCAGGTTTTGACCGCATTGCACCGGTATTACCCGCCAAGCCCTCTGAAGAACTGGACAGCATCCTGCCGGCAGACAGCTCCCGGCCTTATGATATGCTGGATGTTATTGCCCGGGTAGTAGATGACTCCTCTTTCGATCAGTACAAACAGGAATATGGTAAAAGTATTTTATGCGGCTACGCACGAATAGACGGATGGGCGGTTGGCATTGTTGCCAACCAGCGCAAAATTGTGAAAAGCCGTAAAGGCGAAATGCAGATGGGTGGCGTTATTTACAACGATAGCGCCGATAAGGCCGCACGCTTTATTATGAACTGCAATCAAAAGAAAATTCCGCTGGTATTCCTGCAGGATGTTACCGGCTTTATGGTAGGCAGCAGAAGTGAACACGCAGGTATCATCAAAGATGGTGCAAAGATGGTGAATGCTGTCGCTAATTCCATCGTGCCGAAGATTACCATCATCATCGGAAACTCATACGGGGCAGGCAACTACGCCATGTGTGGTAAAGCGTATGATCCGCGCTTCATTTATGCATGGCCTTCCGCAAAAATAGCGGTGATGGGCGGAGAGCAAGCCGCCAAAACCTTATTACAGATCCAGGTGGCGTCCCTCAAATCAAAAGGGCAGGAGATTACACCGGAAGATGAGAAAAAACTGCTCGACGACATCAATGAAAGATATATCAGTCAGACTACTCCATACTATGCAGCCGCCAGGCTATGGATAGACGAGATCATTGATCCCCAGGATACCCGGCAGCGTATTGCAGAAGGCATCAAAGCCGCTAACAACGCACCCTTGGAACAGGCATTTAATGTGGGCGTGTTCCAGGTGTAAACAATTATTTTTTGATGTTGGAATTTGTAAATGCAGCGGAGAACAAAAAGCAGGTATTCGCTGCATTTACAAATTCCAAAATTCGAAAATCAAAAAATGAACTCTATCTTTGCCGCTGCTATGGCTGAAATACATATATATACAGATGGTGCGTCCCGTGGTAATCCCGGACCGGGAGGATATGGTGTGTTGTTGATATGGGGTAATATCAGGAAGGAATTATCACAGGGTTATCGTAAAACCACCAACAACAGGATGGAATTACTGGCGGTTATTACAGCTTTGGAAGCACTGAAGAAAGAAGGACAGGAAGTGACCATTTTTACAGATAGTAAATATGTTGTAGATAGTATTGAGAAAGGATGGATATGGGGATGGGTAAAAATAAATTTTAAAGATAAAAAGAACAAAGACCTCTGGCTGCGCTTTATTCCCCTGTACAGAAAACACCGGGTAAAAATGCAATGGGTAAAAGGACATGCCAGCAATATATTCAATAACCGTTGCGACGAGCTGGCCACCCAAGCGGCAGATAGTGGCAACTGGCTCATAGATGAAGGATTTGAAAGTGCCGGTTAATGATTGTCAGGAAACCTGATCATTATCCGCCGTTCATCACAAAATAAATGCCGCAAACCCGCTATCATACTACAAATGATGTTTGTACACCCCAACAATTGTCAACTTTTTTAACATTTCTTTTGTTGAGAATATAGGAATCTATTAGCTTTGCGTCCTGTTAGTCTATAGGAATTGTAGATTAGTAAAAGGTTCAACATTCATCATCAAAGGAAACCGTTTTATGAAAGGTATTAACCAGCCTTATTACACCATCAATTCATGTTGTTGCTGTAGGAAATAACCATATAATTATCTGCTCAACAGTTTCTCCGTGATAGCAGGTTACAACAATCAATAACTGTATCCGGACAATAGCTGTTCCTGGTATTTAAACAACATGGAACCTTGCGCCATGCCTGCTTTCAGCAGGTTGTGGGTTTGCATTGCCATACACGTTCATCTAAACACTCAAATCATTATTGCTTATGTTACAACGAATGCTGATGCTATTTCTGCTGCTGGGGCCATTGGCCGCTTTTGCGCAAATACGGACCGTTACAGGCACCGTTTTATCGGCTACGGAAAACGAACCGCTGCCCGGCGCCAGTATAATTATTAAAGGCACTACCATCGGAGTTGTGAGTGGTGCCGACGGCACTTTCAAGCTGGATGTAAATGATCCTGCTGCCACCACTATTGTGATCAGTTATATCGGTATGCAGTCGCAGGAACTGCCTGTTACTACTACGCCATTGAAAATTTCCCTGCTATCTTCCGGGAAAGATATTGATGAAGTTGTAATAGTAGCCTATGGCACCGCGAAGAAAAATTCCTACACCGGTTCTGTTTCCCAGATCAAGGGAGAGGAGCTGGTAAACAGGCAGGTATCCAGTGTGTCCAAAGCCTTGCAGGGCCTGGCGCCGGGCGTGCAAAGCACCTCGCAGAGCGGACAGCCAGGTTCTGACGCCACCATCCGCATCCGCGGTGTGGGCTCTATCAACGCCTCCGCCGATCCCTTGTATGTAGTGGATGGCGTGCCTTATGGCGGTACTATCAGTGCAATCAATCCCTATGATATAGCCTCTATCAGCGTGTTGAAAGATGCGGCCTCCAGTGCGCTCTATGGCTCGCGCGGCGCCAACGGCGTTATTATCATCACCACAAAAAATGGAAAGAAACAAGGAAATAGTATAGACGTTCGCGTTAGTCAGGGTATTTCTAAAAGAGCTGTCGATAACTACGAACAGGTAAACACGGATGAATATTTTGAAATGTACTGGCGGGCATTGTTTAACGGTGGGCTGAACAACCGGCTGGACTCTGCCGCCGCTGCACAACGCGCCAGCAGCAGGCTGACGGGCGACCTGGGCATCAATCCCTATGGAGCTGCTTATCCGCAACCGGTAGGACTGGACGGCAAACTGGCTGCCGGTGCCAAACCACTCTGGGATAATAACTGGGACGATGCCATGCAACGTACCGGTCATCGTACAGAGGCGGATCTCAGCATCAGTGGTGCAACAGACAAAACGCGTTATTTTATCTCCGGTGGTTATCTCGATGACCAGGGCATCTACCTGGGCTCCGGTTTTAAACGTTATAATGTACGTTCCAATATTGATATAGATGCAAGAAAATGGCTCAAGGTAGGACTCAATCTCAGCGGCGCGCATTCCGATCAACAGGCGCCTCCATCTGAAGACAGCCGCACCGATAACTATGTGAACTATGGCCGCCTGATGCCGGGATTCTACCCGGTTTATCAGCGCGATAACACCGGCAACCTTATCCTGGATGCGAATGGCAACAAGCTATTTGATTATGGTAGTTACCGCCCCAGTGCCGCCAACCCAAGAAGCAACCTCGTACAAACTTCCGGGATCGATAAACATAACGTGTTGCGCGATGATGTATCTGCCCGCGCTTATGCAGAAGCCAGTATATGGGATGGTCTGAAATTTAAAACCAGCTATAATGCAGATTATTCTGCCCGTACCGCACACGACTATACGAACCCGACACTCGGTTTCGATACAGAAGTAGGGGGAACCGTGGAGAAGGCCAGCTACCGCACTTTCAGCTGGACGTTCAATAACATCTTTACCTACGAAAAAACCTTTCAGGAAAAACATCACCTGAACCTGCTGGCAGGCCAGGAAGCATATAAATTTAAATACACGTTTCTGGATGGCGCCAAATCCGGTCTTTCAGTAGCCGGTCTGGACGAACTTGCTGATGCCGCATTGATCAAGAGCCTGGATGGTTATTCAGATACGTATACCCTTTCCAGTTACCTGGGCCGTGCGGAATATGATTACTCCGGGAAATATTTCCTGTCGGCTTCCCTCCGCAGGGATGGCTCTTCGCGCTTTGCTCCGGACAGGCGCTGGGGTACTTTCTGGTCGGTAGGCGGCTCCTGGAAGGCAACAGAAGAGGACTTTCTGAGAAATACTTCCTGGCTTAACCTCCTCACACTACGCGCCAGCTACGGAGCACAGGGAAATGATAACCTGGGTGAAAACAGCTACTATAATTATTTACCACTGTTTGATGTGAACAGTAACCTGGGAGAAGGAGGGACTTATCGCAGAACACTTTACAACCCGTTGCTAAAGTGGGAAACCAATCTGAACCTGAACCTGGGCGTTGATTTCTCCATGTTCGATAACCGCTTTGGCGGCAGCGTGGAGTTCTTTCAGCGTAAATCCAAAGACCTGCTGTATTCCAGGCCTAAACCGCCTTCTATCGGTTATCCTTCCATAGATGAGAACATCGGCGCACTGAAAAATACCGGGGTAGACATCAACCTCCACGGCACACCGGTGAAGACAAAAGATTTCAGCTGGACAATAGACCTGAATGCCACCCATTACCGGAACAAGATCACCGCGTTGCCACAACTGGAAATTATCAGCGGTACAAAAAAATTGATGGTAGGAAAATCTATCTATGACTTCTGGCTGCGGGAATGGGCCGGCGTGAATCCCGCCACAGGCGCGCCAACCTGGCACTATACCGATCCTGCCAGTGGAAAGATCAGTGATACCAGCAACTACAGTGCAGCGACACAATACTATGCCGGTTCCTCCTTACCTGATGTGTATGGCGGCTTAACCAACACTTTCACCTACAAAGGTTTTTCCTTCTCATTCCTGATCACTTACAGCTTTGGCGGTAAGGTCCTGGATAACGATTATGTATTCCTGATGAGTACAGGTACCTCTCCGGGCCGTGCATGGTCCAAAGAAATGCTGAACGCCTGGACACCGGACAACACGAACACAGATGTGCCAAAGCTCACCACCGTGAATACCAGCTGGACTTCCAACTCTACCCGCTTTTTGTATGATGCTTCCTATGCACGTTTGAAAAGTGTGAACCTGAGCTATACACTTCCAAAACTTTGGATGGAAAAAGCACACCTGAATAATGTGATGGTATACCTGCAGGGAGAAAACCTGTTCACCGTTTACCACCACAAAGGAATGGACCCTGAACAGGCCGTTGGTGGAACTACCTATTATCGTTATCCGGCTATCAAATCACTTTCTGCCGGTATTAATCTGAGCTTCTAAATAACAGCATCATGAAAAAGAACAGACTATTACTTTTAGCAATATTTACGACGGCAATACTGGCGGCGTGCAACAAGGACTTCCTGAATACACAGCCTACCAACGCTGTACCGGAAGACCAGGTTTTTAATACGGTTGATAATGCCGAAACAGTACTGAATGGTACCTGGTCTTATATGTTTGAAGAATTCTTCACCTACGCAGTGCCGGGATATAAATCAATTCATCTCACCAGCGACGCCATGGGTAGCGATGTAGCGGTTACTACTTCCTATGGGTTGAGGGATGCCTATACATTTACTGAAATGTCTGATAACACCAAGAACCGGGTCACCGCTTTCTGGACCATTCTTTATAAGGTGATTGATAACTGTAATACGCTGATTGCCCGGATTGACGATGTACCGGGGGATGATGTCAAAAGACAGTACCTGAAAGGGCAGGCATATGCGTTGCGTGCCAACAGCTATCTCACGCTGGCATCTTTTTATCAGTTTGGTATCATTCACGGTGGGGCTGCCAAGGCGGTACCGCTCTATACCGAACCTTCCACGCCCACTACTGCGGGTAAAGGAAGGGCCACTATTGCGGAAGTATATCAGCAGGTCATTGACGATCTGCTGAAAGCGCAGCCATTACTGAAAAATTATACACGGGATGATACAAAAAAATGGAAAATAGACCTGCATGTAGCAGATGGTTTGCTGGCCAGGGCATACCTGTATAGCGGCCAATATGCCAAGGCTGCCACGCAGGCTGTTGCTGCCCGCGAGGGGTATCCGCTGATGTCAGGCGATGACTATAACAAGGGGTTCAGCGATATCAGCAATGCAGAATGGATCTGGGGACAGGGGCAAACCCCTAACCAGAGTAATGCCAGCTATAACTTCCATTTCCTGGATGTATCTACGCCGGCATCTTACTATCAGAGCTTTATGGCTGATCCGTACTTTAAAAACTTTTTCGACAGCGCGGATGTGCGTACCCGTTTGTTTGACTGGGACACATTACCCGACCAGGAAGGTTACCTGCGGTACAAAAAATTCCGGTTCCGTGATCCGGGTGCGCTGGTTGGCGACCTGGTGCTGATGCGTGCGGCCGAAATGTACCTGATAGAAGCAGAAGCATATGCGCGTGCAAGTAATCCTGCGAAAGCGGTGGAAGCCCTCAATGCGTTGCGGGTAGCCCGTAATGCGGTGCCATACAATCTTTCCGGTGGTGGTAGCCTGGTTGATACCATCCTGGTAGAACGGAGGAAGGAACTATGGGGAGAAGGATTTGCGTTGTCTGATATTATTCGTACAGGCGGCACCGTTGTGAGGAAAGCTTTCCTTGCCCATGATGGAAATGATAGTATTATTAATGTACCCCGTGGCGACGGTACCTTTAAACAAATAGCTGCACAGGGGCATAGAACGCTGGCATTGCCCGATGGTACTGCATTTGTGCCATACAGTCCGTATTATTTGTTTGCGATTCCGATTTCGGAAGTGCAGAATAATCCGAATTTGAATAACTAGGGACCTGGATTAAACAGATTTATGGATTAAAAAGGATGGATGTTATGATCTACTACTGACCGGATTAAACAGGTTGATTGGAGTAAACAGATGGATGTTATCATCTACTACACCCATCCGTTTTAATCCATAAATCTGTTTAATCCTGGTCAATATACCCATGGAACAATCCTGCTCGTATGTTTTATATAATCTTTGTACTCATCCCCGAACTTTTCTGTGAGCATTTTCTCTTCTACATTCATCCGGTAGATAAACGTAATAAACACCGGAACAAAAGCAACCCCGAGGCTTATCCAGTTATTCAACGATAAACCAAATCCGAGGAAAGACAGCAGGGAACCGGTATAGGCGGGATGCCGCAGTACGCTGTAAAGACCATCCTTCTTTAACTGATGATCTTTGCGGATGGTAACAACTACAGTAAATAAACGCCCCAGTGAGGCGATGGCAATATATCTCAGGATCATGCCCAGCAGTATAACGGATAAGCCTATATAGCTTATCTCAGCACTGTGCATGATAGGGTCGTATGTTTTGAAGGAAAGATATACCGCTATATTCACGCAGATAATAATGATGACCCATATCAGTGCGAGGCTTCCTCTGTCCTGTTTCTTTTTATCGGTGGTGTCGCCACCACGCAGTATGCGATGCAGCAGGACCTCAGATAAAAACCATACCAGGTATATAATGGTAGATACAAGACTGATAGAAACGGAGAAAAGGAGCATACGGACGTTTAATTAATATTACAGCTATACGTAATGTACATCATATTTTCAAGTCTTTAAAAAATGCTAATTTGTGGCAGGAATAAACACGTGTGCTATGGACAACTTACAGGCAATATTACAATCCGGAACTCCTGTTTTAATTGATTGCTTCGCTACCTGGTGCGGTCCCTGTAAAATGGTGCCACCCATTTTGAAAGAAGTAAAAGATAAGCTGGGAGAAGGTATCAGGATTATTAAAATAGATATCGATAAAAATCAGCCGCTGGCGGCGCAATGGCAGATCAGCAGCGTGCCCACACTACTGCTTTTTCGTGACGGCAAGCTCCTGTGGCGACAAAGCGGCGTTGTTCCTGCGCATCAGCTGATTCCACTACTCAATACCTACATCGCACAACAGTAACTAGAACTGCTGGTTGTAAAAACTTTGCAGATCCCTTTCCAGTTGGTCGTAAATAGGGCGGGTAAACTCCATAAACAGTTCCTGTGGCGGTGGCGGTGGTTCATCACGGCCACCCATCAACCGTTTATCTTCCTCACTTAAAGCCCTTGCATCTCCCCGGTAAGTACCAAACTGATTTAACCAGGTATAGCTGCCAGGGATGCGGTTGGTCCGGATTACTTTGCCATTGTCGGTAGCTGTGATCCGGTAGTCCAGCAAGCCTTTGGATACGACTGTCTTTTTTGTGATAAAGAGGGTAGCTTTCACCGTTGTATAAATATTCTGTTCCTTGCCGGTAGTATCTTTGGTAGTGCCGGTTACAATTTCCTTTGAAACATCGCGTTGGATGCGGTCTACATAGGTCTGGCCTACCACGAAGTCAAAAAAGCGGAGTTCAATATATTCATCGGGGCGTACATTTTGACTGAGGGCAAAACGTTCATCATAGAACCGCACAAAGCGGTTGATATTACGCTGTTGCAGATTTTTGACGAGATAATCCCTGAACTGGTCTGCGCTGAACTGAAAGAAAGCAGAACGGACTTCTATCTCACTCATCACCACATTCACCACACCTGCTTCAAAAGCTTCTTCCATGCGTTCTCTGGTGTCGCGGTAATCGTCGACCATTTTAAGGGTGGCGGTAAATTCATCGTATGCCTGGCGTGCGCTGGCTTTATCGCCTCTTTCCAGCAGGGATATGCCTCTGTCGTAACGGATCTCGGCGGCATTTTCCTGTGCGCCTGTAATCGCGTCGCGGTAGTCTTTTGGCGTCACCACCCGCAAGGCAGCAGGGGAGCTGTGAATAAGGGAATAGAGGTATTGCAGCTTATTGTATTCATTGCGTACGGCTTCCCATTTAAGCTGGTTGTTGGAGCGGAGGTATTCATTTACCCGGTCTTCATGCTGTTGCTGGGCATGTGTATAGGCGGTGGGCAGTATTTTCAGTGCGGTCGCATCCTGGGGTTTGCGTTGCAGCTTTTTTACAAAAGCGCCTATGGCATCATCATACCTGCCTTTATTAAATAATTTTTCGCCTGACCGGCAGGACAATAGGAGTACAGAAAACAGCAAACAGAAAGCACATAGTTTTTGTGTGATGCTGAGCGGTAAGCTTAATAGTTTCAAGGGATATTTTTTATAAAGGTGACTTCGCCTGGAATTTTATTTATTTGAAATACCTGCGCAACTCCCTGTCTGATTCACGTTGTTTGATTGATTCACGTTTGTCATGCAGTTTTTTACCTTTACCGATACCAATTTCTATTTTGGCCAGGCTTTTTTCGGTAATAAACATGCGAAGAGGCACGATGGTATAACCTCTTTCCTTCATTTTGTTTTCCAGCTTTCTCAGCTCACGTTTTGTCAGCAGCAGTTTACGTTCGCGTAAGGGGTCGTGGTTAGCACTGGTGCCATGGGAGTATTCGGCGATATGTAAACTTTTAACAAACAATTCCCCTTTGGAAAAATAGCAGAATGAATCATTAAAACTTACCCTGCTGGCACGGATTGACTTAATCTCTGTTCCTGTCAATACCATTCCGGCAATAAATTTTTCTTCTATTGCGTATTCAAAATATGCTGATCTGTTCTTTAATTCGGCCATTTTATGGAGATATTTTGGGATTTTTTGATTTACGAATGTAGGAATTTGAAATGCAGCGGAGATTATCAATCAAACCTCACCATCAAATCTCCGCTGCATTTCAAATTCCTACATTCGTAAATCAAAAAATCTCAAAATGTTTATCTAGTTTTTAAACAAACTCAGCAACTCTGCCAGTTTGTTTTTTAATTCTTTTCTGTCCATGATGAAATCCAGGAAGCCGTGTTCCAACAGGAACTCTGCGCTCTGGAAGCCGGCAGGGAGGTCTTTTTTAATCGTTTCTTTAATGATCCTCGGACCGGCAAAGCCGATCAGTGCGCCAGGTTCAGCGATGTTGAGATCGCCCAGCATGGCGTAGGAAGCCGTTACGCCTCCGGTGGTGGGATCAGTCATCAGGGAAATGTAGGGCAGGCGCGCATTTGCAAGCTGTGTCAGCTTTGCAGCCGTTTTAGCCATCTGCATGAGAGAAAATGCACTTTCCATCATACGGGCCCCTCCTGATTTGGAGATAATCATCAATGGCTTTTTATGGATGATGCAGTAGTCGATAGACCGGGCTATCTTTTCACCTACTACAGAGCCCATAGAACCGCCAATGAAGTTGAAGTCCATGCAGGCTACCACGAGGTCATGTCCCAGCACTTTGCCGGAACCTACGGTCATGGCATCTTTCAGCCCTGACTTTTTCTGCGCATCTTTGAGCCTGTCCGCATACGGTTTCAGGTCTTTGAAGCCCAGGAAATCGGTTGGGTAAATATTCGGGAACAGTTCCTCGAACTGTTTGTTGTCAAATATAATCTCGAAATACTCTGCGGAGTTGATGCGGTTATGATAATTACATTTATCGCAAACATAGAAATGCTCCTTCAGATCCTTAACAGTGATGGTTTTTTTACAGTTGGGACACTTATGCCACAATCCATCCGGTGCTTCCTTCTTTTCACTGGTGGTGGTGGAGATGCCTTGTTTAATTCGCTTAAACCAGCTTGACATATTTTGCTATTAGATTAGAAAATAGTGGTGCAAGATACGAATTAATGAATAAAACTAAAATGTATTAGTTTGCTGTTAGCTTTTAATAATAAAGCGGAAACAAAAGCGATTTATTTATCATAGATCACTTTTATTTCCGCTGAAAAAGTTGCTGACAGGCATTGCCCGCAGGTAAAAAGAAGGTTATTATGCGTTCCTGTTGATACAATTCAGGTCATGGAAGGCTTCTTCCAGGCGCTTTACAAAGGTTTCTTCGCCTTTGCGCAGCCATACACGCGGATCATAATATTTTTTGTTTGGCTTGTCGGCACCTTCAGGGTTACCAAGCTGAGCCTGTAAATAGTCTTTTTTCGCTTCGTAGAAGTCGTGGATTCCTTCCCAGAATGCCCACTGCATATCTGTATCCAGGTTCATTTTGATAACGCCATAACCCAGTGCTTCTGTAATCTGATGCTTGGGAGAACCGCTACCACCATGGAATACATAAAATACCGGTTTAGCAGCAGTCTTGTACTTTTCCTGGATGAATTCCTGGCTGTTGTGCAGGATCACCGGACGCAGTTCCACATTACCCGGGCTATATACGCCGTGTACGTTACCAAAAGCAGCTGCCACGGTAAAGCGGGTACCTACTTTAGATAAGGTTTCGTAAGCGTAAGCTACTTCTTCAGGCTGGGTGTATAATTTGGAGTTGTCGATACCGGAATTATCTACACCATCTTCTTCACCACCAGTCACGCCCAGCTCAATTTCGATGGACATGCCCAGTTTATTCATTCTCTCAAAATATTTATGGGAGATTTCGATGTTTTCCTGGATAGGCTCTTCGGAAAGATCCAGCATATGAGAGCTATACAGCGGCTGACCGTGTAATTTGAAAAACTCTTCACCTGCATTCAGCAGCCCATCGATCCATGGTAACCATTTTTTAGCAGCATGATCTGTATGGAGTACTACCGGAACGCCATAATATTTAGCTACTTCATGTACATGTTTTGCACCGGAAACACCGCCTGCGATGTTAGCCTGCAGCTTGTCGTTAGGCATGCCTTTACCCGCATAAAACTGGGCGCCGCCATTGGAAAACTGTATAATTACCGGTGAATTTACTTTGGCAGCCGTTTCCAGTACCGCATTAACGGTGTTAGTTCCCACAACATTCACGGCAGGCATAGCAAATCCGTTGTCTTTGGCATCGTTATACAGCGCATCCAGCTCTTCGCCGAATAATACGCCAGCTCTGTATTTTCCCATACTCTAAAATGTATTTGATTTTTTTAGGAAAGCAAATATAAGGAGTAAATAACAAGATTTATAGCGAAATGTAATCATGTTCACCGGAAAAGTGCAAACAGAAAAATGTATTTTGCTTTTTTAACACCCGTTATGAAAAAACTTCTGCTTGCCGCCAGCTTTGTATTTTGCCTGCAAACCCACAGTGCTGCCACATCTTCCCGGTCTGCCGCTGACTCCCTGACCTGGTATACCTCTTTTGACGGCACCCGCATTCACTATACGGTGAAAGGTACCGGCATCCCCGTCATCCTGCTACACGGTTTTATTGTGAATGCCAGCTCCTGGGAAAAAACGCCGCTGCTGGACTCCCTGCTGTTGCATGGATTCCAGGTAATTATGCCGGATATGCGTGGCAACGGGACTTCCGGTCATCCGAAAGACAGCACCGGCTACCTCAACGATGCAGAAGCCAGGGATATCATGGGATTAGCTACTTATCTGCAACTCCCATCTTATAAAGTAGTGGGCTATTCCCGCGGATCGATCATCACAGCCCGTTTGCTGGTATTAGACAAACGGGTTACCTGCGGGGTGATGGGAGGTATGGGTACCGCCTTTACCAACCCGGCCTGGCCACGCCGGCAACAGTTCTATGAAGCCCTTTCCGGAAAAAATGTACCGGAACTGGCAGCCATGGTGAAAAATGTGCAGGCCGCCGGGTTAGACCAGCAGGCTCTTGCCTGGATGCAACTGGGGCAACCCGCTACTTCACCCGCTGAACTGGCCGCAGTAACCCAGCCGGTATTGGTGATTGGTGGTGATAAAGATGAAGATAACGACACCGGCGGTTCCCTGGCAGCAATGATGCCGCGCGGGATGCATGGCACAGTAGCCGGTAATCATAATAGTGTAGTCCGCTCCCCGGATTTTGCCAGATGGGTACTGGACTTCCTGAAAAAACACTAGCTAACGGTGAGTACTTCTCCGGTTATAGCAATTTTATAGGCAGCCAGCGGATTCGGTGCTGGTCCGGTATTTACGGCACCACTGAGGGCATACCTGCTACCATGGCCGCAAGGTGCGTTACATTCAATCAGTTTTGTGCTTTTGTTGTAAGTAGCTACCGTACATCCCTGATGGGTACAGGTGCTGGATAAAGCCGTAAAATCACCCGCAGTTTTGCCGGTACCTGTGCGGATAATAATCACACCATTGGAAATCCTGAAATCACCGATGTTAGGCAGATCACTGGTCAGGTTAAGGGTTAATTTTGCAGTGTTGCCGGGTGGTGGTGGCGTAGAACCGCCGTATCCACCGCCGCCTTTACTACAGGCTGCCAAACCCGCTGTACAGGCCAATGCCAGCGTAAGACCAATATTAGATACAAAGTCCCTTCTTTCCATAAAAAGTTTTTAGATGAATAAAATGAGCGTTGCTCTTTTTACGCAAAAGGAAAGAGGGTGGTTGCCTGCCCGTTAACAAAATGGATCAGGCTTGTTGGAGTAATTGATTGAAGTAGGCGGGCGCTTCGCGTAACCGGCTGCCGTACCAGGAAAACATTTCACCGTCTGCAAGCAGGATGCGTGCATCGGGCAGGAGTTCCTGTAATGCTGCCATATGTTTCTCCCGGAAAGGATAAGGTTCTGAGGAAAGTAGTACCAGTTTACATCCGCTGCCAGCCAGTTGTGCAGCATCTACTTCGGGATAACGTTGCAGGTTTCCGAATACATTTTGTAATCCACACATCCGCATCATTTCATGGATGAAGGTGTCGCCACCCGCTACCATCCAGGGATTGCGCCATATGAAATAGGCGGTGGGAACAGGCGCCGGTAGGGGCCTGAGCTGTGCAAAGCCCGATTTAATATCCGTGATAAGTGTGGTTGCCTGCACTTCCCGGCCGGTAATGGCGCCAACACCGGCTATCATTTCATAAGCATCTTCCAGCGATTGTATATCACTTACCCATACCGGAAATTCTTCCATGAGGGCCTGTACATCTGTGGCCAGGTTTTCTTCTTTATTGGCAATGATCAGGTCCGGGGCAAGCTGTCGTATCGTATCCAGCTGTACATTTTTGGTGCCACCTACCCGCGTTTTATTTTTAAACCACGTGGACGGATGTACGCAGAATTTAGTGATCCCCGTTACTTCCTTTTCCAGGCCCAGTGTATATAGTAGTTCTGTTTGCGATGGCACCAGGGAAACGATCTTCCCTGGCGGGTTTGCTAACGTTATCTTTCTGTGTAGTTGATCAGTAAATACCACCGGAATTATTTATTTATCTGGCTATTTTTTTATTTTGATATTTAGTGTAGAAAAAACATCAAAATAAAAAAATAATCAAATGGTTATTATCTTCCCAATGCCTGTATAATATCATACTTCGTCACGATGTGGTGATCGCCGCTATCATCTTTTGTGATGACCGCACCATTTTCCCTGTTGATATAGGCTGATAATTTTTCTATCGGCGTATCCTGGCTTACCTGTGGAAACGGCGCATGCATCACCTGGCGTACAAGCGCATCTTTCAGGTTTGCATCATCTATGAGTTTGTTGAATAAACCGTTTTCAGAAATGGCGCCTATGATGTCGTTGCCTTCCTGAACAGGAATATGTTCAATATCATATTTCTTCATTTTTGCGATGGCTTCGCTCACTTTTTCATCGGCACCTACTGTTACCAGTGGCAGCTTGCGGCGGGCGCTCACTACATCCTTAACAGTTTTTACATCCAGGAATCCGCGTTCCATCATCCATTGGTCGTTGTATACTTTTCCTACATACCGGCTGCCGTGATCGTGAAAAATCACCACTACCAGGTCATTGGGTTTGAGCTGGTCTTTCAGCTGTATAAGTCCTGATACGGCTGATCCGGCGGAGTATCCTACAAAGATGCCTTCTTCTTTGGTGATCCGGCGGGCCATTACTGCACCGTCTTTATCAGTTACTTTTACGAAGGCGTCTATGACGTCCATATCGTAGTTCTGTGGTACAAAATCTTCCCCGATGCCTTCTGTTATGTAAGGATACACCTCATTCATATCCAGTTCGCCGGTTTCGAAATATTTTTTCAGCAGGGAGCCATAGCTATCTATTGCCCATACTTTTATAGCGGGATTTTTTTCTTTCAGGTATTTGCCGGTGCCGCTGATAGTGCCGCCGGTGCCGGTGGCCACTACGAGATGCGTAATCTTTCCGTCTGTCTGCTCCCATATTTCAGGGCCGGTTTGTTCATAGTGTGCGTCGCGGTTGGCGAGGTTGTCGTATTGATTTACATAAAATGAATTCGGTATTTCGGTAGACAGCCTTTTAGATACAGAGTAATAGGAGCGGGGATCTTCGGGCTCCACGTTGGTAGGGCATACGATCACTTCTGCGCCTACTGCTTTTAAAATATCTACTTTTTCTTTGGATTGTTTGTCGGTGGTAGTGAAAATACATTTGTATCCTTTGATCACGGCTGCCAGTGCCAGTCCCATACCAGTGTTGCCGGAAGTGCCTTCTATGATGGTACCGCCGGGTTTCAGCAGGCCATTTTTTTCTGCTACTTCCACCATTTTAATAGCCATCCTGTCTTTGATAGAGTTGCCGGGGTTAAAAAATTCTACCTTGGCTAATACGGTGCATGGCAGGGAAGCCGTTACACGGTTTAACTTTATCATCGGTGTATTTCCAATCGTTTCGAGTATGTTATTAGCAATTTTCATAATAATATCGAGGTTGTCTAACCTGTAAATTACGAACTAGTAAGGAAAGAAAGAATTACGAATTACGAATTAGGAATTCTTTCATCTGTAGTTATATTTGCTTTTCATGAACAACAAAATATTTATAACCGGTATTGGTACCGGTGTTGGTAAAACCATTGTATCGGCCTGCGTCACGGAAGCGTTGCAGGCAGATTACTGGAAGCCAGTGCAAACCGGGTTGGCAGAAGGAACAGATACCGATACGGTCCGGCGCCTTTTATCCAATACGGTTACTGTTTGTCATCAGGAAGCCTATTGCTTACACGAGCCCGCGTCTCCGCACCTGGCGGCGCGACTGGAAAAAATTACGATCGATACCGATTTTATAGTGCAGGAGGCCAACCGGCTACGGCCTGCGGGCCGCGCCCTGGTGATGGAAGGCGCCGGTGGGTTGATGGTGCCACTGAATGAAGAAATTTTTACGCTGGATCTCATCGGGCAATTACAGGCAGGGGTGATCATTGTGGCGCAGAACTACCTGGGTAGTATTAATCATGCCATGCTTACAGCAAAGGTGCTGAAACATACAGGCGTTTCCGTTATAGGCTGGATTTTTGGGGGAGATGAACATAGCAATGAAGATGATGTGGTGAGATGGAGCGGATTTCCGAAGATAGGCCGGATACCGCAGGCAGTGCAGGTGGATAAAGAGTTTATACGTCAACAGGCATCGGTACTGGCCGCGCCGCTCAACGCTTTACTGCATGACCACTAAAAAAGAGATACGCAAACATTTCCTGACATTACGGCTCAACATGGACGTTGATACGGCTATGAGCCTGAATGAGCAGCTGGTGGCCAATTGCCGGCAACTGGATTATACCGGCATCCGGCAGGCACACATCTTCCTACCTATCTCTGAAAAAAAAGAAGTGGATACCTGGCCACTGGTAAACTGGTTGCGGATACAGGCGCCGGCACTCCAATGGGTGCTTTCAAAAGCTGATCTCAACACCGGCGAGATGTACCACTACGCCTGGCATACCAACACCATCCTGGTAAAAAATAAGTTCGGTATTCCTGAACCCGTGAGCGGGGAACCAATACAGCCGGAAGATATAGACCTTGTATTTGTACCTTTGCTGGCCTTTGACCGGGAAGGGCAACGGGTAGGCTATGGCAAAGGAATGTATGACCGCTTCCTGCAACAATGCCGCCCGGATGTACACACTGTCGGACTTTCCCTGTTTAACCCGGTGGAAAAGATTACCGATACTGATCCCTGGGATGTACCGTTGCAAACGGTAGTCACTCCGGAACATATTTATCATTTTAAATAAAACAGCGTGCTGAAATACCTGAACTTACTCTTATATCCCTTTTCCCTCCTGTACGGCCTTATCATGTGGGTACGCAACAGGTTTTATGATAAAGGCGTGCTGACAGCAGTAGAATTTGACATCCCTACTATCGCCGCCGGCAACCTGTCTGTAGGCGGTACCGGCAAAACCCCGCATGTGGAATACCTGATCCGCCTGCTGAAAGATCATTACAAGGTTGCTACCCTCAGCCGGGGGTATAACCGTAGAACCAAAGGCTATATCCTGGCCGATGAAAACAGTACCGCAGCAGATATCGGTGATGAGCCGATGCAGTTTCACGACAAATTTCCCGACATTAAGGTTTGTGTGGGTGAAGAACGTATGCTGGCCATTCCCCAGTTGCTGGGTGACGAGCCGGATACCGAAGTGGTGCTGTTGGACGATGCCTTTCAGCACCGTTCCATTAAGCCGGGTATGAACATCCTGATCACTGATTACAAGCGCCTTTTTACCCGCGATCATGTGGTGCCGTTTGGCCGTCTCCGTGAGGGCAGGAAAGGGTATGAGCGGGCCAATTGTATCATCGTATCCAAATGCCCGCCTGATATGAGTGTGGCCGCAAAACAGGCGCTTGAAAAAGAAATTAACCCTTTGCCTCATCAGCAGCTCTTTTTCACTACCTTGCAATACGGTGCATTGTATGACATGATTACCCAACAGCCTGTAATAGCACCAGCGTCAGCCACTGTTTTGCTGGCCTGTGGTATTGCCCGGCCGGAACCATTGCTGGAAGCATTGAAGAATAGTTTTGAACAGGTCTTCCTGCTCTCTTTCCCCGATCATTATTACTATTCGGAAAAGGACATAGCAAAGATTAAAAAGGAACTGAGCGATTTGCCTGGAACGGATAAAATTGTCATTACTACCGAGAAAGATGCCGTCAGATTGCATCTCCTTAAAAAAACACTGGCAGAACAAAACCTGCAATTGGCTGTTATGCCTGTGGAAATTTCCTTTCTCTTCGGAGAAGCAGATTCATTTAATAACTTTATTTTTGACTACGTGGCAAAACACCAGCCCATACAGGGTCAATAATACTTACAATCAGACATGAGTAAAAAGAAAAAAGATAAAAGAAATACCGGCGAGAAGAGCAGCGGCAGCAGCCAGAAGAAAACCTTCCGGGGTGTGGTGGAGTTGACAAGGTCCGGAATGGCCTTTATCATTGTGCCCGGTCTTACAAAAGACATCATGGTAAAGCAGAAGAACCTGCATACCGCGCTGGATAAAGATGAAGTACTGGTAGATGTGATTAAGCAGGCCCACAACCAGGGCCGTATGGAAGGTATTATAACGGATATCCTTAAACGAAATAAAACAGAATTTACCGGCACCCTGCAGATTAACAAGGGCTTCGGTTTCCTCATCACGGAAAAAGGCATGTTCATGCCCGATATTTATATTCCGGCCAACTCCCTGAAAGATGGGAAAACCGGCGATAAAGCCGTGGTGAAAATAGTAGCCTGGGGCGAGAAGTCGCGCAAACCGGTGGGAGAAGTAATAGAAGTGCTGGACGCCAGCGATACCAACGACCTCGCTATGAAGGAAATCCTCATCGAAGCAGGATTCCCCCTCAGTTTCCCCAATGAAGTGATAGCTGAACTGGCCTTCCTGAAAGAGGACATAACGGAGACGGAGATACGTAAACGTAAAGATTGCCGCAGCCTCCTCACACTCACCATCGATCCGGTGGATGCCAAAGATTTTGATGATGCCATCTCTATTCGTCAGCTGAAAAACGGGCTGTACGAAATAGGGGTACACATCGCGGATGTGAGCCACTATGTGGTGCCTGGCACGGAACTGGATAAGGAAGCCGACAAAAGAGCGACCTCCGTTTACCTGCCGGATCGTGTATTGCCCATGCTGCCGGAAAAGATCTCGAATGAACTCTGCTCACTCCGCCCGCATGAAGATAAACTTACCTTTTCCGCGATTTTCCAGATGAATGAAAAGGGAGAAGTAAAACAACACTGGATTGGTCGCACCGTGATCCATTCCAAGCATCGGTTTTCCTATGAAGAAGTACAGGAGATCATCGAGAAAAAAGAAGGCCCTTACGAAGCAGATATTTTATTGCTGAACAAAATAGCGCAGACCCTGCGCAAAGACCGCTTTGCACATGGCGCTATCAATTTTTCATCACAGGAAGTACGCTTCAAACTGGATGAAAAAGGCAAGCCCATTGGCATTGTGATCAAAGAAAGCAAAGAAGCGCATCAGCTGATCGAAGAGTTTATGTTGCTGGCCAATAAGACAATCGCAGCGTACGTTTCCAAGCTTCGTGTCAACAAACAACCTGTACCTTTTCCATACAGGGTGCATGACACACCGGACACCGAAAAACTGACTGTGTTTACCTCTTTCGCCGGCAAGTTTGGATACAAATTCGATATGACGTCACCGGAAACCATTGCACGCTCTTTCAATAAAATGTTGCAAATGGTGAAAGGCAAACCGGAACAGCATGTGCTGGAAACGCTGGGTATCCGTACCATGGCGAAAGCGGTTTATACCGTGGAGAACGTAGGGCACTACGGACTCGGGTTTGAAGACTATTGCCATTTTACATCGCCTATCCGCCGTTACCCCGATATACTGGTACACCGTGTGCTGGCCGAATGCCTGGCAGGTGATATCCATCCTGACAAACAGATGGAGAAAAAATGCAAGCACGATTCAGAAATGGAACGGAAGGCCATGGAGGCGGAAAGAGCAGCCAACAAATACAAACAGGTGGAATACATGCAGCAATTCATTGGTGAAACCTTCGATGGGGTGATCAGTGGCGTAGCGCATTTTGGCTTCTGGGTAGAAACCGTAGATACCAAATGTGAAGGGCTTGTGAGTATTCATAACCTGAATAAAAAAGAAGAGTTTACTTTCAATGAGGCGGAATACGCCCTGGTAGGGCATGCCAGCGGAAGAAAATTCCGTATAGGCGAAAAGGTGAGTATCCGTGTGGTAGCCGCCAACCTCGTTAAACGGCAGCTGGATTATGACCTGGAAGATGAATTTTCCAGCCAGGAAGGCGACAGGAGAGCAGCCCAGCCCAAACGCCGGGATGACAGAAGAGATGACCGCCGGGACGACAGGAAGAAGAAAAAACAAAAGCATGGTGACTATCAGCAGAAACCATGGGAACGCGATAAAAAGCCAGCTACGCCAAGGCCGCATGTGGTTATATTACCACCTGAGCCGGCTCCTGAACCGGTAGTAGACCAGGTGGCAGCAGAAACCCATATGGTGGATATCACACCTCCACCTGCACAGAAAACCAAGACCAGGAAAACTGTGGTGGAAAAAGCAGTAGCGGCGCCAAAAGAAACCGAGGCACCAGCTAAGAAAGCAGCGGCTAAAGAGGAAGCACCTGCTAAGAAAAAAGTAGTGGCTAAAGAAGAGGCGCCTGTAAAAGTACCTGCTAAGAAAAAAGTAGTGGTTAAAGAAGAAGCACCTGTAAAAGCACCTGCCAGGAAAGCAGCAGCTAAAGAGGTAGCACCTGTAAAAGCACCTGCCAAGAAAGTAGCGGCTAAAGAAAAAGCACCTGCAAAGGCACCGGCCAAGAAAGCGGCCGCCAAAGAGGTAGCACCTGTAAAAGCGCCTGCGAAGAAAGCAGCAGCTAAACAGGAAACGTCTGCAAAAAAAGCAGCGCCAAAAAAGAAAGCGGCAGCAGCTAAACCAACTACCACCGCAAAAAAGAAGACGAAGAAAAAAGAATAAATAATAAAACAACATCCACCTGAGATGCATTCATTTAAAGAATTAATAGCACAGTTTAGCCAACAATTTGATCAACAACATTTTCCGGAACAGCCTGGCCGTTTGTATAATGCAGCATCCCATATTCTGGATATTGGTGGTAAGCGTATACGTCCGGTATTATGCCTGATGGGAAATGAATTGTTTGACACGCTGCATCCGGATGCGTTCCAGGTGGGCAATGCTGTGGAGCTTTTCCACAACTTCACTCTTATTCATGATGATATCATGGACAAGGCTCCACTTCGCCGCGGCAAGCCCACCGTTCACATGGTATATGGTGACTCCGCGGCTATCCTGGCCGGGGATGTGATGTTGATCAATGTGTATGAGCGGCTCAATAAGATACAGGGACGCTACAAACAAAAAGTGATTTCCGTTTTTAATAAAGCGGCCATTGAAGTATGCGAAGGACAGCAGCTGGATATGGATTTCGAAGGCATGCAGCCGGAAGAAGTGCTGTACAATGACTACGTGCATATGATTGGGCTGAAAACCTCCGTACTGTTGGCAGCGAGCCTGCAGTTGGGCGCCATTATCGGCGGCGGCAGTGAAGGCAACCAGGAACATATTTATGCGTTTGGAAAGAATATCGGTATTGCCTTCCAGATCCAGGATGACTACCTGGATGCTTTTGGCGACCCGGAGAAATTTGGTAAGCAACAGGGCGGGGATATCCTGGTAAACAAGAAAACCTTCCTGCTCCTGAAAGCCCTTGAACTGTGTAATCCGGCGCAACACGCAGCATTGAAACAGCTCATGGAAACTTCTCCCGCTGATAAAGTAGAAAAAGTACTGGAACTGTTCCGCAGCTGTAAAGTGGATGAATGGGCAGAGAAAGAGAAGGAACGGTTTCAACAGAAGGCTTTTGAGCACCTGGATAATATCGCTGTATTATCAGCCCGTAAGAAATCACTGATGGAACTGGCTGATTACTTGTTAAACCGTCAGCAATAGCCTGATCCTTTAATCCTGGTCTTTTTAATTGTAATTCCTAGCCAATGTCTAATTCGCTGTTTCGGAAAAAATCACTTACCACAATTTTGAAAGATGCCCAAGATGGGTTGACAGACGGGCATGATGCCGGTGGCATGAACAAGGTACTTAAAGTGAAGGACCTTACAGCAATGGGTATTGCAGCGGTTATAGGCGCCGGCATTTTTTCCACTATCGGAGAGGCTTCCTTTCATGGAGGACCAGGGGTATCATTGCTTTTCCTTATTACAGCAGTGACCTGTGGCTTTTCCGCCCTGTGTTATGCAGAATTTGCTTCCCGTGTACCGGTATCCGGTAGCGCCTATACGTATTCCTATGTTACATTCGGAGAACTGGCAGCCTGGGTAATTGGCTGGGCGCTGATCCTGGAGTATGCTATCGGGAATATTGCGGTGGCGATCTCCTGGAGCGGGTATTTTAATAACCTGCTGAGAGGGATAGGGCTTTCTTTACCATCCTGGCTGGCCAGCAATTATGACAGTGCTACACCTGATATTATCGCAGCTGCACCGCATATCGGCAGTCTGCCTGTTATTCTGAACCTGCCTGCTTTTATCGTAGTGGTATTGGTTACTTACCTGGCCTATGTAGGCATCCGGGAGAGTAAGCGTAGTGCAAACTTCATGGTCGCGCTGAAAATAGTGGTGATCCTTTTTGTGATTGCTGTTGGCTTCTTTTATGTTAACCCGGAGAACTGGCATCCTTTCATGCCTAATGGTTTTTCGGGCGTACTGAAAGGGGTGTCTGCGGTGTTCTTTGCCTACATTGGTTTTGATGCTATCAGTACTACGGCCGAAGAATGCGCCAATCCGCAACGTGATCTGCCCAAAGGCATGATCTATTCACTGATTATCTGTACGGTCCTGTATATCCTCATTTCTTTTGTACTCACGGGTATGGTACCGTTTTCCAAATTGAAGGTAGATGATCCCCTGGCATTTGTATTTGACCAGGTACATCTTCCCTGGATCAGCTACCTGATCTCTGTGAGTGCGGTAGTAGCCACTACCAGTGTATTGCTGGTATTCCAGATCGGGCAGCCCCGTATCTGGATGAGCATGAGCCGCGATGGGCTGTTGCCAAAACGCTTCAGTAAAATACATCCCCGGTTTAAAACACCTTCTTATGCTACTATTGTTACCGGCTTTTTGGTAGGCATTCCTGCCTTATTCCTGAACCTGACCATTGTAACGGATCTTACCAGCATAGGGACGCTGTTTGCGTTTATCCTTGTATGTGGCGGCGTACTGCTGTTGCCCAAAGAGGAAAAAACAACAGAGAAACGTTTCCATCTGCCTTATATCAACGGACAGTTTATCATACCTCCTCTGGTAGTGGGACTGTTTATCTTATTCAATCATGAAATCATGCAGAAGCTTTCCTTTGATGGAGGCTGGGAAGTATGGAAACATAATATTCCTTTCTTCCTCTTTGCCGTAGTGACAATCATTATCTCCTTCTTTTCAGCGACACGTAAACTCTCGCTCATACCTGTTCTGGGGCTCCTCAGCTGCTTCTACCTGATGACGGAAATAGCCCTGAAGAACTGGATCGTTTTTTCCATCTGGCTTGTAATAGGGCTGTCTATTTATTTCCTGTACAGTTATAGTAACAGCAAACTAAGACCAAGATTGAAAGATTAACTTGATTTTCCGGATGGGTGTTTTGTTAAATAATCAAACAACAAAATACCCATCCGGAAAATCAAGTTAATCTTTTAATCCTGGTCCTTTTTTCGTAACTTAATAGGTAGTTCTTTGATCTTAAAAATCATATATTATGAACATGCTACAACGGGTTGAAAGCTGGGGTGATGCGCATCATCCCAAATGGCTGAGTGGTGTACGCATTCTGCTGGGAGTATTTCTGATGTGGGTTGGGGTCCAGTTTGTAATGGACAGGAATTCACTTATCACCGAGATTAATAAAAATCCGGCACTTGCTACCCTGTCAATTTTTATCGGGCATTACATTGTATTTGCACACATCGTAGGAGGGTTCTTTATTGCGCTGGGGTTGTTGACGAGATTTTCCGCCGCAGTGAACATTCCTGTTCTGGCGGGAGCTGTATTTTTTGTGCATTCCCCCACAGGGTTGTTTACAGCCTATCCATTTATGGGCTTGTCTATCCTCGTACTCTTTTTGCTGATCTTTTTTGTAATAGAAGGAAGCGGCCGCATCTCCGTTGATGAGTATATGCGCAGGCACCCCGAAAAAACACGCAGCAGGAAATATGTAGACTTTTAGTATAGGCATATCAGTGAGTCTCTCTCTTTTATTTACCTGTGAATATTACCATTTTAATGGCACGGGAGAGCTACATCTCCCGTTAATTATCAGTATCTTATAATCTCTTCCATTTAAATCCACCTCAAATTTCTATTTTTGCAGACAGAAGAATGCAATTATGAAATATCAAATAGGCGACAGGATACTACTGTTGAGTTCGAAAGAAGAGGGTACCGTAGTAGACTTTGTGAATGATAATATGGTGATGATAGAAGTGAAAGGCACTTCCTTTCCGGTGTATCTTGACCAGATAGATTTCCCATATTTCCACCGGTTTACCCAACAAAAGCTGGTGAAAGAAGAGCCCCGCCTGATCCCCGGAGATGAAATCAAAGTAGACAGACGTAAATACGAAGTATTTAAGACGGATAAAGGCATGTTCCTTTCCGTACTACCAGTTTACCAGATGGATGGCTACGATGAAACGGTGAAGCTGATGAAGTTTAACCTGTTTAACGACACGCCGCATGCCATGCGCTTCTATTTTCAGATCTGGTTGAACAACCAGCTGGACCTGGAAATAAAGAATGAAATTCAGCCTTATAATCACTTTTACCTGGCAGACCTGATTTTTGAATCCCTGAACGATAACCCGAGATTTGAGTTTACTTTTTTCCTGAAAGAGCCGCAAGCCAAACTGGCTACGTCTGTAAAGAAAACGTGGAAAATTAAGCCCCGGCAGATGTTTGTACAGCTGGAGCAGTTGCGCGCCAAGGAAGAAGCCACCATTACTTACCCGCTTTTCGACAAATTTCCCGATAAAGAACCGGAACCGCCTGCACCGGCAGAACCGGCCAAGAAGAAGGCTGCATCAGCCATTACTTCGCTGGGATCGGGCAATTTTGCGAGCCTTTTGAGCAAAATACAACTGCAACCGGAAACTTCACTGGAACCCAAACAGGAAGTGGACCTGCATATTGAAGCACTGGAAAAGAACTGGAAAGGGCTGAGCAACATCGCCATCCTGGCTATCCAGCTCAATGCATTCCAGCGTTACCTCGAACTGGCCATCTCACATCATCAGCATAACCTGATTGTTATCCATGGGGTAGGTAAAGGCAAACTGCGTGATGAAATTCATCAGGTCCTCAAACAAACCCCCGAAGTAGCCACCTACGTAAACCAATACCACGGCAGGTATGGGTATGGGGCAACGGAAATAACATTTAAATGATTTACGATTTTTTGATTTACGAATTTAGGGATTTGAAATGCAACGAAGATTGATATATTATTATTAAATAATTTTCGCTGCATTTCAAATCCCTAAATTCGTAAATCAAAAAATCCGTAAATATTTCCCCTATCTTTGCGCTCCAACTACAAACCGTGCTATCGTCTTTTCGACTTGTTCGAGAGGAAGGAAAGTCCGGACAGCAAAGAGCAACACACCACCTAACGGGTGGGCCCCGGCTTGCCGGGGACAGCCAGTGCCACAGAAAATGACCGCCACGTTTCTGACGGGGTAAGGGTGAAAATGTGGGGTAAGCGCCCACGGTACAGGCAGGTAACTGTTTGTGCGGGTAAACCTTGTGTGCTGAAATGCCATGTATACGGTCGCTTGAGGGCTGCTCGCCCGATGACCGAGGGTAGGCAGATACAGGTGACGTGTGAGCGTCATCGCAGATAAATGGTAGCAGCACTGGCATTGCCAGTGAACAGAATCCGGCTTACAGGTTTGTAGTTTTTTTACTTTCACCCCTTTGATATTACAAAATAAGCAACTAACTTCTCGCTTGTATTTAACCACTTTTTATGACTCAGAAAGAAGAACGTACCTGGGCTGCCTTTGTACACCTGGGGGGTATTTTAGGTATGATTGTATTGCCCACAGCAGGCAATATCATTGCGGTACTCATCCTGTGGATTATTAAACGTAACGAATCAAAGTTTGTAGATAGTCAGGGTAAGGAAGCGATCAATTTTCAGATCACAATCAGCATCGTTTCCGTGATCGTGAACATCATTAACAATATCAGTATGGGATTGTGGTCGATGGCTAATTTCTGGAGACATACAAGGGGAGAGATCTTCTCTTTTACCTGGGGCTGGCATGATCTCCACGGGGTACTGTGGCTGATAAATATAATCTTCTGTATTATGGCCGCCATGAAAGCAAATGATGGTATTGCTTACAGATACCCGGTTAGTTTGCGGCTCGTAAAATGAAATAGATATTTACGATTTACGGGTTTTTTGATTTACGGATTTTGAGATTTGGAATGCAGCGGAGATTACTACAAATGCTTATCTGTTTCGCTGCATTCCAAATCTCAAAATCAAAAAATTCGTAAATCAATTAATTCTTTCTTACTGCTTTCATCTTCGTTTTATGCTGCTTCTTCTTCACGTTTTCTCCTTTGAGGGTAGCAGCCAGTTTCAGCGCATCATAGGCATTTACCATACCACCAGTAATTGACAGGTCAGCAAATTCTACCTGCTCATCCTGCGTACCCGGTTTCTTTACAGACGTAGTGCTGTCTGGAAGTGGTGAGGCGCTTTTTTCCAATACGTATTTCAGTTGGGCGGCACTCAGTTCAGGGTAGTAGGAGAGTACCAGTGCGGCCACGCCGGCTACCACAGGGGCTGCCATACTTGTACCGCTGGCGCTGCCATATTTGTTACCACCAGGTATGGTAGAATAGATCTGTACACCCGGTGCAAAAAGGTCTACACTTTTTTTACCATAGTTAGAAAAACCAGCCACCTTGTCGTTACCTCTTCCGGTGCTGGTAGCACCTACCGTAATGAAGTTGGTAGCTACTGTGCTGTCGGCATAAACCGGATTCGGATAGTTGGCTACGGAGTCATTGTCGCTGCCATCATTGCCGGCAGCGTGTATGAGTAATACGCCTTTCTTTTCTGCATATCTCACCGCGTCATCTACCCAGTCTTTATGCGGGGAAAATGGTTTACCAAAGCTCATATTGATGATCTGTGCACCGTTGTCTACTGCATACCGGATACCCAGGGCTACATCTTTATCTCTTTCATCACCATCCGGTACTACTTTTACTGCCATGATGCGCACATTGTCGGCAATGCCGTCAATGCCTACCCCGTTGTTTCTCACAGCGCCGATGATACCACTTACGTGGGTACCATGGAAGCCGAAGTTGCCCATCAGATCATTGTTCCCGTATTTATTATCATTGATATCTTCGAGGTTGTCGCCAATAATTTTCTCCCTGTTTTCGTTGGGCGGAACTGTTGTACTTTCAGCCTTGCGTTTCAGGTCATCCATGTATGCATCGAACTCCATTTTGAAATCGCTGAATGTGGCAGGTTCGTCACCTGCGCTTTTCAGCAAACGGGTCATGAAATTGCGTGCCAGCAATACATCCTGGTTGGTTGTCTGAATACTGTCCAGCTGTGGTACCGTGAAATCTTCTTTACCGAGATAGGTTCTGAGGATGGATTCGCATTTGTTTACATTTTCCTGGAGTTTAGCCATGGTCTTGTACTGCATTTTGTACTCCGTGTTTGGCTTCTCTATTTTCTGCTGCAACTTTTGCCAGTAGGCATATTCTTTGGAATCCTTGTTCAGTGCTGAATCCGGATTACCATATTGATTTTTGATCCGATAGTATTCGCGGGCAGCTTCTTCAGAATCTTCTTTTACACTGCTGCCATCTTTGCCACCCAGGAAATTCCAGCCATGCACATCATCGATATAACCGTTGCCGTCATCATCTTTGCCATTACCGGGAATTTCACGGGGGTTGGTCCATAAAACTGCTTTAAGGTCCTCATGGGTGGTATCAATACCGGAATCAATCACCGCTACAATAACAGGTGTACTTTTCTTCCCTTTGAGTAATTCCTTGTAAGCCTTTTCTGTGGCCGTACCGTAAACGCTATCCGTATCATAGCTCAATAAATGCCAGTTCTTCGGCAATGGGGGTCTACTTTGTGCAACGGATTTTGTAGTAAACGCAGTCATCAATGCAACACACCCTGCCAAGACTGCAAGCTCTCGACTAAACAATTTCATGTTCGATAATTTTCCCGGTATAATATGAATTACTATTTGAATATCATGATAAGGTTAAAGGTATATAAAAAGAGGTATAACACTAAATTATTAATGATAAACGCTCTATATATTGGTTAACTGGGAAGATTTCAACTGATATGGCCGTTCTTATCCTGATACGCTTGCCTGACAGCCCTTGTAACCATCTGTCATAATGTACTTCCTGCATGTTACAGGATGCGGTAGTTTTACATTGTTCCTTCTTTTACCTCATACCTCCTCATCTGCCAGATCTGACTCCGGGAAACTCTTTTCCCAACAATTTCTATTACCTCATCTCGTAAAATTAATGTTATGTTGAAAACCGCTTTTTTAGCCGTTATGATGGCTGCCGGTACCCAAACATTTGCGAATGGACCCGATGTAACCACCATTATTTTTGTAAATCCTGCTGAAGTGGAAAATTCCCCATCCGCTGATCCGGGATTAAGTACAGCAGGATTGGAACAGGCCGACCAGTTGGCCGCTTCCCTGCAGAGCGAGGATATTGCCGCTATTTACACCACCTATGTAAACAGTGCCGTACAAACAGTAACACCGCTTTCCCGTACCAAGCAATGTAGCCTGGATTATTACCGGATAACCAACGATCCGGAGCTGGTGGAAAGTGTGCTAAAAGACATGATTAAGAAAAATAAGGGCAAAACCATTGTTATTTGCGGGGATCCGGAAAATATTCCTGCTATGGCCCGCCACCTTGGTGTAAAGGGTAAAGAGGTGAAAACCCTTTATGATAAAGGATGTGGACGGTTTATGGTTGTAAAAGTCAATGGAAACAATGCTACTGTAGCACAAAAGTTGAATATGAATATTCAAAAAAAAGTCTAATATTTATATCCGGAAGAGTATTTGATGGCTTCCCGCTATTAAATATTTTTCTCATAAGCATGGTTTCCGTTTAACGAAAAGCGGGGTTCTCTAACCTCGCTACTATTTTTTAAAACCATGATTGTCGATGTATGTAGAGATGAACACAGGATTTTTTTTCCTGCAGCTATAAGACTTTTTTTATAGCATATTTTATCAACCGCTTTTAAAATCTGATCGGGTGGCACGCCTGACAAGAAAATTAAAAGCTCCGGGGCTGAAGCCTCGGAGCTGCAAGAGTCCCAAAGAATATTTTTATAGCAATATATTTTCCAGGGTTATCGGTTAGCTTATTCAAGCTAACCGATAATCGTTTAATAACATTTACAGGTCAAACTTTATTCCCTGTGCCAGTGGCAACTTATCGGTGTAGTTGATGGTATTTGTTTGTCTGCGCATATAAGCTCTCCAGGCATCTGAGCCGCTTTCCCTGCCGCCGCCTGTTTCTTTTTCACCACCAAAAGCGCCGCCTATTTCAGCACCGGAAGTACCGATGTTGACGTTTGCAATACCGCAGTCGGAACCTGTCTGAGAAAGGAACTGTTCTGCCTCGCGGAGGTTGAGCGTCATGATGGCGGAGGATAATCCCTGTGGTACATCATTCTGCATGGCAATGGCTTCCGTGAGTGTCTGGTACTTCATTACGTAGAGAATGGGTGCAAAGGTTTCATGTTGCACAATATCAGATACATTGTCTATCGCTGCAATGCAGGGCTTTACGTAGCAACCTGATTCAAACCCCGGACCTTCGAGTACGCCGCCTTCTACGAGGAAAGTGCCTCCCTGTTCCCGGATCTGTGCTATGGAATGGAGATAAGCCTTTACCGCATCTTTATCGATCAGTGGGCCTACGTGGTTGTTTTCATCCAGTGGGTCACCGATGCGTAGTTGAGCATAGGCCTTTATGAGTCTTGTTGTGAAGGCATAATATACACTTTCATGGATGATGAGTCTGCGGGTAGAAGTACATCGCTGGCCTGCTGTACCTACTGCGCCGAAAACGGCGCCTATCAGCGACATGTCGAGGTCTGCATCCTGTGAAATAATGATGGCGTTGTTGCCACCCAGTTCCAGCAGGGAACGTCCCAAACGTGCGCCCACTGCGGCGCCTACGCTCTTGCCCATCCGGGTGGAGCCGGTGGCGGATACGAGCGGAATCCGGTGGTCATTGGCCATCCATTCACCCGCTTCGCGGTGGCCGGTAAGCAGACATGAAACACCTTCGGGTACATTATTGGCTGTAAATACGGTCTCGACTATACGTTGACAAGCCAATGCGGTCACCGGTGTTTTTTCTGAGGGCTTCCATATGCATACATTACCGCAAACCCATGCCAGCATAGCATTCCAGCTCCAAACGGCAACGGGGAAATTAAATGCTGAAATGATACCGGTAATCCCCAGTGGATGCCATTGTTCATACATACGGTGGCCGGGGCGTTCTGAATGCATGGTTAATCCGTGCAACTGCCGGGAAAGTCCCACTGCAAAATCGCAGATATCGATCATTTCCTGTACTTCACCATATCCTTCCTGGAGGCTTTTCCCCATTTCATAGGAAACGAGTCTACCCAGGTGTTCTTTATTTTTACGAAGTGCTTCGCCTATCTGCCGCACCACATCACCTCTGCGGGGAGCGGGCCAGTTGCGCCATTCCCGGAAAGCTTCCTGCGCTACTGTCACTACCAGGTCATAGTCGTCATGGGTGGCGCTTTTCACGGTGGCAATCGTTTTGTTATCTACCGGAGAAACAGAAACGATAGCTGGTCCGCCGGCTGCCAGCCAGTGTTTGCCGGTGCTTACACCGCTTTGCTGTGCATGGATACCGAATGCTTTTAAAAGATCTTCTGCCATTATTTGGTGTATTATGGATACGAAATTAGGAACTTTTTTTTGTTTGGGCGGTGTATGTACTTTCGAAGATCTTATCAGCATTACCGGCTTCAAAGCCTTCCCGCCTGTGCCGGCGCTCTATCTGGCTGGCTGGCAGGTGGGCAAACTGAGGCAATACCTTTCTTTCTGCAAACTCTACATAGGAGCCTGCAATCTGATATGTTTCACCACCGGCAAATACGGCGTCTATCATCCTGGCAACGGTAGCACTTTGCAACAGGTTGCCATCCGGACTTGTTTTTATTTTGCCGCCGGCATCATTGAGTATAAATCCGTTTTTCTCCAGGAAGGTGTTGAAACCTGCTACCGTATTGTATCCTGCCGGCAGATTGTGAACGCTTACCGTAAAATGGTTGAGGTAATAGCGGTTATAGATCACCCAGGCAGCATATTCGCTTTCAGCAGCCAGTACCTTGAAATCAGCCAGGGTAGGCGTGCGCCAAAGACCGCCGTGTAAAAAGGTGTCTACAGCCTGGCTGTCGTCCAGGTTAAGCGTGGTTACGGGATCTGCTTTTACGTCGCCGGTATAGCTGTAAATGATGTCCTGCGCCTGTTTACTGAGGTCACTGACCCGTAATTCGCTGATAAAAATGCGGGGATATTGTGGTGCAGGGGGCGCATACCACCAGGCATCCAGCTTTTTGGCCGCAAAATGATAATGATCCATTTTCGTATAGCCGTAGTGGAGAAAAATTTTCTCCAGCGACTGTACACCTAAATGAGGTACGCCCATTGTTCTGAAAGCGATATGATCATTTTCAATATCTGCTGCATTTTTAATAAGGCCATCCCGGATCATGGCTGTAATAACAGCTGCTACATCCGGTACCCGCTGCTGGTAGCGGCTCATGAGGCCATCTAATATATCGTTTAACATCCTGTATTTTTTATGACATTTAATTGAAAGCTACTGTGGAGTGAAAGGTAGGCTATCTTCTGTTTTCCCTTTCAATAAATGTCCTTTTTTTATTCAGCTTCAGTGCTGTCAATCCTCACTTTCTGACAGTAAACTTCTTTTTCAGTTTTAGAAAGGGGGTTTCAAAGTACTTGAAACTCAAAACACTGATGCCTATGGTTATAAGCAGGATGGCTGTTTTTATCAACAGTGTAGTATAAATGTTTAATGATCCCGTATTACTCAGGTAATCCAGCAACCCGGTCGTCACCCAGAAATGTATGGGCACATGATATAAGTAAATTCCATATGAATATTTTCCCAGAAATATCATCGTCCTGTTATTTACAGCGATGCTTAATCCGCGCGGAATATTTGAAGAGAGGCTCCATATAATAATTGAGCCAAAGAGCAATGCGAGGAAAGTGAAAGCGGCATACAGGTTTCCGAAGTATAAGCTCTTCTTGTAGCCAATGATAACCACTAACATTGTTACAGACAGGACCATTACAAAAGGAGTATACTTTTCCAGGATGTCTTTCCTGGTACGTATCAAAACCGCGATCAGTGCACCTATTGAAATAGTATCGAGTCTTGCAAAAGTATTTACATATTTGTAATTATCATTCCATCCGTCAATTTGAATAAGCCGCAATAGGTTGGCTGTGATAATAAAGATGAGTAATACTCTGATAATATTTTTGGTGTTGAGTCTGTAAATGAGAAAAGGCCAAAACATGTAAAATTGTTCTTCAATGCATAATGACCAAGTATACCTGAGTACCCTGTCTGTGGGGTAGCCCTGAAAAGTAAAAAGCCAGTTTTGAAAATATGTCCAGAACCAGGGCTGATGCTTTAAATAGTAGGGGAGATCGGGTATAGCGGTGATGGAAATGGCAGGTATAACATATAACATAATAGCCAATACAAAAAAATAGACCGGAAATATCCGGAGTACCCGTTTGACATAGAAGTTTTTAAAGAAAGCTGGTTTCCCTTTTGTATCCAGTAGGATACCTGTTATAAGGAATCCAGACAGTACAAAGAATAGATCCACGCCGGCCCAGCCTATTCCCAGAAAACTGATGTGGTCGGCATAAAAATGGTATAGGAGCACAAGTAGTATGGCCCATCCGCGTATAGCATCCAATTGCGTTATGTGTTGGTTGCTGTTATAATTGATAACCGGCCTGAATTTCATTTGATCACATTGATTGGAAGGGAATAGTATTGGGATGTATTGGTTTATAAGATAGGTATAAAGATATTAAAAAAAGGGTGGCGAAGCACCACCCTGTAAGTTTTTTTATTTATGAGTTGGATCAGTATTGTTCATTTTCATTCGGGAAATCTTTCGCTTTCACATCATTGATATATGACTGTGTAGCGCCATAGATCTGACTGTAAAGGTCCAGGTAGCGGCGGAGGAAACGCGGCTTAAATTCTTTGTTGATGCCCAGCATATCATGCATCACGAGTACCTGTCCATCTACATATTTACCGGCGCCAATACCGATGATGGGTATTTCCACTGTTTCTGCCACTTTCCTGGCCAGTACTGCCGGTATCTTTTCCAGTACGATGGCAAAACAGCCAGCTTCCTGTAGTAGTTTGGCGTCCTCAATCAGTTTGTTGGCTTCTGTTTCTTCCGTAGCACGAACGGCATAGGTGCCGAATTTATAAATAGACTGCGGGGTAAGGCCCAGGTGGCCCATAACGGGTACACCGGCAGAGATGATACGTTTTACCGATTCGATGATTTCTTCGCCACCTTCGATCTTAATGCCATGTGCACCGGTTTCCTTCATGATGCGTATGGCGGAACTCAAAGCCTCTTTGGAATTGCCCTGATAAGAGCCGAAAGGCAGGTCTACCACTACAAAGCAGCGTTTGATGGCTCTCACCACCGAGGCAGCATGGTAGATCATCTGATCCAGGGTAATGGGGAGGGTCGTTTCATGACCGGCCATCACATTGGATGCGGAGTCGCCTACCAGCAGGATGTCTATCCCTGCGTCATCAAAGATCCTGGCCATGGAATAATCATACGCAGTGAGCATGGAGATTTTCTCTCCATCTACCTTCATCTTCTGCAAAATATGCGTGGTAATACGCTTTATTTCTTTATTCACAGACATAAGCAGTTAGCTTTTAATGTTTAACAGGTGGCCTGACATCATAGCCAACAGCTATGGGCCATCAGCCAGTCGCAAAGGTTAGTATATAAAAAGTAAAAAGGAAACTTTTTTTATGTGTGGTTATTGGTCAGCAATTGTGGGAAGTGCAATCTCCCGGTAAAGGGCCTGGATCAGTCCATCTGCCAGCCCGATCTTCGGCACATATATTTCGGCGGCATCTGCCCAACGCATTACATTTACATAGATCTGCAGGGCCGGAACAATCACATCTGCGCGGTCTTCCCGCAGGTTGTACAGGTGAATGCGTTCTCCTACACTGAAATTGCTGAATTCTTTGTAATAGTCTTTCAACAGCTCCAGTGATAAAGGTTTGCCTTCTTTCCGTTTGGAGAGCGAGAATATTTTATTGATGTTACCACCTGACCCGATGGCAATAACGGGTCCGATATTTTTTAACTGTACTTTCAGGAAATCTTTCATCTGTTGCCAGGCGGTATCCGGTACCTGTTGCTGCAACAGCCGGATAGTACCGATGTTGAAAGATTCTTTAAAGATCAGCCGGGTACCGCTGAAAAGCGTTAGTTCCGTGCTGCCGCCGCCTACATCGATATAGAGGTAGGACTTGGTTTTATCCATGTGCTCCGCCACATGATTTTCGTAAATATAAGATGCTTCTTCCTGGCCGGAAATGATTTTGATGTCAACACCGGTTTGTGTTCTAACCTCCTGCAATAGCTGGTTACCATTTGCAGCATCGCGCATGGCGGAGGTGGCGCAGGCTTTCAGGTATTTTACTTCGTATACATCGAGCAGTAACTTATATGCCTTGATGGTATTAATAAGATGCTCCGCTTTTTTTTCGGAAATACTGTTATTGGTGAATACATCGAAACCCAGTCGCAACGGTACTCTCACCAGGTTTACCTTGGTAAAGTCCATTTCACCAATGCTGTTGGGAGATGCTTCAGATATGAGCAGTCTTGCAGCATTCGAACCTATATCAATAGCAGCTAACTTCATCCGGGAGGTATGTTTGGTGAAAAGAGCAAAAGTAAAACATTTAGGAATTTAATTATTTAGAGATTTAGTTATTTTGTTTTCCATCTGAAGCAAAATCTCCAAATAATAAAATAATTAAATCCTTACCTCTTATTGGTACTGCTTCTCATGTAAATATTTATAGATCTCCATCTGTGTTCTGATCTTTTTATCGCCTACTTTTTTGTATTCGTTTTTTTGTTCGTTGTCCAGTATGCGGGTTTTTACATTGCCGCTCAGCTGAATGTGCATGATGTCGATCAGTTCCCGACGTATAGCCGGGTCCGTTATAAGTGCCGCTGCTTCCACGCGGTGGTCGAGGTTACGCACCATCCAGTCGCAGGAGGCGATATATACCTTTTCCTGGCCGCCATGATGGAAAATGAATACCCTGGCATGTTCCAGGTATTCGTCTACAATACTGACGGCTGTGATATTTTTCTTCCACTTTTTATTTTCCGTATAGGCGCAACAGATACCCCGGATAACCATTTTTACATCTACACCTACTTTAGCGGCTTCATAGAGTTTGGCAATCAGCAGCGGGTCGGAGAGGGAGTTCATCTTCAGGATGATAACAGCCTTCTTTTTGTTTTTGGCATTTTTGATTTCCCGGTCTATCAGGCGGATAAAGGTATCACGCATATTCAGCGGGCTTACCGGTATTGTTTTGCATCCGATGAGGATACCGGCATCATGCCGCGCACTTTGCAGGTAGGCAAAGACGCGGTTGATATCCGCTATGATGGCCCGGTTGGTGGTAAGCAGACAATGATCGCCGTATACTCTGGCCGTTTTTTCGTTGAGGTTACCGGTGCTTACAAAGCCGCATTGCAGTGTTTTGGTGCCGATCCTTTTTTTGATCACGCATAGCTTTGCATGAATTTTCGTATTGGGAATACCCAACAATACTTTTACGCCTTCGTCTTCCAGTCGTGATTTCCAGTCGAGATTGGCTGCTTCATCAAAGCGGGCGCGTAGTTCCAGTACAACCGTTACCTGCTTGCCATTACGCGCGGCATTCACTAATGCGTTCACGATTTTGGAGTTACGGGCAAGTCTGTACGCAGTTATTTTGATAGAGGATACATTCGGATCTATGGCGGCTTCCCTTAGCAGATCAATGATGGTATCAAAGGAATGATAAGGGAAATGCAGCATCACATCCTGTTGTTGGATAACATGCATCACACTGGGTGCATTCAGGAACAGCGGATGGATAAATGTTTTGCGGTGTATATGCGGCGGAAAAATGGATTCCGGGAAATCCATGAAATCCTTGAAGTTGTGAATCCTTGAGCCAGGGATCAGGTTATCCTTACCGGATAGTCCTTGCCGGCGCATGAGGTATTCGAGCAGGAGCGGGTCTATATCTTTATCATATACAAACCTTACAGCCTTGCCTTTGCGGCGGTCTTTCAACCCTTTTTCGATCTGGTGGATCAGGCTGTCGGAAATATCATTGTCTATATCCAGTTCTGCATCGCGTGTTACTTTGATAATGTGCGAGGAGAACTTATCGTATCCGAAATAGTAGAAGATGCTTGGCAAACAAAAGCGAACGAGATCTTCCAGTAAAATAATATCGTGTTGTCCTTCTTTGGAAGGCATGATAATAAACCGGGGGAGTACGTTGGTCGGGATTTCAATGAGGGCGAATTTCTGTCGCACTGAATTATCCTGTCGTGCCAGTACCACCGCCAGGTAAATGGATCTGTCGCGGAGAATGGGGAAGTGCTGGATGCTTTCAATCATCAGCGGGATGATATTCGTCCGTACTTCTTCGTTAAAGTAGTTGAGTACAAATTTCTGTTGTTCCCGGTTCAGTTGTTTTTCTGTGCGCAGGAAGATGTGCTGGGCTTCCAGTTCGTTGAAGATATCTTTCCAGATGCGGTCAAACTCGCGCTGCTGGTCTATTACATTGACCTGGATCTCATCCAGTATTTTTCCCGGATTTTCTTCGAGATGCATTTTAGCGGATTTGCCAAAGGACATCATGCGTTTGAGGGTGGCTACCCTTACCCGGAAAAACTCGTCGAGGTTATTGGAAAAAATGGCCAGAAAACGGATGCGTTCCCGCAGCGGAACAGAGGTATCTGCTGCTTCCTGTAGTACTCTTGCATTAAATGAAAGCCAGCTGATATCCCTGGCAATCATTTTTTTCTTCCCGGCGGGGACTTTTTTGCTGCTTATCTTTTTCTGCGGAACTGTTGCTGTTACTGTCATAATATCAAGATTCTCTCCAATCGGCAAACGCATACAAACTTATTTACATTCGAAAATTCACATCATACAAACTACGATGATAACGGATTTAGGTTAACCGGCCGTATTAAATTAAAGTTAAGAAAAATGAGGGGAGAATGATCAGGTGTCACCTCCGCATCAGGGTTGCACTTTTCGTTGCTTGTTATAAATGGGGAGAGCTATCAGGCTGAGGAAGCCAAGGAAGATCACGAGCAGGGTTTGTGCCAGCCATATGATCCAGCCGAAGGCAAAACCGATGGCGTAAGGAATATGATATAGTTCCAGTGTTTTCTCTACCAGTGGCTGATAAGCGCCGATACCGCCAGGCATAACGATCATGCCTACACTACCGATCATCAGTACAGCCAATGCGGCACTGATACCCAGGTGGCTGGTTTCTGCGAGGCAGAAGAAGCCCATATATACCTGTGACAGGTAGCAGATCCAGATGAGCATGGACTGCACAATGAACCAGCCTTTATTTTTCATTTTGCCGATAGACAAAATGCCTTCTATTACACCCCTGGCGAGCGCCTTGATGGTGATGGCTACTTTGGACCGGGCAAAGAGGCGCAGCAGCCATAACAAAAGGAGAATGACCAATATGCCTATTGCTACTATGATCAGCAGTTGTGTGATGTTGGCTTGTGCTATTTTGTGCTGGATAGGTGTGAGAATGGCGTTATTGACATAGGCGCCGAGGATATCGAACTGGGAAAATACGGTAATGAACAGGAGCAGTACCAGGCAAAGGAGGTCTACAGCCCGTTCGGCGATCATGGTGCCTACCAGTTTATCAGCAGGTACCTTTTCATACCGCGCCAGTATGCCGCAGCGGGTTACTTCGCCGAGGCGGGGTACGCCCAGGTTGACAAGATAGCCGACCATAACGGCAAAAAAGGTATTTAAAGTAGAGGGGTGGTAGCCCAAAGGTTTCATGAGTTGTTTCCAGCGAACGGCGCGCAGCCAGTGACTGGCTATACCAAGAACGATGGCGGGAATTACCAGCCAGTAGTTGGCCCTGTGCAAAGCATCGTTGATCTGTCCCCAGAGTTCAGGCGTGATATTGCGGGTAAACAGCCATATCAGCAGGACTCCTATGCCGAAAAAGCAAATAAACTTAATGACGTTTTTAAGCATTTTGGGCATACTCCAAAGTTGTTTTTAGGGCGTTAGAATGGTAATATGGGCTTACAGTTTATTTCCTTCTTTCGGAAATATGGCAACAGGCGTATATTTCTTAGCTTCTTCAAAATCCATGGTGGCATAGGACATAATGATCACCACGTCGCCGGGGGCAACGAGACGGGCGGCGGGACCATTCATACAGATTACACCGGAACCTGCTTTGCCTCTGATGACATAGGTTTCCAGTCTTTCTCCGTTATTAACGTTTACTACCTGTACTTTTTCGTACTCAATCAGACCAGCGGCATTCATCAGATCTTCATCAATCGTAATGCTTCCAACGTATTGAAGGTTGGCTTCCGTAACTACCGCGCGGTGGATCTTACACTTTAATATTTCAATTTGCATAATTGTTTCTGGCTATTTGCTGGAAAAGAGCGTCCGCAAAGCTAGGGAAAAAAAATAATTTAACGTGCAAAGTGAGGTAAGAAGGCAGTGGTAGGAAGATTTCGGGTCATGTAAATCCTGCTGCCACTGTCTGCGGATTATAGCGATCCCTGCAATACCATGTTATCAATCAGTCTTACGCCATCGAGCCAGGCAGCAATAGCGGCTACCACTGTATGGTTGCCGGGCGGCTGGTCTATATGGTGGAGGTTGTCCCCCTCCAGCGTGAGGATGTCCACGTATTCGGGCTCAAAACCTTGTTTTTTGAGGTTTTCGAAGGCTTCGTGTGCGCCTTCCAGGAAATAGAGTCCTTTGCCAAAGTCGTGTTTCAGTTTCTCCAGCGCCTGGTAAATGGCCACTGCTTTTTTGCGGGCGATGGGGGAAAGGCGTTCATTACGGCTGCTCATGGCAAGTCCGGAGGATTCTCTTTCGGTGGGACATATAACTAATTTTACCGTAGAATTTATAATTATAAGGAGCTTACGTATTATTAAACATTGTTGTAGATCCTTTTGTCCCATGAAAAGCTTGTGAGGCTGAACAATATCAAGTAATTTGTGAACTATCCGGCCTACCCCCTGGAAGTGGCCTTGTCGGAATTTACCTTCGAGGATGGTTTCCAGGTTGCCGAAATCATAGTTTTTACCAATAGTCAAACCTTCAGGATACATTTCCTCAACAGATGGCAGGAAAAGAATATCTGTTGATGCATCGTTTAGTTTTTTAATATCCTCTTCAATTGTAATGGGATATTTTTCAAAATCTTTCGGATCATTGAATTGCGTAGGATTTACGAAGATGCTGCAAACAACCACATCATTTTCTTTTTTTGCAGCCTGAATAAGTGACAGATGACCATTGTGCAATGCTCCCATAGTGGGCACAAAACCAATGCTTTTGTTGCTTTTTCTTACCAGATCCAGGTGCTTCTTCAGGTCACTGCTGCGCTTAAATAGATACATAAAACATTGCTTAAAAGGATGTTAAAACTGACAGATTGGCCAATATTCCGTAAAAAATCCGTAATTTTGCAAGCCAAATTAAAAATTACTGCATTAATAATCAGCGTTAAATGTCCACAAAGAAAAGAATTCTTTTTATTGCCCAGGAGATGTCGCCGTATCTGGAATTGAGTGATTACGCGGCGATGGTCAATAAAATGGCAATTAAGTCCAATGAGGCGGGCCTGGAAGTGAGAGTGATCATGCCTAGATTTGGAATTATTAATGAGAGAAGACACCGCTTGCATGAGGTGGTAAGACTGTCGGGTATCAACATTGTGATAGACGGGGATGACTATCCGCTTATCATCAAGGTGGCCTCTCTTCCGAATGCCCGTTTGCAGGTGTATTTCCTGGATAATGAGGATTATTTCAAGCGTAAAACTGTTTTTGCCGACGAAAACGAAGAGTTTTTCGACGATAATGCAGCCCGCGCGGTATTCTTCTGTAAGGGAGCCCTGGAGACGGTGAAAAAATTTGGATGGCCTCCGGACATCATTCATTGCAGCGGATGGATGACTTCTTTGATCCCCATGTATCTGAAAACCGCCTATAAAAAAGAACCGGTTTTTGCCAATTCAAAGATTGTATATTCTTTATCTCCCAATTCCTTCAAGGAAAAGCTGGGTGCTTCTTTTGTTAAAAAAGCCACTATCAGCAACCAGATCAAGGAAAAAGATATTGAACTTTACAAGGAAGGTACCAATACAGCCCTCAACAGGGGAGCCGGTAAATACGCGGATGCGGTAATACTGGCAGGAGACAAGGTGGAGAAAAAAGTAGTAGATGAGTTAAAGGCCGAAAAAGGCAAGATCATCTTACCTTACAAGAAAGAAAATGATGATCTTGGTGATTACCTGGCGTTGTATAATCAATTGCTGGGCAAATAATTACTTCAGAGAATTTTCGCCAACTTCATAAATAACTAACAACATATCGCGTGAAGATTAATTTCAGGAACCTTAGCTTTGTAGCCGCTTTTTTTACCCTGCTGTATGGATCATCCGGTTGTAATGAGTCTACCATTCTTGGTACAGGACTGATACCCCCGGGGGATTTTGTTAATGCAAAGGATACTACTATCAATAACATCATTGCACATAATATCCTGCAATATGATTCATCTGTAGTAAACGGGTATACCTACTACAAAAAAATACTCGGCTCTATCACAACGGATCCTGTTGTTGGTAAAACACATGCTTTCGTATACACACAGGTGAGCTTACCCAGCGGCGCCTTTACTTTTGCAGGAACCGGTCAGACACTGGATTCCGTGGTACTGTCACTCAGCTACCTCGGATATAGCGGTGATTCTACCACACCCCAGACGTTCCGGGTATACCGCATGTCAGATCCTGCTTTCAGAATCGATTCCAACTATGCATATAACAAACCTTTACTGTATAACCAGTCAGACTTACTGGGTACCGCTACGGTAACACCGCTGGCAGTACGCGATTCTGTAAATGTTTATGGTACCATGGAAACCGCGCAGCTGCGGATCAAACTGAGCAGTCTTTTTGGTAACGAACTGCTGCAACAGAAATCAGACGGTTCTTTTACCAATGATTCTACTTTCCGTGCCTACCTGAAAGGTTTTGCCATTGTACCGGATACGATGCTGGGTACTAACAGGAACATGTTTTACCTGGATCTGAACAATACCAACACCAAGCTCACCGTGTTTTACAAGAATAGCACGGATGATTCCCTGCGTGCGACTTTTGCATTCAACCAGTATGCCAGTGCGCACTCCAATTATTTTGTGCGTAACTACAACGGTTCCGAAGCTGCCAGGTATATCAACACCAGTAACCCATTGGGCGATAGTATCCTGTTCCTGCAAACCAATCCGGGGCTATATACCAAACTGACGATTCCGGGTCTGGAATCGTTCCCTAATTCGGTTATTAACAGAGCTGAGCTGGTGATCACACAAATTACTACCGGGCCAACCGATATGAATAATATTTTTACTGAGCCAGGAAGCTTAACTTTGAGTCAGTATGTTACCGGAGACTCCACCAAACTCCCCATTGATTATACTTCAGGCGGCGCCGAATACTTTGGAGGTACCAAAAAGGTTGTCACTAATTTCGGAGGTGTGCAGGTTGCACAGTACACTTTCAATGTTGGCCGCTATCTGCAGATGCTCCTGAAAAAGGTAGAAACCAACAATGGCTTCAGGCTGCAGGGTTACTCTCCCTTTATCATGGATGTAAACCGTGTTAAAGTGGGAGGAGGAAATCTCTCACAGTACAATATGAAACTGAGAATTATTTATACCAAACCATAAAACTGCTAATTCAAGACTTTTATGCCTTACTTATTTACATCTGAATCTGTTTCAGAAGGACATCCCGATAAAGTTGCAGATCAGATCTCTGACGCCCTGATAGATCATTTTCTGGCATATGATGCAAAATCTAAAGTAGCTTGTGAAACGTTGGTAACTACCGGTCAGGTTGTACTGGCAGGGGAGGTGAAGTCGGATGCTTACCTGGATGTGCAGGAAATTGCCCGTGAGGTGATCCGCAAGATTGGATATACCAAGAGCGAATACATGTTTGAAGCTAATTCCTGCGGTATCCTTTCCGCTATTCACGAACAATCTCCTGATATCAACCAGGGTGTTGACCGCAAGTCTCCTGAAGAACAGGGTGCAGGTGACCAGGGTATGATGTTTGGTTATGCTACCCGTGAAACAGACAACTATATGCCGCTGGCACTGGACCTGGCGCATAAACTGTTGCTGGAGCTGGCAGTACTCCGCCGGGAGAATAATGAAATCAAGTACCTGCGTCCAGATGCTAAATCCCAGGTTACTATTGAATATTCTGATGATAATAAACCGGTAAGAATCGATACTATCGTTATCTCTACCCAGCATGATGATTTTGACGAGGATGAAAAGATGCTGGCGAAGATCAAGGATGATATGATCAAGATCCTGATCCCGCGTGTGAAAGCACAGCTGAAACCGGAATTACAGGAATTGTTTAATGGATATGACATCAATCACCATATCAATCCAACCGGCAAGTTTGTAATTGGTGGTCCTCATGGTGATACCGGCTTAACCGGCCGTAAAATCATTGTGGATACCTACGGTGGTAAAGGTGCACACGGTGGTGGTGCATTCTCTGGTAAAGATCCTTCCAAAGTAGACCGCTCTGCGGCTTACGCAACCCGTCATATCGCTAAAAACCTGGTAGCTGCTGGTGTTTGCGATGAAATACTGGTACAGGTATCTTATGCTATCGGTGTGGCAAAACCATGTGGTATTTATGTAAATACTTATGGTACATCCAAAGTAAAACTGAATGATGGTGAGATTGCGAAGAAAATAGAAGAGATCTTTGATCTGCGTCCTTACGCTATTGAGCAAAGACTGAAACTGCGCAATCCTATTTATAGTGATACCGCCGCTTATGGCCACATGGGTCGTGAACCGAAAATCGTTACCAAGGTATTTAACAAAGGAAAGAAACACGAGAAAAGTGTAGAAGTGGAATTGTTTACCTGGGAAAAACTGGATTACGTAGACAAAGTGAAAGCAGTATTCGGGTTATAAACTACCCTGCATCATATTTAAAAAGCCGGCTCATATTTTTGAGCCGGCTTTTTAATATCCAAAGGTTATCTTAGTAAGAATTATCAACCGAATTTTTTTTTAAATTTTTTTAAAAAAAACATGAAAAAAGTTATGTATTATGAAATTTAATGCAGTATATTTATTTAGCATATGGGCGATCTGCTTGTGTTTCAGAGCCAATAAGGCAAAGAGCTTTCGTTAATCTCATTTAAATCTGCTAATCAGCACGTTCTGTTTTCAGCTGCCAGGTTATAATCAGAAAAGACACTTTGAAAAAGGAAAACAATGGGTTGTTACAATGTTGTTTTCTATTTTAATTTTTAGATATTCGCAAACAGAAACCATGTCGTGTCCATATCCGATAATATCTTATGAGTACTTTTTAGTGTTTGTAAGCATTGAATTTAAACCATATAACTTTAGAAAAACCATGAAGAATTGCATTTCCTTACGTTTTCTGGCGGTAACGTCAGCAGTCGTTTTTTTTGCCGCAAGCTGCACCAAAGATGTATTAGAACAAATCAAACCGTCTCCGTCTGTTCCAGACAAAGAAACACCAACGGCGCCTGTTAAGGGTACCGCGTATACCCTTGTTCCTGATGCGGAAGGAAGATTGATAATTGATGGATCAAAGTCCACTTACAAGGGAGGTGATGTGCTTTATCTGAAAGGTAATTTTTTAGCAGTAGCTGTTATGAACCTTAGCGGAACTGCGGGTAATCCGATTATTATTACCAACACCAATGGAGTGGTTACCAAAATCGGTAATCCTGGTTGGAACGGTGGTTCCTGGGCGGAAGCACTAAAGTTTGATAACTGTCACTACATTAAGGTTGGAGGAGAATCATCCAAAGCAAACTTCATTCTTGATTGCTCAACACAGCCGGCCAGAGATGCCTATTTTGACCTCGTATTAAGTAAACATACAGATAACTTTGAAATACAGAATATTACTATCCGCAATGGTGGTACTGGTATTTGGGCTAAAACAGATCCTGTAAAAGGAGATCCGAGTACGCATTATCCTAACTCTACTATGGATAATCTGTTGATTCATGATGTGTCTATCAGCGGTACCAACAATGAAGCCATGTATATAGGCCACACTGCAACTTATTGGGATCTGAATGCGAATACTTCCTACTACGGAGATCCTTCCGGATTTGCAGCCAGTGGCAATTATGTGCAGCCAATCAAATGGCACAATGTTAAAATCTATAACAATGATGTGTCTAATGGAGGAGCAGATGGCATACAGACTGCAGCTATTGACCAGCTGGAAATATATAATAATAGTGTTACTAACTGGGGACAGCAACATAACACTTCGCATAATGGTGGTATACTGATTGGTGGGCGTACTACCAACACAAATACGCACGACAATTATGTGCATGACGGATGGGGAGAGTTGTTGCAGTTCTACGGCTCCGGTGAAAATGGAGCTACACATATTATCAGCAACAATCTTTTTAGAGATAACGAGAGTGGTGGTAATGATGGTGTAAGCCTGAGAGGTGCTAATAAAGCAGTGGTGCAGGTACTCAATAATACCATTGTGAGAACTGGTGGTGCATCTTTACGTATTAACGGTGAAAAGGGAATGACTGCCCCGCTGATTGTTAGTGGTAACGCATTTATTCAGCCTCGTATGAGTGGAGGTGTTATAGCGCCAAATGCATACATTTATACTGAAAATGGCGGATCCGCTACTCTGGGAACAGGTGATAAAGCCAATACTACCTTTGCTACAGTATCAGCCGCCGGCGTAGATGGGAATAATTTTTATCAGCCTTTATCCGGTTCTGCTTTGGGTAATAGTGGTTATAGGAAGAAATAATTGTGCAGTAATGTAGTTATCTATAAAGAAAAAAGCAGGTCCGGGTGGACCTGCTTTTTTTATAAGTTATTTTGTTTCAACTGCTGCACCGCATAATTGCAGGCCCTGGCTGTTAGCGCCATGTAGGTAAGCGAAGGGTTTTGTGTAGCAGAGGAGGTCATTGCGCTGCCGTCTGTAATAAAGACATTACTTACTTCATGCAATTGGTTCCAGTTATTTAATACCGATGTTGTGGGATCATGGCCCATTCTTGCGGTACCCATTTCATGAACACATTCGCCTCCGATATAATTGTAGTCGAAGCCGGCTACATTTACAAAACCACTTTTTTCCAGCATTTCCATGGCACTGTTACGCATGTCCTTGCGCATGGCATTTTCGTTATCCTTTATTTTAAAATTTACTTTTACCAGCGGTTGCCCCCATTTGTCTTTATGGGTTTTGTCCAGCGTGATCCTGTTGTCTTCATAAGGGAGTACTTCACCCCAGCCCCCCAACCACATCACCCATTTACCTGGGGCTGTCAGCTCCTTTTTAAACGTATCACCATAGCCGTCCAGTTTGAAATTATCCATCCAGGCTTCGCGTTCAGCATATCCCTGGTAGCCAAATCCTCTTATATAGTCATTTCTTTGGGTTGCAGCATTGAGATTCCGGAAGCGGGGAATATAAATACCGGCAGGTCTGCGGCCGGTATAATATTTATCCTGTAAGGCGGGATACTCACCCATACCGCCCACTTTGAAATGATGATCCATCAGATTGCGGCCAACAAGATCACTGGAATTGCCTAAACCGTTTGGAAAGGCATCCGATACAGAATTGAGCAGGATAGCGGCGGAAGCAATAGTTGATGCATTCAGGAAAATGATCTTTGCATAAAATTCCATTGACTCCATTGTTTCCGTATCAATAATACGTACTCCGGTAGCTTTCTTAGTTTCTTTATTATACATCACTTCAGTTACAGTACTGAAAGGGCGTAGGGTCAGATTACCCGTGGACATTGCTGCGGGGAGTGTAGCACTGTTTGTGCTGAAATAACCACTGTAAGGGCATCCACGATGGCAAAGGTTACGGGCCTGACAGGGGCCTCTTTCTTTCCAGCCGCGGGTAAGGTTCGCCACACGGGCAATAGTAACCAGGCGGTCTTTATATTCGCGGCTTACAGCTTCCCTAAAGGTAAGTTCCAGACAGTTCATTTCAAATGGGGGAAGAAATTGTCCGTCGGGCAAATGAGGGAGTCCTTCTGCCTGTCCACTGATGCCGGCAAAACTCTCTACATAGTCGTACCATGGCGCCAGATCTGCATACCGGATAGGCCAGTCTACTCCATGTCCATCTTTTTTATTGGCTTCGAAATCCAGGTCACTGAGGCGGTAACACTGTCTGCCCCATGTCAGGGACCTTCCACCTACCTGGTAACCACGAATCCAGCTGAAAGGAGTTTCCTGGATGTAAGGATGTTCCTTATCGCGAACAAAAAAGTGTTTGCTGCTTTCATCATAAGCGGCACTTTGAATAGGATCCTCCGCTTTATCTCTTTCAGGGTTGTTGAGTCGGTGTTCAAATTCCCATGGATTTTTCATCGCTGTGGGATAGTCTTTTACGTGTTCTACATTTCTGCCCCTTTCTAACAACAAGGTCTTTAAACCTTTTTCACACAGTTCTTTGGCAGCCCAGCCTCCACTGATTCCCGAGCCTATTACAATGGCATCATATGTATTTTGAGAAGTAGCTTTTAAGTTCAGGTTCACGGGTGAAATGCATCTTTGAGTTAAACAAAAGTATCTATAAAATCTGAAAACTCCGGTTATTATAACCGGAGTTTTCAGACATGCATATTTTATGTGTATGATATTTAATTCCTGATCAGTTTGATTGTTTTAACCATTTTATCATTTGCCATTATCTGAAGGAAGTATACGCCCTTGATTAAGTTCGGACCGAAGTCCAGTCTTTCATTAGAAGCACCTCCGCCAGTGTTACCCAAAACCTTTGCAAATAACAGCCGACCTTGTGTATCAAACAGTTTGACAATCATCTTCGCATTCTTAGGTGTTTCGTCCAATGATAAATACACGAATGATTGGAATGGATTTGGGTAAGCATTGATAACCGGTTCTTTTATCATCAACTGTGTATTAACCGGAACCAGTGTGTTGCCAGACATATTAAGAGCTCCACCCGAAATTCTCTGCAACAATGTGTTACCGCCACTTGTGCCTGGGTCAACACCATAACTGCTGATCACCAGAGAGTTTATGTAACCGTATTGCGCCTGCGGACCTGTAGTCATGCTAATGAGTACGTAGCCATCCTGATCCGGTCTGATATTATCCAACTGAACAGTTTGAGTACTGTTATTTGAACTGTTTAAAGATACACTTTGACCGTTGACAGTATATATCGTTGTGCGGTCACCGGCACCGTCCCTGCTTCCCAGGAAAGTAAATGTATATGCCTGTGATTGATTGAGCCCTTCTACTCTCATCGTTGCCAGGCCATTACCATCGATCCACCAGGAACTTCTTAAAACGTTGTCTGGATAGATGCCGGAGTTATTACCGGTAATCACACCAAACGGATTATCGCCACTGAAGTTTTTAACAACACTTAAAGCGAGGCCTGAGTTGTCACCCTGTTCTGTTAACAGGTTACTGAAACGGGCACCTTCCATCGGAGCTGCGTTGGTATTGTTCCATGGTGAACCTGCCGGGTTATCACGATTGATATTCACATATACGGAGTAGGCGTAAGTATATCCACTGGCTACATTACTGTAATCAGAAAACAGTGTATTATCTACGACTCTTACTTTATAGAAATAACCGGTATTTTCTGAGAGGCCGTTATCCAAGTAGCTGGTAGTATGAGCAGGGAGAGTAGTGATTAATGAATAAGCGCCATCTACTGTTGCTGATCTCCATACCTGCATAGCTGTTCCGGTTGTTGCATTATCCTGCCAGTTGAGTGCTATACTGTTGCGTGATTTACCCAGTGCTTTCAGATTAGATGGTGCCAGTGGCAAACCATTATCTGCATAGGACTGTATTACCAGTGCGCCGATATATCCATATGATGAGCCTGTGCCACGTTTGAAGCTAAACTCTATCATACCGGTTGCATCAGGAGATAGACCGTTGATCTGAACAGTATTGCTTGTATTGGAGGCTGCATTCAATGTTACTGTTTGCGCACCTACTGTATAATCTGTGTTTCTGTTGTCAGCAACGCTTCCACGACTGGCAAAGAATATCAGGTTGTACTTATTTCCTGCTGGTAAACCGGTTATTCTTATACGTTTGGTATTTGCTGAAGATTCAAAATAAGCGGTTTGCATAACACTATCCGGGAAGACACCGCTATTGTTACCAGTTGTTGCACCTACTGCGTTGGCGCCTTCAATGGCATCAACCAGTGTAAGAGTTATACCTGTAGCAACACCATCCCCATTCTTTATATTGCTGATGGATTTGCCTGCTTGTGGGAAGGTATTGAAACTGTTCCATGGCGCACCTACCGGGTTCACTTCATTGAAGTTCACGTATATACTAGCCAGTGATTTAGTTGTAACAGTGATTGAGAAGGTCCGTATTGCTGTTCCTCCTTTGTTATCTGTTGCAGTAATACTTACATTATTATAAACACCCACATTGCTGCTGGTAGGTTTAACAGACAGGACACCATTGCCGTTGCCATTATCAGTAAACGTTGCGAAGGATGGTAATCCCGTTGCAGAAAGCGTAATGATAGTTCCTACATCGCCGGTAGCACTTACGGTAACATTGGTGGTGTCGCCTGTTTTTGCAGTTATATTGCTGATAGGAGCAAGTACTGGCGGAATGTTGGCGGTTTGTACACTGGCAGTATCACTGAAAGCAGAAGAACCATAACTGTTGATTGCTCTTACTTTGTAATAATACCTCGTGCTGCCATGAACGGTGCTATCGTTGTATGTGGTTGCGTTAGCATTGGTCGGAGCAGGATTCAGCAGTGTAAATGGTCCTGCCGGATCTGTAGCCCGATGTACTTCGTAGCCCGTTTCATTATATGCTGCATCAGACCAGTTTACTTTTACAGCTCCGGTTATTAATTGTGCAGCTATGTTTTTGGGTGCTGCCGGTGCTGCGTGATCATCATATGCGGCTTCAATAATCATCGCATTCAGATAAGCAAAGGATGATCCTGTACCGTTGATAATATCCAGTAATACAGCGCCAGTACTATCCGGTACTATATTTTTGATCGTAACTGTATTAGTGGTGTTGTTGGCTGCGTTCAGCGAAACACTTGTTCCGTTGATAGAATATAGCGTGGTGCGGTTATCGCTTACTCCGCCACGACTACCAAAGAACGTGATGTTATAAGTGAAATTAGGGCCAAGTGTTAAACCTGATAATTGTAAGGTTTGTTTTGCACCTGCTCCGCTCCACCATGCTGATATTATTACCTTATCTGGATAGATGCCTGTATTGTTGTTGGTGGTAGCGCCTGAATTATTGGTACCATTATTCTGATTCTGCCATGGTGTAATCACCTTCATTGAGATACTGGTAGCAGTATTTGTAGAGTCTTTCAGGTTAGCATATACATCATTCTGAACAGGAGGTTTGTTTACGTTATTCCAGTAGCCAGTTGCTGCATTCGTACCATCATTGAAGTTGATGAATACTACTTTGCCTGGATTGGTAGCTGTAACTGAGATGGTAAACGATTTGACATCAACACCACCTTTACCGTCATTTATGGTAACTGTTACAGGATAAAGCCCGCCATCAGAATAGCCAGGATTCAACTGGATCTGCGCATTATTACCGGTTGCTGTGAAGGTAGCGAAAGCTGGTAATCCCGTGTTAGACCAGGTCAATACATCAGTAAGATTATTATCTGTTGCGGTAAGATTTACCTGTGATGCACTACCTGTGCTGGTAGTAACATTTGATATCGGATTTAAAACCGGTGGATAGTTGTCATTTATTGTTAAGGTAAATGATTTAGTTGCTATGCCGCCATGCTGGTCAGTTACTTTCACCTGTATATTGCTGTATATTCCCTGATCTGCGAGAGTAGGGTTGAAAGTAAGGCTGCCGGTACCATTGCCATTGTCTGCCAATACACCAAATGCGGGGAGATTGATAGCAGTCAGAGTCAGGGTTTCGTTATCCGGATCTGTAGCAATTACAGGTATCACCAATTGCGTACCATAACGCATGCCTTTATCAGATAGGTTCTGGAGTACAGGAACTGTATTGACTGTAATAATACTCAGTTCATTGCTGTATGCAGATGTTCCTGTTCCGTTCTTCGCTCTTACTTTGTAGTAATAGCTGGTATTGGCTATAATGGAAGTATCGGAATATACAGCAGTAGTACTGTCACTTGATGTTTTGGTGGTCAGTAAGAGGTAACTGGTATTATTGCTCATTGAGCGGTATATTTCAAAGCCGGTTTCATTATTGGAATTATCATTCCATTTCAGATTAACCCGTGAAGTAACCGCAGTACCAGTAAGTACAGTTGGTGCAGCTGGTAATGGTGGTAATGCCAGTGTGGTAGCTTTAACGTTCACATTTTCAAAAGCACTGGCTGGTATATTCTGTTTGGGAATAGCCGGGGTGCGTTGATAACTTGCTGTCAATGCCTGTCCACCACCTTGCTGGAAGTAGGTCACATAAATCTGATGACGTCCTGCAGTGAGGGTAACAACACCGGATCTTTCGGTGGTACCTTGCAGGAAGTTATTATTAACGATTGTATGTGCATTGTCAAATCCATCAATATACAGTTTACTGCCATCATCGGAGGAAGTATAGAAGGTATATTGACCTGTGGTTGGAATGTTAATGTATCCGGAGAACTTCAACGCATAATTTACATCACGTTGACGGATGTCCAGATTCACATTGGGTGTAATACCACTTTTTACCGGTGTAAGCGTATTGAAATCAGGTAATGTGGTATAAGAAGCTTCATAATAATCGTAGCGTAATCCACTGATATCGCTAAGGCTTACACCAGAGTTACCATATTTATTGATGGCTTTTACTTGGTAGTAGTAAGTTGTTTGCGCCGTCAGCAGACTATCAGCGTAAGTTGTAGCATTTGCTGCAGTAGTGGCTACAATATTGTAAGGACCCGCTTGTGCAGCTGCACGGTATATTTCAAAACCAGTTTCATTATTGCTGTTATCGTTCCATGTAAGATTTATCTTATTGTAAGATACAGCAGTGGCTTTGGTATTAGAAGGTGCTACGGGAACGGCTGGCAACGTAAGTGTATCTGCAAAGAAGGATGCAGGGATTTCCTGCCGGGTGGTAACACCGTTGGCCGTATTTTTCCAAAATATTTGCATTGTTTGCCCACCACCTTGCTGGAAGAAACTGATGCTGATCGGATAAGAACCTTTGGTAAGATTGATTGTTCCTTCTCTGTATTGTGTTCCGTGTAAGCCGTCATTATTCACCAGTGCAGTAGCTGTTGGGCTATAGTTGCCAATGTATAGCTTACTGCCATCATCTGAATAGGTTTCGAATGTATAATTACCTGTAACGGGTATGTTGATATACCCCTGCCAGAGAATGGCATAGTTGGTTTCCTGTGTTCTTACAGAAAGATCAACGGTTGGGGTAGTACCCGTTTTGTCTGGTGTCAGTGTTGTGAAATCAGGCAAGGTATTGAAAGCACCTAAATAATATTTATAGTTCAGACCTTTAGAGATGGCAGCTGCACTGGCCTGGTTGCTGGCAGGTGAAACATTGCCGGCTGCATCCCTGGCTTTTATAATAAAGGTATAAATCTGCCTGTTTGTTAGACCATATGCCGTAAAGGAGGTTTGATCTCCATTGATAGTATAGGATTTAACACCGTTAATATATATGTCGTATTTATCTACTGCAACATCATCTGTAGATGCAACCCAGGAAAGGGTTACAGAAGTACGGGTAGTGCCTGTCGCTGTTACATTTCCAGGAGCAATAGGAGGGGTGCTGTCATATTGTGTGGTAGCATTGGCTTCATTGCTTACAGCCGCTGCACCGCTATTGTTGACAGCGCGTACAATATAAAAATATTGGGTATTGGGATTCAGACCATGGTCTTCATAGGTGAGCACATTTGCATTTACCAGGGCTATTAACGTATACGGCCCACCGGCTGTGGCAGCACGGTACACTTCAAAACCTGTTTCACTATAGGTCTGGCTCACATTCTTGTTCCAATTTAAGGTAACACCCGTTTTGGAAGTACCGCTTGCTACGAGGCTATTTGCGGGGGCAGGTGCCTGACTTCCATTGGCAGGAATGACAGTAAACGGCGCAGAAAAGCTGCTAGAGCAGCCATACAACTCTGTTACTTTTATTACATAATTACCAGCCTGACGAACAGCCAAAGTATTCTGAGTGCCGAGTGTAATACTGGTATCTGCTGCATTTTTCCATACATAGGAAGTGTAGCCTGTTGGTACCTGTAATACTACGCTGTCTTTCCCATCCGGAGCGGGGATCACTTTACTCATCAACCCAGAAATCTGGATATTGGGACTTACTGTAGGTGCTTTTATTTTGATCTGTACTGGTATGGGTGACCACTGGCTCCAGAGGCTACCACTTTTTACCCGGGCATCATAAGTACCTAAGCTAGTTACCGTAAGGGTGTTGGAAGTGGCACCGGAAATGAGTGCGCCATCTTTACGCCATTCATAACCGTCGAAACCGGCGGTGAGTCCAAGCGTTACGTTAATTAGATCTCCTGTACAGAACTCTGTTCTGCCAAAGAGAGGCCAAGGATTCGCTTTATTTGCCCGGCTCATGAAAGGGAAGTAATCTGCCTCATTCCAGGCGAGATCCCACACGCCATGACCCTGGCCTGCATATACTGTCAGTTTCATATTACCACCAACAGCCTGCGCGCTAGCATACAGATCCTGTGCAATGTTGGCAGTCGGATTTGGATCTATTGCACCCTGGAACTGCCAGAGGGGTGTATATTTAAAGATATCGAGACTGTTTTTTAATGAGCCGTTAGCTGCACTGATGGGGGTAAAACCAGCAATGAGTTTAGGCGCCCGCAGGGTGAACTCCCAAGTGGAGGTACCACCTGCAGAAAGTCCTTCTACCATAATGCGGAATGGATCCACATTGATCTGTGGAACAAAGAAATTATTGATCAGTTCAGTTATAATATCATATTGGGCAGCGCCAAAATAGCCGGATTGGCTTTGAGGATAAAAGAGGAAGCCATCGAAACTTCCGTCATCCACTTTGTTTTTATGGATTTCCCCACCATGTAGGAGCTGATACTCATTATCGTAAATAGTTCCTAGTTCTCCCAAACCATGAAAGAACATGATCAGCGGATACTTCTTTGTATCAGCAGGGTTGTAGTTTTTGGGAAACTTTAACCGGAATGCCAAACCTTTGTAGATATAGCATTTGTAGGAAGTACTTACCCATCCTACACGGTTTGTTTTCACCCATTTTCCAATGCTGCCCCAGGCTGGTTGAGTTGGGGGAGAGGCCGGATTGTAAACAACAATAGGATCGTTGGGATCTAATACGGTTTGTGCAGTAGCAAATTTCATCCCGAATAGGAGAATGAAAAATAGTAGGTGGTAAAGTTTTTTCATATGTGAAGTATTAGCGCAGTCGAAATTTTAATATAGATGCAAGTATTCGGTGAATTATTTAATCAAGTATTCGGTTTATTATTTAATAATAAATAGTAAACTTATTGCCTGCTCAGAAGCAATACATTTATCATTAACAATAAGTAAAATTGTGCTTTGGGGCACGCTTTTTTCAGGAAAAAGCAACCGCAAACGGTCTTTAGATAGGAATGGAAAAAAATACTTACAAGAAAAGGTTTGGTTGGCCAGATCTTGTTTCACCATCTTTTAAAGATGAATCTCGAACCCGGATGCAAGGTAAAAACAATTCAAATCATTTTTCATACAATTTGGTGAAATGTAAGAAATAGCGGATGAAATGACCATTTAAACCATTTAATGCAATAAAACTGAGACTTAAAATAGTATTATATATTATATTATATTGTAAAAAAAATATATAACTAGCCTTTCGCCAGGGTATTTTTGTTGGAACGTTTTCTGGGCCCGTGTAAAATGTCCCCGATGAAAGTATGCCTGATAAACCAATTGTAAGTTGCCATGGCAATACTACCGGTGATCAGCAACACTAACCAGAAGCGTGACCAACCAGGAACGTTGGTATACAGGAAAAAGACTTGTAAACTGGCAACCAGTGACAGGTGTACCAGATAAAGCCAGTAAGATGCATCAGCAATATATTTTAAAGCGGGATTTTCCCCGTTTAAATATTTCAGGAAGAACCCCATGGTACCAAATGCCAAAAACAGGGTTTGCATGGCCAGTCCAAGTTTTATAATCCATAAAACATAGGAGGTATAAACTGAAGCCTGCTCTTTGTAAACGATTAAAAAAACGAATAATATAACACTGAGTAATAGTCCTGTAAGTAAATATAACCAGGTATGCCGGGCTATTTCATTCAATTGTCCGTTATTACGGTGTAACAGGTATCCAATAACAAAGAAAAAACCATAGTAGATAAAATGGGAAATCTTTGGCAAGATACCGGTAGATACTTCCACAATTGCTTCCCGGAAGAAAATAACCTGTATGCCGCCGAGTATTACTGTGAAAATAAGCAGCTGCCCCAGCGACCCGAAATTGATGCTGAATCTCTTTATAAAAGAAGGGATATATTGTATGAGTCTTGTGCGTTTCACCAGCAGCATTGCCATGTAAAAGAGCAGTAGGTAATACAGGAACCATAAATGCGCCATACCGTTCCAATGGAAAAATTGTACACGGAAAGCTGCCCAGGCTTCTGCAGGTGGTAACTTGTCAGCGATGAAATATTTGTAATAAAGGAAAGGGGCAATTGATAGTGGTAAGATAAAAATGAGGCTGCCAGTAAAAGGAAGGACAATCCTTTTGAAGCGATGTTTTATGAAAGCCGTTTCACCTATTTTCAAATATAGCATTCGGGCAAAAAAGCCGGCTACTATATAGAATAATTGCATCCGGAACGAATGCAGCAACATATAAGTACCATCAAAAAACAACGTATGAAACTGGTTGTCAGATGGCCAGGTAGGATTAGGATACATTTTGTATGCTATGGAAGCATGTAGTATGATACCTAGTAACATGGCAATAGCCCGTAAGGCATCCAATCCGTTAATCCTTTTGTGCTGAGGTAATGTCATCATGAATTTATTATAAATGGCTATGCTATATTACGTTTAGCTTTATCCCAGGCAGGAGACTGATTTTTTGCCAGGAACCGGAAAAAACCCTGGTATACTGCCAAGTTCATGAACAAGAAGTAAAAAGGAATATAAAAAAGCTTTGATTTTATATGTTGTTTAGCCTGCTGATAACCAATAAGGGCTCCCAGATAGAAAAACAGCTGCACTGACAGGGACAGGTAAAAGAAAATCCCAGCTCCACCAAGTACAAGTATAATGTTGCTGATGAGCAATACTGGTAGGCTTAAGGGGCTGAGTGTCCATCTCAACACCCTATGTGATATATATTGAAAAGAAACTACGGGATATCTAAAAAAATTTAACAGTGATTTGAGCATCAGTATCGCCTGAAAGCCCCCTGCGCTGATGCGTACCTTACGTTTATGTTCTTCTTCAATAGAGTAGGAGGGTGCTTCCATCGCATAGGCATCGGGAGCATAGGCAATTCTGAAGCCGGAAATATTAATGCGTAGTGAAATAACAAAATCATCTAGAATAACTTTTTCTTCTACCGGCTGGAATAATGCGGTTCGAATGGAAAAAAGCTCACCTGCTGCGCCTACTACGGTATAAAGCTCTGCATCCAGTTTTTTAAGGAAAGATTCATATTTCCAATAGATACCTTCCGTTGCTGCTGCTCCTGATATATCTTCACTGATCACTTTTTTCTCTCCTGCCACTCCACCGGTATTTTCATCTGCATAATGTTTTACTATATTTCTTATAGCTTCTTTATTCAACAGGGTATTGGCATCACAAAAAATCACTACGGGGGTGGTTACCTGTTGCATCGCTCTGTTCAGCGCAGCTGTTTTACCATTACGCCCTGGTTGATGTAATAGCTGGATACTGGGATATTGTGCAATAATATCCGGAGTACGATCAGTAGAGCCATCTGTGATAAATAACAACTGTAGCTTACCTGCAGGGTAATCCAATGCGAGTGTATTGGCTATTTTCTCAGCTATGAAATCCTCTTCATTATATGCGGCAATTATCAGCGTCACCGCTGGCTCAAAAATTCCGGTCTGCGGGTTCTTCCCTGCAAACAGCCGCTTTATTTTTATTAATACAAAAAGCAGCAAACCATATCCTGCATAGTTGTAGAATAAAATGAAAAAACTGATATAAAATAATATATATATAGTTGTCATAATTATTTAAGGGACTACAGGTAATGATTCTAGGTGCAATAGCCTTTATTTTATCTTAATCTGTGGCCCAGCATTTCTGTCCTGGCTGTAAGGGTATACAACCCTGAAACTTACCAGGTACATAGTCATATGCCATTGCTTTCGTAGCTCCTTGCATTGAAGTACAAAAGCCTATAATAGTGTATTTCTTTAAGGTCATAAAAAATGAATCGCCTATAAGTCTGCCGGAAACCTTTCCCATTATCCCCGGATATGATCTTCCCTGTTTTTCAAAGTGTGCCACTACATTTATTTTTGTTGCTTGATCGCAGGCGGCGAAGGGTTTTCCGTATCTGGAGCTGGTATATGACTCCACATCTTGCAGGCCATACATAAATCTGTTCTGTGCTTTCCGAGAAGTACAATCCCTGATCATCGTGATAATAAAATCACCCACTCCTGTGGAGCGGGCACCGGGTGTATCTGTTTCTGGAATTATTATTTCGGCCAGCTCTGTGATCAATACCCGGTATTGCTCCAGTTTGCTTAGATCGGGTGCTTTATAGAAATGGTGATAGCCCACACCGCCGGCAATGGCAGCACCCGCCCCGCCATAAAGGAATATATTGATAATTGCTTTTCTCCTGTTCATCGGCAGTGGTTGATGTTATTTTAATTTTCTTTTAATGGAATTAGCACTTTGAAATTGCAATAGCCATTCGTAAATATTCATACCATTTTCCCTGTAATGTGGGTTGTAAAATGAATGCCAGCAGCAATGTGCACCGGGATAAACCGTCAATTTTGTCAGACCGCTTTTATATTTGTTTGTGCTGTCAATCGCTTCTTTTGCATTATTCAGGAAGTATTCATCACTGGCACCTGCAAAGTACCAGGTATGGATATTGGCATCTGCCACCAGTTTATACCGCTTCAGATAAGGAGGGTCTACCCTGGCGGCTGACATAGTAATACAGCCGGCTATACGGGAGGCTAATGCTGGCTCATGTGTTTTCGCCGATTCTACTGACCACCCACCTGCACTATAGCCAGTAAGGTAAATGCGCGAAGTATCAACCGGATAATTTTTGATCACATCATCCAGCATAGGACCAATATCCTGCGGTACAAAAGACCAGCTTTCTGAAAGAGGTGCCAAAACAATGAATTTATATAGTTTGCCATCTTTCTTATTGATAGCTTCTATTTTTTGTCCTTCTTTTAACTGCCTGGTCACACCTTCCCTGAATATTTTAACAGGGTCTTTTCCGGCAATACTTCTTCCATGAAAGCAGATCAGCAAAGGATATTTTTTACCTGGAATATTTTCTTCCGGTGTGAAAATAAGCGCCTGCCTGGTTTGCCACGGACTAATTTTTACGTCTATTCTGCGCATAGGGTCATATTGACCTTGTGCGACCATACCTGTTAGTAAAAAACTAATCAGTGTAAGCACTTTCCAATACATAACAAATGTGGTTAAACTTTGAGAATGAAAATTACAACTGGAGCATTACTTGTTCCAGTGTCATACCAACAAGCCCTTCCAGTTGTAATTTGGATTGACGCAGTTCTTTTTCCAGTTGTACTTTTTTAACCATTTCTGCATTATACAGGCGGTAAGACTCTTTGTAGATTTCAAGAGAGACAGCGGGATCGCCTGCACGGAATTTTTCTTCTGCCTGGTTATAGCTGATCAATGCATCTTCCATTAATGGCATATGCAGTTCAAACAGTTTTTTATTGGCTGCATATTCCTCATAAAATTCCAGCACTTTGGCGGTAAGGCTCTGTGCCTCTGATTTCTTTTGTATGTCCAGTAGCTTCCCCTCTGCTTTACTGCGTTTGATATCATTTGGTATTTTAATGAGATTACCGAGAGGCAGGTTCACCCCAAAATTATAGCGGGGATAATATAGGTTGTTGCCATTTCCGCTCCCACTGCTGTTTTTAAGGGTGAATTCATTCAGATTCCCTGCAGCCGAAAAATGGTTCAGCCATCCGGCAGTAATGCTATTCGTTTCGTACTTGTTGATTTGTTTGCGGATAGCATATTGTTCCACATCAGGATTCTGCAAAGCCAGTTCAACGAGTCTTTGTTTAAACCGGGCTACTGTAGCCTGGTCTGCGGGTAAGGTTAACAGTACAGCAGTATCTGCTTTATGCACCTGCGCTTGTGCCGCCATGCTAATCCACAAGGCAAATAATACAGAGAGAATTGTTTTCATGATTGAGTGTTTAAAGCGTATAAGTATTTTATTTTAATCGCAATAGAAGCAAATGCATTTAACATAATTGATGATTCAACAAGAGTAGCCGCATCCTGTGCATACTGCGCCAGGGCCATCTCAAATACAGCAGCGGCTATGCCGATCATAAGCAGTTTGTCAATTTCATTTTTTAATTTGAAATAATTGACAACGGCGATTTGAATAAGATAAAAGTAATTGGCTGCCACCAGTAACATGCCTAACCAACCTGTTTCCAGTACTGCCCGCAGATAACCATTATCAGTCTGAAAGTTAGAAAGCGGATGTCCGGGATGAAATATGAGTGCATTACCTCCCGTTGTCATCAGCCCGCCTCCAATAGGATGCTCATATATATACGGTTGTATATGATGCCGGTTATTATCCCTCACATCCATGGACGCATCCTGCTTGCCCAGAAAGGCCGTTCTTACTCTTACAATAGTTGGGTTACTATGAAAAGGGCCGAATAAAATGACAAGTGAACAGAATCCAAATGCAATGGCAATTAATATAGTGTTTCGCTTTTGCAGGTTGGCCATAAAGAATATCAGCAACCCTGCCGGAAGCATCACATATCCTGTGCGCGTACCTGAATAGCCCAGTGCCAGTGTATGGAAGATGATAATGAAAATAAGCGATATCTTCTTCCATAAACTGAGTACGTTAATTTTTGCTGTAAGCAGAATCATACAGATGACTATGTTACAGGCCATGATGATACCAAATGACGCTGCATCAGACATGAAAGAAAATATACGTATACCAGACAGAATGATAGTAGTATTGAATTTTTTCGGATACTTAGCCATAAAGGACAGCTCGTAAGGCAATAGTCCATGCCATTGTTGTATGCAGGCGTATATAGCAGCCAGCGTGCAGATAACTATCCAGAACTTGAAGAAGTTACGGACATCCTGCAGATTGTTAAATACATGTAGGCCCAGGTAAACGAACAACATGTTCCTGAAAAATACCCTTATGAATATAAACCAGCCTGCCATATTAGCGCCTTCGGGGTTAACCATTTGTATCAGCAGTAAAGCAAAATACAGATAGAAAGAAACCAGGAGTGGGTCTTTCATGAATTTTACTTTTTTGGTACTGGGGTCACCCTTGCTTATGGCGCAGCCTAATAAGGAACTTAGCAACAATCCATCCATAGCAACTCCCACACTTAGCTCTGTGCCGGCTATCCGCTCTAGCAGCGGTAAAATAAGTGTGATGCTTATGAAAATATAATAACCTAATTTATAATTAATGACACAAAGAATGCAGGCAGCTATCCCAATAATACCGACTGCCATACCCGCACCTATTTTGACATCGATTGATGCTATATAGGCAATACAAGGTATAAGTAATATCCACAATAGTATGGCTAATAGCCTGACCATATTTCTTTTGGTAATTTGCATGTAATTTTAGCTGTTATTAAAGGAATACCGTTTTTACCAATAACATCAGAATGACCAATCCGGCAAACATTATTATTAACGTCTGATGCAACTGTTCGTTGATTATTTTTTTTTCTTCTTTTTTTTTCATGGTACACTAACTTGTCGGTTATCTTTTGGTAGGTCAGATACTTTCCTTTCTTTGAACGGACCTATAAAAAGGAACCGGAGATTCAGCAATAAGCATAACCTATATAATAAAATAGAAAGGAAGATACCTATCGCTACCAGAGAAAGTGCTATCACTGTGATATTCGTGAAGAAGCCTGTTTTTATTATAATAATCCGTAAAGAGAAAATGATTCCTAAATGCAGGAGGTATATGTATAGTGAATAATGGCCAATAGTTTGCAGGAAACTAAGCCTGTTATACTTGGCCAGTATGAAAGAAATCATAATAACCAAGATACCTCCCAGGAGATTAAGCAGCGAATACAGATAGAGGCTCATATTTACATGTTCCATACAATAATATTGTACTAGTATAAAGACAGGCACCAGCAAAATAACTTTAATGGGAGACGTAAGCTGTTTTTGCACACTGTCCCTGAAAAAATAAGGTGTTGCGAAGTGGCCTAATGCAAAATAGATGTAGTAGATCATCACATCCGAAATGGTACTGATGTCGCCTGCATAGGGTTTTAACCCCAGTAATACGAGCCCCAGTAATATCTGTACTGGAGGGGTGAGCTTCAGTATCCGGGTGGTAAAAAGATAAAATACGGATACATTAAACAATGCAAAAAGATACCAGAGCTGTAACATGCTGCGTGGATGTATTATTATATCCACGTAATCATTGATACTTGGTTTGGAATTGGTATATTTTGAGAAAATGATTTGTAAAGTTAGCTGTATGAGACACCATAAAATATATGGATATAATAGCGTATTGACCTTTGATGTTAAGAAGTTTCGCCCGCCCCGTTTTTGAAGACTGGAAGCAAAGAAAAGTCCGGATAAAAAGAAAAAAAGTGGCATGCGGAAACCGTACATAATTTCATTGGCATCCATTAGCATGGTATTTACCTTCGCTCCACTATAAAGCAGCCCGTAAATAACATGACGATAAGTAACAAATATTATAGCGATTCCTTTTGCATAGTCCACCCAGGCATAACGTCTGGAGGTTTGAGGACGGAATGAAAAAAGATATTTTAATGCTGCTGAGAATGCCATCGTTGTATTCCTTTTTAGGGTTGGTAACATTAAAGTTCCAAATAATCATCATTGATATTATTAAGTACTGCTCCCAGGAACTTGTCATTTAAATCCTGGAGGAATTGTATTGACTCTTTGTCGTTTTGTTTTACGGATGATCTGGATGAGAACACAGCTATAACGCTTTCAACATAATGTTCCAGTTCTTTACTATCGGTATAATCATTTAAAGGTGCACCTTCCAGCAGAATGAAATCGTAATATGCTTTAAGTTGAGGGAGATAGTTAAGTAGATGGTTTTTGGGCAAAATTTCTGTGGGAGTGTAATCTCCACCCTTACAACCCATTACTTCAATGTTATCAATAGAATAGGTCGTCACCAGCTCCCTTACTTTATCTATGCTGAAATCTTCTGGCAACATAGAAAATGTTTCGAGTGTTGGTTTGGCTTCCAGCTGCACTGTCAGATCATTATTACAGAAGTTTGTATCGATTACCAATACTCTCTTATTACTTAAACTGAGACTATAGGCAACAGCTTGTACCAATGTGGTTTTTCCTTGCTGGGGTTCAGTGCTGGTGAAAAGAAATATTGATTTTCCACTGTTTTCTATTTCAAAACGTAATTTACGTAATAGTTCACGAAAACTGTTCTGCCGTTTTCTGAGAGCATTCGCTTTCTCCACCCTTCTTTGTAGTACCTCCAGAATGCTGTATCTTTTCAAGTCAGCATGATTAATGGTACTAATCAGTTTAAGATTGACATTTTTTTCAAAGAGGGAGGGTGATTTTATGGAAGAGTCAAAGAACTCCATAAATAGAATACTAAGGGTAGATAATAGGAAAACGGTCATGCCAGCCATACCCATGATAATTACCCGTTTGGAAGTTTCCGGTTTAAATGCGGGCTGGCCCTTTAATGTCTGGCGGAAATTATCCATGGGAGCTGTACGGTTATCAATAGCAGAATTAAGCTTCTCCTTTAGTTTGTTATATTCATCCTGTGCTAATTGCATTTCTTGTTGCAATGTACTTACAGTAGCTTCCTGGTTGGCATAAGACCCAACTGAGCCTTTCAGTAACCTGATTTTTTGTTCCAGATTAGCGATATTCTGGGCAGAAGCGGAGAGGTCGGATTCCATGGCCCCCTTTTTCTGGATCAGTTCATCTTTACTGATGACTGTACCCGAGGTGACTGCTGAACTGGAAATGGATGTCTGTAGTTGCTTCCTGAGCCCCTTTATTTTATCTGCCAGTACATTGTCGTTGCTTCCGGTACGCAGATATTCGTCGTTTAGTTCATTGATCTGTTTCCGTAAACCGACTATATCATTATTATTGTTATAGGCAGTTTTGCCCTGGCTTGCCATGGCTATCTGTGCATTAATATTCTGTAAAGAAGAACTGAGTGTATTTCTACTGGCCTGTTCATCAAGTAACGCTTTTTCCAGCTGGCTAATAAGAGATAGCTCATTTCCGCTGGCAGCTTCTACATTCAGCAACCCTTTTGATGATTTATACATTCGCAGGGCTTCTACCTTTGCATCCAACTCCATTTTCTTCTTGTTTACCAGCTCTTCAAAGGTTTCCACGTTTTCCACGGTACGCTCTGAACGGAGGCTCCTGTAATATCGAATAAACTCACTGTAGAGCGTATTTACTACAAAAGCTGATTGTTCCGGGTTGGGAGAGCTGAAGGAAACATCAATATAATCGGTCCTTGAAAGACGGCCAATATTGAGTGTTTTGCGGATAGATTCATAGTCATACTTGCAGAGCTTCATATATTCCAGCACTTTACGTTCTTCTGGTTGATAGGAGGTCAGCATATGTATTGAGTCCAGTTTCTCCCGACAGATCCGCAACCCCTCTTCTTTGTTGAACTGAAGATATTCCGGTGACTTGAGGTCTTTTTCTGAAAGTGTAGCAAATGGCTTATCGCTGGTAAGGTCATGTATCAACAGGCTATATGATAACAAGCCGACTACTAAAGGAGAACCCATGGTTTGAATCACATTCTCAAACTTTACATCAGCTTCATATATACCTACATTTTCATCACGTAGGGTAATCTGGTCTTTCATCGTAAAGCCTGTCGACATCTGTGCATTGGAGACATAAAGCCTTGGTCTGCCCATGGTGAATACGAATGCAGCCACCAACGCAAGCGCAGTGCTGATCATAATCCACCATTTCTTCTTCAATAAAGCTTTAATAAAATATATTACATCCATACCAATTATTATTTTTTATCAATCATGTTGTTTTAAAAAATCCGGTTAGACCGGACCTTTATATATATCTAAAATGAGCTTCGGGTTCATCTCCACTTGGAAACCATTGATTAACAGTACCAAGTTTCAACTGCCTTAATATCTTCCGATATGTGTTGCTTTCAGAGAAACGGTGAAAATTTACTGGTAAAAGTTAATTAAACCGGCTTGTCAGCTGGTTTTGTCGAAGGATCTGGTCAAGAAAGGATTCGGTAAAAAGAAAACACGGGTCCATGTTGGGTATGAGGCACACAATCCCTGCGTGCTTGTTAAGCCATATGGCATATCCGGTTTACGCCGCTAAATTAGTTGTATTTTGAATGTTAATGGTACTTTTTTAGGCGAAAGTTGCTTTTTTGTTAGTGAACGTTTGAATTTGCCGGATGAAATAAGAATTACCCCTGGCAAATTGACAACCAACACCATAGACAAAGGCTCGGTATTGAGAGGTTCTTATTTTCTACCATAATTCCCCCTTTTTTGGGTCATTAAAATTCGTTTACAGTAAATTTTCCCTCTTTTACCTGAAAAAAGCAGTCGTTTACCAAAAAAGCTATCAATGATAAAAGGAAACCTATAATTTTACACCCATCGAAGCAAATATATACTTCGATTTAACCATTAGCAGTAAAATAGAATTCTCGCTATCGTCCCCTGAAAAACTACATGAAGTGTAATAACCTGACCTTATCCATCCAAAGCCAAAAAAAGAAGTAAACTCATTGCTGCATATATGTGGCATTGAAATTTTAAAAAGTAGTTTTGAAATTTAAGGTCATGAAAAAAACAGTTTTAGTAATAGACGATAGTGCACCAATAAGATTTTTATTGGAAGCGATGCTTGGTAAAGAATATGCAGTAGTATCTGCGGCTGATGGATTCAGCGCGTTGGCATGGTTATCAAAAGGAAATACCGCCGACTGTATTGTTACTGATCTGCAAATGCCTAACATAGATGGATGGGAGTTATTGGAACACCTTTCCGGAAGCGGTTTGTATCAGGACATTCCTGTAATAGTACTCTCCGGATATATGGAAGCTAATCTATCAGAGCTTTCCGCCAGATTTAATAATGTGCATGCTTTTGCTCAGAAGCCGTTTGATCCTACGGAGTTGATGAGTACAGTAGGAAGAATAGTGAGCCGTCAATACACAACTGTATAACCGTTGATCAATACCGACACCTGACCCTGATATATAATCCCGAATATATGAATACAATTACACCTACTTTTGAACATGTTATTAGTGGAAGCGAGACGAATGCAGGAAAAAATCTTAGAGGCATTGTTCGTCAATTGCCCCTTGAAAAGTTTGTGCTTTTTGTGGGACAGTTTTACCAGGGGGTACCCGAATGCCAGGAGCATTTAAAGTGCCTTATGGTAGAAAGTGTAGGAGATGCGGAAAAGTTGATCACCGAGATGTTGAATGTATATAGGAAGATCCCCGCTGTGATCGTTTTCCAGTTTAACAGTAATTACGAAACTACTTTCGCCCAGTGGGAAAAATATTTTTCCACACACCAGGCACTTAAAACAATTCCGTTTTTCCTGTTTACAGATAAGGTCTCTGATTCACTCAGAGCTTTCACTAAAAAGCAGGCTTATATAGATGATATCGTTACAAAGGAAAATTTCAATAACCTGGGAAGTAAAATCGAGTTTGTCAGTAAGTTTAAAAGGATGAATCCTTATGCTGCCAAACTCCCGGTTATAACTAAAATCACACCCTGGTATAGTCATAAATGGTGGAGTGTAGCAGCTAAACGTCTTTTTGATATTATGGCGGCTTCCACTGCACTGCTGCTGTTAAGCCCCGTTATGCTGATTATTGCAGCACTGATAAAACTGGAATCCAAGGGCAATATTTTTTATTCGTCGCCAAGAGCCGGTAAAAACTACCGGGTCTTTAAGTTCTATAAATTCCGCACCATGGTGGCAAACGCAGATAAACAGCTTGATCAGTTGAAACATCTGAATCAGTATGATGGAGATGAAAAGGGTGCTGTGTTTTATAAGGTATCCAATGATCCCCGGGTTACCCGTCTGGGCAGTTTCCTGAGAAATAGCAGCCTGGATGAAATTCCCCAGCTGTTTAATGTACTGAAGGGTGATATGTCGCTGGTAGGCAACAGGCCACTCCCACTGTATGAAGCAGCAGCACTGACTACCGACGAATGGACCGAGAGGTTCCTGGCACCGGCGGGCATCACAGGACTTTGGCAGATCAGCAAACGTGGAAAGAAAGAAATGTCCGCAGCGGAAAGAATTCATCTGGATATAGATTATGCACACCGCAACTCTTTCCGGTATGATATGTGGCTGATGATGAATACGCCTCGTGCGCTTATACAAAAAGACAACGTGTAATGGTATTATTTATAATTGAGATTATTTTCTTTTCCTATTTAGCCGGATGCATATTCTTCAACCTTTTCCTGTCTGTTGCAGGGCTCTTCTCAAAGCGGAAGCCTGTTACAGAAGAAGTAGAAGAGTATTTCAGTAAGATCGCTATATTGGTACCTGCCTATAAAGAAGATAGTATTATCCTTTCCACCGCAAAAAGTTATGAGGATCAGCATTATCCTACTAACCGTTATGAGGTGATCGTTATAGCAGATTCTTTACAAACGGCAACTCTACAACAGTTGAGAGACAGCGGTGTTACTGTTATCCCTGTGTCTTTTGAAAAAAGCACCAAGGCAAGGTCCTTGAATGCTGCTTTCAATCAACTGGGCGATGATTACGATATGGCCCTGATATGTGATGCAGATAATGTGCTGGAAGCAGATTTTTTAAGAAAGATTAATCAGGCATTCTGCAATGGGGAATACGCGATACAGGCAAGACGGGTAGCCAAAAACATGGATACACCGTTTGCTGTGCTGGATGCTGCCAATGAAATTATTGCCAACCATCTTTACCGGAAGGGAGCAAATGCAGTAGGTCTTTCTTCCTCTGTGATCGGTTCAGGCATGGCGTTTCATTTTCCACTGATAAAAGGAATTTTGAAAGAAATAGAAGCAACTGGTGGTTTTGATAAGGTTTTGCAATTGCTGGTAGTCGAAAAAGGACATAGCATTTATTACCTCGAAGATGCCAGGGTATATGATGAAAAGGTAGAAAGCCCGGCTGCATTCCAGAATCAGCGTAAGAGATGGGTATCCAGTCAGTTTGTATATCTGCGCACTTATTGGAAAAAAGGATGGCGGCAATTATGGAAAGGCAACTTGAATTATTTCAACCTGGCTATCTGTCAGAATATCTTACTGCCCCGGATGATACTGTTGGTAATCACCACTGTTTTTACCATTCTCTCCTTCTTTTTTCACCGTTTTCTACTGGTGCCTGCGGCATGGTGGGGGGTGATATTTGCATTAAATTTTATCAGCCTGCTGCTGCCTATTCCCCGTCTGTTCTTCACCCGTTATTTGCTTACCGCCCTGCTGGGATTGCCGCGTGCCATTCTGATCATGGTGTCGTTGATGTTCCGGTTGAAAGGCGCCAACAATACCTTTATTCATACTAAACATACTAAAACCAATATAGATAATCCTTTGCTCGATGCAACCAGAAAATAATCCATATTATCCGTTGGTCTCTATTATTACTGTTAATTACAACAATACTGGTGTAACATGTGCGTTGCTGGCTTCTCTCCGGAAGATCAGCTATCCGAATTTTGAGGTGATCATCGTTGATAACGCTTCTGTAGAGAGCCCTGTTGCTGCTATAGCAGAAGTGTTTCCAACAGCAAAGGTAATCAGCAGTCCGGTAAACAAAGGTTTTGCAGGAGGCAATAATCTGGGTATATTAGCTGCTACAGGCAGTTATCTCTTCCTCGTAAATAACGATACAGAATTTACCGAAGGCCTGATAGAAGGTCTCTTGGAAGTTTTTGATAAACACCCGGATGCAGGTATCGTAAGCCCTAAATTTCACTATTATTTTGAACCGGGTACCATAGAATATGCTGGCTATAACGCAGTAGACATGCTCACAGGTCGTAACAGCATGATTGGTTGTAAGGAGAAAGATAACGGTCAATACGACGCCACCACTGAAACAAATTATGCACACGGTGGCGCCATGATGATTCCCCGCGCTGCAATGGATAAAGTTGGATTGATGCCGGAACTATATTTTCTCTATTATGAAGAATTTGACTGGTGTGAGCAGTTTAAACGGAAAGGATATAAGATCTACTACCAATACAAATCGCTTATTTATCATAAAGAATCGATGACCACAGGCAAGAATAGCCCGCTTAAAACGTATTACCTGACCCGGAACCGATTACTGTTCATGCGTAGAAATGTAAAACTTCCCGCCAGGGTATTTTTCATGCTGTACTTCACTTTTCTGACAGTACCTAAGAACACGTTGCAGTTCATACTGAAGCGGGAAACCGTTCATCTGAAAGCGTTCTGGAAGGGCATTATGTGGAACATTAAACACCTTAAACCGAATACAAACCCATGTGTGGCATAGCAGGATTTATTGATTTTACCAGGAAAACTGGCAAAGATATATTAGAGCAGATGACAGATGTGCTCAAGCACCGCGGCCCCAACGATGCCGGATATGAAGTGTTTGAACATCCCCAAGCGCATATAGGCTTCGGACAACGCAGGTTGTCTATCCTTGACCTAAGCAGTTCTGGTCATCAACCTATGCATTTTATGCAGTTGTCAATCATCTTCAACGGTGAGATTTATAACTTCAAGGAGATAAGGGTTGAACTGGAAAAACTGGATTACACTTTTCAATCCGGTTCAGACACGGAAGTATTACTGAAAGGGTATGACGCCTGGAAAGAAAAAGTGCTGGATAAGTGCATCGGCATGTTTGCCTTTGTTATCTACAACCGGGAAGAAGGAACTATTGTTCTTGGCCGCGATCGAGCAGGCGTGAAACCATTGTATTATTACTGGCACGAGCAGACATTCCTTTTTGGTTCGGAACTGAAAAGTCTTTGCGCGTTTCCGGGTTTCCGTAAGGAAATTGATGTGAAAAGCGTATCATTATTCCTGCAGTTTAGTTATATACCAGCGCCTTACACTATTTATAAACATACCAGTAAGCTGAAGCCAGGACACCTGCTCACCATAAAGCTGGATAGTGCAACGATCGAGGAGCAGGAATACTGGAACGTGCTGGATGCTTATAAAAAACCGCTGACTGAATTGTCTGAATATGCAGTAATAGAACAAACCGAGGCCCTGATGCAAAGCGCCTATAAATACAGAATGGTATCAGATGTACCAGTGGGCGTTTTTCTTAGTGGGGGATATGACAGCGCAAGCGTGGCTGCTATCCTTCAGGCGGGTTCGGGCAGCCGGATCAAGACTTTTACTATCGGTTATAAAGAGCCACAGTGGGACGAATCACGGGAGGCCAGGAAAATTGCGCAGCACCTCGGTACCGACCATCACGAATGGATTATTGGCCCTGCTGAAGCCAAAGGGGTATTAGAATTATTACCTGAAATTTATGATGAGCCATTTGCAGATAACTCCACGGTTCCAACAACATTGGTAAGCAGGCTGGCAAGTCAGCACGTTAAAGTGGCGCTTTCTGCAGATGGAGGAGATGAAGTATTTTCAGGGTATAATAAATTTAACCAGTCACTGTCTTATACCCGCTACCCAAAAGGTTTGCAGGGAATGCTCAGCCAGGTAATGGGGCTGATAAATCCTGAAATGATACCCTACTTTAACCGGAAATACAATTTTGCTTCCAGGTATGAAAAGATGAAACTGATATGGGCTTCCGGCGAACCACAGAAGGCCATGAAATATATCGCGCAGTATCTTACAGAAAGCGAAGTAGCACACTATATGGGTATCCAGCAGGAAGGATATAAAACCAATTTTGACCTGAACGGTGAATTGTCTGATGTGAATGATCCGCTGAACAAGTTGCTGGCTGTTGATTACAAAACCTTTCTGGTTGATAATAACCTGGTAAAAGTAGACAGAGCTACCATGTCTGTAGGTATTGAAGGAAGGGAGCCGATGTTGGATCACCGGTTGGTGGAATTTCTGGCAAAAGTACCTGCTTCACTCAAAGTGAAGAATGGGATCAATAAATATATACTGAAGCAGATCGTACATAAATATATTCCCGCTACATTGATGGATCGCCCTAAACGCCCGTTCATTGCACCATTGCAGGAATGGTTCCGCGATGATCTGAAAGAACAGATGCAGTATTATCTGGCACCGGAGAGATTGGCGAAAACAGGATTATTCCATGTGGCCCATGTGCAGGTACTTCTTAAACGTTATCTGTCCGGTGGGAAAGTCAGTCATCAAAAACTCTGGAATATCCTTGTATTCCAGCTTTGGTATAACCACTGGATAGAAAAATTATAGAAGGAGGCTCAAAGCTAAAAAATGGAACAAGAAAGAAAAATAAGGATACTGGAAACTATCCGTCAGGGAAAGATAGGAGGAGGAGAAAGCCATGTGCTGGACCTGGTGGCTTCATTGGATAAGTCGAAGTTTGAGGCAGTAGTACTTTCCTTTACAGACGGACCTATGATCAGTGCGCTTAAAGAAATGGACGTACCAGCATACGTGATTGCTAGTGAAAAGGCGTTTGATATAGGAGTATGGTTACAGGTTAAGAAATTTATAAAAGAGCAGCAGATAGATATTGTACATGTACATGGCACCCGGGCAAATACGAATATTCTCTGGGCGGCCCGTAGTCTGAAACTACCGGTTGTTTACACCATTCACGGGTGGTCTTTCCACGAGGGATTACACCCGCTGATGAAAAGGGCCAGAATTGCTGCGGAGAAGTTCATTACACGAAAAGCCCAGGTAAACATCTGTGTGTCTGATGCCAACATGACAACTGGGATAGCCGCTTTTGGCCGTTTCCATGCAATGGTGATCAAAAATGGGGTAAACCTGCAGAAATTCAATCCGGCAGCATCTTATCCGGATGTGAAAACTGCCTATGGAATACCAGCTAATCATTTGGTGGTCGGCTATATTGCGCGCATGACTCTTCAGAAGGACCCGGTGGGAATGGTCCGGGCGTTTGCTGCCGTATTGCAGCAAATACCGCGGATAACACTGCTGATGATAGGAGAGGGTGAGTTGAAACAAGCTGCTATGGCAGAGGCAAAGGCGCTGGGCATAGAAGATAATATAAAATTTGATAATTTCCGGCAAGATGTTCCTGCCGTATTGCAGTCGGTTGATATTTATTGCTTACCTTCTCTGTGGGAAGGATTTCCGATAGGAGTGCTGGAGGCAATGGCTATGGGTAAAGCGGTGATTGCAACAGACGTGGATGGAACCAGGGAAGCAGTACAGCATGATGAAAACGGTCTGCTGGTTGCTGCCAGTAATGTAGAAGCACTTACCGCTGCTATTATCCGGTTGGCAAGAGACGCGACGCTCCGGAGCAGGTTACAGCATCACGCAGCAGGAACGATTCAGTCAAAATATAATGTAGCTCAGATGACCAGGCAAATAGAATCCGTCTATCATCAGCTTTTTCACCAATAGTTTATTGAATTCTATTATGACACAGTCAGCAATTACATATGAATATGAGCGTATTGCAGATATTAAACGCTTAAACTTTATCACAGATAGCTTGCAGAAGGAAATTCCTGCCAACGGAACTGTATTGGATGTAGGTTGTGGAAATGGTGTGATCAGCCGGCATCTCGGCCAGTTTGGATATGTGGTGTTGGGCATTGATATCAGCCAGAAAACCATTGATGTAGCACGTAGCAAAAATACATTGCCCAATGTAAAATTTGAGGCGATCAGCGCGGAGCAACTGACGGCAAGTGGACAGACATATGATGCCGTTATATGTAGCGAAGTACTGGAACATCTGCATCATCCTGAAGTACTGCTGCGAACAATTTATGCCTCACTGAAAGATGGTGGTACCCTGGTTGTTACAGTGCCTAATGGCAACGGTCCCCGCGAAGTGTGTGTAACAAAGCCAATGCTGAAAGCCCGCAATAACCCTGGGCTATGGTCATTTATTAACAATGTTAAAAAAGCACTGGGTTTTAAAGGAACCACTGTACAGTCACAGGCTGATAATCTGGATCATGTGCAGTTCTTTTCCCGTAAAGACCTTGAGCAGCTTGCCAACGCGAATGACTTTGAGATTATCCGTTTTGCCAAAACAAATTTTGTAGAAGATGTATTTCCGTTTTCTCTTTTTACTAAAAGGGTGAAAGCGTTACAGACACTGGATTGCAAGGTGGCGGAGCTGTTGCCTTACAGTTTTACCGGTGGTTTTAACACGTTGTGGAAAAAAACAACGCGCTAACAATGATTGAAAGTGTACAGATGTGAACCACCTGTACACTTTCAATCACTTATGATAAGGGTGTCTATTTTGTCTAGTAGGCCGGGGCTATGATCCTGGTCAAACTTACGGGCAAATAGTTTATCTGACAGCATCATGGCATCCATATCTTCCATCCCCAATAATTTCGGATTTGCTTTGCCTTCGGACCAGTCAATGTAATGCAGATTGTGACCAGCAATCTGATGCTGGTACTCGCTGTTCATTAATATCGTCTGGAAAATAAATTCGTCCGCTCCCCAGGATAGTTTATAGAAGCGCCTTAGCTCAGGATGTTGTTGCTCATACTCTATGCAATATTTCACACAATCCTGTGTAAGTGTCCACCATACGGAGCCGCTATAAAATGTATGTCCTAAAGGTGCTTTGCGTTTTGGTAGAATTTTGTTTAGATATTCAGCCAACCGGTATTTGCCAGGAAAGTTGTAGTCTACGAAATGGTACTGTTCTACTTTGGAAATAGTACGTCGTAGCTCGTCTTCATTTATAATATCCATGAATTGGATATTATGTTGTGAATAAAGATAGTTATGGATGGCGACGGCTGATTTTAAAGGATAGTCTTGTCCGCTGAGTTGTGTAATATATGCATATTGCCGGCCGGAAGCAATCACGGAGGCCATGCTATTTAAAGTAGCCTGTATAAGGCCCCATCCGGCCCAGGTAACATTAACCCTTTTCTTTACAAGATACACCTGTGGTAAAGTCATTACCTGCTGCCAGTCTGCCAGGTCACACTTCGCATCAATATGTATGTAACAGTCAATATCGGGATGTGCAAGCCGGTGTAGTAACCGTTCCAGTTGTGCCGGATTTTTATGCGCCTGGATGATAAATGCAATACTCATATTATAACTGTTATTTAACGATAGGTCGTCTGTTTATTACTTTGTTCAGCAGAATTATGCACTCCTGCCAGCCATATATCCAGATATCCTTAATACGCACATCCAGGTGTTTTTTCAAATAGTAATATCCGAAAGCTACTGCAAAAATAATGTTCACGAAGGAAGATAGTGCCACCGATCTTATGTCTGCAAAGAAATAAACAAACAGCACGTCGCATACGATATTTAATAATAGTTTCAGAAAATTTTTATAAAAATTGATACCGGGAAGGTTAATCATATCCAGGGTGACGCCAATAAACCTGTCTAATGGAAATAAAATAGCAGAGAATAAAAATATCCGGACTACATCTGTAGCACCGAGATAAGCTTTGTCGGCAAGTATAAGGATCAAAGGTTGTGTCAGGAGCAAGAGTCCTGCAATAAAAGGAATAATAAGGATGCTGACTGTACCCGTGTATCTACAAAAAGCACTGGCCACAGCTTTGAAGTCATTTTTATTGGCCGCGGCAGATATGGTAGGCTGCGCTGTTGCCACAAAACTGCGCAGGATAATTTCTATCACCTCCATGAACTTTTGTGGAATACTGTAGATGGCTACTGCTGCAGGGTTCATCATGGTCCTGATCACCAGGTTATCCGAATAACTGATGAGGGAAGATGATACCATACTCCCTACAATTAACCTACCATAGCGGTAAAGTTCTACTGCATGTTCACGTGTACGGAAATAGAGGGAATGTATTTTTGTCCATTTATAGAAAAGACAATAAATACTTGTCAGCGCCATAGAAATGCAATATGCGTATAATGCGTAGGGTAGTGAGATTCGGTGCAGTAGGTATAATGCGCCGAGCAGCAAGAGAAAGGAACCATTTTGCACCAGCCTGATCTGTACAATTTTATCAAACCTGTGCTGTGCCTGTAATATCCAGGAGGCAAAGTTCCACGGGAGCGATAAAACTGCCAATATGCCTATCCAGCCGATAAAAAGATGCCAGGCATCATTGAGGAAGGGGTAGGCGGCAAAAAACACGATGAATGACAAAAGAAGGTACCCTAATGTAACTGTGAGGGAAATATACCAGGCGGCACCTGTTACTTTACGACCAGTTTCTTCTTCCACGCCAGCATAAAACTTTATGATACCGGATTGCAAGAGTCCTGTACGTATCTGATCCATGATACCATAGGAAGCGATAAATAATACCCATTCCCCAAAATCAGGGAGCGATAAAGTTCTTACCAGTAATGCAAAGGAAAGTACGTTAAAAAAAGCAGTTACCAGGTTACCTAATAATGAATGAAAATGCCTGTTACGAATGGTTGCCAGTAGACCAGAAGCCATGAATTATAATTAATTAAATAATTAAATAAATTACTGGTTCTTGACAGGATATAGATAAAAGCAGGTGTATAAAGGGTAAAATAATATTATATACTATAAGATGGTATTTAATATATTTGGGTGCAATATACGTTTTTAATGCTAAATTAATAGTAAAATTTATTCTACAGTTAGCTAGTAGAAGGGTGTTTACAAATTTGTTTTAAATATAATTTATTATAAAAAATAATACATATAAATATTTTTCACTATTTGTAGTTAAAAAAACCTTTTATTTGCAAAGTATTGCTTACAGGATAAACAGACGGGCAAAAGAAACTGGTTCCGATATTAAGCAGCAACGATATCTCATTTCTTTTACGAAAAGCCTAAGTTATTGTGAAACAATTTTACTCTATAAAGTTAGCAAGCTACTTTATACCCCTATTTGTTTTTTTTCTATATTTCCCTGTTGCCGCACAGCAGGTTGCCAGGAGTATCCCCATAGGAACTATTGATAATAACAACATTACAGGCTTTTATGAATATCTTCCTGCTGCATATACAAATAATCCTACTGCAAAATATCCTATTATCATCTTCTTGCATGGCAGTGGTGAATTGGCGGGACCAACAGTACCGTTATCGGCTGTTTTGAAAAATGGTATTCCCAATCTGATACAAAATGGCACCTTTCCTGCTTCATTTACTTCCAATAATCAACAGTTTTCATTTATAGTTATCACGCCACAGTTTATCAATGCACCAGAACCTAATAATATTTACCAGTTTTTAAACTATCTCAAGACACAATACCGGATCGATGAATCACGTATTTATTTGACCGGCTTAAGTATGGGCGGTGGTGCTGTATGGGGAGCAATTTCGAAAGATGCAGAAAAAGCCAAACAATTTGCTGCGGCGCTAATTGTATGTGGTAACTGGAATTCAGATGATACGCCGGATCTACCAGGTGTTGTTGCGAAAAATAATACACCCGTATGGGCATTACATAATGAGAGCGATCCCACAGTAAGTTCACAATTTTCCAAAAGCTGGGTGAGTAGAATAAATTCAACTGTTCCTGCACCCAACCCGTTGGCAAAACTGACGATATTTCCGGTAAGTGGCCATGATGCCTGGTCTATGGCTTACGACCCTGTTAAAATGAAAAAGGATTATGGAATGAACGTGTACGAATGGATGCTGCAATACTCAAAAGGCGCCACTGTACCTCCTCCCGTAACGCCTCCGCCACCAGCCACCGGCACAGGAAAGCGCATCGTAGTACAGCCCTCCAGCGGAAGGCAGATTTATTACAATGATGCCATGAAAAACCTCAATATCAGCCCAGGTGATACCCTTTGTATTCCGGCAGGAGATTATGAGTTTATTCAGTTTGGCAAATTAGCGGGCACCGCTGAGAAACCGATTGTAATCACCAACTGTGGAGGCCAGGTAAGGGTAGGAGTAAATAGCTCTGCTACTGCTGCGGCCTTTGTTTTTTCTACCTGTAGTTATTTTAAACTGGAAGGCACAGGTGATGCTGGTACCAAATACGGTTTTGATGTAAACGGTACCAATAAACAAGGGGAGAAAATGTTCGGACTGTTTTTTGGTGATGGTACCACCGATTTTGATGCGCACCACATTTTTGTTCATGATGCCAGTATGTTTGTACAGGCTAAAACACTGCAAACATGCGCCCATCCGGAATGGCTGGAAGGGTCTTTCGTTATGCGCAATGTTAAGATACATGATCTCCTCTGCCGGAACTCTACCTGGGAGGGCTTCTATATAGGTAATACCCATTACCTTTTTAATAATGGTAGCTGTGTAGATTTAAAATCCCATCATATCGAAAATCTTGAGGTGTATAATAATGACCTGGAGAACATGGGGAGCGATGGTATTCAGATCGCCATGACAGACCTGGGAGATAATAAAGTATATAACAACCGTGTGGTTAACTACGCCATTGCGAAAAATAGTGCGCACGGTTATGGAATTATGAGTGGCGGTGGTAGTAAACTGAAAATCTATAATAATAGGGTTGATAAAGGATATAATCCCGGGATTGAGATTTTTGGTACAGGTATCAACTACGTATACAACAATGTAATTTCCAATATTACCTATGAAGGGATTAATGTAACTGATAAGCTGGTATTTGACCCCGCAACAGCCTACATATATAATAACACGATTTATAATACCGGTGTAGATGGGATTAAGATATTTGCAGACCTGACAACAGTAGGACATAAACTATACAATAACCTGGTGATTGTCACCGGTACCCAATGGGATACCCCTAAAATGGGTTATTATATTAAGGGGTCCAATCCAATTAAAGTTGACTTTGCATTAGATAATAATTTGAGTTTTAAAACAGCAGCCGAGGCAGGTATCGCAGATGCAGCAAATGGTAATTTCCGGTTGACGAGCAGCTCCAAAGCAATTAATACAGGTAGGGATATGCAGGACCTGGGTCTGATGAATGACTGGGAGAATACACCCCGGCCACAAGGAGGCAAGTATGACGTGGGGGCTTTTGAATCAAAAGATGGACAAAACAATATTACACCCACTGCGAATGCCGGAAAGGACCTCGTTATTTCTTTGCCGGTTACTACTGTCAAACTTGATGCCTCAGCTTCCACTGATGCAGATGGAAATATAATTACCTATGCCTGGAAGAAAATAAGCGGCCCCGCTGCCGGAAATATCAGCAGCCCCGGTGCTGTGACTACCGAAATAACCGGCTTAATTGCTGGTACTTATGTTTTTGAATTGAACGTTGCTGATGATAAGGGTGTTAGTGCCACTGATCTGGTAACGGTTACAGTGCTTTCTTCACCTGCCAGACCTCCTGTAATCAGTGTCGGTCAGGATGTTACCATTCAGTTACCCACCAGCTCCATACAGCTGGATGGAAGCAGCTCCTACGACCCTGATGGCATGATTGTTAAATACAATTGGAGTAAAATAAGCGGTCCTGCCGGTGGTACCATCACGGATAATACCCTGAGTAACACAGATGCTACTGGTATGCAGGCAGGTACTTATGTTTTTCAACTTACTATTACAAATAACGCAGGTACTACAGCTACAGCCAATATGACGGTTACCGTAAAAGGAGTAGGTGATAACAATATAGTACCTGTTGCCAATGCGGGTAGTAATATCATTATTACACTACCTGCGAGTAAAGTAACATTGGATGGCAGTACCTCCAAGGATTCCGATGGCACAATCTCCACGTGGTTATGGCAAAAGATCAGCGGCCCGGGTGCCGGTACAATCAGCAGCCCTGCTGCAAGCAAAACAGAAGTAACGGGCCTGGCAGCAGGCATCTACGTATTCCAGCTCACGGTAACAGATAATGACGGTGCTACCGCTTCAGCGCGTGTAACCGTCACCGTTAACGACGCACCGGCGCAGAATAAACCACCGGTAGCAAATGCCGGTGCAAATCAAACGGTCACCTTGCCCATATCTTCTGTAACACTGGATGGAAGCACTTCTTCCGATCCTGATGGAACAATAGCTACCTATGCGTGGAAAAAAATAAGTGGCCCAGGTGCTGGTACCATCAGCAGTCCTGCTACTAACACAACTATTGCCACCGGACTGGTAACAGGTGTCTATATATTTGAACTTACCGTAACAGATAATAATGGTGCTACTAACGCAGCACGTACAACTGTCATCGTTAACGATGCACCGGTGCAGAATAAACCACCGGTAGCGAATGCCGGTACAAATCAAACGGTCACCTTACCCATATCTTCTGTAACACTGGATGGAAGCAGTTCTTCCGATCCCGATGGAACAATAGCCACCTATGCATGGAGGAAAATAAGTGGCCCCGGTGCTGGTACAATCAACAGTTCTGCTACTAACACAACTATTGTCACCGGACTGATAACAGGTGTCTATATATTTGAACTTACCGTAACAGATAATAATGGTGCTACTAACGCAGCACGTACAACCGTCACCGTTAACGATGCACCGGCGCAGAATAAACCACCGGTAGCGAATGCCGGTACAAATCAAACGGTCACCTTACCCATATCTTCTGTAACACTGGATGGAAGCAGTTCTTCCGATCCTGATGGAACAATAGCCACCTATGCATGGAAAAAAATAAGCGGCCCCGGTGCTGGTACAATCAGCAGTCCTGCTACTAACACAACTATTGTCACCGGACTGGTAACAGGTGTCTATATATTTGAACTTACCGTAACAGATAATAAAGGTGCTACTAACGCAGCACGTACAACTGTCACCGTTAACGATGCGCCAGCAAAGCAACCCCCGGTAGCATTGGCGGGACCAACTAGAACCGTTACCTTACCCTTCAGTTTTGTTACGCTGGACGGCACAGCGTCTTATGATCCCGATGGTACCATCGCCTCTTATTTCTGGAGCCAGGTGAACGGACCGTCAAACAGCCTCATTACCGGCGCCGATAATGCCATAGCGCAGGTATCTGAGTTGAAAAAAGGAGTATATATTTTTAAATTACTGGTAAAGGATAATGACGGTCTTGCAAGTAGTACCAATACTTCTATTATCGTAAATGATTCTGATGTACATCCCCCCCAGGATTCTGTTATACATGTAGAGCTATATCCTAGCCGCGTAACTGGTAGCCAGCCCGCAAAGCTTGTTGTCAGCAATCCAACGGTGAATACAGTATGGATCAGCATTTATAATATAAAAGGCATGCTGGAGATGACAGCATCTTATCCACTCAACGGAACCTTCTCTACCAACCTCGATCTGGGGTCTTTAGAGACTGGTATTCACATCATAAATGTGAAAGGTGATAATGGATATAAATGGGCAGGAAAAGTGGTGAAATATTAAGAGTTATGGGGTGTCAACGTTTCCGTCGCACCCTTTGTTTTTTCTTCATACTCCGAGATAGCTTTATAGATAGCAGCGGTCGAATTTTCCCAGGTGTGTGATAGGGCAAATTCCCTGCGTGATCCTGCGAGTGCTGTATTGTTTTCCGCCAAGGCCTTCTCTGCCATCGATATATAGGAAGCAACATTGTCAGCCAGGTACACATAATCACGAAAAAGCTCCATAGTTGGTGTACGTGTGGCCAGTACTGGCTTGCCCATCGCCAGGTATTCATCTACTTTCAGTGGATAGTTGCCCACTGTAAGATCATTTACCAACTGTGGGTTCATGCAGATATCAAAATAATGGACATAGGCCGGTAGCATGTTCATCGGTTTACCACCTGTAAAATGTACATTGGGTAAATGATGTAGCTGAGATCTCCGGAAATCCTCATCTTCATTACCAACCAGTACAAATTGCCATTCCGGTTTTGTTTCCGCCATTTTTACCAGCAGGGAAATATCCAGTCTTAAGCTGGTGAGCGCCCCCACATATCCTATAATAGTGCCGGAGATGCTGTTAATGTCAGCAGGTCTTTCGTATAATTTATCCGGGTTGAAAAGATTAAGATCACATCCCTGTCCCACGTAATAACTGTTAGGGTTATACGATTTCATGCGTTCGGTAAGGTATAATGAGTTAGCTACACCTACATCTGCTTTGGCAATATGTTGTGGCTCAATCTTTTCTCCGTGCTTTTTCCAGTAATCCACCGCCAGTAGGTAGTCCCGGCTATAATACACATATACCGAAGGCTGAAGTAATTCTTTTAAATGAAAACCCCGGAAAATGTCATTGTCGTTAAACAGAATAATGTTTTTGAACCCCAGCTCCCGGGTAGCGTCCTGGATACTTTTGGCAAAGCGCCGATTATTAATCTTGTTGAAAACAGCAAACAGGGAAGTGGATGGGAGCCAGTTGATAGACTCCATTATCGTTAATGGGTAAAAATTCCAGAGATTTTCAGCGATCTTTACAAGTGCCGGTTCTTTACCATTCATCACCTGTTGATGGTGTTGCACATCGGGATTGTTCTTTTCCGTCATGACCGTCCGCCGGTCCAGTGGAACATTCACATACAGCACACGGTTGTTTTTGGCAAACTCCTGGGCAATATTTTTGCAGTTGCTCCCAATTTTAGTATACCATGGCTGTAAACCAACGATTACGATATCCCGGTTATGAATGCGCATAATGATCACAAAGTTGAATGAAAAATGGCGGTTGTTCAGAGGAAGGATGAGTAAAATTCAATTGCGGGTGTAAAAGTAACTAAAATAGGCTAGGTAGAGCAAATAAACTTTATTTCCGCTGAAAAAAGGTAACTTAATTGCTGAATAATCAGATTCTTATGTCAGAAACAGTAGAAATCAGAATGCTCACAGCAGAGGATTATTTTGACCTCAAGGAATCAATGGTATCTGCTTATGCAGATATGGCTGGAAGCTATTGGCGGGAGCCTACTATCCAACGGCTGATCAAATTATTTCCGGAAGGACAGATAGCCGTTACCGTTAATGACAAAGTGGTAGGATGTGCATTGGCTATTATAGTGGACTATGAAAAATTCGGAGATAGTCATACTTATGAACAGATCACCGGTTATTATACTTTTAACACGCATAATCCCAAAGGAGATATTTTATATGGGATAGAAGTATTTGTACATCCCGACTTCCGGGGCAAACGACTGGCCCGCCGCCTGTATGATGCCCGCAAAAATCTCTGCGAGCAACTCAACCTTCAGGGCATTGTGGCCGGAGGACGGATTCCCAACTATGAGAAATTTGCCGACAAGATGACTCCCAGGGAGTATATCGAGAAGGTGCAGGACAAGGAAATCTATGATCCTACGTTGACTTTCCAGTTTTCCAACGACTTCACCGTCAAGAAGATCCTGAAAAATTATCTGCCAAACGATGGCGCTTCTATGGGCTTTGCTACCTTGTTGCAGTGGTTCAATATCTATTATGAAAAAGATAGTGATACCATCCGTTACAACAAGTCAACCGTGCGTATCGGATTGGTGCAGTGGCAGATGCGGGATTACCGTACCCTGGATGTTTTTCTGCAGCAGGTAGAATTTTTCATCGATGCCGTGAGCGATTACGGGTCAGACTTTGTGGTCTTTCCGGAGCTCTTTAATGCACCGTTGATGGCGGAGTTTAACCAGCTTGATCCCGCAGGTGCTATCCGGGGCGTGGCAAAATATACAGAACGCATCCGGGAAAAATTCCAGGAACACGCGGTAGCCTATAATGTAAATATTATCTCCGGCAGTATGCCCATTGTCATCGATGAGGGGCTATATAATATATCCTACCTGTGCCGGCGGGATGGTACCTACGAGCAGTATATCAAAATTCATCCAACGCCGGGGGAAGTATCTGCCTGGGGTATTAAAGGTGGGTCGGATATCCAGGTATTTGATACCGACTGTGGTAAGGTGGGTATTCAGATCTGTTATGATGTGGAATTTCCGGAGCCTACCCGCCTTTTGGCGCAGCAGGGGATGAAGATCCTGTTTGTACCATTCATGACAGATACGCAACATGCTTACAACAGGGTACGTTTTTGTGCGCAGGCGCGTGCCGTTGAAAATGAATGTTATGTAGCCATCGCCGGATCTGTTGGCAACCTCCCCAAGGTAAATAATATGGATCTGCAGTATGCACAATCCTGTGTATTTACACCATCCGATTTTGCCTTCCCGGTAACGGGTATAAAAGCAGAATCTACTCCTAATACGGAGATGGTGGTGATCGCAGATGTGGACCTTGTTTTGCTGAAAGAACTGCATGCTTTTGGCAGTGTACAAACGATGAAGGATATACGAAATGACCTGTACGAAGTAATCAGAAAGGATGTACCGAAAAGCGTATAGCCTTTATAGTTAGTGTATTTTATTTTATTGGTTTTCAGGTAGATATGACCGACATTTACCTGCTTGCTTTAAGCAAAAGAGCACTGGTACAACCCGGTCAACCGGTTATAGCGAAACGAAAGACTCGTTTTACTTAAACTGTTTTATTAAGCTAATCATCATAATAGATTAATCATCAGTAAATTAATTAAAGAATTAAAGATGAGCAAAAAGATCAATTTAGCCCTTCAAATCATCCCTTCAGTGCCATCTGAGCAGGTATATGCGGTCGTTGATGAAGCCATCGCCGTTATCAAAGCTTCCGGTGTGAAATACAGGGTTTGTCCTTTTGAAACTGTCATGGAAGGAACCTACGAAGAGCTGATGGAAGTAGTACGGCAAACACAGGAAGTATGTTTTAAAGCAGGTGCATCCCAGTTATTGGTGTATATAAAAATGCAGATAAGAAAAGACGAGGATGTAACCATCGAAGAAAAAACCGGAAAGTATGATGCCATATAACGATTTTATACTATCTTTCTTTACGAATAAAAGGACCCTGTTTTATGCGATATGCCGCCACTTTGGATGATAACTCTAAAGTTGTCACAAATCTGATCATTATTCTGACATTGGTTATTTTATGCAGACAGATCACAGACGTTACCCATGATGCTACCGCAACAAGTATCCTGCTCTTCATCCTGATTCCCGCTATTATCATAGCCTGGTTGCTGAGTCCACGATACTATACCATAACAGCCGATGCAGTCATAATCAAAAGACCTTTCCTGTCTCTCCGGATTCCCCTGGCAGATGTTGTCAGGCTGCGGAGCATTACCGAAGAAGACCTGGGCAGCAGCAGCCGCCTGATGTGGATGGGAGGAATATTTGGCTACCTGGGCACTTACAGATCCGGCGAAATAGGTAAATACCAGCGTTGGTGTACAAACCGGGAAAGCCTCGTACTGATTGAATCCCAGTCCCGCAAGTGGGTGATCAGCCCCTCAGATGCAGACGATTTTGTAAAATCAGTAAACAGGATCATTAATGTAGTTGCCTGAATTTTTTAATAGTTAAGTAAGGGATTGTGTAGCGTTAGATTTTTTAATCAACATTATACAATCCCTTGTTGTTTATATGTCAGAATATGCTCGTAAATAGGCTTGGACACAAGGACCCTTGATGAATTGAAGTATTTTTAACCAGAATCTTTTCTAACCAAAATCTGCTGCCATGAAGTCTGTTTTCATTATGACCCTGGTGTGTCTGTTCCTGTTTCTTTCCCACACGATTTCCGCACAATCCCACATCGTCACCGGCCGCGTCAATGCTGCAGGCAATAACGATATGCTGCCCGGTGTAACCGTGCAGATAAAGGGGGGCGCACAAGGCACCATTACCGGCACCGACGGCGCCTACCGGATACAGGTACCCTCCGGTAATACCATCCTGGTATTTAGCTTTGTAGGCTATTTATCGCAGGAAGTACCGGTAAACAACCGTACCGCTATCGACGTACTGCTCCAGGCAGATTCCCGTAACCTTGATCAGGTTGTTGTAACGGCCATGGGTATCCGAAAAGAAAAACGCGCCCTGGGATACGCCGTGCAGGATGTTTCCGGCGCGGATATTACCGAGTCCAGGCAACCCAATGTGGTCAATGCTCTCCAGGGCAAAGTAGCCGGTGTGCAAATTTCCAGCACCGGCGGCGCTCCCGGTCAGGGCTCCCGTATCATCATCCGGGGCATCAACTCACTCGACCCCACCCGGAATAACCAGCCCCTGTTTGTGGTAGATGGTATCACCATCGACAATGATTCCTATACTACCGGCGGCGCTGAAACCAGGGGTATGAGCAACCGTGCGGCCGATATTAACCCCGATGATATCGAAAGCGTTTCTGTACTGAAAGGCGGCGCGGCCACCGCACTGTATGGCTTGCGTGCTGCCAGTGGCGCCGTTATCATCACCACTAAATCAGGCAAAGCCGGCCGGCTGCGGGTAAACTTTACCACCAGCGCAGGCTTCGACAGGGTAGGCAAAACACCCGATGTACAAAACAAATACAGCCAGGGCAACAACGGTGAATATGATAACCAGAGCTTCTGGCCCTCATGGGGACCCACCGTAGAAGATGCCCGCAAACTGGACCCCACTCATCCGGCGGAACTGTACGATAATTACAAACAAGCCTATAACACCGGTAGCCAGTTCCGTAATTCACTGAGTATGAGCGGTGGAACAGAAAAAGCCGTATATGCGGCCTCGTTATCCCAATTCAATCAGAATGGGATCATTCCTTTCAGCAACTATAAAAACTATTCCGCCCGCGTAAACGGAGATCTCAGGTTCAGCGAAAAAATCAGAATGGGTGTTTCCCTGAATTATATCAACTCCGGTGGTAACCACGCCAATTTTGACCGCTACGGCGAACAAATCATTTACTGGTCACCCCGCTGGAACCTGCGTGACTATATCAAACCGGATGGTACCCAGCAAACATACGGCGCCACCGATAACCCCATGTACACCTTGTACAGCAACCGCTTTGAAGATAATGTGAACCGCCTCATAGGAAATGTCAACATCACTTATTCCCCCTTTAAATGGCTGGATATACTCTACCGGGCCGGTACCGATTTCTACACGGATGCCCGCACCCATGCTGCACCGGGTTTCAAAGGGATAGCCGGAGAAGTGGTGAGTACGGACAACGGATATGGTTTTGTAGATGAGTATTCCCTCAATCAGCGGTCGCTCAGCTCCACCCTGATCCTCAACTTCAAAAATAATATTAACTCCAGGCTCACTTCTGATCTCAAACTGGGACATGATCTGTATGACAAGAAAATAAAACGTGTTTCAACAGAAGGAGATACACTGGATGTACCCGACCTGCTGATCATGCAGAATGCCAAGAAAGTGGTGGCCAGCCAGTACCTGGAAAACTATTACCTCGTGGGTCTTTTCGGCGACTGGACCCTGTCATGGGATCGCTGGTTGTATCTCACCCTTTCCGGCAGAACAGATATCAGTTCCACTTTACCGGAAAACAACCGTGCTTTCTTTTATCCTTCTGTCAGTCTTGCCTATGTATTTACCGAACATCTCAAAATTCCTGAACACATTTTATCATATGGCAAATTAAGAGCCTCCTGGGCAAGGGTCGGTAAAGATGCTACGCCCTATAATACTGGATCAGGCTACATTCCGCTGGCTGATGGCCCCATAGATAACACGGTGATAGGCTGGACCCGTGCCGACCGGCTGGGGGATGTCTCCCTGAAACCGGAGTTTACCAACACGCTTGAAGTGGGCACGGAATTGCGTTTCTGGAATAATCGTATAGGCGTTGACTTTGCCTGGTATACTTCCAAAAGTACCGACCTGCTGATACCCGTAAAACTTTCCAGCGCCACCGGTTATGAAGATTATTATACCAATGCCGGTTCTATCCGTAACAGGGGTATTGAGTTATCGTTGAATGGAACGCTGATAAAAAGCAAACAGTTCCAATGGGATATGCGCATTAATTATTCGACAAACAAGAATGAAGTGCTGAGTATTGGTAAAGGTTTACAGGAAGTGGTGGTAGGCGACCAGTTTGGATACGCCGGTTCTACCGCTACCATGAAGTATCTTCCAGGTTATCCGGTGGGGGCTATCTTCGGCACCAGCTACCTGCGTTATTATCCCGCAGGACAAAGTGATAATGGCGTAGATATAGATTACAGCCGCCCCATTCAGATTGCGCAGAGCGGAAGTCAGGCAGGTTTTCCGATGATCAATTCTGCCCAGAAGTATCTGGGCAATTCTCAGCCCAGATGGATGGGCAGTATCAGTAATAGCTTCAGTTATGGTCCCCTGAGTTTTTCTTTTTTGATAGATACCCGGCAGGGCGTGAAGAAATATAATCAACTGGCCAACTTTATGGCGGCCTTCGGAGAATCCGCGTTTACTGCCAACCGCTTTGATCAGGTTACCTTCCCCGGCGTGTATGCGGATGGCACTCCCAATACGCAGAAAGTATACCTGCAACAGGCAGAGGGGCCTGATGGCCGTAATTATGGCGCAGGCTACTACCGTAATGTGTACAGGGGCGTGACAGAAAACTTTGTTGAAAATGCTTCCTGGGTCCGGTTACGCAACGTCAGCTTTTCCTACCAGTTGCCACCGGATTTGTTGTCCCGTACGCACCTGATTACCGCTGCATCGATTACACTTACCGGTAATAATCTGCTGCTGCATACTGATTACACCGGCTTTGATCCGGAGTCCAGCTCTAATTATGCCGGTAGTAATGTGGACGCCTTCGCCGGATTCACGTATCCGGCTACACGTAGTTTCCTGGCTTCCCTTAACGTAACCTTCTAAATCAGCTGATCATGAAAAGTACGCACACCATATTATATATAGTAAAACAGGAAAGCAGTTATTTAAAATTATGTTGTCTGCTGATACTGGCATTATGCTTCGCCGGTTGTAAAAAAGAACTGGACATCAATAACAATCCCAATCAGGCAGAGGTGCCACCACTCAATGGTCTGCTGGCGTCAGCTACTTATAATACCTCGTACAATGTATACAAGGTGAGTAATATCACTTCCTACTTTGTGCAGTACCTGGCTTCCCCTAACGCAAACGGGGCTTCAGATACTTATGAAGCTACCGACTACAGCACCACCTGGCAGTCGCTCTATGACAACATGACCGATATCCACGACCTCATAGAACAGGCCACTGAAGCAGGTGCTACGCAACATGTAGGCGCCGCGGAAGTGATGATGGCCATCAACCTGGAAATGCTGAACGACCTGTGGGGCACGGTGCCCTATACCCAGGCATTCAACATCAGTATCCTGCAACCTGGCTATACACCTGATGACAGCGTTTATCTTCAGTGCCTGGCGCTGCTGGATGATGGGATTGCCCAACTGGAAAAGGCGGGTTCCTTATATGAACTGGACCCCGTGAAAGACCTGCTGCATGGCGGCAAGGTAAGTGCCTGGATAAAAACAGGGTATACCGTAAAAGCCCGGATATTAAACCATCTTACCAAAAAAACGACCTACGATGCGACGGCTGTACTGGCAGCTATCGCCAACGCATATACGAGCAATAGTGATGACGCGCAGTTGCAACGTTTTCAGTCGCTCAGTCCCTGGAACCAGGCTGCGGTTAATAATGCCAATAACTCCCTGGACGGCTGGCTCAGTACCAATTTTGTAGATGCTATGAATGGAAATACGTATGGCGTATTTGATCCGCGTTTGCCGATGATTACAGATACTACCAGGTTCGGAGATTATCGGGGTACCCTCAATGGCGCGGGCCGGATAGGATCAGGTACGGATGCGGAGGAATGCTATCTCTCGCAAGTGGGCTTCTACTCAAAGGGAGGTGCCCCCTTGTTGGTGGCTACTAACGCCGAATGCCGCTTCATCGAGGCGGAAGCTGCTTTCCGCAATGGTAACAAACCACTTGCTTACCAGGCTTACCTCCGCGGTATCTCCGCCAATATGGACAAGATCGGTGTAGATACTGTGCTGCGAAATGCCTACATCAACAACCCGGTGGTGGGTGTAGGAGCCGGAAATATTACCCTGGCACTGATCCTGAAAGAAAAGTATGCTGCACAATTCCTGCATCCTGATACCTGGAACGATGCACGCCGCTATGACTACCAATACAAGGATTTCCACCTGCCGGTAAATGCACAGCTAACTACTTTTATCAGAAGAGTTGCTTTTCCCGATACAGAAAAAAGCCGCAACAACGGCAATGTACCGAGTGTAACCCTGACGGACAATATATGGTGGGACCATGATTAAAAGATTATAGGGATTAGCAAGATGGGCGTTTTGTTGTTTTTAGTTTTTAAACAACAAAACGCCCATCTTGCTAATCCCTATAATCTTTTAATCATGGTCTGAACACCAGGTATGCTACTATCAGTGTAAAGAATATATTAAACAGCTGCGCGATAATGAATGCCAGTGCGGGTTTACCATTTTCTACTTTAAAGATGTCGGTAAATTTCGTTTCCAGCCCGATACAGGTGAAGGCGAGTGCAAACCAATACGTTTGCAGTTCCTTTAATGATCCTTTGGAGGCTTCTACTAACGGAGATGGTAGTACGAAAGAGAACAGGAGAGAGGCAACAACGAAACCCAATACAAATTTAGGGAAGCGGTCCCATATGGTGCGGAGGGTTGGTTTTTCGTAGCCTGCTTTCTTATTGTTGTAAGACCAGTACAGGGAGATGGCGAATGCGGCCAGGCCCAGCAACACGTTTTGCGAAAACTTCACGATAGTGGCATACTTCAGGGCTTCTTTGCCCAACAGGGTACCAGCGGCTACTACTGCGCCGGAGGTATCGATGGTACCGCCCAGCCAGGCGCCCGCTACAGCCGGCGACATGCCCGCCCATATGGCAATGTAGGGCATGAACAACATCATGGGGATCGCTACGATCATCACCAGCGAAATAACGTGCGACAGCTTTTTATTATCGCCCTCAATGGCGCCGGAAGTGGCAATAGCCGCTGATACTCCGCAGATGGATACTGCACTGGAAATCATCATCCGGAACTCATCGTCCAGTCCCAGCATTTTACAAAGCCAGAAGGAAAAATACCATACCGTAAATACCACCACTACAGATTGGATAATACCCAGCATACCCGCTTCCATAATATCACCAAAGATGATGTTGGTGCCAAGTAATACCAGCCCTATTTTTATGTATAACTCCGTTTGCAACGCCGGTTTAATCCATTCCGGCAGCCCTATTACGTTACTGATAAACAAGCCCAGGATCAGGCTGAATAATACCACTTCGATACCCAGGTCTTTTATCCCTTTATTGGTAGTGATGATCTGCGCGATCAAAGAAATCAGCACTATGGTCAGCAGACCGGTGAAGAGTGCCATCGGTTTATAGTCACCCGCCAGGAAACGCGCCAGCAGCAGGCTGCCGAGCACCCATAAAAATAAGGTTCCCACGCGGAGGAGATTGGTTGTATCTGTTACCTGGCTCCATAAGCTGCCGGCATCTGTCCAGCCGAATTTGGGCAGGGCCGGCTTTAACCCGGCAAGTACCAGCCCAATGGTAAGGAATGCGATGATCACCGCAATCCAGTCTTCATGTAATTTTTTTGATTGTAACATAGGTTTGTCTTGTACTAAAGATGATCAGTCTGAAGAATATTAATGGAAAAAGAGATATCCTAACAGAATGGCTGACAGCAGGCCAAAGAAATCGGCAATCAATCCCGCAGCTACTGCATATCGCGTCAGCTTGATGTTTACGGAACCGAAGTATACCGCCAGTACATAGAACGTTGTTTCTGTAGTGCCCTGGATAACGCTGGCCAGTTTGCCCTGGAAGGAGTCTGCTCCATACTGGGTCATCACTTCTATCATCAGCCCGCGCGCGCCGCCGCCACTCAAAGGTTTCATCAGGGCTACCGGTAACGCCGGTACGAAATCTGTATTCAGTCCCATCCAGGAAAATAACGCGGCAATGGCATTGATAATATAATCCATACAACCTGTGGTTCGGAACACACCAATGGCCACCAGGATGCCTACAAGGTATGGGATGATACGCACAGATACCTGGAACCCTTCTTTGGCGCCTTCAATAAAAGCATCATATACATTTATCTTTTTAATCATTCCTGCCCCCAGGAAGACGATGACAATCGCAAAAATGATCGCGCCACCAACGTTCGCCATAGTGGGGCCGATCTTTTCTGCCGGCATTTGGCTCATCCAGAAATAAAGTCCGGTTACAATCGCCGCAAAGCCACCCAGAAACACCAGCACAGGTAGTTTAAACAGGTTGATCTTCTGATAAATGGACACGGTAAACATGCCAATTATAAATGCAATAAAAGTAGATATAAGGGTAGGGATGAAGATATCCGCCGGATTGGCGGCGCCCGCAGCCATTCTCAGGGCTATCACAGAAGTGGGGATCAGGACCACCCCGGCGGTATTCAGCACCAGGAACATGATCTGCGGATTGCTGGCCACTTCCGGTTCAGGATTGAGCTCCTGCAATTCCTTCATGGCTTTAAGCCCCATGGGAGTGGCGGCATTATCCAGTCCCAATAAAGTAGCCGAAAAATTCATCATCATAGAACCCATGGCAGGATGGCCTTTGGGCACCTGTGGAAACAATTTGGAGAAGAATGGATTTACCAGCCTGGAGAAACGGTTGATCATCCCCGCTACTTCGCCTACTTTCATAATCCCAAGCCAAAGCGTCATGATGCCAATCAGTCCCAGCGAGATCTCCGCACCGCTTTTGGCACTGGTAAACATACCATTCATAATCTGACCGAATATGGCCGTATCCTGTAAAAATACCGACTTAAAGACTGCTACCACAAACGCTATCAGGAAAAAGCCCAGCCAAACATAGTTTAATGCCATTAGATTCTTGGTTTATTCAATCAACAAATAAACTAAAATAAACCTATCTTTGCGCAAATTTTAAAAAATGGCTTTGCAAGTTGGAATTGTAGGATTGCCGAATGTAGGGAAATCGACTTTGTTTAATGCGGTGAGCAACAGTGCTAAGGCGCAGGCTAGCAACTACCGCTTTTGTACTATAGAACCAAACGTAGGACAGGTGGACGTTCCAGACGCCCGTATGTTCAAACTGGAAGAGCTGGTAAAGCCTGAACGCGTAGTACCCACAACCATCGAATTTGTGGATATTGCCGGCCTGGTAAAAGGCGCCAGCAAAGGAGAGGGCCTGGGGAATAAATTCCTGGCCAACATCCGCGAGGTAGACGCGATCGTACACGTGATCCGTTGCTTCGAAGATGAAAACATCCTCCGCGAAGAAGGCGATATCAACCCGGTGTCAGATAAGGAAATTATCGACACGGAATTACAGTTGAAGGACCTGGACAGTGTGGAGCGCAAAGTTGCCCGCACTGAGAAAATGGCTAAAACCGGCGGCGATCCTAAAGCAAAAATTGAATTCGAAATACTGAAAAGATGCCAGGAACATCTGCAGAAAGGCCGCAACGTCCGTGAGCTGGGACTCAGCAAGGAAGAACGCGTAGCTATTGCCGACCTGTTCCTGCTCTCCGAAAAGCCCGTACTGTACGTGGCTAACGTGGATGAAGCATCTCTTCATACCGGCAATAAATACTCAAAGGCCTTGCAGGAATCCGTTAATGCAGAAAATGCACAGGTAGTGGTCATGAACAACAGTATTGAAGCGCAGATCTCCGAAATGGAAGATGCGGCCGACAAAGAACTGTTCCTTGGTGAATACGGCCTCACAGAACCCGGACTAAACCGCCTGATCCGCTCTGCCTACGATCTGCTGGAACTCATCACTTACTTCACCGCCGGTGTGCAGGAAGTACGTGCCTGGACCATCCACAAAGGCTGGAAAGCGCCACAGGCAGCAAGTGTGATCCATACCGATTTCGAGAAAGGATTTATTAAGGCAGAAGTAATTGCCTACGAAGATTACGTAAAGTACGGTTCCGAAGCAGCCTGCCGCGATAATGGCCGTCTGCGTATCGAAGGAAAAGAATACGTAGTGGCCGATGGTGATGTGATGCACTTCCGTTTCAACGTATAATCGTTACAGTGAGTACAAGATAGTTTAAGATACTTCATGAAGTCATCCATGAGGGTTACAACGAAAGACGGGTCGGATTTATTCCGGCCCGTCGCTATTTTATATAGTCCACTGATCGTTTAAGCAGAAAAAAATCTTTATCTTCTCTTATATCTCCCCGTTCAATCCTGCAATCCTTCATAATCCCGGTAATCCTGGTCAGATCCTGGTCAGAGGTTGTATCCCAGTGAAACATACCACTGTGATCCGATGGTTGGGTTACCCCATGACTGAATATATTTTTTGTTCAGGATATTTACCCCACCAATCTTAACCGTGGTTTTTGCTTTCGGAAACAGCTTGCTCACCATGGCGTCGAGCGTGCCAAAGGAAGGCATTTCACTCAGCCCTGCTGTATTCACATTTGGTCCTACAAAAGACGATTGCCATACAAAAGCATCCTGCCATTTCCAGATGAAATTGAAAGCTATCAGGGAATTGGCGACGTTTCTGTTACCGAGGTTCAGGCTATAACGAACTTTTGGTGTGTTGTACATGGCCAGAAAACTGCCCAGGTCTTTTTGATTATTCAGCTCATTATAAGAAACGTTACCGCCCGCAGTAAAGTTTAATGGCAGGCTGTAATCTAATCCCAGTGCCCATCCCCACGACTTAACAGTTTGTTCGGCGCTTACCGGAACAGAAAATACATTATTGGTACCACCTGCAGTAGGCTGGATCAGGATCTGAATACCATTCATATTTTTAAAATCATTTTTGTAGATGTACGCGTCAATCAGCAACTTTCTAGCGATGAGTGCCTTGTAGCCGAGTTCGTATGCCTGTATTCTTTCCGGCAGAAATTCGCGGAAGGTATATTGTTCCGGAGCGCCGGCCTGTACAGACTGCAAAGAGAACAAGGGGCCTTTATCCAGCCCGTAACGCTCCCGCAGGAAGGGGAGCCCTCCGATAAGGTGCGCCTGCGGCGTAACAAGGTCTATATATTGATCCTGGTTATGCGGAATACGGAACCCGGTTTGATAGGATACACGGATGTTCTGTGTTTCGAGGAAAGTATATACGGCAGATAAACGTGGACTGAACTGACCTTTGAAGTTCATGTTCTTATCGTATCGTACAGACCCGGTGAGTTTGAGATGGTCGTCGGCCAGTTTTTTCATGACCTGTACATACCCACCATATTCATTGATCCGGAATTCTTTCCCGTTATCATCCACGGCAAATAATGTCTTTTCAGAATTGAGGGCATAACGGCGATAGTTACCGCCCACCAGGATTTCGGCAAACTTTACGAGGTTATGAAAATTATACATGAATTCAGCCTGGTAAAGATTTGTTTTATCGGTGAATTTTGCACCTACGCCGGTGTTGTCCCCGGGAATAGCTTTATTCTTTATTTTATCTGCTGCGGTGTTAAATTCAGCCGTGCCGGGCAGGAAGCGGCCCATATCTGCCGTGGTTCTGGCGCTTTCATTGAAATTGCTACGTCCTGCGTTAACCGTTGCCTGTGCAGCAGCCAGTGCAGCTGCATCGGAGGCGCCTCCCTGTTTGGCTGCACCGTATGCGGCAGCAAAAGTTCCGATGGACTGTTCCGCGTATTTGCCGAAATATTCAGGATACCACTGGGTGCTGGGCTTCCATGCTTCGTTGATACCCGAAGCCAGGGTACCACCGGCATAGCTGTCGCCGGATCTTTCCTGGGTGGTATATAACCTTACATAAAAATCAGACCCTTTTAATTCCACTTTGTACTGCGCCATATTGAAATCTTTCAGCGAGTAGCGGTCAGCCCCGGTATATACAGTGGTGCCGGAGCCATAACTTCCCTGGATCAGGGCTTCCAGGTTTTCCTTTATTTTGTAATGAAGCGCGCCATTGAGTTTCAGGTTTTTGGTATTATAGTCTACCACATCTGATTCATTATAACCGGTACGGGTAATACTAGAGACACCAGCGCCGGGAATAGCGGCATCAAAGATTTGTTGCGGGGTTACCGTTCCTCCCAGTGCGGCAGATACGCCTGCCAGTTGTTGGGAAAGCCCCGAAGCGGGATTAGCGAGTTGCGCTGCCAGGCTGTTGTACATATTAACTGTGTTCTCATCTCCGTACACATTCACGCCGTTGTAGCCTTCATTATTTGCGCGGGTACCATCCTGGAGAGTGTGCCCGTTGGCGAGGCTCTGATCACGCTTGTCATAGGCCTGCCAGTCGTCCGCTTTGATATAGCCTATGTTCAGTTTAAAAGCCCATTTGTTATTGAAGGCATGGGCATAACGTACAGAAACATCGTAAAAGCCGGTAGTGGCGTTGGTACGGCCATTATCATTGAGGATGCCTGTTTTTACCTGGGCACTGAGTCCCTGGTAGTCGAAAGGGTTTTTGCTGGTCATGAGTACAATACCATTGAGGGCATTGGGGCCATACAGTGCAGAAGCTGCACCGGGTATCAGTTCCACGTTGTCGAGGTCCAGTTCGGGGATACCCACCATGTTGCCTACGGCAAAGTTGAGGCCCGGCGCCTGGTTGTCCATCCCATCATTCAGTTGCAGTACGCGGGTATTACCATTGCTGTTGAAACCGCGTGTATTTACAGATTTAAAGGTTAAACTCTGTGTGCTCATTTCCACGCCTTTCAGGTTGGCGAGTGCATCGTAAAAAGAAGGAGCGGGGGATGCCCTGAGTGCGCGGGCATCCAGCTTTTCAATAGATACGGGTGATTGCAGGATGCTTTCCTGTACACGGCTGGCAGCTACCACTACTTCCAGGCCCAGGATTTCAGTGGAGCTGAGTTGAATGCTGATTTTTTCGTCGGCGCTGGTCACCAGCCTTTCTTCCGACTTGAAACCTACGTAGGAAAAAATGAGGGTTAACGGGAACGCATGCGTGGTTCTCAGCTGGAATGTGCCGCCATTGCCGGAAATAGTGCCTGCAGTGGCGCCTTTAATGCTGACGGTTACCCCTGACATGCCGTTACCTGTAGTGTTATTGGTTACTGTACCATTAATGATGGATGGTGTTTGTGCTGAAATCCCCGGGGTAAGGGAAAACAATAGCAACAGGTATCCCAAACACGCTTTGAATAGAATGTTTTTCATACGCAGTGGATGTTTAGAAATTTAGATTCGGTTATACTAAATATAACGAAAAATAGCGTACAAAAAATATGTTGAGAATAAATGAAGAAAATTACAGATTGCAGGTAACGGGCGTTTTTACCCCTTCCAATCCTGTAGTATTTTCCCGATTTTTTCAAATTCTATCAGGAAGCCATCATGTCCGTAAGAGGAATCAATTTCGTGATAGGTGGCATTGGGAAGATGTGCTGCCATTAACTGTTGCTCTTCCGGCGGGCACAGGATATCGCTGGTGATACCAATGAGCAGTACGGGTTGTTTGATATGTGAGAGGGAAGTGGTAATATCTTCATGCCGTCCGCGGGCAATGTTATGACTATCCATGGCTTTGGTCAGTAACCAGTAGGACTGTGCATTGAATCGTTTTACCAGTTTATCACCCTGATAGCAGATATAGGAAGATGCGCGGAAATCGTCTGTTTTTTCTTTATCAGGATCAGATTGGGTCCGCACGAAAGTTTTATAATTGCGGTAGGTGATCATGCCTATTGCCCGGGCGGCTTTCAGTCCTTTATGTCCGGCGTTGTGAGTATCATCCTGCCAGGTGCTGTCTGCCTCTATGGCCAATCGTTGGGTGGTATGGATGGCAATGCCCCATGCGCTTTCAGCAGCGCCGGTACACAGCAGGAACAGGCGGTTGATCAGCGCCGGTTCTGTAAGCGCCCATTCCAGTACCTGATAGCCTCCCATAGAACCGCCTATGAGCAACCCGATACGGGGGATCTCCAGATGTTTGCGTAATAACTGGTGCGCCTGTACTATATCCCGGATGGTGATAGCGGGGAAAGAATGGAACCAGGGGGCGCCTGTTTCCGGGTTCATGGTATGCGGGCCTGAACTGCCATAGCAGGAGCCAATAATGTTGGCGCAAACAATGAAATGTGTGGCAGGATCAATCACCCGTCCGGTACCAATAAGACCCGTCCACCAGTCAGCTACGTCGCTGTTGGCCGTCAATGCATGACATACCCATACCACATTGCTGCCATCTTCTTTCATGGTGCCGTATGTATGATACGCAATATGCAGTTCTGGTAATACCTGGCCGGACTCTAACCGGAATGATGCTTTACTGTGAAAAATCCTTACAGACAATAAGACAAAATTTTTGCAAATCTACATTAACAATTACGAATTACGAATAACGAATGCGGATTTATGAAGATAAATGCCCGGAGATGTTCGCCTGTGGCGCTTTACAAGTGTGCAATTTGCAATTCATCATTCGTAATTGATTTATTTTATCTTTGTTGTAGAAACTCACTTATCATGAAAATAGCATTACAAAGAGTAGACGACGGATTTAATATGGAGGCGGTAGATGAAGGCGGTCATAAAGTGCTGATGGATTCGTCTGTGGAAAATGGCGGTAAAAACAATGGGGTAAGACCTATGCAGATGGTTATTATGGGCCTTGGTGGCTGTTCTGCCATTGATGTACTGATGATCCTGAAGAAACAACGCCAGGACGTAAAAGACCTTCGTATCGAGATAGACGGGGAGCGGGAAAAAGGTAAAGAGCCTTCCCTTTGGGAAACAGCCCACATCATTTTTCATCTCACCGGTAATATCGATGCTGATAAAGCGGCGCGCGCCGTGGAACTATCCATGAATAAATATTGTTCAGTGGCGGAGACACTGAGGCAGGCCAATACAAAGCTGACCTGGGAAGTGAAACTGAACGCTTAACCTGCTGAAACTACCATATCAATGAGCAAAGAAAATCAATACCAACCGGATACTAATGCCGTGAGGGTTCAAACCGCCAGAACAGACCAGATGGAACACTCAACACCGATGTTCCTCACTTCCAGTTTCTGTTTTGATAATGCGGAGGAAATGCGTGCTACTTTCGCCGATGAAACGGACTTCAATATCTACAGCCGTTTCAGTAATCCCAATGTAGACGAGTTTGTACAAAAAATGTGTGTGCTGGAAGGTGCGGAGGCGGGCTACGCCACCGCTTCCGGGATGAGTGCTATCTTTGCCAGCTTTATGGCGCTGCTGAAAGCAGGTGATCATTTGCTGAGTGCCCGTTCCATCTTCGGTTCCACCCATACGGTGGTGACCAAATTCTTACCAAAGTGGGGGATCGAATCATCCTATTTCGATATCAATGATCCGGCCGGTGTTGAGGCGATGATTCAGCCCAATACCCGCATGATCTTCGTGGAAACACCCTCTAATCCGGGCCTGGAGATCATCGATATTGAGCTCCTGGCAAAGATTGCCAACAAACATAACATCATCCTCAATGTAGATAACTGCTTTGCTACCCCGGTACTGCAAAGGCCCATCGCGGCAGGTGCGCATATCGTTACCCATTCGGCCACCAAGTGGATCGACGGGCAGGGACGTGTACTCGGCGGCGCTGTAGTGGGTAAGAAAGAGCTGATCAAAGAGATCCATACCTTCTGCAGAAGTACAGGACCGGCCATGTCACCCTTCAATGCATGGGTGCTGAGTAAAAGCCTGGAAACATTATTCATCCGCATGGAACGGCATTCAGAAAGCGCGTTCAAACTGGCGAAAGCACTCGAAGGCAATGTACACCTTGACTCCGTGAAGTATCCTTTCCTGCCCAGTCATCCGCAATATGATATTGCCCGGAAACAAATGAGCGGCGGTGGTGGCATCGTTTGTTTTGAACTGAAAGGCGGGCTTGAAAGAGGCGCCGGTTTCCTCAATGCCCTGAAGTTGCTGTCGCTGACTGCCAACCTGGGAGATAGCCGCAGCATTGCATCTCATCCCGCCAGTACTACACACGCAAAACTCAGCGATGAGGAAAAAGCAAACGTAGGTATAACGGCAGGGCTTATACGTATTTCAGTAGGTCTTGAAAATATCAAAGATATCCTGGAAGATATTGAAATGGCACTGGACAAGAGTAAATAAAAAATCAGGGATTACGGAGTTGCAGGAAGGTTTACGCGAAAATCAGCCGACATAAATCTGCCTACAATTTCGTAATTCGTATTTCTTTCCTATATTGGTATTATGAAATCCTTTGCACACTTTCTGATCATCCTGGTGCTCGCCTACATTGCTGGTTTGGTATTACCCTGGTGGAGTGTAACGCTGGTAGCTTTTATTGTAACCCTGGCGTTTCCTTTGTCTCCGGGAAAATCATTCATCAGTGCTTTTCTGTCCATCTTTGTGCTGTGGATGGTGCTGGCATTCTTTCAGGATGTCCGCAACGATCACCTCCTGGCAAACCGGATGAGTGAAATGTTCCTGCAGGTGAAGAATGCACCGCTCATGGGCGTGATAAGTTCCGTTGTAGGGGCACTGGTAGCAGGCTTTGCGGCATCAAGTGCTGCTTATTTCCGCGCCGCAGCATCCTGATGACTCATCTTGTGCTGTTAAAATTCTGATAAAACAGTTTTAGTGTTTATCCTGTAAACACCAGGTGGTTATTTTTGAGCTATGATAAAATACTTACCTACCCTGTTTTGTTTTTTCCTCACTTCTTACTGTCAGGCTAATGCGGTCAGAGGCAGCGTTACCGACAACAAGCATCAACCCCTTCCTTTTGCAACCATATTAATTAAAGGCACTTCCACAGGTACAACTACCAACGCAGCAGGCCAATACCAGCTGGAGCTGGCGCCGGGTCAGTATACGATTGTTTGTCAGTATATGGGTTACCGTAAAACAGAAACCGTTATCACCGTAAACAACACCGTGCAAACACTGGATTTTCACCTGGAACCTATCAACATGCAGATCAGGGAAGTAGTGGTGAAATCGGGGGGCGAAGATCCCGCTTATGCCATTATCCGGCAGGCGATCAGGAAACGTGCTTTTTATCAGCAACAGGTAAAGGAGTATACCTGCATGTCCTATATCAAAGGCACCATTGGTATGAAAGGAACGCCCACCCGCTTCATGGGACAAAAAATCGATAAGAAAGATATAGGGGTAGACAGTACCGGTAAGGGCATGATCTTCCTGTCAGAATCTGTTACAAAAATATCTTACCGGCTGCCGGATAAGATGAAACTGGAAGTGATTTCTTCCCGTAAAAGTGGCGGCGGATTTGGATTGAGTTTCCCCGCTTTCATCAGCTTTTATGATAATAATGTGGCTGCCGTTATCACGCAGATGGGGCCACGGGGCTATATTTCACCCATTGCACAAAATGCACTTTCTTATTATAAATACAAACTGGAAGGAGAATTTGTGGAAGATGGAATTACGGTTAATAAGATTTTGGTGATACCGCGGCGTAAACAGGAACCCTTATTTTCCGGCTATATTTTCATTACAGACAAGGACTGGCGCATTCATAGTACAGACCTTATCCTGACATCGGAATACCAGCTGGAAATTATGGATACACTCCGTATCCGGCAAACGCATGTGCCTGTAGCCCACGATGTATGGCGGGTAAAGGACCAGGTGATGTATATGTCTTTCAGGAAATTCGGCTTTGCCATGGAAGGAAATTTTGTGAATGTATATTCAGACTATAATGTAAAGCCTGCCTTTCCACCTAAATATTTTGATAACGTCTTCCTGAAGTATGATACCGCATTTGACAAGAAAAATATTCCTTACTGGGATAGTATCCGGCCTGTGCCGCTGGAAGAGGCGGAGATAAAAGATTATCACGAAAAAGACAGTACTGCCAAAGCTAACCGTGATTCCGCTTTCTCGCGTTATACGCTGGATTCTTTGCAACAAAAACAGAAGAAGGTAAAGGTGATGGATGTGTTATGGGGAGGCGTTAAGCACAATTATTATTTCCGCCGGGATAGTGCTATTGAACATCATGAGTTGCGGGTAAAATCTTTGGTGAAATCGCTGAAATATAACACCGTAGAGGGGCTGGTGCTGGCAATAGAACCTACTGCGTACTTTAACCTGGGAGAGGAAAGAAACCTGCGTGTAACACCGTTTGTGCGTTACGGATTGAGCAATACTCACTTAAACGCCTATACGCAAATTGACTATAGCAGTGCCAGCCAGATCAAAAAAAAGTACGGCCATAATAACTGGAGCCTGGCAGGAGGGAAGCGGATCTCTCAATTCAACCAGGACAATCCTATTGATAATATCACGAATGAATTTTATACCCTGTTGCTGAAAGAAAATTATATGAAGCTGTATGAAAACTGGTTCGGCCATTTGCAGTACAGCCGTACGTTTCAGACGAATGACAGGTTTACAGCGGGTATTACCTATGAAAACAGGAATCCGGTAGTGAACACAACAGATTTTGTCATCTTCAAAAATGATAATAAGCAATTCACGCCCAATCATCCTTATGAACTGGCCGGTGTGCCGTTTAATAAACATACCGCCCTGGTGCTGGACTTGAGCTTTCGCTTTCAACCAGGGCAACAATTTGTGGAGCTCCCGGATCGCAAACTTCCATTCGGATCAAAGTATCCGACCTTTGAAATAGGCTATAGCAAAGGGATTCCCAATGTGGTGAACAGCATTGTGGATTTTGACAAATGGAATGTTTCCATGTTTGACAGAATGAACTTTAAATTGTTTGGTGAATTCCGTTACCGGGTAAGTGCAGGTGGATTTATTACTGCCGGCAATGTGCAGCTGCCGGATTACCAGCATTTCAATGGTAACCAGACTTTTTACAACATGAAATACCTGAACAGTTTCCAGTTGGCTCCCTATTACAAATACAGCACTACCGCGCCATTTTATACGACTGCCAACCTGGAACATCATTTCAATGGTTTGCTCACAAATAAAATTCCGTTGTTTAACCGGCTGAAATGGAACCTGGTCATAGGCGCCAATGCCTTTTATGTAAATGGCGATAATAACTATGTAGAAGCTTTTGCCGGCCTGGAAAACATCTTGAAAATGTTCAGGGTCGATGTAGTGTCCGGCTACCAGAGCCAGGATAAAACACGTATAGGCGTGAGAGTTGGGTTTGGTGGCTTGTTCGGGGGGCTTGTCAGCTTCAATAAATAATCAATATTTTGGGATTTAGTGATTTTGGAATTTTGTTTTGTTAAACGTTATCCGATTTTAGAAATGAAATTTCTACATCCCCAAAATCAAAAAATCGTAAATCAAAAAATCCGTAAATGCTATCTCTTCTTGCTTTTCATTTCTTTCTTCTCATCGAAAAAGTAAGCCAGCAACCTGTAGACCCAGATACCAACCACTGCATAAATAAAGTAGGTAAAGTAAATACTCATAACATAACATTTAGGGTTAAACAATATTTTTCTCAGTAGTAATTTCAAAAAGGGTGCCAACAGGGGTAATAACTTAAGGACGAAGTTATATACAATAATTATCAGATAGTTATAAAACAGCCAATATTTTCTGCACACTTTGTGAACATTTGATTGTCAGGTGATGTTAGATAATAAAGTGTTTAAGCGTGTATTTTGGCTTGGTTTAATAACACGGAAGTGTTACTTTTACGGTCACTTATGAAACCATATCTACCATGAAACGAATAGCCCTCATCGCTCTCATAGCCGGTGTCGTCATGGCTGCCGCTGCCCGTATTACCGAATTAAATGACCTGCCGGGTGCAGTAGAACTGAGAACCCCCGGTTTTATAGGTTACATCCTGATTATCAGCTCCGCAGCATACTTTTCCCTCCATTTCTTATTTGAATGGAGTAAGAAGGCGGAAACGTACCGTTCCTGACCCTGGGACATACCGGGAAATTATTCACTCATTTTGTGGCCTCAAACAGAGAATATGCTGATTATGCTTATCTTTGCATCCTTTCCGGGGAAAAACCGGAAGAACAGTTTATAATTTATCGATCTGTACCCTTTAAACGGGGGGAATTGATAGAAGTTTTGTTCACTAGAGCAAGTGTCCTTAAAATTTCAAACAAAAAATGGCCTTACACAACAGAGTATCCGCCGCCGAACTCAAGCAACGGCTGGCGATGGAAACAATTAAACGCGTTACTATTTCTTTCTACCAGTACGCGAAAATCGAAGACCCGCAGGCTTTCCGCGACCAACTGTACGGAACCCTTTTCAAACTGGATGTATTCGGACGTATTTATGTAGCACATGAAGGCATCAATGCCCAACTCAGTGTGCCGCAACATCATTTTGAGGCGCTGAAGGAAGCGTTGTACGCCATCTCCTTCCTCCATGGTGTACGGTTGAATATTGCAGTAGATGATGATGGTAAATCATTCTTCGTATTAAAAATTAAAGTACGGGAGAAGATTGTAGCGGATGGTATCGAAGATCCTGCTTTTGATATGGCCAACCGCGGTAAATATGTAGATGCAAAAGGCTTTAATGAACTCACCAATGATCCTGATACCGTGGTGGTGGATATGCGCAATCACTATGAATATGAAGTAGGACATTTTGAAGGCGCCATTGAAGTGCCCTCCGATACTTTCCGCGATCAGCTACCCATGGCGGTTGATATGCTCCGGGATCAGAAAGACAAAAACATCATCATGTACTGTACCGGTGGGATCCGCTGTGAGAAAGCTTCTGCCTATATGCTACATAACGGGTTCAAAAATGTATTTCACCTGGAAGGGGGCATCATTGAATATACCAACAAAGCAAAACAACAAGGGCTGCCCATTAAATTCAAAGGTAAAAACTTTGTATTCGATGACCGCCTGGGTGAGCGCATCAGTGAAGATGTTATCAGCCATTGTCATCAGTGTGGTGAACCTTGTGATACACATACCAACTGTTTGAATGAAGGTTGTCATCTCTTGTTCATTCAATGTGATGCCTGTGCAAAAAAGTACCATGGCTGTTGCAGTGAAGCTTGTCAGACTGTGAATGCACTACCCGAAGAAGAGAAAGCCGCTATGCGGAAAGGTGTAGAGAAAGGGCTGATGTTCAATAAATCCAGACGAAGAAAAATTCCTAAATAAAAATCCGCCCCGCGTTGTTTCTTCTCGGCAGGGCGGAGTAGAGATCATAAAATCAGTGAGGCCGGACGTTGTCGGGCCTTTCCTTTTTTCATAACCATTCTATCAACCTATATGCGAACTAAGCGTTAAAGCAGTCAGCCTTTTGCTGCGTGCTGAATTTTTTACATGGATGCTTTCTTATTTTTATAGGCGCCATAAAAAATGATCGGAAACACGAGTAGGGTAAGTACGGTTGCAGTAATCAAACCACCGATCACCACAATGGCCAATGGCTTCTGTGTTTCGGAACCAATGCCATGTGACAATGCTGCCGGCACCAGGCCGATGGCCGCCATGAGGGCTGTCATCACTACCGGACGGATACGGCTTTGTACACCCATCCTGATCGCTTCATTTAAATGGACCTTCGCCAGTAAGTTTTTGTGGAATACAGATATGAGTATTACCCCGTTTTGAATACAGATTCCGAACAACGCGATGAATCCAACACCTGCGGAGATACCGAAATTCATACCGGTAACATGCAATGCGAGGATGCCGCCGATCAATGCAAAAGGTACGTTCATCAACACCAGTCCTGCATCTTTCACATTACCCAGCATAATAAATAGCACCACAAAAATGGCGATGATGCTAACCGGCACTACCTGTCCCAAACGCTGTGTGGCACGTACCTGGTTCTCGAATTCGCCCGTCCAGCCTATGCTGTAGGCTTTAGGTAGTTTAATGACCTCATTGATTTTATGCTGTGCTTCTGCAATGGTAGAACCGAGGTCACGGTCACGTACAGAGAACTTCACGCCAATAAAACGCTTGTTCATATCACGGTAAATAAATGCCGGACCGGTGATTGTTTTTATTTCAGCTATTTCTTTCAGCGGCACCTTGTTGTTGTTGATAGTAGGTACCATCAGGTTAGCCAGGTCTTCTTCCGTCTTCCGGTAATTCTCATCATAACGGATACGGATATCAAATTTCTTCTCACCTTCATATAACTGCGTAGCTGTTTTACCACCAATCGCCATTTCTATGACAGCCTGTGCATCGCCGGTAGACACACCGTATTGTGCCATCTTGTTATCGTCCAGGTTAATACTCATTTCAGGCTGACCAATATTCCGGATCACGCCAAGGTCTTTGATACCCGGTACTGTCTTCAATTGTGCCACTACCTGTTGCGACAGCGCCTCCAGCTGCACCAGATCATCCCCGTAGATCTTGACGCCGTTAGCGGCTTTAAAACCGGCCACCGCTTCCGATACGTTATCACTGATAGGTTGGGAGAAGTTGAGAATAATACCAGGATATTTTTTCAGACGTTGTTCCATCTGTGAGATCAGCTCGTCTTGCGTGAGCTTGCGTTTCCATTCATCTTTAGGCGCCAGATCCACCTGGTATTGTATGAAATAAAATCCGTTAGGATCTGTACCATCATTAGAGCGGCCCACCTGCGACAAGACCCTCTTTACTTCCGGGAATGCGCCCAGGTCCTGCCGGATTTTATGCGCCATTTTGGTGCTTTCCGTGAGCGACATGCTCATGGGTAGTTCGGTGGTAACCCACAGGGAGCCTTCATTCAGCTGTGGCAGGAATTCCGTTCCCAGGAATTTTGCAGAGAGGAATGTCAGCACCATAAAGGTGAGCGACAAGGTTAGGCTCAGTCTTTTATTTCTATATGTCCAGTTGAAACCATTGGTAACAATGCGGTCAAAGAATTTCACCACAAAGTTGTTCTTCTCTTTTACATTTTTATTTAGCAGGATAGAACACAATACAGGCACCAGTGTAAGGGTAAACAACAAGGCGCCCATTAACGCAAAGCCCAGTGTCCAGGCCAGTGGGGAAAACATTTTACCCTCTACCTTCTGGAAAGAAAAGATAGGGATCAGGGAAATGATGATAATGAGTTTTGAGAAGAAGATGGCCTTTGCCAGTTCTCCACCTGTCTGTTTGATCCATCCCAGTTTAGCCATCTTATTAAACCGCTCCATCCCATACCGGTGGGCTTTGTGATCGAGCATTACAAAAATGCCTTCCACCATTACCACTGCACCATCTATGATAATACCAAAGTCGATAGCGCCCATAGACAGCAGGTTTGCACTCATACCTTTTATGCGCAAGCACATAAAGGCAAATAATAATGCCAGCGGTATAATAATGGATACGATCACGGTGGTGCGCCAGTCGGCCATAAAAATGAATACGATCACTGTTACGAAAATGATACCTTCCAGAAGGTTGTGCATCACGGTGTGTGTGCAAAAATCCATGAGGTTATCACGGTCATAGAAGGTTTCCATTTTTATGTCATCCGGCAGGATGGTTTCATTCAGTTCTTTCAGCTTTTCTTTCAGGCGCACCAGTACTTCACTGGGATTTTCTCCTTTGCGCATGACCACAATTCCTTCTACGAGGTCATCATTTTTATCCAGGCCTACTTGTCCCACGCGCGGGGCGGAAGCTTCGTGCACATTGGCCAGGTCCTTTACCAGTAGCGGTACGCCGTTGATATTCTGTATGATGATATTCTGAATATCAGGGATGCTGTTGAGCAAGCCGATACCACGTACCACATATGCCTGCCCGTTTTTTTCAATGATGTCGCCGCCTACATTCACATTACTTTTGGCAACGGCCTGGTACAATTCCAGCGGGGTAATATCATATTTAGCGAGACGTACGGGATCTGCGGAGATCTCATAAATTTTTTCCTGTCCGCCAAAGGCAACTACATCGGCTACACCGGGCACACTGCGAATCTGGCGGTCTATCACCCAATTCTGCCAGGTAAGCAGATCGCGGGAGTCGCGTTTGTTGCTCTTTAAATAATAACGGAATATTTCACCCGTAGGGCCGTAGGGAGGCTGTACTTCCGGTTCGGCCCCTTCCGGCAGTTGGATGCTGGCCAGCATATTATTGACTTGTTGCCGTGCAAAGAAATCTTCCACATCATCTTCAAACATGATCTTTACAACAGAAAGACCAAACATAGTCACAGAACGAACACTGGTTTTACGTTGTACTGCGTTCATGGCTACTTCCACGGGCAGTGTTACAAAACGTTCTACTTCCTGTGCACTGCGGCCGTTCCATTTGGTCACGATCACTATCTGTGTATTGGTAACATCGGGAAATGCTTCAATAGGTGTATGCAAAAATGAAAACACGCCTGCAACAATCAACGTAGCAACGCTGAAGAAAACAAACAGTTTATTCTTGAGCGAAAAGGCTACTATATTTCTGATGAATTTGTTCATAACTCCTGTTCTTTAGAAAGCCACTCTGGTCCTTAATCCTAGGATATTTACCGGTCCGCGGTCCTTGTTGTAGCCGGGATGCATCACAAACTGGTAGTCCGGACTTAAAGCAATATGTAGCCTGGTGATGTTATATTGATAGAAAATTTCGGAAAGCATTTCAGGGCCATAGTTGAGCTGACCGTCACCAAGCATAAAGCCGGATCCGCCGGCTTCCAGATAATGGCGGTGGTCGGGAGATAGTCCGTTTACTACCAGCGCGAGGCCTGCATTGTCCTGTGCACGGCGCCATGATGTACCAGCCTGTAACCATCCGGCGCTTACAGAACGATCTATTTCTGTATAGGCCCAGGTTTCATGATGGCCATCATTCCAGGATGCTTTTAGAAAAGCGCCACCGTCTGTGGTGAACTCCTGATCGAGGTTCACGCCAATACCGTATTTGGTATGACCATTGCGACGTACGGAAGTGATGTCAGGAGGGTGGGTGGATGTGTTTATAGCCTCCTGGTAGTCGCCCATGGGGGCCTGGTTGATGAACGTCATCACACGCATATTGCCTTCGTGTCTATTCAGGGTATACGTATGCGTTATCTCTACCACTTCTCCGTTAGACGTATGATAGTGATAATTAAGTTTGGGGCCGTTGGCTTCTGTTGGCTCCAGGGAGGTAGCTGCCTGCAGTATCCAGTTATCTTTCCGGTATTGTAATGTTAAGGCCAGGGTATACCCCCGTACATCCGCGGGATAATCCCAGGCGCCATTGCCCATGAGCGACCAGTTAAGGAACTGGGTGCGTGGGTCATGGCTATAGGCGTTTAAATCAAAGAAGTCCGCCAGACAATATTTCCCACCAATAAAGCGTAAATAATGAGTGGGCGTGGTGCCGGCTATATTATTCAGATCATCCTTATGGACTTCTGTTCGCATGGTTAACGGTAACGTATAAACGGCATAAGCACGCGCGAGGTAAATTTTTGGTTTGGGACTGCCCACCCGGAATGTTTCCCCATTGGGGAAACCCGCGATGCCGGTGGCTTTGCTGAGACCTGTGCCACCGGCGAGTTCGGGGTTTAAATATAGTTCCAGATTTTTTAACGGGCGCATTCCTACGTACAGTGTGCTGGTGATGGAGGTTGCACTTGCTTCATGTGTATGAAAGCTGTTGGGCCCTGAATACTTCGCCGGAAAGTCAGGATGCCACTGTGTTACCAGGGTTTGCTGGAAATGGAAAGAGTACGGGATAATACTATCCGTTTTCTTACCCTGTCCCAGTAATTTGGTACTGCAGAGTGTTAACAGTCCTATGGAAAATAATTGCTTCATTGCAGTAATTAGTCTTTAAGTGCGTCGTAGATCAGCAACTGGTTGGTAGAGATCACTTTCTCTTCGGGTTGCAGTCCGGATTGCAGATAAGTGATGTCGCCAGCTGTTTTAGCTACTTCTACCTCTCTTACTGCAATGTTGAACTTGTCTTTAAACACCAGCACATAGTTCTTACTGTTATCAAAAATTACAGCGGCAGAAGGCACGGCGATTTTTTCTTCTTTATCTGTATATTTTACATACACAGTAGCAAACATCTCCGGTTTCAGCAACATATTTTTATTATCGATACTAATCCTTACCTGCATGGTTTTAGTAGCAGGGTCCAGGAAGTTGTAGATCTTGTCAATCTTGCCATGGAAGGGTTCATCAGGGTAACTCACGGTTACTACATCCGCTTCATATCCTTCTTTTATTTTGGCGATATCTGTTTCAAAAACATTGGCCATTACCCATACATCATCCAGTTCGGAGATGGTGAATATATTGGTGCTGTTATCCGTACGGATTTCCATACTGTTGTTGATATTCTTTTCAATGATATAGCCGGAAATAGGTGCCGTAACGAGATAGGTAGCACCTTTACCTTTGCGGTATATTTTAAACAGGTCATTCAGCCGGGTGATTTCGGCATTTGATTTTTCCAGTTCACCATTGGCATTTACCACATCTTTTTCTGTACTCAGGCGGCTGTCGAACAGGTCCTGGGCCACTTTCAGGTTTTTTTCGGCTACGCCGCGATCGGAACGCGCCTGTGCCAGCTGCTTCTCATAGTCAGCTATTTCTGCACTGTGGATCACAGCGAGTACCTGTCCCTTTTGTACGTAATCGCCCAATTGTACTTTTATATCTTCCACATAACCACTTACCAGCGGATATACCTTTAATACTTTACCACCATTGGGGGCCACCTTACCGGAAAGCCGTACTTCGTTCAACACCGGTTGTATATGTGCGGTATCGATCCGTATATTTTTCAGCATGGTATCGCTGAGTACAAATGTGCTCTTCTCTGAATCCTCCGCCTGGCTATGTTTGCATCCACTCCATATAACTGCTGCCAGCAGCGAAAAGCCAAGAAATAAAACAGGCTGTTTCATATGCTTAAAGTTTAAATAGTTCTTGTCCCGTTGCGTAATTGAGTTCTTCGTAAGCATTTACCCTGTTGGATAAAAATTTGTTGATGTTTTTTGCGTTGTCGCTGTAGCTGTTGAAATAGTCGATAAACTGTAGCAGGGAGATATTTCCTTTGCTGAAGTTTTTGGCGACTTCTTCAATCAGCGTATCAAATTCATGCTGGAACTGATGCAGGTCAAATCCTTTGTAACGCTTTTCCAATACAACTATACGCTGATAGGCGTTTAATACTTCTGTTTGTGCAATAGATTGTTGCTGGAGGAGTTGCAGTTGGTCTGCACCTATTTGAAGCTGGGCAGCACGTATATTGCCCTGATTGCGGTTCCATACGGGTAGATCGATGCCCAGGGTCAGGCCCATGAAATTGGGGATGTAACTACCTTGTTTATCGTAAGTAGCACCTACATGCAGGTCGGGTACAGCCAGCGATTTTTGCAGGTGGTAATTCAATGTAGCGGTTTGGTATTGTACAGTTGCTATCCTTACATCCGGACGGTTTTTTGCTACACTGTCCAGCAGTTCGGGTAACCGGATCTGATCCAGTTTGTAGGAAGCCAGGTCTGAAGCCGACAATGCGGCTTCATAATAATCCTGGCTATGTAACAGCTGTTGTAGGTTTTTCTGTGAGGTAAGTTCTTCCTGTTTAAGGTCGGCATAATCGTTTTCGATGCCTACCTGCAAAGCCTGCAACCGCACCAGATCAGCATGTGCTACGCTTCCTTTCTTATCTGCGGTCACATATGCATCCACAATTTTCTGCAGATTATCCAGCTGTTCCATCAGCACTTTCTCTGTTTGCTGATGGTAGTAGATATTGTAGAAACTCTCCCGCAGTTGCAGGCGTAACGTACGTACCAACTCATCGAAGGTAGCCTCGTTCATTTTTGTTGCCGCTGCTGCCAGCTGAATTGTTTTATTCCTTTTGCCAGCCAGCTGGATCAGTTGTTCAATATTGTATTGCGTTTCACCGCCGGCGCCTACATCAAACGGTTTGATGTTATTGGTGCTGCCAAAACCCAGCACCGTACTAAAGGATGGATTACTCCACATTTTAGCCTGCCGTACAAGGGCTTTCGCCGCATCTACCTGGTAACGTTGCGCCAGCAATGAATAATTCTTAACCAGGAAGGAATCTTCCACAGCCTGCATGGAGACTTGTTTTGCAGGGGATTGGGCTTGTGAATGTTGAATAAAACCCAGGCTTCCAACGCATACTGATAAGATCAGTGTCGTCATTGTTCGCATAGTGCCAAATTTCATGACACAAAGCTCTGTAAGTCAGATTAAAGAGGGCTTTAAGAATGATTAAAAAGCACTTAAAATATCTGGTAACTTTTATTTATAAATGCGGCAGCATTACTGTGAATGTAGTACCATCCTGGGGGTTGGAGGTTACTGTTATATGGCCGTTGTGAATTTGCACAATCTTTTTGCAGATGGACAAACCAAGGCCATGGCCGCGGATCTGCTGGGCATTTTCTCCGCGGTAGAAAGGTTCAAAAACTTTAAAGATTGCTTCCTCTGGTATACTGATACCATTGTTTTTTATCTGTACCGTGATGTATTTCGTGAAGAAATCAATTGATACGTGTGCGGTATTATCTTCAGAAAATTTACAGGCATTATCTACCAGGTTGAGGAAAAGTACTTTCAACAGGCTTTCATTACCGAAGCAGGTAACGAGGATTTCGTTGTCTGGAACTTTTAGGAACTGGATGTCTACCTTACTGTTGTTCTTTTGTTTGAGGCGTATCAGGTTGGCCATATCCATCAGCAGTTCATCAATGCGTACATTACTGAATACAAACTGTTGCTGCCGGAGTTCTGATTGTGCCAACTGCAACAGGCCATTGGAGAGATCTGAGAGGTTTTCTGCATCTTCAAGTACAGACACGAGGAGGGCGTGGTACTCTTCCTTGCTGCGCTCTTTTGACAGCATTACCTGTAGCTGGCTGATAATGGCTGCCAGTGGTGTACGCAGCTCATGCGAAGCATTGCTTACAAAGCTCTTTTGCAGATTGAAAGAATCGCTGAGACGTTGCAACATGGTGTTGAAATTGGCGCCCAGCTTCGCAATTTCGTCTTTCCCTTTTACGGCTACCTTGGCATCCTGCATGTTATTGGCGTTGATGCTGTCTACCTGTTCCACGAGGCGATCAATAGGTTGCACCATCTTACGCGCAAAGAAATAGCCAACGCCGATGAGGATCAATACAGCTGTGATCAGCTCCAGCAGCAGGATTTGTTGCAAGCTACGGAGGTTCTGAAAGCCGTATTTATCAAAGGAAGAAACAATGACAATCACAGAGATATCTTCTTCTGTATAATAAACGCCTACTACTTCGCTGCTACCTTTATCATAGCTATACAGTTTATTTTCTTTGATGTAGTCCAGTAAACTGCGGTGGGTGCGGATGGTGGTATCTTTCAGGTTACTATACAATAGGTCATAGTCGGGATTGTATACGAGGATACTTTCCTTGTAAAGATCCTGGAAGGTAGTTCTGTCCAGCTTCCGGAGCAGGTCTACTTTTACGTGTCCATCTTCTATAATCACACTGGCTATTGACCGGGCGCGATATTCCAGTCTTTCGAGGTATTCGGCTTTACGTGATTTGGCAGAGAAATAATAGGCAAGTACGGCGAAGGCGATCAGCATGAGAGCTGCTGACACCGTGTAATATAACGCTATTTTGTACTTGATCTTCACCTGAATAAAGAATAGATTTTAAGGGTGGGTTTACAGGTCACTCTTCTGAAAGATAATATCCCATCCCTGTTTTGGTATGCAATAATTTCTGTTCAAAATCTTTATCAATCTTTTTACGGAGGAAGTTCATGTATACCTCAATTACGTTGGTCCCGGTGTCAAAGTCAATGTCCCATACCTTTTCAGCGATAGTGAGTTTGGAGATCACTTTGCCTTTGTGCAGTGCCAGGAATTCGAGTAGGTGGTATTCTTTTGCAGTAAGAGCTATTTTTTTACCACCCCTGGTTACTTCTTTTCGCTCTCTGTCGATTTCCAGGTCTGCAATAACAATTTTGTACTGGGTACTATGTGGGGAGTCGGCACCGGCGCGTTTCAGGAATACGCGGATCCTTGCCAGCAGTTCGCGGAAGTCGAAAGGCTTTACGAGGTAATCATCTGCGCCCAGTTCGAAAGCCTGCATTTTATCTTCCACACCACCCAGGGCGGTAAGCATGATAACCGGCACCCGGATATTTTTGCGGCGGATAATCTCGCATAGCTCGTACCCATTGCTGTGGGGGAGGTTCAGGTCAAGAATAACGAGGTCGTAACTGTTGCTGGCTGCAAGACTTTTTCCCATGCGCCCATCATAGGCAACTTCCACATCAAAGCCATTTTCTTCCAATCCTTTTTTAACGGCGTTGGCTACTTTTACTTCATCTTCAACAACCAGTATTTTCTGCATAAAGGAACAAAGTTTAAGCTGAAACTACGAATCAGACCGATAGCAGTCTGATTCATAGTTTTTATGGAAGAACCCTAAATTAGCTAATAAGATTCGCTTCCAGCTGCATTATTTTCTCAAACAACTGCTCGTATTGTTGATTCGCCCTTTCGAGATATTTCATTACGTCCTGGTATTCGTTCTCTACCTGCGCAAATTTTGTTTTGTTGTTGTAGATATCGGGTGTACCTAAACTGGCTTCCAGGTTGGCTTTACGTTCTTTCAAACTGGCTACCTGGCCTTCTACCTGTGAAAACTGTTTTTGCTGTTTCTGCAACTCGCGTTGTACATCTTTATTGATAGCACCTTTGGGAGTATCTATAGTAGTGTTTTGCTGACGGGTATCTTTTTCCTTTTTATTTTCGTTGCTGGATTTCGTTACCTGTGGCGCATTGGCAGCCATTCTCTTTTTCCACTCTTCGTATTCGTTGTAGGTGCCTTTAAATTCTTTGATTTGCCCATCAACGATCTCCCATATTTTGTTGGCTGTCTGGCTCACAAAATAACGGTCGTGCGATACAAGAACGAGACTACCGTCATATTTGTTCAGTGAGTCGATCAACATCTGTACAGAGTTCATGTCCAGGTGATTCGTAGGCTCATCGAGCATGAGGAAGTTGGCCTGGCTGATAATGGTTTTGGCCAGTGCCACGCGGGCTTTCTCACCACCGGAGAGTATCTTGATCTTTTTGAATACATCATCGCCGGAGAAGAGGAAGCAGCCAAGGAGTTGACGTAATTCCAGTTCTGTGCGGCCACTGCCGAAGTTTTTCAGCTCATCGAGGATCTCGCTGTTCATGTCCAGTGATTCCAGCTGGTGTTGCGCGTAGAAGCTGGTCACCACGTTATGGCCAGGTACACGTTCACCTTCCATAGGCTCCATACCAAAGATGATGCGGAGCAGGGTGGATTTACCTTTACCGTTGGCACCTATCAACGCGATCTTATCGCCACGGTTGATTTCTGCGCTGGTATTTTCCAGGATAGAAATGTTGCCGTAGCTTTTACTGATATTGTTGAGCGTACATAAAATCTTACCCGGTGTTTTATCAACGGTGAAGTTGATCTTTATTTTAGACGGACCACCATCTGTTTGTTCCACACGATCCAGCTTATCGAGTCTTTTGGCGATACTCTGCGCCTGTGCGGCTTTGGAGGCTTTCGCTTTAAAGCGTTCGATGAAGCGTTCCTGCTGACGAATGTAATCCTGCTGGTTTTCGTAGGCACGTTGCTGCATTTCACGACGCAGTTCTTTTTCCACTTCATAGTCGGCATAAGAGCCGGTATAGTGATGTAGTTGCTGCTGATATACTTCAACGATCTGGTTTACCATACGGTCCAGGAAGTAACGGTCATGCGAAACAATGATTACTGCGCCGTTGTAGCCTACGAGGTATTTCTCCAGCCATTCAATGGAGGGAAGATCCAGGTGGTTCGTCGGTTCATCGAGCATGAGTACATCCGGTTGCTGAAGTATCAGCCTGGCCAGTAGTACACGCATGCGCCATCCACCGGAAAATTGGCTGTAGGGGCGTTCCAGGTCGGAGGTGGTGAAGCCAAGTCCTTCCAGTACCTGTGCGGTTTTGTGCTTCATGTTATAGCCGTCCAATGCTTCAAATTCATGAAGCTTGTCGCTGAATTCATGTAGCAGTTCATCGGTCTGGCTATGTTCCAGTTCTTTGGTGATCCGGTCAATATCTTTTTCCAGCTCCAGTGCTTTACCAAAGGCCATCATCCCCACTGTAAGGATGGAATCTTCTGTTTCAAAGCTGAGGAGGTCCTGGTTAAAGAAACCTATAGTCAGACTTTTACTCTTATTTATGCTCCCTTTTGAAATAGAATATTCACCATTGATAATGCGCAGCAGGGTAGACTTACCGGTTCCATTCAGGCCGATAAGGCCTACGCGGTCACCTGGCTCAATATGCCAGGAAGAATTCTCCAGGATAACCCTGGAGCCAAACTCAAACGTGATGTCCTGTAATGCGATCAACATAATAAATAAAAAAAAGTTGGATAAAAACGTGCAAAGGTAACCAGGATTTGTGTGATTTTGTTAATTCAATTGTTTTGCGAGATGTTAAATTTGTAATTATTTGATATTTATATAGTTAGATATAATGATTATTATTGTAATGAATATATAAAGAAGATGATAACGAATATTTTATTCATGCAGCCGATGATTCTCTCCCGGCATTTATTACTTAGTTTTGCGGGGCGATCTTCGCTTACCTGAATCAATTTAATCTGGTTAATCACTGTTTATGAATTTTAAAATATGCGTACCCATAGGAACCATTTTGCTGGCTACTGTTTTGTTTGCCTGTCAGCAGCCTGCTCCCAAAGAAGAAGCGGAGGCAGGAGTTTCCACAACAGGATTACAAGCACCTTATAGCCAGGTGTTTTATGATTCGTTGCAACTAACCCTGCAATCTTATTATAAGCTGTCGGGCGCCCTGGTAAAGGCGGACAGCATTGCGGCGACTAGCGCAGCGTTGACATTAAAACAACATATTGATAGTTTGCCTGTTCATCTTTTGCAGATGGATAGTACACACCTGGGCATTGTTGCGGGTACTGCCGGTAGTATCAGTGCAGAGCTAACCGGCTTAACCGGTGAGCCGGGCCTGGAGGGAAAGCGGGCTTCTTTTCAAATGGTATCCGATATGCTTTTTGACCTGGTGAGAAATACCGGGCTGAAAGGACAAACCATTTATCACCAATACTGCCCCATGGCATTTAATGACAAAGGTGCCTACTGGCTGAGTGATAAGCCGGATATTGAGAATCCCTATTTTGGCAATAAGATGCTACATTGTGGCGAAACGAAAGACTCGTTAACTTATAAATAACTAATTGCTGAATCGTGCATGGTAAGTCGTAAATTACTAGTGACAATTTATTATCGATTCAGTTGTATGCAGATCCGTCGCTTATCATCTTCACTGATTGTCCTGGTATTGCTATGTCTTTGCGGCATAGCGCAGGGACAACGTTATACACTCAGTGGCTACGTAAAGGACAGCAGCAGCGGCGAGTCCTTGCCAGGCGCTAATGTACAGATCCTGGGTACAACTACGGGCACACAGACAAACAATTACGGCTTTTATTCCATTACACTTCCCGCCGGGGATTATACCTTCATTTATTCTTTTCTGGGCTACGAAGGGAAAGCCCTTACACTTCCGCTGAAAGGAAATGTTTCCTACAACATGGACCTGCTGCCCCATCTGTACCAGGCCAAAGAAGTGGTGATCACCGGCAAGCGGAAAGATGAAAATGTTAAAAGCACGGATATGGGGCGGATAGAAATGACGTCCCTACAGGTGAAAAAGCTGCCGTCGCTGATGGGAGAAGTGGATGTGCTCAAGGCACTACAGCTCATGCCAGGAGTACAGGCTGCCGGGGAAGGGAATGCGGGCTTCTATGTACGTGGCGGCGGTCCCGACCAGAACCTGATCCTGCTGGATGAAGCCCCTGTATACAACACCGGGCACCTTTTCGGTTTCTTTTCTGTATTTAATGCTGATGCTATTAAAAACACGACATTGATAAAAGGTGGAATGCCGGCCAATTACGGCGGACGGCTTTCTTCTGTGGTGGATATTTCCATGAAAGAAGGGAATAACAAAACTTTCCAGGGAGAAGGGGGACTGGGCCTTATTTCTTCCCGTTTATCACTGCAAGGACCGCTGAAGAAAGATAAAGCATCGTTTATCATTTCAGGAAGAAGAACCTATATAGATCTGCTTACCAAACCATTTATCAACGGCACTTCGTATAGTGGTTCAGGTTATTACTTCTACGACCTGAACATGAAAATGAATTACACCTTTTCAGATAAGGACCGGATTTTTTTGAGCGGATACCTGGGGCAGGATGTTTTTACCTTCAGCAGCCAGGACAAACGTTTTAATGTGAAGATACCCTGGGGCAATACCACCGCCACTTTACGATGGAACCACGTGTTCAGTACAAAATTATTTGCCAATACTTCTCTCATTTATAATGATTATAAATTTCAGTTTAATGCTTTGCAGAATAATTTTACGATCCGGCTTTCTTCCGGTATCAGCGATGCAAATGCCAAACTGGATTTCGACTATTATGCCAGTCCCAAACATCATATCAAGTTTGGCGGCAACTATATCTACCACGCGTTTACGCCATCAACAGTAAGTGGTGGGCAGGATACCACCAAATTTTCTCCGGATAATGCCTTTAAAAAATATGCACATGAAGTAGGGCTGTATCTGATGGACGACTGGGAGATTTCACCCAGCTTCCAGTTGAATGCCGGTATCCGCTACAGTGGCTTTATGCAGATAGGACCATACACGCGTTATACCCTGGATGAAAATGGTCATAAAACGGATAGCACCGTATACGGGCGCTGGAAGCGGGTTGTCGGCTATGGAGGCTTTGAGCCGAGGGTTATTCTGCGGTACGCCTGGAATGATAAAAACTCACTGAAAGCATCCGTAACCCGTAACTATCAGTTTGTTCACCTGGTTACAAATGCCGGTACCTCATTACCTACCGATGTATGGGTACCCAGTACTTACCTGGTAAAACCGCAGCTCTCCTGGCAATACTCCTTTGGTTACTTCCGCAATTTCAAGGATAACGCCTATGAGGCATCTGCTGAAGTCTATTACAAGGATATGCAAAACCAGATCGAATACCGGGAAGGTTACACACCGTCACTGGATGACCTGGAAAAAGATTTTGTATTCGGTAAAGGACAGGCTTATGGGCTTGAATTATTTATCAATAAAAAGAGGGGGAAGTTTACGGGCTGGATCGGTTATACACTGGCCTGGACCTGGCGGCAGTTTCCATTGCTAAACAGCGGGAAGCAATATCCGGCTAAGTATGACCGGCGGCATGACCTCGTAGTGGTGAGTACTTTTGATGCGAATAAACACTGGAGTTTTTCAGGTGTCTTTATTTTCGGAACGGGGAATGCGACTACGTTTCCGGAAAATTTCTATTTCATAGAAGGCACGCTGATACAGGGTTATGGCAATATTAATTCGTATCGTATGGCTTCTTATAACCGGTTGGATCTATCGGCTATTTACACCCCAACGCCAAAGAGACCAAACAGGCGTTTTAAAAGCAGCTGGGCGTTTTCGATCTATAATGTATACAGCAGGAAGAATCCTTATTTCATTTATTTTGATCAACAGGGGAGTCCATTGGATGGCTCGTTGAATGTAAGAGCAAGACAGGTGTCACTTTTTCCAATTATACCGTCAGTGACGTATAATTTCAAATTCTGAGTAAAAATGGGAAGTACCGGAAAAATCATGGCGAACTGATAATCATGTAATCGTGACGAACTGATAACGGGCTATTTTTGTATCATGAACCTCACAATAGCCAGTACAGTGCCTACAATGGCGATGAACTGAAACAGACCAACCGCAAAAATCATAGTCCTGAGCTCAGACCTGGTTTCATGAATATCATTTTTGAGCTCTGTTTTGAGATCATGAATGTCTTGCTTGAGTTCTGCTTTGACTTCATAAAGCTCAAGTTTAGTAGCCAGTTCACGCTGCTTTTCCATGTGATAATTGCAGAGCGACTGGTCAAAACACAAGACAAGCTCTTTGGCTTTGTCATCCGACAAGTGCAGGTCCTTCCTGAAAATGTCGTAGATCTTTAAATTTGATGAGAACATAATGAATATATTTTAGTTACAAAATTGAAATTAATGTATTTTACTAATTCGCAAAAAAAATATTTTGTATAAATATTTTCATGTCGCGATAGTGTCCCATAGAATAAGGGTATGCTTGCTTTACTAGCTGTCGGGAGAGGCTATATCGGGCATAAGATGTTGTAACTTATTAATATTATAATTGTGATCTCCGGTAATTTTAAAACTGAGCCGCCGTCGCTGTATAAATACTTATTTTTAAAATCTTTAGTTCACTGACGTACTTATCAAAAAGCTAACAAACTATTTCTTAACTTCGCAAACATTTTATAAAGGAATTATAGCCCATATGAAAAAGTATGGCGCTAACAGCAAAACGTATGATAAATATCACTTTTCCGGATGGCGCAGTTCGTCAGTATGAACCAGGAGTAACTGCATTGGACATTGCCAAATCCATCAGCGAAGGATTGGCACGTAAAGTATTGGCAGCAAAAGTTAATGGGCAGGTAGTAGATGCTACACGCCCGATTATAACGGATAGTACCCTGCAACTGCTTACGTGGGTAGATACAGATGGCAAAGCAACGATGTGGCACTCTTCCGCGCATTTGATGGCAGAGGCCCTGGAAGCATTGTATCCGGGTGTTAAACTGGGTATTGGCCCTTCTATTGAGAACGGATTCTATTACGATATAGATTTAGGCGGACGTACTATTGCGGAAGAAGACCTGAAAAAGGTGGAAGCCAAAATGGTGGAACTGTCTAAACAAAACAATACTTACAATCGTACGGAAGTGAGCAAGGCAGATGCTTTGCAGTATTTCACGGAAAAGGGAGATGAGTACAAACTGGAGCTGATCAATGATCTGCAGGACGGTACCATTACCTTCTACAACCAGGGTGGTTTCACGGATCTTTGCCGCGGACCACATATTCCGCACACCGGTTTTATCAAAGCCATCAAGCTGACAAACATTGCCGGCGCATATTGGCGCGGTAACGAAAAAAATAAGATGCTTACCCGCATCTACGGTATTACTTTCCCGAACCAGAAGGAACTGGATGAATACCTGACACTGATAGAAGAAGCTAAAAAACGCGATCACCGTAAGCTGGGAAAGGAACTGGAACTGTTTGCCTTCTCTGAAAAAGTAGGACTTGGATTGCCCATGTGGCTTCCTAAAGGTGCTATGCTGCGCGAAAGATTGCAACGTTTTTTACAGGAAGCTCAGATGGCCAGTGGTTATCTGCCGGTAATAACACCACATATCGGGAATAAAAACCTGTATGTGACTTCCGGTCACTATGAGAAATATGGTAAAGATAGTTTTCAGCCTATTCATACACCGGAAGAAGGTGAGGAGTTTATGCTGAAACCGATGAACTGTCCGCATCACTGCGAACTGTATAAAGTATCGCCCAAGTCGTACAAAGACCTCCCGGTACGTTTCGCGGAATTTGGTACAGTGTATCGTTATGAGCAGCATGGTGAATTGCATGGTCTTACCCGTGTACGTGGATTTACCCAGGATGATGCACATTTGTTTTGTCGGCCGGATCAGGTGAAAGAAGAGTTTCAGAAGGTAATAGACCTGGTGATGTATGTATTCCATAGCCTGAGCTTTAATGATTTCACCGCACAGATTTCCCTGCGTGATAAAGAAGACCGTTCCAAGTATATCGGTACTGATGAGAACTGGGAACTGGCAGAGCGGGCTATCATTGAATCCGCAGCAGAGAAAGGTTTGAGTACCGTGATAGAATATGGCGAAGCAGCTTTCTATGGTCCTAAGCTCGACTTTATGGTGAAGGATGCATTAGGCCGTAAATGGCAGCTGGGAACTATCCAGGTGGATTACAATCTGCCGGAGCGTTTTGAGCTGGAATATATTGGCGCCGATAATATGAAGCATCGTCCGGTTATGATCCACCGTGCACCCTTCGGTTCACTGGAAAGATTTATAGCCGTGCTGATAGAGCATTGCGCCGGTAAGTTCCCGCTTTGGCTGGCACCTACGCAGGTGAAAATTCTGCCAATAAGTGACAAGAGCCAGGAATATGCAGAAAAAGTGGCAGAATTGCTGAAAAAAGCTGAAATTCGCGCAGAGATCGATGACAGGAGTGAGAAAATAGGCAAGAAGATCCGTGACACCGAGCTGGCAAAAGTTCCGTACATGCTGGTACTGGGTGAAAAGGAGGCCGCCGATAATCTCGTGGCTGTACGTCGTCAGGCCAAAGGTGACCTGGGTACTATGTCATTGGAACAGTTTACCACAATGGTAAATGAAGAAGTGACCAACCGGAAGCCAATTGAAGAAATCAACTTAAATGTGGAAAAGTAGTATATAAAACAATGAACATTACTTAATTCAGGTATGTTAATTGCTTAAGATTTTCCACTTACATTTGTATAAATTGTTTTTGGTCCATGAGAGGAATGTGGACCATGGACTATGGACAATTAATCAATAAATTTTATTTTTTTTAATGCAACAAAGACCCAGACCAAATTTTGGCGGTAATAATCGGGGCAGAAACCCGAATTTCCGCAGGGAACAACAACAAGAACATCGCACCAACAGGATGATACGCGTTCCTGAGGTTAGACTTGTAGGTGAAAACATTGAGGTAGGTGTCTACAAAACTGAGGATGCGCTGCGCATGGCTGAAGAACAAGGTTTAGACCTCGTTGAAATTTCTCCAAATGCAGTACCACCCGTTTGCCGTATCATCGACTACAACAAATTCCTCTACGAAAAGAAGAAGAAGGAAAAGGAAATGAAGGCAAAGGCGCATAAAAGCGAGGTGAAAGAAATCCGCTTTACGCCGAATACCGACGATCATGACTTCGACTTCAAAGCCAAACATGCTGAAAACTTCCTGAAAGACGGTAACAAGGTGAAAACCTATGTACAGTTTAAAGGTCGTGCTATCATGTTCAAGGAGCGTGGTGAATTAATCCTGTTGAAGTTTGCAGAAAGGTTAGCAGAAGTAGGTGGTCTGGAAAGTATGCCTACCATGGAAGGTAAGCGTATGATCGCCATCTTTGCGCCTAAAGCTGCGAAAAAGAAAGAGAAAGAACCTAAAGAACCAAGAGAACCTAAGGAACCCCGGGAACCAAAAGAACCCAGGGAACCAAGAGAACCGCGTGTTGCTGCTGAAAGCAAACCGGAAGATCAGGCCTGATTGGTTGCTATATCTCATTAAAAATGCAGCACAGACAAGTGTTATAACTTGTCGTGCTGCATTTTCTATTTGATTATCCCGGCGATGGGTCCGCAGCTATCTATTTGATAGCTGTCAGTACTTTCTTTGCTCTTGACCTGATTCCCGCTGAGGGCGTATGTTCCAGCAGATCTGTTATCAACAGTCTGATCTCATTTTTTATCTCAGGATATTCTTTGGCCAGGTTAGCCAGTATGGTCATGGAAAAAGCCTTTACCGCTATCATTTCCTGCGGATCTTCCAGGAAGCTGAAACAGGTGTTCATTACCGGGCCATGCAGGTCCGGCGGGATGCTTATATGCTGTAGGATCCTTAGTACATTCCGTTTTACGGCAGTGGGCAGATCCGGTACCTCTATCCTGGCTACCATGGCAGATAAGTGCGGTGTCATCAGTGCCGGATGACTGGCAGCTACAAAACTGATGATCCAGGCGCTTCGTTGTACTACCCGGTATTCGTCCTGTAAGAATAGTTTTATCAACTGGTCAAACCGATCCTTGCGATTGCCTATCCAGGCGGCAATACGAAGGGATTGTGCGCGGCTGTGTTCTGCCAGTATTTCACTTCTTATATCCATACAGCGGGCAATTTAAGGGAAGGTTTGCAAACCGGGCTATGGCCGTTCATTTTCGTTTATTTATTAACGTTAGTGTGATGCTATGGGTATGGCAAAAGTAGCCGCTTCAAACAATAATCCTTTACCTTTGTGCTTTACCATTCATTCAATCTTTACTATTGCTGAAAAAAGAATTACGCGTCATCCTGTTGTCGCTCATTGTTAGTTTTATACTAACCATAGTCAAGTTTGTGGCCTACTACATGACCCATTCAGTAGCTATCCTGTCTGATGCTATGGAATCCATTATCAATGTAGTGGCCGGTGGTTTTGCTTGCTACAGCATCTACCTGGCTGGCAGACCCAAAGACGCCAACCACCCTTACGGACATGGGAAGGTAGAATTTTTCTCTATTGGATTTGAAGGTGCTATGATCTTTTTTGCAGGCATGCTGATCATGTTTAAAGCGGTACAGTATTTTATCAGTCCGCGTGAACTGCTTGGTATGGAAAAAGGTTTGTGGTTGCTGGGCGCTACTACTATCGCCAATCTACTGCTGGGATCATATCTGCTGCGCTCGGGTAAACAGCTGGGCTCCATTACTATCAGCGGTAACGGGCAGCATATCATGACGGATGTATACAGTAGCCTGGGACTGATGATAGCGTTGGGCGTGATCCACTTCACGGGCTGGAACTGGCTCGATCCGGCTGTTTCTGTGCTGATGGGTATCCTGATTCTGACAAAAGGCTACCAGTTGATGCGCCGTTCTATTTCCGGTTTGATGGACGAAACCGACATGAAAATAGTGGATAAGGTGATCACTATTTTATCTGCCCATCGTTGTCCTAACTGGATAGATATACATAATATGCGGGTACAGCAGTATGGAAATAATTATCATATCGATTGCCATATCACCCTGCCATATTACCTGTTGTTAAATGAAGCGCACGATGAAATGAAAAGGGTGGAGGTGCTTGTAAATAAAGGGTTTGAGGGAAGTGAAGTAGAATTTTTTATTCATATGGATCCCTGCATTCCTTCCTGTTGCCACTATTGTTTAAAAGAGGAATGCCAGGTGCGCAGTCACCCTTTTACGGGAGAGATCACCTGGACAAGAGACAACGTATTACCAAACAGAAAACATGGATAAAAATTTACGAATTTATTGATTTACGTATTTAGGTATTTAAAAATGCAGCGGAGATTTTCGCATATATCTTCGCTGCATTTTTAAATACCTAAATACGTAAATCAATAAATCCCAAAATATTCATTATTCTTCCCCTGCTTCTTCACCATCACCATGTCCGAGTATTTCACGCACGGGTTTCACGGCCTGGTAAATGCCACGGTTATATTTGTTTCCTAAAATAATGAGGGTGGTAGAATCCTGTATAAAGCGATAGAACACGGTATTATTGCCATGCCACCATCCGTTGTGGTAAATGATATTTTTAGTGCTGTCCGAATACACCATGAGGCGCCATCCCAGGCCATAGTTGCGGATACCGGGCTTTTCGTGGCTGTAAGGCGTGAAAGCAGCTTTCAGTGTTTCTTCATTCAGCAGCTGACCGGAATACAGGGCCTGGTCCCATTTGAGCATATCACGTGCGGAGCTGTAAATGCCTTTGTCGCCCATTACACCATCAAAATAGGTATCGGGTTCGGCCTGGCCATTGTACTTGTGGCTCTGTGTCTGGTGCGGCCTGACGGTAGATGCCGGGTCATACACAAACGTATTCACCATTTGCAACGGCTTGAAAAATGTTTGCTGCATGAAGTCAGCATACTTTTGTCCGCTTACCTTTTCTATGATCGATGCCAGTAATAAATAATTGGTATTGCAATATTGAAAGTGCGTGTCGGGGAGGTGCTGGATGGGTGGCTTATGTGCTACCATCAACTTAATAACTTCATCGTTGGTGATAAAGTTTGACTGGTCTTTCCATAAGCTGTCGCAAAAATACAGGTAGTTGGGTAAGCCGCTACGGTGGCTCAGCAACATGCGTACATTAATTCCTTTATAGGGAAATTCAGGAAAGAATTTTTGTATGGAATCTTCCAGACTGAGTTGTTCTTTTTGCACTAACCACATCACAGCGGAGCCTGTAAAGGTTTTGGAGATAGATGCCAATTGAAAAGAGGAGCTGTCTATTAATGGTGTTTTGGTCTTCGAATTTTCATAGCCATGATATTGCTCGAAGATGATCACGCCTTTTTTTGCTACCAGTATAGCGCCATTGAAGCCACTACGTATTAATTTGCTATTATAGAATGCATCCAGCTCACGTTGCAGTTGTTGGGTGCGCGGTGATTTTAACAGGGCGTTTTTTTGTGCATCTGATAACCCGAGCGTATATAAGGTACTATCTGATGTGACCTTTTTTTTGCTGGCTTCCTTGCGTGCAGCATTACTCTGACAGCTGGAGATAATGGCAATTCCTGTTATAGTTAAGATGATACTTACTGCTTTCAATCGCTTCATTAGAGGTGTTTCACTACTGACTTAATGCTTGTTTTCTTTCAAAAGATACAAATCGCTCAATTTATAATCAATGCGCTTTCCTTCCAAATAAAATTAATAGTCCGGGAAGCTTTTAATGCATTTTTAAGCCCGAATGATAAAAAAACTTTAAAAAAAGGTGTTGAGAAGCATGTTTTTTTGATGAAATCGAATTTGATTACAACAGTATTTGATTATTCCTCAACATGGAGTAGGTTTGTGCCTTGTTTTCCCCGCGTAACTGCAATTATTAAGCCAATTGATTGATATAGATATATAATACTTTATAATATTATGGAGCAGCTAAAGACGACAAGTTATCCGAAAGACAAGATCAGCATTTTATTGTTGGAAAACATCAGTGACGCTGCCGTCGCAGAATTTACCTCGGCGGGTTATCATGTACGTAAATTAACCGGTGCATTGAGCGAAGCGGAGCTGATAAATGAAATCAAGGATGTACATCTGTTGGGTATCCGATCTAAAACACATGTCACGCGAAAAGTACTGGACGCCGCGAAGAAGCTCCAGGGTATTGGTTGTTTTTGTATAGGCACCAATCAGGTCGACCTGAAAGCTGCTACGCAGCATGGGGTGGCCGTTTTCAACGCTCCCTATTCCAACACCCGCTCGGTAGCGGAACTGGTAATCGGGTTGTCTATCATCCTCATCCGCCGTATTATTGATAAGAACATAGCCGCGCACAACGGTACATGGATGAAAGAATCCACCGGCAGTTATGAATTGAGAGGTAAAACGCTGGGTATTATCGGTTATGGTAATATCGGTAGCCAGGTAAGTGTGCTGGCAGAAGGTATGGGAATGAACGTTATCTATTATGATGCTGAAACCAAACTGCCACTGGGTAATGCGGTTCAGTACAAGTCAATGGAGGAGCTGTTCGCCCAATCTGATATCGTTTCAATGCATGTACCTTCCAGCAAAACTACGGTCAACATGATCACCCGGGAAGTGCTGTCACATGCCAAACAGGGATCCATCTTTATCAACTACGCACGTGGCGAAGTGGTAGACCTGGAAGCACTGAAAGACATCCTGGAAAGCGGTCAGTTATCCGGTGCAGCTATCGATGTATTCCCGGTAGAACCGGAAAAGAACGGCGCAGCTTTCAGCACACCGCTGCAAAAACTGCCTAACGTAATCCTGACACCGCATATCGGTGGAAGTACAGAGGAAGCGCAGCATAATATAGGTCTGGACGTCAGCGCCAAAATGCTGAACTTCCTGGAAAAAGGCGCCACCTTTGGCTCTCACACTGTTCCGGCGATCAGCGTACCACCCACTGAAAACACACATCGTATCCTCCACGTGCATGAAAACGTACCGGGTGTGCTGTCTGCCATTAACACCGCGCTGTCAGAGAATAAGATCAACATCCTTGGACAGTATCTTAAAACCAATGACCAGATCGGTTATGTAGTGCTGGATGTAGACAGACAGCTGTCACAGGAAGCACTGACACTGCTGAAAGGGGTGAAACATACCATCAAGACACGTTTATTGTATTAAACGATCTTTTATATATTATAGAAAAGCAGGGATTTCTTCCCTGCTTTTTTTATTTTCCGGAGAAGTAAAGCCGTTCATTAAAATATTCTTAATCCGGTAAAATACGATTCCACCTGCACTTCCCGCCCGTTCGCCGATTCTTTTTCCCGCTTATATGCTTTTTCCGTAAATTGTTTCAGATTTCTTTGTTAACGTTGCAGCTTAACAGAAACTAAAAGAAGTATGATTATAAACAGGGCGCTGATAGCAGGAGCGGGGTTGATAACAGGCCTGCTGATGCAAATAAACGTACATGCACAGGACAGCGAGCCAAATAAATGGGCGCCGGCAAATATAAGTATTGACGGACAGGCAACAGAATGGCCTAAACCACTACAATTCTATAATAATGAAACAAAGCTTTTTTATACAATAGCCAACGATAAGGATACGCTTTACGTAATAGTAAGTGTGCCTGATCCGCAAAGCCAGTTTAAGATCATGCGGTCGGGCCTTACGTTCAGTATTAATCCTTCCGGCAAAAAGAAAGTGGGTGCATCATTGACTTTCCCCTTGACCACCAACGCAACTCCCGCACCGGATGTGCCGGAAGAATCACAGCAACGCGTAGCGGAAGAGTGGAAGAAAAAGATCCTGGCGAACGTGAAAGAAATAAAAGTAGACGGCTTCACCGGTATCGATAACGGAAAAATACCGGTAGCTAATAAATATGGTATCCGCACTGCATCCTCTTTTGATGCCGCCGGCAACCTGATTTGTGAGATGGCTATTCCGTTAAGTGTGGCGGGAATTCCTGCCGGTAGCGACAAACCGGTAGCTTACCGCTTTAAAGTAAATGCATTAAATAAGGAAGACCGGAAGCCCCGTGATCCCAAAGCAGGACAACAGGACCCGAACGCTGCCCAGGGCCAGGGTGGTGCAAACGATCCCCGTATGATGAGCCTGATGTATTTTTCTACGGACTTCTGGACCAAACAAACGCTGGCAACCCACTAAGGGACCGGCAAACTTTCATATAGTCTTAACCGTTGTTATGCATACAAATTTGTTTTCTGCGGGAGCCAAAGCAGTTTTCACGGGCCTGATGTGTGCCGGATTACTGATGGCGTGTCATAAGGATAATAATAATAAACCAACCCCTGGTCCTGATCCCATAGACACCACCACTACCAGCACGGCTATTCCCGCAAAGGAAGCAGAGGATTCCCTGAAATACCTCATGTACCAGATTATGCAGGTATCGTATGCTGATGGCGGAAGAAATTCAGCCGCAGGGTTACCCACCTATTACTGGTATGGACAGGTGCCGAAACTGAACCCACTGGACAGCAAATATGCCAATGCGGATAGCCTGTTATCGCAGATGAAAACATATGCTATCAACACAACGGCTACGCCTAACGCGCCTTACGACCGTTACAGCTTCCTGGACCGTAATGGTACACTCACCAATAAGCTGATGAATGGCGTATCTGCACAAAATTTTGCGGCTGCCACCGGCGACTTTGGTTTCGACTACGGCATTTCAGTGGACCAGTCAGGAAAAGCACACCTGTTTGTTTTGTATGCCGATAAAAACAGTCCAGCCGGATTAAAAGGGGTAACCCGCGGTTGGGAGATCACTTCTGTAAACGGCAACAGTAATATTCAAAATACCACGGCATTTTTAAAAAGTACTTACGATGCCATCTTTAATAGTTCCAGCGTAACACTCGGATTTAAAAGGACGGATAATAGTACTACGACCGAAACATTGAATACCACTTCCTATAATATTAACCCGGTATTGTTCGACACCGTATTTACGGTGAAAGGGGAGAACGTCGGTTATTTTTCCATGTACACTTTTTCCAGTGTTACTAATTCCGATGGTCAGCCTACTTATACCAAAACCGCGCTGGATCAAACGTTCGACAAGTTCAAAACAAAAGGGATCACCAGCCTGATCGTAGATCTGCGGTACAACGGCGGTGGTGCCATTACCACAGCGGAGTACCTGGATGCTGCCATTGCACCGGCGTCGGCTGCGGGACAGGTGATGTATACCTATCTCTACAATGATAAACTCATGCAGAACCTTGCTGCAACTGAGCTTACATCGTTGGTGAACTTTCCTGCCGGAACGGGTGGTCTGTCGCTCAAAAATGTATTCTTTATAACTACAGGAAATACGGCATCAGCCAGCGAGCTTACCCTCAATAACCTCAGACCTTATCTGAGAGATAAATTGAAGCTGGTAGGAGAAAAAACGTATGGTAAACCGGTAGGATTTATCGATTTTAATATTTCCATTTACGATAAAGCGCATAAGCAGCAATACCTGGCAGATCTGTATGCGATTAATTTCGAAACAGTAAATAAAGAAGGCATCGGAAAATATTACAATGGAATTGATGTGGATGCAGCTGCCGTTGATTATGTAAATGTACCCTGGGGCAATGCTGATGATGACAACCTGCAAAAAATATTCTCTTATCTGAACACTGGAGCATTTGCCCGTGCGAATGCGCGCCTGTCTACTGCTGAAGCGGCCAACCTGCGTACGGTAGTACCTAATGCCAAACCAATGCATGGATTCAATGGTATGGTGGATTTCAAACACAGGACCAGGCTTAAATGATACCAGGATTAACTGATTAAAAGATTAAACAAGATGGGTGTAGTAGATATAAAAAGAAGATCAACAATTATTCTTCTCTTATATCTACTACACCCATCTTGTTTAATCTTTTAATCAGTTAATCCTGGTCTGGTCATTGGATAATTATTTCGTCGGTAAACATAAACCCATGTTGATCGTTTACAGCGTGAACCCTTACGTAACGGGCTTTTTGACCGTTCAGATTAAATTTGAAATCTTTAAAGGTAAGTGTTGACGTAGTAGTGGGAATATCGTTTTTTACCTGTTGTACCGGTTTGAAGTTTTTACCATCTGATGAAATCAGTACCTCCACAAATGCCGGCATATAAACACCGGGGCCTGTCAACTGCATAAAAGTAATAGATAAACTGTTGAGTACGGTTTCCTGTTCCATGTCTACCGTTACATCCATATCTCCCGTAAATCCCTGCCACTGCCCATCTCCATAAGTTAACGTTCCGCGGTAACCATTGACAAGTGTAGCTGTTCCCTGCGCGGGATAACTTTTATTGTAAGGCAGGTTATAGATCACATTTTTGCCGATGGCTTTATGATCATCAATAGGTAGTACAGCCGGCTTTCCCTGTAACAGGGAGTCTTTAAAGATCGCGGCTGTCAGCAGGGCGGAACCGGTTACCTGGAAGGCGCCCTTGTACAATTGTGCATTTTTATCAGGGATGCTTCCGTCCAGTGTATAGCGGATCTCCGGCTGGTATTGCTCTGTACTGAAGGTGATTGTCGTCTTGTGCTGATTTATTTGTGGATGGATCGTAACGTTATAGGAAGGGCGATAATAATTTACGTTTAGCCGTTGAAGTAAGCGATAGTGAGATTGGATCCGCTGGTGGAAATTATCCCAGTTTTTGTGCAGTGTATCTGACCATACTACTTCGGATAATGCGATCAGGCGCGGGTATACCATGTATTCCAGGTGATCTGTGCTTGGGATGTATTCCGTCCAGATGTTGGCCTGTGCACCGATTACATGTTTGGCAGCAACAGGGCTCAGTTCCTTTGGAACAGGTTCATAGCTGTATACTTTTTCCAGCGGAAGATAACCGCCGATGGCGGGAGGTTCTGTGGCAGGATCGGCCTGATAGCTATCGAAGTAACAGTAGCTACCGGGCGTCATCACTACATCATGGCCTTCTTTTGCTGCGGAGATGCCACCGCTTTCACCCCGCCATGACATGACGGTAGCTTCCGGTGCAAGGCCACCTTCCAGGATTTCATCCCATCCCAGCAGTTTTCGTTTATGCGCCAACAGGAATTTTTCCATCCTGCGGATGGCGTAGCTTTGCAGCTCATTTTCATCTTTCAGTTTTTCGGTACGGATACGTTGCTGGCATTTGGGGCATTGTTTCCAGGCTTTCTTACTGGCCTCATCACCACCTACATGGATATACGTAGATGGGAAGATATCCATCACCTCCTGTAATACATTCTCGAGGAAGACAAAGGTGGAATCGTTGCCGAGGCAGAACTCTGAGTTTTTATAAGGGATACCGGAGCAGGAGAGTTGCGGGTATACGGCGAGTACTTCTTCCGAGTGGCCGGGCATCTCTATTTCAGGGATGACGGTAATGCCGCGTTGTGCCGCATAAGCCACTATTTCGCGTGCCTGTTGCTGGGTATAATATCCGCCGTAGGCGTTGGGATCACCTTCAGTTGAATAGTGACGGCCTTTGCTCCACCAGTCTTTCCAGTTGGCATGATCCCGCCATGCGGCCTGTTTTGTCAGTTCGGGATACTTTTTTATTTCCAGCCGCCATCCAGCGCCATCTGTGAGATGCCAGTGGAAAGTATTCATCTTATATAATGCCATCAGGTCAATAAAACGTTTGATATAACTGGCCGGGAAGAAATTCCGGGAAACATCCAGGTGTACACCTCTGTATCCAAAACGGGGATGGTCGCTGATTTCAGCGCCAGGGAGTTTCGATTGGTCAGGTTGCAGGAGCATCAGTTGTAACAATGACTGCATGGCATTTACGGCGCCGGTTTTTGTACGGGCAGTGATAAACACATTGTCTGGTGTGATCTTCAGCTGATAACCAGCGGAGTCCGGGATGGCGGTATGATCAGCCATCCGGAAAACAAAACTGTGGGCCTGGCTTATCCGTAGCAGGGCCGATTGTGGTTGAGGCAAACGGGCAGCATCGGCAAAAAGTTTGGCTACCGGCATAAAGCCAGGATCCGCAAATACCCGGGTCCGGTCATTGATTTCAAAGTTTCCGTGGGTAGCAGTTACGGAAGTGGGCCGTGGAATCAGATCCAGGTTGCCTTGGGTTTGGGCAAGGCCAGGCAATGTAATACATGCCGATAGAAAAAGGGCAGTGGTAAAACGAATTAACATACAGACAACAGCTTTAATACAATTCAGTATGCACGAATGTAGGACGTTTTATGAAAACAGCCAGTACCCTGAAATGCAAAAAGCAGAAAACCAACTGGCTTTCTGCTTTTTGCAACGGGTGTATACGGTTATCAGTTTTACCTGATCACGGTAACTTCTCCTTTAATGATATTGGCTGATCCGCCGGCAGCTTTCTTGTAAGTAAGCCACCAAACATAGGTGCCTACATCTACAGGGCTGCCTTTGTATTTACCATCCCATCCTTTGTGGTCATCCGCAGAGAGGAAGATCAGTTCACCCCAACGGTTGAAGATGCGCAGTTCATATGAGAACATAGGTCCTCTTACTATTGGTCTGAATACATCGTTTCTTCCATCGCCATTTGGTGAGAAGGCATTCGGGAATTGTGGTTTAGGTTCGCACTGGATAAAGTCAACAGTGATGTTATCCGTAGCACTACCACAATCATTGAATACGGTAACGGTGTAAGTGCCGCCGTTGGTTACTTCCAGGGTTGGCCCTGAAGATCCGTTGTCCCAACGTGCACTCGTGATGCCGCCGCCTTCTGCGCGGAGTGTGAGGGTTTCCCCTTTACACATGGTGGTATCATTACCCAGGTTGATTTTTGGTATACCGGTGATGTTTACTCTTACGCTATCCAGGTATACACGTTGACAGAACCTATCCATCACGGCCAGTTTGTATCTACCGGCTTTGCTTACCTGTTTTACGGGATTGGTATCACCATCATTCCAGAGGTAAGAGATCGCATCCGGGTTGGTACCATCAAAGGCTACGGTGCCATCAGGACAGATGTTCCTGTCTGGTCCGAGGTCCAGGGTGATACCCGGTTTCATTCTCACATTTACCGTATCTCTCACCACACAATTATCTCTGCTTACCGCTACCCAATATCCACCGGGTTGATTTACGATGATGGAGTTGCTGGTTTCACCTGTCTGCCATTTGATGCGGCCACCGTTTGAATTTACGGTGAGCATAATGGATTGATCCGGACATATAGCGGTGTCGCGACTCAGGCTGATATCTGGTGGAGGATTCACGCTTACCTTGATCGTATCGATCGTGATACATGCGCTCTTCATCACTTTCACCCAGAACTGTTCCTGTGTGCTTACCAGGATAGATGGGGTAGTAGCCCCGTTACTCCAGAGGTATTGTGCCCCGTCTACATACGCATCCAGTTTCACGGATTGACCGCGGCAGATGGTGGTGTCTGGGATGTCTACCAATGGTGTTGGTATCAGGCCAACTTTAATGGTATCTGACGTGATACATTGGCCATTGCTGACGTTCACCCAGTAAGTACCGGCCTGTGTGATCTTGATCCGTTGCGTAGTGGCGCCCGTAGACCATTTGATACTGTAGGCGAAGTTCACTGCGCCAGCGTCCAGTACCAGGCTGTTGCCACCGCAGATAGTGGTATCCCTGCCGAGGTTTACGACCGGTTTCTGTATATAGTTCAGGTCGTAGGTCACGGTGTCTGAAGAGCAACCTGTTTTACCATCTGTCATGATGAACGATGCCGAAGTAGCGCCATTCAGGTTAAATATGTTGCTGCTTTGTGTGAGCGGCAGACCAGCTACCACGTTGGCAGGCGTTACAGCTACCAGTGTGAATGTTGGCAGTGAAACTTTCGCTGCAGGCTGCAGGGCAATCCTTGGATTGTCGGAGCAGTTGGTTGGTAGGGTAGCGATCAGTTGCGGTTTGTCGCAAGGTTTAATGATCACACGTTGAATAACATCGTTGGCTTTGTTGCCACATGCATCCATAATGGTCCATCTTCTTATAATCGTGTAGCCGTTACAGATATCCTTCACAAACGGATCTTCACTATAAATTGCTTTTTTAGGGAAGGCCGGATCACAATTGTCTGTGGCGGTTAATACCGGTGCTGAAGGAATTTTATCCTGGCAGAAGATCACTACATCTGCCGGAGCAGGCATGATCACCGGACGGGTGGTATCTTTTACAGTAACCACTTGTTTCATGGTGGCGATATTGCCGCAGGCATCTTTCGCAATCCATGTTCTGATGATGCGATAATCGCTTTTGCATGCGCCTGGAATTGATTCCGTTACTATCTGGCGGCTCAGTGTGAGACCGTTTCCGATAGTGCTGCAATTATCGGTTACTGCTACATCAAAAGCAGGTTTCGGAATGTTATCGCAGCTTACAGTGGTGTCGGCAGGCGGTTTCACGGTGAATACCGGTTTAGTGGTATCCTGTACGGTGATCTGCTGCTGCATCACTGTTTTGTTGCCGCAATCATCTGTTGCGGTCCAGGTACGTATTTCCAGGAAGTTGCCAGCACAGGCTCCGGGCAATTTCAGTGTTTTTGAGCTGGTGAATACCTGGATGTTACCAGAACAGTTATCGGTCGCTGTAATGACAGGCCATGCCGGTACCATATCGCAATTTACGATGGTGTCATTCGGCGCAGGCATAGAGAATACTGGTCTGGTGGTATCCTGTACCCTGATGATTTGTTGTACGGCGCGTGCATTTCCACAATCATCCATAGCCGTCCATTTACGGAAGATGATATAGTTACTGGCGCAGCTTCCCGCGTTATGTACAAGGGAATCTTTCGGTATTACCGTAATGACACCCGGTGTACAGTTATCGCTGGCAGTAAGATTGGTACCAGCAGGTATTTTATCGCAATCCACGGTAGCATCAGCTGGTGGCTGCATATTGAATACCGGTGCACTCATATCCTTCACCGTGATCACCTGTGTGAGTGTGATACCTGTGTTGCAGGCATCCACAGCAGTCCAGGTACGGATCAGCTGATAGTTGCTGGTGCAGGTTGCGCCAGGGATGTCTTTGCGTACTTCCACCACCGGAATGGTGATGTTGCCCGCGCAATCATCTTTTGCTATCAGGTCTGTTTTTGCAGGTACTTTATCGCAATCCACGGTTACGTTAGCAGGAGCAGGGGTGGTGAATACCGGTGCTCTTGTGTCCTGTATCGTAATGGTCTGCGAAGCAGTAACGAACAATCCGCATCTGTCAGTAGCCGTCCAGGTACGGGTGATGGTGCTAAGACATGGTGAAGTTACCACGGTAACGTCATTGTAAGTAACAGTGAGTGTCACATTATCATAAGGTGCGTGACTAAATACCGGCTTACCGAAGAGGGTCGTGTAATCCTTGCCCTGTACGCATTCTGTTGTGATAGCAGGTGGTACGGAAGTAACAAACGGTGATTTGTTGACAACCGTTATTTTAACCACGTTGCTGATATTGTTGATACATGCACCGGATGTAACCAGTCTTCTGTACCAGGTGTCGGCAGCCAGGAGACCCGGTTGATAGATATCGCTGGTAGCGCCGGTAATTGTTGTGAACGGACCGGTTGCACCTGCCGTGTTTTGCTGCCAAACGTAAGTATAGGTACCATTACCTCCGGACAACAGGTTACCACGTATAGCCATGGGCATTTCAGTAGTACATACTGTCTGATCGGCCTGGATAGTGTTACCCAGTATAGGTTTCCGGTTGATCAGCGTAACACTGGAGCTGGTAGCGGTACACACACCATTGCTGACAGTCCATGTTAATACTGCTGTTTCACCGGCAGGTACGGTAATCGTTGCTTTTCTGTCATCTGTTTTGCTGATGCTGATCAGTGCAGCGTTGCTGCTGGTAACTTTCCAGCTTCCTTTTGCACCAGGTACAGCGGGATCGCTGGCATCCATTTTAAAGGTAGCATCATTACAATGTTCCTGGTTGGGGCCCGCTTTTGCAGCCACCGGCGCCTGATAGTTGATCAGGGTTACTTCGTCTGAAGTAGCACTACATACGCCGTTGGTAACCGTCCAACGCAAGGTAACGGTGTCGCCTATATTAATATTCACACCAGAAGCAGGGTTGTTGATAGACCTGATCAGTGCATTACCTTTTACAATTGACCAGAAGCCTTTTGCACTGGATACGCTTGGCTTGTCTGCTGTCATGGTGAAGTCGGCAGTGGTATTACATTTTTCCTGGTCAGAACCTGCTGCGGCATCAGCTGCTTTAGCATAATTGATCAGGGTTACCGTACTGGAAGTTCCGGTACAGTTACCGTTGGAGATCGTCCATTTCAGGATGACGGTGTCACCAAGAGGAACCGTTACTTTAGAGAACGGATCATTCGGTGATTTAATCGTAGCCCTGCCTGGTCTGCGACTGATGTCTGTCCAGGTACCGGTTGCACTGGCCACACCTGGCGCATTTGCTTCCATGGTGAAGTCTGTGGTGCTATTACATTTTTCCTGGTCAGGACCCGCTACAGCGGTAGCTGCTTTTTTGTAGTTGATGATGGTCACTGTACTGAAAGTACTATCACATACACCGTTGGCAATGGACCATTGCAGGATCGCTGTGTCTCCTACAGGCACTGTAACAGCGGTAGTTGGACTGGTTGGTGATTTGATGGTAGCCCTGCCAGGGATACGGCTGATATCTTTCCAGTTTCCTTTACCGGTAGCTACGCCGGGTGCATTGGCGCGCATCACAAAATCAGTCAGTTTGTTACATTCTTTCTGATCCGGACCAGCGTTGGCTTTAGCGGCTAACGCATAGTTGGTGACAACCACCTGGTCGGAAGTAGCAGCACAGGTACCATTGGTAATAGTCCAGGTGAAGGTTACACTTTTACCTGCTGCTACCGTTACGGTGGTATTAGCCAGGTTTTTATTTGCAATCGTTACACCAGTTGTCCCTGTTGGATATGTCCAGGTTCCGGTGGCGCCATATTGCGTAGGTGCGTTACCGTTAAGCGTGAAATTGGCATTATTACAGTTTTCCTGGTCTTTGTTGGCATCGGCGGTGGCTGGTGTTTCATAATTGGTGATGAATACATGATCACTGGTTGTTGTACACACGCCGTTCTTAATAGTCCAGGTGAAAGTGGCAGTATCACCGGGGAGCAATGTGATTTTTGATGTGGGAAGATTTGGATTGTGTATAACTGCTCTTGCGTTATAGGTAGTCCATGTTCCAACAGCTCCCGCAGCGTTAAGCTCGTTACCTTCCAGTTGCAGATCAGTTTTGATATTACAATGTTTCTGATCTGGGCCGGCATATGCATCAGCAGGTTTTTCATAAACCGTTACTTTGGCTGATACACAAGCACTGCTTCCGCAAGCACCTGTACTTTCTGCACGTACAAAATAAGTTGTACTCACCGCCACATTTTTGAAGGTGGCTGTTCTGCCATCCGGGCTGACAGCATCCGGTGTAACCGCTGTGCTGCCTGTTGTGCCAGGGCAAGCGGTGGTATACCACTGCCATTTTGCATTGGTTGTACCGTTTTCATTTGTACCCAGGCTACCACCTACGATGGTCAGTTTCACATCTCCCTTATCACATATTTCTATGGTAGCAGGCGTGATGCTGGTAGGTACTTTTGAAGGTGTCTGTACTTTAACAGAGAAGTTATAGTCTGTTGTACATCCCTTGTTTTTACCATCGCGGATCGTCAGTACAAAGTTGTAGGTACCCGCAACCGTAGTAGTTGGATAACTTACTTTGATAGGACTTATGCCTGACCATGATTTGGTTATTGCTGTGAAGCCAGGCATCGCTTTGGTAGCAGCTGCTTTAATGCTATACTCCGTAATGTTACCTTTCACGTTAGAGAAAGCGACATCAAAAGTACCATTGCTGTTACATACCGCGTTGATAGCTGCCAATGTCAGTGATGGCGCTTCATTGAGTGTTAATACCACATGAGAAGTAGTAGCGGTACATACGCCATTTGAAATGGTCCAGGTGAGCGTTACCTGCTGTGAGGTAGGCGTGGCCGGCAGCGTGGCTATTGCATTCGGTACGTCGTCATGATCGAAGGTCACATTGGAGCCAGCAGGAGCCGTCCACTTGCCGGTTTCACCGGTTTTTATTGGACTGCCACTGAGCTGGAAAACAGGATCACCACACTGTATAATCGGAGCACCATCTTTGTTTTCGCTGAGTGCAGGCGTATTGGTTAATACGATATCATCAGTAGCTGTGCAGGTTGATTTGTAGTTGTTGGTTACAATCCACCTGATTGTTACGGATTTTCCAGGGGTAAGGCCGGTTACTTCTGTTGCGTGATCGGTAGCGGTTGTGATAGTAGCGCCATTTGCAGCACCAATAATAACCCATGTACCGGTTTGATCGTCTTCGGGTTTGTTTGCCCCCAGTTTAAATTTACCATTATCACATTGTGTGATATCTATGCCGGCTTTAGCTTCCGGCATAGATCTAACCACAACGGTTACATTTTCAGTAACGGAGCAGGCGCCATTTGTAACGGTTACCTCGTAAAGGTTATCACCAATAAATGTAGGTGTATTGGCGAGAGATGTTCCCGTTCCGACATTAACTCCATTTAGTGTCCATTTTATTGTATAGGCACTATTGGCCGCTTCTATGTTGAGTGCTACGGCCGTTCCTTCACAAATCTCAGCAGGATTACCGGTGATATTGACGGTAGGTTCCTGGTCAATTTTAACAGAGAACGGAATCACAGTTACACATCCCTGGTTGTTGCCATTCTGGATGGTGAGGGTGAAGTTATAAGTACCTGCTGCTACAGTAGAAGGATAAGTTACATTGATAGGACTTACACCTGTCCAGGTAGCATCTACTATGTTTGTGAAGCCCGCCATTGGCGTGGGTACGTCAGCTTTAATGCTGTATTTGGTAATAGTACCATCAACAGCAGAGAAAGCGAGATTAAAGGCCCCCTTGCTGTTACATACCGCTGCAATAGGTGCAATGGTTAGTGTAGGCGCTTCCGTGAGTGTTAATACTACCTCAGATGTAGTCGCGGTACATACCCCATTTGAAATGGTCCAGGTGAGCGTTACCTGCTGTGAGGTAGGCGTGGCCGGCAGTGTGGCTATTGCATTCGGTACGTCGTCATGATCGAAGGTCACATTGGAACCGGCAGGAGCGGTCCACTTACCGGTTTCACCAGTTTTTATGGGACTACCACTGAGCTGGAAAGTAGTAATACCGCACTGCGTGATCGGCGCACCATTTTTGTTTTCGCTGAGCGGTAGTGTATTCGTAAACGTTACCTCTTTGCTGGAAGTGCAGGAACTGTTACCCTTGTTGGTCACTGTCCATATAAGCGTCACCGACTTACCGGCAGGTAATCCTGTCAGTGTGGTGTTGTTACTGGTGGTACTGGTGATGGTAGCACCATTGTTGATACCACCTTTAAATGACCATACACCTTCCTGGTCAGTGAGTGGAGCAGTTGACTTCAGATTGAAGTTGGGAACGTTACACTGGCTGTATCCCGGATCCGGAGCTGCAACCGGCATAGACCGCAGGGTTACGGTGATGTTGTCTTCCACCACACAGGCACCATTGGTAACGGTCACTTTATAAATATTGTCTCCAACCTTAGTCGGTTTGTGTATGAGCGTGGCCCCTGTTTCAGTTAAAGCGTTGCCATTGAGTTCCCATTTGATCGTATACCCCGGGGCAGTATTCGCCGCGTCAATGCTGAATGTTACTGTTGCTCCTTCACAGATATCCAGTGGAGCTCCGGTGATGGCTACGGTAGGTTCCTGATCAATTTTAACAGAGAATGGAATCACAGTTACACATCCCTGGTTGTCGCCATTCTGGATGGTAAGGGTGAAGTTATAAGTACCCGCTGCTACAGTAGAAGGATAAGTTACATTGATAGGACTTACACCTGTCCAGGTAGCATCTACTATGTTTGTGAAGCCCGCCATTGGCGTGGGTACGTCAGCTTTAATGCTGTATTTGGTAATGGTACCATCAACAGCAGAGAAAGCGAGATTAAAGGAACCCTTGCTGTTACATACCGCTGCAATAGGTGCAATGGTTAGTGTAGGCGCTTCCGTGAGTGTTAATACTACCTCAGATGTAGTCGCGGTACATACCCCATTTGAAATGGTCCAGGTGAGCGTTACCTGCTGTGAGGTAGGCGTGGCTGGCAGTGTGGCTATTGCATTCGGTGCGTCGTCATGATCGAAGGTCACATTGGAACCGGCAGGAGCGGTCCACTTGCCGGTTTCACCGGTTTTTATGGGACTACCACTGAGCTGGAAAGTAGTAATACCGCACTGCGTGATCGGCGCACCATTTTTGTTTTCGCTGAGCGGTAGTGTATTTGTTAATACTATCTCTGCAAAATGATTACAGCTACTGTTATTCGTATTGCTGACTGTCCACCTGAGCGTAACAGCTGTTCCGGCGGTAAGGCCGGTTACTGTTGTGAGCGGATCAGTAGCTGTAGTGATAGTAGCGCCATTGGCAGCGCCAATAATAGACCATTCACCCTGCTGATCAGCAATTGGTATAGCCGGATCCCATACCGCTGCCATCTTGAAAGTACCATTATCACAGTGGGAAATATTTATACCGGCATTAGCTACGGGCACGGATCTAACTACAACGGTTACATTTTCAGTAACAGAGCAGGCGCCATTTGTAACGGTTACCTCGTAAAGGTTATCACCAATAAATGTAGGTGTATTGGTGAGGGATGTTCCCGTTCCAACATTAACTCCATTCAGTGTCCATTGTATTGTATAGGCGCCATTGGCAGCATCGATGTTGAGTGCTACGGCCGTTCCTTTACAAATTTCAGCAGGATTACCGGTGATGGCTACGGTAGGTTCCTGATCAATTTTAACAGAGAATGGAATCACAGTTACACATCCCTGGTTGTTTCCATTCTGGATGGTAAGGGTGAAGTTATAAGTACCTGCTGCTACAGTAGAAGGATAAGTTACATTGATAGGACTTACACCTGTCCAGGTAGCATCTACTATGTTTGTGAAGCCCGCCATTGGCGTGGGTACGTCAGCTTTAATACTGTATTTGGTAATAGTACCATCTACAGCAGAGAAAGCGAGATTAAAAGACCCCTTACTGTTACATACCGCAGCAATAGGCGCAATGGTTAGTGTAGGCGCTTCCGTGAGTGTTAATACTACCTCAGATGTAGTCGCGGTACATACGCCATTTGAAATGGTCCAGGTGAGCGTTACCTGCTGTGAGGTAGGCGTGGCTGGCAGCGTGGCTATTGCATTCGGTGCGTCGTCATGATCGAAGGTCACACCGGAGCCAGCAGGAGCCGTCCACTTACCGGTTTCACCGGTTTTTATGGGACTACCACTGAGTTGGAAAGTAGTAATACCACACTGCGTGATCGGCGCACCATTTTTGTTTTCGCTGAGCGGCAGTGTATTCGTTAATACAATATCCGCAAAATCAGTACAGCTACTGTTATTCGTATTGCTGACTGTCCACCTGAGCGTAACAGCTGTTCCGGCGGTAAGGCCGGTTACTGTTGTGAGGGGATCAGTAGCTGTAGTGATAGTAGCGCCATTGGCAGCACCAACAATAAACCATTTTCCTTGCTGATCCGCAGTTGGTATAGCCGGATCCCATACCGCCGCCATCTGGAAAGTACCATTATCACAGTGGGAAATGTTTATACCGGCATTAGCTACGGGCACGGATCTAACTACAACGGTTACATTTTCAGTAACAGAGCAGGCGCCATTTGTAACGGTTACCTCGTAAATGTTATCACCAATAGAGGTAGGTGTATTGGCGAGAGATGTTCCCGTTCCGACATTAACTCCATTCAGTGTCCATTGTATTGTATAGGCGCCATTGGCAGCATCGATGTTGAGTGCTACGGCCGTTCCTTTACAAATTTCAGCAGGATTACCGGTGATATTGACGGTAGGTTCCTGGTCAATTTTAACAGAGAACGGAATCACAGTTACACATCCCTGGTTGTCGCCATTCTGGATGGTGAGGGTGAAGTTATAAGTACCCGCTGCTACAGTAGAAGGATAAGTTACATTGATAGGACTTACACCTGTCCAGGTAGCATCTACTATGTCTGTGAAGCCTGCCATTGGCGTGGGTACATCAGCTTTAATGCTGTATTTGGTAATGGTACCATCAACAGCAGAGAAAGCGAGATTAAAGGAACCCTTGCTGTTACATACCGCAGCAATAGGTGCAATGGTTAGTGTAGGCGCTTCCGTGAGTGTTAATACTACCTCAGATGTGGTCGCGGTACATACGCCATTTGAAACGGTCCAGGTGAGCGTTACCTGCTGTGAGGTAGGCGTGGCCGACAGCGTGGCTATTGCATCCGGTGCGTCGTCATGATCGAAGGTCACACCGGAGCCTGCAGGAGCGGTCCACTTACCGGTTTCACCTGTTTTTATGGGACTGCCACTAAGCTGGAAAGTAGTAATACCACACTGCGTGATCGGCGCACCATTTTTGTTTTCGCTGAGCGGCAGTGTATTCGTTAATACTATATCCGCAAAATCAGTACAGCTACTGTTATTCGTATTGCTGACTGTCCACCTGAGCGTAACAGCTGTTCCGGCGGTAAGGCCGGTTACTGTTGTGAGCGGATCAGTAGTTGTAGTGATACTGGCGCCATTTGCAGCGCCAATAATAGACCATTTTCCTTGCTGATCCGCAGTTGGTATAGCCGGATCCCATACCGCCGCCATCTTGAAAGTACCATTATCACAGTGGGAAATGTTTATACCGGCATTAGCTACGGGCACGGATCTAACTACAACGGTTACATTTTCAGTAACAGAGCAGGCGCCATTTGTAACGGTTACCTCGTAAATGTTATCACCAATAAAGGTAGGTGTATTGGCGAGAGATGTTCCCGTTCCGACATTAACTCCATTCAGTGTCCATTGTATTGTATAGGCGCCATTGGCAGCATCGATGCTGAGTGCTACGGCCGTTCCTTTACAAATTTCAGCAGGATTACCGGTGATGGCTACGGTAGGTTCCTGATCAATTTTAACAGAGAACGGAATCACAGTTACACATCCCTGGTTGTTTCCATTCTGGATGGTAAGGGTGAAGTTATAAGTACCTGCTGCTACAGTAGAAGGATAAGTTACATTGATAGGACTTACACCTGTCCAGGTAGCACCTACTATGTCTGTGAAGCCCGCCATTGGCGTGGGTACGTCAGCTTTAATGCTGTATTTGGTAATAGTACCATCAACAGCAGAGAAAGCGAGATTAAAGGAACCCTTACTGTTACATACCGCAGCAATAGGCGCAATGGTTAGTGTAGGCGCTTCCGTGAGTGTTAATACTACCTCAGATGTAGTCGCGGTACATACGCCATTTGAAATGGTCCAGGTGAGCGTTACCTGCTGTGAGGTAGGCGTGGCCGGCAGTGTGGCTATTGCATTCGGTGCGTCGTCATGATCGAAGGTCACACCGGAGCCAGCAGGAGCCGTCCACTTACCGGTTTCACCGGTTTTTAAGGTATTGCCACTGAGCTGGAAAGTAGTAATACCACACTGCGTGATCGGATTACCCGCTACGCTGACAGTGATCGGCAGTGTATTCGTTAATACAATATCCGCAAAATTAGAACAGCTACTGTTATTCGTATTGCTGACCGTCCACCTGAGCGTAACAGCAGTTCCGGCAGTAAGACCAGTTACAGTTGTGAGCGGATCAGTAGTTGTAGTGATACTGGCGCCATTTGCAGTACCAACAATAGACCATTCACCTTTCTGATCAGCAATTGGTATAGCCGGATCCCATACCGCCGCCATCTGGAAAGTACCATTATCACAGTGGGAAATGTTTATACCGGCATTAGCTATCGGAACAGCATTCACGATTACATCCTGGGAAACTGTTTCTGTACATGTTCCGTTTACTACGGTCACACTGTAAACCTTGATTCCTGCGGGTGCAGATGGTGTATGCGTGAGCGTAAGGCTGTTCGTACCAACAGTCACCCCATCTACTTTCCAGGTTTTGGTATAAGTACTGTTAGCTGCTTCGATGCTAAGGGTAACACCGGCGCCAAGACAGATATCCAAAGGATTACCGGTGATGGTTACTGTTGGCTTTTCATCCAGCTTAACAGTAAAAGGAATATCAGCGGTACATCCTGCATTGGTACCATCCTGTACACTCAATATAAAATTATAAGTACCGGCAGCAACAGGGCCTGTATAGTCCACCACAATAGTATTACCAGTGGTAGGCCATGGCGTAGTGGTCGCTGCAGCTACAAATCCGGGCATAGGCGTAGGTGTGCCTGGCTTAACGGTATATTCCGTTACAGTTCCTGTAAGTCCGGAGAATGTAATCGTGAACTTATTATCAGCATTACAAACTGCCGCCGCGGTGGCCGTAAGGGTGGGTGCTTTCCTCCGGTGTAAAATAACGGTGGAAGTGGCATCCAGGCATTTGCCGTTTGTGACGGTCCAGGTAAGTGTTACATCTTTCACCACTGGTGTTGCTGACATGGTTGCGATGGCATCGTATCTGGTAGCATCATCAAAGGTCACACCAGAGCCGGCAGTGACCGTCCATTTACCAGTTTCATACTCACCGGGTTCGTTGGCGCCCAACTGGAATGTATTGATACCGCATTGGGTGATAGCTGTTCCTGCGTCACTAACAGGTTCCGGCAAACTGGTTAAAGTCAGGGAAGCCTCGTCAGCGCAATCTGTTTTGTTGTCATTGGTAATGGTCCATATCAGCGTCACGCTTTTGCCAGCCGGCAGTCCGGTAACAGTACTGTTGTAGAGTGCCGGGTTGGTGATCGTCGCACCATTATCTATTCCATCTTTAAATGTCCATTGACCAGTTTGACCGGCAGGTGGTTGATTACCAGTGAGTGTAAAGGTAGGGGAGGTGATACACTGTACCTGATCAGGTCCCACGGTTGCATCCGGCAGCGTATGCACGATTACTTCCATGTTGTCATCCACTACACAAACTCCATTCGTTACCGTTACATTATAGATGTTATGGAATGCACCTGTAGTAGCTGTAGTAGGAGTATGGGTCAGCGTTACATCTGTTTCACCTGGTATCAACGTACCATTCAGATCCCATTTAATATCATAATCTTTATTCTCTTCCTGGATATCCAGTTTCACTTCGTCACCCAGACAGATTTCTTTCGGAGTGAGGAGGCTTACATTTACAACAGGAGGGTCATATACGACAATTTCGGCGCGGTTACTATCCTTACAGACTTTAGCATTACCATATGATTTCTCACCCACTACTTCATAGGTAGTGGTAACTGTTGGAGATACGGTAAGCGTCTGGCCGGTAACAATCGGGATTACCTTCCATTCATAGCTATCATATTTATCATCAACAGTAAGGGTAGCTGTTGCTCCGGAACATATTTCCGATCCGGTAATGGTAATCTGTGGTTGTGGGAGGATCGTTATCTTCACGGGGCGCGACGGCGCGGCGCATCCTGTCAGGCTAAGGTTGTCCTTTTCTGTAATGCCCACGCGGTAATAGTAAGTTTTTTCGACATTGGGATCGCCTTTCAATGCACCAGGGCCAAAATGTAAGACAGGTGTTGTTGCACCTGAAATCACACCGGCGTTCACGGGACCGTCCACAATATCTACATAGGTAGCTTCGAGGCCATCAGGGCTAATCTGCCATTTATAGGTTGGCTGATCGAAATAGTCTATAGGATTCAAGAAGGCGGTCAGGTCGAGTACAGCACCGCCACACACCCTGTCTTCCGTTCTTTGTTCATCCTTCAGACCATCCACAAATGCAAATATATCAGGGCTGCAATATTTAAATTCAATATCATCAATAGCGATGTCATTACCGCAACCGCCGTAGTTGTTGTTGATGATGGTTAAGTCTACCGATGTAAGCTTTGTTTTAAAACTACCTCCATATTGCTGCCATTCCGGCTTCTTGAGGTTCATCGATACATCATAGGTATTAAATCGTCCTATTTCTTTCCCGGTACCTGTTTCCGAGAGTACAAAAGTTACACCGGCGTAGTGGTAGCCATCCGGTTTGGAAGTTGTTGACCTGGCACAACCATCATAAAAAGTGGCGAGTGAGTTCACGTTCATGAACCAGGCCGAAAAGGAATAAATAGAACCAGGACAAAGCCCGGTGATCGTTCTTTTATAAAATGCTTTTTTCTCAAGCGCAGAATTCGCTACCAGCATGGCGCCTACGGAGTCGGGTGCTAAGAAGTTCTGGGTATGATCCTGTGAGCTTACCCATTCAGTTCTCAATTGTGTATTATAATAAACAGCATAATAGTTATCATCGAGTTGACCGGAACCAAAGAGGTACCTGTCTGCAGCAGGCTGGATGCCATCAATGATATCATTCTTTTTTTGCGCATTTCCCGTCTTCATACGGCCAAAGTCTTCTTTGAACCCTGCCATGGTACTGATGGTACCGGGACAAGCACTCATATCACAGTTCTGAACAGTAATTGTTTTGGAGACAGTATATGGAGTACTATTACTAGTTTTATAAATTTTTACAGTAAAGGTATAGGTGCCTTCTTTCTTTAGTCTGATGGTCATTGCGGTGACGCCGGGATAGGTGGTGTTCGGCTTTTGACCGAGCCACATAGCGCCTGGTCCCGGAGTAACACCGGTACCTGTCCAGAACACCATCTCGTAGTCTGCAGGGGCGAGGGCGGGTGATACGCTCCAGTCCATATGGTCAGGATTGAAGTCTTTGTCCCATAAGAGTCCGTTCAGGCTGGCTAAACTTCCCTTACATACGTTGTCGGGAGCGTTTATAAATGCCTTTTGTGCTGTTGTCGTGACGGACATCAGCATAAGACCCAGAATCAGGTATAAAAAGGATAAAAAAGGTTTCATAGGTGTAAAACGGTTAAGTGAAAAAAGTATCAGCCATGAGCATTTATAGATGCTCAGTGCTCATTGCTTTTCAACCGTTTACATCGGTAAAAAAGGGTGAAAACCTTGTTCCAGTCGGACTGTGGGAATGAGTAAAATGCTTTCATAGGCGTCAGGTATTTATACTAATATGGCTAAAATATGTGACTATTTTAAAATTAAAATTAATGATAATATAGGAATATAAAAATAGTGCTAATACTATTAATATGATATATGAGCTAGATAGGTAAAGCGGAGGCAGGCGGAAAATTGATAGTCAATCCATTAATGAAGGAGAAAAACATATTAAAAAGTTATCCACATCGGGGATAGCGGCCGATTTATTTGTAGAACGGTATGCATTATTAAAATAATTCCCTACCTTTGCTGACCAAATTTGATGTAAGATGCCCAAAGTAAAGACACATTCCCGTGCCAAGAAAACGTTCAAGATTGGTGGGAACGGACAGATTAAGCGGTTTATGGCCTTCAAAAGCCACTTACTGACTAAAAAATCTACGAAAAGAAAACGTAGCCTGAGAGGTAGTACGCTGGTTCACGAAGCAAATCTTAACCTGGTTAAGAGAATGCTCGGTCTCCGCTAGTATCTGTCAAAAAGAATCGAATTTTATAACCTGAGAAAAAAACAAGCAAAATGCCTCGTTCAGTTAACGCCGTAGCTTCAAGAGCCCGGAGAAAAAGGATCTTAAAGCAAGCCAAAGGCTTCTACGGTAAAAGAAAAAATGTTTACACAGTAGCGAAGAACGTTCTTGAAAAAGGACTTACTTATAGCTATGTTGGTCGTAAATTAAAGAAAAGAAACTACCGTCAGCTGTGGATCGCCCGTATCAACGCTGCTGTTAGAGCAGAAGGGTTGACCTACTCTGTGTTCATGAATAAATTAGCTGGTAAAAATATCGACCTGAACAGAAAAGTTCTGGCTGATCTGGCTATGAATGAACCAGAAACTTTCAAAAGCCTGGTAGCTTCTGTAAAGTAAAAATCACTTCATTACAAATACCCGGTAGCTGGCATCCCACAAGATGTCAGCTATTTTGTTTTTAGGGAAGATCCCCACCATCGTTGACCCGCTGCCGCTCATACCGGCATATATAGCCCCGGAGGCATACATCGTTGCCTTGATATCCGCCAACACCGGATGAACCTGGAACACCGGTACTTCAAAATCATTCCCGATCACTTCTTTCCAATCGCTTACCGGCAACCGGATCATTTCCCCGAGTGCATGCGCTGGTAACTGCGGCGTTACCTGTTTGAATGCCCAGCCTGTATTCACATGAATACCCGGATAAACCAGTAAAAAGGAATAGCCGGAGAGATCCAGCGTCACCGGTTCCAGTACTTCACCCCGGCCACTGGCAAAGCACGGCTGGTTGATAATAAAGAATGGACAGTCACTACCCAGCTTTGCTGCATAATCCATTAGCTGCGCAGTTGTTAGCTCCAGCCGGAATTTTGTATTCAGTAACTGCAGCATGAAAGCTGCATCTGCTGAACCGCCGCCCAACCCTGCGCCCATAGGGATATGCTTGTGCAGATGAATGTTCACTGCAGGCAACAAAGGAAAATCTTGCTGTAATAAGTGAAATGCCCGGAGGCAAAGATTGTCGGCCGGGTCACCCGGAACGGCGATTCCGCTGCTGCTGAATTGCAGCGTACCGGGGGAGAGCACTTCCAGTGCATCGTTGAGTGGTAATGGGTAGAATATAGTTTCCAGGTCGTGAAAACCGTCTGCGCGTCTGCCGGTGATATGCAGACCGAGGTTTATTTTGCAGTTGGGAAAAACGATCATGTAGGATACATTATACAGCAAACTGGGAGCAGCAGACCATTCTCTACCAGCTACGGTTCCCTGCGAGAATAATGATTATTTACTTTTGCGGCTGTTGATCTCATCGCGGATAGCGATAGCCCGGATGTAATCTTCCTGTTCCAGCACTTCCTGTAGTAAGGTGGTCAGCTCGTCCACGTTCATCGCTTTCAGGTCATCCTCTGCACCTCTGTCGTGTTCTGAAATAGTGGGGGTAACGGGCTTGTTGCTTTTCTTACCGGCAGGATCATCCAGTAAAATGCCTGCACTGTTGAGGATATTTTCGAATGTGTAAATAGGGCATCCAAAGCGTACTGCCAATGCCAGTGCATCTGAGGTACGGGAGTCTATTTCAATCGTTTCATCGTTGCTGGAACAGACAAGCTTCGAATAAAAAATGCCCTCCTGGAGATTGCTGATCACCACTTCATGTAATTCAATATTGAATGCGTTCATAAAGTTTTTCATCAGATCATGCGTAAGAGGGCGGCTGGGTTGCATCTTTTCAAGCGCCACTGCGATCGCCTGCGCTTCAAAGCCGCCAATCACAATCGGCAAACGGCGTAAACCATTAACCTCTCCCAATACCACGGCATATGAATGAGTCTGCGTAATGCTGTGCGATAAAGCAACTATTTCCAGTTCTATTTTTCTCATATCTGTCTTGCGTTGTCGCTGAATATTTTGTAAGACCGTGAAGTTAGAAAAATATTCCTTATCTAAAAAAAATCTATCATGATTAATGACTAATATATTGATGGATTACAGATTATGAATGATGGAGTTGTGGGGAGATATTCCCAAAGATCGATCCGTAAAATCTCCTCATAACTCCATCATTCATAATATATAATCCATCCTTTACACCATCTGGTACTATTTACTTTTATACGCCTTCACCGCCTCTGTGAGCTTGGGAACCACTTCAAAAGCGTCGCCTACAATACCGTAATCGGCTGCTTTGAAGAAGGGTGCTTCCGGATCTTTATTGATCACCACAATCACCTTACTGCCGTTTACACCGGCCAGGTGCTGGATAGCGCCGGAAATGCCAATGGCTATGTAGAGGTTAGGTCTTACGGTAAGACCGGTCTGACCCACATGCTCATGATGCGGACGCCAGCCTGCGTCTGCCACCGGACGGGAGCTTGCAGTAGCTGCGCCCAGTGCTTTGGCCAGGTCTTCCAGGATTCCCCAGTTCTCCGGACCTTTCAGTCCACGGCCGCCACTCACAATGATTTCTGCTTCTGTTAACGGGATATCGCCACTCACCGTTTCTACTTTCACTACTTTCACTTTGAAGTCAGCATCGTTGATCGTTGCTGCGAAAGCTTCTACAGTAGCTGTTCCTGACCCCGCTGCCACCGGGAATGTATTGGGTATGATCGCGATCACTTTTTTATCGGCTGTAATATTGATGTTGGCAAATGCCTTACCGGAAAATACATTCTTCTTCACTACAAAACCATTGCTGGTGTCAGGGTAGGAGATAGCACCCGCTACCAATCCTGCTTTGAGCCTGGCTGCTACACGTGATGCAATTGCTTTACCATCAAAATTATGTGGGAAGATGATCACTTTTGCGCCTTCTTTTTCGGCAGCTTCGGCAATGATTTTGGTGAATACGGTGCTTTCCACTTCATGTAAACGGGCATCTGCTACATGCAAAACCTTAGCGGCGCCGTAATTACCCAATGCTGCGAGTTCCGCGTTGTCTGCAGGTCCCAGCACGATGGCGGTGGCCGTTGTACCCAGTTGCTCCGCTACTTTGGCGCCATATTGTACGGCTTCAAATGCAGCTTTCTTAATTTTTCCCTGTGCCTGATCGGCAAATATTAATATAGACATGAATAAGTTGATTAATAATGAAGAAATAAGTACTGCGGCTTAGATCACTTTCGCTTCTTCGTGCAGTAACTTCACCAGTTCAGCTACATTATCCGGGCTGATCAACTTCACACCGGCTTTTGCGGGCGGTAATTCAAAGTTCACCACACTGGTAAGCGTATCTGCTGCTACCGGTTCTGTTACGGTCAGCGGTTTCGTTCTGGCCGCCATAATTCCGCGCATATTCGGGATCCGCGCTTCCGCCATCCCTTTCTGACAGGAAACAACCACCGGGAGTGATACCTCACATATTTCCTCTCCACCTTCAATCTCGCGGTTGATGGTCGCTGTAGTACCGTTCAGGTCAAATTTAGCGGCTATAGACACATAGGGGAGGTCCAGCAGCTCTGCTACCATACCGCCGATGCCGGAACCATTATAATCGATGGTTTCCTTTCCGGTGAAAATAATGTCATATTGTTTTTCCCTGGCATGTGCCGCTATCTGTGAAGCAATATAAAAACTATCGGGGTTTTCGGCATTTACACGAAAAGCCTCATCACCGCCCAATGCCAGCGCCTTACGTATGATCGGGTCACAATCTGCTCCGCCAACAGTAATCAGGTGCAAATCTGCACCCACCGTTTCTTTCAGCTCCAGCGCCCTTACCAAGGCATACCATTCATCATAAGGATTAATAATAAACTGGACACCAACCTCATTGAATTTCGTGTTATTGTCCGTGAAAGCTATTTTTGCAGTCGTGTCCGGAGTTTTACTGATACAAACTAAAATCTTCATGGCCTTAAACTGTTTTGTTTAAAAATGCGGTAATAGCAAATATATTTAATTAAAGTAAGCCAACCGTGGGCTGTCTTATGATTTTAGTCAGTAAAAAGCATCTATATAACTGTTATCTGTAATTTATTACGGCACCTGGTAAAAAACACAAAATCCACATGGATAGAATTGCGCAAATCAGACAGTTCCTGGAAAGCAGCCCAAACGACAGCTTTCTGAAGCATGCATTGGCACTGGAATATATAAAACTGAACGACGATCAAACGGCAAGACAACTGTTTGAAGAATTGCTGGCCTTTGAGCCGGGCTATGTTGGTTCCTACTATCACCTGGGTAAGCTGCTTGAGCGCGCCGGCGACAAAGAAGCGGCCATCAGCACCTATGAAAAAGGGATGGAAATGGCAAAGGCTGGCAATGAAAGACATGCTTATAATGAACTGCAATCTGCATACGAAGACCTGGTATATTAATCAATTAAGAAACAAAGGATGCCGCAACATTTACTGACAAATTTTAAAGAATATATCACCCGCCAACAACTGTTTGATCCGTCGCAACGGATATTGCTGGCAGTGAGCGGGGGCGTGGATTCCATCGTGATGGCGCACCTGTTTAAACAGGCTGGTTTTTCAGCAGGTATTGCTCACTGTAATTTTCAACTGAGAGAGGAAGAGTCGGTGAGAGATGAACACTTTGTACAGCAACAGGCTGTTGCGCTGGATTTACCTTTGCATACCATCAGATTTGATACCCATGCCTACACCGCAGATAACCATGTAAGTATCCAGGTAGCTGCGCGGGAGCTGCGTTACAAGTGGCTGGAACAGATCCGTGAAAAGGAGGGTTATGCTTTCATCGCTACCGCGCATCATATGCAGGACAGCGTGGAAACAGCACTGATGAACTTCTGTAAAGGCACCGGTATCGCAGGGTTGCACGGGATTATGCCTAAACAGGAACGCATCATCAGGCCGTTGTTATTTACAGAAAAGGACAGGTTGATAGCTTATGCAGCTTTACACGAAATAGCATATGTGGAAGACAGTTCGAATATAACGGACAAGTATACACGTAATTTCTTCCGTCACCGTATTATTCCGCTGATGCAGGAAGTTTTTCCTGCGGCGGTGAAAAATATGGATGGCAGCATCGCCCGCATGAAGGAAGCGGAAATCCTTTACCAGCAGGCGATGGCAAAGCACCGGGCCAGGCTGTTGTTTCAAAAAGACAATACCTGGATGGTGCCTGTACTGAAATTGCAAAAGAGTGTTCCGCTGCAAACCATTGCCTGGGAGCTGTTCCGGGAGTTTGGTTGTTCTACTGCACAAGCGCAGCAAGTGTTGGCTCTGCTTGACAGTGAATCCGGCAGATACGTGGAAACGTCCACCCACCGCATCATCCGCAACCGTAACTGGTTGCTTGTTACGCCGCTATCTATTCCGGATGCGCCGTTACTGGTGATTGAAGCCCCACAGCAGCACGTAGCGTTTGCCGGTGGTCAGCTGCACCTGCGGCGGCAGGAGAGAGGCAGTACAGCGATTCCTGTTGCTGCAACAACCGCCTGGCTGGACGCTGCCAAGGTGACCTTCCCGCTTATCCTGAGAAAATGGAAACAAGGTGATTATTTTTATCCGTTGGGTATGCCCAAAAAGAAAAAGCTCAGTCGCTTTCTGATCGATCAGAAATTATCATTACCACAAAAGGAAAATGTATGGGTACTGGAGTCTGCCAAAAGAATTGTATGGGTAGTAGGCAGGAGAGTTGACGACCGGTTTAAGATCACACCGGGAACAAAGGATATGCTTTGTTTGGAGACAACAGTGTAGGAATTTACGAATTTTTTGATTTTGGAATTTAGGGATTTGAAATGCAGCGGAGATAACCATATATACCCGCTGCATTTCAAATCCCTAAATTCCAAAATCAAAAAATTCGTAAATTTTATTTATTTAATAGCATCTCCAAAAACCTGGTGCCCAGTTCAGGATGAAATACAAGCGGGAAGATGATGCCAAATAAAGCACCCCACAGATGCGCATCATGATTCACATTGCCACCACCTTTCTTCGACATATAAGCAGAGATCGCAAGGAATAACACACCATATACCACTGCCGGAATTTTAATGGCAAAAAACAGGTAAATAGAAGCCCAGGGATTTACCAGGATGGCGGTAAATACAATCGCAGAAATAGCTCCGGAAGCGCCTAAGGATGCATATTGCTGATTATTTCTGTGTTTGATATAAGAGGGAATATCCGAGATAATAATACCCAGGATATAGTAGAGCACATAAACGACCTTGTTGCCAAATAACTGTTCAAATACTCCTTCGATAAAACTTCCGAAAAAGAATAAGGTCAGCATATTAAACAGCAGATGCTGATAGTCTGCGTGTACAAAGCCTGAGGTGATAAACCGGTAGTATTGTTTGTAATTATTTACCATGTATGGCCGCATCATTAACTTTTCCAGCTGCTCATAATTGTTCAGCGAGGTATAGGATATGAGGCAGGTAATGATGATAATGATAATACTAATGCTAATATTAAGTGCCATAAGCTCGGATTGTTAGACTATAAATGTAACTATTGATGATGATATTTCTCGCGGTTTAATACAGTATAGGCGCGGTACAACTGTTCTGTGAAAATAAGTCTTACCAGCTGATGTGGGAAGGTAAGCGGAGAAAGGGATAGCTGCATCTGCGCCCGTTGCAGCAAAGACGGATCTATACCGAAGGCGCCACCGATCAGGATGATCAGCTGCCTGGTACCGGCATTGGTGCGTTGTTGCAGAAAATCTGAAAACTGGATAGTTGTCATCATCTTTCCTTTTTCATCCAGTGCCAGCAAATAATCTGTGGGCTGTAGCAGGTCCATGATTATTTTGGCTTCCTGTTTTTTGAGTTCAGGAACGGATAGACTGGCAGCCTGTTTTACAGTAGGGATGAGTTTTACATCAAAATCCACGTAATGTTGCAACCTTTTTTGAAATACAGCGATGCCTTCCCTGATGTAGGGATCATGTTCTTTTCCTATGCTCCAGAGTTGAATTTTCACGCGTAATAATGATTAAACAATTCTTGTAAAAGTAAGTGTAAACCAGGAGATTATGGGGATTTATTACAAAGAATTTGACATTTTCGGAAAATCTCATACCTTTGCCATCCTATCATTATAATGGCTCCGTAGCTCAATTGAATAGAGCATCTGACTACGGATCAGAAGGTTTCTGGTTTGAATCCAGACGGGGTCACAAATCATTTTAATTAAAGCCGCTACTATAGCGGCTTTTGCTTTGTGGTGGCTATTCTTAATAGCTACGTAAGCACGATTTAACCCAAGCTGCACCTATCAATCACGCCACATATATTTACAACGCATTTACAATGCGTATTTACAATGTAAATTTCTAATTATGGCTACAGTAAAGGTTATTCTAAAGACTCATCGCAAAAAAGACGATGGTACATTCCCCCTGTGTATTAGAATTAGCAATGAAGGTAAGAGCAGATATAAATATATCGGCTTCTCGGTTAAAACTGAACAATTTAAAGAGGGGATATCCGACTGGATAAGGAGGCATCCGGATGCACTTTATATAAATTCAATCGCCGAGGATGAACGATCTAAAATAATGGAGAAGATTACTAGGCTAAGATTGGATAATAGACCATTTGATTTTGACTTCCTGCTTTCGGATGTGCCGGCCAATGGTCACACATTTTCGGAAATACTCGACAAGATAGCCAATCGGTATAGCGCAGACAGTGCGCTGACCCTTTACTCCAGGATGTTATCATTAAAAGAGCAGCTAAGGGAATCATTTAATGGGGATGTAATTCTGAATAGCATAACCATAGAGGACGTGAGAAAAATAGATTCATTTTTCCGAAACGAAAAGAAAAATACACCCAATACCGTAGCTAGGAAAATACGTCATCTCCGATCCGCTTTCCGGGAAGCACAACGAATGTGGCCAGAGATTGGGCATAACCCCTTTGAAATGTTTAGGGCGAAAACCACACCAGTTGGTCGTATCAAACTTTTGCCAGAACAAATAACCCTAATGGAAGAATTAAAGTTGGTTGGAGTAATGGATTTATACCGAGATGCTTTCTTGTTTTCTTATTATGCCCAGGGAATGAGATTTGGGAGTGTTGTTCAGCTTCAGCGCGATCAGATTGAAAATAATATATTGAAATACAGAATGACAAAAGGTCTGCACTTTCGCGAGTTGGAGATTCACCCTAAATTACAGCGTATTATTGATAAATACAAAACCGGTACGGGGCCATATTTGTTCCCCGTACTGAAAGAATTGTGTAAAACAAAAGTACAGATCCATTATGCCACAAACGAGGCAAATACCGTGGCAAATACCTGCTTGAAACGGATCGCCATCCTTATCGGGATTACAGATAAGTTAACGTTTCACGTAGCCAAGCACTCATTCGCGCAGATGATTAAAAGAGCAAAGGTAGACCCTTGGGTTATAAAAGACAGTCTTGGCCATACTAACTTCTCCACCACCGAGGCATATTTAAATAGCCTCGATGATGACGAAATTAATAAAGCCGTAACCGGACTTTATTAAGCAGTCTTGCGGCGGGTTATCTTTTTTGAGTTTAGATATTCTTGGATGTCATCCTCGGTAATCCGCCATTCTCTGCCTACTTTTTTGGCCGCCATTTCACGGGTTCGTATCAGTTTTGTAACTGTATCCTCGTCTATAAGCAGGTATTCCGCGACCCGCTTTACATTATAAATTACTGGTAGTGCCATTTCTCTTCACGTTTTCTCCCTCACGGGGGTTATTTAAGATAAATAAAGTACCTCATTAAACTGCTTCCTGATCTGTTTTATATCCCGGATTGCATTCTCCTCGTGATTCAGAAGGTGCACCAGCTGGTGTATTATGCCATGGTCACTTAAAACCTGGTGGTCGTATTCCTTCAGGTAGCAGATAATGCAAGCTAAGTGAAGTGCTTCCGGTAGACGAGTAATGAAAGGACCATTGGCAATAGAGCAAAGCTCTTCATGCTGCTGTTTTAGTTGCTGGTATGACAGGCTGTATTTTGTTTCTTCGATTAGGTAATCCATTCTTCAGTTATTTACCGGATGCCGGAGCCGGTGTGGTTAATCTCTTACTTTTTCGTAGTTCAATTCAAAATAATCAGGTTTTACGGGCCAAAAGTGCCATCCTAATAATTCAGTATACCCCTTTACAAGATAATCGCCAGTTACAGCTATTTGAGTTCCCTTGCCGCTTTCAGGAGTTACAAGTACGACCGACCCATCAAGCCCCCTTCTACCGCCAATCCACTCCATAATTTCGGCTTGGTTGCGCTCTGTTAACTGGCGAGCCTCCAATGGTTTTACCTCTCTTTTTATATAATACGGCATTTCATTCCCCGGTATCGCTTATCGGGTGGCGTTTAATCTGTACAAATAATTAACTGATTAAGGTTAAACCAATAGTAATCTCCGAGTTCACTATCGGCTACGCAATAATGCCAGGTATTATTGCGCCAAAATGGTTGTTCGTCCTTGTGTTTCGGATCGATAAACCGAAAAAACATCTTACACATATGCTCGTTTTGAAAAAACAATAGCCGCTCGTAATCGTATGGAGACGGAAACATATCATAAGCCCTTGCCATAGGATGAAGGTGTGCGGTTTTGTGAATCAGGTCAGGTAGTATATGCAATGGCCGAATCATAATTCATCTTTCCCGGTAGCGTTTATTTTGCTGTTAATTGTCTTTTATAGGCCATTGTTTCTATGCTCGTAGCCTCTGCCAACGAATGATAATGCCCGAACTCATACCACCTCCTGCCTATCTTTTCCATCAAAAAATATTTTGCAGACGGATGGCGCTTTTCAAAATACATCACGCGCATTACAGTTCTTTTCTTCCCCCAGCTCTGCCAGCCGATTGCTATAATCCGAGGATCACCTGTGGGGGAGCCGGAGAATGTTATTGCCTTACTCATCTTTATCGGCCTCCTTCGCCGGTTGATTTAATTTGGTTACCAATGTTTCCAGCCGAGAAACTACAGGAGGAGTTGTGCCAGTAGGGAATCGTTTATCCAAGTATTCAAGCTGAGTGACCGCCTCTTCGATGCCATCCTGCGCTTGCTGCAACTGATCCTGCTGTTGGGAGATCGTGGTAAGGAGAGAGGCGCATTTGTCGGTGAGGGTTTTAAGCTCGGTGTCTTTTTCCGCTACTTTCCGCCCGGCGTATCTTTTCATTGCTGCAAAAATCATCCACTTCAGGTCAATGTTTATTGATGGATATTTCAGCAATACCTCTTCCCGCAGGATCTCTTCGCAGACAATGTTTTGTATTTCTTCCGGTGTTATTTTGTTCATAATTATACGTTGCCCGTTCCTGGGCCGGTTGATAGTTTAGTGTTATAGCCACTCGAATGCGCTGGCGGCAATCTCCCCAATCGTGCAGAGGTCTATGTTTTCATCATTGTTTTCCTCCCATTCGCCATCTTCGTTTTCTCTGCCATAACAGACAGCTATCTTCTCCTCCAACTCATCCCACTTTTGGGCTTTTCGTTTCTGTGTTTCAATTTCTTCTTCTGTATACATTTTCTATTTATTTGCGGCTGACGCCTGATTAAAAAAGTTTGAGTTGTGCTTCAAATTGCCTTACCCTCTCAGTGCCCGCTTTCCAGTAGTCATGATCAAGTTCATATGCGATGTAATCAAACCCCATGTCTATACAAGCTATCGCTGAGCTACAGCTGCCTGCATGAGTGTCGAGGATCTTATCTCCCGCATTGGCATAATGGGCGAGCAGCCATTTATATAGCGCAACGGGCTTTTGCGTGGGGTGTATGCGCTTCTCATTTTTTGAAACATCACCGCCGAACGACCCTTGATGCATGCCATTCCACATATACTTGAAAATTCGAACCGCCGACCTAAATGAAGTATAGGCGATTTCGGCGTCTGCAAAGGAACTTTTCCCATTATCCTTATCCCAGATAATCCAACAAGGGGAGGATGAATCAAATACACCGGCAAAATGATTGGCGCCCCAGATAATTTGATTCTTAGACACTCTGCGCAACTCTTGGAAGTATTCTGGACCCGGTACATTCCACTCTTTGCATCCCTTGTAATACTTCGCCCGTTTTACACCGAGATTACTGTATCCTTTGCCATAGTATCCAGACAAGTTTGGCCCCTGGAAATACGGAGGGTCTACAATAGCCAGTTGAAAGAACTTATCCGGGTACTGTCGCATACCCTCTATGCAATCCTGGTTATATATTTTGTTCAGTTCCATTACTCGATCTTTTATTTAAGCGTGATAGTTTAAGCCCTCTTTCCACCGCCCATGCGTGATTCTCCTCCACAAAAAGGTTGCATTTGTTACAGGCGGCCATCCAATATTTTTCATCCATGAGTAATTCTGTAGTGCCTTTTCCTTTTAGGTGATGAATCCCATCAGCGGATTTTGAACAACCAGGAGCATTGATCTCACACGGCTTATCCTTCCACACTGGCCGGGATCTCGCGTAATACTCCCGGTTGATCTTTGCTCGCTTATCGCTGTATTGTTTTATCTTTCGGACTTTATTCTCTTTCGGTGGGCGATCCTCGTTCTTTAATCGGAGGCGGTATTCCAGATAGCCACTCATACGGCAACGATTTCAAATTCAATCCTGGGATCTCCTTCAGTTTTGAACTTACGAATGTGCAGTCCGACAGCCTTGTTGTCATTTTTGAAAGCCTTGACGCGTTGCAGGCAGTCCAAAACCACTTTCAATGAATTGTCTAAATCTGCTCTTTGATTCGGATAGAAAACATCCATGTGAAATTCAAAATACCCTTCAATCATTTTGCCCCGGTACTGGTTGCACTGGATGTAGAAATCATTCTCATACTTTCTCAATGCGGGCGATTTTGCCAGGGAGGACACCCCCTTGATCTTCACTATTATGTAGCAGTTGCTCTTGCTCGGTACCGTTCCATATATCACTTGTTTCATCTTCGTCTATTTCTGGTATTATGGTTATGTAATGGTCTTTAGCTGTTAGATTGTAATTCAATGACCAACGCCGAACTATTTTCTTCGCATGTTCCGGGTCACGGTAATCCTCTTTTCTGGTGTGACCGTGGTTGTAATGCAGTATCATTTTCCCCGGCATAGTTAAATGAATAGCATTCTTTCTTCTCTTAATTTTTTTGCTCTCTCTCTTGAAGCAGCATTTGCGCATTTTCTACAATAGCATTTGCGGCCTCCAGGATGGCTTGGGTCTTTGATGAACTCTGTGAGTTCTTTTGTTTCGTTGCATTTTGTGCATTTTCTTTCCATACTACACTCAGGTTTTTGGTTATGAGAATTTCTAATTGGATATTGAATGTTTTCGAGACTATTAGTAGCGTTTCGATGGAAGGAGTGCAGCGGCCTTCTTTGTAAGAACCTAGCGCGGATCTGCTCACCTTTAGTAACTTTGCAAACTTCCCCTGGCTAAGATTCTGCGACTTTCGCAAAAGCTGAATATTGCACCGGACTGTCTCTTTTGTCGTTCCTGTTTTATTCATTGATTATAGCGTTTTGGGCTTCAATCTTCACGGTTTGTTGCTTACTGGCATTTATCACGGCTGACCACAGATCTTCGTTTTGGCGCCAGTCGTCCCCGTCTTGTGTAAGCAATTCCAGCTTCTCCCTTGCTACTGGATTTCGCTCACTAGATGCGCGGAGAGCGACCGACATTTCAAACGCAAGCGCCTGCCTGCAATCTTCCAAAATCTGTTTTCGCGCTTCCCCCGATACGGTGAGTTGGTTTGTCCGTTTCAGCCAATCGTATATGGGAGTAATTATGTACGATTGGTTTAGTGCGCCATTTCGGGCCGATTCCTTGATCTTCTCCCATTCGGCGGACCAATCCACTGGCCCGGATGACAATGCGGGTAATTCGGGCTGTTTACTTCGTTTTTGTTCTTCCAGGCTGGAAAGGTGTTGCCGTATGCCGATATACTCACATATCGCATCGTCGATCAACGCGAGGTTTAAACCTTTGCCCCAATCTTTAATCTTCGTGCCGTAAGTCCGTAGGGCGTATTCAAACTCATCTATGTTCAGGTCCTGGTAGTCATCAACAAGTTTCTTCTTCAGTTGGTCATCCAGGATTGTAACATACTCGCTACTCTCTGGTATCTGCCAGCCGGTAATCACACTGATTTTCATCACCAACCCTTTGCAGGTAGCAGAAAGGATTTCCGGTGAAAATGAACCTATTCGGGGGGATTTATATTTCATTCCCAAAACCCGCTGTTCCTCCGGAAGCATAGTGCTCAAGTTCGTTCCTAAGTTGGCCTGCAACGATGTTGAAACCGCCGTTTCTACTGTTAATCCCGTTACCACCTCCGCCACTACTGCGCTTATTTCTCTGCTCATTTTCGTGATAATTTGTAATGAAATTGTTCGCCAAACTGGCCCATCTGACTATTCTGCTGCCTCTGTCAACCCACCCCACACCGTCCCATTTGTTCCAGAACTTCTCCGCCATCTCCTCGTTTCCGCCAGCCCCACGGAAGAATCGTATCACATCTTCCAGCGGTGGGCCCGAGGAGGGGGGCGGCGCAACCGGGGGAGATAGATTTTCCGCGCCGGGTGTATAGTCTTCCGATTTTTCGGTTTGTAACGGATTTGGAATTTCTTGGGCGGGCGTATTCCCCCTCCCTTCCACCTCCACCTCCACCTCCACCTCCATTTCCTGCGACGTGTTCACGGTGTGTTCACGGTGTGGCCACGGTGTGTTCACGGCGTGGTCGATCAAATCCTTATCTAGTATAGGTTTCACGAATTTTGGATCTACTGAGTACCGAGCGTAACGCTGATCGATCTTTTGATGGCCATTGAAAGTGCGGATAACGTAATAGCCTTCTCCTTTGTACTGGAAGGGTATCAACATCCGGGCTTGAACCAGGGCATCTAACCAATTTTGTAACACTCCTACTCTTAAATCGTCATCATACGGGAATACTCTACTTTTGATATATACAGGATTTGATTTGATGACACCCTGATCATCCGCGAAATTGAACATACCCAGGAACAGGAGGCGGGGTTCTCTTTTTAACTTTCCAATCTTTTCGTCTTCCCAAAACTCCGGCTTTACTGTTCGTATTTTCGCCATTTCACAATAGGTTTATAGGATGTTCCTCTGAATAACCGGCCTTTCCCCAACCGGTTGATAGCTGATAATAATGTTCATTAACCTTATACGGCCCTTTCTTACACTCATTCAACCTATTCACCCAACCATCCTTTGCTAGGGTTGTCAATGCTCGCCTGATAGAAGTGATCGGTACGTATTCCGAAAGAAGGTGTTCGCTTTTCAGTTTTCGTTCCAGGTCCGATGCTGTGAATTTGCCGGTAGGGTGTTTATTAAAGAACTTCCGGATAATGTCTTCCTGCGAGCCTGCCGTTAATATTCTTTCTTGTAGCTCGCAGGGTGTCAAGTGTGTTGTTTGGAAATATGTCATACCCTCTATTTTTATTCGTTAAATCAATTTCACTGGGTAGAATGGATGTTATTGTAGCTGCCGATGCCTGGCCGTGAATACACGCTGTTTGAAACGAGTGGATGCTGTTACTTTAAATCTCCGGTCGAAAGCATCCGCCTCGAAGTCATGCGGTTTTCCAGGAGATATCGAATCTTCTACCGCGTAGAATCTTCTACCGTAAGCCAGGTGTTCGCCAACTATTTTCAAGGTGCGAGTGACCTTGTTTTCTGTGATGGAGAATGTTTTGCCGATCATTGTAGTAGTGTTTGGGGTTCGCAGATAGAGGCTTCAAGTTCGTTGAGATACTCCCGGCACTTTTTTACTTTACTGTAGATTCTTTCTATTTCCTCATCATTCCGATCAATTGAAAATTCGATTATTTTCCGATTCATGGGGATATCGTCATAGATTGAAAGTTGTCTTAACTTTTCGCAGGCTTCAATGTAGAGTGGGTTCTCGGTCGTGCCCGCGTTCATCCTGTACATTAACTTCCGTTCTTCATCAACAATCATTAATTCCGGGGTATTGACTAAGCAGTAGGCAAGTGTAGCCTTCTTAGCTCCGGTGAGTGCCATGTATGCCATTAGCTGCCAGTAATAATCCTTGTTAATCGGCTTGGTAAGGTTTCGGAAGAAGGTGAAAATATCCCAGGATGACTTAATATCCACGATCAGCGAGGCTTCGTTTATAGACACCCCTTCGTAAAGATCCGGGGTGCCCATAATGAAATCATTCTTAAGATGCGTTTCGTTCTTTTTATAGTATTTCCTTTTAACTCGGCTAAAAAGTGTAATACTATCCTCCTCTACAGCTAACCCCTTTTCAAGGTATTTGCTGAATATATCAGTCTGGCGGCCGTACTTCCTGGATACATATACATCGATTAAGTGAGTTTTCGCCCCTTCGGAAAGTTCACCCCGATCCTTTGCGGCTTTGCTTTGAGGCTCGGTCATTATGTGACCGATAGACGAGCTGCGAAAAAGTGTTTTTGAGAAGTCCATCAGCTAAGAGATTTTAATTTTTCTTCGTAAAGCTCCTTCTGAAAAGGCTGGATATATTGTTTCAGTGCTTCCAATTCCTTAATGGTTGTGGTGTCTTGTATTAATAGTCCAATCCTTTCAGCTTCTATTTCTTGTGGAGTCTTCTTTGTTTCGTTAATGGTGGTTGAGACGATCTTGGCGTCGATGTCTTGTACATCCCCATCGGATATTTCACTTCCTGTTACGGTATAGAACAGCCAAGCACGAGCTTTCCGTGTTGCTTTTCCTATAACGCCGTCCGTCCCCATGAATGCATTGACCTTAATTGGGAAGTCAATATCCTGCTCTTCCGAAACGCCGCCGTACGTCCATTGAATTTTCATTACGATTGCAGCTGACTTTTCACCGACTCTCGGTAATTGTGGAATAATCTTCCAGGAAAGGCCACTAATGTTAGATAGTAAGTAACCAAAGCCCTCCTTTGTGATGTATGAGTTTCCGGCGATAATATTAAATTGATTACCGAAAGGCTGGACGCCCATTAGAACGGCTTCGACAAGGCAATTCTTAACCGCTTCCTCGGGGTAGCCTCCGTCTTTATCTTTGTCGGTTTTGAAACCAAGTTTGTTTCCCTGAAGTGCCATAATCGGCTTCATGTATTCAGGGGTAAGCAACTTCTTCAATTCTTGCACCGCACTTGCTATCATATATGCTTTTTCGAAACCGAGTAATTTTTCAGAGGTTAGTACTTCCAGGACACTATTATTTAGCACCTTAGCAACCTCCATTGTTTTGTTCTTTTCCATTTTTATAAAGTCTTTATTTTATTAAGGATATGAGTTTGGATTTTCCCGAGCATTAATCGAACGTCATTCGCAATCTGTTGCGCACCTTCAGAGGTAACTTTGGGGAGGGCTATTGCGATTACATTGTTCGCCAGGTCCTGCAATTTTTCTTTATCAGGTCGCAGAGATTCTTGTCTTTCACCTTCTTTTTTAGCCTCTTCTGCCTCCTTCGTGATCCGATCATTTTCGGCTTTAATTTTTTCTTCCGCGTCTAATCGCGCCTTTCCCTCTCTTTCAATCCTTTCTTTTTCCAGCTGCCGGTCATATTCAACAATACCAGCCCTCCGTTCTTGCAGGAAGGTGTCCCATTCTTCAGGTGTTTTGTAATCCAGGTCGTAGGAAGAGGCTATTGACCGACCTTTATAGGTTATGGAATTAAATTCTTTTATACCGCCAAGGTCAATAAGCTGGTTGGCTCGTGATGCAATGCGAAGGCTTCTAGCGGTTTCTGCCTGTTTCTCAGACTCCTCTTTGAGGATGCGTTCTTTCTCTTCCTGCCTTTTTCGTATTTCTTCCTGTTCCGCTCTGAATGCAGCTTCGCGCTCCTCTTGCTCTTTTTTAAGTTTCTCAAGGCGCGCGGCTTCTTGTTTTAGCTTCTCGGACTCCTCGGCACGAAGACGTTCTGTCTCTGCCTTGGCCTGTTCGTCTTTTATTTTCTCGGATTGAACAGCGGAGAGGAAGTCGCTAAAGGGCCTCTCGTCCATCAGGCCAATTTTTTCATTATCGATTGTCATGTGCTTAATGGAATAATTTTGCCCATCGAATACCATTCCCGCTGTTATGATCGCCGCTACACGATTATTGAACCTTTCTTTTGCTTTTTGTGCCTCTTGCTGACGGATGCGCTCTTTTTCCTGTTCGATTTTATCCTCTTCGGACTGCAGGTGATCTTCGATAGGGGATAGCTCGGATATGATTCTTTTCTTTTCGGAATTTACTGTCCGTTGCCATATCAATGCGTCTTCGTTCAGGTCTTTGGCAACTTTTTCGACTTCGATACGCTTCCTTTTTATAACCATCCTGGCTTCGTGGACTTCTTTAAGGCCTTCTTTATCATCCATGCCTGAAATGGTCATCGGCATATATTTCTGTTTCGCCTCGGCTATCCAGCTATCGGTTACGTTGAATTTTTGGAGTTCAGTATTGATTAATTCTTTTTCCATACTTTTGCTCTGTTTTTAAGTTTGTAATTTGGCATCGGCGGTAACCGGTGCCTTTTATTTTGTAATAGTATTTGTGTTAATTAAGTTCTCGCAGAACTGATCTGTTAGCTGCGATTGTAGGAAGTAGATATACGACCAACGCCCTTCACCAGGGATATCGACATTTTCTTTGTCTGCGTCTGTGATCAATCCGGTTTGAAACATGAAGAATTGTACCTCTTCAGCCGAGAAAGTTTCTTTTCGTACCTCTGCTCCATCTAACCAGGATATTTCAAGTGAGCCGATTGTTGTCATTTTCTTTGATAGGATCTGCATGGCTAGGTATTTTAGGATGTGATTATTATTCTGCGGCGGATAATTTTGCCTCTTCTTCAGCACACTTTTCGATATGCCGCATGGCCTTTGCGTTCGTTTCATAAAACCTCACTGGACTTACTCTTATTGGAGAAGAGGCTTTTAAAATTTGCATAGCAGCAAATACAGTAGATGTTTGATCTTCCAAGGCGTACCCCTCTTTTCCGGCTAAGTGTACAGCCCATCCGGCCCAACAATGAGTGGTGTTGCATGCGTGCCATGTGCCCATATCGAAAGCGCCAGGTTCTTTTACGGCCGCCAAAATCGACTGGTGGATATTCTGTATTACAGGAACCGTGAATCCGGCGTGTTGGGTGGTCTCTTTCGGTTCTTTTTTTTCAGTTTCACCGGAGCAATCGGAGCAACGGGAGCAACCGGAGCAATCGGAGCAATCGGAGCAACGGGAGCAACCGGAGCAATCGGAGCAACGGGAGCAACCGGAGCAATCGGAGCAATCGGAGCAACGGGAGCAACCGGAGCAATCGGAGCAACGGGAGCAACCGGAGCAATCGGAGCAACCGGAGCAATCGGAGCAACGGGAGCAACCGGAGCAATCGGAGCAACGGGAGCAACCGGAGCAACCGGAGCAATCGGAGCAACGGGAGCAATCGGAGCAATTCCAACAGCCTTCATTGCTTTCGTTGTCAGCCTTCCAATTTGGGCGCATTGCGGCGAACGTTTTATTCACGCCGTTTTCTGTTTTATCTTCCCGTTGAAGGAAGTCGGAGTATGAATCGTAGATTCTTGTCATTTTTATTGTATTTTTGATTTGAAGAATAGTTGTTGAATTTTCCGATTTGCTCTATTCTGCCCGGACGCGCCACGTTCGGGCTTTTTTATATAGAGATTACTGCTTTTATAACTTCGTAGGCAGACCAGGCAATAAGCCCGACAAAAGCCCACTGTGTTAATTCGATTAATATATTTTGTCGTTTCATACGGTGTTTTTTGGAGTTGCAATGCAGAAGGGGGAAGTAATGCAATCCTTCTGCATTGCAATTCTGAATTTGTTAGTGAGCCGCAAAGTGTATGCGGTTATCGCCCCTACTCGCTATCGAAAGCCACGGCTAAACCGATAGGGCCAAGTGAAGCAGGAAAAAGTATCAGCAAAAAACCTACTTCAAATGTGTTGTGGATCGTACCTGTCGTTCGCGTTTCCGACTCTCTCCGTAATTATTCTCCAGCAGGCAACGGCACCTGTTAATTCTGGTCGACACAATCCACAATATTTTATATTCAATGAACTTTCAAATTATTTCCAGCTGTAGAAACAGCCGGAGGTGCTATTTATCCCTATACCTCTATGAAAATGTCTTTTGGTAAAGCAGGGCCGGGATCAGCCCCGCATAACCTATAACTGCTTTGTCGTATTCTTTAATTCCTTTTCAACTTCCGGTAGGTCGTCCTTCCCTCGTACCTTCTTTCCCCATCCACCTCTTTCGTCCGGCTCATAATCACCGCCCAGACCACAGCTACAATAAGAATGCACACAAGATTTGCAGTAAGGCTGTCCAGATGTTTTATTAAATCGTACATGTTCTTTGTTTATGCGGAAGAAATAATTTGTAACGATGAATGCGATCAACACAATTACCGCTGCGGGAATAATAAGGACGTACCAGATCATTGTTCTGCATTTAGGGCGGTGATCAATGCGTCGGCATATATAACGGCATCATGGGCTATGTCGTCTGCAGCTGTGAGGTTATGCCTGCCCAAGGAGGCAATAAGCCCCTGCATAGCCCTTGATACCAGTTCTGCGCGGACGGAAAGACCAAAATCATTTGTCCGAATTTCGATCGCGCCGTTTCCGTGGTTTATGGATTCAATAGAAGGGTACGCCGGATGGTTTGGATCTATTTTCATACAGTAAAATTTGAAGCGTGAATTGATTCGATTTCGTCCATAATAGCGTGGTAAGAGTTTAAAGAGAGCTGAGCCAGGGTAGAGTATAAGTCCAGGTTACTTTCGTACTTTCCACGCAGCATCTTATTTCCTTCGTGCAGTAATTTTTCATTCTCTCTTGCGAGTGTCACGCGAACGGAGTACAGCTTTATTTCCTTAGAGGCTAAAGCGAGCAGTGTTGCGAGTTGATTATACTGGTCCATGGCTTTAATCTTTACCGGTGAAGAAATCCCGCATATGACTAACGAAACCCATTTTGTAAAGTCCGAAAAGGGCCAGAAGCGTACCGAGTATCATGTAGTCTGTTAAGGTTGTTACGAGCATGTTATAAGATATTAGACGTTATTAGAGATATTATTAGAGTTCTATTAGAGCGTGTCTTATTTCTGCCAGCACTTCTTCGTCAATGTCAAAATCACTTAGCTGGTATATTGTATCCTCCAGGTCCTGCGGTTCCGCGTCGTTCCTTTTAAAGAACTCTCGGGCTTTTGTCTCGTCTGCTCTGTGAGCTTCGTTAAGGAAGAAAGTAGGCTCTGTGAACGGCCCTTCCCCACGAAGGGTAAGCACCGGTATATCGTAGTGACTTACTTCTTCCGAACAATCCTGTATCCAGGCGGTGTGGATGGTGGGAGAGAGCATATCGGAGAATATTAAAGTGTTGAGATTCTGTTGTTGAATCGTGGTTTTGTTATACCGGTCACATTGTATTGCTCCATGAATGCCACCCTGTTGCCCCTATAATCTGTTGAGCGGCTTTCAAGCAATATTTCGATAGCTTGATCTAGATTATCGGCCAGCAGACTGGTGATGTGTATCAATCCGGACGGAACTTTCTTATATAACTGGAAACGATTCATATTAAGGAGTATTAAGAGTTAGAGATTATGTATCTGTTTATCTATTGCTGCTTTTTCTTTCCGCGCTTTTGCTATCACTTTCCCCAGCTCCGTCATCTTCTTTACTTTCTTACTTTTCCCGTTCACAAAGCGCCAAACAACTACACGGCTTATATTATATTCTTTACAGATAGAAGAGATATTCACTTTCTCAAACAGCTCCTTAAACTCTTTTCTCTTTTTGTCTGTTAACATCTCATTAGGATTTATGCGTATTTGTACTGATTGTCGAATTATCGTTTGTTGTATCTTTGTTTCTCGTATGTTTCTTCTGTGTTTCTCAATTGTTACACAAATATGAGAGAAATAAGAGAGAAAAACAAATATTTTGAGAGAAAAATTAAAACAATTATTGAAACAATGTTGCAAAAACCAGAAGATATAAGACAGCAAAGGTTTTTGGATGAAGTGAATAAGCTGAATTTGCGGTTTCCGGGTAGGGAGATAGTGAAAGCGACTGGCTATAACTCTGGTGTTGTGAGTGAATATTTGAATAGCAAAAAAAATGTTAGTGAGAGATTTTTGAGAGAGTTTTGTAAGGCATTCAATCTGGATTTTACGGAAATATTCACAGAGAAGCCTGCTCCTCCGGGCGATCCAATAAACAGGGAGAGGGCATTAATTAAGGTGTTGTATCAGCGGGTTGCAAAACTGGAGGCTGAGAGATTAGGGATTTCTGTGGATGATGCTCTGGACGAACTGGATCGCGATACCACGATAGCTTGGTGGGACTTGGAAAAGGAGAAAGGGCAGGATTCGCCACAGGCTGAATAGATTGAGTCTCTGTTTTGGTTGTTGGAGTTTTCTTCTTCTTCATAACGACGTTCTTTTACACAGGGATAAAAATACTAATAATTTTAGCAAAATTCACTTTTACTACGCTCTATATCTGCGTAGCCCCATTTTTCACATGAACGTGTTATTGGTTGACCTTTAAATAAACTCAATATTTACCCACTATGAAGAAACTATTTTTTGCCCTGTTATTACAACTCCCTTTATTTGTTTTTGCACAAAACAATAACCCTTCACCTGAGTTTCCCAATTTTCCCGTAGACGATCAAAATATGATATCATATCAAGATGTTGTGAAAGTTGATAGTGCTGAGCAACAATCGCTTTATAATGCTGCTAAAAAGTGGTTTGTAACTTCTTTTGAAAACTCCAGGTATGTAATTCAATCAGATAATCCTCAATCGGGATCTGTTAGTGGTAGGGGGGCATATAGGCAAATGGTAGAGGCAAATCCCAGAGCTGCTATAAGAGTTGGTTTAGACCAGACTTATACCTTTCTCATTTCGATTGAATGTAAGAATGGTCGATATAGATATGTGATAAATGATATCAAAGTTAATAACGAGCCTGCGGAGACTTTTGTAAGTCGTATGGTGAATAAGAAGAAACACAAAGCACTTGACTATGTTGCTGTTAACCATTTAAAAAATACATTTGGGGCGATTGAGGGTAATATTAAACAGGCAATGGTAAAGAATATGGCAAATGATAATTGGTAAATATAAAATAGTATCTCGCAAATGAAAAAATATATATTATATGTGCTGATTTTTATATCAGCCTCGTGTTTTGCACAAAACAAGAATATTAATACTCCTCAAGACCAGCCTTTTAAAGGTGCAAAAAAAATCAATTTAAGCTATCCAATATCCGGGGATTCGTTATTTACTTATATTTCCAAGTCTTTAATAAAAAGCGGATATGCAATATTGAGCCGGGATAAAGAGCTTGGTACTATCGCAACCGATGTGAAGCATATAAAATATATCGATTATAAGATGAATCTGGTAATTAACGGTAATAAGGTGATAATTACAGGGCAAGGGAATACTGGCATTGGCATTAGGCTCGGATCTGTTTATTCAGAGCCCTCTTGGGTAGACATCGAATACCGAGGGAAGGCGGATATGAGGCGGAGTGTATTTGATGATATGGTTCGGTTTGCGCAAACAACAATCCCGGAAACAATCGAATATTCGAGGTAAAATATCAAACTGTTTTTTTATTTCTAAACACTATAACTATGACAGAAGAGTTTAAAGTAGGGGATGTAGTCCGTATAAAAAGTGGTGGCCCATCTATGACGGTTGTAACTGGCGGAAGCAATATGATTGACTTGATTTGGTTCAGCAAAATAAACCAGAACTATTTCTATTTAACAATAAGTATTAAATGTCTGGAAGTATCCAATGCTGACGAAACTGCTCCAAAGGCATATTAATATCCCTAAATGCTGCCCATGTATGTAATATGTGTTATAATCAGTTAAGATGCGTAAAAAAGAGGATTTCAAAGCTGGGCTTCGCCGCCGGTATTTATCTGTGTTCGATGAGGTGCTGAGAAAGCTCAACGAAAAAGGGAAGGTCACTGAGGCTGAGATGTGCACATCCATCGGGCTTCGCCGCGCGTCTATATATGATTTTCGCGCTGGACGGCGGGTACCCACCGTGGAGCAGGTGCTTATTATCTGCGACAAATATAATTATGAATTAGAATATGTAATCCGTGGGGAAGAGAAATTTAGCGTTAAACGTCCTGCGCCCGGCGCTACTATAGAAATGATCTATTGTGAACTTCAAGACCTGAAAGAAGTGCAAGAAAAGCAAATGGGCGCTCTTCTCGAAGGGTTGATCAAGCTAAAAGACAAAAACAACCCGCTCTCGCCCGACGATTTCTTGAAGATATTAGGACAATAGTACCTTAAATGTAATTTTGTACCGAATAGGTAATTTCCCTTATCTTTGATAGGGATTTGCCGTTTTATGGCCTGATTGGAAATGTGATACATGGATCTACAATTATATTAATGTCCATTACGAAAAGATTAAAGGCCTGTTATCTTCGCTGGGCCAAGAGGCCAAACTCGCCTACCGGAATGTCCGAAACAGATATTTGTCTCTCAATTAAAATAGACGCATTCATCAAGGAGCTGCAAGCTGCGCAAGAACTTGGGTTGTCCGATACCAACGGATGGCTCGATTGCCTTATTGTGGAAAATGCAGCCCCGGAGGGTGGCGGGAAGTATTCTCACAAGTTAATCATAAGGGGATGACGGAGGAAATAAACGCCGGCAGTAAGTGCGGCCGGACGCCGGCGCCCATATGTGGCGACAGAAGGAATGGTAATATTGATTTTAGTACCGGTGAACTACTTCCTCGCCTTCGGGAGCATCAAGATCCTGAAAAACGGCGCCCACTTCCACCAAGCGACCGCCGTTCAATAGTTCACATGACCGAAGAGATTGAAAAGCTCAAACAATCCAGGTGCGTGTACCTGCTTGTGGGGGCGTTGGTTGGTTTTGGCGGAACACTTATAGCTGTAGCACTGGCTTTAATCCCCTGATCATGGCAAAGGCTCAACCAAATACAAAGAAGAAGGCAATAAAGAGTAAGGCAACACCCGCCCAGAGACATAAGGATTCCCCTATTGGTAAAATAGGGAACAAATATGCCATAGGGAATAACGGAGGCCGGCCGCCCATATTTGCCAACCCAGAGGAATTATCTGCAGTCGTTGACGCTTATTTCATCTATTGCGAAGGAGAATTTCATTTTGAAAAGCAGCCTCGGGTTAATAAAAAGACAGAAGAGATAGAGTTTGAAGAGGTAAAGGCATGGGATAGATACCCAGAGCCGTATACCGTTACCGGTTTGGTTTTATTCCTTGGATTTGCTCATAGGCAGAGTTTAGATGACTACGAAGAAAAGCCGGAGTATTCTGACATAATTAAAAGGGCAAGGTCCAGAGTTGAACATGGATACGAGAAAAGGTTGTTTCACGATCGGCCGACGGGGGCGATTTTCGCCCTGTCTAATATGGGATGGAAGAACCAACATCAATTCGACCATACTTCAAAGGGTGACAAAATAGGCCAAACGGATATGGGAAATTTGTCGGATGAAGATCTTGTGAAGCTGGCTGAGTTACAACTAAAGCTACGTGGCGAATGAAGTACTTAAAATACCGCGAATAGAAATATTGGTCGAGCTCTTTAAAAGAAAGAGGTTCGACCTGTTTGTTATAAAGGATGGACTAAAGCATGAAAAGCAAGAGCAGGCATTACAGATTCTCACGGATGACATTACAGAAGAGTTTGGATATGGGGGTGCTGCCGGCGGCGCTAAAAGTTGGACCGGGTGTGTTTGGGAGGTATTTATGGCGCTTGCCTATCCGGGAACCAGGTGGTTCATTGGAAGAGAGGAGCTGAAGCGATTAAGAGAATCGACATTTCAGACCTTCCTGAAGGTTTGCAAGACGTACGGCGTGGCAAAGGATAAGTACTGGACCTACAACGGACAGGATCACTTCATTCAGTTTTCCAACGGAAGCCGAATTGATCTCTTGGACTTGAAATACGTCCCACGCGATCCTTTCTATGAACGATATGGATCTGTTGAATATACCGGAGGGTGGATAGAAGAGGGCGGAGAGGTAAACTTCGGCGCCTTTGATACACTGAAATCACGTGTAGGCAGGCAATTGAATGAAAAATACGGACTAATCGGAAAGATCTTCGTAACGCTAAACCCGAAGAAGAACTGGTGTCATACGGTATTCTGGAAGCCATTCAAGGCCAAGGCATTGCCGGAAATGCGAAAGTTCTTACAGGCGCTTGTGCAAGATAATCCCTTCATCGACAAGGGCTATATTGATAAGCTACGGTCTATTACCGACAAGATTAAGAAGCAAAGGCTCTTATTCGGGAACTTCGACTACGATGATGACGATAACGCGTTGATTGAATATGACGCCATTATTGACATATTCACAAATGACTTTGTAGCAGAGGGCAAGAAGTTTATAACAGCCGATATAGCCCGTTTTGGGCGTGATAAGTCGGTTATTATGGTTTGGAATGGCTTCCGTGTGATTGAGATAAAAACATTGGAAAAGCAAAGGACCACGAAGGTGGCCGACGAAATAGAAAAGATGAGGACAAGGCATGGCATTCCCTTGTCTTCAGTTATTTGCGATGATGATGGAGTAGGCGGCGGCGTAGTCGATAAGCTAAGGTGCCAAGGGTTCGTGAATAATAGCACCCCATTGGAGAACCCGCTTACAAAGGAGCAGGAGAATTATAAAAATCTAAAAAGCCAGTGCTATTATATGCTGGCTCTGACGATTAACGATCATAAGTTATACGTAAAGTGTGATAATTACGAGATAAGAGAGGCCCTTTCTGAAGAACTAGAACAGGTTAAAAAGAAAGAAGCCGACAACGATAAGAAGTTGGAAATAATGTCCAAGGACGATGTAAAAGACCTATTGGGCAGATCTCCTGACTATTCAGATACGCTAATGATGAGGATGTACTTTGAATTGAAACAGAAAGCAAATTGGCAAATCTATTAAGTAGGATATTAGGGCCATCACCAAAGGAGATTCAGAATATGATGAACTCCTACGTGCAGCAATGGCTGGATCAAAAGGACCCTATGTGGACGCCTGTAACACCGATATACCCAAAGATAGACCAAAAGGCATCTGTTGATAAGGGGTATGTAAACAATGCTGATGTATACTCAATTATCTCTCGGAAAGCCCAAATGGCCTCCGGTATTCCGTTTTACGTATATAAAATAAAGGGAGAAGAAGGGAAAAAGTGGCTGCGTGAATACAAGGCGCTTACTTCCGGTGAAGTCGTTTCCTCCGAAGCTGTTGCTAAGTCACAGATCTATAAGGTGAAGGCGTTGCAGGAGGTTGATGATAGCAACCCAATAAACATTCTCCTTCAAAGGCCGAACCCAGGGGAAAGCCAAACGGAGTTCTTGGAAAAGTGTTATGGGTTCCTGGATATTACCGGTAATTCATACATCTGGAAGGAATCGTTATCAATGGGTGCTAATCAGGGGGTGCCTAAAGCATTATATACAATCCCTTCACAATATACAACCATAGTCCCTGATGGCACTTTCCCCGTCTCTATTGCAGGTTACATGTTCTTCCTGTGGGGAGAAATGGGGCTGAAGAAAGAAGAGGTTATTCACCTAAAGTATTTCAATCCAGATTACCAGCCGGACGGCTCTCACTTGATGGGCATGCCGCCGCTAAGGGCTGGAGCCAAAACATTAGCCAGGTCAGACAGCGAGGAAGATAGCGCAACAGCGCAATTCCAGCACGGAGGGCCTGCCGGAATGATTTATAATGAATCAATTCAACCTGACGACCAGAGTAATCTACAAGTAGGTGCATTGAAAAAGAAGTGGGAAGCGGAAACCTGGGGCAATAAGAACCGGGGCAAGATCTTGTTTTCCGCTGGTAAATTAGGCTATATCCAAACCGGGTTATCTCCTGTCGATATGGACTTAATCGAATCGGGTTCCATGACCTTCCGTAAACTGTGTCGCATTTTCAAAATGCCATCCGCAATATTCAACGATAACGAACATGCCACCATGAATAACATGGAGCAGTTCTATAAGGCTGCTTATACGGACGGGGTGATACCAATGGTTATTAAGATGCGGGATGCGCTTAATGCGTTCCTTTTGCCTGATTTCGGGGATTCTGGAGAATATTTCATTGATGCGGACTTCTCCAATATTCCGGTGCTGCAGCAGGACATGAAAACGCTCACCGATTGGCTGGATAAATCCTGGGAGATCACCCCAAATGAACGCAGGGAGCTGAAAAAGTTTGGCAGATCCTCCGATCCAAACATGGATAAAGTGTGGATGCCGGGTAATTTGGAAACGATGGAATCATTGGCAATGCCGATAGAGGATATATCGGCGGATGTAGATGCATTGGATAAGGCAAAGTTGAATCCTTACAGATAAAATAAAGATATATGGATTTTAAAACAGTAGAGAGGGTAGTTTCCCTGAAATCTTTGGCAGATAGGGCTTGTTATGCCTTAAGGCGTATTGATGATCAAATTGCCGATCAAGATCAATATCCCATGAGTGTTTCTGGGTCGCATGATATGGCATCAATTATTAAAAATGACCTTTCGCCCGAAGAACAAAAAGACGTGCTTTATTTACTAAGGGATAAGATCGATAAAAAACGCTTATGTATTTTGGGGGAAATTTCAGAAGTGTAATACTTTATTACCATACTATCACTGAACTGATTTTAAAAACGCGGTTGATTAATACCAAGATGAGCAGACCAATAGCCGAAACGCCAGTGCTTCGTGGTAAAGATGCACGAAAGTTCCTTGCCGAAATGGAACGTAATAAAGATAAAAAAGCAACCCCTGAAGAGAGGATGCGCATTAAAGTGAACTATGATAAGTTAATGTCAATCGCAACCTTCAGGCCATGAATAAGGCCAGACGACACGAATTAAAGATGTTGCGCTATAGGCGCCGATTGAAAAAATGGGGCTTTAAGGAAGCTGCAAATGATAGTCTTTATGCCTTTCGGTCACATGGGGCTCCATGTTCATGTGGGATGTGCAGCCACGAAAAATACAAACGGATACAAAAGTATAAAAGAAACCATATAGAGGTTGATAAATGAATTACGATCAGCTTATATCAAAACTTCAGAACAGAGAGAACTTTGCCTTTTCCCGTTGGGGGGATGGAGAGTTTAATTGCGTCCTGCAAACCCGACCAGGTAAATCGAACTGCGACGGTAATTTATATTATCCTGAATTAGGGGAAGCCCTGAAGGAGATAATAAATAGTACGCAGCCTTATTATCTGGGCATGCAACCATTAGCAAAACGATTATTCCCAGCTGTGGCAAATGAATGGTTGTTAAATGGAAGCAATTGGATAAATGCTGATATTCTGCATAATGCATCTCAAGAGGAGGGATTGGACCGACTGTTTGATGCAGTGAAAGGGCGCATGGTATTGTTTATCGGGCCAGCTTATTTACACCATATCTGCAACATGAACGATGTTATAATTGATACTGGTACAGCGAATTGCTGGACTAATCGGGATAAGATCCTCCTTGATATAGGAACAATATTAGGGGGCGGGCATTCTGATTGGATAGTGTTTATCTCTGCCGGTATGGCTGCAAATTACTTTGTAGACCTACTTTATAACTGTTACAGAGAGCTTCACACTTTTATTGACGCCGGATCGGTCTTTGACCCTTACTGTGGGGTTAATAGCCGTAAATATCATTCACATATAATAGAAAGAATTAATGCAGATAAAACAAGCAATTGAGAAAGCTGAACTACTAAAAAGCAATCTACCTGCAGTGGTAATTGCCGGATTAAAGGGAATGTCCTCGCCTCGTATTTGGCATCTGCTGAATAACCTGGTCCAAGGGGCATATCTGGAAATTGGTACATGGAAGGGGTCTACGCTGATCGCCGCACTATACGGTAAGCAGATAAGGGCGACCGCCATAGATGATTTTAGCCAGTTTGGCGGACCCCATAAAGAGTTCCTGGCCAATACCGCTAACTTAACCTTCGCTTTCTTAAATGGAGATTGTTTCAATACTCTTCAAATTGAAGCAGTTGGCGAAGGCAATGAGTATTACTTCTACGATGGGGGTCACACTGAACAGGATCAGTATAATGCCCTTGTAATGTATATAGGAAAAATGGCTGGCGAATTTGTGTACATCGTTGATGACTGGAACCATGAACCGGCACGCACCGGTACCCGAAAGGCAATAGCCGACCTGCAGCTACATGTAATTGAAGAACATGAATTATTCACCCCTGGCAACGGGCACCGGGAAACCTGGTGGAATGGAATTGCCATATTCAGACTGAGAAAATGAGGAGATGCGTTTATACGGTGATACTCGGGGATTATGACGAGCCGAAACCAATACCTATCCGGACACCCGGATTTGACTATATCCTGTTTACGGACAACGACAGGATAGTGGCCCCTGGCTGGCAGGTGAGGATTATTGCAAAGTGTGAAAATGTCCAACGGAAGCAACGGGAAATAAAGATTCTCGCTCATAAGTACCTGCCGGATTACAATTTCACTATCTATCTCGATGGCAGTACGGCAATACGCAGGGATATTGGTCATCTGGTTAAGTCATATTTCCGTGGCGGAATGCTGCTAAAGCGGCACCCTTCAAGGGATTGTGTTTACCAGGAAGGATTAAGGTGTATTGAAATCAACAAAGCGCCAGTATTGGCCATTGAAGGACAACTGGAAGCCTATAAAAACGAAGGCATCCCTGCCAAAATGGGATTATATGAAACCGGTATAATCCTTCGGGATAATAATCCAGAGGTAAACGCGGTATGCGAGGCATGGTGGAAGGAGTTGTTTAAGACTTGCAACAGAGATCAAATTAGCTTGCCTGTAGTAATGCGGCGAATGAACTTTACGCCCTCTGTAATCCCGTTTAATATTGCTCACATATACATCAAAGTGATGCAACATAAGGCTACTGTTCCAGAAATAAAGCCCATGAAGCCCCGTGTCTGGTATCTAACGCCCTTCTCTACCGAAAAAGACATAGGAGGCGAATATAACGCCCAAATAGCACGCGTTCCTCAGGATGACTGGGTATGTATTCGGGATGGGGATACGATATTCCTGACCCCCGATAATCAATGGGGTAAGCAGATTGAAGATATTGTGCAGGCTGCGACCGGCAAATATGATTTAATTGGATGTATCACCAACCGGTTGAGGGCCACAACGCAATTGTATAAAAATGAGTTCTCTAACGATCACAATATGCTTAATCATGGAAAGATTGCAAAAGAACTATATGAAGCCAACTACGATTCTATCAAGCAAAATAAAGGACCAGTTGCAGGGTTATTTCTCCTTTTCCCTCGCAGGACATGGGATAAGGTTAAATTCCGGGAGAAGTGCGACACATTTGATACACATTTCGGGAAGGAATTAATCAAGAAAGGGGGCAAGATCGGTATAGCCGAGGGGGTGTACTTGTACCACTGGTATCGGGCATGGTCACAAGACCCATTGAATTATAAAAAACATCTACTAAAATGAATGCCATTCCAGAATTAAACAATGATTTAACTGTATTGACAGATAAGGTATCATCACATATCAATACGGCAATTAAAATACATTCACTTCGCGGACTTTTAAATACGAACGAGGTATCTGATGGCTATCATACATTTGGTGAGCTGTATGATCATCGGTGCGTGTTGTGGGTAAAGCTATGTGAGATGCTTTTTGATATAGATAATGGCCGTGGTGAACTTAATAAGACATGGAAGAGTCTTAAAAATGCCGATGGTATATCTTATGCAGGATGGTTTATACTTGGATATGGTCATAATTCCGGCGAACAAATAACGTATCATTTACCAGTTTCATATTGGGATATGACATATTTTGCTAAAGAACTTGAATCGCATGAATTTGACGGCCACACATCGGTTGATGTGTTAAAACGACTAAAGGAATTATGACCCTGGAAGAAATTATCAATCGCGCTATCCCCATTGAGCCTTCCGATTGCCGGATAAAGAAGGCTAAGAAAGAGGCTTTACGCCTGCAAACGCAGAAAGACATAATCTTATTGATAGCAAAAAACTTCTCCCCAAAGCCGCCTGAGAAAAAATAAATGTGTACCTATTTGGTAATATTGTTCCAAATAGGTAATTTTATATCTGATTGACCACATGAGGAGCGGATTGTATTGTGTTGCTATGGGGTGGTCAAACTTCATGGCATTTCTTATTTCTACACCTGACAATTACTGCCTCTTTCTCATTTGACTGTAGAATTTATCACCCAAATAACTATACATGCAAACAAATCAATTAGGATCAGAAGGAACATTAAGATATGACAAGCAATTGCGACCAGTATTCCCAAGCAGCCAAGTGTCCGTATGGGGTACTTCCGAAGAAGCCTACAATAACGATGTAGCGCATCAGTTCAAGCTTAAAAATTGCTTGGGATTCCATGAAGGCCAAACTGTCTACGACGACACCTTTCAGGAAATACAATTTGTGCAGAAGAATGAAGATGGGACAATGATTCCTGGTCTACAATCTGAACAGTTGTTACGGGCTCTGATAGCCAGGCACAAATCAATGAATGCGAAATTTCCATCAAGAGAGGGGTCCTTAGCTATTACCCATATGGAGGCCGCATTACTCTTCTTGCAGGAGCGCATAGCTGAAAGAATGGATCGTGGAGTTATGGGACAATTGGCGAAATAACTCAATCGTCCCTGACAACTCGCCCCATAAAAGATCTTATATAGGAACTTTTAAAAACTGATACTCATAACAGATACTCCTGGTAGATTTGTAAAAAATTGATACCATGGTAAATACAAAAGGAAGGATTGAAGTATTTTTTAGAGATCCGAAAGATGATCCAGATAACGTGGAATACAACAAATGCCATTCAACCCTCTATCTTCTTAGAAGGGATATTTACACCTGTTTTGGTATAAATCCGACTACAGGAGAAAAGCTTACATCTGAGGCGCTATTCCCCGCCGTTACAGCTATTATGACAGGCATTGATTTAATCGCCAAATTCAGGTATGGCGATAGCGACACATCTAAATGCGGGAAAATGGGGGTAAAGGAACGGTTTGAAGCATATTGTAAGGATTATGTAGATTCTGAAAAGTATGAAATACTATTTCAGCTAAGAAACTCGCTCTGCCACTCCTTTGGGCTATATGCTAAATGGAAAAAGGAAGAATACAAATTTGTCTTAGCCCGGGACGGTAGGGTTCCAAAAATAATTTCAAAATCCAAGAGCGGGCATTATTGGGTAAACATAAATCTGCTCCATATAGAATTTGAGCAATCCATTTTGCAGTTTCATGATTACATATTATCCACCGTTGAGAATCACTCAAACTTCAATTTGATGTTTAGTCGATACGGCACGATTGGTATAGGAAAACAATAATATGATTAAAGATAGCGAATTGCGGATTGGTAATTATGTTGAGTACACGCGAATACAGGGCCGTATTAACCCGATTATTAGGTTATTGTCGGTCGGGAACAATTATCTGGATGTGAAATACACATTAAAGCAATCTATGAGGGAGGGCGTAGGTAATTGCATGTTTAGCGAAATTGATTCCATCCTATTAACAGAAGAATGGCTGCTGAAATTTGGGTTTATCGAAGATGTACGCAAAGTGTTTTTCAAGGGGATAATTGATGTTGAGCGAATATTGTCTGATTCGCCTGATTGGGAAGTGCATATCCATGGAAAAAGCATCGGCAAGTCTATTAATTGCGTTCATCAAATTCAAAATTTTTATTACGCCCTTACCGGAGAAGAGCTTGAATTAAAAGTAAGATTATGAGAAAGATACCAACGCTTTTTGTAAGAGAATTTGAATATACAAACGAAAGCGGCACACCCAAGCATGGTAGCAAATTTACCCTAACCGATCAAGTAGCCCCAGGCTGTGAATGGGTATTATCCGGCGAGGGTGTAGCTACTCGCAAGTGGGACGGTACATGTATATTGATTCAAGATCGCGAAGTATACAAACGTTTTGATGCTAAGCATGGAAAAACACCTCCTCCTGGATTCATGCCCGCTCAGGAAGGTGCTGATCCGATTACAGGTCATTGGCCCGGATGGGTGCCGCTAGCAGATTATCCTGATAAATGGATTCAGGAGGCTGTAGAAGGTTCTATTTGTTTATTGGAGATTCAGGCGGAAGGCCCTATTGGCTGGAGGGGAAACCCTATTCCAGACGGCACATATGAAGCAGTGGGGCCAAAGATTAACGGCAATAGGGATAGGGTGAAGACACATACATTATATCGTCACGGAATAACTGCATTACCGTCTTTTGACCGAACCTTTGAAGGAATCAGTGTATTTCTCCAATCAAACGTGATAGAGGGCATTGTATTTCATCACTCAGACGGCCGCATGAGCAAGATCAAACGATCTGATTTCGGGTTAAAATGGTAAAAACAATTATAGTCAAATATAACCCAAACAAATTAGTATTTGTTGGCGGGATTAATATGACATTGGTTTACCAGGCAATGAGCATGCTCCATATTTTGGGCTACCCTATTACAGAAGTTAGCCTGCAGTTGTTGAAATCCGGACCCCATAGAGATAGTCATATGATGGGGTTTCATAAGGCTGTAATCAAATGCAATGTATATGCGTAATGAATCGTCAAGACAGCTAATAAAGCAGGTTGAGGAAAGGCAAAAGCAATCATTTTTGTTCAATATTCAAATAGAGGGGTTAATTATATCAGGTTCCGTGAAGCAACTAATTATTAATCATCTATCACATAATCATGCATTCGGACTGTCGACCGAAGATCAAAATAACGTTGTTTACTTTATTCCTTCCTGTAGTTGCGCAGTGTGGTGTGATAATGGCGCGGTGACCCTGAATATATTCCAGGACAATAAACAGTTCCAAGACTGTGTTAAGCTGGCACTAGTGGCGCACCAAACGTTCTTAGGCGGCCGGCAGATTTCTGGGCATGAGAGATATAAGGAGATTTGCAAACAACTAAATGACTTGAAATGAAATCACTATATGCCGTCATCGCCCTAAATACGGTTTCTCTCCTAGGGGTAGGAATCGCCGGATACATGGCCATTTATGGCATAGGTAATTGGGGATGGTTCCTTGTTATTGGATTCATGACCGTTATAAGCGGTGTTAAATTTGGAAAAGAATGAGATATTGGTTAATGACAGTAGATTTCGAAGGAAGCAAGGCTACTTTCGTTAAAAGTGGTGATGGTCCTATTGAGATAGTATGTCGGTTGATGGAATACCATAGAGGAAAGATTATTTTGTTGTTTGCCCATGAAATTACAGAGACGGCATTTGTTCTATTTAAGCAAACAGAACAAAAGTGGGAAATATATTAAATAAGGTGATGCTTTTTGTGGAATTGACAATTGTGTAAAATGAATAGACAACAACGTCGGGAATATTATCGCACTTATTCAGCCTTTCAGATAAAGCAGGAAAGATATTGGCTTCCTAAAATATACAAAGCACTTCAAGCAAACAATGACGCGTTTGCTACGTATCTGATAAAGAACGGCACCCGTGACGCGCTGGCGATGATTGACCGTATTGTGACCATTGATCCAATAATAAACCTCCTGCAACTACTCTATAAGGTCGTTGGTTTGCGCAGGGGGCGTATAATTCAGCGATCGATAAAGGAACAGGTAAAGATAAGTAGGAAGGCGGCGACACTAGGATTCAATGAGCAACTGACAAAAGAGATTCAACGGTTCTTTGAATTGTTTCTACTGAACAAGTCAGTTATTCCCATCACAAACACCCAAAAGGAGGCTATAAGGCAAGTACTAGCCAAAGGTGTTGAAGAAGGGCTTGGGGTGGAGCAACTGGCACGGAAGATCACAGGAATGCCATACACGCGCAAGCAGGCAAGAGTGGTGGTCAGAACGGAAACAGTCCGGGCTTCCAACGCAGCAGCCGAAATAACCGCCCAGCAGAGTGAGTATCTGATGGAGAAAGAATGGATCAGCGCCAATGACGACCGGGTTCGTCGTCCTCCGAAATCACATTATGATCATTGGGATCTTGATGGGCAAGTGGTACCAGGTGATAGACCCTTCTTTTCTGGTGGAGAAGAGCTAATGTTTCCCGGTGATCCGAATGGAAGTGCAGGAAACGTTATTCAGTGTCGATGCACTGTTGCGTATACAATCGTCGTGGATGCAAATGGAAGGTTGATTAAGAAGCCATCCGGAAGCAGTCCTGCGAGATACTCGTCTGTACCGAAGCTACCGGTAACCGTACCAGACGTGGGGGTTAATTCGGATATTACCATTATCCACCCATCGCAAAGTAATATCACTCAAATCATAACCATAGGAATTAAAGCGGCCTTTTTTGAAAAATAAATTACCTATTTGGTAATATTGAACCTAATTGGTACATTTGCTGAGCGGGCTGATTTTATGTGATTCTATCTCTTCTGATTTTTTGCTTCGACCGCTAGAATTTATATCAGCCCATGAAGGCGGTATTGGAGCGAAAAATATTCAATCTTAAAACATTAGATGTCGATACCAAAACACGCAGTGTTAAGGTTGCTATTGCGGAACTCGAAAGCGTCGACCGAGATAATGATATTTTTTCTTCCACAGCTTTTGATAAGACCATAAAAGAGCGTGGCCCTCACGGGACCAACGAAATATGGCACATGGCCGATCATGGCTATTCTCTCACATCGGCATTAAGTAAGTTTTCAGAACTATACAAAGAAGGTAAATATATTGTTGGAATATCCCCCTATAGGGATACTAAGTTATGGCGTGATACTATCTGGCCGCTCTATGAAGCTGGAGATATTAACCAACATAGCGTTGGCTTTCGTACTGTGAAATCAGGCCAATACTCCGAAAATGTACGTGAAATTACCGAGGCCGCCCTTTGGGAAGGGTCAGCCGTCCTTTGGGGAGCCAATCCTTTTACGCCAACCCTAGGCGTCACAAAATCCGTTTTTACTTCAGAACAAATTGAGTCGGAAATCAAAAGATTTGACATGCTAATTAAGGGCATTAAATCAGGTCATTTTGATGAAGATAATAGCCTGTTGCAGCTTGAATTAAAACGACTGCAGCAGTTTACGATTGACCTCTCGTCAAACACCACTCAGCCGGAAGAAAAGTCCACTGAGCCGGATAGTGTGCAGGTGCTGATTGATATACAAACAGAGCTAAAACACACTATCACAGGACTTTTCAACTAAATAATAATGGAAGTAAAAGAATTAAAGGATACCCTTGCGGAGGAACTAAAACCGGTTGCTGAAGAAGTAAAGGGTGCAAAGAAAGCCGCCGAAGATGCAAAGAAAGCATCTGACACCGCTACTGAAGAAGCAAAGAAGGCTTCTGACAAAGCAGGCACTATCGAAGAAAAAGTAAATACCATTACCATATGGCAGAAGTCCAAAGATGACGCAGACAAGAAAAACCAGGAAGCCCTGGATGAGCTTATTGCCGCCAAAGATAAGAAAGGTGTTGTAGTAGGTACTGAGCAAAAGAGCTTCCGTAGCCTGCTCGCTGAATCAATCGAAGAAAACAAGGATGCAATCGAAAGGTTTGCCACCAAAAGCGCCCGGGAAGTTTCCTTCCAAATGAAGGCTGTTGGCGACATGACATTGGTTAGTGCAACCACTTTCCCGACAGCTGATGTTTCTATAACAGATCTTCGCCCAGGTATTATCGAACAACCCCGTAGGCGCCTGCATATTCGCCAGTTACTTACTGGTGGGTCAATGAGTGGCTCGCACTACGCATATGTTAAAGAGATCGCCGGAGAAGGTGCTATTGCCCCAACGGCCGAAGGTGCCGCCAAGCCTCGCTTGGATCTTCGGTTACAGGAAGTGAGCACTCCATCGCAGACCATAGCTGGTATTGTAAAGGTATCACGTAAGATGTTACGTGATGTAGCTGGTCTAACAACCTTCCTGCAATCTCGTTTGCCTGAGAAGCTGCTCCGTGTGGAAGATGATCAGCTGATCAATGGTGATGGCGTTTCCCCAAATATTTCCGGTATCACCGATGCCGGTAACTACACTCCGTATGCTGGAACAACTCAGGTTTGGGTTGAACAGCTGGTGGATGCAGTAACTCAGTTGGAAGATGCCGATCGTGATGCCAACGGTATCCTGGTCCGTCCTTCCGACTACGCAACACTGTTGCTTAATCGCGCAGCCGGCGGAGCTGGTACTTATGATCTGCCGCGTGAATTGGTTACCTATATCAACGGACAGCTTTATGTTGCCGGTGTACCGGTATTCAAGTCTACCGCAGCAAATCCGGGTCAATTCATCGTTGGCGACTGGGTACAGGGCGCAAACCTTATTATTCAGGAACCGCCTATCCTCCAGTTCTTCGAACAGGATGAAGACAATGTACAGAAGAATATGGTTACCGTTCGTATCGAGGAAACCATTGCGTTCCCGATTTATGGTAATGATTACTTCATCGTTGGCGATTTCTATACTCCGACAACCTGATCCTGATTTTTGATAACCGGGGCGGCGGGTAATACTGGCGCCCTTATTTAAATGATATGAGAGTTCAGATACGCAAAAGATTTCGTGATGCAGACACGATGCAGTTAATGCTGCCGGGTCGGCATGCGGAATATGAAATTGGAAGGGCGCATAAGCTCGCTAGATCTGGATTTGTATTGTTGCTTGACCCTGTAGAGGAATCATTGGCAGATGAGCAACAGTCAAATGAGTCAATCGAACCGGTGATCCCAGGGACTGAAGAGAAACCAGAAAAGATCGAGGGGGTAACAAAGGAGGAGAAGGTCGAAACTCCATCTCCGAAAAAATCTGAAGTGATTGCGAAAAAGCGTGGGCCAAAACCGAAGAAATAATGTGCAGCAATAAGCTATTGGACAAAACTGTAATCACTCCTCCCGTAGAAGAACCGGTCACGCTAGAAGAAATGAAAACGTGGGCCAGTATTGACTATGACGAGAAGAACATGACTATACAGGGAATGATAGTAGCGGCACGTGAAATGCTGGAAGAGAAATATGATATCGGGATAGCCAAAAAAACTATTCGCGCAATCGTTGACAACTCTTGTGGCGGTATTGAAATTACCGGATCGCCAATTGGTAATGTAACTGGTTTTGATAGAGATGGTGGCGATGTCGAACTAAGTATTATTGGCGTAGGGAACAAATTCATCGAATCTCCCTGCGCATGTTACTTGGAGATTGAATACGAGAGTGGATATGATCTTCCTGATACACCAATGGCACTTCGGGAGGCTATAAAACAGCAAGTTTTATGGATGCTGGAGCATTTGGGGGAAGAAGATTTCGATACTCAAATATCTCCAATGGCCGCTATGAGCTTGAAACCATTTCGTAGAAACGGAACGGGAATATTTATATGAAGATCAAACCAATAGGACTATTTAACCGACGACTGGAAGCGCAAAATCTTACCAGAACACGGAATGACTCCGGAGGTTTTGATGAAACATGGGATACAATCTACACAACCTGGGCTTACGTTGGGCCAGTCAGGTCGTGGAGACAATTACAGCAGTTACAGAATGTACAAACCAATTCCTATGAAGTACAAATAAGATATAGCCCTTCGCATGAAGTGAATAAAGATATCAGGTTTCTCTACGAAGGGAAAGTCTTAATACTGAATAGTAGAGAGGAAGTAACTGAAGGTAGAAAACGATTCATTGTTATGACTTTGATTGAACAAGTGTAATGGCAAAAGGATTTATATCGTTCGAGATGTCTGGACTTAAAGAGGTTCTATCTGAATTAAATCATCTTGAAAAGGCCGTTATTGATAATGTTGATGGATACCTGACCGCTTCGGCAAATATTATTTCCAGGGACGCTAAAAGAGCGGTCCCGAAAGATACAGGTGGATTGTCAAATGCCATAAGTGCTACACACATTAAACCACTAGACCACGGCGTAGTTGCGCAAAAGCACTATGGTCCATATGTGGAATTTGGAACCGGAGGATTAGTAGATGTTCCGGTGGGGCTTGAGGATTATGCAATTCAATTCAAGGGGCAAGGTATACGGGAAGTTAATTTACCAGCACGTCCATTCTTGTTTCCGGCCTACGAAGAAGAGAGGAAGAAATTGATTGAAAAAATAAAAAAGAGTCTGATTAAAGATTCTCTCAAAGGGATTACAATTATTCGGCCCGGTGGAAATAATAACATAACAGGCATAACAACAGTATAATGCAGGATACAAATTATAGCGTAAGAAAGGCCTATTTCCAAGCCTTGCAAGGGTTTGTAATAGTGGGATTAACAGCTATAGAGGTGTATGATAAAATGGCTCCGAATAATGCCGTTTACCCCTACATTATCTTGTCAACGCAAACAGATACAGACAATAGTGTTAAAGAGTGTTTTGGCCATGAATGTACCATGCTTGTAGATGTAGTAACGGGATTTAATGGTGCTGTAGAAAGTGAAATGTTGGATTCTATCTGTGGACAAATATTAAACAGGATTAATCCTTCGGGGCAAAGACTAACACTAACAAATAACCTTCAATTAATCAGCACAAAGCTGATTTCTGACAATACGATTGAGGGCCAAAATGGGGTATGGAAAATACTTCGTAGGCTTCTGCGGTTCGCACACAATGTACACGAACAAGTTAACATTTAACAATGGCAGAAAGAAAGGTGAACGGTGGTGACGTCGTAATCCGTATTACAGAAGGGGTAACAGATATCCTACTCGTTTGTCAGGTTGAACACACCTTTGACAGAAGCAGAGATGCAATCGACGCTGGTAGTAAATGCGGGCCAGATAATCTTCCCGGTGACACTCCAACATTCGAAATTTCCGGGACCGCGCAGATCCTTTTGGGAGACACTGATGAAGCTGTCTTTAATGGCAAGTTGTCCGAAGCTAAGATGGATGAATTTTTCCGTGGTAAAACTGTTTTTGCCTGGGCAATGGGACCCGCATCTGGCGTTCCAGTACCAGGCGACGTTACTTACAGCGGCAACGGCTTCCTTACCAGCCTATCAACAACCTACAGTAATAACGAGGTAGCGACATTTGACTTCACAATTAGTGTGAAAGGTGACTATTCTCAGGATATCGAACCAGCTACAACTTAAAAAATGAACGGTAAGATTGAGATTAATATTGGTGGCGCACGGCGCGCGCTATGGTTTAATAACTATGCAAAAGCCACGTTAGGAGCTATCTATGGACTTGATCCATTAGAGGCTGGTGAAAAGATGATGGCTATTATGAGCGATAACTATATGAAAGCTATTGCTGATTTGGTTTTTGCCGGGCTTGAAGGATATTATAACGCAGAGGATATTCAGAAGGATTATACCAAAAAAGATGTGCTCAGATGGTGCGCCGACAGTGAAGAGTCGGACATGGTATTGGTATTCAATACGTGGCTAGACTTTTCAAAAATCCGTGATATTATCAAAACTGAGCCATCCGATAAGCCAGAAAAAAAAAGACGTGGGAAGACGTCCTAGACTTTGCATTTGGGGAGCTGGGGCTTATGCCGCAAGAGTTCTACCGTATGACCTGGAAGGATTATTCTCGCAGAGCTCAAGGGTATTGGTTGAGACATGCAAGATATATGGAAGGAGTAAGGGCGATTGCGCATGTAGTCGCCCGGGCTAATGGCTCAAAGGTTCGTGATCCACGCAAATTTATGCCCTTAATAACAGATGAACCAATTGAGATCGTGAAGTTGCCAGCTGAAGAAGTGGCAGCAATTTTTTCAAGGTATAGGCGAGCAAATGGCAACAACGGAGGAAGGGCTTAGCATAAAACTTGGGGCGACAGTAGATGCGCTCAAGCAAGGGCTTGCCGCTGCAAGAGCTTCGATAACTGAGTTTTCCAATACCGTTGATCAAGAGGGGAAAAAGGCTGACCAGGCATCAAGCAAGACTTCTGGACTTACACAATCTCTTTTAACCTTATCGAAAGGCGCAATTGTTAGTGAGCAAGGGATGAAAGATGCTGCACTCGCGTCTGATGCATTTGCCCGTAGTGGAGGTAATCTGAGTGCAATTATTGGCCAGACAACCCAGGCCATAAAACAAACAGGAACAGCCTTGTCTGCTGAAGACACTGCATTCAGGAGTGCCGCAAATTCTGTTGAACTACTTGGAAAACAATATCAATCAATAGACCGGCTTAAGGATTCCATTACGACACTGCGTACTGAGGCCAATAGGGCCGACAGCCAGGGTGCGTTGAAGGAGTTTAATAAAGATATTTCCCTACTTGAAACTGAAGTGAAAAGACTTCAACAAACCGGCCAAGCTTCTTTCAGAAGCCTTGGTCAATCAATGTCCCTATATACCAAAGACATTCTAACCACAAAGGCCGCTCTATCATCATTTATTGCTCAGTCAAAAGCGACTGGATTTCAGTTTAATACTTTATCGCGCGCAACGCAGTCAGCTAGCGACACTCTGCCAAGGTTTAACACTACGGCTCGGGGCACTCAATCAGCATTAATCGATCTGGGACGTGTTGCACAGGACGCCCCTTTTGGTTTTATAGCGATACAAAACAATGTACCACCACTGATCGATTCATTTTCAAGATTAGTAAGAAGTAGTGGCTCTGTTGCTGGTGCTTTAAAATTGCTTGGTGGGTCATTTGTTGGTTTTGGCGGAATTGGATTGGCCGTAAGCGTTATAACTTCTGCCTTAACCTTCTTTGCCCTAAGCTCCAGAAAAGCAAAAACAGAGACGGATAAATTGGCTCAAAGCCAAAAAAGCGCCTCCGAAATAATGAAAGAGGCCACAAGTAGCGTCCAGGGCCAAGTTGCAACAACAGAGGCTTTGGGGAAAATTGTACTTGATACTAATAAGAGCTATGAAGCTAGGAATGCGGCTTTGAATCAATTGAAAAAGCTGAACTCGGACTATTTCCGTGATCTATCGATAGAAAAGAGTAGTTACGAAGATCTTAAAAAGGCAACAGATCGATACACTGATTCTATAGTAAGGACAGCTGTAATAAAAGGTTTGCAGGATCAAATATCATCTCTTGCTGAAGAACTTGCAAAGAGCGCCCCGATAATAAACAAGGGATTTGCTTCATTGGTTGCGAAGAACCCCCAAGATCCTTTCAAGTCCTTTGCAGGTACTGTTGCCAAAGGAGCAAAGAACGTTGCTTTAAATTTCAAATCGGCCGATTCATTGTTGAATGTTGGCGCAAGGAAATTTGCAAGTGATATTGGGACGGCAACCGATGGTATCGCGCGTTCTGTAGAGGGAAAATTCGGTAGGATTGGAGATCTGCAAAGCAAGATGAAAGACCTTATGGATCAATTGGTAACTTCTGTATCAGGTACCGACACACCTGACAAGCCAAAGGCGGCAAAAAGTGTTATTACGGTTATAGATGTCCTTAAAAAACTTTCTGCTGAACTCTCCGCTGTTGACTACCAAGCCCAGCTCACCGGAGCGTCTTTTGATTCAATTTCTAAGGATAAAATTGCATCTCTGCAGAAAGCATTTGATAGCCTTGTGAAGTTGGGGCTCAAACCCACTTCGCCTGAGTTGCAAAAAATATCAAGTCAAATAAATTTATTGGGTACGGCTATTATTGGAACAGTTCCTATCCAAACGAAGAATCTACTGGCATTGGGTAAGGCGTTTAAAACCATTAAAATTCCCAATTTATCCATTGAAGATCTAAAAACTTTTCTTGGGACAAAAGATCAGTCTTCTCAATTATTCCTTGATAAGAGCAAAATTGTGCCGCCAGAAGTTGATGAAACGCCTGGACTTGAGAATATAGATAAATTTCAAAAGAAATTTAATGACCGTATTGCAAAATTAAAATCTGACACGCAATCTAAAATTGATAATAGCGTAATAAAATGGGGTAATATCACTGGTGGATTAGGGGCGGCCACAATTGATCTTGGCAATCAGCTTCGTGGGCTGGCCGCTGCAGGAGCTGAAGGTATCGGCGAAGTAATAGCAGGGGTAATATCTGGCGGGGATTCATTAGGCAAGTCTCTTTATAAATTAGTCGGAGTTATGGGTCAGTTTATAATTGACTTTGGTAAATCATTGATTGAAGCAGCTACATTAAAAATTATTGCAGAAAAAACACTATTTGCAAATCCATATGTAGCCCTTGCCGCCGGAATAGGCGCTGTCGCAATCGGCTCTATATTGAAAAATAAGGTCCCTTCCTTCGCAACTGGCGGGGGCATGGTTGGCGCCCCAGGATTAGCTATGATTGGAGATAACCCCGGTCGTGAAGAGTATGTTATCCCATCTGAAGTTTTAGACAAACTTGGAAGAAATCGTGATCGAATTGGAAGATTAACGGCCACCTTACGCGGCCCAGATCTGCTATTAGCCACCGAGCGCGCTCGCCGTGCACAAAGAAGGGTGAATTAATGGCATATTTCCGGACATATTCGTATTCTTTTACAGACAACCACAATGTCCACCCGGCAAATTGGAGGGTTGATATTCTGGACGACCAGGCCAATGCCGGATCGGTACCCATTACCCTTATTCCATCTTCAGAGCCATTAATACTCGAAAGGGTTGATACGTCGGATGATAAATCTACGATGATTATCGGGCGTCAGGCCGTTCTCTCATATGAGTTTACCGGCGCTGCCGATGAGCCATTGCCCGAATTATTTTTCGATGCTGATGAGCGTAGGTTTAAGGTAGAAATTTATAAAAACGACTCATTACACGATAACTTTTACATCAAGCCGGATGCTTGTGAATACGATTATAAATTTCCTCCTTATTCGGTAACCCTCACGGCTGTAGATGGGTTATCATTCACGAAATCGGTAGTATGGAATGCCTATACTGATAGCGGAATATTCGATTACCGATGGATGTCCCTATACGAGATTGTTATGGAACGTGGGCTATTACAGGTCCTCGATAGTGATATCGCCATGAATGTAATTAACACATTGAGGCCGGACAATATTTCGGGTGACGCTTCTTTTCTGAATGACCTCTATGTTCACTCGGACATGTTTATTGACTTCGCAAAAGGGCCTGATGATGTATACACGATGGTCGAAAAAATATGCCAGCAATTCTACTTGCGGTTATTTATTGCCCAAAATCAGGTTTGGTTGGTAAGAATGCCGGACCTTATACAGGATGTTGTTGTCGCTGAAAATTATATCAATGGGGCACTGACTGAACTTTCACTACCTACTATACAAAGGCATATAGGGCAGAGTGAAGCGTCCTACGATGGTGTGCCAGTTGATTTTGACGCGAAGGTAATAATGTATCCAGCTATAAAGGAAGTGAATTACAGCATGGATTATCGTGCAATTAACCTCGTTGAGAACTTTCAATGGACTGCTTTCGACGGAACAAACTTTGATTTTTGGATAAAAGGCCCTGGGTTTACCACTTTAACGCGTAAGGGGTCTGGAACAATTGAGAATCCTTATAGAGCGGTATTGCCCTTTATAAATGAGCCTCCATTTTGGAGATCTATAAGCCAGGGCCAACTCGGTGCCGGGGATGTGCCAAAAGAAATCACCGTTGGAGATATTCTGCAGGTCAGTTTCAAGTGTGTATTTAATAATACAGGAAATTTGACACTTATAATTAATACTTACAGGGAAGATGATTCTCAACGATTCGCAATTGATGGTTCTGGGAACTGGATTGATGTGACCGGTGTTGCCGATGGGCTTCCAACTATTGGAACCTCTCGTTCAGGCAAAAAGAAAAATGCGTCATTTAGCCTGACATCTTTACCTCTTCCTCCAATTGTCAATGGAAGGACAGTGTTGCCAGGGGCTCATAAACTCCAAATAGTAATATTTAGCCCAACTCAGTTAAATACAATTGACCCTGTAGAAGATGGTCAGTCTGTGGAGATTTATCCAATCAAAGTCGGTATTGTCAAAGTATCATCTGCCGGCAGGACCATCATTGATAGAAACAACGCAAGATTTTCTCAAGTCCTGGACACAAGGGCCTTTTTTTTCATGGACACAGGGATTCCGACCTTGTCTAATACCATTGCAATAGATGATTCGGGCACACCAACACAAAATTGGAGTTCGGCCTTGAATCCTGGGAAGGTTTTGGATATGGAGCAGCATATGGCCGATTCAAATATTGACCAATATGCTAAATCTGTTAAAGGCTGGCAAGGAAATATAAAGAGCAATACAATAGAGTTTTGGCACTTGTTTTCATTCACCGGGCTACCAGAAATCAATATGGTGCAGATGAATGATAGGTATAGTGTAAGAAATTGTATTCATCAAACGGATTTACAGGCAGCATTGCCGGAAGATGGTGCGGATACTACTTATCAGGAGTTCGACATAGAGGACACAAACGACTAGCATGGGAGCGATAAGGGGGTCTGATTTTATTATTTCGATTGAATTAAACGGAGAGCAAATCCCCGTTTGTTACGCAACTGACTGTCAAATATCGAGAACATTCGATACCAGGGAGATAAGTGGACCACAAGGAAGAGACAGGGATTATATAAGTGACTATCGAGGTTATACCATATCAATTCCATTGCTCATAGTTTACGACCAAATATATAATTACACCGAATTTTCTACAGCTGCAGAGATGGGGTTTAAAATAAAATGGTACGCAAGCGCATTTAAGAACGGAGGAATTATTTATTCCGGAGAAGCACTCATTACGCAGATTGATCTTAATAGCCAAATGAGAGATGTAATGAAGTCTGATGTGAGCCTTCTTGGCTGTGGTAAATTCAAAACCAATTATCTGCCAATTAACAAGCAAGTATATCTATCTGACTTCAGTAAGATGCAACTAACAGGATGTCCCAATCCATATCCTGTAGCAGTCTTCTGGTACGATATGACACTTATTGGTCCTGCTTCGAATGCAGATGAAGTGATACAAGTGTTTAATGATTACTCTGCTGCGCATGGAGGTTACTATACTTTAAATAGCTCGGTAGATGGGGGGTGTTTGTTCAATATGCAAATTGAATATAATTCACCAATGCCATATCCGGATACGGTTTTCGCTCAGCAAGGAGCGTTGTTCGCAATAAGCACTGACCAGGGAGCCAATAACATATTGAGTGTTGATCAGGATTTAGATAACGTTCTAACACCAATTGGATAATGAAACCAAACGTAGACATAGTAAACCTAATTGCGATTCAGGAGCTCGCAGACGTTGTTGCGCCCGATATAAATGACTATCTGAATATTGGGAAAGACGAAGATCTGCTGGGGAAGAGAATTACGGTAAATAATTTAGCGCAGCTCATATCAAGCGTTCTTGGAAGTGGGTCAATACTTCCGGATAGAGTTTACAGAATAGGCACGTCGCTTCCATCTGGAGCTACGCTTTCTGATGACGGGACAGTTATATACGATCCTTATTTGGATGGTAAAATCTATCAACTTAACAGAAGGGGAATTGAGCTTTCTATAAAAGGGGTAGAGTGGGACAATGATGTAATAAATACCGACGATGATGTTCAAGGAGGGGTGCGATTACTGGCTCCGGGCGATATGTTCGGCGATGGCGAAACAGTAATACTAACATTTCAACCGCAGTTCTCGCCATATATTCCAACACCCGATGCAATATCCAGATTTACAAATGGCGAACAGATAATCACATCATCCAGCACCATAACAGCTGGCATGTTTCGGAAACTTATTGTTTTGAGCGGAGCCACTAGTATTCTGACCGTAACCCTGCCGTCCGCCGCCGCTTATCCGGAAAATGTGGCTTTGTTTATTATTTCAAACAGCGGCTCGCATAGGCAGGCGTCTATAGTGCGAACCGGATCCGACATCATTTCCTATGACGGTCAAGATATATCGACGCTCTATATGGGTAAAAACGATCAGCTCTGTCTTATCCCTATGGAAGGCGGATGGAGAGTCCAGATGTTTAAGACAGAATGGAACCGTATCGGGACAATTGATTTTGGTTATCTAGCCGGGCCAAATCAATTCGTCGCCACTACCGATGTTCCGCAGTTGCGTTCTGAATGGCCAAGAGTATGGGATTTTATTCAGAAGCTTCAGGTTGCTCAACCTGCTGCTGTGGTTTCAAATGCTACATGGTTACTCAACAAGGGGCTTTGGGGGTTAGGCAATGGCTCGACAACATTCAATTTCCCTAATCTTTCCGGACGAGGCTTAAGATATCTTGACCCTTCTGGTACTATTGATGAAGATCGTTTTGATGCAGGGCAAGGTAATTTACCTGGTAGCTTCCAGGGGTTTGCTACCCAATCTCACAATCACTTAACCGACAATAAATTCAACAGGGCAGGAGCCAGAGCGGCCGATGTAGATGGGACAGGTACGCCCGGGAGCGTGGATAATACAAATCCTAATAGCGAATACAGGGTTGGGTATATGTCTGGACCAGGATACGACTGGTGGCCTAATACTATAATTAAGCCATTCGGTTCGAGCTTTGAAACACGTATGATCAATGTGGGCGGATTGCCATTAATCAACACTTAATCAATGAAGAACTTATTAATATTCATACTTACAATTTTTGGAATTTCTGCCAGTGCGCAGATATACCAACCGAATAATGTTTATGGTACTCAATTTAAACGCATAAAGGTAGACAGTACTTTTTATTTACCTACAGATACTTTATTGCGATCCAATCTGAATACACCTGGAGCCATTGCATATAATATTGGTGATACATCTATCTATGTGTACAATGGCCTCTATTGGGTTAAAACTATTGGAGGTGGATCATCTGGTATAGCACTCGCCCTTGACTCCGCCCGCCGATCAAACGACACTTTATTTTTTAGGCTCACTAATGGAGGAGAGTTGGCAGTTAAAATGACCGGCATCCCGCAAGTGAATATAGTAGGGTTACCGGATAGTCTTGCGCTAAGAATGAAGTATAGCGATACAGCATCTCTTTCTAACCGCATAGATAATACAGAAGACAGCATACAAGCAAACGATCTACAAAGAGTAACAGAGCGAGGGAATATAACCAACCGGGAATTAATTTTAGATGCAGGTTCGGGAGCCGGCGCTGGCAGGTTACGCATGCGTACAGCTGGTGCTAATGTGATCTATTCTTATGAAACTGGTGCCACTGCATTCAAGCCGCTATTATTGGCCGCGGGCGGCCTATTGGTTTCAAATCCCAGCGGCAGTCCAGTGACATGGGACGGCAACTCTTCTATACAGATTTCCGGTGATGGGAAAGTTAATGATAATTGGACTGTGGGTGGTGATCTTTCGGTGACAGGATCTGCATTGTTCGCACAACAAAAGAATAATATTGCTGAAGATAGTGTTCTCGCTACTGATATAGCCGGCCACCTGAAAATGGTGGCGAAAAGCAGCATAACATCTGCATATACACCTTTAACGCGGGCGTTGACCGTTGGTACAGGTATGACCGGCGGCGGTGATTTTTCTGCCGATAGATCTGTGGGGTTGGATTATTCATATTTGGATGACAGATACCTTTCCGGTTACAAACAACGGGCTGCTGTTCGTGTAGCTACTATTGCAAATATCACACTTTCTGCACCGCAAACGATCGATGGTGTTTCAGCTATTGCTGGTGATCGCGTACTTGTTAAGAATCAAACAACCGGAAGCCAGAATGGAATATATATTGTAGCCGCTGGTGCGTGGAGCAGGTCAACAGACTTTGACCAGGCAATCCCCGGAGAGATCGAACAAGGTTCGCAAATCTTCGTACAGGAAGGAACGAACAATAATAAAACCGGTTGGTCCCTTGCTACTTCGGGAGTGATAACTGTCGGCACAACAACTCTTACATTTATTCAATATGCTGGCGCAAATAGTTACGCAGCAGGTACCGGTCTTGCGCTTGCGGGCAATACATTCTCTGCGCTTAATACTACCGCACTTTGGAACGCAAATAAATTACAAGGTATTGGCGTGTCCTCTACCGCTCCCGCAACTTCGCAATTATTGCGTTACGATGGCACCAACTGGGCGCCGTGGACTTCAAACTTCCTTACCGGTAATCAAACTATAACAGCAACAGGAGATGCAACCGGTTCCGGAACTACTTCTATCCCTCTTACATTAAAAAATACAGGTACTACCGGCACGTATACAAAAGTGACGACTGATGCGCAGGGAAGGGTAACTGTAGGTACGAATCCTACAACCTTAGCAGGTTATGGCATTACGGATGCGGCACCGTCTACAGGTTCTGCAAACTATATACAAAATCAAAACGCATCTGCGCAAACAGCTAATAGCTGGATAAGCGGAAATATGCGGGCTAATAACTTTTATGGCAATGCCGGTATAGGGAGTTTGCAGTTCGGCATGCTAAATGGTACCGCTTTTAGGTGGGGCATACTATTAAATGGTGCAGAATCGGCGAACGCAGGTAGTAATTGGACACTACTAAGATATAATGATGCCGGGACTACGACTACCGTAATGGAAGCAAATAGAAGTACTGGTATTATTAGTATGCCGTATGGCTTTCGCGCTGCAAATGGATCGGGTATAATCGGTACAGGTGCAGGCGTTTCTAATAACTCCTTTTTTCGATTCTACGAAAGCAACGCCACGACTGAAATTGGTGGGATAGGAAAAGCAAATACAACAATTAACGACATACAAATTACCTCGTTAATTGGTAGCATTGGCATTGTGCCGTTTGGCACAACCAGTGGTGCGCCAGCCGCTCTTGTTTCCTCAACAGATTTTAAAATAGCAGCTGGATTATTGAGCCTCCAAAATGGGACCTCAAACACAATAAGCGCCTCCGGAGAGCTTGCAATTAATGCCGCCGCAAGTAGTAAAATAGGTTTCGGTATAGGTTCGAGTGAAAAAGTAACGATATCGTCAAGTGGCATATTGTCCGTAGGTAATGTTTCTCCAAGTACCCTACGTTCATCTCCATTACAAGTACAGGGGAACGTTTGGTCTACAGATGCCTACATTCTTGGTACAGGAGTCGTTCCGCTCGGCGAGTTTGGCATAGGAGGTAGTGGCATATTTGTTCGGTCGATGGATAACGTAACGAACATCGATTTCATGACCAATGGCACTACTGTACGCGGGAAATGGAATGCGACTACTGGTAACCTCGAAGTAAATAATCAAATCAAAATCGCAGGCGGTGCTCCCGGTGTAGGTAAGAAATTAACATCAGATGCAAGTGGGCTTGCAACTTGGTCTGGTGCTGTAACTACCGCTACACGTGCGGTTACCGGGAATGTAACAATAACTGTAGACGATTACAGCATCGACCTAAAGGGCACCAGCACGGGCTCAACACACACGCTTACATTACCCAATCCCGCAACATCGGAGGGTCGAGAACTGGAGTTTTTTGCTACAGCATCTACGGCAAGCGCATGGACAGCAAATTATCCGATTTACAATAGGAATCAGGACACGATGCCTCCCTTTACTCGTCCTAATATTTTAGGTAGGGAAAAAATAAAAGTAATAAGCGGCAAGTGGGTTGTTGTTGCTGTTCAGGATTAAAAAACAAAAAATGAAAAAATGAAACAAGAAATATTAAACGAACTACTCGGAGGCATTGCCGTAATCCCCTTTGTTGTAGCGGTATTCTATGCATTTGTTGGAGCAACATTAAACTTGCTTCTGCGAGCTAATAAGCGCGACGTGCATAGTACAGAAAGCCCTAAACAATTTTCTTACAGGTATCTGATTCGGGACAACTGGAAGCGGATGTTAACAAGCTGTCTTTTAATCTTCGTCTGTATTCGATTCTCGCAGGAGGTATTAGGACAGCAGCTTACAATGTATTTTTCTTTTGTAATAGGGCTTTCTGTAGATCGACTGTCCGGGATGATTAAGAAACTCGACAACAAATAAAAATGGATATAAAGGAAGTACGACTAAATATAATCCAGGTAGCTGTAGTGATAGTGCAGACGATAGCAGTTGTTGGGTATGTAGGCAGACAGGCGGGTAAGATAGATAACGTAAGTGAATCTACCACTCGGATAGAACGCAACCAGGAAGTGCAGGCAGCAGATAATAAGATCTGGAAATCTAAGATAGAAGCCGACCTGGCTGATTTGAAAGTGAGAACAGCATTACTGGAGGCACGAATTAATACTTACGTGAAATGAGAATAAGTAATTACATAATCGCCATAACGCTTTTCGCTTGCAGTTGCGCGTCCGAAAAGAAACTCGCACAGAAATGCGCTGATCGTTTCCCGGTAAAGTCCGAGACAGTATATGTCGCCGGTGAGAGCCGGTATGATACCGCGTATATCGCCGGGAATACAATGATCTTACAGGATACCGTGAGGGTTGAATGCGATTCCGCAAAACAGGTAATTACGAAATACGTGTACCTGTCCGCGAAGTGTCCGGACAGTAAAATGATCACTGTACACACTACAGACACTCTTCGTATTTCGAAAGAGGACACGGCTAAAACGACTTATCTGCAATTACAGGTAGATGTATTAACGAGTAAGAACGAGGTGCAGAGGAAGGCTATTTTATGGCTTTCTGCGGGGTGCCTTGTGTTGCTTGCTTGGACGTTCAGGAATCCGATTATATCGATGGCAAAAAAAATATTGACATGAGCGTGTATACAAACGTAATAACCGAGAAAATAGACCTCATCGTCCAGCGGCAAGATAATCGTGGCTGGGCCTTTCGGTGGCGGTTCTCGGACGGTACCTATATCGACTGGTCTTTGTACCCGGGAATCCGGATGGATGTAAAATCGGGAAATAGAATCGTCTTGTCGCACAAAATCGACGATGGCCTTATAGTTCACAGTGACCCAACCTATCTAAAATTAAGACCCTGGGGGAATGATAATGAAAAGGATTTACCATCGAGCGATGAAGGATACGGCTATGATTTGAAGGTGCCATTTACCGAAACTATTATCCGGTATCCCTTCCGCGGATTAATAAAGGTTGTTGACTACATAACTAAGTAAAATGAGCGTAATAGAAATAGCACCACTTAATGACGTTTTACCTGGAGGTGGAACCACTACGGTTGTAGATAACCTCGATTCGACCAGTGCAACGTCTGCGCTATCCGCAAATCAGGGGCGTGTGTTGGACGAAAAAATTGAAGCTATTCCCGGTAGTGGCGGAGATGCTGAAACACTGGATGGGGAAACGCCTGCGTTTTATCTCGACCGTGCAAACCATACAGGGAGCACGCCAGGAGGGAATGTTACTCAGGATGCAACACACCGCTTTGTATCAGATAGCGATAAAGCCGCGTGGAATGCAAAACAGGACGCGCTTGGATTTACACCCGTAAGTACTACCGACAGCCGGCTTTCCGATGCCAGAACACCGACAGCGCACCAACATGCGATGACCGATGTTACTGGACTGGCTGCTGCGCTTGCGGCCAAAGCAGACGGCACGACTGTGACCGCATCGTTATCTGGAAAGGTAGACAAGGTTACAGGGAAAGGCCTTTCAACAAATGATTTCACCACCGCAGAGAAGGATAAATTAGCCGCCCTGGAGGGGTCTCATTTTAAGGGTACCTATGTTTCTTTGTCCGATCTGAACGCCGCGGATGTAGGCGGCGAAGGTAATTATGCCTATGTGGACGAAGGGGAAGGAGAAGACATAGCGGCGTATATCTGGGATGACAACGATTCACAGTGGGTAATCCAAAAGGGAACGTCTACAGCAGAAACAGCGGCGACTATAAAGACTAAGTACGAAAGCAATCCGGATACAAATGCTTTTACGGATACAGAAAAAACCAAGTTGGAAGGGCTTGAAAATTATGACGATACCGACATAAATACAGCCATCACCAATCTGGGCACTACAAAGGCAGATAAGGATAGTGTGTATACGAAATCCGAATCTGATTCCGCCCTCACCGGGAAGGCTAATGCCGCTACAACATATAGCAAGACGGAAGTAGATGCTGCGTTAGAAGGCAAGGCAAACACCTCTGACCTTTCTACAGTAGCCACGTCTGGATCGTTTCCCGACTTGACCGACAAGCCGAAATATGAAGTGCTTTCTGAATTGCCAGCGGACCTATCCGGCTATCCTGATGGATCCAGAATAATAATTACAAATGAATAAGGCTTATACGATAATCGGCGGGAAAGCATACGACGCTATGCTCTATCCAACCACCACTGTGATGGATGGTGTTTCTGTGCCAGACGAGGAAGGGCAATTGGAAATAATATCCAGTGTAGCGTATCCCATCCTCCGTTTCGATACACAGCCTTTCCGGATTATCCAGAATGCCGGATATATGATCGCGCGCTTTACTTTTAACGATAAATCTCTATACGAAAGTCCGGTAATAGTAGGTATAGGAAGTAGTACGATGGCGGGTTATGAGCCACCGGCTCCCGATCGGTACGAAGATCGCATTAACGCCAGGCTTGCCGCAAATACAACGACCCCGACTTTTATAAATCTTGGCGTGGCCGGACAAGATACGCGCAACCTCATGCCGACCGCGCAAGGCGGAACGGCTGGCGTGAATATAGACGCAGCATTGGAATACAACCCTTCTTTTGTTATCGTCGATGAGCCGACAAACTGGGCAATAAACTACGATGCAGATACTCAAATTGCAAAATGGGAAACAATATTTAATTATGCCTTTGCGCGCGGTGTGATTGTTTTGTTCAACGGGCCGCGACCGCGAACCTCACTTTCCTCTTCGGAGAAAAACGTCCTGGTCACCCTGGAGCCGAAATTAAGAGTTCATCCGTACCTAAAATACGTATGCAATCTGAATTTCTCCCGCTACTTAAAACCCGGCACTGTAGCAGATATCCGGGACGATTACAACCTGGACGATACACACATGAACGCCGCAGGTGTGGCGGACTTGGAAAGCACATCCTGGGCAGCGTGGGTGAATTTCTTCCGTGCGAATACTGCGTACACTGCTTTCGAAATACACAGGTCTACAGACGGCATAACCTATTCGTTGTTCGATACAATTACCGATACAACGCTGCTGGAAAAACAGTATGCCGTGCAGGCCGGGTACTACAAGTCTCATGCGAAGCTGAAAGATGGCAGCTATACCGCTTTCTCGTCCGTTGCACAGATTGCCGCGCAGGCACCGACTGCCAACGCTGGTGCGGATAAGAACCTCGCGGCCGGCACGACTTCGACAACCGTAACAGGATCCGGTACTGCTTATGCCGGCGCTACGATATCCGGTTACGCCTGGACGATTTTGAGCGGTACGGGGATTACATTAAGCAACGCGAATACCGCAACAGTAACGGTTAATAGCTTGTCGAATGGCAACAGCTATACTCTACGATTAACAGTAACAGATAGTAACGGATTAACCGGTACAGACGATGTAGTTATTAGTGTTGCAGCAGCTGTCGCACGCAGGTTCTTATTCGATCTCGGCGGTGATGGTGTGAGGCACAACGCTGCCGTAAGCAACGACGGAGTACAGACCCCTGCAAATCCTCCGACATTGGCAAGCGGCGCACCAGGTGTGGCGGCAAATGGCGATACCTGGAACAACGTTGTGGATTTCCGTAGCACCTGGTTTACGGATCCCGTAGACACGGCCGGCTCGGCGCTGACAGGAATGAGCTTTGCCGTAGATAAGCTACCAGCAGGTACCTACTTTACCGGACAGCCCGGCGATACAGGATATCCTTTCGGCGACTCTATAAATTTTGGTGGTAAGCAGCAGGCAGTGGACGATTATCCCGCGACCGCCGTGCGCGACAACGTGTTTTTCCACACCAGCGCAGGAACCGTTACCGGTACGCTTGTAATAACCTCCGGATTTCAGGCAAGCCTTAAAATTTGGGGCAACCGGGACGCTGCAGGCCCGCGCGTTCTGCAAACAAGTATAGACGGCGGCACCACCTGGCAGGAATTTGAATCTGCCTTTAATCTGACATACACACAGGGAACAAACTACACAGGACTTACAGGCACTGTAACAATTCTGATGCGGGTTAAGTCTGGTAGCACGTTTGGACATATAAGCGTAATAGAACTTTTCGACGTAAAACCAATTTAAAAATTAAATATAAAAATGAAAAAGCACATCATCTTACTACTTTTTTTCGCAGCATTTTCGATCCAAATTAACGCGCAAAGCCTTATAGGAAACCAGACGCCAATACTGGTTAAAACAGCTTCGTATGGCGCTACACAGAACGCCTTACTATCCCTCCCGGACGACTATAATGTAACGAACGATAAGTATCCACTTATAATCTTTTTGCATGGATATGGAGAGATCGGGTCGGGCGTAGCGGGCCTTAAAAACCTTATCGGCCAGGGCCTGCCGCAGGTTATAGCAAACGGGAATAAGATACAGGCCGTAGATCCGGCAACCGGAAAATTGACCAAGTTTATAGTTATCTCTCCGCAGCACTGGGCATGGACTACCGCGCCGGATGCTATCGATTTTATGCTTTCCGATCTGCCGAAATCTTACAGGATCGACACGGATAGAATTTATCTTACTGGGTTATCCTCCGGCGGCCAGGGCGTTATACAAGCCGTTACATACAGCCAGGGTCTACTAAATAAACTCGCTGCTATTATCCCCATGTCGCCATCGGCGCCGGACGAGGGGACGCTGAAAAAGTTTTCTTTCTTTAAGGAGGCAAAAACTTCAGCCTGGTTCTTTTCTGGAGCATCGGATCCGGGTAATATGACGGACAACGCAAGGAGATACAACGACAGCATTAACAAGTACTCCCCTGGTGCCAGTAAATTAACATTATATCCGGGCGGCCATTGCTGCTGGGCAGATATTTATAATCCATCGCATAAAGAAAACGGTGTGAGTATGTACGAGTGGCTGCTTACGAAAGTTAAGGGTGGCGCGATTACAGAACCACCGGTTGTAACGCCGCCCGTTGATACGGTGCCGGTGATCACCCGGAAGCTAATTTCCGTGATCCGAGTGTACGATAATAACGGTGTGATCGAAGCTATACCAGAAAAAGAATAATAATGGATAATATAAGCATCGAAAGAATCAAAACACTTCATCCTGCAGGACGCGACAGTGCAATGCGTGTACTGCAGCTATCCGATGTCGCACTCACAGGTCGCGCTGTCTTGCGTCTTGCAAATGTCTTTCGTTCTTTCGCAGAACAAACAGATCTATATGCACAAGGGCGTACGAAGAAAGGACCTAAAGTCACATGGGCAAAGGCTGGATACTCCTTCCATAATTACGGCCTTGCCTTTGATATCGTACTGATCATTGATGGCAAGACCGCATCGTGGAATATGCAACAAGACTACGACTTTGACCACCTGCCTGACTGGATGGAGGTTGTACAGATCTGTAAGGCAGAAGGATGGGAATGGGGTGGTGATTGGAAAACAAAAAAGGATTACCCGCATTTCGAAAAGCGTTTTGGATATACAGAATCCGAACTGGTTAAGAAGTACCATGAAAAGGATTTTATACCAGGTACACAGTACGTCAATCTTTAATTTTTCACATAAAATTGATATAAAATGAGCGAAGTAAAATTGCCAACACTAGGCCGACAAGTACATTATTTCCCGAACGATGCTGACAGCCATGCGGCAAATAATGGCGCAGATGTGTTGCCTGCGACCGTGGTTCAGGGGTTCAGCAAAAACTTAAATCTTGCAGTTACCTGCATGAATCCTGATGGCCCTGTTGTGCTGAGGTATAGTGTGCCTCACAAAAGCGAAGCGACAACAGACCGGCCATATTGGGATTGGCCTGAAATTAAATAGCGATCAGTTTTTCATAACGTGGAATTTTAATCGGGCCGGGTGTTCTCACCTGGCTTTTTTGTGTAAATTCATGCTGGTTAAATAACCTTTTTGGCAATCAGCATGCCGCTTCTGTTTAGGAGCGGCTTTTTTATTTAAACTTTCAGTACTTTCTGAAAGTTTGGACTATCTTTATTTTATCTTGAAATAATCTTGACAATATAAAGATTTTGATTATCTTTGTTATGTCGTTCGGATTGAGCGACTCCGGGCTGCAACTCGGATTACTACAAAACACTTACAAAATGCGCTACTTTAAGAATGTTGAAAAATTATCATCTGATTTCGGGAAAATATTCTCCTTTGACGAAAAGGACATAGATACAATATACAATATGTACGGATTGTATATGAAGGATGAAGAAAATGAACTGGTGCCCGTTAGAGAAGACGCTTATTGCTATAATAAGAATAGCCAGGAAATTAACGCTTTGTCCGGACATACGTCTACATCTGCATATGGGCAACGGGTTGATTTCTTCTTTGAAGACGGAAGCAAGGCTAATTTGACTGACGGGAGTATAAATGGTGAGGCATATATATACTGGGATGGGCACAACTGGAAAGCTATTATCGTAGTATCTGCTGAATTGGATTGCGTATACGAGGAGGTTACGGGCGAAATGAAAGGCTTTGAAGACGCAGAATACGCGGACCAAACAGACTGGAATAAGGGCGAAAGACACCTGTTAACACACTTCCAGGGCAAAACATATGTAACTTTCGAAACGTCCTGGCAGGGAGCTTTCAACACGATTGAAGAAACAGAATGCGAAACGATCGCGGAATACCTCGACCAGGAAACTGCATATTAAAAATATAAAGCCCCAAGCCTGCAAGCCTGGGGCTATTTTCCCCGCTAACACTTACGAAAAGCGGGAGCGTGAAACTACTAAACTAATACGATATGGCAAATGTTAAGAAAAGTGTACCGAAAAGCATTACTTTCCGAGTTTCCGAAGAGCTGGAAAAGCAGATCAACAACCTATATGACAGCAAAGGAGGGGCGGCTGAAAAAATTGTTCCGGCTTATTTTGAATTAAGGAAATACAGTCTTGGAGAAATTAAAGGATTTTTCACAAAGGAAGAAGTAAACGCACTCACCGATAGCCTAAATGGAATAATACAAGAAGTAGACTTTCAGGCTAACAAAGGTATCGCTATAGCTCATCTGTATGACTTTCAACAATACGAATCTGGCATCTCCCGCCATGGTGCAACCCCCGATATTTTACTCGACAAGGTGAATAAATTAACAGCCAGCCAGGTTTATTTCCTGCAGGAAGAGATCAATATTTTTTGGGGGAAAGGGAAACAGTTTGACTTCTTATACGACACTTTGCTATGAATTATGAATGTCCAAGGTGTGGGTCAACGTACATAAATTCTCCCCCTTCTTTAATTCGAGCAGGAATTGTTCGCTGTTTGGATTGTGGGTTTGGCTTTAATCCAAAAATAAATCGAGAAAAAGAACCAGACGCATGTATAAATATAAGTGGACTAATAACTATTAGGAGATTATTCTTGGAACGAAATGGTATTGATCCTGGGGATAAATTTGAACTAAGAATTAAAGGGGATGATATATATTTTATTAAATCCAATGTAGGATTTGAAGTGAGTGTAAATAAGGCTGGTGGTTTTTGCTTTAGGCGGGATGCATTGCAAATAAATACTCTTCGTCTTTACCTTGGCGGAATAAAGAAGGGGCAATCGGCCTTTTTTAAATTGATAAATACGAAATTAAATGAGTTTAGGATGGAGGAAATTCGCTATGAAACATTGTCTGCAAAATACGGTAACGCTCGCATAAGAAAGGGAACTATCCCGTACTTATCTGTTCTGAAGAATAATTCAATCGGTCTGTCGACGGAAGCTGTAAGGGTATTAGGCATAGAATCACTTAGCGATTATGTTAGTTTTTTTTCCGAAAAGGGCAAGGTGTATATATCAAGAGCGGACGCCAAGTCAGATTTTGCTGTAAGGCTAAATGGCTCATTCATTCCTTCTTCGGCCAGGGTTTTGGGCGCGAATTTAATGAATAAGTTTTTAACCGAATTATATAATCTTTCCGGGCCGTCTAAATTGAAATTAGTCCCCGTAGTAAAGAAGGGTGCGACAAGACAGATATTCGAATTAGTTAATTTAGACAAATAAGTCTTAGGACGGACCGTTATTCAGCTTTTATTTTCCTCTAAATGCTAAAAATATTAGTATTTTGCCGGCAAATACTGTGTTATGCCGGTGGAATTGAGGGAGGCGCGTCCCGGATATTATTTCGCGCTGGGAAAGGAGATTATTGAAATTACGGAGGAAGATTACCCATATCTGCCCGTCATGGTGCAGGATCTTACCCCGATCCCGATTAATGCTATTCGCCTTGGAAATATGGGCTTCGAGCGTATATTTGCCACCGGCGCCTGCCAGCACTCGTTCAACGGCAATGTCGTGTACCTAAAACCAATTAACGCCGGTAGGTGGATAGTTCAGTTCGAAGGTCGAGAAAAGACCCGCTATGTGTCTTATATCCACGAAGTGCAGGATTTTTGGTACGCAGTATTCGGCGAATTACTTAAACGGAGAGGTCCCATACTTCGTCCTGTATATATTCCGTACCCAAACCTAACTCCCCGTTTCCTGTTTCTCTGTAACAAGTTTGTATTTGCGCCGCAGGAGCACCTAACATTAGAATTGGTGGAATGTAATTACGGGAATACAATTCCCTGGATGGGTAAAAACTGGATACTACAACAGCATGCAGGCAATTATTCCGAAAAAGTGCATAACGACGCATCGGCATGGTTAAAAATAGAACTAAAGGGTAAGTGAACAGCCTTGGATCTTTCTTTGTAACTTAGGAATAATCTTAAAACGTGGTTCATGGAAACGTTTGGACAATCTTTTCTGTTTGCAACAGACGAAAGGGTAATTGGTTTACCGGATTTCGTATTACACACCGGTTACCCTGCGGCATTATTCGCTATAGTTACCGCCGAAACCGAAGACCCGACAAGGTTCTTGTCTGGTCGCGTGAGTAAAAAGTACAAGCACGACAATCAGTCTTTTAACGTAGCTTTCATTCCCTTTTCAGATTATGAAGTGGATATAGAAAGCCTTATGGACAAGGCTTTTGTCTGGTATACAGAATATACAGACTGGGAAGAAGCCGAATTAATGCTGGAAACCGGGCATATTAATATCGATGGTCGTGAAATAATGGTGTCACGAAACATGGAGGGGGACATGGAATATACTGCACTTATAGAAGGGCAACGAATTATTTTCTTACCGGACGAAAACGGGAATCTGAAAGGAAGGCACACTTTGTTTCCGAAAGACTTCTTAGACCGTGTGGCGGAAAAAATTGAATCATATTTCCTATAAAACGTTTCTATGTGTTACGACAACTCGCTAAAAGTAAAGCTTCCTGAAATTATTGGAGCAGTACCGTTCCCGCTGGCCGTCCAGCAAGGGCTACAGTTTCAGCCCACCTTTCACAAAATTGGCATGTCTTACCCCGCGTGGCCGGTTGTAGTAGATCACAATGGAGCGAGACTTGAAGAGTTTACCTGGGGGCCAATACCTGCCATGCTCAATTCACCGGAGAAGGTAAAAAAGCAACGACAATATTACTTAAATGCCCGGAGTGAAAAAGTTTTGGAGAAAAACACTATGTGGAGTAAAATTCGCCACCAGCGGTGCCTGATCCCGTCTACCGGATTCTTTGAATACCGCGAAGTAGGTCTGAAAAGCAAAGTTTGCTACACGATAAACCAAGGGGCAAATAAGGTGTTTTTCATAGCGGGCCTGTGGGCGCTTTCGAACTCCTGGGACACAGATAAGTCCGAAAAGATACCCACCTTTACCTTACTTACCCGCGAAGCCAACCCCTTATTAAAACAGATACATAACGCAGGAGAGAACCCCGGCAGGATGCCGTTAATGCTTACCGAAGATATGCTGGCGACTTGGATACGGCCGGACCTGGACGACGCTGGTATAAAAGAAATCCTGGACTTCAGCATGCCTCCGGATAATCTCGAATACTGGCCGGTAAACTCAGTAAGGAAGCGACACGAGGATGACGAGAGTGTGTTGCAAAGGGTTGAAGTAGAGGGATTACCTCCGATAGAAGTATAAATTTTGAAAAGTGTTACAAAAACTTTACAATTGCATCTATACGGCAATGGTATTGAGTTTGGGAATCCAGACGGGGTCACAAAGAAGAGGTTTCAGTGAATGCTGAAGCCTTTTTTTATGCCTGAGTAAGATGGATGGAAATACATTTAACGTTTACCCGTTGACGGTAGTACTTCTATCTCCAAAAAAATATTTCTATTTTTTTTGTTTAATTTAAAACTAATCCTACATTTGCAATCCCGAAACGGGAAAAGGCTTCATAGCTCAACTGAATAGAGCATTTGACTACGAATCAAAAGGTTTCTGGTTTGAATCCAGATGAGGTCACCAAAAGATAAAAAATGCTGCATTTATTGCGGCATTTTTTATCGGAAAATGAAAACGCTGTTAAAAAGTTAACAGATATAAAAACTTGAAAAATAATTTGTTAGGTTGGGGATTATTCCTATCTTTGCAATCCTGAAAGGGAAAAATGGCTTCATAGCTCAACTGAATAGAGCATTTGACTACGAATCAAAAGGTTTCTGGTTTGAATCCAGATGAGGTCACTAAAAAGGACAAACGCGATATATGGCTGTTTGTCCTTTTTTTATGCCCGGCACCCACTGCGGCTATTTTACTCAATAATGGAATATTTGTCCACATCATATTTACTACAACATAACCCCCTCCTGTGAATAGCCGCTATGTAGCGATCAGGCACCTATTTTGAGATGTCATGTTATCAGGAATTAAACCCATACTGAAATGTTACACTACCTGACTATTTTGTTGATTGATGATGACCGCAATAGCCGCAATCAGTTTTTTCTTGCCCTGGATTTATTAAAAGTGAATAAAGCCTGCATATGTTTTGATAACCACATAGACGCGATGTCTTATGCAGCGGAGCAGCAGATCAAACCCGATTACATTTTCCTGAAGACCATTAAGCCCGTCAGTAACGGGAAACAGGGACTGGATGACGTCAAAAACGCCCCATGCATGGAGCATGTACCGGTTATCCTGTACGCCACTTCGTTTGACCCCAACGACCTGGTACAGGTAAAGCACTTAGGCGCTGCCGACTGGTTGGTAAAACAATCGGATCTGCATATATTAAAAAATGCACTCAAATCAATTTTTATCCCCAACCGGACCCTGGCTGCTCATCGTAAGCGGAAAAGAGCCATGGTACACAAGAGCAGCAACGGTCATAGCAATAAGGATAAACAAACCGGTTTACCAGTGTAACAGAAGAAAGAACAATTTTTTTGACAGATAGGATACCCTACTTTACTGCCTTTTTATTACCTTGATCCTCCGTTATTGGAAGACCTCCGGTATCAAATCGCGCATGAAGGAACAAACAGCTAACAAAAAAGCACCACCTGGTATTTTCAGCCTGCTAACACCTTACAGGGGAATGATCATCCTCCTCATTCTCTTTGCCCTGTTGGGCAACGGCCTGAATTTATGGTTACCGAAGATCATCGGTAACGGTATAGACGCATATAACGACGGCAACTTTCTGTATAAGCCTATCATCATAAAATTCTCGGCGGCTGCATTCATCATCTTTATATTTACCTGGCTACAGAACATTATCCAGACCTACGTTTCTGAACTGGTAGCCAGGAACCTCCGCACCAAGATTGCTGATAAAATTTCCCGGCAAAGCTATGCCTGGATTGAAGGAAACAATCCATCGAGATTGTTGACCAATCTTACCGCGGATGTGGATTCCATTAAGCTATTCGTTTCCCAGGCCATTGTTTCTATGGTATCATCGATATTTATTATCATAGGCGCCAGTATATTGCTCCTTATTATTGACTGGAAGCTCGCTTTAGCGGTGATTGCCATTTTGCCTATTATGGGCATTACTTTTTACGTGGTACTGCGGAAGGTGAGGAGCCTCTTTATAAAAAGCCGGGAGATCATGGACTGGCTTAATAAAGTGATTAATGAAAGTATCCTCGGCGCTGCTTTAATCCATGTGATCAACTCCCAGCAGATGGAGTATGACAAATTTCTATCTGCCAATGTGAAGGCCATGAATTTTGGGTTATCGATCCTGAAATTGTTCGCCGGTCTTATTCCTGTTATCACCTTTACGGCCAACATGGCGGGTTTAACCATCCTGGCGTTGGGTGGCCACTACGTGATCAACGGGAGCATGAGCCTGGGCGATTTTGCCGCATTCAGCAGTTATCTGTCGCTGTTGATATTTCCGATCCTGGTCATCGGTTTTATGAGCAACGTTATTGCGCAGGCTACGGCTTCCTATCAGCGTATCAGCACCGTACTGGCAACACCGGATACACCGGTGGCCGGTACCTTGACAAAGACACTGGATGGTAATATTACGCTGGAAGATGTGACGGTTACCTACGGAGAAAAACCGGCATTGAAGCATATTTCATTTGACATAAAAGCAGGATCGAAGATAGCTGTAATAGGTCCCACGGCTGCCGGTAAAACACAGCTGCTTTACCTGCTCACCGGATTGATAAAACCAGGTAGCGGCAGTATAGAGATAGATGGTCATCCGGTAGAATCTTATAACAGTGAGTCGTTCTATAGTCAGGTTGGCTTTGTATTCCAGGATAGTATCATCTTCAATATGAGTATCCGGGAGAATATTGCGTTTAGTGATACCGTTACAGATGAATCACTGGAAAAAGCGATTACCACCGCAGAACTAAAAGAATTTATCGACACCTTACCGGATAAACTAAGCACTATTATTTCGGAGCGGGGCACCAGTCTTTCCGGCGGACAAAAGCAGCGTATCATGCTGGCACGTGCATTGGCCATTAACCCGAGAATATTGCTGCTGGACGATTTCACCGCACGTGTGGATACCAATACAGAAAGAAAGATCCTGGAGAATGTGCAGAAAAACTATCCGGATCTGACATTGATTTCCGTGACACAAAAGATCGCTTCAGTGGAACATTACGATCAGATCATCCTGTTGATGGAAGGAGAGATGATTGGCCGTGGTACACACGATGACCTGATGCGTACCAGCCCTGAGTATATGCAGATCTTTCAGTCGCAACAAAGCACCAGCAATTATGAATTACAATCTTAACAAGTTGTCCGGACATGAGCAGGATGCTGCTGCATACAAAGCACTCGGCAGCTTGCTGAAGCTCATTTCACACGAGAAGAAAAACCTGGCGCTGGCGTTGCTGGCTACCCTCACCAATTCCGCATTGAACCTGCTGGGACCTTTCCTGGTGGCGCATACCATAGATACTTATGTAGTACACAAAGAATATCATGGTGTGCTGGTTTTCTCCTGTATTTTACTAGCCATTTATGTGGTGGCATTCCTGACGAGCTACCTGCAAACCATGTTGATGGGAACAGTGGGGCAGCGGACTCTATTCACTTTACGCAACGCTATTTTTAACAAGTTGCAGCATTTGCCGGTGGCTTTCTTTAATCAGAATAAAGCCGGGGATCTCATTTCGCGCGTTAACAATGATACCGATAAACTGAACCAGTTTTTTTCTCAATCACTGATGCAGTTTGTAGGAAGTATAGTTACCATGACGGGTGCCGGTATCTTCCTGTTGCTGCTCAATTTCAGGTTAGGAGCGGCTACCTTGCTGCCCGCATTACTGATCCTGATCTTTACCCGGTTGTTATCTCCCTGGGTGAAGAAAAAAAATGCGATCAATCTGAAAACAGTAGGTGGTCTGAGTGCCGAGATCCAGGAAAGCCTGAGCAATTTTAAAGTGATCGTTGCTTTCAACCGCCGCGATTATTTCCGGGAACGTTTCGACGGCGCCAATCAAAAAAATTATCGTACAGCCATTGCCGTTGGGTTGGCGAATAACGTCTTTTTACCTTTTTACAGCCTGCTTTCCAGTATCGCCCAACTGATCGTACTGGCGTATGGAGTCTACCTGATCAGCACCAGCAATTTTACGATTGGGTTGCTGATCAGTTATATCGCCTATGCGACCCATTTCTATAGCCCGCTACGACAACTGGCTACGCTGTGGGCAAACTTCCAGACGGCTATGGCAGGCTGGGAGAGGATCTCCGAGATCCTGGCATTGGAAAGTAACCTGGTAATAGTGGAAAGTCCTGTGGCTATTCCTTCATCCGCGCTCCTTGAATTGCGTAACGTACATTTTGCTTACCCGGAAGGGCGGGAGATCCTGCACAATATCAATTTTAAACTGGAAAGAGGTAAAACATATGCGTTGGTAGGCCCTACCGGCGGCGGGAAAACAACCACCGCTTCCCTGATAGCGAGATTGTATGATCCGTCCAAAGGCACGGTGCTGCTAGATGGGAAGGATATACGTGCTTACAGTGATGCAGAACGTACCCGGAAGATCGGGTTTATTTTGCAGGAGCCTTTCTTGTTTACCGGCACTGTGAGGGAAAATATTCTGTATGGAAATGAACTATATGCAGATTATTCCAATGAGCAACTGGAAGAAGTAATAAAGGCTGCCAATCTTGAAAAACTACTGGCTATCTTTGAAGAAGGACTGGAAACAAAAGTGCAGTCTGCCGGAGAAAGTGTGAGCCTTGGACAAAAACAGCTGATTGCCTTTATACGGGCGGTTTTGCGTAAACCGGAACTGCTGATACTGGATGAGGCCACCGCCAATATTGATACGGTTACAGAACAATTGCTGGGAGAGATCCTGGCGCAGTTACCACCCGAAACAACCCGCGTTATTATTGCCCACAGGTTAAATACCATTGAGAATGCGGATGAAATATTTTTTGTGAATGCAGGCGAAGTAACGAATGCGGGCTCCTTTCACCAGGTTGTTGACAGGTTGCAGAACGGTGTAAGGCTCAGCTGATGATCGGTCCGTGAAATGGACATAACGAACAAAAAAACAGATAACGTACATGGTTAAACGAAGCCGGACGGACTATGATGCGGTGGTAGTTGGTGCAGGCCCAAACGGGCTGGCGGCTGCTATTACGTTACGACAGGCAGGTTTAACGGTGTTGCTCATAGAAGGCAAAGATACTATTGGCGGCGGTATGCGCACAGCTGCGCTTACCTTGCCCGGTTTTCATCATGATGTATGCGCAGCCATTCACCCGATGGCTACTTTATCACCTTTCTTCAAATCTTTGCAGCTGGCGGAATATGGGCTGTCGCTGATCTATCCGCCCATTGCAGCGGCGCACCCTTTTGACAATGGCCAGGCGGCGGTATTGAAGCATGACCTTACGGAAACGGCTACACGGCTTGGTGCAGATGCAGCCGCCTATCAGCGGCTGATCGCCCCCGTTGTGCGCGACTGGTCTTCCCTGGCTGATGACCTGTTGGCCCCGTTTCATATTCCGAAGCAGCCAATTCCCATGATAAAGTTTGGTTTAAAAGGATTGCTGTCTGCAGAGCGGATCGCCCAACGTTTTAAAACAACGGAAGCCAGGGCTTTATGGGCCGGTATGGCCGCCCATTCGATGCTGCCGTTATCTTACCTGTCTAGTGCTGCGATAGGGCTTGTATTGAGCGCCGCTGCACATGTGAAAGGATGGCCGGTGGTAAAAGGTGGTTCACAACAGCTGGCAGATGCTATGGCGGCCTACTTTACGGCTATAGGCGGTGAAATCCGCACAGGCTTCCAGGTGCAGTCAACAAACCAGTTGCCCGCCGCACATGCAGTACTATTTGATGTATCCCCCAAACAGTTATTACAGATTGCCGGAAGCCATTTTTCTCCCTTCTATGAAAAGCAACTGGAAGGATACCGGTACGGCCCCGGCGTATTTAAAATGGACTGGGCGCTGGATGGACCTATTCCCTTTACAGCAGCGCAATGCAGACAAGCCGGTACCGTGCATATCGGTAATACTTATGAAGAAATTGCCGCATCAGAACAAATGTGCTGGCAAGGCAAAGTGAGTGAAAAACCTTTTGTACTGCTGGCGCAACAGAGTTTGTTTGATGAAACACGTGCGCCCGCAGGTATGCATACTGCCTGGGCCTATTGCCATGTACCTAATGGCTCAACAGTGGACATGTCGGCCATTATTGAGAACCAGGTAGAACGCTTTGCGCCTGGGTTTAAAAAACGTATTATCGGCAAACATGCCATGAATGCGGCGCAAATGCAGGCATACAATCCCAATTATATTGGCGGGGATATCAATGGCGGCGCTATCGATATCCGCCAGCTTTTTACCAGGCCTGCGCTTCGCTGGTCGCCATACCGTACCAGTGCAAAAGGTTTCTATATCTGTTCGGCTTCCACGCCGCCGGGAGGCGGGGTACACGGTATGTGCGGCTATCATGCTGCACGTCAGGCCCTCAAAGATCTTTTTTAAATTGGAATTTATACGATGCTCATCTTTCAAAAAATATTACGCAGTATTCATTCCCAGCATCTGGCTGGAAAGATCTTATAGTGTGAGGTCATCCCTTGTTAGTGCATGGAAAAGATTTTGCAGCTGGTGTACATGTACGATAGGCCGGCCGTAGGAAACCAACCCCGCCGGGGTGTCTGTTACCGGCTGGAAGATGCCTTCTTCAAACCTGATATGGACGCTGTTAAGCCGGTTATATTTTAAGGAATAAACATTTTCATCTTCCCCATCTTCTTTTATTCCTTTGATAAAATCAAATTTCATGAGCTGGTAGAGGTCCAGCACTACCGGGTTAGCCTTTGCACAGGATATTTTACTGCGTGGTAAACCGGTGTTGTAAATAAAACCATCCAGGATGCCTTCTACCACAAAAACTGATTCTTCCATATTATAATCGAAATAGGAGACATAATTACCAATTCTGATATCTGATTCCTGTATCATGTTAATGGATAGCTAAACAAATCAGTACGATGGTTATCAATGCAGGAAGTGCCTGTACGAAAAATATGCGTTTGCCTGCTGTCAATGCCCCATAGATACCGGCTATGGCTACGCATGCGAGGAAAAACGTGGCTACATGCATGGACCATACCGGGTCGGGAATGAGCAATGACCAGCATAATCCTGCTGCCAGAAAACCATTATATAATCCCTGGTTGGCTGCGAGGGCTTTGGTAGGGGGAAATAATTCCCTGGGGAGACTTTTGAAGATCTTAGGGCCCCTGGTGGTCCAGGCAAACATTTCAAACCACAGGATATACAGGTGCTCCAGCATCACAAAGCCGATCAGCACTTTTATGAGTAATAGCATAAACGCAGTTTTAATGGTTTATACTAAATATACTAAAAATAAGAAACCCGGCATTGCCGGGTTTCTGCTAAATATCTTCTGTTGTATTATTCTTCTTCTTACCACGGTTTGTACCGCCTTTCCTGCCTATAGCAGCCATATGTTCACGGTTACGGCTCACTGCCTCACCGCCTTTTTTACCGGCTGCACGCGCTTCTTCTGATGTAAACTTATGGGCAACACCTTGCTGGTGTGCTGCTTTCCCACCTTCCCGTGATATGGCACGTTGCTGTTCTGGGTCCATTGATGCAAATCCCCTTTTACTGTGTTTGGATTTGTCTGGCGAGATGGTTTCCTGATTGTTAGCACTAGGTGCCAGTTGTTGATACCTCATGTGTTCCATAATCCTGGATTTTAATAGTGTAGTGAACAATATATTTATAATTGCGAACAAGATGCATGCCACCGGCCAATCGCTTTGCTATAAAGGATATTCAATTGAAACCGGGTGATCTGTTAGGGCAATTCGTTCCACAATGCATAGAATTTTTAACACACTTTAAAGTAATCCTCCACATATATCACTGTTATACCCTTTTATGATGACTGGCTTGTATTTTGTTCATTTTCTTGTATTACGCTTTTTATAACCCTTTAAATCTTCCATTATGGCAAAGTATTCTCAAAAAGCCCAGGAAAAAGTGGAAAAATCCATGCACGAAATGCACGAGGGCAAACTAAAAAGTGGCAGAAGCGGTAAAAAAGTAACGAATCCCAAACAAGCTATTGCTATTGGTTTGTCTGAAGCCCGCGAAGCAGGTGCGAAAGTGCCTAAAAAAGCTGCTGCTAAAAAAACAACGGCTAAAAAGGTTACCGCTAAAAAGGCCACTGCCAAAAAATCTACCACAAAGAAATCCACCGCTAAAAAAGCTACTGCAAAGAAAAAAACAGCTACCCGCCGTACGAAAGCATCGGCATAACGCAACCTTGTTTTTATCTTTTCCGTACACTATTCAAGGCCGGTTATCAAAGGGAGCCGGTCTTTTTTATATGGCATACCCCTTGTTGGATTTTTAATATGGAAAAGCACAACGTAACAGTCATGATAAAAGGTAAAGCATATGGATTGAACATCAGTATCAATCGCACTGCTGCTGAAACGGTGTACCAGGTTATTCCGGATGTAAGTCCGTATATGCTTCAGGATTACCAACCTGAAACCAGTACATTTATCATTGATCACACAGACACGATAGAAGGCAGGTTACGCACGGTAGAAAGTGAACAGATTGCCCGTATCATATGGCTGGAAATCCTTGATAAAATGAAATGAAAAGACTACCTTATAAAGTCGCTTTTGCAATAAATAATATGGTTCAATATGGTTATAGCTGGCAGGAATAAATAAGACTGGAAGAACGAAAATAAGCTTTTTTGATAAAAAAACAATCTACCATTGTACTTTTGCAAGAAAGTACGCTGAAAAGCTATGATGGTAACTGACAAAACCTATAAGAATGCAAACCGCAGGGAGCGGATCATTTTCCTGGTAAAACTGCTGGTATACGCTGGTATCGTGTTTTTTAACCTGGAACATCCCCCTTTCTACAATAAATTCGGCTGGCTGTTTAAAATCACCAATGCGTTGTCTTTTTTCCTCGGTGCCAACCTGATTATATCCATTGCCTGGCTGGTAATATTGTCTTGGTATACCCGCCGCCATCGTACAAAGCCTATTGAAAAGGACAATTTTGTGCTGGGGATCAACCGGATAACTTCTGTCCTCAATACCATCTTTTTTCTGCTGGCCATCCCCATTTTTTTCGGGAAAGACCTCTTGCAGCTAGTTACCAGTATCACCATCGTTGCGGCGGCCATCGCCTTACTTACCAAGGATTATATTGCCAATATGATCAATGGACTGATCATTATGTTCTCCGATCAGTTGTCACTGGGTGACCAGGTACGGATAGGGGAATACAAAGGCAGGGTTATGGATATCACTCTGATCAACGTTGTATTACAGAATGAAGACGATGACCTGGTGATTGTGCCCAACTCGGTTATCTTTACGGCTATTGTGCTGAACCAGTCGAAACAGAATATCAAAAAGATGACCATCGAGTTTGAGCTGGATCACAAGCGTTCCTTTACCCTGGAAGTGCTGGAAGAGCGGTTGCGCCATTCGATAGCAGCGTTCGAATCCAGTTATACCCCGGATAGTTTTTCCCTGAAAATTATAGAAATCAAGAAGGATTTTGTACAGTTTAAAATCCAGCTGCTGTTACCGCATGCGGATAAAACTACGGAACGCAGCATCAAACGCGCCCTCAATACAGAGATCATCGCGCTGGCGGAAGGGGTGGAGTAGTTATTTTCTTAATACACTCATGCCATTTACAGGATGTTCCTGTAGTACTACCGTATAGCCGCGGGCGTTAGCATCGTGTTCTTCAGATAACGGTAATGTAAAGTAAAAGCTGCTGCCATTACCAGGGGTGCTGTGGAACCAGATCCGGCCATTATTACGTTCTACAAAATCTTTGGAGAGATGTAAACCTAATCCACAACCTTTTTCGTTACGCGTACCGGTGGTAGAGTAGTAGATGTTGGAGAAAATGCGGTGTTGGTCTTCCGGTGGAATACCGGTACCATTATCCCTGACAGTGATCTCTATCATTTCTTTATCCTGCCGGGCTGCGATCACAATTTCGCCGCTGCCGGGTGTAAATTTAATGGCATTATTGATCAGGTTACGGAGCACCAGCCTTATCATGTCGGGGTCGGCATATACGCCAATGGTGTTATTCAGCTCATGAGCAAGTTTCACCTCTTTCTGGCGTGCCAGGGTCTGAAGCAACTCAAATTCCTGGTTGAGCAGGAGGGTAAGATCAAAATCATCCGCTTTAACACTGATCCCTTTCATCTGATTGCTGGCCCATTGCAGCATATTATCCATCATGTAGGCGGTATTTTTTACATCTCTCCATAATTCATCCGAATAAAAACGGAATTGGGCGGCATCAATCTTTTCATCCCGCAATAAAAAGAGCAATCCTTCCAGGATAGCCAGGGGAGAGCGCAGATCGTGCGATATCACGGAGAAGACTTTATCTTTTACCTGGTTGAGGTTTTCCAGGGTAGCATTTTGTTCCAGGATAATATGATTCTGTAACGATACTTCCTGGTTCTTGCTGTTGAGTTGTGCATAGAGTTCCTGTTGCTGTTTATACAGGCGGTATACGATGGCGGTGATCAGCAACAGCGCGAGGAACAGGGAAGCGCCGGACCATACCAGTACCCGTTGTTGCTGAATGGTAGCCAGGTGTAGCTGTTGCTCCTTTTTGAGCATTACATTCTCCTGTTGCTTTTTTTCAGACTCATATTTCATCTGTGACTTGGTGATCTGCCTGCTTTTTTCTACGTTGAAAAAATCCATGTTACGCCCGCTGTATTCCTGGTAGTTCAGTAACGCAGCAGCATAGTCATGCCGGGAAGAATCCAGCTTATAGCGGATCTTGTAATAGATCATCTCATTTTTTACATTGCCCAGCTTCGCATTGATCTCTTTTGCGGCACTTAAATTTCTTTCTGCATTCTTCATATCTCCCAGCAGCGTCTGTATTTCTGCGAGATTAAGACTTGCTTTGGTGAGTCCGGGTAAATTACCTGCTGCTTTATAATAGGCGGCAGACAACTGGTGGTAACGGAGGGCTTCTTCGTAATGATGCTGCAACATGGCAACGATGCCCATGTTTTCATAAGTATAGGCCAGTCCTTGCTGGTCATTCAGTTCAAGTTTTATTTTCTCTGCTTTATGGAGATAGTGAAGGGCTGAATCCGGCAGTTGGAGAGATATGTAGGCAGATCCGATATTGTTCAGGGTTTTACCCGTTTCTGCGAGCTGATGTAGTTGTTGTTTTATCCGTAATGATTTCCGGAGGTAGATCAGCGCATCTCTCGGACTATTCTGCTCTGTAAAGATATTACCGATATCATTGTTAAGGATGCCGAGGGTAGCCAGGTCGCCCATTGTTTCCGCCAACTCCAGTGCGGAGACGGTGAGCTGCATTTGTTTATCAAGGTTACCTTTGGTATTCTCCACCAGTGCGAGGTTGCGGGTAGCCCATATTTTTCCTTTGGTATAGTGGAGGCTGTCGCTCAGTGATAATGCTTCCCGGGCATATTGCTGTGACACGGTGGCATCACGCGTAAAATAGAGTCTTGAAGCCTGATTTAACAGATTTATCCGCACCGTATCTTTCTTTACGTGAGCAGCAAGTGTTTGCAGCAAGCTGTCGGCCCGCTGTTGTTGCGCCATGGCCACAGGCGATAGCAGCAATAGGTAGAGCGTCATAAAAACATATCTCTTCAAAGGTATGGCCGGCTGCATAGTGGTAAATTGTTGGCGGTGACATTGTAGAGCGTTTAGGGGGCGGTCTACTTTAATATTGCATAAAAATATAGATTATGTGTGACGATTCAAAAGATCGGCAGAGAAAAAGTGGTCTGAGGCGTGTGATTTTTGTGTTAGGACCAGCTAAATTCAAATACCGTTGTATCTTTCCGAAAATTTTTCACTTTTATGACCGTTAAAAGAAGTGCTGCGCTAGGCTTTATTTTCATCACCCTCCTGATAGATGTCATTGGTTTCGGCATTATTATACCGGTAATGCCCAAACTGATAGAACAACTTACAGGGGAAGGCTTGAGTGGTGCTTCCCGGTATGCAGGCTGGCTTACATTTGCTTATGCCATTACCCAGTTTATCTTGTCGCCGGTAGTGGGCGCTTTAAGTGACCGCTATGGCAGAAGACCGGTATTGCTGTGTTCTCTGATGGGCTTTTGCCTGGACTATATCTTCCTGGCAATTGCGCCTAATATCGCCCTGTTGTTTGTGGGAAGGATTATAGCGGGTATCACCGGCGCCAGCATGAGTACTGCTACCGCTTACATTGCTGATATCAGCACCCCTGAAAAACGCTCGCAGAATTTTGGTATGATTGGCGTGGCCTTTGGGCTGGGCTTCATTATAGGACCCGGACTGGGTGGCGTGTTGAGCCACTGGGGACCGCGTGCCCCTTTTATCGCGGCTGCCGCACTGAGTTTCCTGAATTTCCTTTATGGCTTCTTCGTACTGCCGGAATCGTTATTGCCGGAAAACCGCCGTTCTTTCGATATAAGACGCGCAAATCCGGTGGGTTCACTCACGCACCTGCGCAGGTACCCGGTAATAGCAGGACTGGTGATCTCTCTTATCCTGGTGTATGTGGCGGGTTATGCGGTGCAATCCACCTGGAACTTTTATACCATGGAAAAATTTAGCTGGAATGAAAGCTGGGTAGGCTATTCCCTGATGTTTGTGGGGCTGTTGGTCGCCATAGTACAGGGTGGGCTGATCCGTATCATTATCCCGAAGATCGGGCAAAAAAAATCCGTGATCCTTGGTTTGCTCTTTTATACGGTGGGTTATATACTCTTTGCCTTTGCCACTGAAGGTTGGATGATGTTTCTTTTCCTGGTGCCTTATTGCCTGGGAGGTATCTGTGGTCCTGCATTACAGGGTATCATGAGCAACCAGGTACCGGCCAATGAACAGGGAGAATTACAGGGGGCACTCACAAGTCTGATCAGTTTAACCATGGTGGTAGGTCCCTTGTTAATGACTAATATGTTTACCTGGTTTACCCAGGCGGGTGCCATCGTTTATTTTCCGGGCGCTCCTTTTATTGCCGGTAGTGTACTGTTATTTGCCGGTATGATCTTAGCCGCTATTTCTTTGTCAGGATTTAAATTTGCGAAAGCCAATAAATAAAATCATTTTAATCATGAAACCTGTTATTACGATTGAATATTGTCCGAAATGTGGCTGGCTGCTGCGTGCAGCCTACATGGCGCAGGAACTGCTCACTACTTTTACTGACGACCTGGGCGGTGTAACCTTGCGTCCCAGCGAGGTTGGCGGTAGCTATATCATTTATCTCAACGGAGAAAAAATATTTGACCGAAAAGAAGCTGGTCATTTTCCGGAGATCAAAATACTGAAACAACTGGTCCGCGATGTGGTAAATCCGGAGAAAAGCCTGGGGCATTCTGACAGGGTATAAACCAGCCTGGCACCGGGTTGATTTTCCGCTTTTACACTTACATTTGCAGCCTATGTGTAAGATAGTCAGGATCACAGCGGCCTTTATTTTATTAACGGCCGGTGCAAAAGCTCAACAGGATAGCGTTTCAAAGGCTGGTGTGTCGCCACAAGACACACACGATAGTATTGCAGTAGCGGACGCCTCACCCGAAGGTATATATGATAGTTTACCCTTACGCAGGCGCAGTTTTTTTCCATTGCCTGTACTGGGATATTCCCAGGAGAAAGGATTGGAGATAGGGGCAGCGATGCTGTATTCCTTTTATACGGATAACAGGTACCCTGACCCCACTACGCGCAACTCTACGCTTAACCTGATCCCATCCCTGACCACTGAAAATCAATTCAAGGTAGACCTGAAAGCCAATATATGGACCAGTGGTAACACCTGGCATTATAAGGGTAATCTGCGCTATCATAATTATCCTATTTACTTTTTTGGAATCGGTGATGCCACCCACCACAGTGACCGTTCGTTGTTAAGCAATATCCGGTATAAAGTACAGCTGGAGGGCGAACGGCGCATCTCCGGACACTTTTATGCCGGCGCTTCCATTCTTTATCAGAACGATGCCTACAGCAGTAGTGACAACAAAGGCATTTACAATACGATGTCCCTTACAGACAAGGAAGGCGGACATGTAACTTTCCTGGGCCTTACCGGCATTTTTGATAACCGCGATAACCAGAACTATACCCGCCGTGGCTGGTGGCTGAAGCTGAATGCAGCGTATGCACCTGCTTTCATCAGCTCGCATCCGCTGTTTAAACTGGAAGCGCAGGGCGCACATTTTATTTCCTTGTCGCCTAAAAGCACACTGGGTTTCAATGGTATCCTGAACAGCCTGCAAGGCAATCAACTGCCGTTTTATCTCCTTCCTGAAATGGGGAATGATCTTATCATGCGGGGGTATTACAGTGGCCGGTACCGCGATCAGAACTACCTCGCGGCACAAACAGAATACCGCTACTTTATTGATCCGAAAATACGGGTTCATATATGGTTCCTGGATGTGAAGCCCAAGTTTGCCCTGGCAGCGTTTGCAGGGACCGGTACGGTATTCAGTAACCACGATTTCCGCTTCGCTGGCTTTAAGCCGGGATATGGCGCCGGTATCCGTTATTTCTATGATGAAGGCGCCCGGCTTACTATTCGTATAGACTATGCCGTAGGGGAGAAACGTAGTGGTGAATCACGGCAGAAAGGGCTTTATTTGTCACTCGCGGAAGCGTTTTAGGGCATGGGTTTTGGTGCTTGCCATATGGCAATAATTGGGTAACTTCCTATAGATTGTTACCCGTTTTGTTTACCGCTCACCAAAACCATTGCATATGAAAAAACCTTTCCTGCTTTCTGCAGCTATGCTTGCATTGGCAATTTCAGGAAGCCTCCAGGCCCAGGACCATTCTTCATCAGCTCCACATTCAAAATTTTATCTCAAAATCGGCGGTGGCTATTTTTTTAGCGTGTCACCGGGACAGTTCCCCAATGTTGGCCCATACCCGCCGCAGGACCTGCACACGGAGTATAACCCTACCAACGCTAACCCGCTGGATACACTGAGCAGAAAAGTACTCACCGGCTCTTATGGAGAAGGAGTAAGGGGTGGTTTGTCTGTTGGTTACAACATCAATAAGTACATGGCGGTAGAAGGAACATTCAACTACTTCCACAGCAAAAAAAACCTGATGACCCGCAACCTCACCACAATAGTTGGTTCCGGAAAAGAATTGGGCGGTGTGGAATCCCATGGCTATGTAAATGCAATTGACTTTGCGCCCAGCCTGGTGCTCAGCCCGGGTATGGAAAAAGTAAATCCTTACGTTCGCTTTGGGGTGGTAGTACCATTATGGGGACGGCTGTATATTGAAACAGACGCCTATCAATTGTCTGCACCACCGCCATCCATCCCGGTACCCGGCGCTATGATACAAACAACCATTCACCGGAAGGAAGAGATCAAACCCAATCCTACTATCGGTTTCCAGGGAGCGTTGGGTGTCTCTTTCAATGTGTCACCCCGCTTTGATATTTTTGTAGAAGCAGAATACCGCAATGTACCGGTAAAGAGCAAAGAGAAGGAAATCACCACGTATGAGGAAGCGCATACACTTGTGAATGGTACCACCGGTGACAAGATTCAGGACTTGCCGGGCCGCTCTCTTGGTGATCTCAGCGTAGCAGAAAAGAATACGATATACGTTACTACACTGGATAAGAATTCGAACACGGAAATTAATGAGAGTGGCACTAAAACATTTTATAAAAACGATAATGAGGCTTCCAATGATCTCAAGTCATACATTAATATTGGTGGACTTGGACTGAATGCAGGGTTGAAATTCAGGCTATAATAATATTTAGGGATTTTTTGATTTACGAATTTAGGGATTTGAAATGCAGCGGAGACCTACGTGGTTATCTTTGCTGCATTTCAAATCCCTAAATTCGTAAATCAAAAAATCCCTAAATTAATATTTACTGGCTTCATTCAGTAATTCGACTGCTGCTGCATCGAGTTGCAGGCTCACACCATGGGTTAGTTCATGCAACTGTGCCTTGCTGGTAGCACTGGCAATAGGCGCCGCTATTGCAGGACGTGTAAGCAGCCATGCCAGGGAAATACCTGCCGGCGTGCTGTTGTATTGTGCGGCTACTTTATCAAGCGCCGCCAGGATACGCAATCCTCTTTCATTGAGATAGCTCAGTGCTTTTTGTCCGCGTGCGCTGCTTTTGGTGGCATCAGCTGCTGTGCGGTATTTGCCGCTGAGGAAACCACTGGCGAGTGCATAAAAGTTGATCACGCCGAGTTGGTGTTGCTCACAGATAGCTGCATACTCCTTTTCATAACGCTCCCGGTCGTACAGGTTATATTCAGGTTGAAAAGTTTCGTAACGCGGGTAGCCATTTTTTTCGCTGGCATTTAAACTTTCCAGCAGCCGGGCTGCTTTCATATTGGAAGCGCCGATAGCCCTTATCTTACCGGCTTTTACCAATATGGCATAAGCTTCCAGCGTTTCTTCCACCGGTGTGGCTTCGTTGTCGTAATGTGTTTGATACAGATCGATATAATCCGTTTGCAGGCGTTTAAGCGAATCTTCCACGGCTTTTAAAATATAGGCTTTGGTGATATTCTTTCCATCGCCCAAACCCATGTCACCACCACCTTTCGTGGCTACTATCACCTGGTTGCGGTTGCCGCGTTGTTTCATCCATTTACCGATGATCGTTTCCGATTCACCTCCTTTATTGCCGGTAACCCAGCGGGAGTAAACATCTGCAGTATCTACCAGGTTGAACCCTGTAGCCAGGAATTCATCGAGGAGGGTAAAAGAGGCCGGTTCATCTGCTGACCAGCCGAATACATTGCCGCCAAAGGCGAGTGGGGCTACTTCCAGCCCTGATCTTCCCAGTTTTCTTTTTTCCATAATCGTTTTTTTAATGATTCTTCTGTCAATTATTATCCCACATCGAATTTAGTTACTTTTGTGCTTTATTATCTATTTTATGCAAAAGCAGGTTCGGAGTATTTCACGCGAAGATTTTATTTGGTTAACGGATACATACGGCCAGGATAGCGGGTATTCGCATATAGACACCAAAGAAAGCGTGGTCCATGAAATATTTAAGGACAAGGTCCTGATAGGCACTTCATTCCTGAATTGTGCCTCTTATGAACTTTCCTTTGCAGGACCCGGACTGCATATCAAAAAGAATCGACTGGATAATTATAAGCTGCACGATCAGGCCGTGCTGATCGCGGATGAGATGAATGAAGAAGATGCCGTGGAATTATCGCTGCGCTGGGACCTGCTGATACAGGAACTAAAGACACTGGAAAAGCTGCGCAGTCTTGGTAATGCCCGTGAACCCCTGGCTCAGTTATACCTGGATATTTTCAATGAAGATGATGCGGAAGAACAGATCAGCAACCTGCCGGAGATAGTGCCTCCCACTGTAATGGCGGTATGGGACGAGCTCCAGGTGGCCTTGCAGAATACGGGTAACCTGGCCGAATTTGAGTGGCAGGATCTGGCGGATACGGGTATGTTTGCATTGAATGAACTCACGCCGTTGCAAACAATGGGCATAACGCTGGAAGTACCTGCTGCAGAAGAATATGAGGAGATGATAGCAGCAGATGATTTTGCAAAAGCACTGCTCGATTTTGTAAACCTGCAACTGGAAGACTACGAACTCAAAGTAGTAGCGGTGGGCCCCTCGCTGGATGAATACCAGACCTTCACCTGTTTGTATATGCAGGACCACCGTCTTGCGAACGCCATGTTAAAAATGGAAGAGCTTTGTCTTATTTGTTTTTTTTAATATCTTGGGAATTGTATGCATTAAAATTTCATTAAAATGTTGATGGTTATTCTCTTAACCAGCTATCATTTGAATATCTTAGTGCGATTATAATTGGATGCTATAATAAGGATGCTATAATCTGATGCCCGTGAAATTCTTCCGGCACTTATGCCTTGTGTTGTTTACTATTTTTTTTCTCCCGCAAAAAGCGGAGAAGGCGATACCTGCGTCACATAACGCAGACGGATATACCATCGCAAAAAGTTATCCCGCGCATGCATCCCAGGCGCCCTTTTATAAGGAGACCATCAAAAAACTCAAACGCCGTCCTGTTGGATTAAACGATTATCACAACAGGGTTTGTCCTGTTTTTTATACAGCCGTACGCGATTGTTTTGTTTGTGAGACACATACATCCACCGGTTACCATTGCAATCCTTACTTGAGCGTTCCTATACCGCTTAGAAGTTGGAGAGGCCCGCCCACGGCCTGATTCCCCCTCTTTTAATTTTATTTCTTACAAATCTTTTCAGCGATTTATGCGTATACATATTTCTGCGAAGAAGAGGTATGCGGTATTGCTATGCTTAATACCCATCACTTCCTTATTCGCCCAATCAGCAGTGGATAGCCTTTCACTGCGGGAAGCCATTGCACTTACATTGGCGCATTACCCGGCAGTAAAAGCAAAACAGGCGCTCGTAAATGCAGGACAGGCCAACGTTACAGATGTAAAGCATAACTGGTATCCGGCTTTAAAACTACATGAACAGATAGATGCAGGTACCGACAATAGTATTTACGGATCCTATTTTACAATGGGGATGATCCCTTCCACCTCCGGTGGTATCCGTGATGAAAATAACAGTGCGCTGATGAGCGGCAATATCGCCATGGCGGCCATGCAATGGGAAATCTATAACTTTGGCGGCTATACCAGCCAGCAAAAAGAATCGCAACAGGCATTGCGGGTGAACAAAACCGATCTTGATAATACAACCAACCAGCTAACGGTAAATGTAATTCAACGTTACCTCGAACTGTTACGGCTACACGAACTTAAAAGTATCCAGTCAGATAATATTAAACGGACCGCAGAAGTATTGCATGCGGTAACCGCTATTGTATTGCACGGGCTTAAGCCGGGTGTAGACAGCGCCGTGGCCGCCGCCGAATTATCAAAGGCCCGGCTAAACCTGCTGGAAGTAGCGAACCGCTATAACCAGGTACGCATTGAACTGGCGGGACTTACAGGACTGGATACGGCGCAGGTAAAGCCAGCCATCGGTAATGCGGCAGAACTGCCGGCCTTACTTGATGGCCACTTCACTACGGACAACAGCGCGCATCCCATGCTACAGTACTATGATGCCTTGTATCTCCGCCAACGTGCGCAGGAACAGGTGGTAAAGAAACAGCAGCTACCGAAAGTAAACCTCATGGCTGCGGGATGGATGCGTGGCTCCAGCGGCTCTTTCAACGACATATATGACAAGAACCTGTTTAGCGGATTGGGTTATAAAAGATATAACTACCTGCTGGGCCTGGGCATTACCTGGAATGTTACAGACCTGAAACGTACGCATGAAAAGTTGGCCGTGCAGCAATTTAAATCAGCTGCGGCTGCTCAACAACTGGAAACTTCCCGCACCGTATTGCAGACGATCTACGAACAGGCGCAATCAGACATACTAACGTCAAGGGATAAACTACGCGAGCTGCCCTTGCAGTTAAATGCGGCGCATGCCGCAGCAGCGCAGAAGATGGCCCTGTATAAAGGCGGCCTTACCAATATCATTGAAGTGACAAACGCCTTGTTTGTGCTCAACAGGGCGGAAACAGATGTGGTGCAGGCGCGCGATGAAGCGTGGAAAGCACTCTTCAGGGCAGCATATGCCGGTAACACGTTGACACAATTGTTAAACAGCTTTTAGCCGCTCATAAATTTTTTTCTATGTCATTAGTTTCTTCAGCCTTAAAAAAGCCCATCACGGTGGTGGTGATCACCGGTGGGATGCTGCTTTTTTCGTTGCTGTCTGTTTTAAAGATTCCCATCGATATTTTTCCGCAGTTAAACCTGCCTACTATCTACGTGATAGAACCTTACGGGGGCATGTCGCCGCAGCAGATGGAAGGTTTTTTTGCCACACGGCTACAGGATCAGTTCCTGTATGTAAATGGTGTAAAGAATATCTCAACTAAAAACATACAGGGGTTAACGTTATTAAAGTTATCCTTTTATGAAAATACGGATATGGCGGAAGCTTCTGCCCAGGTGGCTTTGCAGGTAAACCGTGCGATGAAGTTTTTTCCGCCGGGAGCATTGCCACCACAGGTATTACGCTTTGATGCCTCGTCGTTGCCGGTGGGGCAGCTGGTGTTCAGCAGTCCCAATAAATCCCTGAAGGAAATATATGACCTGGCTGCAACCCGTATCAGGCCAATGTTTGCATCTGTTCCGGGATTATCGGCGCCGCCACCTTTTGGCGCCAACTCACGTTCGGTGGTGGTGAATGTAGACCCGAAGAAGCTGCGCAGCTTCAATCTCTCCGCCGACCAGGTGGTAGAGGCCATCGCAAAAAATAATGTGATGACACCTTCCGGCAACATCCGCATCAATAACACCATGTATGTGACTACGATCAACTCACTGGAAAAGAAGGTGACTGATTTTGCGGATATTCCTATCGTAACCAATGGCAACTCCACGGTGTTTGTCCGCGATGTGGCCAGGGTAGCGGATGCCGCCGATGTTACAGTGGATTATGCATTGATCAACGGAAAACGTTCTGTATATATTCCTATCGTTAAAACTGCCACGGCTTCCACCTGGGAAGTGGTGAAGCTGCTAAAGGCGCGGCTGCCGGAAATGCAAAGCCTGTTGCCCGATGATGTAAAGGTTTCTTATGAATTTGACCAGTCCATATTTGTGATCAATGCCGTGAAAAGCCTGGTCACAGAAGGATTGCTGGGTGCATTACTCACCGGTTTAATGGTGCTGTTGTTCCTGCGCGACCTGCGCAGTTGCCTGGTAGTGGTGGTGACCATTCCGGTGGCGATCCTCTGCGCCGTATTAGGGCTGAAGATGGCAGGACAAACCATCAACCTGATGACGTTGAGCGGGTTGTCGCTTGCCATTGGGATTTTGGTAGACCAGGCTACCGTTACCATTGAAAATATTCACCAGCACCTGGAAATGGGGAAACCAATCCGGCGGGCAATTTATGATGCATGTGAAGAAATAGCCTTCCCGTTGTTATTGATCCTGCTTTGTATTCTCGCTGTTTTTGCACCTTCTTTTATTATGACGGGCGTGCCCCGCGCTATGTTCCTGCCTTTGTCGCTGTCCATTGGTTTTGCGATGATCGCATCATTTTTTGCTGCGCAAACACTGGTGCCTGTTATTTCGAACTGGTGGCTGAAAGCAGATAAATACCAGCATATGCATGCAGGGCTGGCATTGGATAAAGAAGAAATAGCTGAGGTAGATGAACACCTGGCGCATCAACAGGAACACCCGGTTAACAATGGTTTCTTTGAGCGTTTCAAGTTACGGTTTATGCGCGTGCTGGAAAGCGGTATGAAAAGATCCGGTATCATCGTGGCCGTTTATGTGGTGGGAGCTTTACTGCTGGCCGGCGGTTGCTACCTGTGGATAGGGAAGGACCTGATGCCGCATGTCAATACTGGCCAGTTCCAGCTGCGTTTACGCGCACCCGACGGTACCCGCCTGGAGCGCACGGAAGCTAAGTTGCATGAAGTGCTGGGTATTATCGACAGCACGGTGGAGGGGCATGTGGCCATCAGCTCTGCTTATGTGGGACTTATCCCCAGCAGTTACGGCACCAGTAACCTGTATATTTTTAACAGTGGTACGCATGAAGCAGTGTTGCAGGTAAATCTGGATGAAGATTATAAGGTAGATATAGAATCGCTGAAAGATAAGCTCAGGAAGAATATTGCAGCGAAGATACCCGACCTGCGTATTTCATTCGAGCCTATTGATCTCACAGAAAAAATTATGAGCCAGGGCGCCAGTACGCCTATAGAGCTGCGCGTAGCGGGAAAAGACCTGGAACAGATTGCCGGTTTTGCTACCAATCTCGTTGATCATCTCCGTAAAATACCTTTCCTGCGGGACGTGCAGATAGCGCAGCCACTGAATTTCCCGGTGATCAATATAGAGATCGACCGGTTGAAACTGGCGCAGATGGGATTGAATATTTACCAGGTGGCCCGCTCTGTTACGGCATCTACTTCTTCCAGCCGCTTTACGGAAAAGAACCAGTGGCTCGATGAAAAAGTGGCCTATACCTACCAGGTGCAGGTACAGGTGCCGGAGTATAGTATGACCGCTATCAATGATCTGAAAGAAATTCCTTTGCTGCCCGGCCGCTCCCGGCCTGTGCTGGCCGATGTAGCCACTTTTACTACCGGCAGGATGCCGGGACAAATTGACCGTGCCGGACCACGTAGGTTCGTTACCGTTAGTGCCAACATTTCCGGGACAGATCTGGGCGCTGCTACCAAAGCAGTGCAGGAGGTGGTGGCAGCCGCAGGTACACCGCCTAAAGGCGTGATCGTAGAACTGAAGGGCGCTTCCAGCTTACTGGTGGAAACACTGGGCAGTCTGCAGAATGGACTGGCCATTGCGGTGGTCGTGATTTTCCTGTTGCTGGCAGCCAACTATCAGTCTTTTAAATTATCGCTGGTAGTGCTTACCACAGTGCCCGCAGTGATCGCCGGGGCTTTGCTGGCATTGCTGTTTACCGGTGCTACTTTAAACCTGCAATCATATATGGGCATGATCATGTCTACCGGGGTATCGGTAGCCAACGCCATCCTGATTGTTACCAATGCGGAAAAACTGCGTATTGAATACAAAGATGCACGCAAGGCCGCTGTGGTCAGCGCCGGCATCCGGCTGCGGCCTATCCTGATGACCAGCCTGGCAATGATAGCCGGTATGATCCCGATGGCCACGGGGCTGGGAGAAGCAGGTGATCAGACTGCCCCGCTGGGACGTGCAGTGATTGGCGGACTGGTTGCTTCAACATTTGCCGCGTTGCTCATTTTACCATTGGTATACGGAAGGATACAACGAAAGGCAGATCTGCATTCTCCTTCTTTAATGCCAACTGATATTTAATAATTCAATTTAAAAATATAACAAATGAAATATTATAAAATCCACTTACTCCTGGCGGGCGCTGTTATTTCCACAGCAGCCTGCAATAGTGCCGCTGCTCCCAAGCAGCCGGAAACAACGATCAAAGATCAGTCCTTCACTTTTGCGCGTGTTGTGCAACAACCACTGGCCGGGAGCATCCGGCTACCGGGCGCACTGGCCGCTTTTCAGAAGGTGAGTATATATCCGAGAGTGAATGGTTTTGTGAAAAATATTACGGTAGACAGAGGTTCCCGTGTAAAAAAAGGAGAGGTGTTACTGGTACTGGAAGCGCCGGAAGTAGCACAGCAGTACTATGCAGCCCAGTCCAAATATTTACAGGCAGCTGCTATGTACGCAGGGAGCAAAGACAATTACGAGCGCACCGTCGCCACCAGCGAAACGCCGGGTACCATCTCTGCACATGACCTGGAGCTGGCCAAAGCCCGCATGCTGGGAGACAGCGCCCTGATGAACAGCGAGGAAGCCAATCTGAAAGCGCAGGAAGTGATGCGCAGCTATCTCACCGTCACCGCTCCTTTTGATGGCGTGATCACAGAGCGCAATATTCATCCTGGTGCGCTGGTAGGGCCCGACACCAAAACAGACGACACGCCCATGCTCATGCTGGAACAGGAAGATAAGCTCAGGCTGATCGTACAGGTACCTGAAATGTACAGCGGGCAACTTCTGAAACAATCGGCTGTCCGTTTTGGTGTGAATGCCTTGCCGGGAGAGGAGTTTAAGGGAAACATTTCCAGGAAGGCCGGTACCCTGAATGATAAGTTTCGTTCGGAAGCTGTGGAAATAGATGTACAAAATGGTAAACAATTACTCAAACCAGGTATGTATGCAGAGATCACACTGCCATTGAATGGTTCCGCCACAGCAATGGTGGTACCTTCCTCCGCGGTGGTTATGTCTACAGAAAAAAAATATGTAATAGTGGTAAAAGATCATCATACAAAATGGGTGGATATACAGGAAGGTAACCACCACAACGATTCTACAGAAGTATTCGGCGACCTGCAGGTCAACGACCGGGTAGTAGTAAATGCCACAGATGAAATAAAGGAAAACATTTTGATTAACTAGGGTGCTGGTTTCCGGCCCCGGATTTGATTATACATACCGTCCCGAAGATTCGGGACGGCTTTTGCTAACTGTTCCGTCTATATTGATTTCTTTTGTCCCTATTAAATAAAAGGAACGGTAATATCCACCTAGTAATCAATAACGGATTTTACCTGTTGTTCAACTAAAAAAATGTATCCTGAAAGGGAAAAAACAGGCACACGTTGAAGCAACGTGACCTGCTGTTAACCGGGAATAAGATGAATGGATTGTATATTAGATTACTTTACATTTGTTCGCTATTAAAAGGCTACCGGTAGCCTGGGTAATGGTATTCTATATATAATTGTGATAGCTAAGTCAATGAATATTTAGTTCGCTTCTTCTAATTAACACGAAACGATTTAAAATTGTTGCGAAGAAATAAAATTTAGAAGTTGAACAACTCCTGCAGGCCAAGCGCCAGCATCTGTACGCCGATTACGGCCAGGATAAGTCCCATCATTTTAGTGATCACCATCATTACATTGTTGCCGATTACTTTCACGATCCGTTCTCCGGCGATGAAGAGGAGATAAGTGATATAACAGATAATGGCATAGAGGGCGATTACGATGGTGAGGTGGGTAATGTCTTTTGCGGCAGAATAGCTCATGGCGGTGGTAATAGCGCCGGGTCCGGCCAGGAGGGGCATCGCCAGCGGAGTAATGGCCACACTGATGCCCTGGTCTGCTTTTACTGGTTGGTCGCCCAGTTTCTCACCCTGCATTTTCTCATTTTTTCCACGGAGCATTTCATAACCGATCACAAATACCAGGATGCCGCCGGTAACACGGAGCGCCGCCAGGGTAATGCCGAATACGTGGAAGATGAGCTTGCCGGCCACACTAAACACCAGGATGATACTAAAAGCGATTAACACTGATTTGGTAGCGATATTCCGCTTCGCTTTCTTGTCCATATTGGAGGTGAGCTCCATAAATACAGGGATGGCGGAAATCGGATTCACAATCGCCAGCAACCCCATGAATACGGTGGTGGCAAATCCAATGTAGTTATCGAACAAGGACATCATATCAGCAATATAGGAAATTTATTAATTTAAATTAATACGACCGGTCGTGCTGCCTGAAATTAAACCGCAGCTCCCGACGCCGGAAATGTTATGCCCGCATGCGTGGCAACTGCCAGTTGTAACGAAGGCTCAGCAGCCGTATAAGTACTATAACGGTAACGGCTATACTTTGTACGAGATCCCGCGGCAATGAGGTATAGGTGCTGGTTGTGAGATAGATCACGCCACCTGCAATAGAAGCCGCGGCGTATATTTCGCGGGTAAACAGGATGGGCTGTTCGCCGGTAATTACATCCCGGATCAGGCCCCCGAAAGCGCCGGTGATAACACCCAGCGCCACACAAACAGGTATGGGCAGACCTGCTGCCACACCTTTGTTGATACCGGTAATGGTAAACATAGCCAGGCCCACCGCATCAAAAATGCTGAGCCATCGTTGTAATTTTTTTACGTAGGAGAAAAATAATGCGGCAATAATTGCCGCTACAATGATCGCTGTATTACTCAGTTCATCATTCATCCAGGCAACAGGTGTAGCGCCGATCAGCAAATCGCGCACAGTTCCGCCACCGATGGCTGTAATGAAGGCCAACGCCAGTAATCCGATTACATCGTACGATTTATTAATGGCAGCTGTTGCACCAGAAACAGCAAATGCGAAAGTGCCCAGTAATTCCAGTAGCTGGATAAAGGTGATTTGCATTCCCCTTGTATTATTTACCGCGCTAAGATAATTAGTATAAAGGAATTACCAGGGAAGAATGGCCAGTCGTTTAACAATCATAAGCTGATTCGCCGCGTAAAGTGCGTTCTATCTTGTCTCGCAGACCTTTGCTGAACCCTTCCACTTCAATTTTTGGATGATGATCCAGATAGATACGGAAACGCCCTTTTTCTTTGGCTACCAGGTCATAGATGTCTTCCAGTAACACGCAGAGGAGTCGTCTTGTATTCTCTGCAATTTGCGCAAGGAGCGAGTCTTCGAATTGAATTACTTCGCGGTTTTTGTAAGATAAGGTTATCTGAATCATAACTGATGGTTTTTCTATAGGATCAAAAGAATACTGGTAACAGCTGTTTAATCAGCTGATTTTCATAAGATAAATGTCATTGATGTCATAAAAGTAGGAAAAAAGAAATAATATTTTTTTAATCTTTCCACCATTTTATCCACATTTCTTGGAAAAAACAAAAAAGGTTATATCTTCCAAAGTTAGCCATTCAACACTGTCACTACGCCATTCCCGTATTGTTCGTTTTATATATTTTTAATTTTGGTTACCATTGTGATTCATATTGAATCAATGAGGAGCCTTACCGTACTATTTGTTATTATCGTTATTAGCAGTACCGCCCTGTTTGCTCAACCCGGAACGGGCATCAGGTGGAGCCGCGACGGGCAGTCCGTTTTAAAGAGCAGCACCGAGGGTATTATGACAGCACCTTTATCAGGCGCTGCCACTACTATAAAAGTGCCAGCCGCGCAATATACCCCTGCAGGGACCACGAAACCGCTTCCTATAAAAGACTTTTATTTTTCTGCCGACGAAAAAAAATTACTGATTTATACAAATGCCAAAAAAGTATGGCGCTATGAAACGCGTGGCGACTATTGGGTATTGGACCTCACCACAGGCAAATTACAGCAGCTGGGTAAAGATAAACCGGCTGCTTCGCTGATGTTCGCCAAATTGTCGCCGGACGGGAATAAAGTAGCTTATGTAAGCGGACATAATATTTATGTAGAAGACCTGAACACCGGTACTATCCAGGCAATGACCAGGGATGGTAGCCGTCGTTTGATCAACGGTACTTTTGACTGGGTGTACGAGGAAGAATTTGGTTGCCGGGATGGATTCCGCTGGAGCCCCGATGGCAATAACATTGCTTACTGGCAGATCGATGCTACCGGTATCCGGGATTTCCTGATGATCAATAATACAGATTCAATCTATTCATTTACAACACCGGTGGAATACCCGGTCGCGGGCGAAAATCCTTCTGCATGTCGTATAGGCGTAGTAGATATACATACCGCAAAAACCACCTGGATGCAGGTTCCAGGTGATCAGCAACAACACTACATTCCACGTATGGAATGGGTGCCAGGTAAAAAAGAACTCATTATCCAGCAGTTAAACCGCAAACAGAACGAGAGCAAAATAATGGTCTGCCAGGCAACTAACGGTAAAGCACATACGTTGTACGAAGAGAAAGACACCGCCTGGATTGATGTGAAATCACGCTGGGACGATAATAACATCGAAGGTTGGGATTTTACCGGTAATGGCAAGGCATTTATATGGGTAAGTGAGCAGGATGGCTGGCGTCATCTTTATAATATTCCGCTGGACAAAGGCAAGGCTACCTTACTCACGCCCGGCAACTATGATGTGATTAACATCGCTAAAGTTGATGAGGCTAATCATGTGATCTATTTCCTGGCATCGCCCGAAAACGCCACCCAGCAATACCTTTACCAGGTACCGCTATCCGGCGGAAAGGCCGTGCGCATCACGCCGGCCAATGAACCGGGTACGCACAGCTACGGGATATCTCCCAGTGGTTCCTGGGCCATACATGAATTCAGTAACGCCTATACTTACCCGGTTGTAGAAAATATACAGCTCCCCGCACATACAAGCAGCAGCAATACCGTGGCGCAGGCATTGAAAGAGGCCGCTGCTAAGCCCAATAAGGTGGAATACTTCCAGGTAACCACTGTAGACGGCGTTACAATGGACGGCTGGATGAGTAAACCGGCCAACTTCAACCCCGCTAAAAAATATCCCGTTGTATTTTATGTGTACGGCGAACCTGCCGGCGCTACCACCCTGGATGCAATAGGGGCAGGACGTAACTACCTGTATGATGGCGACATGGCCGCAGACGGCTACATCTACATATCGATGGATAACCGTGGCACCCCTTTACCGAAAGGCCGCTACTGGCGTAAATGCGTGTACCGTAAAGTGGGCGTGATCAACACCCGCGATCAGGCCATGGGCGCGCTGGCGCTCATGCGTAAGTATTCTTTTATTGATTCTTCCCGCACCGCAGTATGGGGCTGGAGTGGCGGTGGTTCTATGACACTCAACTTACTCTTTCAATATCCTGATATTTATAAAACGGGGATTGCTATCGCCGCAGTGGGCAACCAGCTTACTTATGACAACATTTACCAGGAACGTTATATGGGACTGCCACAGGAGAACCGGGAAGATTTTGTAAAAGGATCTCCCATTACCTATGCGCGCAATCTGAAAGGAAATCTCCTGTACATTCATGGCACCGGTGATGATAATGTACACTATCAGAATGCGGAAATGCTGTTGAATGAACTGATAAAATATAATAAGCAGATCCAGTTTATGGCGTATCCCAACCGCACCCACAACATCTCTGAAGGGGAGGGGACCTTTGAACATCTGTCTACATTATATACAAATTACCTGCGTACACACTGCGAACCAGGAGGAAGATGAGGGGAATCATGTATTCGTAATTTGTAATTGTTTATCTTCGCCCCGCTAAATTGAAACTCATGTACAAAACCGGTATTATTGGTATAATAGCTGCGCTGGTAGTTATTGTATGCGCATTCCTTCCATGGTCAACGGTAGAAAGCAGGCATCTTCTTTTTACAGGTATGAACACAACCGGCTCTAACTATGGGGAACCCGGCAAGCTGAATATTGCGTTGTCGGTGATGAGCATCGTCATCTTTATCATCAAAAACAAATGGGTGGCCAGGATGAATCTTTTTGTATGTGGTTTCCTGCTGGCCTGGACCTTCCGTAATATGTTATTGTTTTCACGCTGCGAAATCGGAGAATGCCCGGAAACAGGTATCGCTCTTTATGTATCGCTGGCCGCTGCCGGAGTAGCATTTGTATGCGTGCTCTTTACGCCTGTACGCTCCTGAAATCAGAATACTTTGTGCAGAATCCAGGCGCCACCGAGTATGCCGGCTCCCATGAGCCAGTAACGCAAAATAAGTGGTAACGGACGTTGGCTGGTTATTTTTGCTTTAATGAAACTGAAGATGGTTAACCCCAGGAAAACCAGCATCATACTGGTTTGTGAAGCAGCGGTGAAATTTTCATTCGAGAGATAAGGACCTAATGATAAAGACCCTCCCAATAAAAAAAACAGGCAGGTAAGCACTGCACTTCTGATGGCACGGGAACGGATAAACGTAGTTTCCTTTACTTGTTCCTGTTCCAGTGTATTTTCCCATACTGCTGCATCTTTTATCATCTCATCTGCTATTTGCTCAATCATACCCTCATTGATATCGAGCTGTTGTAACTTGGACCGCTCGTTATCGGATAAGATGGCACTGTCGTGCTGCGCGTCTCCCTTGTTGGCCTGGTAGGCGCTGTACATCACCAGCAAGCCACCGATCAGCCAGATGCAGATATGTATAGTATAAAAGGTCTGTACTTCCATGGGAAATCCTTCCATTACCTGAGTGGCAAAGAATAACAGGAATAACCCGTCAGGGAAGCCGATTAAGAAGTCCGTGTTCCATCCTGAACTGCGGATGGCTTTATATGATGTTGTCATACCACAATTAGCTAAAGGCCTTTTCCATGCTTCTCCCGATAATCTGCACACAATCTGCCACCTGGGCGGCAGTAATGGTCAGCGGAGGCGCAAAACGGATTTTGTCACCATGTGTTGGCTTGGCGAGCAGGCCGTTATCTTTTAAAGTCAGACACAGATCCCAGGCGGCTTCAGGGTCCTTATGCCGGATCACAATGGCATTGAGCAATCCTTTACCCCGTATGGTAGTAATATAGGGAGATTGCAGTTCCGCTAGTCCACTACGCAGTAATTGTCCCATGGCAGCCGCATTTTCCGTCATCTTTTCATCCTTCAGTACTTGTAATGCAGTGATGGCTACTTTACAGGCGAGTGGATTACCGCCGTATGTAGAACCATGTTCACCTGGTTTAATCGTCAGCATAATTTCATCATCGGCTAATACGGCGCTTACCGGCAATGTACCACCGGATAAGGCTTTGCCGAGAATGAGTATATCAGGGCGCACATTTTCATGGTCACATGCCAGCATTTTGCCGGTACGTGCCAGCCCCGTTTGTATTTCATCTGCTATAAAAAGTACATTAGCGTCCTGGCAATACTGGCGGGCTTTGGCCAGGTAACCTTCATCAGGTACCATTACACCGGCTTCTCCCTGGATCGGCTCTACGAGGAAACCGGCCACATTTTTATCCTGTAATGCCTGTTCCAGTGCAGCCAGGTTATTAAAAGGAATCACTTCATAACCGGGCATGAACGGGCCAAAATTATCACGGGCAGCAGGATCCGTACTAAATGAGATGACGTTCAGCGTGCGTCCATGGAAATTATTGGCACAAACGATGATCTTGGCCTTGTTTTCCGGAACACCTTTTACCATATATGCCCAGTGGCGGCAAAGCTTCAGTGCTGTTTCCACCGCTTCCACACCTGTATTCATGGGCAATACCTTATCATAACCGAAGTAGCGGGTCACATACTGTACATATTCTCCCAGCAGATCACTATGGAAAGCGCGGGAGGTTAATGTCAATTTCTGCGCCTGTTCTATCAATGATGCAATGATCCTGGGATGGCAATGCCCCTGGTTGATAGCAGAATAACCCGAGAGGAAATCGTAGTAACGTTTTCCATCCACATCCCACAGGAAAACGCCTTCCCCGCGTTCCAGCACTACGGGTAACGGATGATAGTTGTGGGCGCCGTACTGTTCTTCCAGAGCCAGGAAATGCTGTGTCCTTTCGCTATATGTATATGCTGGTATCATGTATCAAAAGTAAGCAATAACACATTAATCTTTATGGCTGTCCTTTAAGTTTTCCTACCAGGTCTATGTATTCCTGCATCGCTGCTTCTTTGGTTTTCCCTTTTATGGCTGCCCAGGCTTCATGTTTGGCTTTGGCTACAAAATCAAAAGGGTTGGAGGGGGGATCCGTGTCTACATCGCCGGTAGTGCCTTGTTTATACAGGGCATACAGCTGTAGTAAAATATCATTTGATGGCTTTTCTGCCAGCGTTTTGCTCGCTGCCACAGCGTTTTCGAATTGACTTGCAAGTTCCATAATATAAGTTTAAGGTGTCTGTTGCTTAAAGTTGAGGATTTATATCTAATATATCAAAAATTGACAATCCGCAGATAGGGTGTTTATCAAAAACATAATCGTGGTCGGCTGCCAACTAATAAACTAATTTTAATACCTTTGCGGGCTGGAAAAGGCTTCATGAATAGTAAGAAAAGCCAATGGACCAGTAAAACAACATATGAAGAATATTCGCAATTTTTGTATCATTGCCCATATTGACCACGGAAAAAGCACCCTGGCGGATCGTTTATTGGAATTTACCCATACTATCTCTGACCGCGATATGCAGGCCCAGGTACTGGATAATATGGACCTGGAAAGAGAGAAAGGCATTACCATCAAGAGTCATGCTATTCAGATGGATTATATCGCCAAAAATGGCGAAAAAATTACTTTTAACCTGATCGATACACCCGGACACGTGGACTTCTCTTACGAAGTATCCCGCGCACTGGCAGCCTGCGAAGGCGCACTGCTGCTGGTAGATGCAGCCCAGGGCATCCAGGCACAAACCATTTCCAACCTGTACCTGGCACTGGAAAATGACCTCGAAATCATTCCTGTTATCAATAAAATTGATATGCAGGGCGCCATGATTGAAGAAGTGAAAGATCAGATCATGGAACTGATTGGTGTGAAAGAGGAAGATATTCTCCTGGCTTCCGGCAAATCAGGTATCGGTATTGAAGAGATCCTGGAAGCAATTGTAAACAGGATCCCGGCCCCCAAAGGCAGCAACGATGCACCATTACAGGCATTGATATTTGATAGCGTATTTAACTCTTTCCGTGGTATTATCGCGTACTTCCGCATCTTTAACGGTACTATTAAAAAGGGAGATAAAATCAGGTTCTTTAACACCGGTGATGAATACGAAGCCGATGAGGTAGGTATCCTGAAACTGGGACTGGAGCCAAAGAAAGAAGTCTTTACCGGCGATGTGGGATATATTATTACCGGGATTAAAAGTGCGAAAGAAGTAAAAGTAGGAGATACCATCACACTGGCCAACAACCCTTGTAAAGAAGGGATCAACGGTTTCCAGGAAGTAAAGCCAATGGTATTTGCCGGTATTTTCCCGGTAGTAACAGAGGACTTTGAAGAGTTGCGTGAGTGTATGGATAAACTGCAACTAAACGACGCTTCCCTGACCTATGAGCTGGAAACTTCGCAGGCGCTTGGTTTCGGCTTCCGTTGCGGATTCCTGGGTATGCTTCACATGGAGATCATCCAGGAACGTCTTGAAAGAGAGTTTAATCAAACGGTGATCACCACCGTTCCGAACGTGAGCTTTATTGCACATACGACCAATGAAGGTGTGATTATCGTAAATAACCCCACCGAAATGCCCGATCCTACCAGGCTGGAAAGGATCGAAGAGCCGTTTATCCGTGCACAGATCATTTCCAAACCTGAATATATCGGTAATATCATGACCCTCTGCCTCGGCAAACGTGGGATACTGCTCAATCAGAGCTATCTTACCACTACCCGTGTAGAGCTGATGTTTGAAATACCGCTGACAGAAATCGTATTCGATTTTTATGATAAACTGAAGAGCCAGACACGTGGCTACGCTTCCTTCGATTATACGCCGATCGGTTTCCGTGATAGTGATATCGTGAAAATGGATATCCTGCTCAACGCAGAAAAAGTGGATGCACTGAGCGCCCTGATACACCGTGGCAGAGCCCAGGAATTTGGCCGCAAGCTCTGTGAAAAACTGAAAGAACTGTTGCCCCGTCAGCAATTCCTCATCGCTATCCAGGCTGCTATCGGCGCCAAGATTGTAGCACGCGAAAACATCAGCGCCATGCGTAAAGATGTTACCGCAAAATGTTATGGTGGTGATATCTCCCGTAAACGTAAACTGCTGGAAAAACAGAAAGAAGGTAAAAAACGTATGCGTCAGATAGGTAACGTAGAAGTACCACAGGAAGCATTCCTGGCAGTATTAAGACTGGACGACTAAGACCAGGATTATCGGATTTATAGATTAATAAGATAGATAATTGGTTAACTGAATCGTATTATTCATTTGACCTGGAACATAAAAGCGGAAACCGTTTGGTATCAGATCAAACGGTTTCCGCTTTTTATTTGTATATTATGAACTGTTTAACTGTTTCATTGTTATAACATTAAACGTTTACTACATGCGGAAATGGCTCAAGGTTACACTCATTACCGGCGGTAGCATTATCGGGTTGATCATCTTATTGTTTCTTGGCCTTACCTGGTATATGCATGCCAATAAAGCTAACTTCCTTAAACAGATCACCTCACAGCTGAATGACCATATCAATGGTAAGTTGACCATACAGGATATGGAGCCCTCCCTGTTCCGTAGTTTTCCCAATGTATCTATTGCTTTGAAAAAAGTAGTACTACAGGATAGCCTGTGGCAACAGCATCATCACACTTTACTGGATGTAGACTATATTTTCGTACGGGTGAACACGTTATCACTGTTACGCAAACACGTAGATGTGCGGGAAGTGACGCTGCAAAACGGTACTGTTTACATGTACACCGATACCAGCGGTTATTCCAATACCTATGTATTCCAGCGGCAGGCCGACACTACTGCGAAGAAGAGTACCAGGAGTGTAAATATCAAACAGATCTCGATGGAGCATATCACCTTTCAGATCGAGAACGAACAGAAACAGAAACGCTTTAACCTTGATGTACAATACCTGGAAGGCAGGCTGAATGCAACAGACACCGGTATGCACCTGATAGTGCGCTCAGAAATCCTGGCGAAGGATTTTGCTTTTAATATAGCGAAAGGCAGTTACCTGAAAAATAAAATGTTGGGATTGAACCTGTCTTTGTTCTATAATAAAAAAACAAAACAACTCATCATCCCGCAGCAGGAAATTAAGATTGATAAACATCCCGTGCAGATAGGAGGCCAGTTTACTTTTTCGGAGAAACCGCCGCCATTCTTTTTAAAGATCAACGCAAACCAGGTACTGTTGCAGGATGCAGCCACCTGGCTCTTACCCAATATCGCTACCAAATTAAGTAACATCAATCTCAAAACACCGCTGGATGCTGAAGCCAGTCTGCAAGGGCATATGCAATTCAGGGATACACCGCATGTAGTGGTCACCTGGAAAACGACCAACAATGTGCTGGTAACCACCATGGGCGAATGGACCAACTGTAGTTTCACCGGGAGATATAATAATGAAGTCAGTCCGGGAGAAGGACATACAGATGAGAACTCCGCGGTGAATATTTTTCAGCTTCGTGCAGAACTGGGCGGGGTGCCGCTGAAAGCAGATACCATCCGGGTAATGAACCTGAAACAGCCTTTGCTTCGTGGACATTTCCAGTCTGAATTTCCGCTGGTCAACCTGAACAATCCTGCGGAAGAAGCACCGATCCAGTTCAAAGCAGGTACGGCTACTGCCGATCTCTATTATACGGGCCCTATCCTGAAAAATGACAACACCCCTTCTTCCATGGATGGTATTGTGCAGGTACAGAAAGGAGATCTTACCTATATGCCGCGTAATTTATCCTTCCATGATTGCAGTGCTACGCTGCGTTTCACCGGACAGGATCTGTACCTTGAAAACGTCCGGATTCAATCGGTGAAAAGTGCTTTGCAGATGGATGGTAAGGTGAAAAATATGCTCAATTTATATTTTACAGCACCGGAGAAGATAGAGCTGGAATGGAATATCAGGAGTCCGTTGGTAGACCTGAATGAGTTTAAAAGTTTCCTGGCCCCGCGTAAAAAAGGAAAGCATACCGCCAGCAAAAAGAAATCTAATATCAGCCGTGTTTCCCGGCAACTGGAGGTGGTGCTGGATGCCAGCAATGTAAATATGCAGGTGCAGCTGGATAAAGTGATCTTCCAGCATTTCAGTGCGCAGCAAGTGAAAGCATCCATCGCGCTCACACAAACGGATCTGTTGCTGAATAAGCTCTCGCTGCAACATGCAGGCGGCAGCGCACAGGTAACAGGCAGTGTGCATCCGCAGGGGAATAACAATACCTTTAAAATGAATGCTACGATCAGCAACGTCCGGATTGCGCAGTTGTTTTATGCCTTTGATAACTTCGGTCTTGCTTCCCTCAAATCTGATAACCTGCGCGGTATTGTTTCTGCTAAAGCCGATATCAAAGGCAATGTGCTGGACAATGGCACATTGGCAAAACATTCCTTATTTGGTAATGTGAGCTTCAACCTGAAAGATGGCGCCCTGATCAACTTCGGGCCATTGGAAGATATCGGGAACTTTGTATTCCGCCGGCGCAGACTGGATAGTATCACCTTTGAAAACCTCAGTAACACGTTAAATATCCAGGGAAACAAGATCAGTATCCCACCGATGCGCATTGCTTCAAGTGCCGTTAATATTGACCTCAATGGCGTATACGGATTGACGGGTGGTACAAATATCAACATGACCATTCCTTTGCGTAATCCTGCAAAAGATTCAGCTGTCACAGATAAAGCGGAGAAACGCCGCCGCAGCAAAAAAGGAATTGTTGTACACCTGCATGCCGTGTCTGGCAGCGATGGAAAAGTGAAGATCAAGCTAGGGAAAGGAGAAGGAGAATAAATATTTACGGATTTTTTGATTTTGATATTTCTGGATTTAAATCCAGAAATATCAAAATCAAAAAATCCGTAAATGATTTGTGAGGGTTCTTACAAAGCAGCAAACGCCTGCTCCAGATCTCCCGTGATATCATCAATATGTTCTATTCCCAATGAAATGCGCAACAGTCCTGGTTCTACACCGGCTGCTTTTTGCTCTTCCAGGCTTAACTGGGAGTGCGTGGTAGTAGCCGGATGAATGATCAGCGTTTTAGCATCACCCACATTTGCCAGGTGGTAGATTAACTGTAACGACTGTACGAATTTATCTGCTGCTTCGGTACCGCCTTTTATTTTAAAGCTCAGTACACCACCAAATCCGTTTTGCAGGTATTTTTTACCCAACGCATGGTATTTGTTTTCCGGCAGACCAGGATAATTTACAGAGATAACCTGTGGTTGTTTTTGCAGCCATAGTGCCAGGCTCATGGCATTGTCTACTGTGCGCTGTACACGGAGGGAGAGGGTTTCCAGTCCCTGGATGAAGTAGAATGAATTCTGTGGTGCCAGCGCAGGTCCCCAGGTACGTAAGCCGGCAACACGTGCGCGGATGATAAAGGCGATGTTGCCAAATGGGCTGTCGGCGCCGAATACGTCCCAGAATTTCATGCCATGGTAAGCTTCATCCGCTTCGCTGAATTGTTTGAACTTACCGTTGCCCCAGTTATAGTTACCGCCATCAACGATCACACCGCCAATGCTGTTGCCATGACCACCAATCCATTTGGTAGCGGCCTGCACTACCACGTTGGCGCCATGTTCCAGTGGACGGCATAAATAACCGGCAGCACCAAAAGTATTATCTACTATAAAAGGAATATCGTGTTTGCGCGCAATGGCAGCGAGTTTTTCAAAATCAGGAATGGAGAAGCCTGGGTTTCCGATCGATTCTGCGTAAATTGCTTTGGTATTTTCGTCTATCAAAGGTTCAAAGCTTTCCGGGTTGTCCAGGTCAGCAAAACGTGCTTCTACGCCAATCCTTTTAAAGCTTACTTTAAATTGGTTATAAGTGCCTCCATAGAGATAAGAGGAGGTCACAAAATTATCTCCGGGTAACAAAATATTATGCAATGCAATGAATTGTGCCGCCTGGCCGGAAGCTACTGCCAGCGCCGCTACACCACCTTCCAGTGCAGCTACTCTCTTTTCAAATACATCTGTGGTAGGATTCATAATCCGGGTATAGATGTTCCCGAACTGTTTCAGCTCAAAAAGATCTGCAGCATGTTCCGCACTGTCGAATGTAAAGGAAGTAGTCTGATAAATGGGCACTGCTGCTGCCTTGGTAGTTGCTTCTGGTTGGTAGCCGGCGTGTACCTGCAGGGTGTCATAATGTAAAGGCTTTTTAGACATAAGGCGAAATTTAAATGTGGAAATATAAATTAATGAAAGTCTACAAATATAGTAGACTAAATGAGATAATAAAATTATTTAACAATTATGTTGCTACAATCTTCAGTTACCCAAATTAATAATAAATACATCAACGTGTATGCAGTATTTTAGTACAGGCACGTGAATTGTGGTGGCAAGTTACGGAGTAATAGACAGATAAAATATTCATCTAAAATTATTATAGCATGAAAGCAGTTGCCGTATCTAAATTTAAAGACATTCCTGTTGTGATGGATCTTCCCAAACCTTCTCCCAGAGCAGGGATGGTATTGGTGAAGGTAACAGCTGCCGGCATCAATCCATTCGACTGGAAAATGATTGACGGCATTATGAATGATGGTAAAATGCCACACCAGTTCCCACTCATCATGGGTGTAGATGGCGCCGGTATCGTGGAAGAAGTAGGAGAAGGCGTAACCCGTTTTAAAAAAGGGGACAAGATCTACGGTCAATTTATTCATGCACCGGTAGGGGAAGGCGCTTTTGCAGAATACGCCATTGTACCGGAAAAGGCCGGCATTACGCATGCACCGGTAAGTATCAGTGCGGTGGAAGCGGCGGCAGTGCCTACAGCGGGCATGACGGCGCAGCAACTACTGGATAAACTGGATCTGCAAAAAGGAAATATATTGCTGATCAACGGTTCCACCGGTGGCGTAGGTTCCTTTGCTACGCAACTCGCTGACGCCAGAGGCTTACAGGTAATCGCCACCGTCAGTGATGAGGAAGGAGCCAAACGAATGCAGCAACTGGGCGCCGCCGTAACGATCAATTATAAACAGGCGCCATTGATACAACAAATGAGAGAACAATTCCCGGAAGGTATCGACGGGCTGATTGACCTGGTGAGCGATGCCGCCGGGTTCAGTGCCAACCTTAATTTGCTGAAAGCCGGCGGCGCCGCACTCACCACGCTTTTTGTGGCGGACGACAACGCATTGAAAGCCCTCAATATCAGGGGAGGCAACTTTGAAACCAAAGGCTCTGCTGCATCCCTGGATAAAATTTCGCAGGTCATCGACAACGGAACAATTACCATCCCTGTTGAAAATAAAATATCACTGGAAGAAGTACCCGCCGCTATTGCACTTAGCAGGCAGGGGAAAGGGAAGGGGAAAACGGTGATAATAATTTAGAGATTTACGGATTTTTTGATTTTGAGATTTTGCGATTTGTTTAAGTCGCGAAATCTCAAAATCAAAAAATCCGTAAATCTCTAAATATTTGGTACGGTGGCTTTAAAAATCTCCACACTATGATCTGTAGTTAACTGATACGTTTCTCCGTATGCAGCCAGCACCGATTGCCCTTTATGCAGGGCGATGGTATCAGAACCTTTAATGGTAGCGGAACCGTTCATGACGATCATTATTTCGGCAGCTTTGGCGGTATATTCATATACCTGTCCTGGTTGCAGGGTAATTTTACTTACCACGAAATCCGGCGCCGGTGTTGGATATATTTTTTCCATACCGTTGGCAATACTGTCGCCGGCAAGGACGTGCGGATGCACGGCTTCAAAGCGGGTATGTTTTAGCAGCTCAGGAACGTCTACATGTTTGGGCGTAAGCCCGCCACGCAACACATTGTCTGAATTGGCCATCAGCTCTACATTCTGTCCTTCGAGATAGGCATGCGGAATACCGGCGTCCTGGAACACGGCCTGTCCGGGATGCACGTGCATGATATTAAAGAAGTAGATAGAGAAGATGCCTCTGTCCAGTTTATCGTTACTGGAAGGATCGTTCAGTACCGCACGGGCAGCCCAGAAACCCGGTTCGGATTTCAGCAGGTTATTGCCTTTATACGCCCGTATCATACGGTCTGTAAGCGGTCGCAGAATTATATTTACTAATCCCTGGGGCATTTCCATCACGCTTTTGTATAAGCCGTAGTAGCCTTCTGAATTGAAGATGCTGACCAGGGATGTAAACTCGGGGATAGATATTAAGACCTCTTTTAATTTTTCTTCCGGGAGAAAACCATGCAGGAGCCAGAATTCGCTTAGCGCGACCATGATCTCCGGTTTATGATTGTCGTCTTTATAATTACGGTTTGGGGCGCCTAAGGGAATGCCTGCTTCATTTTCCCTGGCAAATCCTTTCTCCGCTTCTTCTTTAGTAGGATGTACCTGTATAGACAACATATCTTTTACATCCAGTATTTTAAGAAGATAAGGCAGTTCTTTAAACTGTCGCCATACCTGCGGACCAACCATCTCTGCGGGATCTTCCCCGATCAGTTGATTGAGCGGAACAGGCCCGTTAGCCGTAGCAATGGTGGAAGGAGCACTTACATGCGCGCCCATCCAGTATTCTGCACTTGGGATGTCTGATGGTGGAATACCCAGCAGTTTGGGAATATATTGATAACCACCCCACGCATAGTTTTGTACTTTTCCCTCCAGTCTGAATAGTTTCATATATAGTTAATGTGTTTATTTACAAAAAGTACTGAATTGATATTAATAGTCGTCAGCAAAAATACTGGTAAACCGCTAAACTAGTAAATAACTAAATTCGCAAATAATAAATTCATAAATAACCTGCAGTTTGATTAACCCACAAATAATGACGGTATGTCCGATCATCTCTCTATTGGCCGCCGCGGCGAAGAAATAGCACAGGCGTATGTACGGAAACATTGTACAATATTACATACTAACTGGAAAGCCGGCAGAAAAGAATTAGATATTATCGCCGTACAAAAAGGTGTTGTATATTTTATTGAAGTTAAAACACGTAGCAGTGCGCGTTTTGGTTGGCCGGAAACAGCAGTCAATTATAAGAAGCAGGAACATATTCAGCTGGTAGCAGCTGCCTACCTGGAACGGTTCGATTTACATCCTCCCGCTATCCGGTTTGATATTATCGCGATCACATTTACCGGAGATGATTATGAACTGATGCACCTGCGGGACGTTTTCTGAGGCTTGTAAGCCTTAACTAACGCTTAACAAAATAAACACCTGTAAATTATGTTTAATAAAAACCTTTGTTCTATCTTTGCAATGCACATGAAAGTTAACCCTTAGTTGTAATTGATCACCAACACTGTGGCTTAATTCAGCCTAATCATCTCCCGGGAAAAACTCCGTACAAAACCTGTAAGGTATTGTTCATTCATAAAATTATTATTATGAACTTATGGAGCTTAGTATTATTTATTCATCATTCGGCGGGACTGATCACCGGTACTAATACAACGTTGCATTATAGCATGCAGCAGGAGGAGGCATACAGTGCGAATATTTTTGTGAAGATAGAAGAGAAAGAGATTACCGGAAATTTGCAGGTAACTATATTAAACAGTCAATACATTCCTTTGCGCATCATCCCTTTTGCGCCAAACAGCATAGCAGCAGGACAACTGGTATGTTTGGCCGGACTTTCTTCCGGTAAATATATTGTTCGTATAACCATGGCCGATAGGGCCGCTGAAGAGCAATTCGTAATACGACAGTAGTACCTGTCGCGATGCTTTCGGGAGTCAGTTTAAAAATTATTACAAGTAAAAGGCGCCGGGAACTACCGGCGCCTTTTTATTTATCTATTTACTTATTTTATTATTTGCTTATAATCCCCAGATACCGGTATAGTTGTGTGGGGTGATTGCTTTCAGCTCTTTCTTCAGGGCGGCGCTTATTTTCAGGCCATCAATGAATTTGTGCATGCTTTTTTGTGTGATCTGTTCGCCGCCACGGGTCAGCTCTTTCAGGGCTTCATAGGGCTGCGGATAGTTTTCACGACGCAGCACTGTCTGAATCGCTTCCGCTACTACTGCCCAGTTTTTTTCCAGGTCTTCTTTTAACTTCGCTTCATTCAGGATCAGTTTTTCCAAGCCCTTATGAATAGATTTGGTGGCGAGCAGGGTATGACCAAATGGAACACCGAGGTTGCGCAATACCGTTGAATCGGTGAGGTCGCGCTGCAGGCGGGATACCGGCAGTTTGGCGCTCAGGTGCTCAAACAGGGCATTTGCGAGGCCGAGATTACCTTCCGCGTTTTCGAAATCGATCGGATTCACTTTATGCGGCATGGCTGAGGAGCCTACTTCATTCTTCTTGATCTTTTGCTTGAAATAATCCATGGAGATATAAGTCCATATATCCCGGCAGAAATCAAGCAGGATATTATTGATCCTTTTCAGGGCGTCAAATTGTGCGGCGATATTATCGTAGTGTTCAATCTGCGTGGTATATTTCATACGTTGCAGCCCCAGCGTGGTATTCACGAACTTCTCGCCAAATTTTTCCCAGTTGATTTTAGGGAAAGCAACATAATGCGCATTGAAGTTGCCGGTAGCGCCACCAAATTTTGCTGCAAAAGGAATATCGCCCAGCAGGTTGATCTGACCTTCCAGTCTTTCTACAAAAACCAGGATCTCTTTTCCCAGGATGGTAGGAGAGGCGGGTTGTCCGTGTGTACGGGCCAGCATCGGGATCTTCATCCATGACAGTCCCATTTTTTTCAGTTCCAGCACCAGGTTGGCCAGGGCGGGCATATACACATGTTCTACGGCGTCTTTCCAGAACAGGGGCGTAGCGGTATTGTTTACGTCCTGTGAGGTCAGGCCAAAATGCACCCACTCCAGTTTATCTTCCAGGCCCAGGTTCTTCATTTCATTTTTCAGAAAATATTCTACGGCTTTTACGTCGTGATTGGTGATTTTTTCTGTCTCTTTGATCAGTTGGGCGTGTTCAATAGTGAATTCCTGGTATATTTTACGCAGCGCCGGTACCTTGGCTTTGGGCAATGAAAACAGCTTCTGCCCGGACAGCGCGATGAAATATTCCACCTCTACCATCACACGGTAACGGATCAACGCAAATTCAGAAAAATAATTGGCCAGTTCTTCCAGTTGCTTGCGATAGCGCCCGTCCAGCGGGGAAATGGCAGTTAATGGTTGTAGTTGCATAATGTATGAATTCCAGTAATTACAATTAACAAGTTTGATGGAAACAAGTCCTTTTTTACCCCTGCCCGAAAGGAAGGGGATTTTCTATTTGGAACTTGTTATCCGGGATTTAGTTACTTTTGCAGCTTCAAAATTACTGAAATTGGAACGGAAAGTAAAAGTTGCGGCTGTAAGTTATTTGAATACGAAGCCTTTATTGTATGGATTCAGGAATCACCCTGTGATGGAGATGATGGAATTATCAATGGATTATCCCGCTAAAATAGCCCAGCAGCTTATAGATGGAGAGGTAGATGTGGCGTTGGTGCCGGTAGCTATTATCCCCAAATTAAAAGAATATCATATTATCGCAGATTATTGTATCGGCGCTGAAGGTCCTGTGGCCTCCGTATGTTTATACAGCGATGTACCGCTGAATGATATTAAACGGATCTACCTGGATTATCAAAGCCGTACTTCTGTTGCCCTGCTCAAGTTGCTGGTACGTGAATACTGGAAACTGGATGTGGAACTGGTGCCTACTACCGGCGATTACCAGGATAAAATAAAAGGTACGGATGCCGGCCTGGTTATAGGCGACCGCGCATTAGCCCAGCGTAAAGTATCTCCTTTTATATATGATCTCGCAGAAAACTGGATGCGTTTTACCAGTCTGCCTTTTGTTTTTGCTGCATGGATCAGCAATAAATCGCTGCCAGCCGCCTTTGTAAAGGAATTTAATGAAGCTACCGGTATCGGTACACAGAACATTCCCGCTGTAGTCGCGGAAAACCCATATGATCTGTACGACCTGACCACTTATTATATCCATAACATCAGTTACCCGCTCACACCTGCGAAACGTCAGGGTATGCAAAAGTTCCTGGGTTATCTGCAGGAGGATAAATAAGCAGGGGGGAAGACAATCCAATTCTCATGCGGCAATTATGCAATGATTAAGTATCTTCATGTTTCACACGTCGATCGAAATCATCAAAATAAAATGCGGTCATGAAAATTGGCATCCTTGGCAGTGGTCCGGTTGGACTAACTCTTGGAAAGGGGCTTATTCAAACAGGGCACCAGATTACCATTGGTACCCGTAATCCTTCTAAAGAATCCTTACAACAATGGGTAAAGAAGCAAGGTAAGCAAGCGGCTGCCGGTACATTCCGGCAGGCAGCTGAATTCGGGGAGGTTATACTGATCTGCACCAGCTGGATAGGTACTAAAAAAGCAATTGAAGCTGCCGGCATCTGGAATTTCAAACGTAAAACTATTGTAGACGTTACCAATCCGGTGGATGGTAAAGGGCCGGACGAAAATGGCCGGCTTACGCTGGTTATCGGTCATACTAATTCAGCCGGAGAACAAATTCAGGCCTGGCTTCCTCCCGATGCCAACGTGGTAAAGGCGCTGAGCTGTATCGGCCATCAGCACATGCTACTACCTGATTTTAAGGAAGGACCGCCCACTATGTTTATCGCAGGAAATAATGCAGACGCCAAAAGGCTGGTCATAAACCTGCTACACCAGATAGGCTGGCATGATGTAGCCGACATGGGAAATATAGAAATGAGCCGGAGTATAGAACCCCTCTCTATTTTATGGACTGCCTACGGCTTTATGAATAACAGCAGCGCGCATGCGTTTAAGCTATTAAAAAAATAAAGACGACACAACTGATGAGCAGATTTTAAATGCCACATTTATCTCCGCTCATCAGTTGGATCATCGTTGTAATCGTTTCATCACTGTACCCGGCGCACATTAATATAGAAGTTATTATCTACCTCAAAATCTTTCACATCCCGTAAGCTGATATTTGCTGTACGCCAGGAGGTGCCAGGGTAGATCATTTTAAAACCAGTTTCGCTCAATTTTACTTTCACCGGCATATTGAAATCCTTCACATCTGTTACCCAGCGGTATTGCAGCTGTTGTCCGTTGATACGGTATTCCAGGGTAGGGATAGAAGTATGACGCAGGTACTGATCGAATACTTTGCTCAGGTCCATTCCTGCCGCCATGCTCATATAACGTTCTATTTCCTGTGCAGTCACGGTTTTATGATAGAAGGTTTTATTCATTCCCCGCAGCATTTGCCGGAAAGCCTCATCGTTATTCATGATCTGCCGGATATTATGGATCATGTTAGCACCTTTGTAATACCGGTCGCCACTACCTTCTGCATTTACGCCATAGGGAGCAATGATCGGCACATCATTCTGTATTTTTTTGCGGATGCCCGTCACGTATTCCTTCGCTGCTTTTGCGCCATACTGGCATTCTGTAAAAAGGGTTTCGGCATAGTTGGTAAATGACTCATGGATCCACATATCTGCTTCATCCCTGCTGGAAATATTGTTACCAAACCATTCATGCCCGCTTTCATGGATGATGAGAAAGTCCCATTTCAATCCCCATCCGCTGCCGGAAAGGTCCTGGCCATTGTAGCCCATCATATATTTATTACCATAGGCCACGGCACTCTGATGCTCCATACCCAGGTAAGGCGCTTCCACCAGCTTATAACTGTCTTTATAAAAAGGATATTTACCAAACCAGTATTCATAACATTTCATCATGGGCTTTACCACCTGGAAATGTTCTTTCGCTTTATCTTTATTATAGTCGAGTACCCAGTAGTCGAGATCCAGTTTGCCGCCTTCACCGGAGTAGGTATCTTTTATTTCCGTATAGTGACCGATGTTGACGGCCACATTGTAGTTATTGATCGGACTACTCACGTACCAGGTGTAGGTGGTTGTTCCATCGCCGTTCTCTGTTTTGTTTTTCAGCCGGCCGTTGGATACATCGGTCAGTTCAGCAGGTACGGTAACGTTGATGGTCATGTTTTCCGGTTCATCACTCAGGTGGTCTTTATTGGGCCACCATATGCTGGCACCCAAACCCTGACAGGCAGTGGCTATCCATGGGCGGTTCAGGCTATCTTTTGCCCATACCACGCCGCCATCCCAGGGGGCATTGACTGCTCGTCTCGGCTTGCCGCTATAGAATACCGTTATTTTTTTCGACTTGTTTTTCACCTGTGGTGCTTTCATTTTCACAAACCAGGCATTGCCATCACGGGTAAATTCCAGTGATTTCTTATCCTGCACCACGCTGTCGATGACCATAGGCACCTGCAGATCTATCTGCATGGTGGAATCGGTTTTTAAAACCTTGTAGGTGATGGTATTGAACCCACTAAATGTACTATCTGAGGGATTCACTGCCACGTGCAGGTCGTAAGAGATTACATCCCACCAGGCGCGCTGGGGAGTGATGGAACCTCTGAGCGTGTCTGCACGCGTGAAGTGTTGTTGCGCTCCGGCTGTTAAAGTTGCCAGCAGCGCCATACAAAGCATAGGTATGCCGCGCATATTTATTCGTATATTTTAGCTGGAAAGATATTAATTTACTGCCAAATGAAAAGTTGTTATTGTCAGGCGGTTATACTCCGGGTCTGCTATACCGGGCTGCTCAGCATGGTGTTGTTTTCCTGCGGAAGTCCGAAGAACCAGCATCAACAGGTATTCCGTTATAATCAAACAGAAGGCATCAGTAGTCTGGACCCGGCATTTGCCAAAAGTCAGGCTGTAATATGGGCGGTAAGACAGCTTTACAGTACGTTGGTAGAGCCGGATAACGACCTGGTGATAAAACCCTCTCTTGCAAAGCAGTGGCGGGTATCAACCGATCATCTTACCTATACATTTGATTTAAGAACAGATGTTTTCTTTCATGATAATGCTATTTTCCCCGGTGGGAAAGGACGGCGGCTGACCGCGCAGGATGTTGTTTACAGCCTGCGGCGGATCATGGACCCCGCTACCGCTTCACCCGGCGCCTGGATCTTTAACGGCCGGATCAATCCGGAAACCGGGTTCAGGGCTCCCAACGATTCCACTTTTGAGTTGACACTTATTCGTCCTTTCCATCCGATCCTGGGTATCCTCAGTATGCAGTATTGTTCGGTAGTTCCTCAGGAGGCAATCGCACGATATGGAAAGGACTTCCGCAATCATCCCTGTGGTACCGGCCCTTTCCAGTTCTTTTTCTGGGATGAAGGCCAGGGGTTGGTGCTACACCGCAATCCCCGTTATTTCGAAAAGGACAGCGCCGGTCAGCGGCTGCCTTATCTGGAAGCGGTACAGGTCAGCTTCCTGGACAGCAAAGCATCTGAGTTCCTGCTGTTCCGGCAGGGGCAGCTGGACTTCATGAACGATATTGACGCGTCTTTTAAAGATGAGGTGCTAACCAAACAGGGGAAACTGAAGCAGGAGTGGGAGGGGAAAATGGTCCTCAACAAGCACCCTTATCTCAATGTGGAATATCTTGGGTTCCTTACTGATAGCACTATTGCGGCAGTGAAACAATCGCCGGTGCGGCTCAGGAAGATCCGGCAGGCGATAAACTACGGTTTCGACCGTACGAAAATGATGACATACCTGCGCAATGGCATCGGTACGGCTGCGGAAGCAGGATTCGTACCATCGGGGCTGCCTTCTTTTGACGCTACTAAAGTGAACGGCTATACGTACAATCCGGCGAAGTCGCGGCAACTCCTGCGGGAAGCCGGCTACCCGGAAGGGAAGGGCATACCGGAGATAAGATTATTGTCCATCCCCATTTATGCTGATCTGGCCAACTATGTAGCCAACCAACTGCAGGAGGTCGGTATCCGCGTGCAGGTAGAAGTGATTCAGAAAAGCCTGCTGCTGGAACAAACGGCCAAGTCGCAGGCGCTGTTTTTCCGGGGTAGCTGGCTGGCCGATTATCCCGATGCAGAAAACTACCTGGCTGTTTTTTATGGTAAAAATCCGGCGCCTCCCAACTATACCCGTTACAGCAATGCGGCATTCGATAAATTATATGAGCAATCGCTGGAAGAGAATAATGATAGCATCCGGTATGAGCAATACCGGGAGATGGATAGGATGGTGATGGCAGACGCGCCGGTGGTGCCATTGTTCTACGATGAGGTGATCCGGCTGGTGCAACCCAATGTGACCGGGTTGTATGGTAACGGGTTGAACCTCTTGGAGTTAAGACGGGTAAAGAAAAAATAAAAGGGGTAGTTATTTAACATTTCCTTGACATGAAAAGCCATAAAATTGTTCGGGTTCGGACGATTTAGCTTACCTTTGGAGATTATTTGTCACCTTTTCAAAGCATAATTAATGACGGCGATTCTGATATTTTTCGGTGTGCACTGGTTTTTTTCACTCTTTTTTCACACATTCTATTTACACCGCTATGCATCCCATCAGATGTATACTACCAGTAAATTCTGGGAACGATTCTTTTATTTCAGCACCTGGTTTTTCCAGGGTTCATCATATCTGATACCACGCGCTTATGGCGTTATGCACCGCATGCACCATGAGTTTAGCGATACTGAACATGATCCGCATTCTCCGCACTTCTTTAAAGATGTTTGGGGAATGATGGTACAAACACGTTCTATTTACAATGGTTTTGTAACCCGTACGAGCACCGTAGATCCTAAATTTACTGCGGAGCCTTTACCGGAATGGGAAGCCATGGACAGGGTAGGTGATAGCAATATTACCCGTATTGCCTGGATGGTAGCTTATGTAGCTTTCTATGTGGCTTTCGTTCCTACCGGTATGTGGTACCTGTATCTCCTGTTACCTATCCATTTCCTGATGGGACCTGTACAGGGTGCTATCGTTAACTGGTGTGGTCACAAATATGGTTACAGCAATTTCGACAATGGTGATCAATCTAAAAACACTTCTCCATGGGGTATCATCCTGATGGGCGAACTGTTCCAGAATAACCACCACAAGTTTAAAGACAGTCCTAACTTCGCTAAGAAGTGGTACGAACTGGATCCCAGCTACCAGGTAATGAAACTGTTGAACTTCATAGGCATCATTAAACTGAAGCCCGCGATGGTTACAGCAGGACAGTTGAAGAATGCGAAAGCAGCTTAATTAAGTACAATCAATCTGTTACAATAATAGAAAGTGTCTCACCGTAATGGTGGGACATTTTTTATTTAGTTAACTCCTGAACGGTTTATACGCGGCGTGTTGTGCGAGCGCCAACATGGGTTTATCGCCTTTACTATCTCCGTAGGCGAAGATCTCATTGAATTGGGTGAGGTCAAATTCCTGTTTTATGCGGGCCACTTTTTCTTCACCATTACAGTTGATTCCCACGAGGTTACCGGTGATGTACTGATCTTTTACTTCCATCCGGGAACCGATGCAGCCGATGTTTTCGGTATTACACCAGGGAGCTACCCAATGTTGGGCGGAAGCAGTAACCACTACAACCCGGTGACCCTGTTGCTGATGATTTCGTATAGCCGTTAACGCTTGTTCACGGATCAGTACCGGTAATCGCTGTTGGCAGAATTTTTCACAACCGCTGATAAATTCCTGTTCGGTCATCTCCCCAAAATAATATTTCAATACCCGCTCTTTCATTTCCTGTGCGGGGATCTGTTTCATTTTGAATAACAGCAGGGCAGGCAGCAACCGCGCCATACCGGTGTACATGGCAGCGCGGCCTTTATGAAAACGGATAATCTCCCACAAAGTATCCTTGCGGGTGATGGTGCCGTCAAAATCAAAAAATGCAATGGTCACAGTTTCAGCTTTTTGAAAACACCTTCCGGTATTAATTTAATGATCAGCATGATGTAGCGCCAGAACCATTTAACATACAGTACATTTTTTTTCTTTTGCACGGCGCTGAAAACAGCGGCAGCTACAGCTTCCGGTTCGGCGGTCAGTAACGGGGGCAGGGTGAGGTGCGCCGTCATGCGGGTGTTTACAAAGCCGGGTTGCACGCTCATCACGTGAACGCCACTACGAAATAAACGGTTACGCAGACCGCTGAGATAAGCAGTGAATCCAGCTTTGGCACTACCATACATGTAGTTGCTCTGCCGGCCTCTTTCACCGGCTACTGAGCTGATACCCACAATAGTACCCTGCTTTTTCGCTTCATAGCTTTCTGCTACAATATTTAAAATAGAGACGGCACCGGTATAATTCGTGTTGATGATGTGGACCGCTTCCTGCCAGTTGCTTTGCGCCTTTTCCTGGTCGCCCAGGTAACCGAACACGCAAATGGTGGTATCGGGAGGTACCGGCAGCCCAGCATAAAATGAAGCATGCGTGTCGAAGGCATTGGCGTCAAAATCATGAAGGGTAGCGGTTACACTATAGCGTACCTGCAAATCCTGTTGCAAGGGCTGTAAAGCAGCTGCGTTGCGGGCGGCAAGTTGAATATCATATTTTTCAGCTGCAAATTTTCTGGCGATGGCTACAGCCATGTCAGAACCAGCGCCTAGTATTAAAACTGTTGGCATCGGGAGGTGTTTGGTTAAAACAGGGTAAACTATTTTGTCAATAATAATCTTTCAGATTGAAGGGATACAAACCGGTCGTTGGTGTTGTATCTTTTTACGATGTCGGCAAAGCGCGCTGCATGCGGATAACTTTTCCAGAAGACTTCCTGTTTCATACGGGCATCTTTGGATAGGTATAAACGGCCGCCATATTGCAATACAATTTCATCCAGCTCATCGAGGAAAGCAAAGAGTCCTTTACGAACCGGGAAATCCAGCGCCAGCGTGTAGCCTTCCATTGGAAAAGAGATCAGGGTATCCTGGTTACCGAACACCTTCAATACGGCGAGGAAGGATCCCCAGCCTTTATCGCTGATTCGTTTCAGAATAGCCACCAGTCCTTCTTTTTGCTCCAGCGGCAATACAAACTGGTATTGTATGAACCCCTCTTTGCCATAACCACGGTTCCAGTGAAGGATGGCATCCAGCGGATAGAAGAAAGGTTCGTAGGGCACTACGTTACTGATTTCTTTTTTGAGATTCTTCCCGTAATACAACCAGTTAAACGCCTTTACCGTAAAAGTATTCAGTACAAAGGACGGCAGGTTGAAGGGTACGGCCAGTTTTCGTTTAGCCGGCAACTTTAGTGGGTCTGCTTGCCGCCCGGCACTTAATTCTTCCGGGGTGGCATGCTCGCCTACGATCAGGATACTCCGGCCGAATGAATCCCCTTTTTGCAGGCAGTCAATCCAAGCCATAGAGTAGGTATAGTGTTTATATTCATCAAACAGGCGGATCACTTCTTCCAGGTTCCTGGCTTTGAGCTGCTTTTGTTTGATATAAGCGGTACTGATTTTTTTGAGATGGAATTTTACCCGGGTGATCACACCAGTCAGCCCCATACCCCCACAAGTAGCCCAGAATAGATCGGTATTGTTGGTGGGTGAACAGGAAGTGGTTGCTCCGTCTCCTGTAATGACATCCATATCTATGATATGGCCGGAAAAAGCGCCATCCACGTGATGGTTCTTTCCATGTACATCAGACGCTACTGCGCCGCCGATAGTAATGAATTTGGTACCGGGGGTAACAGGCAGGAACCAACCTTTGGGAACTATAATATCCAGTACCTGGTCGAGCGTAACGCCCGCCTGTGCTTCCAGGACACCTTTTTCTATATCGAAAGACAGTACCTTATCATATTTAAGCATAGAAATACTATGCGTACCCAGAGAGGCATCACCGTAACAGCGACCGTTGCCCCGCGCAATCAGATGGGTATGGGTACCCACAAATTGCCGGAGTTGATCTTCCTGCGTAAACGCACTTTCTTCAGACATGACGGAAGGGTAGTTGCCCCAATTTGATAGCCGCTTTTGCATTATTCAAAAAAACTTTTATTGCTGGGTAAATAAATTAAAACATAAAAACTCAGGACCCAAAGAAGTATGGTTAATTGAATAAAACGGTCTTTATATAGGATCTTTGTGGGAGAGCCTGTATTGTTCTCCACGTAGGTTATTTGCAAATATCGTAATAATCCGCCAATTACAAAAAGAGCGGTATAATACAAGCGGTAGGTATGAAGACGTTCCTGTGTTTCCGGCGCCATTGTATACATGAGATAGGCTACAATGATCACCGCCGACACGAGCGACAACATTACGTTCATAAAGTCGAGGTTATACCCCTTGGCAGCCTTGCGCATTTCCTGGCCGGACTGCAGCTTGATAAGTACATCGTCCCGGCGCTTGGCAATCGCCATAAACAATGCCAGCAGAAACACCATTACGATCAGCCATTCGGAAGTGGCCACTTCGGCGGCGATACCGCCTGCCTTTACCCGGAGTACAAATCCGGTGGCAAGGATCATCACATCCAGGATGGAAATATTCTTTAATCCAAAGCAGTAAAAAAGGTTCAACACAAAATAGATCCCCAGTACAAAAGCAAATTTCTGCCGGACATATAAGGCCAATCCCATTCCTATAATAACACATAACGCGAAGAGGACCAACGCAACCGGTTTGGATATCTCGCCGGAAGCCAAAGGCCGCTTGCATTTTTCCGGATGGTTCCGGTCGGCTTCTATATCCTGGTAGTCATTTATTATATAGATACTACTGGCGGTAATGCTGAAGGCAATGAATGCCAGCAACAATTGAAGGAACTTGTCTCCATTGAAGATTTCTCCTGCGAAGAACAAAGGAATGAAAAGAAATGCATTTTTTGCCCAATGCTTGGGACGTAATAGTTTTATATATTTCATGGGGGCATCCGGAAACTTGACGCGACAAGTTACAATTTATTCGATTACTTTTGGCGACATTAAAGGTATTGCAAATTTAGATCTTAGCTGCGAATCCCAATCAGTATGATGTCAACAGTATCCCTACGTTCCCGTAAATGGGCCGTTTTAGAATTAGTTATTATTATAGCACTGGCCCTGGTGCCGCTATTTGCGACATTCCCTTACCGCGTAAATATTTTTTTATCCTGGGAGGGTGCTTACCGCTTGTCCTCCGGACAAGTTCCCTACAAAGATTTTGGTACTCCGCTGGGGTATGGTTACTGGATCATTCCGGCCCTCTTTTTCAAACTGCTGGGACCGCAGATGATTACCCTCGTGAAGGCGCAGGTATTTATTAATATTATCGCTGGGTTATCTTTCCGTTCCATCATGAAAAGCCTGGGTGTTGCACCCGGTGTACGGCTGTTATCGGTATTGGTATTTGTGTTGTCGTATTCTTTTTCCAATTTCTGGCCCTGGTATAACCATACTGTTATTGTATATGAACTGGTAGCCCTGAGCTTTCTGCTGAAATCCTTTTTCGCGGAAAAGCGGCTGTATCAATATATTCACATGGCTGCCGCCGCATTATTTGTGTTCCTGTCGGTATTTACGAAACAGGATGGCGGAGGACTGGCCCTGATGCTGTGCCTGGCGCTGCTCGCCTATAATAGCCTGGAAACCCGCCGCTGGTGGGATGTGCCGGTATTCCTGGGTATGTTCGCAGTGATTGCGGCTATCTTTATTGTACCGCTCATGCCGGGCTTCGCCTACTGGTTTAACCACGGACAGGCACCGCATAACTCACGGTTAGCCCTAAACGATTTTACAGATGAGATCATGGGTAATTCCAATTGGATCAAAGCCTATGTAATACTGGTTGTGCTTTGCCTGGTAGCACAGGTGAAAAATTGGGGCAGTTGGATTCATCAGCGCCGGGAGGTATTGTTTGCGCTGGTTACCCTGGGTATCCTGGGGGAAGCGGCTATCTTCCAGGTTACGAGTTACACCCCGCCGGATAATAACATCTTCTTTCACAGCTTTGCTTTTGCTTTCATTGCCGCAGGTTTATGCGATTTGCTGAAGGTGCAGATCAACAGCGGCAAGCCATTGTTACTGGCAACCGTACTGGTACTGTTCTGGTGGTCCGGCTCCTGGTGGAAATATATAGGCCGTTATACCGATCGCTTGTTTCCTGTTAAAGAAGAAGTGGCAACAGATAACGGGCAGCATGAAAATGTGGTTTCCCGCCGGAATTTTATGGTGAACCTGGATACCACAGACGTGCCGGTTTCTACCTGGGTGTTTTCCGATCTCAAAGTATTTCATGGTATATATATGCCGTCATCTACGGTAGATGGTATTAATCGCGTACTGGCGTTACCGGTAGTAAAAGAAAAGAAGGAGGCGATTAAGGTGCTGAATATGACCGAGCTTACGCCGCTGGCGGCAGCCATGCCTTATAAAGAGGAAACCGGTCCCGATTTCCCGTTATGGTATCATTTGGGTGTGGGGATGTTTAACCGGCAGCTGGCCACTTTCAAGGAAAAGGTAGCGCAGCAGCATTATGACCTGGTGTTGTATGAGTATGCCCCTACGCTGAACAATTTCTTCCCCTGGGCATTGCGGGACGACCTGAAAGCGCACTACCAGCAGGTAGATACTTTCCTGGCGCCCAGAAGGCCAGCCAACGCTACTATAGAAGTGTATATCAGAAAATAAACCCAATTCGTATTTAGTAAATTTTTCATGTAATTTTACCCGTGAAAGCCTTTTAGAGGATAACTACAACTGTCACATTGAATTAACAATTATGCAAACTTCTGCCATCAGAGGGCGTTGGGAAGGGATATGCCGTGCTGTCAGCCGTATTCCGATGATCTACCTGTATTCATTCTTTCTGGCGATGGCGATCGCAATTTCCTTTCACTCCTGGTATTCATCGCAGGATATGGAGAGATGGACCCGCTACAACAATTTCCTGATTTTCAAGCAGGCATGGTCACATCTCATACATTACCAGGACCTGTATGTATTGTACGAGGCGGAATATTATGACCTCTATAAATACAGTCCTTCTTTTGCCATGTGGATGGGCGTATTCGCCTGGATGCCGGATGTACCGGCCCTGATATGCTGGAATATCCTGAATGTGGTGGTATTTATATGGGCTATGCGAACCCTGCCCGTGTGCAAAGCGCATATGCCGGCCATGTTCCTTTTCCTGGCTATTGAAATGATGATTGCACTCACCAGCTCACAGATTAATGTTGCTATCGCCGGCGCTTTTATCCTCTCCTGGCATTTTATGGAGAATAAGAAAGTGTGGGCAGCGGCCTTATGTGTGGTGATCACTATCTATATAAAGATCTTTGGGATTGTGGCGTTGTCGCTGTTTATCCTGTATCCCGAAAGATGGAAGGCCGCCTTTTACACGGTTTTCTGGATCGTAGTGCTGGGGTTAATGCCGTTGCTGGTGGTTTCTCCGGCCCAGCTGCTGTTCCTGTATAAAAGCTGGGCGCACCTGTTGACCAATGATTTCTCGGCTTCCTACGGCGTATCCGTAATGGGTTGGTGGCATACCTGGTTTAATATGGAGATCTCGAAGCAGACATTTATACTAACGGCGGCGGCCTTGTTTATGGTGCCGTTTACCCGTTTTCAATATTATAAGGAGCCCTTGTTCCGGTTGCATATGTTGTCTTCGATCCTGATATGGGTGGTTATTTTTAACCATAAAGGCGAGTCGCCCACCTATATTATTGCGCTGATGGGAGTGGCCATCTGGTATTTTACGCAGCAGCCAACCCGGATAAATTCGATCCTGGCAGTACTCACTTTAGTATTTACTTCCTTCTCTTCAACCGACCTCATCACACCATACTGGATCGCCAGAACATATGTTGAACCCTACGCGGTGAAGGCTGTTTTTTGTTCTATCGTATGGCTGAAAATAATAATTGATCCAATGTTGGCCGGGTGGGCGCCTGCTCTCCGGAAAACGCCCCAGTTATTATAACTACGCGCATTAAAATACTATCATTCTGACATAAAAACAGCCCTTTAAAGGGCTGTTTTTATGTTTACAAGCTAATGATTTATAGTTGTTTATATCATTTTTATTAAAGTAAGATGGTAAAGAGACAAAAACCGGTATTTACCCCTCTTTTTTACTAACCATCAAAATTAATTTTACCGGTTAATAATATGTTTTAGCTTTGTAGGATAGACCATAAAAGTTTACTTATGTCTGCTCAAAAAACGCTTGCTTCACTCCGCCTGGATGGTGGTATACTTTGCCTGGATTTCGTGAATACGGTCAGTAACCGGCGGCGCTCAACTACTCATGATTACCTTCCCAACTTCCGGGAATTGCTTCAATGGTATGCGCACACGGGAGCATTATCTGCCAAAACTATCCAGACATTGGAACGCCTGGCGAAGGGGTATCCTCAAAAGGCGGCAGTCATTTTTGACAAGAGCATCCAGCTGCGGGAATTATTGCTGCGGTTGTTTACTGCCGTCATCGCACATAAACCACCTGCCGCATCTGACCTGCAACTTTTCAATACTTATATGGCAGATGCCTACGCCAATATTGAAATGGCCTGGCGCTCCGCTACCCGGCAAGGGGAACTGCAGTTTAATGCGCCCGCACTGGAACAGGTGAACTGGTGGCTGGTAAAATCGGCCGTGGAATTATACAGTTCGGGAAAGCTCGCACAGGTGCGGCAATGTCCGGCCTGCGGCTGGCTGTTTCTCGATAAAAGCCGGAACGGCTCCCGTAAGTGGTGTAGCATGAGTACCTGCGGTGATGTAAGCAAAGTGAAACAAAACTATGAGCGGAAGAAAAAGAAGAAAGCATAATTCGTAATTTCATATATATGAATACAATCACCTGGGGAATCATCGGCTGCGGAAATGTGACAGAAGTAAAAAGTGGGCCTGCTTTCAAATTGGCCAGCAACAGCTCAGTACATGCCGTTATGCGCAGAGATGCGGCACTGGCAAAAGATTATGCAGCCAGACATGGCATTGCTGCCTGGTATAATGATGCTTACGCGCTCCTGGATGATCCGGAAGTGAATGCCATTTATATTGCTACCCCGCCGGCCAGTCACGAGGAATATGCCATGGCTGCCATAGATCGGGGATACCCGGTGTATATCGAAAAGCCGGTAGGACTGGATGCCGCTGCCGCCAATCGTATAGCCGCCGCCGTGGCAAGTAAAAATGGGCTTGCCAGCGTAGCACATTATCGCCGCAGATTGCCGGCTTTCATCTGTGTAAAACAACTGCTGGAACAAAAAGCGATCGGAGAAGTAGTTGCTGTGGACCTGCGGTTTTGGAAAGCTGCCGCCAAAGAAAACGCCGGCTGGCGCCTGGACCCCGGCTTATCGGGTGGCGGATATTTTCACGACCTGGCGCCACATCAGCTGGATATCATGCTGTATTATTTCGGTAAGCCACTACAGTGCAATGGTTTAAGTGCCGGCAGCGATCCCCGTGTTGCCGATATCGTCAGCGGACAGATCTTGTTTGAAGATAATATCCTGTTTAATGGCAGCTGGAATTTTATCTCTCCCGAAAATGAAATTACAGATGAATGTATCATTAGTGGAAGCAAAGGAAGTATCAGGTTTCATTTTTTTACCGATTTTGACCAGGTCACTTTAAAAACAGCCGATCATACGGAAACGTTCCGTTTTGAGAATCCGAAGCACATCCAACAGCACCTGATTGCCGACGTAGTTAGCTATTTTCGTGGTGAAGGGTCCAATCCCTGCTCCGTTGCAGAAGCCGCCACTGGCCTGGAATTGATGGAACAATTTTTACGGCATTAGTCCTGAAATCTACGGAAAGGGGAGAGATTTCCTTTCCTTTTACCCATGAGAAATGTTATATTGCAAGTTCACACTTTACAGGAATAGCCCGTTATCCAACTCTGGATAAGCCCTGTTGATGAACCACAGCCGCTTTAGCAGCATTGTATTTATTTATATATATGATATATAGGTTCCGCTCTTTTGGGTGCATTATTTGTTTTGTTGGTGCTTTCCCTATTGAGAAAGTAATTTGATAATAGATATATAAACGACTATGCGCAAAACCATTATTGTATCGAACAGGCTTCCGGTTAAGATTACAGAGAAAGACGGTGAATTTTCCTTACAAGCCAGCGAAGGCGGATTGGCAACGGGTTTGGGGTCTATTTACAGAGAAGGGAACAATATCTGGATCGGATGGCCCGGACAAGATATAGGCGATCCGAAGCAACAGGAAAAGGTAATGAAGCAGTTAAAGCAGATGAATCTGATGCCTGTTTACCTGACCCAGGAAGAGATCAATAACTTTTACGAAGGGTTCTCCAATGAAACACTGTGGCCGGTATTCCACTATATGGCGGTGTATGCCCACTATGAACAAACTTATTGGGATGCATATGAACAGGTAAACAGGAAATTCAGGGATATTATTTTACAGGTTGCAGAACCGGGAGACATTATCTGGATCCATGACTACCAGCTTTTATTATTGCCGGGAATGATCCGTGCGGAAATGCCCGAAATATCTGTCGGCTTTTTCCAGCACATTCCATTTCCATCATACGAATTGTTCCGGTTGATCCCCTGGCGCACTGAAATCCTGGAAGGGATGCTGGGCGCCGATCTGATGGGCTTCCATACTTTTGATGATACCCGTCACTTCCTCAATGCCGCCAGTCGCCTGTTACCGGTAACAACTACCGCCAACGTGGTATCGTATAACGACCGGGCCATTGTTGTGGAAACTTTCCCCATGGGCATTGACTATAATAAATATGCATCGCTGGGGAGTGATCCGGAAGTATTGGAACAGCTGCAAAACCTGAAAGAAAACTTTCAGCAGGACCGGCTGATACTCTCTATAGACCGCCTGGATTACAGCAAGGGAATCCTGCAACGTCTCCAGGCTTTTGAACTGCTGCTACAAATGCACCCGGAATATATCGGGAAGGTAGTATTATATATGATTGTTGTTCCTTCCCGGGATACCGTGCCACAATACAAAGAATTACGGGATGAGATAGATAAACAGGTGGGAAATATCAATGCCCGTTTCCGTACGCTCAGCTGGCATCCGGTGCAGTATTTCTACCGTTCTTTTCCTGTAGAAGTGTTGTCGGCACTTTATAATTACGCGGATATTTGTCTTGTTACACCTATGCGCGATGGAATGAATCTCGTCAGCAAGGAATATGTAGCGAGTCGTAATAATAATGATGGAGTATTGATTCTGAGCGAGATGGCCGGTGCATCTAAAGAATTGATTGATGCGATCATCGTTAATCCGAACAATATCGGCGCCATCACACGAGCTATTGTAGACGCGCTGAATATGCCACTGGAAGAACAGGAGCGCCGCATGAAACAGATGCGGCAGGTGGTGTCCAAGTTTAATATTAATCACTGGGTGAAGCTGTTCATGACACGCCTCGATGAAGTGAATATCATGCAGCAGAATATGCTGGCCCGTCGGGTAAACCAGGAAACAGCCGTGTTGATCCGTCAGCAATACAAACAAAGCAAGCGGCGGATTATATTCCTGGACTACGACGGTACGCTGGTAGGGTTCCAACCCGACATTGACCAGGCCGCGCCGGATGCTGATCTCTATCATCTCTTGCGTGAGCTGGCAGCCGTACCCGGCAGTGATGTGGTGATGATCAGCGGCAGAAAGCATGAAACACTGGGGGAGTGGTTTGGTCATCTTCCGCTGGATCTGATAGCAGAACACGGCGCCTGGCAAAAAACGAAAGAAGGAGAATGGTACCAGCTTCCGGGTCTTACCGATAAATGGAAAGAAGAAATCATCATGATGATGGAACAATGCACGGATCGTACGCCGGGCTCATTTATAGAAGAGAAAAGTTATTCCCTTGCATGGCATTACCGGAAAGTGGAATCCGGGCTCGGCGAGCTGAGAGCCAATGAGCTCATGAATACTTTACGCTACTACACGGTGGAAAAAGCATTGCAGGTATTACCCGGCGATAAAGTAATAGAAGTAAAGAATATAGAGATCAATAAAGGGAAAGCCGCGCTCAGCTGGTTGCACCATAAAAAATATGATTTCATTATGGCTATGGGAGACGATGTGACAGATGAAGATATCTTCAAGGCACTTCCTGCCAAAGCCATTACGATCAAGGTGGGCAGTCAGGTATCTGCAGCCCGGTATTATTTAAGGAGTCATCATGAAGTGAGGCACTTGTTGAGAACACTTAAAAAATAGACCAGGATTATAAGGAAATAAAAAGGATTAGCCGGATTGAACTGGTAGACATAATAGAAGATCAATAATTTTTCTTCTTTCATATCTACCAGTTCAATCCGGCTAATCCTTTTTATTTCTATCTAATCCTGGTCAGAGGAATATAGGTGTATCTAATTTCATAGAAATCCGGTACGCTGCGTTCATCAAACCTACATGGCTATACGCCTGGGGGAAATTACCCCACTGGCTGCCGGTAGCAGCTTCCACGTCTTCACTAAATAAAAGGAGGTGGTTTGAATATTGCAGCAGTTTTTCAAATTCACGTTGCGCATCATCCAAACGGCCTACACAGGCGAGGGCTTCCACGTACCAGAAGGCACAAACGAGAAAAGTAGTTTTCGGTTTGCCAAAATCATCGGAATGAAGATACCGGTAGAAAAGCCCTTCGGGTGTTTTCAGTTCCCGTTCCAGACCAGCCAGGTGATCGCGCGCACGTTCAGAGGCGGGGTCCAGGTAGTTCATCATGATCAGCTGTAAGGTGCTGGCATCCAGGTGTTGACTACCGGCGGCGTTGGTATATACTTTTCTAACCGGATCATAACAGCTTTCAATATGTGCTGCTGCACGTTCTTTCAGTTCAATCGCTTTTTGTGTGAGTGCTTCGTTGCCGATGGTGCGGGCCATTTTCTCCGCTGCATTGCAGCCGGCCCACTGAAAGAGGTTGGTGTAGCAATGGATGTTGGCCATGTTACGGAATTCCCATATGCCTGCATCTTTTTCATCGATGGTCCGTTCTATCTTTTTCAACAAAAGGTTGATCCATCTGTCTGAATCTTTTCTCTCGGAAAAAATAAACCGGTGGTCGGTATACAAGGGAAGCATGGATATAAGTACCTGTCCGTAAATATCATTTTGTATATGCTCATATGCCTGGTTGCCTACGCGCACCGGTTTATTTCCCATGTAACCGTTGAGATGCGGGAGTACGGTTTCCGATAAGGTTTTTTGGCCGGTGATCCCATATAGCGGCTGGTAGCGGAAGTCGCCGGAGAAGGAGATATCGGTAATATATCCGAAGTAGCGTTCCATTTCCTCAAAATGCCCGATATGGTTCAATGCCATGATCACATAATAGGTATCACGCATCCAGCAATAGCGGTAATCCCAGTTGCGGCCACTGTCCGGAAATTCGGGTAAACTGGTAGTACTGGCGGCTATGATAGCGCCCGTATCTTCGTACTGGTGTATTTTAAGTACCAGGGCAGCGCGGATTACATATGTCTGAAAGTAATTGGCGATAGAAGAATGTTTGATCCATGTACGCCAGTAGGTAACGGTATCCCGGAGAAACCGTTCGGCCGTAGTGGCCAGTGGTGCTTCCAACGGATGACCGTAAGTGAGGATCAGGTAGCGGGTATCATTCAGCACAAAAAATTCTTCTTCCACCAGGTAGCTGACCGCAATATTTGTGGTAAGGCGGATGTTTTCATCACTGCCGGTAAACTCAATATGACTACTGCCACGGAGCGGATGTAATTTAACCGCGCCATAATCGTATACCGGTGAGCATTTTACACGGATGCGGGGAGAACCTTCCAGGGGTTCCAGCTTGCGGACCAGCATCAGCGGTTTGAAAAAACGCTCATATTGCAGGAAGCGGGGCGCAAAATCGGTGATGCGGTAGCTGCCTTCATTGGTGGTGATCTCTGTGCGAAGCACGTTGGTATTATCCATGTAGTACTGATGAGACGAATAATCGCCCTCCGGTAGTATGGAAAATTCACCCCCGTTTTTTTTGTCCAGCAGCCCGCCAAAAACAAACGAACTGTCCATTCTGGGCCAGCAGAGCCAATCTATATTTGTATCTTTATTGACATGCGCCAGGAAGGAGCAATTGCCAATAAGTCCAGTCTGATAGGTGTGTCTTTCCATTATATGATCCGTTTATTGGTTTACATTTTTTTTATAAAATTGTTCAATAGGGGCAAATGCTGTTCCAATTTGACTATTTTTAAGGATAAGTCCCACAACGATGCAAACATTGAAAAAGCAGCACTATTTACCCCGGTTCGTTTCCCCCGTGAATAATGGGGAGGAAGTAACATATTTACTGGCCGGTGACCTGGGTGGTACCAAAACCAACCTGGCTTTATTCCGTTCATCTGAAGGTGAACTGGATGTGATACGGGAAGATACGTATGCCTCCCGGGATTATGCCAGTTTTTCTGAGATGATTCAACATTTTATCAGTCAGGGTAATGATCCGCTTCCCAAGCGTATATGCATTGGCGTAGCCGGCCCGGTGGTAAATGGAAAAGTGGAACTGACAAATCTTTCGCGGGAATTAAGTGAAGATGAGATCAGGCACAGTACGGGTATTAAAGCAGTGGCATTGATCAATGACCTGGAAGCAACCGCTTACGGGCTGGCCACTTTATCGCCGGAACAACTGACTACACTGCACCGGGGTGCTGTGAACAATATTGGTAACATGGCTATTATTGCGCCTGGTACCGGTTTGGGAATGGCTGGTTTGTACTGGGATGGAAAAAATCATCATCCGTTTCCTACAGAAGGCGGGCATTCGGATTTTGCACCACGAACAGACCTGGATATTTTATTACTTCGTTATTTACAGGAAAAATATGAGATCGCCAGCTGGGAACGTGTGATCTCTGGTCCGGGCATACTGGCTATTTACCAATTTCTGCGGGATGTGAAAGGTATGGAGGAAACGGCTGAACTTCGTGATGCGATGGAGGAAGGAGATCCGGCTGCTGTGATCAGTAAGGCTGCATTGACAGGCAAAACATCTATCTGTGTAAAAACGATGGAGTTATTTGTACGTTATCTAGCCCGTGAATCCTGCAACCTGGTACTCAAAATGAAAGCTACAGGCGGACTGTTCCTGGGTGGCGGCATTCCTCCCAAAATAGCGCAACTGCTGGAAACAGGTGAATTTTATCATCATTATCTGCAAGGAGATCGTATGGCAGAATTGCTGGCGGGTGTACCTATTCATATTGTAAACAACGACAAGTCGGCTTTATGGGGTGCGGCGTATTACGCCGGTTTATTGGCAGATTAATTTTATTTATATCCGAGAGGGAATGGGAACCAAAAAAACGCTGGAACAAGTCACAGTGGCTTATGAGCTGCTTCGCTGGACGTTACTGGTAATGCCGATGGCTATACTGGTAGGGTCATTGGTAGCACTCTTTTTATGGTTGCTGGAGGTGGTCACACATATACGTTGGGAATACGAATGGTTATTATATGGACTGCCATTGGCCGGGGTACTGATCTATTGGTTGTACCAGCTGAGCGGCAAAAATGCGGAGAAAGGTAACAACCTTATTATGGAGGAAATCCATCAACCCGGTGGTGGCGTTCCTGCGCGGATGGCGCCGTTGGTATTGCTGACCACTATTATCACGCATCTTTTTGGCGGTTCAGCAGGCCGGGAAGGAACAGCGGTACAGATAGGCGGCAGCGTAGCCGGGTGGCTGGGAAAGAAAATGGGACTAACGCCAAAGGACCTACGTATATTATTAATGACCGGGATTGCAGCAGGTTTTGGTGCTGTATTTGGCACACCACTCACCGGAGCTGTTTTTGCACTCGAAGTACTGGCTATTGGCGTGATGCGTTACGATGCGCTGGTACCTTGCCTGATAGCCGCCGTGCTGGCAGATGTAGTTTGCAGCGCCTGGGGTATTCAACATACACAATATCATATTCTTTATAAAAACGATGCCCTTTTTGCAGGTCTGCCGTTTGTACATATAGACCTGTTGCTATTGGTAAAAGTAATCCTGGGCGGTGTAGCCTTCGGACTCACCAGTTTTCTTTTTTCCAAATTGATGCACGTCATTAAGCATAACGCCCATACCTATATTAAAATCCCCTGGCTGATTCCGGTGGTTGGTGGTATGATCATTATAGCACTTTGTTATATTACCGGCACCTATGATTACCTGGGACTGGGTGTTTCCAGTAAATCTTCCGATGGCATCAGTATTCTCCACGCATTTGATAGCAGCAGCAACCAGATAACCAGCTGGAGTTGGCTCTGGAAGCTGATCTTCACCGCTGTAACGCTGGCGATGGGGTTTAAAGGAGGGGAGGTGACCCCACTTTTTTTTATGGGCGCCACTTTAGGACATACGCTGGCATTGTTACTCGGCGCACCTGTTGACCTGTTCGCCGGACTTGGATTTATAGCCGTTTTCGCCGGTGCTACGAATACCCCCATTGCTTGTACGCTGATGGGCGTAGAATTATTTGGTACCGATCACGTTTTATATTTTGCCGTGGCGTGTTTTACGGCTTACTATTTTAGTGGACACTCCGGTATTTATGGCGCACAGCGCATGGGTGTTCCCAAGTTTAATGCCGTGGATTAAATCCGCATTGCTAAAAATCCCCCGTAGTCATTCACATAGAAATATTCCTCCACCAGTAATTAGTTGACCGTTCCACAACGGCCTGTGGGTTTCATATCCGTATGAATGGTCGGGTTAATCTCATATAAACGAGCCACAGCGGCTTTATTCCATGCGAATAAGATTGCTTTTTCAGTATCAGCATTCCATATTTACCCCAGTGTATTAGATACTAATACATGTATTTTGTATCGTTCTATTTTTCTTATAATTTATATTATGTTAAATAGATTAAGGCCATAAAAGATTGTATAAAAGTCTCTACCGTTCTCCTATTATACTTTCCGCTGTGCAAAATCAACTGAGCCACTTCCACCACAATGGTTCCTCCAATTTGATTAACTTAGGGATACATTCCACTCACTATGAACACGATCCCTAAAAACATCTGGCTGTCGATCGTTTTTATCGGCGTCACATCGATAGCCACCGCGCAACAAAACAACTCCCCGTCTGAAGGTTTGATTGAGGTGGCCGCCTTTGGAAAAAATCAACCTATTGGTGTAGCTGTTGCGCCATCGTCTAACAGGTTGTTTGTTTCTTTTCCGCACAAGGAACCTTTTTTGTACGGACTGACGGAAATTGTACGCGGCAAACGTATTCCCTTTCCGAATGCAGCCTGGAATAAATTTGTGCCTGATGCACCGGACAAACATTTTGTAAGTGTGCAGGACTTGTATGCAGATGACCGGAACTGCTTATGGGTACTGGATTCCAGGCAAGGGAAATTTAAACTGCTTCAGATTGATCTGTCAGACAATAAAATAAAAAGGATCTATACATTCGACGATCTCCCTAAAGAAAAAAGTGCCTTGAATGATGTGTGCGTTGACAATGATAAAAAGCTGGCCTATCTTTCTGATCCTGGTCAGCATGCCATCGTGGTACTGGATCTGACAACGGCTAAAAGCCGCGTTGTATTACAGGACGACGTTTCTACTTTGGCCACTCCCGGCCTGAAATTACACCTCGATGGAAAAGATGTGGAAGACGCCAACGGTATGCCCTTTGTATCTAATGTAAACGGTGTGGCACTCACCAAAGACAATAAATATTTTTACTTCCGGGCTATCAATCAAAATAAATTATACCGCATCGAAACCCGCTTCCTGGCGGATGAAACGCTCAACGCAGCCGACTTGTCCGCTAAAGTAGAAATGGTGGCGGTCACTGGTATCTGTCATGGAATGGTTGCAGATGATAAGGGAAATATTTACCTGAGTAACTCTCCTAACCATGCTATTCAGTATGTAACGCCTGAAGGGAAAGTAAACATATTGGTGCAGGATAGCAGGCTTCTTTGGCCGGACTCTTTCGGCATCGGTAATGATGGATATTTATATGTCAGTTGTGCCCAGATACATCGTGGACCCAACTTTAATAATGGTGTGGATATGGTTGAATATCCCTACCGGGTTTATAAAGTAAAACTGCCGAAGGAATAATTTCTGATTTATTTGAATGCTAGAACGTTGCCGCAGCCGGTTGTTTGGCTTTCACATTAATACTGGTGCGGTTAATAAACGGCGCCATAATGATCAGCAGCATCATCACCATAATAAGGATGCCCATCAGCTGGTAATAATCCATCGCATATTTAAGGAAGGCTTGTTTCTGAATGGCTTTATCCAATAGCCCTGTGGCCAGCTTTGCCGCCTGATCCGGCATCATTCCCCTTGCCTGTAAGGCGGCCTGGTAAGTATTCAGACGCTCCTGTAACCCGTTGTCCGCGCGGGAAATACGATCACTGAGCCGCATGGCATGGATCTTTGAATAATACAGAAAGAAGAAATTCATGAGCGCCGTACTCAGACCAAAAAAAGTATACCTTATAAATACACCCACTGCCGAAGCTGATTGACTGATAGCATCAGGCACGGAAGAAATAATAAACAGGATGATCGGCGTCATCACCATCCCTGCTCCCAATCCCTGTATGATCAATGGAAAGATAAAGGTGCGCATATCTGCCTCTGTAGTGAACAGGAAGAACATAGTGGTATGAAAAACCAATAACAGGAAGAAGCCCGCCAGCCAGATAAACTGCAACGGCCTTTTTTTAATCACCAGCCGTGCAGATATAACCGCCCCCGTCGCAATACCGAGGATATTATATAGCAGCAGCTCATAAAGATTGATAGGATCCATGCCCAGTACCGTGGAAAAGTAGCTGGTAGTTATACTAAACGATCCCCTGATCAGGTAAAGACCTCCCAGGAGTAACAAGCCAAAGCCAAACGCTTTTGACTTAAATACTTCCAGGTGAATAAAAGGACGTTTTCTCGTTACCTGTCTTAATACAAAAAAAATGGCGAGCAATACAACCGTCATCAATGACCATATGATAGTGTTGTCCTGTAACCAGTAATACTGCTGTCCGTAGATCAATACATATCCCAACAGAACGAGCATCGGGCAGTATAAAAAGTAGCTGCTCCAGTCCAGTTGATACAAGGGTGTTTTACGAACCAGGTGTACTTTGTTCATCAGTAACAACAACAGTATAGCTCCTGGTATAAAAGTATAGATCATCAGCTTGTACAGCACATTATACTCGAAGTTATCTATCACCGGTGCTGCTACAAGTGATGTAATGGAAGATGAGCACAAGATCATGCCGTAAAAAATAGCATAACCGGTTTCACGCGCATGCTCCGATTGTAATCTCCCGAAAAGTAAGGTCAAACAAATGCTGGTGATCCCACAGTTAAATAATCCCTGTAAAAAGCGACACATAAATAATATGGGCAAAACTCTTGTATGATAACAACACCAGGTAACCAGTACCTGGAATACCAGGCATAACAGGAAATATTCTTTGGTAGAGATGCGGCTGAAGAAACGCCTTTCCAGGGGTGTAAAACTCACAATCGATGCATAAAAAATAAGCATGGAGAACTGCATATCTGCTGGTTCCGCACCATAGAACCCGGTGGCAGCATTCACATTGGCGGTTGACAATGCAAACAGCATCACAGTTGGAATCAGCACCAGGAAAATGGTGAGCCTGATGAGCCATTCCGGTACCCATGATCTGAATATAGGATTTCCTTTATCCATCATCATTTGTGCGCTTTAGATACAGATACATTTACACTCATACCTGCGGATAACATCTTCAGTGTTTCCGGCGTTCCGTTTAGTCGTATACGTACGGGAATCCTTTGCGCTATTTTTACGAAGTTACCGGTGGCATTATCCGGTGGTAGCAGGGAAAACCTGGAGCCTGTGGCGGCCGACAGTGATTCTATTTTCCCGGTAAAGTGTTGTCCAGGAAAGGCATCTACTATTATCCTGGCTGTTTCGCCTACAAACATATGCCGGATCTGTGTTTCCTTGAAGTTGGCAACTACCCACTTACCCGATTCCCAGTCAACAATATAGGCCAGTGTCTGACCCGCTTGTACCAACTGTTTGGGCTGAATCGTACGACGACCCATCTTTCCGTTGTAAGGTGCAGTGATTACGGTATAAGAAACCGTGAGGTCTTTATTGGTCACAACGGCTTCCCTCCTCTTGATTTCTGCATCCAGCGTACTTTGCTGTACCTTGGCATCATTGATCTTTGCCAACGATGCCTGGTAAGCGCCAAGTGCAGTGTTATAATCTGAGCGGGCAACTTCCAGTGCTGCTTCTACACGGTCCAGTTGTTGCCTGGTAGCGGATTCCACGTCATATAACTTCTTATAACGGTCATATTCCTGTTCCTGGTTCTTTAGTCTTGCTTTGGCGGCTGCTATCTGCGACTCATACACTTTGGCAGCCTGACTGGAACTATTCACACTGCTGGATACTACGGCTACCTGTGCGCGGGCATTTAACAAGGCTGCTTCGGCTTCCTGCTGTTGTGCTGCGTACTCGCTGTTATCTATTATAACAAGCGTATCTCCTTTTTTTACTTCCTGGTTTTCTTCATAACGGATCTCTTCCACATAGCCTGTAACCTTCGCTACCACCGGGTTTATATATTCATCTATCTGTGCGTCATTTGTTTCTTCGTTTCTCCATTGATAAATCAGTGTTTTCACTCCCCAGATGGCAAGGCATACCACTACAATGGAAGCAACGATGGTTGTGATCCGTGAAATAAATCTGTCAGTTTTGTTTGATGTAGTGTTGGTGTTTGCGTTGTTCATATATTAAAGGTTGCCTGTTGCTTTCAATAATTGATAGTAAAGTAATTGAGCGGTTACTTGTGCAGTGGTAAGATCAAACCTGGATTGCAGCAATTGTGTTTCTGCGTCCAGCAGATCGGTCAGCAGCGACAGCTGATTGAAGTAAGTATTATTAACGATGCGGAAATTTTCTTTGGCTTGTATGATGTTATCATTTGCTACCTGGATCCGGGTGAGCGCCTCTGTATAACGTATATACGCTTCGTTTACATCCTGGCGTACCTTGTCTTTGGTATCGGCATGTTCTATCTCCTGCCGCTGCAGGTTGATGGTGGCTTCCTGTTTCCGGTGCCGGTTCTGATAAAAAGCAGAGATAGGTACACCAGCTTTCACGCCTACTTGTCCGAGGCCGTATAGACTGATAGCATACGGATAAAACAGGATCTGCGGATAGGCGTATGCGTATTCGGCATAAAGCCCTACTTTAGGCAGCACGGCGGACTTTACATCCTTCAGTTTTAGCTCACTCAGGGTGGTTTCTTTCTCTGAAATTTTAAATGCAAAAGCGTGTTCGTAAGCATCTGCGAGATAATTTTCGTAGGTTCGTTCACGTATGGATGACAATGCCAGGCTATCCGATGCGATGAAGTTGTAAGTACTGTCAGGCTGACCAATCATAATATTCAGCCGTTGGTTAGCGATCTTAATGCCATTCCTGATTTCCAGTAAGGTCATTCGTTGTTTGGACAATTTGAGCTCTGCGCGGAGTATATCACTTTTGAGTACCACGCCGTTTTTAAATAACTCCCTGATCTCTTCCAGTTCTTTTTCTCTTTCTGAAATATCCTGCAACATTACTTTTTCGTACGTCCGGTACCGGTAGATATCCAGGTAATAGGACGCTGCCTTATAGCGGATCTCTGAGGCAGATAGATTTTGTTGTTCTTTTGCCAGGTCACTTTCTGTTTGCCGGGTTATTATTTCGCGGGATGTTTTTCCCCCGTTATATACATTGAGATAGGCGTCTGCTCCTACTTTATAGTACCCGTGTACTACAGGAAATTGCGAAGGGGCTTTTAACAGGCCATCTTCATAAATAGCCAGGTTAGATACCCGTGCATATACGCCATCCGCCTTTATTTCGGGTAACCGTTCGTCTTTTGCTGTTTTTACTTTTTCCTGCATTCCCTGTACGCGCAAATATTCCATCTGCAACATTTTGTTGTAGATGGCTGCCTTTTTCCAAACTTCGGATAATGTGAGGGTATCGTGTTCAGGGGGTTGACCAGTAGCCGGTTTACAGTTGAATAGTGCAATCAGCAAAACTCCTGCAAGCCACTTATTACTTATTGAAGACATATTTAATCTGATGAAGATGCAAAGTTCCATCTATCCCGGTTAAATAATTTTCTATAAATTGCCATTAAATTGTTAGATCCGGCCAAATGACAGCTTTTAAACCAGCATTGATCCTGGAGAGTGTGGATGAAATTCCGGAATCCGCCTACATATGGCATTGGAAAACGGAACATCACTTCCCATTTCATAAACATAACAAAGGACAACTCACCTATGTTGAAGGGGGCGCTGCTTTTTTGTATACCCGGGATAAAACCTATTTCCTGCCCGCAAGACATTACATGTGGGTACCACCGGGTGTAGAACATTACTTCCAGCATCGTTATCCTGCGAATTATGTACGGACGATTTATTTTTTTACTGATGAAGATGATACGTCAGACCCATTCTATACCAGGACGGGGATCTACCCGGTGAATAATCTCCTGCTGGAAATGATCCTCTACACAAGCAAATGGGACGGGAATGTATTACCTGGCACCAAAGGCTACCGGTTTGTAAAAGCGATCAAGAATATCCTGCCGGATATCAGCGAACAACCGTTGCCAATAACTTTACCCACTACAGAAAATACCAGGCTCAAACCCGTACTGAAATTTATCCAGGAAAACCTGGCGGAGTCACTTACACTCGAAAGCGTGGGACAGGAATTTAACTACAGCGAACGTACACTCATACGCCTGTTCCGCTCCACCATGGACATCTCCTTTTTCCAGTACCTGAAGCTGGCGCGGATGATCAGGGCCATGGGCTACCTGCTGGAAACAGATAAAACTATCAGTGAAATAGCCTGGGATACCGGCTACAACAGTGTTTCCGCTTTCAGCAATACGTTTTATAAACTGGTGGGTAAACGACCATCGGATTTTCAATAAATGTTTTCCTATTTTGACATCTTGAATATATAACCGGGATATAACAGCATTTTAATTACAACCATCTAAACCAGGATCTATTATATGAATGCCATGAGAAAACAAGTGCTGCTACCGCTTTTATTAGCCTGCTCCATAGGCTTGCAGCCATTGCAGGCACAACAAAAAAACAAACCCGCTCCTCCTGAAAAGGCAGATACCCAGCACAATGCTGCAATAAGTCTGTCTCCGGACACCACGGTCACCAGCACGCATGAGGTAACCATAAAAGGACAGAAAGTACCCTACAAAACTATTGCCGGCACCCAGCCTGTCTGGGACCAGGATGGCAAAGTGATAGCCGGCCTCTTCTACACCTATTATGAGCGGACAGATATAAAAGACCGCAGTTCCCGGCCTTTGGTGATCTCCTTCAATGGCGGACCGGGCACACCTTCCGTATGGATGCAGATTGCTTACACCGGGCCCCGCCTGCTAAACATTGACGATGAGGGATACCCGGTACAACCCTATGGCCTGCACGAAAATTCCCAGTCAATCCTGGATATCGCCGATATCCTTTATATAGATCCCGCTAATACCGGCTTTTCACGGTTAGCCGACAAAGACGTGCCCCGTGAAAAATTCTTTGGTGTGAATGCAGATATCAAATACCTGGCAGAATGGATCAGCACTTTCGTATCGCGTCATAACCGGTGGGCATCTCCCAAATATCTCATCGGCGAAAGCTATGGTACTACCCGGGTATCCGGTCTTGCGCTGGAGCTGCAAAATGCACAATGGATGTACTTCAATGGCGTGATACTGGTATCCCCTACTGAGTTGGGTATTTCCCGCAATGGCCCGGTGGACGCAGCTTTGAGGCTCCCCTATTTTGCTGCCGCTGCCTGGTACCACAAAGCCCTGTCAAGTGATTTACAGCAAAAAGATCTCACCGCATTATTACCCGAAGTAGAACAATTTACGATCAATGAACTGATCCCGGCTATCAGCCAGGGCGGTTTCCTGGATGAGCAGAAGCGAAAGGATATGGCCGCCAAAATGGCCCGCTACTCCGGTTTATCGGAGAAAGTGATCCTGCAGCACAACCTCGATGTGCCCCCCGGTTTCTTCTGGAAAGAACTACTGAGAGATAAAGGCTTTACCATCGGGCGGCTGGATTCCCGCTACCTGGGCCAGGATAAAGAAGATGCGGGCGACAACCCCGATTACAATGCAGAACTTACTTCCTGGCTGCATGCATTTACACCCGCCATTAATATCTACCTGCGGGAAGAGCTGCAATTCAAAACAGACCTGAAATATATGATGTTTGGCCCCGTACATCCATGGGATCGCAGCGATGATAATACCGGCGAAAACTTACGCCAGGCTATGGCTGCCAATCCTTACCTCCATGTAATGATTCAATCGGGTTACTATGATGGCGCCTGTGATTATTTCAATGCAAAATACAGCATGTGGCAAATGGACCCTGGCGGAAAATTAAAGGACCGGTTGTCCTGGAAAGGCTATCGCAGCGGACATATGATGTACCTGCGCAAAGATGATCTGGCCACCGGCAATGAAGATATACGGACATTTATCCGCAACTCCCTGCCTAAGGCAGGCAAAGCAGCAAAATATTAGTAATCATTGCTACATGATCAATAAAGAAAGACTGAAGCGACTCCTGATCTATGCTGCCAAATGTGTGAGCGGTGTACTGATCGTGTTTTTACTTTCCTGGTTACTGGATTACCAGGATGTGATCTGGGTATTGATTTCCGTGATGCTGGTACTTTCGCCGGATGGTTCGGATGCAGTAACGTTGGCGGTTACACGAATCAAGGCAAATATAGTAGGCGCCGCCGCCGGCTTCCTCCTGCTGCTCGTACATCCCAATATGCTGCTGATGATGTGTATAGCCGTGTTTATCACGGTGATCCTGTGTAATATATTGAGCCTGGAAGCCGCTACCCGCACTGCGCTTGCCGCCACCATTATTGTAATGACACATGAAGCTGGTCAGCACTTGTGGGATACTGCAGTAGGACGTGTTATCTCTGTATTGGCAGGATGCTTGTTGGGACTCCTGATCACATTCCTTTTTCACAACAGGTATACCCAGCATACGGCGGAATACATCTTATCCAAAACAGATCGCGGGGGTGAATAATACAGAATTGATACAGAATCGCTCCTTATTTTTGAAAATTCAAGGAGTGATGCATGAAAAAGACGATTTTATTCGCAGGATTGGCCCTGGACGCCCTTATCGGCTCCGGTAATGTAAATGCACAAGTGCAGGCCACTTCCTTTACCATCCCTGTAGATTCTGTCCCCCCGCCAGTCAGCAGTACTCCCGCATTCCACAGCTCTCTCACCGGGATTATTATCCCTGCAGCGATGGTGGGATACGGGTTTCTGGCGCTGAACAATCATTCACTGAGAGACCTGAACCACACAACCGGGGCTGAATTAAAAGAGGATCATCCCAACTTCAGGACGCATATAGATAATTACCTCCAATACTCACCCGTGGCCGCAGTATATATACTGAACGCTTCCGGTGTACACGGGAAGCATAATTTTCGTGACCGCACTATTATCCTGGGAATCTCTGCATTGCTGACAGCAGGTTCTGTTGAAGGGGTGAAACACCTTACGCATGAAGTTCGTCCTGATGGCAGTGATGATCTCTCCTTTCCTTCGGGGCATACCGCCACCGCCTTTGCGTCCGCGGAGTTCCTGCGACAGGAATACAAAGATGTATCGCCGTGGTATGGCGTGGGCGGTTACGCCGCTGCCGCTGCTACCGGCGCCTTGCGCATGTATAATAACAAGCACTGGCTCAGTGATGTGGTAGCTGGCGCTGGTTTTGGAATACTAAGCACCAAAGCGGCTTACTGGGTATATCCCTGGATCCGGCAAACACTGTTTAAAGACCAACATACCAAAATGGCGACTGTACTCCTGCCGTATTATGATGCCCAATGGCACAGTGCCGGCCTTAGTATTGTGCTCTTACAGAAATGATCAGCCACCTTCCTCCGGCAGCTGATTTTCTTACCCATTTTTTCTACATTAACAATTAAATCACAAAATATCTGACAGGAAAACCGCAAATTTGCTTATCTATTTAAAAAGGTGTTTATAACCTACGCCACTTTAGCATTTAACTGTTCCCCGATAATATAATTGATAACCACCAGCCGGATTTCATTCATGCCGGAATTATTGCACTACGCCCCTGTTAGCCGGTTATTCCACCGATGAGCTTGCTTTATGCCTAATAATTGCAGCTTCATAATGCACAAATTTTTAACATCTGATTCACAGAACTCCTGTTTACGCTTCTTATTTTTAATCCCATCAAAGTAACAGTTATCCAATACTTACCCCTTATGTACATTCCATTGATCATCTTTATTGCTTTTATTTCCTGGTATATCATTTTCAGAATACGGACCATCCGTGAAGCCTCCTTAAAAGAAAACAGGTACAAACCTATTCCGGGAGAAGATGCTATAGCGGCAGCTAAAATTACGGGCGTTGACAACAGCGCATTTACGGTATCAAAGTATATGCGCTCTGTAAAGAATACATCCGACCATCGCTTTATGACCCTGGCCATTATACAGATCATTAAAACAACGATGGGCACTACCCGGCAGGCTAGACTCATAGAAAGCCTCGCTCCCGGGGAAGAGCGCCGGTTGGGGCATTCAGACAATGTAACGGATGGTAAACGTCAGATATTTATCGGCTACGAAGTGTTGTGGGCAAGGTATATACCTACCCCTAAATGGTATACAGACAAGATGATGTTATGTCCTCTTTCACCGGAACTGTATTGCCAGATCTTAAAACATTATCACCCTGCCCTGCTCGCAGAAATGGAGCAACAAGCAAACAGAGAAGATGAACAGCAGGAATTATGGTCTTGATGCGCCGTATCCTTTTCCTGCAATATAACTTAGCCAGGTCATGGTAAGTATGATACCCACCGTTGCACCGGCGGTTACATCTTCCAGGAAGTGCTGACTCAGGTACATGCGCGAGTAAGCTACCAGCATGGCCAGCAACAGGTACAGTACTGACCAGTATTTATTTTTAGTATAGTAAGATAATATGGTGGCTGCGGTAAAAGCACATACACTATGACCCGAAGGGAAACTCCGGAAATTATCCAGGACGGCTACCCCCGGTATAAAATAAATATCGTGCAGGCGTTGCTCAAAATAACGGTGCGGACGGGGAAAAGCTACTAAAAACTTCAGAGTGAAGTTGATGACTGCCGTGAAACAATATGCTGTTGCCAGCACAAATCCCATACGCTTGTTGATAACAAACAATAACACCGACAATACGATACAAGCCCCAACGCTACCCAATTCCGTGATGTAAGGAAATAACAGATCTCCCCATGCGGTATGCAGACTATTGATATAGAAATACACCTCCTCCCGCGTGTATAGATAACGGGTTATGAGGATAGCCGTCAATACTACGGTAAACGGCCATATCAGCCATTTCAGCTGCTGATATACCTGCCTGAATTGTTGCAGAAAAGAACGATGCTCCATGCAGATACTACTGGGTTAACCGGCGATGATAATTAATTTGTCCCAGGTGATAACCTAAATGGGCAAGCAAGTGTACCAGGAAATGACCGGTAGTTGTCAGCTCTCCTGCAAGCACCCGTTCTGTATAAATTTTTTCGAGATCTTCCGGGCTTAATGCAAGTATAACGGTGAGCACTATACGACGGGTAGCGCCTATCTGGAGCAGCAGCTCCTCCTTTGGAATATTCCTGGCACTGAATTCCAACTCCCTGTTACGCACATAACCCGTTTGTCCAAGTACAGCACCTATAAAGTGTTGCAGGTTGCCGCAAAGATGCAGGGTCAGCGTGCCGGCGGAGTTTTTGATACCAGTCGGAACACGCCACAGTGCTTCTTCTGAGTCATACGCAGCGATCTCTTCTTCCAGTTTGCTCAGATCGCGTTCAAACAAATTGATCAGTATATTTACCAACATAACCTAAAGATAGGAAAACCTGCGAAGTTTTTAGCGCGTACCTTCACCCTAAACATTCCTAACCGTGCTTTGTTTTTAATGCATATAATCTAACAGGATGAATACCCGTACACAAAGAGAGCTTAGCCCTTTCCAGCAGCGATGGCATAGTATTATATTTGAGGCTGATACGCCTGCCGGTAAAGTGTTTGACATTATTTTACTGATCGTTATTCTCATCAGCGTTGCCATTGTGATGATGGAGAGCGTAACAGGCTTCAAAGTAAAATATGATCATCTTTTCAGGGTCCTGGAATGGGTCTTTACAATCATCTTTACCATTGAATATATTTTCCGGGTATGGTGCAGTTATCGCCCCAAAGCATACGTGGGCAGCTTCTACGGACTGATAGACCTTCTATGTATTTTACCTACTTATGTAGAATTTTTCTTTGGCGGCGCCCATTTCCTGCTTACCATCCGCATCCTGCGGCTGATGCGGATCTTCAGGATCTTTAAACTCGTTCCTTTCCTGAATGAAAGCAAGCAGCTGGCCCTCGCCCTGGAGCATAGCAAACGGAAAATAATGGTATTTCTTTTCTTCATTCTTTTACTCACTGTTGTATTAGGTTCCATCATGTACGTGATTGAATCGGATTATAATTCCGGCTTCACCAGTATCCCCGTTAGTGTATACTGGGCAGTGGTAACATTAACAACAGTAGGCTATGGAGATATTGCACCTGTAACGCCTATAGGACAAGCATTTTCAGCACTTATTATGATCATGGGGTATGCTATCATTGCAGTACCCACCGGTATTGTTACTGTAGAAATGAGCAGATTAAGAAATGAGGAAGACGTAGATCAGCGCATTTGTCCGCATTGCATGCGCGAAGGGCACGATGCAAATGCGGACTATTGCAAATATTGTGGGAGTAAATTATAAATTATTTAACGCTGAAAAGAGGTTGTACATCCAGCATGGCTTTCTGATAAGCCACATCGAAAGGTTCAAATTTGCTATGCAGCGCGAAACGGGCTGTTGTACCATCCAGCAGTTCAAACACGGCTATTTTCTTATTGAAACCTTGTTTTCCGCGGGAAAAATTAGTAATGTCTGTCAATGCAAATTCTTTGGCTTTTTTACTCCTGGCCAACAGCCAGCCAATAACGCCAAATAACAGGAACATCAACATGGGCTTTGCTTCAAATACAATACGTTCACTGGTGATGTACATGGCGCCTTGCTGGCCCTGCCACTTGTTCTTCATATAAGTAGCACTGGATTTGTATAATACGGTTTCTTCCGGGTTAAGTGGGAATTTAACTTTGATGGTTTGCATACATGTATTGATATGATTCGTGCGCAAAAATATGGTATTATTGTTAGACAAAACAGCCTGCTATGATTTTAACATCTATCCTCGATAATGATTTTTACAAATTTACCATGCAACACTGCGTGATAAAATTGTTTCCGGAGGCGCGTGCCCGTTATAAGTTTATTAATCGGGGTAAACATGCATTCCCACCGGGTTTTGCGGCTGTTTTACGGGAGGCGGTAAATAATATGCAACACCTCCGGCTCACCCCTGAAGAAAAAGAATTCCTTGCTGTTACCTGTCCCTATCTCGACCCTACCTACCTGGATTTCCTGCAGGGCTATCGTTACAACCCTGATGAAATACATATTGCACAACATGGAGAAGAGGTGGAAGTACATGTGGATGGCTACTGGTATCGTACTATCCTGTGGGAGGTTCCCCTGATGTCGCTCATCTGCGAATTGTATTACGAGCAGACAGGCCAGCAACGGGTGCCTGATGAAGAAGTGATCCGTATTACCCGGGAGAAAATTGAGCATTATAAAGAACTGGGGATCACCATTGCAGATTTCGGTACACGACGCCGGCATTCACTGGCGGTGCACCGGTTGGTGGTACAAACACTCCGGCAGTATGGCGAAAGCTGTTTTATTGGCAGCAGCAATGTACACCTGGCTATGCGCAACGGGGTGAAGCCCGTAGGCACACATGCCCATGAATGGTTTATGTTCCACAGTGCCAAATACGGTTTTAAAATGGCCAATATGCTGGGACTGGAACATTGGGTACAGGTATATCGCGGCGACCTGGGGATCGCTTTATCGGATACCTACACCACCCCTGTTTTCTTTGAACAGTTTGATAAAAAATTCGCCAAACTATTTGATGGGGTGCGGCACGATAGCGGCGATCCGTTATTGTTTGCCGACAGCACCATCGCCCATTACAAAGAAAAAGGAGTAGATCCGCTCACAAAAACAATTATTTTCTCCGACGGACTGGATTATGAAAAAGTGGCTGCCATCGCTGCACATTGCCGTGGTAAGATCGGTATGTCTTTCGGTGTGGGCACTAACTTCACCAATGATGTAGGATTAACGGCCCTGAATATTGTTGTAAAAATGTATGAAGCCCGTCCGGAAGATGCTCCCCGCTGGACACCCGTAGTAAAGCTATCAGATGAAAAAGGAAAATATACCGGTGATGAAAAAATGATAGAACTGGCAAAAGAAATGCTGGAGATATTTTGAGATTTATGAATTTATTGATTTACGAATTTTGGGGATTTAAAATGTAGTGAAGATATATTGGTACCCCGAGGTTTTAATCCCCGGAAGTCAGACAATCTTCGCTGCATTTTAAATCCCCAAAATTCGTAAATCAATAAATCCGTAAATCCATTTTATTTCAGTCCAAGTCCTGTGTCTCCCTGCGACAGGTCACCGGAATCATATCCTTTCTTGAACCAGTACATCCGCTGTTCGGAGGTACCATGGGTAAATGCATCCGGTACTACGTGGCCGGTACCGGCTTGCTGGAGCTTATCATCGCCTACGGCGCTGGCGGCGTTCAAACCGGATTCAATATCACCTGCTACCAGGATGTTGCGCATTTTATCGGCGTGGTTGGCCCAGAACCCGGCCAGGAAATCGGCCTGTAGTTCGAGTTTTACAGAAAGTTTATTGTATTCTTTTTCACTTAACCGGGAACGCATTGCCTGCACTTTCCTGCTGATACCCAACAGATTTTGTACATGATGTCCTACCTCATGCGCAATTACATAGGCTTTGGCAAACTCGCCTTTTACCCCGAAACGTTGCTCCAGTTCATCAAAAAAAGCAACATCCAGGTATACTTTGTTGTCTGCCGGACAATAAAAAGGACCCATTGCAGATTCTGCGGAACCACAACCGGAGGTAGTGCCATCTGTAAATAACACCATCTTTGGTTTTTCATAGGTCATGTTCATGCTCCTGAACTGCTGATCCCATACATCTTCTGTACTGGCCAGCACTTTGGAAGAAAACTTTTCGATGGCGCTGGCGTTTGTGGCAGTAAGCTGTTCTGATTGCTCCTCACCACCAGGCCCCTGGACCTGTTGTACGGCCTGCATGAGTTGTGCGGGGTCCTGTTTCAAAAATAAGGCCAGCACTATAATAATAATGCCGCCAATACCGCCGCCGATACCGAGTTTGCGCATACCGCCGCCAGATCTCTTTTCGACGTTATCGCTCATTCTTTCATCATCCAGACGCATAATTGTGGTAGGTTTAGTGAATAAATTCGTTAGCCGCAAATTACAATATTACCCGATAATTCTGCTCATTTCAATGATTCCATCCATTTGTTAAACAAAAGATTTTTTTACCCGTTAATGAGTAGTAGTATGGTTCGTTTCCCATTCAACAGAAAACAATTATTATGAAGATAAAACAGATTCTGCTCGCCTCCCGTCCGAAAGGATTGCCTACCCTGGATAACTTCAAGACAACAACGGCAACGTTACCCGCACTGAATACTGGAGAAGTACTGGTTAAACCAATTTATTTGTCTGTAGACCCTTATATGCGGGGGCGTATGAACGATGCCAAATCCTACATTCCCCCTTTCCAGGTGAATGAACCGATAGAAAGTGGTGGCGTGGGGGAAGTAGTGGAAAGTAAAGCCGATCAGTTCAAGCCCGGCGACCTTGTGATGAGTACCAATACCCGGCCTTTTCTCCCCTGGGCTACTGCCAGCATCTTTCCCGCGGGGAGTCTCCGCAAGGTAGACAGCAGCGTACCTCCCAGCTATTACCTGGGCATTCTGGGCATGCCGGGGCTTACCGCCTATTTCGGTTTGATGGATATCGGCAAGCCCAAGCCAGGTGAAACGGTGGTGATTTCAGGCGCTGCCGGCGCCGTTGGTATCGTAGTAGGACAGCTCGCAAAAATCGCAGGGTGCCGCGTAGTGGGGATTGCCGGTGGTGCCGAAAAAGTAAAGCTGCTGACAGATATTTTCGACTTCGATGCCGCCGTTGATTACAAAGGCAACCGGAATATGTCTGGCGCCATAGCAGCCGCCTGCCCTAACGGGGTGGACATCTATTTTGATAATGTCGGGGGAGAAATATCCGACGCAGTGATCCAGCAGATGAACTTCTTTGGCCGGGTGCCTTTATGCGGACAAATATCCCTTTACAATAGCACGGAGGTGCCTATAGGTCCGCGTGTACAGCCGAAAATGGTTACATACAGCCTTTTAATGCAGGGCTTTATTGTAGGTAACTATGCCAGCCGTTTTCCCGAAGGCATTAAATACCTGGTGGAACTGGTTAAATCCGGTAAATTGAAATACAATGAGACCATAGAAGAAGGTTTCGATCAACTCCCCGATGCCTTACTGGGATTATTTTCCGGTAGAAACAGTGGTAAGATGATTGTGAAAGTGTAATTTTAGGTATGACAAACGCTGTGGTACATGCCCATATAAAAAAAGTGGAAACAACCGGCATCATAGATACACATGATGTGCTGGCTGCGGAAGAACCATTGGAAATAAGATTGATACATGGTCCGTCGCACAACCGCCGGCAACAGAATATTTCAGTGACCATGCGTACGCCCGGTCAGGATGAAGAACTGGCCGCCGGCTTTTTATTTACCGAAGGTATTATCGGGCAATACGATGCCATTGCAAATATCACCTTATCCTCCACCCCGGATGGCAGTATTGCTACCGTGGCGTTAAAAGAAAACATTCTTCCTGAGTTGGGTAATACCAGCCGGAATTTCCAATCTACCGCTTCATGTGGTGTTTGCGGCAAAACAGAGCTTTCAGGTATTCATACAGGCGTTAACGTTAGCAGCTCCCATCCTGTTTCTTTTCCTGCCAGCCTGTTATACCAGCTGCCCGGAATACTCCGTGGCGAGCAACCGGTATTTGACACTACCGGCGGTTTACATGCCGCTGCCCTCTTTGATCTTACAGGTAAGCTGTTAATTTTACGGGAAGATATTGGTCGCCATAATGCAGTGGATAAACTGATCGGTGCAGCGATGGCACAACAAATGATGCCATTACAATCCACCCTCCTTTTGTTAAGTGGTCGTGCAGGGTTTGAGTTGATACAGAAAGCAGCTATGGCTGGCATTCCAATAATAGCAGCCGTAGGCGCTCCTTCCAGCATGGCGGTAAAAACAGCGGCAGCATGGAATATTACATTGGTAGGCTTCTTACGTGAGCAACGTTTTAATATTTATACAGCAGCAGAAAGAATTACTTTGTAATTCATTTGATTATTTGATTATTTAAATGGGGAATAATATGGATGGTGCAGAAAATCCAGTGAGATTTACTGGGCTTAAACTCAGCAAACCCAAGACAGTAGCGGCTGGGTTTCCGGCAGTTGTGTCCAGTATGCGGCATATCCTGCAGGAAATGAATGCCTTCCGCGGCATGCAGGCTTTGCTAAAACTTAATCAGAAAGATGGATTTGACTGTCCGGGTTGTGCCTGGCCTGATCCGGATGATGAGCGTTCATCTATTGCGGAATATTGTGAGAACGGCGCAAAAGCCGTTGCAGAAGAGGCCACCACCAAAAAACTGACACCAGATTTTTTTGCACAACATAGCATTGCGGAACTGGCATTACTCACCGATTATGAAATAGGCAAAAAAGGACGGGTAGCACAACCCATGTTCCTGGCTGCTGGCGCCACGCACTATACCCCAGTGTCCTGGGAAGCCGCTTATGAAAAAATTGCCGGTCATCTCCGTAAATTAAAATCGCCCAATGAAGCAGTATTTTATACTTCCGGCAGAACCAGTAATGAAGCTGCTTTTTTATACCAGCTCCTGGTGCGGGAATATGGTACCAACAACCTGCCGGATTGCTCCAATATGTGTCACGAATCCAGTGGTGTAGCCCTTGGTGAAGCATTGGGGATCGGCAAAGGCTCTGTTACCCTGGAAGATATGTATGAAGCAGAAGTCATCATTATCCTCGGACAAAATCCCGGTACCAATCATCCCCGGATGCTTAGTGCTTTGCAGAGAGCCAAGGCCAACGGCGCTACTATCATCGCTGTAAACCCGCTACCGGAAACGGGGCTGCTTAATTTCCTGAACCCGCAAACGGTGAAAGGCGTACTTAATATACAAACAAAGCTCACCGATATTTTTCTACAGGTAAAGATCAATGGCGACATGGCATTGCTGAAAGCCATTGCCCTGTTGCTTTTACAGGAAGAAGAAAAAAATCCCGGAACAGTATTCGATCAGGATTTCATCGCCACCCATACCCTGGACTATGCTGCTTACATCCAACATCTCCGGCAGCATCAGCTCCCTCAACTGGCCGCTGATGCCGGTGTGCCGCTGGAAATGATCCAGGAGGCAGCCAATGCCCTCCTCCATAAAAAGAAGATCATTGCCTGCTGGGCTATGGGACTTACACAACATAAAAATGCCGTGGATACCATCCGCGAAGTGGTGAACCTCCTGCTGCTGAAAGGCAGTATCGGTAAGCCCGGCGCCGGTACCTGTCCTGTTCGTGGACACAGTAATGTGCAAGGTGACAGAACGATGGGGATCTATGAACAACCGTCGGCATCGTTGTTAAATAAACTACAGGAAGTATACGGTTTTACTCCACCACAGGAACATGGTTATGATGTGGTGAAGGCGATCCTTGCTATGTACCGTGGCGATGCCAAAGTGTTTATGGCAATGGGCGGCAACTTCCTCTCCGCTACGCCGGATACGGAATACACCGCGCAGGCGCTGCGCAACTGCGACCTTACCGTACACGTATCTACGAAATTAAACAGGAGCCATATTGTACACGGAAAGGAAGCACTGATCCTCCCCTGCTTTGGCCGCAGCGATAAAGATGTGCAACAGGGAGAAGTACAATTTGTAACCTGTGAAAACTCTATGGGGGTTGTTCAGATGTCAAAAGGCAACCTGCATCCGGTGTCCGATCAACTGAAGAGTGAACCCGTGATCATCTGTGAACTGGCCCTTGTGTTGCTCGGCAGTGGCTCCCGCACGCCATGGGAACAATACGCGCAGCACTATGATCATATCCGCAACGATATTGAAAAGGTGATACCCGGCTTTGACGCTTACAACAAACGTGTCCGTCATCCGGGTGGTTTCTATCTGCCCAACTGTACCCGCGAAGGACAGTTTGATACCAACAGCGGAAAAGCGCATTTCCATGTAGCGGATGTCCTCACAACGCCATTGCAGCCAGATGAATACATGATGATGACGGTGCGCAGTCACGACCAGTTTAATACCACCATTTACGGATTGGATGACCGCTACAGGGGCGTATATAATGAGCGCCGCGTGATCTTCATGCACCCCGGAGACATTACGGCTGCCGGCTTCCAGCCCGGTGACCTGGTAGACCTGTATAACTATTACGGACAAACGGAGCGCGTGGCACGTGGCTTTATTATCGTAGCTTTCCCCATACCGGAAAAATGTACCGCCACCTATTTTCCTGAAACCAATGTGCTGGTACCTGTAAATAGCGTGGCCGATAAAAGCAATACCCCTACATCAAAACTGGTGATCATCAAAATAAAATCATCCACCGTAAAAAAATAGTGCATGGAGCCAATCATATGGCAGGCCCTGAAGTGGCCGGCGACCGAATATTTCACGTTACAGGATAAAGATCATCACAAACTGGCAACTGGTAATATCAACGGCTACCTGCGCGAACAGCCCTTTTGCATCCGCTATGAGATTGAGATCACACCCGAGTGGAAAGTATCCTCCTTTTTAATTCAGCTGGAAGGGCCGCAGCCCGCCGCATTGAAGCTCACTTCTGATCTGAACGGCCACTGGTTTGATAAGGAAGGCAACCATGTAGATGCCTTTGATGACTGTATAGACATCGACATCTCCCTCACTCCCTTCACCAACACTTTACCCATACGCAGGTTACAATTTGAAACCGGAGAGCGAAAAGCACTGGATATGCTGTATATCCAGCTACCTGAATTTGAATTGCAGAAAGTACAACAACACTATACGCTGTTGCCAAGCGGCTTGTATCTCTATGAAAATACAAGTACAGGCTTCCAGGCGGAACTACCGATGGATAAACATGGTATTATGAAAGACTATCCGGAGATCTTTAGCAGGATATGCTAAATTTAAAAACCCATATACTATTTTCGATTTTTGAATTTTTTGATTTCGGGTAAAAAAATCAAAAAATTCGAAAATGGTACGTTTTATCTGAAGCTCAAAAAGCTAGGCGCTCTCAGTGCAGAAATATCAAACCTGAAATCCACGATGGTAGTAATTTCCAGCATCAACTTTTTCATGGGCGCCGGTGCATTGGGGTAATAGTAGCCGGAAACCTTGATCGTATTCAATGCAAGGTTTTCATTGCGTATCCTGAAACCACCGCCCAAACCGAGGTATAGCGGGTTTTGCAAAAGATCATCACTTTTGGCAGTGATCATAGAGGCTTGCAGGGAAGTAAAGAAATTGAATTTGAAACCCAGTACTTTCAAGGGGCTGTAATACACTGTTTCTGATCCCATATTTAACCGCTGATACCCATTGAGCTTTGTATCACGGAATCCCCAGATCCCATATTCCATGTTGATGTTTAGTGGTTTATAGAAAAAGCTGTTGGGATTATTGAGATAGTCGATATTTAAAAACTGGCGGAAGCGCGCCTTCTTAAAAGTAATGAGCCTGCTGTAGTATTCGAGGCGGGCATGCATAACGGCATCTTCTACTGCTCTCCGGAGCCAGAACGTACTAACGCCAACGGTTGTATTAAAAAGCCCCTGGTTCCGGGTAGTCCAGAACTTCTGCACTTCCATGCCGGAGTACAATCTTCGCCGGTCTTTCCAGCTTTCCCAGCCGGTAGTGGCGCTGATATTGTATCCCAGCGGAATATCCTCTGTTCTGCCGAAGCCGAAAAAGTAATGCGCCTTGAAATAATCCAGCCGGTAGGCCTGTAATTCCAGCAGGTAATAGCGGTGGGCATTGTATACCGGGTCTTCTTTGAACCGGAGCTGTTCCGGCGTTCGCTGAAACGACAGGTTGTAGTGTCTGGCCAGTACCGCAAAATTGGGCTTGCGGCCAATGGTGCCATCATGTTTGTAGTTATTGATAAAGTTATAACCTATCCATCCGTCTACCACTAAATAGCGGTAGTCGCGGTAAAGGCTATCCTCTTCCTGCGGCTCCGCGCCGCGGATATTAATAGACCAGCTGTTGGCGATGGAGAGGCCGCCTACGAGCTTGGCGGCATTTCTGTACAACGGACGGTTGAAGTTGATAAAGACGGTTCCTTCGTATACATTGGTATCAAGGGGAGCGTAGTTGTTGAGCGTTGTGTATCCCATGCTCACGTCTACGAAAGAGCCCAGCAGATTGTATTTTGTATACCGTACTTCTGTATTCCAGGTAGGCGTATAATCTGTACGCCACTGAAAGCCCACCTGTAGGCCCTGTCCTGCTCCCAGCAGATCGTTATTGGATACCCGGGCTTTAATATCTGTGGCACTGAATTGCGAAAGATCGGCGCCATATTCAAACACATCTTTCGTCACCACTTCCACATCTATGGAATCGGAGGCCGGATCTGCATTCATCACGTATAAACGCGCATCCTGCAAGAAGGGACGGTTACGCAGGTAACGTTCATTATCCGCCATTTCAAAGGGGTCCAGGCGCTGGTTCTCCCGGAAAAACAGGGATTGCCGGATCACCCATTGCCTCGAATCGAAGTGCATCCGGTTAGCCAGATGAATGAGTTTCATGCTGGTGGTAAAAGTAGTATCGTTGATATTACTGGGTCCAAATACCTTTACTTTTCTATAGTAGATATTCCTGATCACTTTCCCCACAAAGGGAGTAAAATATGCCTCACTTTTAATGATTACGCTATCATTGTCATTGGTTGGCTCCTTTACATCCTGCCGGGTAATACGTTTTATAAAAGAATCCCGGTAGTCCCTGTTCCGCAAAGAATCCCGGTAATCGTTGACTCTTTTCATAAACCGGCTACCTTTTTTGGGAATAGTATCCGCTACAGGATCATGCTGTTCCCCTGCTGTATGGGCAAACACACTAAGCGACCGGCAAATCAGCCAGCAAACAACAGTTATAGTAGTTAATATTTTCAAATCTCTCCTCAAGGTTATCCGCTGATAACAATTATATTGAAAAAAAACGGGATTGCCTCAATTCCGGTTATTGTGTATGGGTCAGGAATGATAATTGCGTTCCTTTTGGCGGGATTCTGAAAAAATTGTAACTTCTCTATCATTCATCTTAAAACCTCACACTATGTTACGTTGGGCACTGATATTCTTTATAGTAGCCATTATTGCGGCGGTATTCGGTTTCGGTGGAATCGCGGCAGGTGCGGCGTCTATTGCAAAAATTCTGTTCTTTATCTTCCTGGTATTGTTTGCCATTTCCTTACTGGCAGGGATACTGAAAAAATAGACCAGGATTAAACGGAGAATAAGGATTTACAGGATGGGTACTGGAGATGTGAGCGAAGATATTCGCATTATTCTCCTGCACCCATCCTGTAAATCCTTATTCTCCGTTTAATCCTGGTCCTGGTTTTTGACGATGCTTGTTTCCCAACCATCGTACTCCGCATTTAATTGCTGGGCGAGTTCCCATAGGCTCATGACTACACTGTCTATGAGGGACTCTGTGGCTTTGTCAGCCCGGGAGATACATAATTTATAGGGAAACTCCGGGTTGTCCGCTGCCACATCGTGGGCGATAGTGAAGCCGTTTTCTTTGATGTGTTCCCAATAAGTTGTTTTATCTTCTTCCGTACGGAAATGTATCCAGTGTTCAATCGGGCGTTCTCTTTCCGGGAGATCGCCATGTTGACGAAGCATGCGTAATACCTTCCTGTTTTGTATCCGTTGAAATTCGTATACATCAGGAAAAAGGTAATCGAAATACAATTCCCAGTTATTATCTTCTTTCACACCGTAATCATACCGGTAATCCGGAAAATTGATCATGGCATCAGCAATGAATTTATCGTGCAGTAATGTAGTGCCTGTATAAAAATAAAAATCACGTACACCGTTTGAAAAAGTACGACCTACGAAATGCGCGTTCAGCCTTGACTGTAGCTGTTCTACGAGGCTGTCCTCTATTTCGCCCATAGTGGCAAACTCATCGTTTTGCGGAAACCCGTCTTCCCGTGGATGATTCAGGTATACTGTGATATATATGGCATTCGGCTTTTCCTTTAATGGTGCGAATCGTCTCAGATCAAGGTCAAGGCCTATTACTGCTGGACTTTCTTCAATGTGACACGTGTAAATATCCCAGTCCGGTCGGTAATCCTTATGCATATAAAAAAATTAAAATAACGCAACAGCTGGCTGTAAAGATACGTAGCTATACGTTATCATTGAAATCATAAACTTATTATCCACGTTTTTTTATCCCCAAAATTTAACGTATGATTTTCTTGTCAACACTGCAAGGCGAGCCGTTACACAACGTGATTAACACTAATTAACAGTTGGGGTATTAAAACAACAGTCTTTTCTAAAACAGCCATCAGCAACAATCCTGTTCAATTCTGTAGATGAAACATGGTACTATCAAGGGTTACATCACACCTTTCATCCCAAAAAACTGTTATTCCTCATGCATTAAAAGTAATTTTGCAGTGCTATAAATTGTTGGACGCTAGTAAATGAAATTATGAGAAAAATTGTATTGTTATTGACTGGATGGATGCTATTATTTCACCTCGCCGCAATGGCACAACAGCAGGGAGGAAAAGGCGCTGCTGCCAATACGGGTACCATTTACGGAAAATTACTGGATGCACAAACAGGGAAACCTGTAGAATACGCTTCTGTGGCACTGTTACGTGCTGATTCATCCGTTCTGACCGGGATGTTATCCAAGCCAAACGGAGACTTTAATTTCGAAAGTGTTGCACATGGTAAATATCTCCTTAAAATAAATTTTATCGGATATGAAACTTTTTATAAACCAGCTCCGTTAACAGGCAAAACAAGCTCATTGGATGTTGGTAATATCAAGCTCAAAGCAAATGTAAAATCACTGGCAACCGTAGATGTGGTAGGTGAAAAACCAGCCTTTACTATGGCTATTGATAAACGTGTGTTTAACGTAGATAAAAACCTGGCCAGCCTCGGCGGAACTGCCACCGATGTACTGAAACAGGTACCTTCCGTAAACGTGGACATTGATGGAAACGTTACGGTACGCAATGGCGCACCTACCATCTTTATTGATGGCCGCCCCTCTACCCTCACCCTCGATCAGATCCCGGCAGATGCTATTGCCACCATCGAAGTGGTTACCAACCCATCTGCTAAATATGATGCGGAAGGGATGAGCGGGATCCTCAATATTGTACTGAAGAAGAACAAGCGGGCAGGTATTCACGGGCTAATCAGCGCCGGTGTTACTACCCAGGGAAGTACCAATGCCGGTGTGAATTTCAACCTGCGCCAGGAAAAGTTCAACTTCTTCATCAATTATGATATCCGTAACCGTATTTCTCCGATGAACAACCGCCTGTTCCGGAAAAACATCGGGGCAGACACCACCACTTACCTCGAACAATTACAAAGTGGCGACTTTTACCGCAAGTTCCAGACAGGACGCGCGGGCTTTGACCTGTTCCTCGACAACCGTAACACCCTCACCATTTCGCAATCAATTACCGGTGGGAACTTTAACAGGTACAACGATCAGACACTGAACGAAATGGATGTCAACCAGGAGAAAGTACGCTACGGTACCGGTATCGACAATACGAGAAACGGTTTCAGGAATTACAGCACCCAGGTTGGATACAAACATACTTTCGCCAAAGAAGGCCATGAACTAACTGCCGACCTTACCTATAGCCGTGCTACGGGAGATAACAGTTCCGAGTATTCACTGAACTACTTCGACCTGAAGGGCAACGCTATTGATGCGCCCAAAACGCCGGAAAAACGCTATGGCACTGGTGAAGGGAAAACGAACTATCTCACTGGCCAGATAGATTATGTAAACCCGCTCACCGAAAAATCTAAAATAGAAATGGGACTGCGCAGCAATACCCGCAAGTTTGATAACTATACCAATACTTTCGGACAAGACTACGCCAGCGGTGAATATAAACTGGATACGGCGCTCTCCAACAACTACCATTACCAGGAGCAGATCAACGCAGGATATGTAAGCTATACCGGCGCTAAAGACAACTTCGGCTACCAGGTTGGGTTGAGAGCAGAACAATCTTACTATAGCGGAGAAACAAAACTGGGACAAAAAGATTCGTATAAGATCAATTATCCCATCAGTCTTTTCCCCAGTATATTTTTATCACAGAAATTAAAGGGAGATCATGAGCTGCAATTGAACTACAGCCGTCGTATCCGTCGCCCGTGGTTCAGAGACCTGCTGCCTACTATCGAGTACAGCGGACAGAGTGCCAACCGTGGTAACCCGGACCTGAAGCCGGAATTCACCAATTCCTTTGAGCTGTCTTACCTGAAGGATTTTGCACAGAAACATAATGTACTGGTATCCCTGTACTATCGTAATACCAATAATGCCATTACTGATTTTTATGTAGATACCACCCTTAACCTGAACGGACAAACGCAGCGGGTGTTACTCTCATACCCTATCAATGCTGACACCCGTAATTCCTACGGTGCCGAATTCACCGTAAGAAGTCAGCTGACCAAAATATGGGACGTGACTACCAACGTGAACATGGCGCAAACAAAGATCAAGGCGAGCAGTAAGGGCGATAACCTCTCTAACCAGGGCTTTGTATGGTTCGGTAAACTGAACAGTAACACCAGGCTCCCCTGGGACCTGACCTTACAGGTATCGGGTCAGTACGAATCCAAACAGATATTGCCACAGGGAGAAAGAGAGCCTAAATGGGCAGTAGATGCAGGCATTAAAAAAGACCTGCTGAAAAAGACATTATCTATTTCTCTCGGCATCAATGATATTTTCAATACAGACCGTAACCTCAGTTATACGACGACCGATTTTTCCGAACAGGAAAATTACCGCAAACGCCTCACCCGCGAAGTGCGCCTCAACGCTGTATGGCGCTTCGGTAAACTGGACTCCAACCTCTTCAAACGCAAGAGCAACAAATCCGGTAATGATAGCGGTGGAGAAATGGGAGGAGGAGATAATTATTAATAACCAATAAAAAATAAAAGTAAAAACCCGTTTGGTATGATACCAGACGGGTTTTTACTTTTAATGTAGCCTACATCATTTTAATAATAAATTCGCATAAATTCGTAACGGCTAATTATCTCTTCATGGATTCTATCTATCATACTATCACACTTCGTTTCCTGGCAGAACCTTCAGATATTAATTTCGGGGGCAAAGTACATGGAGGTTCCGTTATGAAATGGATTGACTCTGCCGGTTACACCTGTGCGGCCAACTGGAGCGGACAATATGCGGTTACAGTATATGTGGGCGGGATCCGCTTCTTCAAGCCCATTTCCATTGGCGACCTGGTAGAGATCAATGCCTCTATCATTTATACCGGAAATACCAGCATGCACATCTCTATTGATGTATGGGCAGGCAATCCCCGGCAACAACAAAAACAAAAGACCACTCACTGCGTCATGGTTTTTGCCGCCGTAGATGATAACGGGAAAACGGTACCGGTACCCAAATGGACGCCCCAAACGGCCAATGAAATCAGCATGGAAAGCTATGCCCGGAAGCTGATGGATTTAAGAAAAGATATTGACGAAGAGATGAAACCATATATGTGACGGCAACTAGACTGTGAACTGCATTTCACTTAATGTTTTGTACAATCCACCATCCATGCCAATCAGTTCTGCGTGGGTGCCTTCCTCTACGATGCTGCCTTTGTCCAGCACGATGATTTTATCTGCTTGTCTTACCGTGGCAAGACGATGCGCAATGACGATAGACGTACGTCCTTCCATCAACTTGTCCAATGCGTCCTGTACCAGTTTCTCCGACTCGGAATCAAGTGCGGAAGTGGCTTCATCGAGGATGAGTATCCTGGGGTTTTTAAGCGCCGCGCGGGCTATGGCAATACGCTGGCGTTGCCCACCTGATAACTGGATGCCACGTTCTCCCACCACGGTGTCAAGTTTCAGCGGAAACCGCTGTATAAATTCCCAGGCATTGGCTTGTCTTGCGGCAGCTTCCATTTCGGCGTCAGTGGCGTCTGGTTTGCCATAGGCAATGTTTTCGCGGATAGTACCCCCAAAGAGGAAGACATCCTGCGGCACAACAGCCATCTGTGCCCGCAACTCCGACAAAGGAATGGTGTTCCCTGGTTTGCCATCGAAAGAAATGCTGCCACTTACCGGATCATAGAGTCTTAGCAGCAACGACACAATAGTGCTCTTTCCGGCGCCGCTGGGACCTACCAGGGCTACCTTCTGATCTGCATACACATCAAAGGATACGTCATTCATAATGGTCAGATCCGGCCGGGATGGATAATGAAAAGAGATGTCGCGGAAGCTGATTTGTCCACCCAGCTGATTTTCCGGCTGGATGATCTTTACCGGCGTAATATCTTCTTCAGGTTCATCCAGGATTTCCAGCAGGTGTTCTGTAGCGCCGATACTTTTCTGCAGGTTGGTATATACTTCTGCTAAGCCGGCAATGGAGCCGCCTATAAATACGGAGTAAAGTACAAATGATAACAATTCCGGTGTGCTGAGTCCCATCGCTACGCCTCTCCAGATCACCGCTACCAGGGCGCCAAAAATACCCAGGATAATAAAGGAAGAAAATGCACCGCGGTACTTACCCCCTTTCATGCCTATCCTCGCCGCTTCGTTGGTGCGTTGACGGTAGCGTGCTATCTCAAAATATTCGTTGGCAAAAGCCTTTACATTCATGATACCCTGTAATGTTTCTTCCACAACTGTATTGGCTGCGGCCACCTGTTCCTGTACCTGTTTGGAAAAGCGGCGGATAAATTTTCCGAAAACTACAGCCGCTACCATCATGATGGGTAGAATGGCCAGCATAAAGGCTGTGAGCTTCCAGGAAGTGATCAGCAAAATCACAATTCCCCCTACAATGATGATCATCTGTCGGATAAATTCTGCCAGTGTGGTCGTAAATGTTTCCTGCAACAGGGAGATATCGGAAGAGATACGGCTACTCAGTTCTCCTACCCTTCTTTCCAGGAAAAATTTCATGGGCAGTTTGATCAGGTGGCTGTAAATCGTCTGACGCAGCATGGCCAGCGTCTTCTCGGTTACATTTACAAACAGGATGATACGGAAAAAAGAAAAGATGGATTGTGCTACCAGTACAGCCAGTAACAAGAGTCCTGCTTTATTCATGCCATGAAGCAGGTCGGTGCTGCTTTTCGGGTCTACTAGCTGACCTAACAGCTTGGGGAATGCGAGACCTGCCAGACTGGAAACAAGCAGGAAAAACAGGCCCAGTGCAAACTGTGGCCAGTATGGTTTCACATAATGAAACAGGCGGAATGTTTTCTTGAGGGACGCCATTTTTAGGCGTTGCTTAGGCGTATCTGTACCGGTATCTCTTTGCATCAGGATAAAGTCTTTGTTACAGGGAGACGATGAAGTAACAAAGATATTGTATAAAAAACTGCCTTACTACGGATTAGTTGTTGCTAACCTTAGTAAGGCAGTTATCCTGCTTGTTTGCACCGATGGCCATCGGGTAACAGTGTATTACTGCGGCCTGCGGTTTCCATCTTTTGTAGAGTCACCGGCGCCGGTACCAAAGCGGGCAGAATCTTCGCCCGGATTAATGGCACCCGGAGGAGCCTGTGCTCCCGGAACGGTGTCTGGCATTAGCGCAGCCGTATCCGGCATTGTTGACTCGGAGTTTATACCGGTCGAATCTGCATTCTGATTGGCTCCATTGCCACACGACATGAGCATGAGCGTTGAAACCCCTGCTGCCAGAAGGATGTTTGATACTTTCATACGGAACATTTAAAAGGTGAAGTAAATAGGTCAGATATGGTTAACAGTCTTCCCCTTTAAAATGCTGCTATAAATGAGCAGTATCAGGTTTGGTAACCATTGTATCCACCGGGATAACACTGGTGCTATCCACTTTGGGCATTGTTACGGCGGCAGAATCGGCTTCCTTTGCGCTCTCCCTGCTACTGTTACATGCCAGGAGAAAGATACTGAGGACACCGGTTATGCAGATAACCATGCAGGATTTATATAATAAAGGTTTCATAAGCCCACAAAATTTAATGTTAGTGTTAGATAGATTCCGTCATACGACAGCTATTTTAGGTGAAGGAAAGAATTGTGCCAACCCTTACATTTGTGAGGAGATATTTTAAAAGAGGTAACACTTATAGTGATCATATAGAAAGATCCGGTATTGATACAGGTTTTGATGAACAACTATATGGGGAAATCGTAGCAAAAGGGAACAATTAGATGACTTTTTGCTACACAATTTCAGGTACAAAATTATTTTAGTATGCCTTCTTATGCAGACCTGCCTTTACACTACGGTCATGTTCCACCATGGCTGGCAAAGCGGATGAGCCTTTTAGGCGGCGCTATTGTAGAGGCGATAGTGACAGATTATGGTAAAGGTGAAGTTGTAAGACGGCTCAGTGATCCCTGCTGGTTTCAGGCCCTGGGGTGTGTATTGGGGATGGACTGGCATTCATCAGGGATCACCACCAGCGTGATGGGCGCGCTGAAAAAGGCCCTCAATCCTCGTTCGGGGGAACTGGGTATTTACATCTGTGGAGGGAAAGGTCGCCACAGTCGTCAAACCCCGGCGGAGCTGATGGCCATTGCTGAAAGAACTGGTCTGCCTGGTGAGCAACTCGTGCGCAGCAGCAAGCTAACAGCCAAAGTAGATAATACCGCCATCCAGGATGGCTTTCAACTATACCTGCACTCTTTTATTCTGTCAGATGAAGGAGAATGGGCCGTGGTGCAACAGGGCATGAATGACGCCAGTAGTATGGCAAGACGGTACCACTGGCATTCTTCAGCCTTTCAGTCTTTTACAGAAGCACCACATACTTTTATTTACGGTCACAACCAAGGGCTTATTCTTAATCTCACAGATCTGCATGCCGACCAGACCAAAGCCGGTATAATGCAGGTACTGAAAGAAAAGCCGGCTCATCTGCTTCCAGAAATACGCCACCTCCTGATGCCATCGCACCATGATGTGCGCGCGGAAAATGTGAACCTGAAGCGACTGGGGAGCGTGCTCGCACTGGCGCATGATACCAACCCCGCTAATTTTGAAGCCCTGCTCATGCTGGAAGGCGTAGGCCCGAGAACGTTACAGTCACTGACACTTGTGAGTGAAGTGATTCACGGCACCCCCTCCCGTTTTGAGGACCCGGCCCGCTTTTCGTTTGCCCATGGAGGTAAGGACGGGCATCCATTCCCGGTTCCCATCAAGGTGTATGATGAAACCATTCATACACTCAGGGAAGCACTGGACAAAGCTAGGATAGGACAGTCCGACAAACAGGACGCTATAAAAAAGCTCTCCCGGCTCGCCATGCAAATAGAAAAAGATTTTGAACCGAATGCCAATTTCGACAAGGTAATAGAACAGGAACGCCGCAACTCCTGGCAATATGGGGGCAGAACCGTTTTCGGGAAAGCCACTAAACCAAAAGGCGGTGAGCAGCTTGAATTATTCTGATAAACTACGGAGACCATGATAAATTATAATGAACTCAGCGTACCGGAAGCAACCATCCTTCAAAAGGAAATGCGGGATAAAGTGATCATCCAGCCCTACAATGGTCCTGTTAATTATATAGCTGGTGCTGATATTTCATTCAATAAATTCAGTACAACGGTATACGCCGGTATTGTGCTGCTTCGTTTTCCGGAACTCACACCGGTTGGTTATAGCCTGGTAAAGAAAGAGGTGACTTTTCCCTATGTACCCGGCTTCCTGGCTTTCCGGGAAGTGCCCGCACTGCTGGATGCCTGGGAGCAATTGCCGCAGAAACCGGATGTGTTGGTGGTAGATGGTCATGGTATTGCGCATCCTCGTCGCATGGGTATTGCATCGCATTTTGGCGTGCTGACCAACCACCCTACTATTGGCAGTGCCAAGAAAAAACTTTTTGGCGCTTATGAAGAACCGGGTCCTAACCGTGGCGACTATACGCCACTGACAGATAAGCAAGGTATGGTGATGGGTAGTGTGCTGCGCAGCAAGCAAAAGGTGAAACCTATCTTTGTATCGCCCGGCCACCTGATGGATGTTGCAGGCAGTTTGCAGCTCATTCTGCAATGTGTGCAACGCTATCGTTTACCGGAACCTACACGCCTGGCGCATAATGCCGTGAACCAGTTCCGGCTGGGTACTTTGCCGGAAGGTTATTCGGAAGCCAGTTAAAATTGCACCCAGGCCAGGCAAGCTTTTCTTTCCGTCCCCTTTCTGCTGATCATAACGGTGGCATATACACGATTTTGCGCCTGGTAATCAGCGGCGCCCATCATACAATAATATCCTTTTGTTACTTCGGGTGTGCCAAACAGGAATAGTCTTTCCATTTTACCATTATAAAAACGATAGCAAACAAAATTCGCGTCAGCCGTGTATTTCAGCGGCTTGCGCGCTTTCTCCTGTCCGCCTGTTTCCAGGTATTGCAGATAGTCATTGAACACTATAAACGCAGCATTGGGAGAAGCGATATAATCGTAAGATAAATAAGTATTGGTGTTGATGGCGGCGATTTTATTCCGGAAAATCCATTCACTTTTTTCGCGGCGTTGCTGATAGAAAGGTTCACATATACCGGTGATGGCCTGGTACTTGGAAACAGCCAGCGTGGTGTTTTCCCGGCCGGAGGAATCCAATTGTGCAATGCCGATGTCGCCCAGGTTGGTGTGCAGTTTATTGATTTGTGTATTCCCCTGTTTAAAGCGGGTGAGGTTTTCCATGAGCAGGGTGCTGTTGCCATCTTCGTTTAGGAGTAACCGTTGAGGAGCGCCTTTATAATCATCTTTATAGCCCAGGTTCACCTGCGCATTCTTGGAAAGTTCGGGGAACGAGAGCTGTACCTGTTTCCGCAGTTTGCCGGAGCCCGCAAGCAGGGTGTTCATAAAGATACCGCTGTTACCATCCGTCTTTCGGCCCGGTATGTACAGGAGCATGCGCACCTCCTGTGTAGCCGGGACTGGCTGCACATATCCGCTTACATCACCAGCGTTAGCGGTATAGTCCAGCACCTGGTGGGCAAAGGTAGCCGAGTCCGGCGATAGCATAGAGAAGATCACTTTTGACAAGGGCGCTGTTCCTTTCTTTTTTGCATTAAAACCTACCGTGGCCAGGTATACCTTTTCCCGGCCCTGTACGGCCATATTGATATAACTGAAATAGCTATACGCAGTGTCGGGCAAATAGTACCAACCCTTATTGATCAGTTCATGTTCCGGTGAAAAATGCAACACCTGTATGCGTTCCCGGATGCTGTCGTTGCGCTGGATTTCGGCGCCCGAAAAAAAGGCCACGGCATAATAATCACTATGTGGATCTTTCTCCACAAAACAATCGTGCGATGCCAGGTTCTCCTGTACATACACGCTCCGGTGTTGAATCGTAGGCAGTTCTCCCAGTTTATCTTCCCGTAATAATTTCCCTGTTTGCGGGTCCAGTACCAGCCGGAAGAATACCGGTGTATATTTTACAATCTGTTGCAGAAAGACAACCGGTTGCCCGTTTATTTCATAGATACCATCTATTTCTGTAGACTCCAGATCAGCCGCATTCCACTGTGTTCCTCCTACAATGCTATCCATTGCTACCAGCTCCCGCTGCGGGTTGTAAACGCTTATGCGGATGCCCTCCTTCTTTGAAAAATGCAGGTAGACGGTATTACCGTTTTTCAGTTGCATTAATTTATCCCATCCATCGCCAGGTTCCTCAAACGACGGCCCCAATGTAACAATGGGTACCTGTGCTGATAACGTTATGATCCCTGCGCACAACAGCAATAGTAAAAAGGCTGGTCTGAAGTAGTTCATTTTTACATAAATTAATAATTTCAAATATATGTAAAAAATAACTATGATTGAGATGATTTTAGGGAAGCCGCTCCAGACCCGGACCTCCTTCCCTATCCATCCTGAAAATCAACAGCATACTGCTCCTAATGACCTTCATGTTCTCCGCTGTTCTTCATCTTCGCCAACAGGTCATAAGCGCCTGTTATCACAACTGTTTTATCGGGTATGTCATCCCGGAAGATCACTTCCGTATAGCCTTGCTCGTTATTTCCCAGTTGTACTTCCCGCATGGTAAAATGATGGAGGCTATCTGTACCGGCGTCCTTTACAAATACATAGGATTTGTTTTCAAAATTAATGACAGCTGTTTCCGGCAGGGCTTTTACCTGCGCTTTGCCGGTTTCAATCATCGCCTGCAGGTAGGCGCCGGGGAGTAACTGTGCATCCTCTTTATCCAGGTGGCAATGCACCCTGACAGTGCGCTCCGCGCTGATTTCACGGCCTATAAGATGCACGGTGGCAGTACGTTCTGTAGATTCATTCGCCAGGGTAAACCTGACGGGCTGTCCTATTTTTAATTTTGGAACATCCTTTTCAAACACGGTCAGCTCCGCATGTAAATGCTCCGTATTTACAATTCTGAAAAGGATGTCTGCCGGATTGACGAACTGTCCCAGGTTGACATTCACCTGTGTCACATATCCGCTGATAGGCGCATAGATATTGACAGATCGTTGCATGTTACCTTTTTCAAGGGAAGGGATATTGATATTCAGTAAAGACAATTTCTCGCGGAGTCCTTTCTCTTTCGCTTGTAAGGATTGAAAAGAAGCCTTAGCCAGTTGCACCGTTTTTAAGGCATTTACATTTTCACGCGATAATTCCTGCTGCCGCTCATACTCCACGGTGGCATATTCCAGCTGACTTTTTATATCGAGATAATCCTGTTGCAGTTGGATATAGTCGAGGTTCTCCATAACCGCAATTACCTGTCCCTGTTTTACAGCCATGCCCTGGAGCAAAGTCGTGTTTTTGATGAAGCCGCCCATTGGTACAGATACGCTCACCAGCTGTTGTGGTGGTACATCCAGGAAGCCATTCACTTTTATGGCGCCACTGATCTGCCGTGGCTCCGGTACGCCATAAGTGATTCCCGCCATTTTGAATTGTGCAGGGGTAAGCTCCACGGTATTCGTCGCTTCTTCCCCATGGTCATGGGCTTCCTCTTTACCAGGTACTGATTGGCTGCCACAGGACACAAAGGCCACCGAAAAACAGAGCAGTATAACGGAAAGGGATATATGTTTATTGATGAATTGCATGATAATAATTTTTTAAAGTTGATGACCTGCGAGATAAGCGATATATAACTCGGCCTGTCTCGCATCGGTACGTGCCGACAGATATCCCTGACGGGTAGTCATCACGTGTTCCAGGTTTAGAAAATACTCCGCATACCCGATATCACCGGTGGTAAAGGCTTTAGCGGTTTGTTGCAGCAACTGATCGGCATTTGGCAGCGCCGTTTGATGGTAATAATCCAGGCTGTTGCGTTGCTTGATATACTGCTGTACTGCTTGCTGGTATTGGCTTTGCAATTGTATCACACTATTGTCGTAGTATAATCCTGCTGCCAGCTGCTGCTGCTCTTCTGCTCTTACCCTGGCTTTCATGGGGCCCAGCCATACGGGTATAGCCAGTCCTACATGAAATCCCTGGAAGCGGTTACTGTTGGTCGCCAACGGCATTCCTGAAGCATTGAGCGCACTGCCAATGAGTGACTGGTTAAAATACCCCAGGGTAATGTCTGGCAGTATGGAAGCACTGAATACCTTTTTCTGTTTTTCCGCAATGGTTACCTGTTGCTTGAAATAACGCAGCCGGGGATTGTTTTCCACCGCGAGCGAATCATTTGCCAGGACGGTGTTACCTACCGGGATCTCTGTGGTTACAATAGTTATAGCCGTATCACTTCCCGTCAATGCCTGTAAGCGCGACATAAAGATCTGCTGGTCTGCATCGTTCTGACGCAACTGGTTCCGGACGTCCTGTAATCTTCCTTCGGCAGCTGTTTTCTCCAGCAACCGGCTTTCACCAGTCTTGTACCGCAGGTCCGCACTACGGGCAAAGCTGGTAAACAGGCTGTCCTGCTGCATCAGCAGGCCGTGTAACTCGTGTTGATATAGTAGCTGTACATACACCTGCTTCACCTGGTAAACCAGTTCCTGCTGTGTGGTTGCTTTTTCCCACACGGCTTTTTCCACCTGTGCTTCATTCAATGCTTTTTTTGCACCAAATACCGAAGGGAAAGGAATGGTTTGCGTGATGCTATAGTTGTTGTCATTTTTTATGTAGCTGTTTACCTGCCCATATTGCAGGCCCAGCTGCATTTTGGGTAGCTCCGCGCTGGTTTTGGTAATATCACGGTAATAGGCCACGGAAGCGTCGGCCGATTTCAATCCTTTATTTTGTTGCAGCGCCAATTGCACTGCCTGTTCCATTGTCAGTGGCTGCGATTGCGATTGCGCGAAAGCAGCGAAAGGACATAACAGCCATATTATGATGGTACGTAATTTCATGCGTTGCGTTTTTTGAAAGCATTTTCAAAGTAGATATATAAACAGGGCAACACCAGCAGCGTGAGTAAAGTGGATGTTATTAATCCACCTATCACAACGGTAGCCAGCGGGCGTTGTACCTCTGCACCTGCGCTGTAGGCAAGCGCCATCGGCAGAAAGCCCAATGAAGCCACGAGGGCTGTCATTAACACAGGGCGTAAGCGTATAGCCGTTCCCTTTAGTACAATATTATTCAGGTCTGTTTCCCCTTCCGCCTTCAGGCGGTTGAATTCTCCAATCAGCACCATACCATTCAACACGGCCACGCCAAACAAAGCAATGAAGCCTACGCCTGCGGAGATACTGAAAGGCATTCCACGAAGCAGCAGCGCAAACACCCCGCCTATGGCGGCCATGGGAATAGCCGTGAAGATGAGCAACGACTGCTTTACGGAATGAAAAGTGAAGTACAGCAATACAAAAATGAGCAGTAGCGCAACAGGCACGGCAATGGCTAAACGTGCATTTGCTTCACGGAGGTTTTCAAATTGCCCGCCGTAACGGATAAAATAACCCGTGGGTAGTTTTACTTCTTTATCAATAGCCGCTTCAATGTCTTTTACCACACTGGCAATGTCGCGCCCACGTACGTTGAAGCCCACAATGATGCGGCGTTTGGCGTCTTCCCGTTGCACCTGGTTTGGTCCCGTGCTCATTTCTACTTTGGCCAGTTGTTGTAATGGTACCTGGTTTCCCGATGGTGTAGTGATGTAAAGGTTTTGTACATCCGTGATATCCCGGCGGTTCTGCTGATCCAGTCTTACCACGAGATCAAAACGCTTCTCTCCTTCATATACAAGGCCGGCACTTTGCCCTGCGAAAGCCGTATTGATAGCCTGGTTGATGGTAGCAATATCCAATCCGTACTGGGCTACTTTATTCCGGTCTGCCGATACTACGATCTGCTGCAACCCGCCGGTTTGTTCTACATATAAGTCGCGGGCGCCATCTGTACGATTTACGATACCGCCTATCTTCTGTGCCAGGGAAGCTAATGTGGGCAGGTCTTCTCCAAAAATCTTTATTCCGACATCCTGCCGTACCCCGGATATCAGCTCATTAAAGCGCAGCTGGATAGGTTGGGAAAAGCCAAAGCTCACGCCTGGTATGGCTTCCAGGGCTTCCTGCATTTTATTGGCCAGTTCTTCCCTGCTGCGGGCGCTGGTCCACTCCTTCTTTGGTTTCAGCAATATGGTAAGGTCGCAGGCTTCCATGGGCATGGGGTCTGTAGGGATTTCCGCCGCACCAATTTTACCTATCACCTCTTTTACTTCCGGGAATTGTTTTAGCAGGATATCGGAAGCCTTGCTCACCTTATCGATGGTTTCAGATAAGGAACTCCCTGTAAGCAAGCGGGTTTCCACCGCAAAATCGCCTTCTTCCAGCGTGGGAATAAATTCACCGCCCATCCTGCTGAACAGGAACAGCGCCAACACAAAAAGAGCCACTGAAATACCTGTTACCAGGGCTTTTGCACGTAAGGTTGCCTTTATAACGGGATCGTATATACGATGAAAGAAACGCATGATGCGATCAGAAACAGTGACTTTATTCCGTAGATCTTTATGAAGAAATAAAGCCGCCATCATGGGTACGTAGGTGAGTGACAGGATAAATGCTCCCAGGATCGCAAGAGAAACCGTTTGCGCCATAGGGCGGAACATCTTCCCTTCAATGCCCACCAATGCCAGGATAGGCAGATAAACGATCAGGATGATGATTTCCCCAAACGCTGCGGTATTGCGTATTTTGCTGGCAGCACTATATACTTCCTCATCCATTTCCTGTTGTGATAAACGCAGGATACCAGCACCTTTATTTTTACCGGAGAGATGATGTAAAGTAGCTTCCACTATGATCACGGCGCCATCTACAATCAGTCCGAAGTCAATGGCACCCAGGCTCATCAGGTTGCCCGTTACACCGAATAACTTCATCATGGCAATGGCGAATAGCATCGCCAGCGGAATAACAGAGGCTACAATCAGCCCTGCCCGCATGTTTCCCAGGAAGAGCACCAACACGAAAATAACGATCAGGGCGCCTTCAATGAGATTCTTCTGTACAGTGCCCATAGCACGCCCCACAAACTCGCTGCGGTCCAGGAAAGGTTCTATCACTACGCCTTCAGGTAGTGTTTTACGGATCTGTTCCATGCGCGCTTTTACCGCCTTCACCACCTCCTGCGAATTCTTCCCTTTCAGCATCATCACAATACCGCCTACGGCCTCCCCATCCGCATTGCGGGTAAGTGCCCCATAACGGTTGGCATTGCCGATCTGCACGGTAGCGATATCCCTGATCAGCACAGGCAATCCATTGGGAATATTTTTTACCACAATCCTTTCTATATCAGCCAGGCTGCTGATCAATCCTTCACTACGGATGAAATAAGCGTTTGGTTTCTTATCAATATAAGCACCACCGGTATTCTGGTTATTTCTTTCCAGCGCGCTAAATACCTCCGCAATACTTAGGTTGTAACTCCGCAATTTATCGGGGTTCAGGGATACTTCATATTGCTTCAGTAAACCGCCGAAGCTATTGACTTCCGCCACACCGGGCGTTCCGAGCAACTGCCGGCGCACGTACCAGTCCTGGATCGTACGCAGCTCCCTGGTATTCATCTTTTCTTCATAACCTTTTTTCGGATGTACCACATATTGGTAAACCTCTCCCAGTCCACTGGACACCGGCGACATTTCGGGCGTACCAATACCGGGAGGAATGTTTGCTTTAGCCTCTCCCAGCTTTTCGTTTACCTGTTGTCGTGCCCAGTAAATATCTACGTTATCATGAAATACGATGGTGACCACAGATAGTCCAAAGCGGGAAACAGAGCGGACTTCTTTCAGCTCAGGAATCACGGCCATGGTTTGTTCTATAGGAAAAGTGATCAGTCTTTCCACCTCCTGGGCTGCCAGGGATGGGGATTGCGTGATCACCTGTACCTGGTTGTTGGTGATATCGGGTACTGCATCTACGGGTAGCCGTGTGAGTGAGAAGATGCCCCACACCAGCAGGGCAAGTGTGAACACCCCTACAATAAGTTTGTTTCTGATGGAGAAACGAATAATTTTATCCAGCATGATTGGTTTATATGAAATAAACAGACGTACTACAGCCATGGATGCACCGTATAAAGGCACACCATATGCTCATAGCAAAAACATCATTTAATTAATACTAAACCAGCTGTGGAGGTTGCCAGATGTTATCTGATAAAGCGGGAAGCGGGGCAAGAGGTAATGGTGGGTAACCGATCATGGTTTGCCTGCCGGAATAATTAAGCAGGATAACCGCTCCGGTTGTAATTTGTGTATTGCAGCAACTGCAAATGCATAAAGGTGAGCAATAGTCAGCATGCGCTTCATGTCCGCTCGGCGTGTCTGTATTTTCAATAGTGGTACTTTTAAGCAGCATGGCAGCACTGGCGTCGTTGCAGGGAATGCAGGACAACAGGATGATGTAGACGCTTAATATGTATACCAACCATTTCATTTGTACAAATGTAAAAATTAATGAGAACATCATTTCAATAAAAAACTGCATCCCCGTTGCGTGTACGATGCCGGTATATTACGATTTGTTGTTAAATTAGCTGCATGAACTGTCTGATAGTAGACGATAACAAGATGGCCCGTACCGCCATGAACCAGTTGGCCAGCCACGTAGCGCACCTGCATATTGCAGGGGAGTGCAGCAGCGCCATGGAAGCATACAACCTCCTGCAGGAGGAAAAGATCGATCTGCTGCTGCTGGATATTGAAATGCCCGGCATGAGCGGACTGGAATTAACCCGGAACCTGGGAAAGAAGCGTCCGGTCATCATCTTTACCACAGTTAACAAAGATTATGCAGTAGAAGCATTTGAATTGAATGTGGCAGACTACCTGATCAAGCCCGTTAGCCCTGCCCGGTTTATCCAGGCCATTGAAAAAGCCAGGGAAATCCTTGACAGCAACAGCGGAGAGCTACAGGTATCCGAAACTGAATTTGTATTTATCCGCGACAACGGTGTTTTAAAAAGAATACGTACGGAAGAAATTCTCTTCATGGAAGCCATGGGCGATTATGTAAAACTCTATACTGCACAGAAGTTCCATGCCATTCATACAACATTGAAAGCATTGGAAGAAAAGCTGTCGCCCTCCCGGTTCATGCGCGTACACCGCTCTTATATTGTGGCATTGGACAAGATAGAAATAATAGAAGACGGTAATATCATCATACAAAAAAATGCCATACCGGTGGCTGATACCTATAAAGCGGCGCTGAACAATAAACTCAACCTGTTATAATCACCCGGACGACAAATTGCCCATTTTGACCGATAGCTACTGCCTGTTGGGCCATTAGTTGCTTCAGAACGTCTTAAATATTGTACTTTGAACCAGCTTTCCTATATCAGCGTTTATATGTATTAAACTGTCATGCAGCCTAAAAGAATAAAATATTACCTCCTCGGCCTGTTTATCACCGGCATGATCTTATTCATAGTGCTGCAATTTAATTCCGCTAAAAACATCCGCAAACTTATTTCAGGAAATGAACAACTGCTGCAGGAACTCAATGTAAAAAATGAGATGCAGAAGCTGCAAACGAATATGGCTAAAACGGACAGCAAAGTACGTGGCGCCGTTATTTCAAGAGATACACTGCATATTACCGGTATTGAAGCAGATATTGCCGTGATCAGGGCAGACCTGAAGGAAATCAACAAGATGGTGAAGAACGACAGTACAGACAAGCTGCTGACGCAACTCAACTACCTCGTGGATGAGAAGAACAATTTCAATATGCTCGTGCTGGATACCTTCTACAGCACCGGGAAAATGGCTGCGGAGAAGATGATCAACAACCAGCGGGGTAAACGGCTGGGCGAGGCTATCACGGGTATTCTGCATCAACTGGACACTACGCGGCAAACGGAAGTAAACCGTACTGCAAACCTGATTGATACCAGCGGACAAAAAGCACAAAGCTGGGGATCGGTACTCGTTCTTTTCGCCTGTCTCACCAGCCTGCTGGCCTTTCTTTATATTACCAGCCGGATACATAAGCAGGAACAACTCATTGAAGCACTCGATGAGTCCCGACAGCAGGAAAAAAAGCTCGCTGCGGTAAAAGATCAGTTCCTGGCGAATATGAGCCATGAGATCCGTACACCGATGAATGCGGTGATGGGTTTTACTCACCTGTTACAGGCCCAGCCCCTGAATGAAAGATCACAGGAATATGTAAGCGCCATCGCAGGTGCGGGCAGGAACCTGCTGGAAATTATCAACGACATCCTGGATATTTCGAAGATAGAATCCGGTATGATGCGCATAGAAGCAACGTCATTTAGTTTGCATGGAATACTGCATGCACTATACACCATGTTCAGACCCAAGGCAGAAGAAAAACACCTGCAACTGACCGTAACAATCGATGACCAGGTGCCTGATCTCCTGTATGGAGACGGGATGCGGCTTACACAGGTGCTGGTTAACCTTACCAGTAACGCCATTAAATTCACCTCAGAAGGCGCTGTTGATATTCACGTAGCCTGCATTAAAGCAGCAGGCAACATAGTTCGTATAGTATTCACCGTTAGAGATACCGGTATTGGCATCGAACCCGCCAAACTGGATAGTATCTTCGACCGGTTTAATCAGGCGGAAGCCTCTACCACACGCAAATACGGCGGCACCGGGCTTGGACTCACCATCGTAAAACAACTAATAGAATTACAGGACGGTACCATTACTGTTGAGAGCAAACCAGGCGCTGGCAGTACTTTCAAGGTAGAACTACCTTATACACCCGGAGAGTTCCTGCCGGAAAACGGCGAAGGCAGCTATGCCGAGCATGACCCCTTGCCGCTTCATCCGGACGTATGGCTGTTGGTAGCAGAAGATAACAGGATGAATCAAAACCTCCTCCGGCATTTATTGACCAGCTGGCAACTGCAATATAAAGTGGTGAACAATGGAAAGGAAGCCCTGCAAGCCATTGAAAAACAACATTTCGACCTGGTGCTGATGGATATACAAATGCCTGAAATGGACGGCTATACAGCCGTACAGAAGATCCGGCATGAACTGCATTCAAATATTCCCGTAATAGCCATGACGGCACATGCAATGGCGGGCGAGCGGGATAAATGCCTCCAGATGGGGATGAGTGAATACATCTCCAAACCTATACAGGAAGATGACCTTTATCGCTTGATACAACTATATACAGGTAAGTCTGCCACCCAAACACTCCCGGCTTACCAGCACTATACGAGCGAAAACGGAACACCGCATCTCATCCGCATGCAATACCTCCAGGACCTTTCCAAAGGCAATAAAGCCTTTGAAAAAAACATGCTGGAGCAATTTATTTCCCAGCTGCCGGAAGATCTTTCCCTGTTGAAAAATGCTATTACCTCCAATGATGTTGCAGCCATCCGTGCAACAGCGCATAACCTTAAAACTACCGTGTCTTTTACAGGACTGGAAATACACCTCTATCCCATCCTGGAACAACTGGAACACATAGATGAAAACAATTACAATGCAGCAGCAGTTACAGAATTGTTTAACACGCTGAAACAGCTGTGTTTACAGGCTATTCAGGAAGCTATAGACATTATATTATAGTCCCTGCGACCGTTCATTTTTCCTTGTTCAACGACAGTAATTACCTGTTCACCGAAACTTCCCCAAACCACTTCTTCTTCGCATTACTTTTACAGTAGAAATTCAAAAACAAAAACTTCATTTAATCATTTAAAAAGACATTATCATGAAAAAAAGCCTGATCGCCGCTGTAGTAGTAATGAGCATTTCTGTTGCTTCTTTTGCACAAGCTCCTGCTGCTAAACATGTAAAGAAAGAAAAAGCTAAAACAGAAGTTAAAGCTACTGCAGACTCAACTAAGAAAGCTGCTACACATAGCCATAAAGCAAAAGCTGATCACGCAGCTCCGGTTGCCAAGAAAGCATAATCGCAACGATACAGCGTATGAGATGAAGTCCCGTCTGCCTCAGGCAGACGGGACTTTTTTGTGTGCCAGGGGGATTTTGATCCAAATAGAAAAGCGTGTCTACCTTTACGGCTGACACGCTTCAATTTTATTATCTTTTAGCTATTTACTTATTTCAGACCATCCAGTTTCTTCTTCACTTCGTCTACTTTAGCAGTCTGGTTTTTGATAGCATATATTTTCTGTAATGCATACAGACAGCTTTCGTAAGTCTGTTTATCGGATGCTTCGATGCTGCTTCCTTTGGCGGTGAAGCCGGCGTCAGCTTTTTCAAAGAAAGGCAAAGCCTGATTCATCAGTCCTTCCACTTTACCTTGTAATTCTTTCGCTTTAGAAGAGGTTTGTTGTTTGCTATCCAGTTCGTTCAGTTGTTTGTTGAAAACAACTGCGCGGTTGAAGTACAGGGCACCCAGTTGGAAATTGGCAGTAGCATCTTCAGCATTCATTTCGATTGCTTTCTTGTAAGCTGTTTCCGCTTTACCCATCAGCTCTTCGTAGTTAGCTGGTTTGGGAGCGTCGTTGCCTTTTTCATCGCGGGGATTAGCCATGTTATCAACACGGATCGCGTAATCCAGTACAGCCGCTTCGTCGGTAGGGTTGTCCTGCATTTTCTTTTCCAGCATGCTGATTAACTCGTTGGTTTTACCAGTTTTGCTGTAAAAGGCCATTTCCATATCGTTGAAGCGTTTATCCTTAGGGAATAAGGCTTTTGCTTGTTCGATAGTTTTGAGCCAGTTTTCCTGGTCGCCTTTTTCTTCATACAGTTGACCCAGTACTACGTAGAGAGCGGGTTCACCTTTGAATTGCAGATCTGCTGCTTTTTTCAGATAGGTGAAAGCATCATCTTTTTTACCGGCCTGGTTAGCTGCATAACCAACATAAAAAGTCAGGGCTGTATCTGTAGGGATTGAACCACCAAGATTTTTGCTGTTATAGAATTCGGCTATTTCAAAAGCATCTTTGAAATTTACCAGAGAAGAATCCCATTTCTGTTCGTTCAGGAAACCGTAACCTGCATTTGCTACCGTAGCGTATACGTTAAACAAAGGCTGATTCATTTCCAGCACTGCTTCTTTCATTTTAGGATCGATCTCCAGGGCTTTCTTGAAGGAAGAAAAAGCTTCGAGAGCCAGGGGGGCACTTTTCTGCTTGGTACCCATTGCTTCGAGTATCTTACCGTTTACGAGCCACGTTTTCGCGTCATTCTTAGTTTTATCATTCTGTAACGCTGCGTCAATATCTGCTTTGGCTTTTTCCAGATCTTGCTTTTTCAGGTTCTCATCCGCACTACTAACTTTTGCCCGCTGAGCCATAACCGATACGCCGGCCGTGCAAAAGAGAAGAGATACCAATAGTTTTTTCATGTCTCGAGTTTTTTTAGTTGCTGTACAATAAGAGTATGGTGCTCTAATAAAGATTATACAACCAGCTATGTTGTTACCACTAATAGCCGGCAGTATTTATTTTATTAGTTATGCATAAGGGATCACTTTCCGGATCCCTTATGCACAATTATTTAATGCTTTAATTACCAGTTTTATTTATTCTGCCGGTTCTTCAGGGTCAGCTGCTGCTGCTTCCTGGTCCGGTGTGCCTTCCGCTGCGGTATCTTCTTCTCCGGCAACTGTTCCTTCTGCACCTTCTTCTCCTTCCACAATGTCTGCTGCCAGTTCTTCCTGTTCATCCAGGCGGGCTACTGCTGCTATTTCATCCGTGTCGTCCAGGCGGATCAGGCGTACACCTTGTGTAGCACGTCCTGCTTCTCTGATATCTGCTACTGCCATACGGATTGTGATGCCGGATTTGCAGGTGATCATCAGATCGTGTTTCTCTGTTACATCCAGGATAGCGATCAGGTTACCGGTTTTCTCTGTAATATTGATCGTTTTCACTCCTTTACCACCTCTGTTGGTGATACGGTATTCTTCAATATTAGTCCGTTTACCAAAACCTTTCTCAGATACTACAAGAATTGTTCTTGATTCGTCTTCCTTGTTAACACAAATCATACCAACCACTTCATCTGTCTCACTATTTACTTCAATTCCTCTCACACCGATCGCACCACGGCCGGTATCACGAACAGTTGCTTCAGGGAACCTGATAGCGCGTCCACTCTGAATCGCCATCATAATCTGACTATCGCCGTTGGTCAGTTTGGCTTCCAGCAGTTGATCGCCGTCATTGATAGTAATAGCATTTACACCATTTTGACGTGGGCGGGAGAATTCCTCTACCATTGTTTTCTTGATGATACCTTTTTTGGTACAGAGAACAATATAGTTGTTGTTGATGAAATCCTTATCATTCAGGTCTTTGAGGTCGATAATAGCGCGGATCTTATCATCTCCGGGCAGCTGGATCATATTCTGGATGGCACGGCCTTTACCATTCTTTTCTCCATCAGGGATTTCGTAGACCTTTAACCAGTAGCAACGGCCTTTCTCTGTGAAGAACAGCATGGTATGGTGTGTAGAGGCCACAAACAGGTGTTCTATATAATCTTCGTCGCGGGTTTTGCCGCCGATAGCACCACGGCCACCACGTTTCTGCTGACGGTAATCGTAAGCAGAGGTACGTTTGATATAACCAAAATGAGAAATGGTGATCACCACATCTTCTTCTGCAATGATATCTTCAATCCTCATTTCGCTGGCGAGATACTGAATTTCAGTTTTACGTTCGTCACCGAATTTCTTTTTCACTTCTTCCAGTTCATCCTTGATGATGGTCATACGTAAAGACTCATCATTCAGTACACTTTGCAGGTAAGCGATCAGTTTCATTACGTCGTCGTATTCAGCACGGATCTTATCGCGCTCCATACCGGTAAGGCGCTGTAAACGCAGTTCCAGGATGGCTTTTGACTGAATTTCCGATAGTCCGAACTGAGACATTAATCCTTCTCTTGCAACATCCGGTGTGTTGGATGCACGGATCAGTGCAATTACTTCGTCCAGGTGATCCAGTGCGATGAGGTAACCAGAGAGGATATGCGCCTTTTCTTCTGCTTTACGCAGGTCGAAACGGGTTCTTCTCACGACTACTTCATGACGGAAATCGATGAACTCCGATAACATATCTTTCAGGTTCAGGATACGCGGACGGCCTTTTACCAGCGCCACGTTGTTGATCCCATAAGATGTCTGTAATTCGGAATATTTAAATAACTGATTAATGATAACGTTGGAGATAGCCTCGCGTTTCAGATCAATTACCAGGCGCATACCTTCGCGGTCACTTTCGTCCCGTACATCGGTGATGCCTTCAATTATTTTATCATTTACCAGTTGTGCAATTTTCTGGTGGAGAACGGCTTTGTTGATCTGGTAAGGTAATTCGTAGATCACCAGTTTTTCGCGGCCATTCTTAGCCGTTTCTGCGTTGACCTTACCTCTTACCACTACCCTGCCTCTGCCGGTTTCGAAGCCCTGCTTCACGCCTTCAAACCCATAAATAACGCCTCCGGTTGGGAAATCGGGTGCTTTAATATGTTTGATCAGTTCTTCAATGGTGATGTCCCTGTTATCAATAAATGCAATAGCGCCGTCCACCACTTCGCTGAGGTTATGCGGCATAATGTTGGTGGCCATACCTACTGCGATCCCGGAAGCACCGTTTACGAGCAGGTTTGGAATACGGGTAGGCAGTACTGTAGGCTCTTCGAGGGTATCATCGAAGTTGGTGGTGAAGTCTACTGTATCTTTTTCAATATCTTCCAGCATAGCTTCCGCTACCTTTTGCAGCCGGATTTCGGTATAACGCATCGCTGCCGGCATGTCACCGTCAACGGAACCGAAGTTACCCTGACCGTCTACCATGGGATAACGCATGCTCCATGGCTGGGCCAGCCGCACAATGGTATCATAGATAGAGGCATCACCATGGGGGTGATACTTACCCATTACCTCACCCACAATACGCGCTGATTTCTTGTAGGCTTTATTACTGTGGTTCCCCAGTTCATTCATACCGAATAAAACGCGGCGGTGCACAGGCTTCAACCCATCTCTCACATCGGGCAAGGCGCGGCCTACGATCACGGACATAGAGTAATCTATGTACGCCGTTTTCATTTGTTCCTCGATATTTATCTGGACAATTCTACCATCCTGCTGATTTTCCGTATGCTCTGTCATTTTGTGTGTTGATTTACAGTTTTTTCTGCTGAAAACAGATAAGGGCAAATATAGCCATTTCAGCCCTTATTCCGGCCTAAAAATGCAGAAATGTGAATAAAAAAGGTCATAGGGATAATCGATTATATAGCAAGATCGATATATGATTAATTCCGGGTATGAATGACAACCATTTATCCCTTTTTTACGTTAGTATGTTGGGCAGATCATTTTCACTTTATCTGGAATATGTGTTATAAACAAAATATGTAATATTTTAAATATTGGCAAAGTATTTGTTTTTAAAGAACTGAATATCAACACATCGAAGCGATAAAAATAATTTATCTGGCGATATAAGATCCGAATTTTAATGAAATTCGAACATAAGCATTTAAAAAGCTGTTATTCCCCTGATTCTTAACCACTTTTCTAAAGAGACCATGAAGAACATATTGTTGTTCGGTGCCGGTAAATCGGCAACGAGTCTGATCGACTATCTGCTGGCCAATGCTCCCCGGCAAAAATGGCACGTAACAGTAGCAGATAATGACCTCATACTGATAAAATCAAAAATCGGAAAGTCGTATTATGCTTCACCAGCAACGATCGACATCAACGACCAGGCTGCCAGACAGCAACTGATCCGGGATACTGATCTCGTTATCTCCCTGCTTCCCCCTCCTTTGCATATTATCGTTGCCCGGGATTGCCTGCAATTCCATAAAAACCTGCTGACCGCTTCCTACATAGATCCCGAAGTACGCAAACTGGAGAAAGAAATAGAAAAAGCCGGTCTGCTTTTTATGTATGAAATGGGCCTGGACCCCGGTATAGACCATATGTCGGCCATGAAACTCATTCACTCTATTGAGAAAAAAGGCGGGCAGATCTTCTCCTTTAAATCTTATTGCGGTGGACTCGTTTCACCAGACAGTATTGATAATCCCTGGCAGTATAAAATATCCTGGAATGCCCGCAATATCGTGATGGCCGGCAGCTCAGGCGCTACTTACCGGGAAAAAGGCAAGGTAAAAGAACTTAGCTACGAACAACTATTTGATCACTCCAAAACCATACAGGTGCCTCATCTCGGCAAACTGGCCTACTATCCTAACCGCGATTCCCTGGCTTACATGGCGTCTTACAAACTGGAAGATATCGCCACGTTTATGCGGGCCACCCTGCGGTTCCCCGACTTCTGTGAAGGCTGGAATGCACTCGTGAAACTGGGTCTTACCAATGATACCGATAAAATAAAAACAGATGATCTCTCCTACTTTCAGTGGGCTACCCACCTGTTTCAGACCGACCCACAGCTGGGTAATGAAGAAAACATTGCACAGCACCTGGGCATAAGCAGTAAATCAAAGGTGATCAGGCAACTGAAATACCTCGGCTTACTGAATACCGATAACATCAACCTGGGAGAACAAACCAATGCCGGCATCCTGCAACATCTCGTGGAAGATAAGCTGAAAATGGAGCCTGCCGACAAAGACATGATCGTGATGATGCACGAAATTGAATTCGAACGCCGCAACATGGCTACCCGGATACACAGTTACATGATTACACAGGGAGAAGATAACGTGCGGACAGCCATGGCAAAAGCAGTAGGGCTGCCCCTGGGGATCATGGCCAAACTGATACTACAGGACAAAGTAACATTGACCGGCCTGCAAATACCCGTTATGCCTGAAATATATAACCCGGTATTGAAAGAACTGGAAGAATTTGATATCAGGTTTGAAGAGAGTTTTGAATAAGCAGGTCATTTGTTTCCTATGATGAACTCCACCTGAGCAGAAGGATTTGTGAGAGCTCCCCGTACACCGGGGAGTTTTTTTTATAAGATAGCTAACAGCTCCATGACCCCTGCCGTTGCCGGTTTTTCGATACGGATAAGTGACCCGAAACCATCTACCAGCGGCACATTCCTGTCAATGATATATTTAGGGACATCCGGTTTTGCATAATGAAGCAGTCCGGCAGCGGGATACACCTGCAAAGAGGTACCGATGACCACAAAAATATCGGCTTTCCGCACTTCCTGCAATGCCGCTTCAATCATGGGCACAGCCTCTCCGAACCATACGATGTGCGGTCTTAGTTGTCCGCCATCAGCAGCCAGATCGCCCATTTTAATATCCTGCCGGATATCAAAAACAAGTCTGTCATTCTTCACACTGCGCATCTTGAATATTTCACCATGCAGGTGCAGTACCCGCGTTGATCCACCGCGCTCATGAAGGTCATCAACATTTTGTGTAATGATACATACATCGTATTTATCTTCCAGCGTTGCCAGCCCCGTGTGTGCTGCATTGGGCATGGCCGCTTTCACATCCTGGCGCCGGTCATTATAAAAATCAAGTACCAGCTCCGGGTTCTTTAACCATCCTTCGGGGGAGGCTACTTCATATACATCGTGACCTTCCCACAATCCATCGCTGTCACGAAAGGTCCGGAGCCCGCTTTCCGCGCTGATTCCGGCTCCGGTCAACACCACCAGTTTTGGTTTCATTATTATGTACGTTTATTGGTTTACGTTAGCGGGGACCGGGGTGGTTGCTATCCTGCGTTTCCATCTCTTTATCCTTGCCCGTATAAAAATAACAAGAAAAATGATACCGGTCATCAGGGGCCACATACTGAGCAGCGATACAGACAGCCCCAGCAGGTTATTCCAGCCGTCTTTCAGTGCCAGCAAGGCGCGCTGAAAAAATCCGGGCGACTGAGGATCTGTATTGGCAAATGTCTGGTAATAGGTAAGATGGATTGTACTTAAAGCCGCATGATGATCCAGGTACTGAAGCCGGCCTTTGGCTGCTTCCACTTCTTCCCGGATGTCTTTCAACTTATCTTCTACTTCCAGTACCTCCTTCACATTTTTTGCCTGTTGCAGAAACTGCAGATAACGTTTTTCGGTTTCCATCCTCGCTTTCATCCGGGCGTCCAGGTCTATATATTCTTCGGTCACATCCTGGGAGGTAATACTTTTCTCGTCCAGCCGGAAGACACCACTGGTCAGGGCTTCCACGCAACTATCAAATTGAGCCAGCGGGATTTTTATTTCCAGCTGATTGCGCAATTCGAGGCTGGTACGGTTTTCTGTTTCGTTGGCTATATAACCGCCTGCCTTGCTAACGGTTTGGGCTATACGACTTCTGACAGGTGCGAAGTCACTCACCACAAAACGTATAGATGCATTCCTGATAATTTTTTGTGGGATCACCGGCGCAGGTGCTGCAAGCGTTGCGTTTCCCTGGCCTGCAAAGGCAACCAAACCGCCTGCTGTATCCAGCGCGGTCATTTCCATTGCCAGAGTTGCTTGTTTTTCAAGATGATTTCTGGATCCGCAGGCGGATAACAGGAGTGCTGAAGTACAAAGGGAAAGGAAGCGCGCGTAGTTCATGTAGTTGGAATTTCCTGTATGATGTAGCCATACGGGAAATTCCATAAAATCATATTTTCATGCCGCCCATGCCCATAATCACCTCATATTCATCTTTGGTGAGGTTGCAAACGGACAAGCGGCCCTGCCGGATCAATGACAGGTCAGCCAGTTTTTTTTCTACTTTCATCTGCGCCAGCGTAACCGGTTTTTTGAATGGCTTTAATGGCTTGAGATCCACTACTACCCAGTTTGGGTCCGGCGTAGTAGGGTCCTGGTAATGTTCTTTGGCAACGGTAGCCAATCCTACTACTTCCAGTCCTTCATTACTGTGGTAAAAGAGCACCGGATCGCCTTTCTTCATATCTCTGAGGTTATTACGCGCCTGGTAGTTGCGTACACCGTCCCAGAAAGTAACTTTATCTTTTACAAACTGATCCCAGGAATATTTAAAGGGTTCGGATTTGACCAGCCAATAATTCATTTGCTTAATTTTTTGTGTTAAGATTTACCAGCCGCTGGCAAGTACATCAGCGATGTGCATCACTTTGATATTGGTGCCATGCTTGCGGATATAACCATCAAGATGCATCAGGCAGGAAAGATCTGTGGAGATGAGGTAATCAGCGCCACTGTTGACCGCATTATTCACTTTCTGTTCGCCCATACCCATAGAGATAGGCTCGAACTTGACGGCGAAAGTACCGCCAAAGCCGCAGCATACTTCACAGTCATTCATTTCTTTCAGTTCCAGTCCCTTCACTTTCTCCAGCAGTTTTCTGGGTCCTTCTTTAATGCCGCATTCCCGCAAAGCACCACAGGCATCGTGATAAGTGCCCACACCATTCAGGGTAGCGCCCAGATCAGTGACATGCAATACATCTGTGAGGAATTCCGTAAACTCATACAGATTTTTCCGGAGCAATTTCACGTCGTTATGTGCAGCGGAATTATCGAACAATTTTGTATAGTAGTTGCGTACAAAGCCTGTACAGGAGCCGCTTGGCGCAACAATATAATCGAAAGTCTTGAAGTCTTTCACAAACTTGGTAGCTACCGACCGGCATTCATCCTGGTAGCCTGCGTTGTAAGCAGGCTGACCGCAACAGGTCTGTTCTGTATTATACATCACGTTACACCCCAGCTTCTCCAATACTTTGACCATATTGAATGCGGTTTCAGGAAACAGCTGGTCTACAAAACACGGTATAAATAACTGTACATTCATCTTTTATAATTTGCTGAAAGCGCAGGCTAGCTTCTGGCTAAATTCCTTTGTAATGAAATCATCTTTAATGCGGTGATAGCTGCTTCTTCTCCTTTATGCCCATGTGCGCCACCCAGCCTGTCCAGTGCCTGTTGTTCATTATCTACAGTTAAGATCCCGAATATAACGGGAACGGGTAACTGAAGATTCAGCTGTAAGATACCTTCTGTTACGGCTTTGCACACATAATCAAAATGAGGGGTTTCACCGCGGATCACGCAACCAAAAGCAATAATAGCGCCAGGCTGGTTGCCGGTGCCCCTGGTAGCCTCCCAATATTGTTTGCACGCATAAGGTAATTCAAAAGCACCAGGTACCAGGATCTTGTTTGTTCTGGATACTTTATATTGTGAAAGTGCTTTATCACAGCCCGCTACGAGTTCATTCACGATGGTATCATTCCATTCGGTATATACCATAACAACACTGGCATCCTCCAGGTTGAGAATGCCAGCGTCATTTAATAAGCTTTTATTATGCTCGGACATAAAATCGATTTGAATTTTCGAATTTTTTGATTTTCGAATTTAAGAATTTAGAAATGCAGCGAATTTTACCTTTCGCTAAGATCTTCACTGCATTTCTAAATTCTTAAATTCGAAAATCAAAAAATTCGAAAATATTTATTTAGTTTTTAACGTCACCCAACCTCGCCAGGTATTTGTCCATTTCACGGCCTTCGTTGGTGAGGGGGAATTTCGCTTTAATTTCTTTATAGATAGTGACAGCTTCGGCTGCTTTACCTGCTTTTTCCAGGGCCATGCCAGCGCGGAAAAGGTAAACGGGAGCAGTCAGTTCGTTATCGTTATAGTGACCGGCTTTTTTGTAGGATTCAATTCCTTCGGTGGTTTTGTTCAGTTCCATGTAAGCGTCACCGATCAGGCCAAAAGCTGTAGGCTGTAACAGCAGATCAGCAGAGCTGAAGGATTTCAACATATCAATACCTTTCTGGAATTCGCCCAGGCGGATATAACATACGCCTGCACTGTATTTAGCCAGGTTACCAGCTTGTGTGCTGCCGTATTTGTCCACTACCTGTAAAAAACCGTAGTTATTACCATCACCATTGAGTGCCAGTTTAAATGAATCTACTGCGAAATAATTTTGCGCATGGAAGATCATTTCCTGTGCTTTATTTTCTTTGGGCTGTTTAACGAAATGGTTATAGCCGAAAAAACCACCTACGACTAAAACTACTGCTACCACTGCAATAATGATAACATTCTTATTTTGCAGGAAAAAATCTTCCGCTCTATGCATGGATGCTTCCAGGTCGAAATTCTTTGTTGTAGGGTGCGACTTAGTGGCTCTATCTTTAGTTTCTGCCATTTTAATGTGTAATTGTAATTGCTTGGTTATTTAATATGAATAGGGAATTTATTCCCCCGGGACAAGTGCTTTTCTAAAAAAATCAAGAGGCCAGCAACGCCTTCACAGGAACAATTGCTAACCTCTTCAATGATTTATTAGTCAACGATGAACGGATAATCTTCCTGAATGTAAACATCTTTCAGCAGTTCATCATCATTTGGCCAGGGTGATTCTTCAGCAAACTGAACACACTCTTCTACTTCGATTTTAACGCGTTCGTTGATCGCTTCAATCTCTGCTTCGGTAGCCCATTTATTTTTCTGGATCACTTTCAATACTTCAGTGATCGGATCTTTCTCTTTATACTCTTCCAGTTCTTCCTTGGTACGGTATTTCGCAGGATCACTCATAGAGTGGCCACGATAACGGTACGTTTTGATTTCCAACAGGGTTGGTCCACCGTTTTCACGCGCACGTTTTACCGCTCTTTCCACACCATCATGTACAGCTTCGCAGCTCATACCGTCGATAGAATCGGCTGGCATTTCGTATGCATCAGCCAGTTTATAGATATCCATGACGTTGGAAGTACGTTCTACAGAAGTACCCATGGCGTACATGTTATTTTCGCAGATGAAGATCACCGGGAGTTTCCAGGTCATCGCCATATTGAAAGTTTCATGCAGGATACCCTGACGGGCAGCACCATCTCCGAAGAAACACAGTACTACGTTGTCTGTTCCTTTATATTGTTCTGCCAATGCCAGACCGGCACCAGTGCCTATCTGTGCACCAACGATACCATGCCCTCCAAAAAAACCATGCTCTTTGGAGAAGAAGTGCATACTGCCTCCTTTACCTTTGGAACATCCGGTAGCTTTACCAAACAATTCAGCCATACAAGCCTTAGCAGAAATCCCCTTAGCAATAGCCAAAGCATGGTCACGGTACGCAGTGATGAATTTATCTTCCGGCTTCGTCGCTGTCATCGCACCTGCAGCAATTGCTTCCTGACCAATGTACAGGTGACAAAACCCACGGATTTTTTGCATTCCGTACAATTGGCCTGTCTTTTCTTCAAAGCGGCGCAGCAAAAGCATCAATTCATACCAGTACAGATATGTCTCTTTGGTGAATTTCGTCTTCACGTCTGTTTTAGTTTGCACTCTTTCTAAATTTGTTCGCAAATATAACAGGAAAATCGTAAAATATAAATATCAATTCCAATTCCTATTAAATTATGCAATTTCATCAATTTCAAACAGTTTTGCATTTAATTGCAGATATTACCGGCTAAGCGCCGATTGATACGGTTCTTTATCTTTTATAAATCTGTTAATTTTTGTATATCATTAATAACGCATAAACAATTTCTTTGCTGCATTTAAACAAAATATCGCTCGTTCAATTTAAAAACTACGCCCAGCAACATTTCGTATTCGATAAAAGGGTAATAGGTATTACCGGCAGAAATGGCTCCGGAAAAACCAACCTCCTCGATGCGATCTATTACCTCTGTTTTACCCGTAGCTATTTTACGAGCAGTGAAAGTCAGAATACGCAGTACCAAACCAACGGTTTCCGGCTTGAAGGTCTCCTGGAAAAGAACGGGCAGCCCGAAAAAATCGTTTGTACCGTAAAAGATGGTAAAAAGGAAGTATCTCTCAACGAAGAAAAATACGACCGCTTCTCCCGTCATATCGGCCAGTTCCCTGCCGTTATGATTGCCCCCGATGACGCAGAGATCATCCTCGGCGGCAGCGAAGAACGCCGCAAATGGCTGGATACCCTCCTGTCGCAACTCCACCCCGACTACCTCGATCACCTGATCATCTATCAAAAAATATTATTACAGCGGAATAGCCTGCTAAAAAATATTGCTGCCACCGGACAGCACCAAGACAGTTTGCTCGATATCTTTGACTTACAGCTGGTACTCCATGGTGTTCCCGTATTTGAAGCAAGGCGTCAGTTCCTGCAATCATTTATCCCGCAGGTACAGCAACGCTACGATTTCATTGCCGGCAGGCATGAAGTGGTGAGCATCCGCTACCAGTGCACCCTGCAGGAAGAAGATTATGCCACCCAGCTGACTGCATCCCGGTATAAGGATCTTCAATTACAGCGCACTACAGCCGGCATCCATCGTGATGACCTGCTATTCCTCCTGGATGAACATCTCATGAAAACCAGCGCCTCCCAGGGGCAACGCAAAAGCTTTTTATTTGCACTCAAACTCGCACAGTTTGAAGTCATCAAACAAAGTAAAAAGTTCGCCCCCCTCCTGTTGCTCGATGATATTTTTGAAAAACTGGACCAGGAAAGAGTGATGCGCTTAATTTCCCTGGTAGCCGGCAATACTTATGGCCAGGTATTTATTACAGACACCCACGCAGAGAGGCTATTGCAGGCTTTCGCAGGAACCGGGGAGGAAATACAACTCATTAATATTTAGGGATTTTTTGATTTACGAATTTAGGAATTTAAAATGCAGCGGAGATTACCGTATAGATCTCGGCTTGGATCTCCGCTGTATTTTAAATTCCTAAATTCGTAAATCAAAAAATCCCTAAATATTTCATAGTTTCGCTGCATGCGCCATGGAACGACCAGTATAGGAGATGCCCTTCGGGAATATATGAACAAAAGCCGGATGAAACCGCGTTTTACAGAAGTGCGCATCCAGGAAAACTGGGAGAAAATTATGGGTAAAACCATTGCCCGTTACACACAGAGTGTCAAGCTGATAGAGCATAAGCTCATCATTACAACAACGGTAGCACCATTAAAACAGGAATTGACTTATTCTAAAGACAAGATCATCAAGCTCGTGAATGAACTGCTGGGAGAAAATATTGTAAAAGAAGTGATGATCTGCTGAGTTTTTAGTTAGCAGCAAACTGACGGATCAGGCTATTGATATCTGCTATTTTAAGGTCGGTCTGTAAATTTACGATCACAAAATCACTGGCATCCTGTACCAACATCACCACGTTTCCTAATTCATCATCTTTCCCTTTATTCATCACGTGTACGAGGCTACCCTTGTCCCTTACTTCCATGAGCAGTTCAAAATGCTCCTTATGTTCCAGGTCTCTTTTTAATTTTGCAATAGATTCGTCAGATACCGTATTGCCGTTGGCGTTAGAAATGGTATACACTTTCACGTGGCGTACCTTCTTCAGTAAATGCCTGGTAGCAACAGTTTCCGGATCGTTACTGTCATCAAACGACATGCAGAAGCTGGCCAGCTTCATCGCTGAAGATCCCACTCCGATGCTGTGTGTTTCCGCCTTTCCACGGTAGCTGTTGCGGAATTCACGCAAACACTTATCCTGTGCCATTGCGGTAGTGGCGAAACATACGATACAAAAGCCTGCAATAAGAAACGATTTCATGGGAGTTGATTTTAAATTGATTTACTTCTTTTTCAGGTTCTTCAGTTTATCCATTCCCTGGATGTTGACGGAATTGGCAATCTGTGAAATTTCATTGAGATCAATATCACCTACCAGGCTCATAGCCAGGAACTGATCCGCACTTCCCACCAGCATAATCAACTCGCTGATGTTACCCCTGCTGTTTTCTTTGACGAGGAATTTAAGATCGCTTTCTTTATCCCTGACTGTCATCAGCTCTTCAAATTCAGGTGTGAGAAAAGCAGCGGCTTCCTTGTATAAACGGGGGCCGTCTTTTGTTTCTTCCTTTGCCAGGATCCTCAACCCTTTCAGCTTCTGTACTACTTTCATCAGGTTCCTTGCATCCGGATCGCCGGGATCTATTTTGGCAAACATGCTGAACATTTTGGGCGTAATACTTACCAGCGTGAAGTTCCGGTCGTTTTCGTACTTCTGAAAGAAGCGATCGATCACACTCGTTTGCTGGGCAAACAGGTGCATACTGGCGAAGACCGCTATCAGTAATAAAAGTGAACGTTTCATCTTTCTAAATTTATATCAGGTTTTATAATGGCCTTCATTAATCTTTCCCTTCAATCCGGTCTGTTGCCTCATTGAAATAGGCAAGCTTCTGCATTTTGTCGGTACCCTTGTTCAGGTTCTTTGCCAGCAGTTGCAATGCTTTTTTCGTTTCCGCATATGCCTTCTGCGGATCATTCATATCTCCTTCCTGTAGCGCCACTACAGCAGCGCGTTCCTGTTGCTGGTGCTGCTTCATGGCGTAGCCGATGCCGATGGCAACCAGCAATACCGCTGCATATTTCATCCAATGGCGGAATGGTGACAGCTGCATTATTTTCGCGGGTACTGCTTCCACCACTTTCCCGGACGGCTCTTCAAATACTCTTTCTGCCTCCTCATGAAAATATTGGAATAAAGGCGCTGCTTCTTTCAGCTCATCCGGCAGATCAGGATGATGTACGCTATAAAATCCGCGTAGCAGGGCCTCCTCCTCGAGGGATGTTTCACCCTCCCAATACTTTTCCAGCAATGCGCTGATCCTGTTATAATCCATATACATGCAGATTTTGTAATTTTTCCCGTACCGTTTTGCGTGCCCGGTGCAGGTTCACTTTAACCTCATTCATATCTATATCCAGTATATCCGCAATTTCCTGGTAAGAAAACCCGTCCATATCACGCAATTGAATAATGGTGCGGTATTTCTCCGGCAGGTCACTGATAGCACCGCGTACCTTGTGCATCACATCGTTTTGTTCTGTCACCATATGCGGACTTTTCTGCTGCAATGCCGGCATCTCTCCTGCGCGGTCCAGCTCATCAGCCGTACGGTACTTTTTTGATTTGATCTTATCCAGGGCCATGTTGCGGGTAATACGCATACACCAGGCCTCCATATTCTGTAACTCCCTCATCTTTTCCTGCATGCCCCACACTTTCATCAACACATCCTGGGTAATATCCTGCGCATCTTCCTCATTCCCCAACAGGCGGAATGCAAAGCGATACAGCTTTTGCCTGACGGGAACTACCTGAGAAAGAAACAATTCTAGAGACATGCGGAATATCACATTTTATAAGAAGACGACCGGGGAAAGAGGATGTTACAAAAGACCAGGATTAAAGGAAAAAAAAGATTTACAAGATGGGTGTTTGGTTGTTTATATTTTCAAATAACTACTATATAACTGTTTTTACTGGTGGTATTTACTGTTATTTAAATAACAGAACACCCATCTTGTAAATCTTTTTTCTCCTTTAATCCTGGTCTAGTTTGATTCTCGGATCTACCAGTGTATATAAAAGATCAGAGAGCAGATTTACCAGCACAAAGATACCGGCTGTAAACAAGATAGCGCCCATTACGACGGGGAAGTCAAATTTATCGAGGGCATCAACGGTGACTTTGCCAATGCCTTTCCAGCCAAAGATATATTCAACAAAGAAAGCGCCTGCGAGCAATTCTGCAAACCAGCCGGTGATGGCGGTGATCACAGGGTTTAGTGCATTCCGCAGGGCATGGTGCCAGATAACGCGGGACTTTGACAACCCTTTGGCGTAGGCGGTACGGATATAATCCTGGTGCAGTACGTCCAACATGGCGCTGCGCGTGAGCTGCACGATAATAGCTAACGGGCGGATACCCAATGTTATGGCCGGCAGCACAAGGTTGCGCAGGTTCAGCACCCTTCCCTTGAAAGGGTCCACATCAAAGAGACTGCCTGACATATGCAGGCCGGTATAATCACTCAGCACGAAGCCAAACAGGTATGCCAGCACAATACCGGTAAAGAACGATGGCGCCGAAATACCGGCTACGCTGGCAAAGACAGCGGTAGTATCCATCCAGGTATTTTGTTTTACGGCAGATAAAATTCCCAGGGAAATGCCCACCACCGTGGCAAAGAGGATGGCTGCCACCGCCAGTAGCAAGGTGCCCGGCAGTGCTTCTGTCAATATTTCCCACACCTGTTTTTTGCCCTGGTAAGAGCGGCGCAGGTAGGGCGTTTTCAGTACCAGCATCTTCTCTTTTGAAATATGCAGGAGCGTTACATAGCTTAAGTTTTCCCTGGCAGCGGCCTCCGTATGCACGCCCACGGGTGACAGGTCATTGAGGTAAAGCAGGAACTGCATCCCTACCGGTTGGTCGAGATGCAGTTCCTTACGTACATTTTCCAGTGATGATACATCCGCCCGCTGTCCCAGGGTAAGCCTGGCTGGATCACCCGGTAATACATTAAACAGGAAGAAGACCAGCACCACTACACCGAGTAATACCAGTAATCCATAACCCGTTTTGCGAAGAAGATAGCGGAACATCTTATTTTATGGTATATCGTTATAATGCCATTTCGCCTTAATGGTGCCTTTGTCCAGCAGCAACAGGCAGGGATTACTTCTGCCAGCCGTTTTAATGGCTACACCATCCATCTGCACAAAAGGAAATTCCAGTCCGTGCTTTGATTCGAATGCCGCCAGCTGATCTTTTGTGGAGGCTGTTACACCATATATAAGGATCTCCTGGTTTTTCCATTTTTGCTGGAGGGCTTTCATTTTCTCATCCCAGCCACTGCCGGCCTTGTCCACGTTTTGCACAAGAAACAGGTACACCGGTTTTGTTTCAGACAGGATAGCCTCGGTTTGATTCACCCCGTCGAGGTCTGTCAGGATGAAATCCTTGATGGCCGGTTCTGCATTCCCTTTCTTTATCAACTTATCTTTACGGTCAACAAATTTCCAGGTGCTGTCTGACCACGGGTAATTATCTACCGTAAATTCTTTCTTCTCTCCATTCTTCTCATAAATAAACATCATTTCATAAACATCCGGTGTAGCGCCTGGCGGTAGCTTCATCTTGTCCGGAATATTATTACCTACTTTATAAGGCAGACAATCAATAAAAGGCAGGTGTTTCAGCGTATACCACTGGATGCCGAATGAAAAGACCGCAGCCACCAGCATAACGATGCCCGTGCCTTTGAAGAGCGGTTGTATCTGATCGCGGCGGAAGAAGATCACGAGGATCATCAGCAGCAGGATCACATCTTTCCAGAATGTTTGTATGGCAGTTAGTTTGATGCAGTCTCCAAAACAGCCACACTCGCGGATAGTACCGCTGAATAAGGCGTAGCCGGTGAGAAAGGTAAAGAAGGTGATCAGTAATAACAGCAATACAGAAAAGATACGCATACGGTATCCTATTAATACTGCTACGCCTGCAATAATTTCAAATGCATTCATGATCACCGAAAATGCCAGGGAATATGGAGAGAGGAAGGTCAGGTGCAATACCTCAAAAAATTCTTCCATCTTGTAACTCAGTCCTAACGGGTCATTAGCTTTAATAAGACCTGAAAAGATGAATAATACGCCTACAATAATCCGCAACAGGTTCAGGATAATCTTCATAAAATAGTTTAATGGTTTAGCGATAGACGAAGATAATGACAATCCGGTGTTACTCCTCACTGATCTTGATGAGCGCAAACAGGGCATAGTTGATGATGTCAACATAATTGGCATCTATCCCTTCAGAGATCAGTGTTTTGCCCTGATTGCGTAGGATCTGTTTTACACGCAGCAATTTTGTGAGGATGAGATCTACAAAGGATTCCTGGCTCATATCGCGCCAGGCTTCGCCATAGTCGTGGTTTTTAGCTTCCATCACCTCCTTCACCATGTTAATATACTTTGTATACAGGCGCTCCACTTCTGCTACCGGTAAGTCCGTATAGGGGTTACCGTGTTGCTCCATCTGGATAAGACCTATGATACCATAGTTTACGATGCCTTTAAATTCCCCTTCTATATTATCATCTACTTTTTGTGTGCCGATTTCCTGTATATTACGAATGCGTTGGGCTTTGATAAAAATCTGGTCTACAACAGAAATGGGACGCAATACGCGCCATGAGGTGCCGTAATCTTTTGCTTTCTTGATAAAAATGTCCCTGCAAGCCACTATTGCAGCTTCATACTGTGCTAATGTATCCATGAATTCGTAATTTGTAATCTCTGTAATTTTTTCCTGCTTAGATTTGCAGGGCAAAATAAAGAATTTCGATGACACCACACCATATCAACATTTTACAGGAACCTGCTATTAACTGCAAGGGGCGGTTGTTGTCACTTGCCAGCCCGGTAGTGATGGGAATTATCAATGTGACGGATGATTCTTTTTATGAAGGCAGCCGGATGCATGGTTTACACCAGGTAGTGGAGAAAGCGGGGCAACACCTGGGGGAAGGCGCTACCATCCTGGATCTGGGCGCACAAAGCACCCGGCCCGGCGCAGCAATGGTCGGTGCAGAAGAAGAGATCAACCGGTTATTGCCGGCCATTCATGCTATCATCAATCATTACCCGCAGGCTATTATTTCTGTAGATACCTGGTATGCCGCAGTAGCAGAAAAAACCGTGATGGCTGGGGCTTCTATCATCAATGATATCAGTGCGGGCGACCTGGATGCGGGTATGATACCGCTGGCAGGTAAATTACAGGTACCGTATATTGCGATGCATATGCAAGGCAAACCTGCTACCATGCAGGAAAAGCCGCACTATGAAAATGTAGTACGGGAAGTGCTGGACTACCTGATTGCGAAAATGGCACAGTGCCGTGCGGCAGGCATCAAAGATTTTATTGCTGATCCCGGTTTTGGCTTTGGTAAAACACTGGATCATAATTATGCATTGCTGAAAGACCTGCGCCTCTTTCATGAAATTCTTGGCGCACCGGTATTGACGGGTATCTCCCGGAAGTCCATGATCTATAAACTATTGAACATTACCCCTGACGAAGCCTTGAATGGTACTACAGTGCTAAATACCATTGCATTGCAGCAGGGCACACATATTTTAAGGGTACACGACGTAAAAGCTGCTATGGAAGCGGTGAGGATAATAGAGAAAATAAAAGGTAACTAATTAGTATTTTTACAACTATGAAGGAAGTAATAGCGTTTTATGGATATGAGTTTCGCTGGCTGAATATTTTGGACCTGCTGATCGTAATTTTTTTAATCATTCAACTATATCGTTTATTAAAGGGAAGTCTTGCTTTTAATATTTTCGTGGGGCTATTGATGGTGTATGCTATCTATTTTCTTGTGAGAGCCCTGAAAATGATGATACTCACCACTATCCTGCAGAACTTTATTAATGTGGGGATCATTGCCATCATTATTATTTTTCAGCCGGAGATCCGGAAGTTTCTGCTGGTACTGGGCAAGAAAACGCCCTTGAGTAAAGACAGCTTCTTAACCAAACTGTTTTTACCTGATAAGTTTAAGAGTTATAAAGAAGAAGAAAACATTATCAACGAAGTTATTATCGCTGTTAGCCGTATGCAGGCCACCTATACCGGTGCATTGATTGTAATAGCCACTACCTACCGCTTGAAATTTGATACGGCCTCCAGTATTCCTATCGATGGTAATGTGAGCAGCAAACTGATAGAGAGTATTTTTGAAAAGCATAGTCCGCTGCACGATGGCGCCCTGATCATTGTAGGCAACAAGATCCTGGCCGCTAAAGTGATCCTGCCGGTTTCAGAAAACCCGAACCTCCCTACGCGTATAGGTTTACGTCATCGTTCCGCAGTAGGGATTACAGAACACAGTGATAACCTGGCCATTATCGTTTCAGAAGAGAGAGGGTCTATTTCCTATGCACGGGATGGAAAACTTGTACAGGATGTGTCGCTGGAAGATTTGAAGGTGAAGCTCTACGAAGTAATCATAGACCAGGATTAAAGGATTAACTGGATTTATAGGATGGATCGGGGAGATATAAGCGGAGATAGTTTGGATAAGATTTAAACACTGATCAGGTTATATATTGGAAGACAAAATATAGAGAGATAAAATATAAAAGATAAAAGCGAAAACCCCGTTTGGTAATTTACCAAACGGGGTTTTCGCTTTTATCTTTTATATCAGGGAAATCACAAAATCATTCACAGCCTTCGCTTATATCTCCCCGATCCATCCTATAAATCCAGTTAATCAATCCTTTAATCCTGGTCATTTGTGTGTAGGCAGTGCAGGAGCTGCTTCCGGAGCACCAGCTTTAATATCTACCAGTTGTACATCAAATACGAGGATAGAGTTACCTGGAATTGTTGGAGGGCTACCTTGTAAACCGTAAGCAAGTGTGGAAGGAACAACCAGTGTTGCTTTGGAGCCTTTCTTCAGGCCACTCAAACCAGCATCCCAACCTTTGATAACGAAACCGCGACCGATAGGGAATTTAATTGGTTCTAAAGGCATACCTGGGCGCAGTGTTGAGTCCTGGCTGGAATCAAATACTTTACCGGAAGTCAGTTTACCAGTGTAGTGAACATAAACGGTATCACCTGCATTCGGGGTATTACCGGTACCTTCCTGGGTAACGGCTACGTATACACCTTCTGCATTTTTGGTAGCGTTGATCTTATTTTTTTCCAGGTATTCCTTGATCAGTTTCTCGTCTTTTTCCTTTTGGCTGCTGGCAGAGAATTTACTTTCTACCGCGAAAGTGATTTTCAGTTTATCACCTTTTTTACCGAAGGGAGGACGTTCCTGTGCAGGTAAGGAATCCCATGGAATAAAGAAAGTAGCACTGTCACCTTCGTGCAGCAGGGCAATACCTTCCATCAGATCATATTTGTTTTGTGGTTTAGACACCAAAACGGGAATAGGAGCGCCAACGATTGTACGGGATGCGCCCAGCAGCGAATCATTGATCTTCTGGGTCACATTCATAAGGGCAGTATCTCCCAGCTTCAGTTGTGCACCGCTGCCGGATTTGTGAACGATATATTCAATACCGCCTGGTGTTTTTTTAACACCTGTTCCGCAGCTGGCTATCAGTAAGCCTAACGCTGCAACTAATAACTGATTGTTTCTTTTCATTTGATTGTATTAGTAGTTGATATACTCTCTTTATTGTAACAGATCCTCGTTTGCTTCTACTGCCTGAATAAACCTGTTCACGGTTTTCTCCAGTGAATCGGCGCTTCTGCCACCGGAAGCGTTGAAATGCCCCCCTCCTTCAAAATATTTGCGGGCAAAAGTGTTTACATCAAAATCACCTTTTGAGCGGAAAGAGAGTTTCACCTCTGAATTCCGGTCAATGATCAATGCAGCCATTTTTATGCCCTGAATGGATAACAGGAAATTTACCAGTCCTTCCGTATCGCCGGTTTGAAGATCAAACCTTTTGAGATCGGAATAAGGAATGGCGAGCATGGCGGTATTGTATTCATAGAATACTTCCATGCGGTTTAGCAGGCTGTGTCCCAGGAACCGCAGGCGGTTTTCCAGGAAATTGTCATAGATCTGCTGATGAATCACCTCATGACGCAGGCCCCTATCCATCAGATCCGCCACCATGCGGTGTACGCGGGCGGTGGTAGATGCAAAACGGAACGAACCGGTGTCGGTTACTGTACCGGCGTAGATACATTGCGCAATATCAAGGTTAATATACTGCTCATCTCCCAATTTATAAATAGTTTCATAAACAAGTTGGGCAGTTGAACTCGCTGCGGTATCACTCACACCATAATCGAAGCTCGGACTAGGCTCCAGGTGGTGATCAATCAGTATTTTGATGCAATCCAGCTTTTCCAGATGCGGCGCCAGGTTCCGGGTACGGTATAAAGCGTTGAAGTCCAGGCAGAACAAGAGTTCTATCCCTTTCAATGCTTCTATGGCCCTGTCTGTAGACGATTCATAATCGATCACCCCGTCTGCACCGGGCATCCATTTTAAAAAATCCGGGAAATTGGTAGGAGATATTACAGTTACATCATGCCCCTTCTGTATTAAGTAGTGGTACAATGCTAACGAAGATCCCATCGCATCCGCATCCGGCTTCTGATGCATTGTGATAACCACTTTCTTCGGACTCTCCAGCAAAGGCTTAATTTCCTCTATCGACTTCATTCAAAAACTGTAATGTTAAGAGTAATATCTTGTCACAACCAAGTGTTTGTGACACAAAACGAAGTGCGAAGATCTTTATTTGACGCAGAATTTCAAAATTTTTTACCACTAAAGAAAATGTAATTACTTTTGCGGCCTAATCTGTAATTCGGAATAACACAAAATATGAGCAACAGAACATTTACAATGATCAAGCCTGATGCGGTAGCAAACGGGCATATTGGTGGCATTCTTGACATGATCAATGCTGCCGGCTTCCGTATCGTAGCCATGAAAATGACCCAGTTATCATCCGGTAAAGCGGGCGAATTTTATGCAGTGCATAAAGAAAGACCTTTTTATGGTGAACTGGTTGAATTTATGAGCAGCGGTCATATTGTAGCAGCTATCCTGGAAAAAGACAATGCTGTAGAAGATTTTCGTAAACTGATCGGTGCTACTAACCCTGCTAACGCAGAAGAAGGTACTATCCGTAAAAAATACGCTGAGTCTATCGGTCGTAACGCCGTTCACGGTTCTGATTCCGATGAGAATGCTGCGATAGAAGGTGACTTCTTCTTCAGTGGTCTGGAAAAATTCTAGTCATACTGCAGCAGTTTTACAAAATTTAACGGCCGGCTTCTTTTTAGAAAGCCGGCCGTTTTTTTATGCATACAATTAGTTGATTATTAATGATCAGTAATGTTTATTTGAAGTAAACCCGTATATAAACGGACATTTGGTAGTATTAATGCGCCAAATGACTGATCCTGCCCTCTTTTTATCTTCATAAAAGTATAAAAACCGGGCATTTATCTACAAAGTTGACTGTAAAATAGTGAATCATAATCATCTCATTATTATATAATTAGATAGATAGAGCTCATGTGTTACTTTCAACAAAAGCTTAATTTTCAAATTCTACTACTAAATCGTCCTGTTGTACCATCATTCCCTCTGCCAACAGCACCGCTTTCACTTTCCCATCACGGGTAGCTGTTACCGTTGTTTCCATCTTCATGGCCTCAATAATAAACAACGGTGTGTTTGCCAAAACGGGGGTACCGGCACTCACCAGCAAGCGGGATAATTTACCCTGAAGTGGTGCGCCGATTTCGAGTAACTGGTTCATGACCTTCCTGTTTATTGGCAGCACACTCTTTACCGAATGGTCCCTTACCTGTACCCGGCGGGCATATCCATTCAGCTCAAAAACCACTGTTCGCATACCGCTATCATCCGGAGGTAAAATATAGAGCAGCTTAACAATGATGGTTTTACCCTTGCCTAAAGTGATGAGGATCTCTTCGCCCATCTTCAGCCCATAAAAAAAGGCCGGCGTAGGAATCGCCTCCACATTACCATATATCATTGCATGGTGGTAATATGCATCAAATACTTTAGGGAACATATGATAGCTGAGATAGTCGAGATACTCCGCATGCGGATACTGCTGCAGGAAAACGGCGAAGTCGGCATCAAAGTCAACCGGTGGCAGGTGTGCATTGGGCTTTCCCTGCAAAGGCGCTTCGCCTTTCAGCACAATCCGTTGCAGTTCAGCGGGGAAGCCACCATAAGGCACGCCCAGGTCGCCCCGGAAGAACCCCTTCACAGAGGCCGGAAATGCCAGGTTGCGGCTTTCGTCCATCACATCTGCTTCCGTAAGTTGGTTGCTGGTCATGAAAAGCGCCATATCACCCACCACTTTTGAGCTGGGGGTCACTTTTATCAGGTCGCCAAACAACCGGTTCACGGCGGTATAATTCTTTTTGATCTGTTCCAGTTTGTCGCCCAGTCCCAATGATTCGGCCTGTTGCCGCAGGTTGGAATATTGTCCGCCCGGAATTTCGTTTTCGTAGATCTGTGCGGTCCCCGCCTTCATATCGGATTCAAACGGATAATAGTAACCGCGTACATCTTCCCAGTAATTACTATACTCGTTTAATGAATGCAAATTCATATTACTGCGGCGCTCATGGTTATCAAGTATAGCCACCATAGAATTAAGGTTGGGCTGGGAAGTAAGACCGCTGAGGGAAGCCACTGCGCAGTCTACTACGTTTATACCGGATTCAATTGCTTTGAGGTAGGTGGCTGCCTGTACCCCGGCAGTATCGTGGGTATGCAGTACGATGGGTAGCTTCACGGCATCCATCAGTGCGGGGATCAGTACGGTGGCTGCCTGTGGTTTCAGCAAGCCGGCCATATCTTTTACGGCCAGCATATGTGCGCCGGCATCTTCCAGGCGTTTAGCCAGGTCTACATAATATTGAAGTGTATATTTTTTGCCGGTTGGCTGCAACACATCACCGGTGTAGCTGATGGCTGCCTGTGCCAAAGCGTTGGTACGTTCCCGTACAAAACGGATGCTGGGTTCCATAGCATCCACCCAGTTGAGCGAGTCAAAAATGCGGAACACATCGATCCCGTTCTCCCAGGATTTTTCGATGAACTCTGCGATCAGGTTTTCGGGATATGCCGAGTAGCCGACGCCGTTAGAACCGCGGAAAAGCATCTGCAGCAACACATTGGGCATCGCCTTGCGCAACTGTTGCAGGCGCTTCCAGGGGCATTCATGCAAAAAGCGCATGGCCACATCAAAGGTAGCGCCACCCCATACTTCCATAGAAAATACCTGCGGATTATTGCGGGCATACCCTTCGGCTACCGACAACAGGTCTTTGGTACGTACGCGGGTAGCCAGCAGGCTTTGGTGTGCATCCCGGAAAGTGGTATCGGTAAAGTACACCGGTTTTTCCTGCCGCAGCCATTGTGCAAACTTATCCCGCCCCATTTCTTCCAACAGGTCTTTGGTACCTTTTGGATAAGGTTGCAGGGAATCGAATGCCGGGATCATGGGTATTCTGAAACGGTGACCAGGATCTTTTTCCTTCACATCGGGATGACCGTTTACCGTTACATCCGCCAGGTATAGCAGCGTTTTGGTGCCACGGTCGCGGATCTGGGATAGTTTAAACAGCTCCGGATGCTGGTCTATAAATGCTACGGTACAATTGCCTTTACGGAAAGTATCGTTGGTGATAACATTTTCGAGGAAGCGGATATTTGTTTTCACACCACGGATACGGAACTCCCGCAAGGTCCGGTGCATACGCCCGGAAGCGCCTGACAGCGTGCGGCCCCATGCGGTAACCTTTACCAGCATGGAATCGAAGAAGGGTGAGATCTTCACACCGGAGTAAGTACTGCCTTCATCCAGCCGGATACCGAAGCCACCGGCATTGCGATAGGCAATCACGGTACCATAGTCAGGGGTGAAATTATTTTCAGGATCTTCAGTAGTAATACGACACTGAATAGCAAAGCCATTCAGGCGTACATCATCCTGATCTTTTAAAAATATTTCGGGATCAGACAGGTGATGTCCCTGTGCGATGAGGATTTGTGAGCGTACAATATCAATTCCTGTCACTTCCTCTGTTACCGTATGCTCTACCTGGATCCGCGGATTCACTTCTATAAAATAGATACGATGTGTTTTGTCCACCAGGAATTCTACAGTGCCCACGTTGTTGAAGCCAACTTTGCGGGCCAGTCGTAATGCGTACTCATACAGCTTCTCGCGGGTATGTTGCGGCAGATTGGGGGATGGCGCTATTTCCACCACTTTCTGAAAGCGGCGCTGTACGGAGCAATCGCGTTCATAGAGGTGTACAATATTACCATGGTGATCTCCCATGATCTGTACTTCTATATGTTTGGGTTCTTCTATAAATTTTTCTATGAAGATGGTATCATCTCCGAAAGCTTTGGAGGCCTCGCTGCGGGCTTCGAGGAAAGATCTTGCCAGGTCGGCTTCCTTACTTACCATGCGCATCCCTCTGCCACCACCGCCGGAAGCAGCTTTGAGCATAACGGGAAAACCTATACGATTTGCTTCACTGATAACGGTAGCCACATCTGTGAGCGGTACGCGGCTGTCTTCAATCAGTGGTACTTCTGCTTCGCGGGCAATGACTTTGGCCGCCACTTTATCACCCAGTTGTGCCATAATTTCGGGTGACGGGCCTACGAAAATAATTCCTTCTTCCCGGCAGCGGCGTGCAAACTGCACATTCTCGCTCAGAAATCCGTACCCCGGATGGATGGCGTCTACTTCCTGTGATTTCGCCAGGTTGATGAGCCCTTCTATATCGAGATAAGGCTTCAGCGGATCGTCATCTTTCCCAATCTGATAGGCTTCATCTGCTTTATACCGGTGCAGCGAATAGCGGTCTTCGTATGTAAATACGGCGATGGTCCGGATCCGTAATTCAGCGGCTGCTCTTAATACACGCACCGCTATTTCACCACGGTTGGCAACTAATAGCTTCGTTATCTTTTTAATCGATTGATCTGACATGATAGAGGTTCTTGCACTAAAAATAGGGTAAAACTTTTAACTTGCTACTATTATGTGGGCATCATTCCGGAAACTATTTAAAGGATATTTGAAGTTGGAGCGATCAATGTCGGATCATTCCATTGAAGCATATTTGCGTGATGTAGAAAAACTGGAACAGTATCTAACCGGCCATGGTAAAGGCAATTTGCGACCACAGGATGTAACGCTGGCAGAATTGAAGGCGTGTGTGCAATGGATTGCGAAACTTGGTATGACTGCTACCTCACAAGCGAGAACTATTTCGGGGATCAAGGCATTTTATAAATTTCTCTTGTTGGAAGATATGGCAAAAGAAGATCCAACCCAGTTGCTCGAAGCTCCCAAGATCCAGCGGAAGCTACCGGATGTGCTGACATTTGAAGAAATTGAAAAGATGATTGCGCAGATTTCGCTGGACACTGCTGAAGGCCACCGCAACAAAGCGATCCTGGAAACGATGTACAGTTGCGGACTCCGGGTGAGTGAAGTGATTAACCTGCAGATCACGCAGCTGCACATGGATGTTGGTTTTATCCAGGTGATCGGTAAGGGAGATAAAGAGCGGCTGGTACCAATAGGCAAAGATGCCATGCGACAAATAGATATTTACCGGCGCAATGTTCGTATACACATGCCCGTTAAACATGGAGAAGAAGATACTTTATTCCTCAACCGCCGGGGCAGTGTACTAAGCAGGGTGATGATTTTCCTGGTGATCAAGGAGCTGGCAAAGAAAGCGGGTATCGTTAAAAATGTATCACCCCACACCTTCCGGCATTCATTTGCCACCCACCTGATAGAAGGCGGCGCCGATCTCCGGGCCGTGCAGGAGATGCTGGGACATGAAAGTATTACTACCACAGAAATCTATACACATCTTGACCGGGAATACCTCCGGGATACGTTGATGCGCTTCCACCCGAGGTTTTAAAAAAGAACAGCTGCCGGGGAAGGCAGCTGTTACTACTCGAAAGCGGGGTGCTCAAACGTAGGGGAAGGCTTTACAATCAACTAACTTCGTTGGGTCACAAACATCCAATGCTCTTTTACAACAAGTGTATACGGGGCGTTCAAACGCAGGGGAATTCTTTTATCATCAGCTTTGCGGGGTTGATCATCCGTAAATGATCCTGTTTTTTCCTGCGGTTACCTCTGAAGGATATCATTTCATTCAGCCACTCATTCAACTGGCCGGAGGCTTTTTTTACCACGGAAGGTTTGTAATCGATATCCAGGCAACTGCATGGGGCAATATCGCGTCGCTCCCTGGCTGTTGCATCCTGTTCATCTTCTTCCCATATCAGCTGATCATTGTGGTAGATCTTAAAATATATGTCCGGGCCCATATTGCGGCGGCTGGTTTTTAGAAGTTGCAACCCACCGTTGTACAGGTTCTTCCGGGAAAAGTGCATAGTGTATCTGCCGGATTCATTGGTAAATGCGTGTCCGATCATTTGTCCGGATAAAGCATTATAGGCTTCAACTTTCAGGCGAGGCTGCCCGGAAGAAGCATATTGGTGCTTCACCATACCGGTAATGACCCAGGCACCGGCGTTGCCGCAGATGGTATTCCAGGAAGCAGATGGAATAACATAGGCGTAGGCACCCACATAGCCTTTGTTGTTACGTTTCCAGTGGGGCACTACTTTACTCAGGTGATAGTTGCGTGGCTGGTGGCTGGCATTATCACCGGGCATTCTGTCCAGGCAAAGATCCAGGTCCAGTGGTTCCGTAAAGAGATGTACCTCTTCCCAGGCAAGGGTAAAATTCCCGTGGCTGTCGAGGGTTGCTTCCGCCAGCAGGCGGTCCGCTTTCATCAGCACTTCTTTGGCAGACAAGGGCCGGAGATCATTGAACATGCCAGTTGCCACTGCCTGTCTATCTGCCGGATACCGGGTATCTGGTAAATAGACACGGATGCGTGTATTAGCTAAGGGCTCTATACAATCATCACAAATAAGTGCAGAGATGTTTCCAATTAACAGGTAACTCATAATTTTATTTTTTTAAAAAAAAGGGGGTTAACGAGCTTAACCTAATGAGCTGTTTAAGGTAACAGCCAGACCCTCTGCATACTACTTACAATAAACAAACAAGGTAGAAAGGCCAAATTGAAAATTCCGATTGATGCGATGAGTACAGTTAAGTACCTACCGATTGATGACACAAAGATTAGTCAGAAAAAGTAAGGAGTCAAGCGTTATACAACTGAAAAAATGGAATGCGTATTTCTACGCAATTTTGGGTGGCCGCTACGTAAATATGCCTGGATCAGACGGGGGTTATTTGGCATAAAACGCAATACTACTGCATGTTACAGCTGTTTTTTGGGATGATTTACACGGACTGGCAGTATATATGACCCTATTGGAAAGGTGAAATTTTATAATAATTTTACCTCCAAACTAAAACTACCCACTATGAGCGAATTTACAAAAAGGCCGATCCCTTCGGATGCGGGCGGGTTCATTTCCCGTGAAGAAATGGATGTACTCACAAAAAATCACGATGACGAGCATGCTAACCAAAAATCTCTTAACGGACATATTAAAGCCATGTGCTTTGGTAAGGATAAAGTGGTGGAACTGCTGAATCATCCTGATTGTACAGCATTGCGTATCTATTACGGTGTAAAGATTGATACCGATGGTGATGGTATAAAAGAAAAGAAAATGATCCTGGTTGCCGTAGATGCAAATGGTAACGATATTCTACCTCCCTCCGGTGATGCCGCCACAGGGTCAGTAGCAAAAAGCATGTCATCCGCACTCATTCTGGACCAGGGTTTACCATGTCCTGATTATTGCGGTGGAAATCCTCCTCCTCCTCCTCCCAAACCTAATAAACCATAAAGCTTCCAAGTGAGTCACACAATATTTATTACCATATTTTATATTATGCTGGGGGTCGAAACATTGATTTTGATCCCCTTCATAATGAAGTACCAGCAATTCGACACCCCTACGAAATGGGTCTTCTACTACATATTGAGCAGTGTGATATTTGCAGCAGGATCAGCTATTCTGGCTGAAATTTTCAGAAATAATATGTGGTTTTTCAGTGTGATGCATTTCGTACAATTTGTAATCCTATCCGTATTCTATTATCTATGTATTAACAACCCGAAGATTAAAACAGTGATTAAAATAATGCCCGCCATCATTTTAATCGTATTTGCACTTGATTTCTTCAAAATTGAAGGTATCCGGTCTTACAACTCTATTTCCGCCGGTATAAAATCTATTATCATCCTTGCCTATGGCGCAATATTTTTCCTTCAGTTGCTGGCAGACAAAGCCCTGATTGAACGTGCTATCTACATCAACAGCTTACCGGTTTTCTGGTATAATGCAGGCCTCTTTCTGTATTTTTGCAGTACCTTTCTATTCTCTCTGAGTTACAATCTTATCCAAGGCAGCGGAATAGGGAACCTGGAAATGACACTAACCTTAATATCAATTAATTATATAGTTGGGATAATATCAATGATTCTGCTGTATATTGGTCTTTCAAAAATTAAAAGATTCGGGTATGCAGATAATTGATATTATTGTAATTGGTACTACAGTAATGTTAATCCTGGGGGTCATTGTGATATTACTGGTAATGCTGCAACAAAAGCAGGTTATCCAATATAAACTTGCTATCAGAGATAAAGACTTACAGCTCCAACGTGAACGCCTCATCGCAGTTTTACAAGGTCAGGAACAGGAAAGAAAAAGAATAGCGGAAGACCTGCACGATGAAGTAGGTGCACAGCTTTCTGTACTGAAACTCAACCTGGGTGGCCTGCAGCCCCTTCTCAAAACCGGTAACGGTGAAACCGAAAGGCTCAAAGAAACCAAAGATTTCACCGACACTATTATCCAGCAATTACGGTTTATCTCCCAAAGTCTGCACCCGCAGGCACTGGACAACCTGGGCCTGGCACATGCGCTGGACTCTTTCTGCAACCTGATGAATAAAAACAAACAGGTGAAAGTGTCTTTCCATAAAACCACTAACGGGCAAACGGTTGACAGGGAAAAAGCACTCAACGTATACCGCGTGGTACAGGAACTGCTCAATAACATCCTGAAACATGCCGAAGCACAGGAAGTAACTATCACTTACCAGACCAGTCCTTCCCTGCTGACCATTACCGTAGAAGATGATGGCAACGGCCAGCTACTCCCCTCCCTGGAAGCATCCAGGAAAAAGACCGGGAGCCTTGGCCTTAAAAATATTGGCAGCCGCCTGAATATTATCGGTGGAAATATTAACTTCACTGCAAGAACACCACAAGGTACCACCGCTACTATCAGTGTAGAAAATTACCAGTCGCCAACACATAATAGTTGATACTTATGTTGTTTTATTACTAAATTGCCATCCGGTTGTGATGTACCCACTTGTAACAGCATGACTTGCAGTAATTTATTAACAATAAAATAATAGAATTTCTCTATAAACCGTCCACCTATGGCGCACATTAAAGTGGCAATTGCGGATGATCATAAAATTTTCCGCAGTGGAGTGATCAACACATTGATTCCGTACGAAAATATCAGCTTCATTTTTGAAGCAGATGATGGGGTGCATCTATTACAGATCATGGAGCAACAACAACAGCCGGACGTTATTCTCATGGATCTTAAAATGCCCAACATGGATGGCATTGAAGCCACTATTAAGGTAAGAGAGAAATACCCGGATGTGAAAATTATCATCCTGACCATGTATGAAGATGATAACTTTATTATACATCTCATGGAAAACGGTGCAAATGCCTATCTGTTAAAAAATGCCGAACCCGAAGAAATTTATGAAGCCATCTGTACTACCCATGATAAGGGTTTTTACTTTAATGAAAATGTAAACCTGGCACTCCTGAAAAAGGTGTTGCATAAAAACAAACAACAATTTAAACCTACACTCAAAAACGAAATCCACCTAAACGAGCGCGAAGAAGAAGTATTAAAACTCATCTGCGGTGAATACACCACCCAGGAAATTTCAGAACAGATCTTCCTGAGCCCCCGTACCGTGGAGGGTATCCGGCAAAAACTGCTGGAAAAACTCAGCGTAAAAAACAGCGTAGGCCTTGTACTGTATGCATTTAGAAACGGGCTGATTGAATAACCACCGGATTGCACATCCGGATTTGATTTTGCCACCAATTAAAATCACTTAATATGAGAACTTTACGAACCTTTGCGGCAACAGCAGGCGCAATGCTGCTGATGTACGCCGGCACAACTTTAGCACAGGGAATTAAAATGCCAGCTCCCAGTCCTTCACAATCTGTAAAACAGGATTTTGCTTTATCCAGTGTAGAACTGAACTACTCCCGCCCGGTTAAAAAAGGCAGGGTGGTAATGGGCGACCTGGTACCTTACAATAAAGTTTGGAGAACCGGCGCCAACTCCGCTACTACCCTTACTTTCGGTGAGGATGTAAAATTCGGTGGCGTTGATGTGAAAGCCGGTAAATACGGTTTGCTCACCATCCCCGGTGCCAAACAATGGACCGTGATCCTCACCAGCAGCCTTGATGTAACCAGCCCCGCTGCCTACAAACCAGAGAATGATGTGGCCCGCGTAAAAGTTACGCCGGTAACCGTGCCTGTCTCCCAGGAAAGCTTCAGCATTGAATTTGAAAAGGTATTGTCTTCCTCCATGGTCCTCTCTATCAACTGGGACAAGACCAAAGTTCCGGTGGTGATCACTGCTGACATTGACAGCAAGATCATGTCGCAGATCGACGAAGCCATGCAGTCTGACAAGAAGCCTTATTTCCAGGCGGCTGTATACTATTATGAAAACAACCGCGATATTAAAAAAGCGGTAGAATGGATTGACCTGGCAGCAGATCAAACCCCGGATGCATTTTGGGTATGGTACCAGAAAGCCCGGATCCATGCTAAAGCAAAAGACACGAAAGGCGCCAAGGAAGCGGCTTTGAAGTCTATTGAGCTGGCTAAGGCAGCAAAGAATGATGATTACGTAGAGCTGAACAACAAGCTGCTCGCAACAATAAAATAATAAAAAAGTTACCATTGGCAGGCGTGAGCAATATGCTTACGCCTGCTTTTTTGTTGCTAACAAACAGATAACGGTTGCGTATATTAAATTAATGTACCTTTGTTTTCTGAAAAAGAGAATGACATAACTATAAGCTGCAACCCCCGGCGACCCCTGAATCAATAAATCGAAATCCAGCAAACCAATACACCCCAAATGGACTGGCTTTTATTCTTCGTTTGTATATTGGCTACCTGGCGGATCACGCACCTGGTGCAAGCGGAAGATGGACCGTTTGACATGATTTTCAAACTACGCAAAATGATGGGCAACAGTCAGGTCGGTAAGATGATGGATTGTTTCTACTGTCTGAGTATCTGGACAGCCATACCTTCCGCTCTTCTCCTCGGCGACACCTGGCCTGTACGCATTGTATACTGGCTGGCATTATCCGGTGCAGCTATTATCATCGAACAACTGGTATCCGGGCACAAAAATCAATAGTCTGAGATTGAAAAACAGCCTTCCTTCCTCCGTATACTTCCGGAAGGAAGAGTCCTTAGATTTTCCTGCGTAAAAAGATTTCATTAACCCCAAAAATCGATTCTTTATGAGCGCAAATGAAAGAAAAACCGACGCCACCAAGGCCATCGGTCTACGGCAAAACCTTCACCTGTTACTACTGGAAAACCCCAACTACTTTGGCATCCAGGACAGTAACAGTATTTTCAATGAAAAATTTAAACCCGTTCTAAGTATCCTCAGCGACACTTTTTTTGAACAACTCACCTGTGTCAGCTACAAGCCGGACATACAAAGGCTGAGTGCCATCGTAAAAATAAAACAAGCCTCCGGATACAGTGGCGGCCCCTGTACAAAAGGTAGCAAAGAGTATGTGCGTTTCTACGCCAGTTACGACAATGGCGCTTCCTGGGAAGACGAAGGCATCACCGATTTTGATGCACACGACCTGGGTTATACCGATGACTTCTGTTATGAGCTGGCCATCCCCTTTGTTTCCAAAAGGAAAAGCTGTTGCGACAGAACACCCGTGCTGCCCCTCATCAGGGCCATCCTGTCCTGGAATAAGATACCTCCTGCGGGTGTACCCAACTGGCTGCCCAACTGGGGCAATGTGCTGGAAGCCAGGGTGCAGGCACCATCCAGAACTGGGTTCATCTGTTATCTTACCGGCGTATTCGGCCAGATAGATGTGAAGCTCAACGAAAAACAATACGAGCTGCTGGACCAGGCACTGATCACCCATGAATATACACCGGTCATCAGCAACAACCCGACTTTGATTGACATCAAACGGCAATATGGTAAAGAAGTAGAGGATGCCCGTATCGGGTATTCATTCGCCAATGATACCCTGAAAAACCAGGAGCTCCTGTCTGCCGACCAATACGAAGTATTTAAAAAATACAACCTCGATCTGAAGTCCATCCTGGATTTCATCAAACTAAAAAAATTTAATACTACCTATGAAGAAGTACACTGTGTAGGTCTGAACCGGAATTTTGATACCCTGAATGCAGCCATCGAAGTAAAAAAGAACGTGGGTTACTCCGGCAACTTATGTTCAAAAGGTTCGAGGGAATACCTGGCGTATTATATGGATTTCGGCGCAGGATGGGTGTTTATGGGTACCACTTACGTTACCGTTCATGACATCCCCATTCCGCAAGGCGGCCTATGGTACAATGCACCGCTGCACATCTCGCTCGACAAATACCAGAAGGCCTGGTGCATTACCGGTAAAGCCAAACTGCGTGTAGTACTTTCCTGGAACCTCGTTCCCCCGGTAGATCCAAACTGGGTGGCACCATGGGGCGACTGGGAAGAATGCAATGTAGAAATTAAACCACTGCCTTCCGGTGTAGACCCTGGAAACTTCAAACCATTTATTGAACTGGTGGGCGGTATGCCGGTAAGTGATATTAATCCTATTAATAAAAATGCTTACGGTTTGCATACGCTGGGATTCGTTGCCAATAACAGTCCGTTTGCGGGCAACACCACTTTCAGAGGATTGTTCTTTAACCAGAGTACCCACAGTTACAAATACAAGATCCTGATCACAGCTCCGGGCGGATCAGAACATCCGGTAATGGATAAAGTTAACTTGCACACGGATACTTTTGGTATCATCTCTCCCCTGATTACGCTGATACCAGATGCAGCCGGATGGATTAACTATCTCGCCAATCCTGCTACCAATACGGTGATTGTAGATAATTACTTTGGCGCCTACACCCCTGCTGTTGACGGCGTTCATAGTGTAAGACTGGAAGTATGGGATCTGAATACAGGCATTATTTACTATAGCAATGCGGTGGACTTCAATGCCAATGTAGCTGGTCCTGTAGTGGCTATTGCCATTACCAGCGGCGCCGGTAATTGTGGTAAATTCCTGCCGGGAGATGTTATGGAAGGTACTTATTCCATCACCGATTCCGATTGCGGCGGTATGACCATTTATGTAACACCGGGTATACCAGGTGCTGTATTTGACATCGACGGTGTTCCGGGTGTGTCTGCACTTTCTTATACTGGCGGCACATTGCCGAGCAGTGGTCAGTCAGGAACCTGGAAGCTGCATATGCCAGCTACCACTGTTTCCTGTGGTTATAATATCTGGATCCAGGGTAATGACAGAAGTATTGTAGGCAGTTCCCAGCTGGGACATTACAGTTATGGTCTGCAAGGTTTCTGTGTACTGGATAAAAAATAAAACATTCATTCATTACAAGGCTCCGGGTGTAAATCCGGAGCCTTAAAATCTTTTTTTATGGGTTGTTGCGGCAATAAAAGGGCTGGCCTGATCCGTCAGAAAGCAATTACGCCTTTCCCTGCACCTGAAACCTGGCCACAGGAGCCATTTAACGAGGAAGACGTTTTTACCTTCCAATACATGGGCAATAGTATGCTTTCTACTACCGGACAGATTACCGGCAAAGAATACCGCTTTACAGGAAAAGGCGCTGTGTTGTGGGTAGACAAAAGAGACGCGCATTTCCTGGAAGAGGTGCCTAACCTGCTGAAACTGGACTAGGCCGTTTCGGTGGCAGGAATGCCTGGATCAATAGTGCAAACAATACAGCCATGATACACCCGATAGCATTGAGCCACAGGAAAGATACCTGCTCCAGCCAGTACATGATCAACACCACCGCTTCTGCAGCTATTGCACCCCAGAAAGTGGCAGTGCCCCCTACTTTTTTCACATAAAAAGCCACCATAAAAATACCGAGCGTAACACCGTAAAACCAGGACCCCAATATATTCACGGCTTCTATCAGGCTGCCCAGGCCGCTGGCAAACTGTGCTACCACGATACAGAACACCCCCCATATCAGTGTGGAGAACCTGGATATTTTGAGATAATGCTCCGGCGTAGCTTCTTCATTGTACAAACGCTTGTATACATCAATCACCGTGGTAGATGCCAGTGAATTGAGGGCTGCGGCAATACTGCCCCACGATGCCAGGAAAATGATGGCGATCAGCAAGCCTACTAATCCTTTTGGCAGACTGTTTACAACAAAATGTAAAAAGATATAGTTAGTATCATTCGTATCAGCGGTAGGATCTGCTTTTTTGATTAGTGTCAGGGCTTCCTGTCTTACTGCTAGTGCCTTGTCGTCTGTTTGCAGCAGGGCTTCTTTAGCTATCGCCACCTGTGCGGCATCTTCCGATTCCAGTGCCGCCGCCAGCGTTTTTACCTGTTGTTGTTTGATAGTCCCCAACGCATTATATTCTCCTTCCAGCTGTGTAAGTGCAGGCCCTTGCTCGGTGTTATGCACCTTCGCCAGTTGACCTTCATTAAAGAAGATAGGCGCCCGGAAGTAGAGATAAAATACAAATACCATCGCACCAATCAGCAGGATCACAAATTGCATGGGTACTTTTACCAGTCCGTTCATTAATAAACCCATCCGGCTTTCTCTCACAGAGCGGGCCGTGAGATAGCGCCCCACCTGCGACTGATCAGTACCAAAATAAGATAGTGCCAGGAAAAAGCCCCCTATCAATCCACTCCAGATATTATATTTATCCTTCCAGTCGAACTTCGTTACAATCACATTCAGTTTATCCATTTTGCCGGATACGTGCAGGGCTTCTTTCAGTCCGATATCAGGCGGTAATAAATGCACCACCATCCAACCCGCGAGGAACATGCCCCCGAAGATGATGAACAGCTGCAATGTTTGTGTATAGGCTACCGCACGGGTGCCTCCTGCAACCGTGTAGATGATCAGCAATCCACCCATGACCATATTGGTCCAGTAAAGGTTCCAGCCAAGCAGGGAAGACAGGATAATGGAAGGCGCGCAGATACTGATCCCGGTGGACAGTCCGCGTTGAATAAGGAACAATGCGGATGCAAGTGTGCGTGTTTTCAGGTCAAAGCGTTGCTCCAGAAATTCATAAGCCGTAAAAACTTTCAGCTTATGAAAGATCGGAACGAAGGTGATACAAAGCACCACCATAGCCAGTGGCAGACCAAAATAATACTGCACAAAACGCATCCCGTCCGTATAAGCCTGACCGGGTGCGGAAATAAATGTGATGGCGCTGGCCTGTGTACCGATGATAGACAACAATATGATGTACCAGGGCATAGACTGGTTGCCCAGGAAATAGCTATCCATATTCTGCTTTCCACGGCTTTTCCAGATACCATATAATATTATAATCGTGAGCGTGGAAATGAGCACGATCCAATCTAATAGACTCATGAATACGTTTTGGTGAATAAGTAGAATACAATGATTAATATCAGTAGCCACGCTACTACGACTACGTACCAGTAGCCCCACGATGGAAACAACGGTGGTTTCTCGTCATGCAGGTCTTTATCTGTCATGGTAGAACAGGAATTACAGGTTATATATTTATTTGAGGATTTTTTTATTTACTTATTTAGAGATTTAAATCACGTTATGTTGTTTAAATTTCTAAATAGGTAAATAAAAAATCTCAAAATTTTAATTATTGCTTTTGCCCCAGAGGCTACCGGTAAGAAAGCCCAGTCCCACCCCTATCAGCAAACCGATATGCACTCTTTTGATACCAAATCCGATCAGCAGTCCGAGGACAATGCACAGTACGGCAGCTATTCGCATCCTGGGACGGTTTTCTACATGTTTACTACTCATCTTCCTTAGACACTATTTTTTTTCAGAAATCAGGTTTACAAATAAACGATACGCGCCAGGCACCCCTGCAGGCAGCTGCCGGAAAAATGACAAGCCGGTGTATACGTATCTGCCTTTGCCATATGTTGCAATGATCGTAGAGTTATCCAGTGGGGATTCTCCTTTATCATGCATGCTGAATAGTTTATTGTAAGACTTATCGACGTTCACCGGGTAATATAACCCACGTTCCTGCACCCAGCCATTAAAATCACCGGCGGTAATATTATTGGGATAATGCAGCACCGGATCTTTCGGATCAATGAAGGTGACGGCCGCATTTTCATCTGTGACCCTGTCACGGGAAAGACTGAACGGGAACGGCCCCAGGTCGCTTGTGACCAATGGGCTGCTGACATTGTATTGTATGAGCAGTGTTCCGCCGTTACTCACATATTGCATCAGGTGAGGCTGCCAGTATTTCATGCGGGGATTGATATTGTAAGCACGCACCCCTGTGATGATCGCATCATACTGTTCCAGGTGTCCGCCCATAATATCCTTCTCTCCCAGCTCAGTTACATCATAACCTACCTGTCGCAGGGAAGCGGCGACCATATCACCGGCACCCGGAATATATCCCAGTTTGTTGCCGTTGTGTTTCAGGTCTACCGTAACAAGCCGTGCTGCTGCCGGTGGAAACAAGGTGATAACCGGAATATGATCATAGCGGATCTGCTGTATTCCTTGCGTGTAGTCTTTGCCGTTACAATTCATTACTACCGTAAACGTATCTACGTAGTTGGCAGTGGCCGCTTTCACCGGACTGATATTGAACCGGAGTTCTACCTCATCCCCTTTCTTCGCCAGTTGATATGGCAGGCTTGTTTCCTCCACACGGAAGCCGGTGGGCAATTGCAGTCTTACCGTGCCATGCACGCCATCAGCCATGGCCTGGAGTTTTACAGGAATGGCCTGTGGTTTATTATCAGTAAAAATGTATACCTGGTTATTTAAGTCGCCTGTTACCGGCGGTGCAATGGCCAGTGGTTCATACAGCTCTCCTTTTACAGGATCCGTGTATTTATATTGCAGCGGGCGGTTCAATACAAAATCCTGTCCTTCGATCTTCAGCCTGATCTGTGCCTGCAACGCCGGAATATTTTCCGGGTTGCCCACCAGCAAAGGATCTTTGATGATATAAGTACCTAAAGGATGTGATTCAGATAACCAATAGGGCTGTGATTCCGGTGTATTAGCCGGCACCTGGAGTGTATTGGAAATGCTGGTAAACTTATTAAAAGATAATTCCTGTGAGGGAACAATATTATTTTTTCCTGGAAGATCGATTTGTTGCAGGGTTACTTTTAACCGTCCCCTGTTGATCAGCTGCACGGTTGCTTCCATATTATACCCCGGCACTACCGTTGGCGAAGCACTGTAAGCTTCTACCCACAAGCCTGCGCAGGCATAAATGAGCTGCTCCGTTTCTTTGAGTTTGAGATTACGCCAGTAACCTTCCGGCAATGCCTGGATGGTTTTACGGATCTCCAGCAGCGTAGGTACGGAAGCGGCGGGGTCTTCCATCTTATAGGACTGTATCACTTTATTTACCAGTGTTTCTACCGCATTACCACCGGGAATGCGTGACCAGCCGGTATTTACGCCATCCAGCAATCCTTCTTCGGGGGTATCGCCTTTGATGGTTGCAAAATATTCATAAGAACTTCCACGGCCAGCGGAAACGCCAAACCCCTGGCTCTTATGCTGGGAGCGACTTTCAGCGGCTATCTCTCCATAACCCCTGCCAAGCAGGTAATTGAAGGCGCCTACATCTAACTTAAACTGATCGTTTGATATCGTGTTGGTACTGCCAAAATTAAAGGTATTCCATAACAGGCGTTTGGCCTGCCAGGCCTTTACATATTTCAATTGTTCCGGGTAACGTTTGGGATCAGCGGCGGCGGTATAGGCTTCCGCAGCAAGCATCGCAGAGGCAGTATGATGCCCATGACCTGCACGGCTATCCGCAGGGAAACGACAGATGATAACATCCGGTTGAAATTTGCGGATCATCCATACTACATCTCCCAGGATCTTTTCTTTATCCCAGATAGTAAAAGTTTCTGTTGGATTTTTGGAGAAGCCAAAATCCTGTGCACGGGTAAAAAACTGTTCCGCCCCATCGATACGACGTGCAGCCAGCAACTCCTGTGTACGGACCAGCCCCAGCAACTCAGATTGCTCATTGCCTACCAGGTTTTGTCCGCCATCACCACGGGTGAGCGACAAATATCCCGTCCTGTATAATTTTTCTTTGGCCAGATAAGCCAGTAAGCGGGTGTTTTCGTCATCAGGATGAGCGGCCAGGTATAGCACGCTACCTAAAGTGTCCAGCTTGTTGAGCTGTAGTTTTATGTCGGCTGCATTCCATACGGGTGAAGGCTGTGCCATAGCAGGCAAGCCCGCTACCACCAGTAGAAATAAAGCCAATACGGTATAGATTCTTAAAAACATGTGCTATTGAATAATTTACAAGTAGGCAAAATAGTAATTTATTGCCCAAGATTTACCAAGATTATAAAGATTATGAGGATTTACAGGATTGATAAGATAGATTTAAGCGAAGGTACCTATATAGTTTTTCCGATAATCCAGGTCATTCTACTATACCAATCCTGTAAATCTTCATAATCTTTATAATCTTGGTAAAAAAAGGTCCCGGTGATTCACCGGGACCTACACATAATACATAAGCAAAAACCAACCAGTTTGCAAAAACCAATTATTAACAAAGGTGAGGTTTAGATTAATTGTAACCTTCGTTCTGCTGGTGGCGTATATTTGGATTGGCATCCAGCTCCCTTTGCGGGATGGGTAAGATTATCTTTGTACCGGGCAATGCCACGGCAATTGTTTTATTACTTGCCAGGTACTTCGTAAAAGATGCAGTGGTACGTACCAGGTCAAAAAGCCGGTGCCCTTCAAAAGCAAGCTCCTTGCGCCTTTCCATGGCAATGGCACGCAGCAGCGCAGGACCGGTAGCCACAACAGGTATTGCACCAGGATCGGCCCTGCTTACAATACGGTTCAGATCTGCCTGTGCCTGGGGATCTTTTTCCAGGTGAGCCCGTGCTTCCGCACGGATCAGGTAAAGTTCCGCCAGTCGTATTACCTTGATACCTTCACTGAACATGGTCACATCTTTATATTTAGTAATGATGTTCGCCGGATTCTCACCGCCGTTACCCGCTCTTTTATCACGCTTCAGAAAGCCCAGCCGCACATCTTTCGCTGCATAAATATTAAATAGGTCATCTGTTGCCAGTACATCGCCGTAACCATCCTGGCTGAACATATAACTGAGTGCATCTGCACCGCGGTTATCTACCGGTGTATTGATGACTTCAAAGATCGTTTCGCTGTTGCCTGTTTTGCTAAAATCAGCTGTCAGCGCCTCGCTCTCCAGCAGCTTATATTTATTTTCATTTATCACGGTATCCGCATACTTTTCGGCGCCTGCCCAGTCTTCTTTATATAATAACACCCTCGACAGCAACGCTGCAGCCGAATAAATATTTATGCGACCGGAAGAAAAAGCAGTGCTTTTACTTTCTTCAAACCTGCTGATGGCTGTTCTCAGATCACTGATGATCTGATCATAGGTTTGTTTAGCGGTGCTGCGTGATGGTGATTGAACAGAATCGATGTTCGTTGTGGTCACCAGTGGTATGCCCATGTGCGATGCATCCGCAGTACGGTTGTAAGGCTGTGCATACAACCTGGACAGATCAAAAAACACCAGCGCCCTGATGGCATAAGCCTCTGCAACGATCTGTTTCGCTTCCACACTATCTGTTGCTGCGGGCAGCAGGAAGATATGCGGGCCATACTGAATCACCATATTGGCGTTGGCTACCACACTGTATAACAGGTTCCAGGTATCCGTTGTGTACACGTCATTAGCGGTAACAATATACTGGTCCTGGTTGCGGTAGCGATTATTGTTGATTACACTGATAAATCCATTATCGGCGCGCAGATCCGGTAATAACGGTACGGTGCGGCCATAATAATTTTCATTCTGCATCAGGGAATACACGCCGCTGATAGCTGCACGCAGTCCCGGTAAATCTTTAATAGCATTCTTCGTTTCTGTCGCTTGTTCCGGTTTCAGTTCCAGGAAATCCTTATTACAACCGGCCACCATGCCGGTTAGCAATACCAATACCAATACGCAATATGTATAACGTTTCAACATTGTCTACATTAAAAATTTATATCCACACCTACCAGCAACGTTTTAAATACCGGTGGACGTTGATCATAATCCCCTGTTACCGGTACTTCCGGGTCCATTGTCAGCTGTTTATCTTTTACAAAAGTCCATAGATTATTGGCTCTTGCATACACCCGTACATCGTTGATACCCGTCCTTGCCAGGTATCCTTTGGGCAGATTATAAGCCAGCAACAAATCTCTCAGCCGTATAAAACTGCCATCATATAAAAACCGGGATGATGTCTGATTGCTCAATCCTGTTTGCGTACCACCATACACTACTTTCGGAATGTTGGTATGGTCGCCGGGTTGACGCCAGCGGTTTTCATAGATCAGGCGCGACATTTTGGAGGTTCCTCCAAATCCGCCGCTGCCGTCAGATTCCGTGAAAGCGCCCCAGTTATCATATACTTTATTACCCCAGTTATAAAAGAACTGGAAGCTCAGGTCGAATCCTTTGTAACTCAGGTAGTTGGTGACACCCCCATAAAACTTTGGTAGCGCACTACCCTGATTGAAACGTTGTGCTTCGCCATAAACGTTGGTGGTGGTGGTTTTTGTAGCATCCTTATACCATAGCGCCTCTCCTGTTTGCGGATCTGCGCCGGCATATCCAACGAGGAAGAACTGGTAAAAATCTACCCCTACTTCCCGCTTATAAGTATAAGTACTGGTGATCGGGTTATCCAACTTCGTAATCCTGTTATTTAAAGTAGAGAAGTTAAGATCTGTTCTCCAGGAGAACCCTTTCTCTTCTTTTTCAATGATGTTACGGGAGGAAAGTGAAATCTCCAGACCGCTGTTCCGCATTTCTCCGTTATTACGGAACACAGTGGTGATACCGTTTGTGGACGATACCGGTACATTGAGTAACAGGCGGGAAGTGATCCTGTTGTAGTATTCTACGGTACCGGATATACGATTTTTAAGCAGTGCAAAATCAAGTCCTGCATTGAATGGTTTATTCTGTTCCCATGTAAGATAGGAATTGGGGTATTGACTTAGCACATACCCCGGTTTCCCATCATAATCGTTTGCCGGATTGTATAACGACAAAGAAGCATAATTATCAATAGCCTGGTTTCCGTTGCTGCCATAGCTAGCACGTATCTTTAATTCGTTTATTCCTGGGATGTCCTGCAAAAAAGATGCTTTATAAATATTCCATGCAGCGCCCAATGACCAGAAAAAAGCACTCCTCTTGTCTCTTCCGAAGCGTGATGACGCATCACGGCGGATAGAGCCGGAGAGATAATATTTTTGTTTGTAGTTGTAACTTGTATTTAGTAATACGCCTGTTAAAGCATTTACGGCATTCACAGAAGAAACAAATTCGGGGGTTGATGCATCTGCGAGCTGCTGCATGCCTGGCAGGAAATTAGTAGCTGCAGAGGAATTGCCCGTATTTGTTGTCTTTTGCGCTTCATAACCTGCGAAGGCATTTAATCCATGATAGCCCCATTGCCGGTTGAAACGCAGGATGTTGGTAGATACCCAGTTGTTCCATAAGCTGTTATTGACGGAGGCACGGCCATTGGTATTTCTGCCATCACCAAATTCCGGTGAATAGAAAGAATTACTGCGCGCATAGTTTAAATCCAGGCTGATCTTCGTTTCAAAAGTGAGAAAATCGGTGAACCTGTATTTGGCGCCGGCGCCACCCAGCAAACCATATATAGTGCCGGTACGCGTAACACCATTCATGATGGCTACCGGATTGAATGTACTGTTGTAACTGAAATCATAAGAACCATCGTTGTTGTAAACCTTCAGCCAGGGCTGTACCCGTGCGAGTGAGCGAACCGGGTTGGCCAGCAGGCCCTCATCGCCTACGGCATTTGCACGCTGATAGCCGAGCGACAGGTTCACATCAAAAGAGAGCCTGTCGGTAGCATTATTGATGAGATTCATTTTGCCCGTCAGCCGTTTGTAGTCTACGCCTCTCAAAGCAGATTTAGAATCGTAGTAACCGCCGGACACGTAAAATTTTGTTTTTGCATTTCCGCCTGCGGCGGATAAATTAGCCTGGGTAAAACCACCATGACGGGTAAGTACATCTATCCAATTGGTATTAACGGTTGTATCTATACCGCGGGCCTTGATTTCCTGTTGAAATCCTGCTTCGCCGGTACCATCCGCCTTATTGGCCCAACCCTCCCGCAGCAGTTCCATCATCTCACTGGTATTAAGCGGATAATTTTTCTTTGCGATGGTGAGCTGGTTGGTACCACGTTGTACAGATGCGTCGATCTTTGTTCTTCCTGTACTGCCGGTTTTCGTTGTGATCAGGATCACGCCATTGGCAGCACGGGAGCCGTAAATAGAAGCCGCCGCTGCATCTTTCAACACAGAGATGGATGCAATGTCAGCACTGTTGATACCGGCCAGTGAGTTCACATTATAATCTGTGAGATCATCTGTAACTACCGGTACACCATCTACTACGTAGAGCGGCGAACTACCCGCATTGATAGAGCCTATACCCCGGATACGGACGCTGGGCACAGAGCCCGGCTGACCGGAGCCATTGGTGGATTGCAATCCCGGTACATTTCCCTGTAAACTTTCCTGGAAGCTGCTACGTGGTGCTTTATCATAAAGAGAAGCATTTACTGTAGTAGCTGAACCTGTCAAAGAACCTTTTGTTTGAACACCATAGGCCACCACTACAACTTCATTCAGGCCCCTGGCATCATCCTTTAATATTATATCGAATTCCTTTCGATCATTTATCGGTACCCGCTGCTCTTCATAACCAATGAAAGAGCAGATCAGCATGGCATTTGAGGGTGCTTCCATTTGAAATTCCCCACTGCCATCTGTGGTAGCGCCTTTGTTTAAACCAGCAATACGCACTGTCACACCAGGCAATGGATGCCCGGTAAGATCTGTTACGCGACCGCTGATATGTATGCCTTCCATCACTGTGTTTCCCGGAGCAATAGCTATCAGGTTATCAGAAAGATGTTTAAAAGTCAGACCCGTATTCTTCAGAATTTTGTTCAATACGTCTTCTAATAATTCATCTTTCATATTAACAGATATCCTGCTGTTGGCTGGCAGCAGATCATTCCGGTATACGAAACGACAATTGCTTTTCTGTTCAATCAACTTCAACAGGCGGATTAAGGGCATTTCATCTGCTTTCACGGAGAGACGCGCATGTTGACCATACACATCACTGATCCCGTGTAAACAGGTAAAAAGAATAATAAAGGATACCAATTTCATTTTCAGAACAACTTTTCCTATTGTTTTCGTATGCAAAAGGATTACATAATGTATGATTTTTTTCCATACATTTATGGTTGTTAAAGGTCAATAAAACGACGACAGGACTGCATTGCCAAGTGAAGTAATCTGCCGTTGGATCTCAACAAAGGGTAAATGTTTCCAGCATTTGCCCTTTTTTTATGCAATTGGTATCTTTTTTTTGTTGTACGTAACCTATTATGGGTTAATAAATACTTCATTACCTGTTATACGGCAATGGAATGATGTTGTAACCTTCAGTGCTTCCAGTATTTCAGGAAATGATTCATTTTTAAAGGTGCCGGTAAAATGGTAATTCTTTAATTTATTATTAGTCAGATGTATTTTGATGTCGTACCAACGTTCCATTTTCAGCGCAATATCTTCGAATCTTTCATTGTCAAATACCAGGATGTTATCACGCCAGGCTGTTTCGCCGATCATGTTATCTTCCGGAAGCTGTTTTATATTTTCTATACTATATCCCAAACCGGGTCTGGTATTGCCTTCCTGGGTTCCCCGGATAATTATTTTCTGATTGGGTGCCAGTCTTATCCGCCGGCTGGCATCATGATGAGGTGTAACTTCTACCACACCGCTGATCAAAGATGTTTCTGCGGTTTTATCGCCAGGGTAAGCCTTTACGTTAAAGGAAGTACCTAATACCTTCACTTCCATGGTACTGGTGCGGATGATGAAGGGTTTATCAGCATTCCGGGCTACATTAAAAAATGCTTCTCCTGACAGGAACACTTCCCTGGTGCCTTTTTTGTTCATGGCAGGATTGTAGGTTAATTTGCTGCCACCGTTGAGCCATATTTCAGAACCATCCGGAAGTACTGCTTTTGAGCGGGAGCCGTTGTGGGTCTGTATTTCTGCTATCTCGTCTTTTTTCGTTTCCCCATCTTTGTTCATTAGCAGGAATATACAATAGCTACCCAGCATTACTACCAGCAGTGATAATACTGCCATAACCCCTATCCGGCTTTTTGCCTTTGGCGCCGGGGGGACTACCACCGGGATCACCGGGAGGTCTTGTGGAAAAGCTGCTTCCATTTTCAGGAGATGCTTTTCCAGTGCAGCGGTTGTTTTTTGGGTCCACTCATCACATGGCGCCGGCACCTGCCAGCTACTTAGCACAGAAAATTTATATCGTAACTCAGGGAATTGCTGCAACAGTTCTTCCAGTTCACGTAGCTCCGCCATCGTGGCTTCACCCGATACTTTCCTTCCCAGCAATAACCATATTCTTTCCTGTTCCATGTTGATGATACAAAAGCATGATTGTATATAGAAGGACAAGCTGTATACAGAAATCTACTACTCCGGGTAAAAAAAAATAAATTATTTTGATTTGATGAAGGACAGGTTAATCGCTTCGCTGATCTTTTTCAGCGCCTGGGCCATGTGTACGTCGATGGTATTAACAGATATATCCAGGATCTGGGCTACTTCCTTATATTTCAGGCCGTCTTCCCTGATCAGTTTAAAGATCATTTTTCTTTTGGGGGGCAACATATCGATGGCAGCTTCTATTTTCCTGACCATTTCGCCGGAAATAAAGATCTGTTCGGGTGTTGCGTAGCTGACACTAAAATCCACGGCTAGTTCATCCAGGCTGAAATGGGGCGTACGTGCGGCTTTCGTTAAGTAGTTAAGGGCTATATTTTTTGTGGAGACATACAGGTATACATTCAGGTTTTCCACCTGCAGCAGGCGCTCGCGGTTTTTCCAGATATTCATAAATACATCTGAAGCAATTTCCTCTGCTGATTCCCACGATTTTACAATAGAGTAAGCAAATTGGCTGAGTGGCTTATAAAACAATCTGAACAGGGCTTTGTAGGCCTGTTCATCTCCCAGCGAAGCTACCCGTTCCACCAGCAATTGTATATTCGCTTCTTCCCTCAATGACTTAGTTTTTAGTCGGAATTAAGTGATTAAAGATACTGAGTAAAGTGGGAATTTTATATTTTATCTGTTTTTTAGGTTTAATCACTATCGTCTTTTTATAATGGAAGGCAAGGTAAAACGCTGTTATAACCGGAACGGTCGTACGTTGTTATGGCGGACTGAACCTTTTGCCTATTTCTTGAACATAAAGAACACAGCGCCTATCAAAAGAATAAAGGATACGAGGTAGTTCCATCTCAACGGTTCTTTCAGGAAAAAAATGGCGAACAGGCTGAATACTGTTAGCGTCACTACTTCCTGGATCGTTTTCAGCTGAAAACCGCTGAACCCTTCCTGCGCACCGAACCTGTTGGCCGGTACCATAAAGCAGTACTCAAAAAAGGCAATTCCCCAACTGATGAGGATCACTTTCCAGAGTGCTGTATCCTGGTATTTCAAATGTCCGTACCAGGCGAAAGTCATAAAGGTATTGGAAACAAGGAGCAGAAGAACAGTGCGCATAATGCGAAATTATTTATTTGTTTATTTCTTCTATAAGTGAGCCGGGAATAATAATGGGTAACAATGCGTTGTGCAGGAATGTTCCTTTAAATGTAGCAAACATTACTCCTCTTGTAGTAGATAAGGAGGTGCTGTGCAACGTTTCTATCAGTTGTTCCGGCATATCCGGCTGGCCGGAAGCATTTATTTTTACCACCTCGTCAAAATTATCGATGGTATAAATGGAGCTGACAGTAATGGAACCCAGCAGGTGATGTATATTTTCATTGGCTACATCCACTTTTACGATAACAAACAGCAGTCTTTTTTCTTCATCTGCTTTGCTGGTAATATTTAGATTGAAATTGAAGCTGGTCAATGCAGGCCGATCACCAGGATAATGAATAGTGTTATCCAATAGTTCGATTGCTTTGAGTGCCAGGTTAACCGGCTCCACTTTTACTATCTGTGTTTTCTTTTGCATGGCGAATATTAATACGGGGAAGAAAGGAAAAATACGATCAATTGGCTAATAATTGCTCACTACCGGCGAAAAATATGGTGCGTTTGATTTTACATCTTTTATCGTTAGTGACAAGCGGATATCTCTTACCACTTTCACCTGTGTTGGTATAAAAAACTGTTCTATAGGCACCTCCAGTGCAATGGCGATTTCAGACAAGGTGTCAATAGTAAAATTGTGTCCTCCACTCAGCCACCGGGAAATCTCAGAAGGGCTTTTACTCATTTTAGCTGCCAGGTCTTTATTGTTGAGGCCTCTGTCGTCCATGATCTTACCGATACGGTCTGCCAGCAATATTTTAGTTCCTATCTGTAAATCTTCCAGGGGCGTAATGCCTGCCAGCAGATCTGCAATAATTTTACTACTGTATTTTCTTGCTTCATTATTCTTTGTCATGGTCTTTAAAGATTAGATCTCCTTTCAATTGTGAACCATCCGGCGACCGGTATATTGCGCCATCATGGATCTTATGTAAAATATCTTTTGAAATTTTCATCATGGCTATCACCTCTTCCGGTTTTTCGCCCTTCTGCAAAGAGGGTGGCTGCGCTGCGGCTGAACCGCCCCCTCCTATTATGATTGGTACTGCGCCATATCTGATACAATATAATCTAAGATTTTTTTCAATGTGTCCATATAAGGCACTAACGCCAGCAGCCGGTATTCCTTCCTGTACTTTAAAATATTTTTCCTGTACGCCTACGCTGCACCCCATTGCAGTTAATAGTTTGGTAATCGCATTCAACTCCGTTTTGTATGTCGAAATATGCGTCCTCACAAAACGCTCAAACAAACTGATATCTTCATTAGCCATTATTATAGAGTAAATATGTGCCCGCTTTCCGGAGAACTGCTGTAATTCAATAATCTCGTAATTCACGTTTACTTGGGGTTTACGTTAGGATAAGATTGGTTGGTGTAAAGTAGGATCTAAATTAACATTAAAGTTAATTTCTGTCAAATTATTTTTAGCAACTAACTAGGTTCTCACGATTTCTAAAAATACTATTGTATATGGTGATGTATAACTAGTTTTAAATATCTATATAAAATATTAATAATCAATTAATAAGAATGATTTCGCTTTTAATATTTTAAAGGAAGTGAATTTTTAGTTGTCCTTTAGGGGAACTTTTCTGTATCTTTGTGCTGTGGAAACAAAGAAGTATCGAACAGTCGTTTTTTATAAGAAGCATTTTGACAATTTTTTCAAAGAGCAGAAAAAAGAAGTTCAGGATAAGATACTCTGGACTTTAAAAGCAATTGAAGAATTGGAGAGGGTGCCAGAATCATATTTGAAACATCTTGAAGGAACAGAAGGGTTATATGAGGTGAGAATAAAGCAACGCACTGACATTTTTCGAATATTCTGTTTCTTTGATAAAGGGAAACTAGTTGTTTTGGCGAATGGGTTTCAAAAGAAAACGCAGAAGACACCCAAGAATGAAATTACAAAAGCATTGAAAATTAAAAGTGAATATGAAAAAGACGAAAAATAGTAACCTCACTTCCCTTGACGATTTCATTGATAAACATCATGGTAAACGTGGAGCCGAAAAGCGCGAAGAATTTGAAGCTGGGTATGAAGTTTTTAAACTTGGTTCTTTATTACATGAAGCAAGGTTAGCCAAGGGGTTAACACAAGAGGAACTTGCAGCTAAAGTAGGGAAGAATAAATCTTACATATCAAAAATTGAAAATGATATTAAAGAAGTTAGGCTTTCCACTTTACAGAAAATCGTTAAGATTGGATTAGGGGGAAAGGTTAGTTTATCAATTGATTTTTGATTGAATTTTAAAACCTGTTAAAGTCGTCCAAATCCTGTCGAGGATAATGAAGCTATATCAATGTGTTCTTTGAAGCGCATCTGATGTAGCTTTTAATTTTGCATTAAGGTTTTTGCTCCCCCCATACTTTTATTAAAAAGGAGCCCATCTGGGCTCCCGGGGTTAACAAACATATTATAATTCCACCTTGTGATTCACTCATATGTGAATGTAAGGCTAAAATAAGCAGTTGTTTTCATTTAGAAAAATATTTATTGCATTTTAAGCGAATTATTTTCATTTTAATATGTAAAATATCAGGTAAAGGAAGATATATGTACTTATAAGTTATCAAATAGCATAAAAAAAGAGGGGCCATCGGCGGCCCCTCTGAGATCAAACCAAAATGGGTTCCCATTTGGATGCTATTGTATTGTTGGATGCTATATACTATTGTTCCAGTTTGATTTCGCCCAGATCAGTAGCTTTACCGTCTTCTACTTTTACATCCTTGATCACCGCATTTTTGTACGGAGCCTTAGCCAGGACAGTAATTGTATAAGTACCGGCTTTTGCTGCGGGAATAGCGAAAGAACCTTCGGCGATAGCGCCTTTCAGCTTTTCTTCACCCATAGCGGCTTCTACTTCAGTAGCGCCATCTGCTGGTGAAATTTTTCCGGTAATGGAGCCGCCTTCTACTGCGCGGAGAGAATCAATACTAACCAAAGAATCAGTAGCAGCCAGTGAATCTACCGCAACAGCGATGCTGTCGGTTGATTTAACGGCTTTTACATCAGCACTTTTAAATGCAGACATTCCTACTACAATTGTTGCTAAAGCGAGCATTCCTGTGATTGTTTTTTTCATGGCATTCAATTTTTTGTATGGTTAAAATAATAATGACTAATTGAACCAGCGTGCGGTGATTGTGCATGATTTTTGTTACTATGCCCAATTCGTTACCGGCGGTATAATAACAATACATCCGAAAATGAGGATACCATTAGTCAAAGAAATGTTAAAGACCAGGATTAAAAGATTGAAGGATTAACCTGATGGGTGTTATGAACCTGGATTAATAGATATTATAAGCGTAAAAGATTGAAAAATTAATCTGTTACACCCATCCAGTAAATCTTTAAAATCAATATAATCATGGTTATCTTCGCTCAGGGGAAATAAATGAAAACAGCATGTTGCAATTGAGTAACGAGGAAATAGTAAAAGGCATCAGGAACAGGCATAGAGACGTGTTTGAAGCTGTTTTTAAACAGTTCGCACCTTCTATGTATAATATTGCCGTTCGTTATGTAAAAGATGAGGAAGATGCGAATGATATGGTACAGGATGTATTCCTCAACTTGTGGAAAGGAGCCGAAAACCTGGATGAACGGGCGCCAATAAATCACTACCTGGCCAGAGCAACGGTGAACACCTGTCTTAACCGGATAAAAAAAGAACAACGTAAGGAACTATATGCAAAGGAGCAATTGTTGTCTGCCACACCAGCAGATAATGGCCATGCCCTCCTGGAACATAAAGAACTGGAAGCACAGTACCGGTCAGCACTCGACAAGCTCCCGGACCAATGCCGCCGCGTATTTGAAATGAGCCGCCTCAAAGGTTTAACCCCCGCCGAAATAGCAGAACAATTAAATATCTCTATTAATACTGTATACGCTCACCTGACCACTGCGCTGAAAAAATTGCGGATTGTACTTATTAATAAAGAGTAAAAACCTGTATTTTTTTAACATCGCTTAATGGTAAACCCTTTTCTGGTTGTATAGTTAATAAGTAGCCATGAACAGTAAAACTGACATAGACATAGTGATCCGTTACCTGGAAGATCCGGAAAATGAGCAGCATAAGCAGCAGCTCAATCAATGGATACAACAGGATGCATCAAACCTCGATATCTTCCTGGACATGAAAGATATGTGGCATGGCGATCCGTTACCTGCTGCATCCGCTTTCGATACCCATGGACAATGGCAACAACTGAATGCTGCACTGGATGCAGTACCCGTTTCTACTGAACAACCCGCTACCCCGCAACCTGTTAAAGGCCGCGTTATAAAAATGAAACCCCGCTACTGGTGGGCAGCTGCGGCAGTAATGCTGTTTGCTGTTACCTGGACCTGGCTGGGCCCCGGTGGTTATAAAACAATTACAACAGCACAAAACCTGGATAGCCTTCATCTTCCCGATGGCTCCATGGTATATATTAATGCACATACTACCATCCGCTACCCCCGCTCTTTTGGTAAAGAAAACAGGCATCTCAGCATTGTTAAAGGAGAAGCTTTTTTCGATGTTACCAAAAATGATGCACTCCCCTTTACCGTTGATGCACCCGATGTGGAAGTACAGGTACTGGGCACTTCTTTCAACGTAAGAGCGGCCAGCGCCGGTGTTAAAGTATTTGTACAAACCGGAAAAGTAAGCGCCGCTTACAAAGGCACTGAAAAGAAAGTGATCCTTACTCCCGGTGTGGAAGCATCGCTGAAACATAACGGTACCGGTATTGAAACACAACTTCATAAAAAGAATAATAATATCCTCGCCTGGAAAACCAGGTGTCTTACTTTCGATGATTCCCCACTTACAGAAGTGGCTACCGCATTGGAAGATTTTTATAATGTACAGATAGATATCCGCGATCAGCAACTGGCTGATAAAAAGCTGCTGGCTACCTTCCGTAACATGCCGCTGGATGAAGTCCTGGACATTATGAAGAAAACATTACAAATCAATATCTCTCATAAAAACAACCTGGTAGAAATCTACTAACAAGCGCCTGACCTCTTGCTTATGCAGCAATTATTGCTTCAGGCGCTGCGCTCAAATACCAGGTTTAGGTGCGTGCCTGCTTTTCTTTTTATTGTTATCCTGGTGTTTGCTGACGCTGTTGCAGTCGCGCAGGTACCTATTGCCTCCCCGAAAAAAGTTTCTCTTCAATACAGTAATGCCAGCCTGAAAACAGTACTTCGCGAAATAGAAAAGCAAACAAAATATACTTTTGCTATTTCTACCGGAGAGATGGAAACCCGTAATGGTGTTAGCATACACGTACATAATGCCCCCCTGCCGGATGTATTGCGTAACCTCTTCCCTCCCTCCAGGTATAAAGTGGAAATAAAAGACGGACAAATTATCGTCATCCCACTGAATGCAGCAGCAACAGATCCCTTGTTACCGGGAAACAAACGTGATGATAATGATAACCGCTGGCAGATCAGCGGCACCATCACCGATGGTATGGTACCGCTGAGTGGTGTTTCCATCCGCGAAAAGGGGACGCAGAACGGCGCTGCTACTGCGGATAACGGCATATTCAAACTGGAAGTAGCCTCCGGACAGGCAGTATTGTCGGTATCGCTCATTGGTTTTGAATCAAAAGAAATTACGGTAAGAGATCGCAGGAATATCTCCATTACCCTGCAACCCGATCTGAAAAAATTAAATGAACTGGTCGTATTAGGCTATGGCCTGCAAAAGCGCGCCAACATCACCGGCGCCATCGCGCAGGTAGACGGCGCCCGGCTCAAAAGCAGGCCCGTACCCAATGTGATGGCCGCTTTGCAGGGAACAGCCACCGGCCTCATAGTAACGCGCAGCAACGGACAACCCGGAAAAGAAGGATTCAATATTCAGATCAGGGGCGTTAGCTCTGCTTCCGGCGGCAATACACCAGTCATTGTAGATGGTGTGCCGGGGTCACTGGCTGTTTTAAACCCCGACGACATCGAATCCGTTTCCATCCTGAAAGATGCTGCTGCGGCTTCCATCTATGGCGCCCGCGGCGCAGGTGGCGTGGTGCTGGTCACCACACGAACCGGCAAACCCGGAAAGCTGTCTGTAGACTTCAACACCCTCGCCGGTTTTGAAACGCCCATCCGCCTCCCGAACCGGTTACATTCCTGGGAGGAAGCAACCATGCTGAATGAAGCGTCTGAAAATGCCGGACAACAAGCCCCCTGGCAGCCTTATGAAATTGACCTGATGAAAACAGGCAATCATTACGCCATCGACTACGATCATCCTGACTACTACAAATATTATTACGACTTTAACCAGTTGCCCCTGCTTACAAAAAAACAGACTGGCATTCAGAACTATAATATCTCTGTTAAAGGAGGTGATACCATTAACCAGTTCTCCGCCTCCATGGGCTATTTCGGGCGGGAAGGACTTTTTGCCGCCGGGCCGGACAGAACACACCGGGTGAATGCACGCGTAAACCTGAACAGCCGCTTTAGTAAACACTTCAGCATGGAAACGAGGTTATCGTATGCACAAACAAATACCTTTTCACCCGCCCAGGCAGTGGAAGGGCCACAAGGCTTGCTGGCAGGGCTTTACCGGGCTCCCAATAATGTACCGGTTTACGTTCCTGGAACCATGAATTACGCAGCAGGTGGCGCCCCTACCTACGCGGTCCTTCAGGATGGCGGTCAACGGGATGAAAAAAATAATTACATCGATGCCGTACTGACACTCCGTGCAGATAGCCTGGCGAAAGGACTTACGCTACGCGTGATCTATAGTCCGCAGCAACATACCTTGCAGGACAACCTCGGTCGCAACACGCTCGCATTATGGAACCGGGTAGCGCCGGCTGCCTATATCCAGCCGGATAATATGCTGCAAAAAAGCAGGCTGGTAGCCAAAGCGGGCAACCTGCAACTACTCACCGACTATGAGGTGAAAAAAGATAAACATAACATTCACCTGTTGGGTGGCTACACACAGGAAACCTATAATACCGAGCAGAATACAGCTGTGTCCTATGGACTCACGAAGCAGGAGATCAATACCTCACATTTCAATGCACCACCGCAGCAGACACAGTTGCAACAGGCCACCGGCACGATGATGTCTTTATTCGGCAAAATGAATTACAATTACGACAATCGTTATTTACTGGAAGCCAATCTTATCGGCGCCCGGCTATCACAACGCAGTACAGCGTTTACGCGGCTGGAGCAGTGGCAGGCATTCCCTTCGTTTTCTGCCGGCTGGCGGTTAAATAATGAAACCTGGTTCAACAATGCTCTTCCCTTTTTTAATGAATTTAAATTGAGATGGTCATGGGGAAGACTGGGTAATGTAAATAGCTGGAATACCATTGCCAATGATGAACGGCTGCAAACATTCACCTTCGGCTACAGCAATCCGTTTTCTCCGTTCATCTACAAAAATCCTATACCACAGGCAAGTGGATGGGAAAATATTTCTACCAACAATTATGGATGGGATGCCACCCTTTTCCGGGGACGACTTACCTTGTCTGCCGATTATTTTGTGAAACATAACCGGGATATGCAGATCCCTGTACTCACGTCTTCCACTACCGGTGCGTGGCCACTGCGCTTTAATACCGGTGAAATGAAATCGCAGGGCTGGGAACTCAATGCGGGCTGGAGAAGTATCCGCGGCCCTTTTACCTGGTACATCAATGCAAACCTGTTCAACAGTCAGAATAAAGTATTGCGTAATGAAGGAGTAGCGCCACAACCCGGCTGGAACCAGGGTATTGCCGGTTACCCGTACTCTTCCCTCTTTGGATATATGGCGGAAGGTTATTTCCAGACGAATGATCAGGTACAGCAGCATGCTTTTCAAACAGATAAAACAGCAGCAGGAGATATCCGGTATAAAGATACTAATGGAGATAACAAGATCGATTACAGCGACCTCGTATACCTGGGTAGCACTGATCCGCAATATTCCTACGGGATAGATGCAGGCTTTTCCTGGAAGGGGTTCGACTTCTCCCTGTTCTTCCAGGGCGTCAGCAATCGTAAGGTGATACCTGATCCGCGCTACAATATTCCATTTACTTCCAATTGGCGGCAACCGTGGGATATTAACCAGGATCACTGGAGCCCGGATCATCCGGATGCCATGTTTCCCCGTGTATATTCAGGAGATGAGCAGAATACGGTGCCATCCAGTCATTGGGTGATGAACGGGGCCTATATACGCCTTAAAAACCTCCAGTTAGGGTATAGTTTACCAGCAGCTTTGCTGAAACGTATTCCTATTACCAATTTGCGGTTCTATTTCTCCGGGCAGGATCTTTGGGAAACAAATAACATGAAGATTAAATACTATGACCCGGAACAGGCTGATGGCTACAATGGAAACGTGTATCCCTTTTTCCGGTCGTATACATTTGGAATCAATGTCGGATTCTAGAAAATATTTACGAATTTTTTGATTTACGAATTTAGGGATTTGAAATGCAGCGAAGATTATCAATTAGATCTTCGCTGCATTTCAAATCCCTAAATTCGTAAATCAAAAAATTCGTAAATATTTATTGTTCTTTCTTTCCTGCCAGCAGATACAGTGCAGCCATACGGATGGCGACGCCGTTCTCTACCTGGTTGAGAATAATTGACTGGCTGGAATCGGCTACGTCAGAGTTGATTTCCACGCCGCGGTTGATAGGTCCGGGGTGCATGATCACGATCTCTTTGTTCAGGCTATCCAGTAGCTGGCGGTTGATGCCGTAAGCGAGTGAATATTCTCTCAGGGAGGAGAACAGTGGTGTATTTTGTCTTTCCAGCTGGATCCGGAGTACGTTGGCTACATCACACCAGGCGAGTGCTTCGCGGATGTCGTAGCTTACGTTTACGCCGAGTGCAGCGGCCATATGCTTTGGGATGAGTGTTGGCGGGCCTACTACCGTCACCTCCGCCCCTAATTTCTTCAGGCAGTAAATATTTGACAGTGCAACCCGTGAGTGCATGATATCACCGCAGATGGCGATCTTCTTGCCTTCCACACTACCCAGCCTTTCTTTGATAGAAAAAGCATCCAGGAGTGCCTGTGTGGGGTGTTCATTGATTCCATCGCCAGCATTCAGGATGGGAACGTTGATGTGTTTAGCCAGGAAATGCGGCGCTCCGCTGGCGGAGTGGCGCATCACTACCACATCCACTTTCATGGACAGGATATTGTTGACCGTATCTATCAGCGTTTCCCCTTTTGAAACGGAAGAGCCGGAAGCTGAAAAGTTCACCGTATTTGCACCAAGGCGCTTTTCCGCTAATTCAAAAGAGATGCGTGTGCGGGTAGAATTCTCAAAAAATAAGTTGACTATTGTTGTATCGCGGAGCGTGGGAACACTTTTAATCGGCCTTTGTAAGACTTCCTTAAACTGGCTGGCCGTTTTAAAAATAAGTTCTATATCCTGACGTTGCAGATCGCGAATTCCGAGTAAGTGTTTAACAGAAAGTGACATTAATGTGCAAATATAAAGGGTGAAATCTGAATTCTGAAATCCGGATTCATTTTAATCAACCAGGATTACCTCGTCCTTACCATCTCTTTGTTCCCATAGTACCCGGACTCTTTGTGAAATCAAGGCGTCAATGGTGCGTCCGGTGTAATCGGGCTGAATGGGAAGCTGACGGCTAAAACGCCGGTCTATCAGGGCCAGCAGCTCCACAGCGTCCGGCCGGCCGAAGTCGAGCATCGCATCCAGCGCCGAGCGGATCGTGCGGCCGGTGTACAATACATCATCTATCAGCACTACCTTTTTATTTTCTATAGAAAAATTAATGTTCGTTTCACTGGGAACATGCAACACATTGCCTTTGTTGAAATCGTCGCGGTAAAAAGTAATGTCCAGTTTACCGTAATTAATGTGTGCATCCGGCAACAGCTTATGCAATGTCTCATAAATCCTGTCTGACAGGTAAATGCCGCGTGGCTGGAGTCCTATCAATACAGTGTTTTCAAACTGTAAATGATTCTCGATCAACTGGTGACAAAGCCTGTCTATGGTAATAGCCAGTTGCTTACCGTTTAGTATGGTTTTCAAAACACAACGTTTTAGATGCCAAAAGTAGTGATTAATGCCACAGATAAAAAGATGAAAATCAGAAAATAACAGGATAAAGGGGAGAATATTTATATAATATACCGGACATATATGGTTTTATTTTTAATGTATTGTCCGGCGGTTGTCTTTTTGTCCCCCGCACTTCTCCTTATCTGTCGTACTTTAGTACCTGAAAACGTGTGCATATGAGGACACTTAAGTTAATAATCGCTATGACTGCCTTCTTACAATTTTGGGGATGCTCTTCCCAATCGCAGATAAAGACCGGAGATAAGATACCAGCCTTTTCTTTACAGGATCAGAACGGAAAAACATTTGATATCAATAGTGTACTGGGAAAACAGCCGCTGGTCATTTATTTTTATCCGAAGGATGAAACCAGTGTATGTACCAAAGAAGCCTGCTCCTTCCGGGATGCTTACCAGGATTTTCAAAAATATGGCGCTATAGTAATCGGTATCAGTGCTGATAATGTGGCTTCACATAAAAGCTTTGCAACCCATCACAATCTCCCTTTTACTTTACTCAGCGATTCCAGGAATGAAGTGCGCAAATTATTTGGGGTACCCAAAACCTTTGTGATACCAGGCAGGGTCACCTATATAGTAGATAAAAATGGGATTGTTGTACATGAATTTAATTCCATGCGCGATGGTGAAAAGCATGTAACAGAAGCCCTCGCAGCTTTAGAGAAGATGAAATAACGCGGAACATTTTAGCTTATATACTTCTCAGATCCCTGAAAGAAGAAATTTCTTCTTTCAGCTGGAACAACTGAATCCCCCAAAAGAGGCCCTGTAACAATACATAGGCGGTGAGGGCGATCATAAGGCTGGTCATCATGAAAGAAGACTGTGAGGAAGCTCCTCCTCTGTCGGAAAAATTGATAATCTTCATCAGGAAGATACCTGCAAATACCAGGAAAATCAGTGATCTGACGCCTTTATTTTTGAGTTGTTTCCTGAAATATGCTTCATAGGCAGCTACAGCATGTTCACCCGCTTCCGGTTGCTGCATGCCACTTTTAGTCAAACGCTGTTCCAGATCGGCAACCCGATGTTGCTTATGATGTTCAGCAAAATAAGTGGCAACGATAGCTGATTCTTCTCCAACAGATGCTTTTTCCATAATTAAGTACTTATTTTAAGACCGGTATTTTCCATTATTTAAAGATGAAAAATACCGGTCTGGTTTTATTACGCTTCCTTCAGAAACGGATACCTGTAATCAGTAGCCGGAACAAAGGTTTCTTTGATGCTTCTCGCACTTAACCAGCGGTAGAGGTTAAGCATGGAACCCGCTTTGTCATTGGTGCCGGAAGCACGGGCGCCACCAAAAGGTTGCTGTCCCACTACTGCGCCGGTAGGCTTGTCATTGATATAAAAATTACCTGCACTATTCACCAGTTTCTTTGTAGCCAGTTCCACTGCGTAGCGGTCCTGTGCTATAATAGCGCCGGTTAAGGCATATTCCGAAGTAGTATCTACCGTTATCAGTATATCGTCAAATTTCTCTGCGTCATATACGTAGATGGTCAATACCGGTCCAAACACTTCTTCACACATGGTCACATATTTCGGATCGGTGGTTTCAATCACAGTAGGTTCGATGAAGTAACCCGCTGACTTATCGTAATTACCACCGGCAATGATCTTTGCTGTGGGATCATTTTTAGCGTTATCGATGTACTTCGCAATCTTGTCAAAAGATCTTTCATCGATCACTGCGTTGATAAAGTTACTAAAATCTTCCGTGGTACCCATTTTCATGGTTTTCAGTTCAGCCACCAGTTTAGATTTCACGGCTGCGGCGATATTGCTAGGCAGGTAAGCGCGGGAAGCAGCGGAACATTTCTGTCCCTGGAATTCGAAGGCGCCACGGGCCAGTGCCGTAACGGTAATGTCTATATCGGCAGATTTATGTGCCAGCACGAAATCCTTTCCACCTGTTTCGCCCACGATGCGGGGATATGTTTTGTATTTACTGATATTCTGGCCGATGGTCTTCCACATCGTCTGGAATACGCCGGTAGAACCGGTGAAGTGAATGCCGGCGAAGTGAGGATCTGCGAAGCAGATATCACCGATCAGCGGACCATCCGCATATACGAGGTTGATGACGCCATCAGGCAGGCCGGCTTCTATCATGATCTTCATGAACATGTTGGCTGCAAACACCTGTGTGTTGGCTGGTTTCCAGACCACTACGTTACCGCACATGGCAGCAGAAGCCGGGAGGTTACCTGCAATAGCACTGAAGTTAAACGGGGTGACTGCCAGTACGAAACCTTCCAGTGGGCGGTATTCCGTTCTGTTATGTATGCCTGGCGCACTTCCTGGCTGCTGCCGGTAAATTTCACTGAGAAAATGTACGTTAAAGCGGAGGAAGTCAATCAATTCACAGGCACTGTCTATTTCCGCCTGGTAGGCATTCTTGCTTTGCCCGAGCATGGTAGCACCATTGATATGATAACGGTATTTTGTAGCGAGTAATTCTGCAGCACGCAGGAAAATACCTGCCCGTTGCTCCCATTCCATGTTTGCCCATTTTTCACGCGCTTCCAAAGCGGCGGTGATGGCTGCTTTTATGTGAGAAGCATCTCCCTGGTGGAAATGCCCCAGTTTATGTTTGATTTCATGTGGTGGACGGAGGTCAACTGTAGTGCCGGTACGCACTTCTTTGCCGCCAATATACATTGGTATATCTGCCTCTTCTGCCTTAAATGCTGCCAGTTGTTTTTTTAATGCTGCTCTTTCCGGAGAACCCGGTGCGTAATTCAAAACAGGCTCATTAGCAGGCGCTGCGTACTCAAAATATCCTGTATTCATCTGGTGAGATTTTGTTGGTGTATCAATAAAAAAAGAATAAGTTTCCGCTGCAAATTTACGCCTTGTTTTGCAGCAGAAACCTATTAATTATTTACCTATAGCTATCAATTATTGTCCTCTTCCTTCTGCATCATCAGGTAAGCCTTGATAAAACCATCCAATTCTCCGTCCATTACCGGACCCACGTTACCTACCTCGAAATCTGTGCGGTGATCTTTAATCATTTTATACGGATGGAATACGTATGACCTGATCTGTGATCCCCATTCAATTTTACGTTTGTTGGCGTTGGCTGCATTTTTCAGCTCTTCGCGTTTTCTTATCTCTTCTTCATACAGGCGTGATTTCAACATGGTGAGCGCCTTTTCACGGTTCTCTCCCTGTGTACGTGCCTGCTGACATTCGACAATAATTCCGGAAGGGATGTGTTTCAACCGTACCGCTGTTTCCACCTTGTTTACGTTCTGTCCTCCCTTACCCCCGGACCGGTAAAATTCCCAGTCGAGGTCGGCAGGATTTACTGCTATCTCGATTGTATCATCTACTAACGGGTATACATATACGGAGGCGAAAGACGTATGTCTGCGTGCATTGGAGTCAAAAGGTGAAATGCGTACCAGGCGATGTACACCGCTTTCTGCTTTCAGGTGTCCGTAGGCAAATGGGCCATCGAATTCCAGTGTTGCAGATTTAATACCGGCGCCATCACCATACTGTGTATCAATTTCTGATACTTTCCAGCCTTGTTTTTCTCCGAACATGCGATACATACGCAGTAGCATTTCAGCCCAATCCTGGCTTTCTGTGCCACCTGCACCGGAGTTGATCGTAAGTACGGCAGGCATCTCATCTTCAGGCTGGTTTAAAGTTGATTTAAATTCCAGTTCATCCAATGCAGCTACTGCAGCGCCATAGGCCTGTTCTACTTCTTGTTCCGTTGCTTCTCCTTCTTTAAAGAAATCGTTCAAAATACTGCTGTCTTCTATCGCAGTATTTACCTGATCATAAAGGTCAACCCAATATTTGTTTACCTTAATTTCTTTCAGTATCGAAGTTGCTCTGACGTTATCATCCCAGAAACCGGGCGCCAGGCTTAATTGTTTATCGTTTTCTATTTTAGCTAATCGGTCAGGGACGTTAAAGAAAACCTCCCAGGACGTAAAGACGGTCCCTCATAGCTTTAAGTTGCTCTGCTGTCATAGCGGGCAAATGTAGGGAAAAATATGTGATTCTACTAATGTAACAGGAATTGACAATTTACAATTGTAATAAACGAACCTTTTAGCATCATTTTTGCGGATCATAGCGGGTCAACCATCTCATAACATGTTAAAAGTACTTGTATAATCTATGCTCCCTCATGAAACCCTCCATTACAAAAATAAATCGGTTTTTAATACCATCGCATTCCTGATCATGATAACAGCAAACCTGCTGGCTGTCCTGGTTCCAATCAATGGTAAAAAGACCGGGGAGGTTTCTGACGAGTATCCAAACCTCTTTGTTCCCGCTGACATGACGTTTGGTATCTGGAGTATTATTTACCTATGTTTATTGGCATTTATTATTTACCAGTTATGGCTGGCATTTTCCAACAGGCAGCCGGAGATACTGACCAGGGTAATGGGTCGTATGAAGGAATGGTTCCTTATTTCATCCGTAGCGAATGCCAGCTGGCTCTTTGCCTGGCACTACAACCTGATCCCGGTTACGATTGTGCTGATGCTTATCCTGTTATTTTCTCTCTTCATTATCCACCTGAATTTCGGGATTGCCCAAACACCTGCTACCCTGCCGGAAAAGCTCTTCATCTATTTACCTTTTAGTCTTTACCTGGGATGGATAAGTATTGCCACTATCTCCAATATAGCCACCCTGGTGGTTTACGCCGGCTGGGAAGGTAGTATGCAGGCGCAGGTTACGTGGACCATCATCCTGATTGGTATAGGCACGCTGCTCAGTATGGTCATGGTATTACTGCGTAATAATATTATACATGCGCTCGTTGCTGTATGGGCATTCTATGGTATTGTGCTGAAAAGAAGAGAAGCAGATATAATGGCACAACAGCATATTATACATGCCTGTATTATCGCCATTGGAGTTATCGCCATAACAATTTCCTGGCAATTGTACCGGAAACAGAAAACGTAAATCCTAAATCTAAAAGATTATTTTTGATGCGCAATCAATATAAGCTACTATGTTTCCATCTACCAGTCCAGTAGCCACTAAATCGTGGCAGGTATTGCAAAAGCATGCCGATGAAATGAAAAAGGTGCATATGCGTGCCTTGTTTATGGAAGACAAACAACGTTTCGAAACGTTTTCCCTCCAGTTTGAAAGTATCCTGTTCGATTACTCCAAGAACCTTATTACGGAAGAAACACGGGGCATGTTACTGAGCCTTGCTGCCGAAAGCGGTGTGGATGCGGCTATCAAGGCCATGTTTGGTGCAGAGAAAATTAATGTGACAGAAAACCGCGCAGTACTCCATACGGCACTCCGTAACTTTTCCGGTGACCCTGTGATGCTGGATGGACGGGATGTAATGCCCGATGTAAAGGCAGTCCTGAGTAAAATGGATCATATCTGCCGGCAAATCCATTCCGGTGAGTGGAAAGGATATACGGGCAAGCCTATACGTTATATCGTCAATATCGGTATCGGCGGCTCCGATCTTGGCCCTGTAATGGTTACAGAAGCCCTGAAACCTTACTGGAAGCCTGGCATACAAACTTATTTTGTTTCCAATGTGGATGGTACCCATATTGCGGAAACACTGAAAAAGATAACGCCGGATGAAACACTCTTTCTCATTGCGTCTAAAACCTTTACCACCCAGGAAACCATGACCAATGCGCACACAGCGCGTAGCTGGTTCCTGCAACATGCGAAAGACGAAAAATTTGTAGCCAAACATTTTGCGGCCTTATCTACTAATGAAAAAGCAGTCACTGCTTTTGGTATTGACCCCAACAATATGTTTGAGTTCTGGGATTGGGTAGGTGGCCGTTACTCCTTATGGTCTGCCATCGGCTTGTCTATCGCCTTAACCATCGGTTACGAAAACTTTATCGAATTATTGGATGGCGCCCATGCTGCTGATAACCACTTCGCACAAACGCCGCTGGCACAGAACATCCCGGCAATCATGGCGCTGGTAGGCATCTGGAATGGCAACTTCCTCGGCGCTGCCACAGAAGCGATCCTCCCCTATGATCAGTATATGCATCGCTTTGCCGCTTACTTCCAGCAAGGAAATATGGAGAGTAATGGTAAACATGCAGATCGTACAGGCCACCCCGTTAGTTATGAAACTGGCCCGATTGTATGGGGCGAACCCGGTACAAACGGCCAACATGCCTTCTACCAGCTGATCCACCAGGGTACCCGCCTCATCCCCTGCGATTTCATCGCACCGGCTATCAGTCACAACCCTATCGGCGATCATCATGTGAAGCTGCTGTCTAACTTCTTTGCACAAACGGAAGCACTCATGAATGGTAAAACGGAAGCAGAAGTGCTGGCAGAACTGCAAAAAGCCAATACGCCGGAAGATGAAATCAAACGTGTGCTGCCTTATAAAGTATTTACCGGCAACCGCCCTTCCAACTCCTTCCTGCTGAAGAAAATAACGCCGCGTTCATTAGGCTCACTGATAGCCCTATACGAACACAAAATATTTGTGCAGGGTGTTATCTGGAATATCTACAGCTTTGACCAATGGGGTGTGGAACTGGGTAAACAACTGGCCGGAAAAATACTCCCTGAGCTGGAAACTAATGACCTGGTACTTAACCACGACTCCAGTACCAACGGGTTAATTAACGCATATAAGCGACACAGACACTAAGGAAAACAATAAAAAACCCCCGGAGAAATCCGGGGGTTGAATTTTATCTCGAGTAAAAATTTACCATTTGTCTACTTCGTCTGAGCTATGTGAAGCCGGTGCTGCTGCTACCGCTGCAACGGGAACTTCTTCTTCCACAGCTGCAACAGTTTCAACTTCAGCTACTACTGAAGTTTCCCTTTCTGCGTCTGCTTCATCTTGTTCTTCCTGCACATAATCATGGTTGTAGGCATCAAAGTCAAAATCGGGCATCAACTCTGTTTTTACATAGTTGATGGTTTCAGTCAGTGCGTTCAGGAACTTGTTGAAGTCTTCCTTGTACAGGAATACTTTGTGCCTGTCATAACCGTTGTCATTAAAACGTTTCTTACTTTCTGTTATAGTGAGAAAGTAATCGTTTCCCCGAGTGGTCTTTACATCAAAGAAGTACGTTCTTCTTTTGCCCGCTTTCAATCGTTTGGAAAAGATGCTATCATTGTTCCTTTCCTGTTGATTGTTATTTTCGTACGCCACAGTTGATAGATTTAAGTGTTAACGAATCAAATCCTGTTACAATAAGAGACAAATATACTATTGTTTTACAAATATCAAAATATTTTTAAATGATTTTTGAAAATCATAAAAGCCTTGTGTAACAGGCTGTAGCGGGGCATATACAAGAGGGTGATTGTTACTCAGTTACACTTTCATCATCTCCGGATTGCTGGCGCGTGTAAAGTTCCGTGTAGTATCCATTCAATGACAATAATTCATCATGCGTACCTTCTTCAATGATCTTTCCTTCATCCAGTACAATGATCTTATCGAATTCAAACAAGGAGAATATACGGTGCGTAATGATAATAGCAGTTTTATTTTTCAGATAGGCGTACAGGTTACCAATGATCTCTTTTTCTGTACGGGCATCTACCGCAGAAAGGCAATCATCAAAAATAAGGATATCAGGATCTTTGATCAATGCACGGGCTATAGAAATCCGTTGCTTCTGTCCTCCGCTGAGTGTAACACCCCGCTCTCCTATTGCCGTATCAAAACCTTCGTTGAAGCCAAGAATATCTTTCTCTACAGATGCTTGCCTGGCGGCCTTTTGCACAGCCTGCAAGTTAGCCGACGGATCACCAAAACGAATATTATTGGCTACGCTGTCTGAAAACAGAAATACATCCTGCGGCACATAACTGATCTGTGAGCGCAGGTGTTCCAGGTGCAGGTAGCGCACATCATGTTCATCCAGCATTACCTTTCCTTCCTGCGGATCGTACATGCGGATGAGCAGTTGTGCCAGCGTACTTTTACCGGAACCGGTTCTGCCGATCACGGCTACTTTCTGTCCGGGTGCAATATGCAGGTTCATGTGGCTGATAGCGGTAATACCGGTATGCGGATACGTAAACGTTACATCTTTCAGGTTTACCCCACCTTTGAGCGGAACTGTTTTAGCAGCAGGATCGTCCTGGATCACTGGCTGTGTCTGTAAAAATTCGTTTATGCGTTGCTGTGAGGCAGCGGCCCGCTGGATCATCGATGCCACCATCCCGATAGAAAAGAACGGGAACATCAGCATGTTTACATAGATTACAAATTCCGCGAGGTTACCCACCGTGATGTTGCCCTCTATCACCTGGATGCCTCCGATGAAAATTGTCAGGATCACACTCAATCCTATCATAAGCGCCATGGTAGGCTGAAACAAGGCATCTGTTTTGGCCAGACTGATGGAGCTTTGTTTATAGGCTTCGCTGGCGCGCTCAAAATGTCCGGTACTCGCATCTTCCTGTACATAGGATTTTATAACCCTGATACCGGAATAAGACTCTTGCGCAATGGAAGTAATGTTTGACAATTCAGCCTGTATCCGTTCACTTTTGCGATGGATGATACGGTTAACATAATAGATGGTGAGCGCCAGCAATGGCAGCGGTGAAAGCGTATACAAGGTAAGCAACGGATTCACCTGCAACATCAGGTACACAATCACCACGATCAGTAATAAAGTTCGGGATGCATACATGATAGCGGGTCCTGCGTACATGCGTACCCGTGATACATCTTCTGTAATACGACTCATCAGATCACCGGTGCGGTGCATCTTAAAAAAATTCAGGTCGAGCTGCTGATAGTGCTGATAAATTGCATTCTTCAGCTCATACTCAATATGACGACTCATTACAATGAGCGTTTGTCTTTGCAGGAAGAGAAAAAATCCACTAAGCAAGGCAAAAATGAGGATGCTCACCCCATAAAACGCCAGTACACGCGAGAAATCCGCCCGGAAAAGACTTTTTAGGCCGGTATCACTCATCACACGATATTCATCCAGGTTATGCGATAGCAGGTCAAAAATCTGACGCACCATGATAGGCTGAAAAACACTAAACCCAATGGACACCGCAGTGAATAACAACCCCAGGATCAGGCGCCATTTATTAGCCAGGAAATATTTATTCAGTGCAGCAAGATGTTTCAATTGCAATTAGTTTACGTACAAAAATAGGCATTTGTTTCACGTAAAAACACAAAGAAGCGCAAAGGCGTAAAGGTTATTTATAATTTCTTATATAAACCTTCGCGCCTTTACGCTCCTTTACTATACTACGTATAGCTTACAAACTTTTCAGTGCGGTCACGATCTTAGTCGTTGCATCTGCAGCAGCTACATCTTCCTTCACAAAAGGCTGACCAGTGATATTTTCAAACAGCTCGATATAGCGTTCACTTACACTTTTCACAAATTCATCGGTCATTTCAGGAACCTTTTGTCCGTCCTTGCCCTGGAAACCGTTTTCCATCAGCCATTCACGCACAAATTCTTTGCTCAGTTGTTTCTGTTGCTGACCGGCTTTCTGATTTTCTTCGTAGCCTTCTGCATAGAAGTAACGGGAAGAATCAGGAGTGTGAATTTCGTCAATCACATAAATGGTGCTGCCTATCTTGCCAAATTCATATTTGGTATCCACGAGGATCAGACCACGTTTGGCGGCCATTTCCTTGCCTCTTTCGAATAAGGCCAGTGTATATTTCTCCAACTGTTCATATTCTTCTTTGCTCACAAGGCCCTGTGCAACGATTTCATCGCGGGAAATATCTTCATCATGTCCTTCATGTGCTTTTGTGGTGGGTGTGATGATAGGCGTAGGAAAGAAATCATTTTCCTTCATGCCTTCGGGCATTGTAACGCCGCAGAGTACACGTTCTCCACTTTTGTACGTTCTCCAGGCATGCCCGGTAAGGTTGCCACGTACCACCATTTCCACGGGGAAAGTTTCGCATTTCAGCCCTATTGTTACGTTAGGCAGTGGCGTTGCTTTTACCCAGTTAGGAACAATGTCTTTGGTCGCTTCCAGCATGATGGCGGCTACCTGGTTCAACACCTGTCCTTTGTAAGGAATAGGGCGTGGTAAAACTACATCAAACGCGGAGATACGATCGCTCACTACCATTACCATCAGCCTGTCTTCGATGGTATATACATCGCGTACTTTTCCTTTATAGAAGGCAGTCTGACCGGGGAATTTGATATTTGACTCTGACATGAAATAAAAATAATTAAAGATTAAAAATCACCATTACGAGGTGCAAAAGTAACTATGATTCACCTGATTTTTGTTGTTATCCTGATTTTATTTTTTATCAGGGGGAGATGATTATGCCGGAGATGACAACTGGCGGCTGTTACCGGCGTATGGTCGCAGCAGGCTGATGATTACTTCATTCTCCGGATACGGTGTCAGGTATTCCCTGAACAGGGCGGCATCTTCCGTATTGATGTGCAATGGAACGTAGCCCATTCCATAGAAGCGGCCTTTCTCCATCAGGATGCAGCTTCGTTCACCACTGTTGCGACCTTTGTCGAAGATGGTTACCGAAGGTTGCTGTTCCTGTAAAAATGAGATGGCTGCTTTCACGCGCTCATTATAGCTTTGGGGGGCTTCTGCTTTTTCACAGGCGCCATGACAGGTGGCGGCAGTAATACCAACACAGGTGCCATTGCCTTTTTGCAGGAAGCATAGTTTAGGACACAGTTCAAACTCCCTGATCAGTGTGCGCAGCAGGCGCTGTCCGTCTATCAGCAAATTAAAGCTGTGCAGTGGATGCGAATATTTACGTTTCTTTTCAATCGCCAGCCGGAGATAGCCTTGCTGGTCCTCAAATAAATAGAAGCCATACCGGAATTCCATCCTTTTCTGTGCATAGTTATACGCCGGCCAAAGCCGCTTTATTTCAACAGATTCCAGGATACCGGCCATGAGTTCCGTACCTGTTTCCTGGAAGGTAATGTTATGGATCGTCCGCAGGAAATTTTGCCGCTGCCGGCTGCTGCTGTGGCCTGTAAAGTGGCTATTGACGCGCTTTTTAAGATCCTTTGCCTTACCCACATATACCACCTTTCCTTTATTATCATGGAAATAATACACCCCGGAGGTATCTGGCAGCGCCTTCACCACGTCGGGCGACAGGTTTGGCGGCAGGAACTGTTCTTTGGAACCTGCTTTCAGGGCGGCGGCAATCGCTTTCTGTGTATCATTTTCCAACATCCTGGCAAACAGGCGTACGGTGGCTTCCGCATCGCCGGAGGCGCGGTGGCGGCCATTTACCGTAATACCCATCTGTTTACAGAAATTCCCCAGGCTGTAAGATTTCAGTCCCGGAAAAATTTTGCGGCCCAGTCTTACCGTACAAAGCTTTTTCGCCTGCAGGTCATACCCCGCTGCTGCCAGGTGATGCTTTATAAAAGAATAGTCAAAGTTTACGTTGTGCGCCACAAAGATCCGGTCGCGCAACAGCGCATGAATGAGTGGCGCTACCGCTTCAAATGGCGGTGCATCTTCCACCATGCTGTTGGTGATCCCGGTTAAAGAAGTGATGTAATAAGGAATATGAATGCGCGGGTTAATCAGCGTTTGATAGTGTTGGGTGATTTCCTTACCGTCAAACAAAAAAATGGCGACCTCTGTTATGCCGTGGGCGGCTGCATGGCCACCTGTTGTTTCTATATCTACAATTGCGTACACGTTACAAAGATACAGGTTGTTGTTGCTTATTCAATCTCCTTAATCCTAATAAAGCCAGGAACACATAAAATGCCCATAGCAGCAGCAGGTGGATCAGGGGACCGCTATTATCGTGCAGGTTGCCACCCGTCTGTACGATGGATGTGTACAACTTCAGGAAGGGCGTAGTAGGCACCATGGAAGACACCCATTGCAAGGGTACCGGCAGGGATTCATAAGGCCAGGCAAAGCCGCTGATCAGGAAAATGGGATAGGTAGAAAAAGCCATCAGCTGGGCCGCCAGCAACTGGCTGCCAAAGAGGGTGCCCAACCAAATACCCAGCGGAATCAACGCTAGTATAAAAACGGTGAAAGCGATCCCCACATCCAGCGGATGCCCCCGGAAAGGAATATCCAGTGTGCGGTAGTTGACCGTCATAAAAAAGGCGGCGTAGGCCAGGAACAGCAACAGGTAAAAAGGTCCCTTTCCCCACAAGGTGGCGGAAAGGCCGCCACCAGCCATGCTTACCAGCTTCGGTATCTGCCGCTGCTGTTTATCCAGGGCCACACTTCCGGCCAATCCGATGAGCAGGGTTTGTTGCAGGATCAGTGCCAGCAGGCCGGGAAGCAGAAATGCGCCGTAGCTGGATCGTTCATTATACAATGGGCGGTAGTCCACATTTACCGGCATCGCTTCCTGCATGGCCATTTCGGAATTGAGTCCTTTCATTTCATGGTATTTCAGACGCACCCCGGCGCCTACCACCATACCGATCTGTGTAACCGCTCCGGCCAGTTCACTGGAAGGCAGGAAGCGGGCAGCATTGACCGCCAGCACTACATCGGCCTGTTGCAGGGCCAACACACTGGTTTGCATTCCTTTGGGGATATAGAGATAACCCTGCGCTTCCCCGGTATACATTTTATGTTGCGCCTCTTCCAGGCTGCCCGTCCTGATCACCGCCACGATCTGCAGGTTGTTGAGCTGTTCTATGTAGGCGCGCGACATCTCACTTTTATCATCATCTGTTACAGCCAGCTCTACTTTCTCTTCCACTTTATAAGAATAGATACTGCCATAGAAAAAAGCATAGAACAAAGGCGCCAGTAATAAGGTCAGCAACAGGCTGTGATCCGTAGCTATCAGCTTTATTTCCCGCAGGAACAAACGACCTATATGACGGATAAAATCAGGCATGCTGCAATTTTAGTTTATTCAGTTTCCGCTGAAAAAAGAAGATCGCCAGCGGCAGGGTGATGATCACGAATAATAACATGAGCCCCATTTCGCGGTAAACGAAGCGCAGGGGTAGTTCCATAAAATACACTTTAACAAATGCATCCAGGAAAGGTGTAAAGGGCATGATCATCGCATAGTATTGATCATACCAGGGCATGCCCCAGCGGGGAAACGTAAAGCCGCTGAATACAAACGCCGGCGAGGTATAGAACAGGCCCAGGTCACAGGCTATCATCACATCATCTACGATCGCCGAAACCATGGTGCCGATACTGATACAGGCCAGCAGCAGTAATGTAAAAATGAAGAACAGTCCCCAGGAGGAGCCGATGATGCCCCCGCCAAAAATGGGAAAGATGATACAGGTAACCAGGATATAATTGAGCCAGCCAACGCTCAGATGCGCCAAAGCCTTACCTGTTATGGCATTGGAGGCAGAGCCGTTTGCCAGTGTATACAGCTCCGTTAGGGTGCCTGTTTTACTTTCATAGTTCAGCACCAGGATAGCCACCATGATCACCATCATTTGTAAGGCCACGGCTATCAGTCCTGGCGCCAGGTATTGCTGGTAATCATACTGCGGATTGTACAACATAAAAGAATGCAGCTTCACCGGCATCACCAGTGCCATGGCCTTTCCTGCGGGCATGCCTGTTTTTACCAGCTTCTGCAACTGTACTCCGGCGCCGGCGGTTATCAATACCTGGGCGGCATCTTTATAAATTAATTTCGCAGTAACCACCGCGGCTGTATTTGTATACACCGTGATATAAACCGGTTGCCTGCTTTTAATATGTTCATCCATGCGGCGGGGGAAATGCACGGCTGCCGCCACTACCCCACTTTTCATCATAGCTTCCAACTCCGCCTGGCTGTTTACCTGTTGTGTGATGTGAATACTTTCCGTTTGTTCCAGCATAAACATAAACTGCCGCGACAAAGGTGAGCGCGCCTCGTCCCATATAGCAACAGGCAGGTCTTTTGCGAACTTCCCGTTATAGATGTAGGCATATAAAAAACATACGATAACCGGCAATACCAGCAATACCAGGTAATGCACCGGAAGCGTCAGTATCCGCTTCCATTCGCGCACAGTGATCTTGAGTATGGAACGCATCATGGCATTTGCATGGAGGCCGTCATACCGGGGCGCAATCCCTGCAAGGCCGACTGGTTAACGGGTTTACAATCCACTGTAAAAGTGCGCAGTTCAAATTTCCCTTTTTCTTTTACCGGTACCCAATTGGCGAAAGTGAGCGATGGCGATACTTTAGCTACCACGGCTTCAAATTTCTCTGGTACACAGCCGGGCACCTGCATCTGTACGCGGGCGCCTGCCGGCAGCTTATCCATCTGGTCCTGCCGGATATTGAAGCGCATATGGTAGGTATCCGGTTTTTGCAGGGTCATGAGCGGATAACCAATGGCTACGATCTCTCCCTCTTCTATTACCATGGAAGAAATAATACCATCTGCAGGTGCATGGATGTAAGTATTGTCCGACAGGGCTTTGGTGAGGGCGTATCCTTCCTGCGCCTGTTTCAGAATGGCAGCAGCGGCGGTCAGCATTTCCGGACGGGTGCCTTGTTTGAGCATGTCCATATTGAGTTTGGCCGTTTCCATTTCTTTTTTCGCTGCCTGCAATTTGAAATATACCAGGTCTTTTTCCTGTCCTGAAATCACTTCATCGCTGAACAGGTTTTCCATCCGCTGATATGTTTTTTGCATCAAGGCATATTGTTCCTGGGTGATGTTGTAGAGGTTGTCGGCTGCTTTGATGGCTTCGGGCCGCGCTCCTTTTTCCAGGAGTTGTAATTGGCTCTGTGCCGCTTCAATGGCAGCGAGCGCCTGGTTTTTGATAGCATTTATTTCGGTAGAACGGAGTACACCCAGCAGTTGCCCCTTTTTTACGGTATCTCCCTGCTGTACCAGCAGGCTATCCAGTCTGCCGGGAAATTCTGCCGCTACGTCTACATAGTCTGCGTCCACCATTCCCAGCACGGTGTTTTCTGCGGGGGCTGGCTTCTTTATAAAAAATATCAATGCTATGATCAATATAACGATGGGGATCAGCAGTGCCCAATAATTTTTAAAAACGGCTCTCATGTATTTTACCGGTTTAGTTGTTAACGTAAGTGGCGAATTGTTCCGGTGTACCTACAATATTCCAGTATTCTGCCAATGCCAGGTAGTAGCCCAGTACGGCGGTATAGTAGACCTTTTGCATTTCTTCTTCCAATAACAGGGCGTCGTTTACATCTTTAACAGACGATAGTTGATTCTGCATACGATCATTCACCAGGGTGGTTGTGAGCTGCGCCTGTTGCCGGGCACTATCCAGGGAAGCCACTTCATTTTGCAGCGCCGTTAATTTGTTCATGGCTACACGTAGTTGCAGTTCCAGCGATGTCTTTGTATTCTCAGCCGCCATCTTTGCTTCTTCCACCAATACTTTACTGGCTTTGGAACGTTTGTTACGCGCAAAGCCGTCAAACAGCGTCCATTGCATTTCCACGCCTACCAGCCATGGTGGTATGGTTACAGGTAAGTCTTTCTGATATAGCGACAGATTTCCGATAGCGAAGATATTAGGGAGAGATAAAGAGCGTGTAGCCTTCACCGCTACCTGGGCCAGGTCAGTTTTACTCTGAACAAGGTGATAGGTAGGATTATTCATCCAGGGGTTATTTTCAGTAGTCGTGGTGACGGCGGTATTTTCATATTGTAAAGTGTCGTTGATGCTGATGGGCGCATCAATTGATTGTCCTAACAGGTGATTCATTTCCAGTAAGGCATTTTGTTTTTCGAGTTCCAGGTTGCTGTACCGGTTAGTGGCCTGTGTATAGGAAACCCGTGCCCAGTTGAGCAGGTACGGCGGCAGGATCTGGTTATCTTTCAATGAAGTGGCGTAATCACGGTTTTTGCGGAATGCAGCTACGATCACGGCTTCATGTGCCATGATGGTGTTGAGGTACATAATGCGCAGGTATTGGGCGCTGATTAAAAAGTACAACCCTTTTTCCACTACCTGTTGGTTGAATTGTCCTGATACCACCTGCGAGCGCGCCAGGTCCTGTACCGCAGTGATCTTGCCACCCAGGTAGATCGGTTGCCTGATGCCGATGCCTGCCGTAAAATAGGATTGTTTACTAAGCGCAGGATTGTAATCAGGATAGAAGGCGTTGATCAGTCTTTTGGTGGAATTGGAGATCACATCCTGTACGCCCTGGGGTAGCGGCTGCCCGGTTATCTGCTGATAAACGGTGTTGGCTGTATTGGCGCTCTGTGCGGCAGATCCTTCAACCACGCCATCTTTTACCTGCTGCAAATTTATTTCCAACGGTTTGCCCAGGTAGTTATATCCCGCCAGTAAATCCACTTTCGGATAATAAGAACGATTTTCCGCCTGCAGGGAATATTCCCGTGCCTGCAGGGAGCGTTCCGCCTGCTTTACCAGCGTGTTTCCCTGTTTGGCTAGTTGGTAACATTCCTTTAGAGTCAACTGTTTTCCGTGCTCCTGTGCTGCTACAAACATCGCTGGCAGTAAGAGTGTTATTAACAGGAAATATTTCATACGGATATCATTTCGTACGGTTATCCTTACCGGATACCTACGCAACTAAACAATTTTTCATGCCTAATGTTTATAGTATTTAAAAAAAATTAAACATCATATCACCACTTATTCATCACTTTAAATTCATTATCTTTAGTTGCTCCCGTAAATAGTACATCATTAAGTTTATTTTATCCATTTCCAGTCATCCCGTATTGTGTGATATTTGCTGGGTGTTTGCAACAATGCTTTAAGTAAACCGGTTACCAATAATACTTTCACCCGAATCTATTTTAATCGTTCATCATAAAAAAACTATCATTATGGCAAAGCAACAATGGGTATCAGACGCTGACCACTGCGAGCTTGGATTCAGGATCAGACACCTGATGATTACCAATATCAATGGCAAATTCAATAGCTTCCAGGTAGCCGCCGAAACGGAGGAAGAAGATTTTATGACTGCAAAAGCAACAGCTACCATTGACGTGGATTCTATTTCCACAGGTAATGCTCAACGGGATGAACATCTTCGCTCCCCTGATTTTTTTGATGTAAACAAATACCGGAACATCACGTTTGTTACCACCAAATATGAGAATATAGATAATGATGGTTCCTATACATTATACGGCGATCTGACGATCCGGGATGTAACCAAAAACATTAAATTGGACGTAGAATTCGGCGGGGTGGTAAAAGACCCCTGGGGCAATACGAAAGCGGGTTTCACTGTCAACGGTAAAATTAACCGTAAAGATTTCGGATTGAACTGGAATACAATTACCGAAAGCGGCGGCCTGTTGGTGGGTGACGATGTAAAAATAACATGTGAAGTACAGCTAATCAAGAAATAAACCGTCTTTAACCGTTAGCTTTCAATGATCTGCTGAAAGCTAACGGTTATTTCAATAAACCAGCATTATGGACAATGCAATAACCGGCCTGCATCATATCACTGCCATTTCCGGCAATGCCAAACGGAATTTTGATTTTTATACAAGGGTTATGGGCCTTCGTTTTGTAAAGAAGACCGTGAATTTTGACGACCCTCATACGTATCATTTTTATTATGGAGATGAAACCGGATCTCCTGGTACGATCCTTACCTTCTTTCCCTGGGAAGATATTATGGCCGGCCGTCGCGGTACCCATATGGCCACAGAAATAGGATACGCCATACCTGAAGGCAGTATCGATTTCTGGCAAAAACGGCTGGAAGCAGAGAACATCATTTACAATAAACCATCCGCTAAATTCGGGGAGGTATACCTCACTTTCCTGGACCCCGACGGACTAAAAGTGGAACTGACAGTTCCAGAGAAACCTGATCCCCGCAAGCCCTGGGAAACAGCTGCCGTCACAGCAGCCAATGCTACCCGCGGATTTCATCATGTAACACTTACCCTGGATGATATTCAGCCTACGGCTGATCTGCTGGTATCTGTATTCGGGTATCAGCTGATCAAGCATAAGGAAAACAGGTACCGTTTTGCCAGTCCTGCGGGCGAAACCGGCACCTATGTAGACCTGGTGGAAGCCAAAGGCGAACCACGCGGTCATGTAGCCGGTGGCAGCGTGCATCATATTGCCTTCCGGATGAAAGACGATGCTATGCAAATGTATTACCGCGAAAAACTGGAAGCATTAGGACTCAATGCCACACCACAACTGGACCGTAAATATTTCCGGTCTGTTTATTTCCGGGAACCGGGCGGCGTATTATTTGAACTGGCTACAGACATTCCCGGCTTTACAGTAGATGAACCGGTAGCGGAACTAGGCACCCACCTGATGTTGCCCGAACAATATGAACCACAACGCGCAGAGATAGAAAAAAAATTAATTAAACTGGATTAAGATGGACTTCAAACCGATGAAGTATGTATACCAACCCGCAGATAACGGGAAGGGACCTACGCTGTTGTTACTGCATGGTACCGGTGGCGACGAACATGACCTTATCCCGCTGGCATCCCAGCTGGCACCGGGTTACAATATACTGAGCCTGAGAGGCAACGTACAGGAACATGGCATGCCGCGTTTTTTCCGCCGTCTTGGCATGGGTGTATTTGATGAAGCAGATGTACATTTCAGGACACATGAAATGGTGCATTTTATCAGGGAGCTGGCAACTACAGCGGGCTTTGATGTAAACAATCTCATCGCAGCTGGTTATTCCAACGGCGCCAATATCGCGGGCGCAACGCTGATCCTTTATCCTGAATTACTGGCGGGCGCTATCCTGTTCCGGCCCATGCAGCCCTTACAGGGAATAGAAGATAGTTTTGAAACCACGCGGCAACAGCCGGTTTTCATGAGCTCCGGTACACAGGACGGCACCGTAGACCCTGCCGATACAGCGGCGTATGCTGCTTTGTTAAGTACCAACGGCTTCCGTGTGAGCAGTTATGAAGTTAATACCGGCCATAATTTATCGCAATCCGATCTTGACCTGGCCAAACAATGGATGAAAGATAATTTTCAATAACCACCTACGCTATTATGGACGAAGAAGTAAAAGTTAGTATTGAAGGAATCCCTTACCAGGTATCGGTATCAGCACGCGACCACCGCTGGCTGGCAGACGAGCCTACAGATATAAACGGAGGCGATACAGGCCCTAATCCCGGTGAACTGCTACTCAGCAGCCTGGGTGCCTGCACTGCCATCACGCTGACGATGTATGCTGCCCGCAAAAAGTGGCCACTGGAAAAAGTAGATATAGACCTGCGCTTCAACAGCACCGCGAAACCCACGCCGGATACAACGGTGATAGAATGCGTGATTCACCTGACCGGTGAACTGGACGAAGCACAGCGGGCCCGCATCATGGAAATTGCGCACGCCTGCCCTATTCACAAACTACTATTGAATCCTATTCAGATCAACACTAAAGAGGATTAATATGAAAGACATCACAAAAAAATATACCAACGGGGAAGTAACCATCGTATGGCAACCCGTTATGTGCATCCACTCTGAAATGTGCTTCCATGGCCTTCCTGAAGTATTTAATCCAAACGAAAAACCATGGATCAATGCCACAGGCAGTACCACAAAGCAGATAGTGGACCAGGTAAATAAATGTCCGTCCGGTGCACTGAGCTATTTTATGAACAGCGAAAAACCAGCAGATAACCCGGAACAAAAAGACAACCAATAAGAAGCTATCATATGGAACTTAACATTCAGCAAAATACAACAAAGCACCAGTTTGAAACGGTGGTAGAAGGGCATACTGCCTTTGTATCCTATACCCTTTTTCCCGGAGGCATTGCCTACACACATACCGAAGTACCGGCAGCACTGGAGGGTAAAGGGATTGCAGGCCAACTGGCAAAATATGTGCTGGAATATGCCAGGACTAATCAGTTGAAAGTGAAACCACTTTGTCCTTACGTGCATGCCTATATGAAAAGGCATCCCGAATACAACGATCTTTTGTAAGACCGCGAAATAATTTCTTTCCGGCCTTTTATAATTAACGTGTTATCAAAACGCTGTCTATGCAAATTTTAAAATTCCTGCAACAGCCATGGCATTGGTCGGTAGCGGGTCTTCTTATCGGGCTGGTGGTTCCTTTGCTGCTGATATTGGGCAACAAAGTCTTTGGCCTTTCTTCCTCACTCCGGCATATTTGTGCGGCTTGTTTTCCGGCAGACATTTCCTTTTTTAAATACGACTGGAAAAAAGAAAGCTGGAACCTCGTTTTTGCCGGCGGTATCCTCATTGGTGGCTTTATAGCCGGATCGTTGCTGTACGATCCGAATGATGTGCAGGTTGCCGCAGCTACGCAGGCGAGGCTCTCCAGCTATGGCATTCATGATTATTCGGCATTGTTGCCACCGGAAATTTTCAACTGGGCGAACCTCTTCACCTGGAAAGGGCTGATATTTTTTGTGATCGGGGGCTTCCTCGTAGGCTTTGGTACCCGCTATGCCGGCGGCTGCACTTCCGGCCATTCGATCATGGGCTTATCTAACCTACAATGGCCTTCGCTGATAGCAACGATCTGTTTTATGGCCGGTGGCATATTCAGTGCCAACGTCATCATTCCATATATCTTTAAATGCCTGCATTAAAATGAAAAATTTCAAATACTTACTGGTAGGAATCTTATTCGGTATCATCCTGGTTAAATCACAGGTGATCAGCTGGTTCCGGATCCAGGAAATGTTCCAGTTCACCGCATTTCATATGTATGGCGTGATCGGCACAGCTGTGATTACAGGAATTATCTCCATACAACTCATCAAAAAATTTAAGATCAAAACAATTTCCGGTGAGCCTATTGTTATTGCACCGAAAATATTCAGTAAAGGTCAGATCTACGGCGGTTTGCTCTTTGGTATCGGCTGGGCTATCACAGGCGCTTGTCCGGGGCCATTGTTTGCACAGATAGGCAGCGGCTTTACCATTGTGGTAATAACACTGTTGAGCGCCATTGCAGGAACCTGGGTGTATGGCCTGGTGAAAGAGAAACTTCCGCATTAGGTGCCGTCAACCTTCCCAAATTATAAAAGTGAAACCCCGTTTGGTGCTATACCAAACGGGGTTTCGTCTATCTATACAAACATAATTTCCGTCCGCCTGATCATAAAGATCCGGGTTTATACAGGTTCTATTTTTTCAATGCGGTTTGAATGGCATTGGCAGAATCCTGGTGTGTTTTCAATACGGGCAATGTCTTCCCAGCCCAGCTTTTCAGGTCTTGATCCGTAATATCACTGGATGCTTTTTCAAATGCTTTTACATCCTTATTATGGTCGTCTACCATCATATCGATGTAAGATTTATCGAAGTCCTTTCCTTTCTTTTTTGCCAGGTTGTCCATGTGTTCTTTTTCACTGGTGGCCAGTTCAGCTGGCAGGGTGATATTCTTTTGTGCTGCCAGTGCTTTAATTTCGTCTTCTGCTCTGCTATGGTCATTTACCATCATGGTAGCGAAGGCTTTCACGCGTGGGTTCTGTGCTTTTTCCTGCGCCAGTTTTCCCATTTCCACTTCCATCATGCTGCCGTTGGCTGCTTCGACTGCAAATTCTGATGAATTATTGTCTACCGGTTTCACTACCTCGTTGATGTCCTGTGCAGAGTCTACTGGTTTGTCTTTTTGTGGGTTGGCGTTTCCGCAGGATTGCAACAGCCAGACAGCCAGTAGCGCAGGTAATATAAAAACAGCTTTTCTCATGACTTATAATGTTTTGGGTTTGTAATTGGTTTTCTTACTGACAAAAGGCAAAAAAGGTACCATGAGCGGATACACAACGGCAAGGGGTTAAACTTCAGTACAGCAAGGGATATAGAAAATAAGCAGCTCTGCCGGAAGACAAGCAGAACAAGCGTTTCCTTGTAGATTGTTTTCCCCAGATTGGGTTAATTACAGCAGGATTTTTTAGGAAGATAAAAAGCTGTTGTTGACCACATATAAGTATGCAGGCAACAACAGCTCAACAACTTACTGTTTTATTACTGGTTAGCAAATAACTGGTAGATAACGATGAGGGCCAATATAATAGTGATGACCAATCCGGCAATTTTGATCCAGCTATAGGGACGGTCGCCGGTTACTTCACCGGTACAGGCATTCACTACAAAATGATAGAGCTTGCCATTGTAACGGTATGCGCTGATCCATACAGGCAGCAACAGGTATTTCAAACCGAGGTCATTATAATCTACATCATAGTTATCTATCCGCTGTTCATCGCCACCAATATCACTACAAATCTCTCCACGGATAACAGGGTCCATTCTCTTTTTGGCGATCACCAGTCCCTGTTCTGCATTGGTTTGATACAGCTCTGCCCTGAAACCACTCAGGTAGCGGCCATCATAACCTTTGAGCTGTTCAAGATGCCAGGGCTCCAGGATCTGCGCCATTTTCAGTGGTAAAGAAGGGCTGGCAGAAACCAGTACATCGCGGAACTGATTCTCTACACTACCGGAGGCGCTATGCCACGCTGTATGACGCACTTGTCGTGTACGCGTTTCCGTTCGGCCGTTTACTTCCTGTGTATAGGTTTCTGTGACGTAGTAATATTCGCCCCGCTGACCGCTATATTCGGTGTGGGTGTTGGTATCATAACTCCAATGGGGAATATATATGCCTTTCAGTTGCTGGGAAGAGCTGTCTTTTACTTTCTTCACCATGTCTGAAGGAGCAAACCATAATTTCTCCATCCACTTTCGGAAATATTGTACCGCTTCATTATCTTTTACCACAAAGGGCAATACATAATGGGGTTGTAAGATAGCAGTTGTTTGTACATGATCAATCACGAGCGGCGAAGCGCAAAAGGGGCAGGCATCTGCCGTTACGTTGGGCAACATGGTAGTAGAAGCGCCGCAACTGGTACACTTCACAACTACCGCCTCCGATGTAGGTTGGCGGTGCTCTTGTTCGGCGGCTATAAAATCATCATACCCGAATGCGTGAATGGCCGTTGTTGCCGCTTCTTCCTCAATCATATTTACAGTACCGCAATACTCACAGCGCAAGCTGTTGGTACCCGGCGCATAATGCAGTATAGATCCGCAGTTCTGACATTTCAGCGAGGAGACTGTCTCACTTGTTTTTTCCTCAAAAGACATAGGACCAGTAATAATTGGAATTTTTTATTTACTTATTTTTTTATTTAATAATTACGGATGATAGATCTATTATCCATCATCCGTAATTATTTTTAATCCGGGTATATCTTTTTATGGCAATGGTGGCGGAATGGTGGCTAAAACAGGCGCCAGTTCAGGCACGGCTGAAGCAGCCGCCCAGGCAGCCATCCCATTTTTCCAGACGAGTGTTTGCGCCTGCAAACTACCACCAACTGCGAGTTGACGAAGTTGCTCCAGGTCATAAGGGCCGGTTTGTTTGCCTTCTACAGCTACAAAAAATGCGGCGGTAGGTGGCAAAGGTGGCGGTGCTCCGGCGCCTGCTCCTGCGGCAGGATTTGCGGGATTGTTCTGATTATTCTGGAATACATTGCCTACCTGTCCCATCATCGCAGCGCCCATGCCCGCACCCAAACCGGCAGCAGCCAATCCGCCACCAGCAGTGTTTTCAGCGGCTTTTTCCATCGCATTGGCGGCCTGGAACTGTGCATAAGCGCCCAGGTTGCCTACGATCCCCATGCTACTACGTTTATCCAGCGCAGCTTCCACTTCAGGTGGCAGGGAAATATTTTCGATGAGGAACTTAGTAAGATCCAGTCCCAGCTCATTAAATTCAGGTCTTATTTTTTCTGTGATGAGCAAGGATACTTCATCATATTTTGCGGCCAGGTCCAGTACAGGAATCTGTGCTTCTGCAATAGCATCCATACCACGGGATACCGCGAGGTTGCGCAATTGCTCATTGATACCATCTACCGTGTATTCGGGGTTGGTGGCCGCTATTTCTTTCAGGAACAGTGCTCCATCTTTTACGCGGAATGCATAGCTACCAAAAGCACGCAGCCGCAATGGGCCAAATTCTGCATCGCGCAGCATCACCGGGTTTTTGGTACCCCATTTCTGATTGGTGAACTGCCGCATGCTGACAAAAAATATATCTGCCTTAAAAGGGCTATTAAAACCATATTTCCATCCCTGTAAGGTTGTTAATATGGGCATATTCTGCGTAGTAAGTGTGTACATGCCGGGTTGAAACACATCGGCAATTTTACCTTCATTCATAAAAACAGCTACCTGCGACTCACGTACGGTGAGCTTGGCATTCATTTTTATTTCATTCTGGTAACGGGGAAACTTCCACACAATGGTGTCTGCGGACGGATCTGTCCACTCAATAATGTCAATAAATTCATTCCGGAGTTTATCAAATATTCCCATAATAACAGGTGTTTTTTAAGGTCACTGTCAAATTTATAGAAATATTCATTCGAAATGATAATAATGAAATGTTATAATTTGAGCAATCTTGCATTGATCGCAACAATGACGGTGCTAACTGTCATCAGGGCTGCACCTGCGGCAGGACTCAGCAATATCCCCCAGTGATAGAGCACACCGGCGGCAAGCGGCATCGTAATGAGGTTGTAGCCTGTTGCCCAGGCGAGGTTCTGTATCATTTTGCGATAGGTGGCCTTTCCAAACCGGATGAGGCTTACAATGTCTTCGGGGTTGCTGTTGACCAGCACGATACCGGCTGTTTCAGCGGCGATATCTGATCCTGATCCGATGGCGATACCCACGTCTGCTTGTGCCAACGCAGGCGCATCGTTGATCCCGTCGCCGGTCATTGCCACAAACTCTCCTTGCGACTGTAACCGTTTAATTTCTTCCAGCTTCTGATGTGGTAATACGCCTGCAATAAATTTATCGAGTTGCAATTCTTTGGCTACGGCGGCCGCTACTTTTTCGTTGTCGCCTGTCAGCAATACCGTGTTTATCTGTTCTTTGCGGAGCGCCTGAACAGCCTCGGCGGATTCGGGACGCAGTTCATCCGCCAGCAAAATATAACCCGCAGGTGTATTGTTGATGATGACATAAGATAAAGTACCGGTACCATCCTGTTGTGGAAGATCATGGAGATGATAATGTTCCTGTGCGTATGCAGGACTTACCACCATCACTGTTTTGCCGTTTACCTGCGCGCTGATACCTTTTCCTGTCATTGCCTGCATCTCAGTAGCGGCAGGTATTTCCAGTTGCATTGCATGCGCTTTGCTTATAATACCGGTGGCAATGGGATGCTCCGATTGTTGTTCTACTGCTGCTGCCAGGACCAGGATATCGTTGGCGGTGAAGGCTTTGTCGAGTGTTTCCATTTTTACAACCTGGAATTTACCGACGGTGAGGGTCCCTGTTTTATCAAACACCAGGGTGGTGATCTTCCGGGCGTTTTCAAAATCGGTCCTGTTTTTAATCAGGAGTCCGTGTTTTGCTGCTACGGTGGTAGATCTTGCCACCACCAGCGGTACCGCCAGTCCGAGGGCGTGCGGGCAACAGATGACAATAACAGTGACCATCCTTTCCATGGCAAAAGAAAGCGACTGTCCATCAATGCGCCAGTATAAAAATGTGCTGACACCCGCTACGATGGCAATAATGGTGAGCCAGCGCGCCGCTTTGTCTGCCAGTAATTGTGTTTTGGATTTCGCCTGCTGTGCATCGTTTACCAGTTTAATTACCTGTGACAGATAAGAAGATGCCGCGTTGTGGGAAACGGTTACTTTCAGGGCGTTGTTACCATTGAGGGCGCCGGCGATTACTTTGTCGTCCTTGGTTTTTTGTACGGGTTTAGACTCCCCGGTGAGCATAGATTCATCGAGGTAGCTACTGCCGTCGAGGATGACCCCATCGGCGGCCACCTTCTCCCCTGGCTTGATCAGGATCACCTGACCGGGTTGCAATGATGCTGTTTGTACCTCTTTTATATGGTTACCTTCTACAAGATGGGCTTCTGTAGGCATCAGTTGTACCAGCAGTTCCAGCTCACGGGAGGCACCGGCTACCGACTTCATTTCTATCCAGTGTCCCAGCAGCATAATGAGGATCAGCGTGGCCAGTTCCCAGAAAAAATCCATCCCTTCCAGTCCGAATAACGTAGCCACGCTGTACACAAAAGCTACGGTGATGGCGAAACCGATTAAAGTCATCATGCCCGGATTTTTCGTGCGCATTTCCTGCCACCAGCCGGTGAGGAATGGCCATCCTCCATAAAAAAAGATAACAGCAGATAAGGCCGTGAGCACATATTTATCGCCGGTAAAAGTAAGCTGCAACCCCAGCCATTGCTGGATCATGCGGGATAAAAGCATGACGGGTACTGTAAGCACCAGCACCACATAAAATCTTTTCCGGAAATCGTTGATCATGGCATGGTGATCATGCCCGCCATGGCTTGCGTGCGCCTGGCCATCCGTTGCATGATGATGCGAACCAGCGCCCGTGTCATCAGGTGGCGTCCGATCATGATGATCATGATCTATGTGCATATGCATGTGCTGATGATCTTCCATATGACAACCGGTTTTAGATATTACAACGCTACTGATTAATTGTTGTAAAGATGCCGATTTTATGCCAGGAAGATTTACATGATCCGGAGAGAAATTTATAAGATTTGATACTGGAGATACAATTCGTTATTTCACGATGTGTTGCAACCAGGTAGCGGCTAAACCGGGCCACGCTTCGCCGGCAGCATTACCAGGGCGCAGGCCGTAACCGTGACCACCTTTGTTGTAAAAATGTAGTTCCACCGGTACTTTGGCATCGCGGAGCGCACCTGCCATTACCAGGGCACTGTTGCCATAAGGATCATCGGCGGTAGCGAAGAGGAACATGGGTGGTGTGTTGCTGTCTGTTGTCAGTTCCGGTGTAAGGCTGCGGGCCTCTCCTCTATCCAGGTAAGCAGGATAAATGAGCATGCCAAAAGCCGGGCGTGCTGACAATGAATCTGCTTTGTCTACCGGCGTGTAGGTGTTAACGTTAGACCGGGTCGCAGCCCTGGCGGTTAAGCTACCACCGGCGGAAAAGCCCATCATGCCTACCTTTTCAGGGTTCAGCCCCAAAGAGGCAGCGCGGCTGCGCACGATCCTGATAGCCCGTTGCGCATCCTGCAATGCACCAACCTCGTTTTTCGGCACACGATACTGGAGCACAAAGGCGGTATAACCCAGTTTATTGAGCCAGGCAGCTATTTCATAACCTTCCAGGTTAATGGCGAGGATACTGTAGCCACCACCGGGGCATATGATGACGCTGGCGCCTGTATTATTTTTTGCGGTAGCGGGGAATATTTCCAGTACCGGGTCTGTTACATCTGTAAGACGCGTTACATTATTACTGGCATCCGGAGCCACCTTTGCTGCGTGCCTGGCAGCGGTTTCACCCGGAACAGTACCCGGCCACAAATGAATCTGTTGCTTTTGCTGTGCGGTTACATTTGTAGTTAATCCTATCATCATACACAAAATAAGAAGCTGCTTCATAATGGGAACTGGAATTAAACGGGTTGCGCTGGTGAAATGATTTATAATGATGAAAGGATAAGCCAGCGTCAATCCTGGTTTATCCTTTCATCCTTTAATGTTATTATTTAATACACTGCATCCATGCTTCTGCCATCAGCTGAGCACCGGCAACACTTGGATGAACGCCATCACCGGTCCAGTAAGCGCCGGGGGCAGCTTGTTGTGCTTTATTAAAAACAGCCTGGTACGGAATGAAGGCTGCCTTATATTTATCGGCTAGTTCACGCGCAGCAACGCGGTATTCATCAAATGCAGGGTACCATTTTGCATCCACGGCTTTAACGCCGGTAACCGCAAACGGTTCACCGATGATCAGTTGTACATCGGGTAAGCGTTGTTTGGTACGATCCAATAATTTTTCGTAGTCATCGCGGTACGTTTTAATAGTGCCTTTGTAGTTACCGGTGAGGGTATGCCAGAAGTCATTTACACCAACGAGGATACCCAATACATCCGGTTTCATATCCAGGCATTCGGCATCCCAGCGGTCAGCAAGCTGGTATACTTTATTGCCGCTGATACCTTTATTATAAAAGCGCAGGTTTTTGTCTGCATGTTTCAAAAGAAGGCCCGAAGCAGCCATCAGGGCATACCCGGTGCCGAGTGCACCCACATTGTTAGGGTCGTTATTTTCCCGCTTGCGGCCGGCATCGGTGATAGAATCTCCCTGAAACAGGACCATGCCCTCTTTTTTCAGGGTTACTTTCTTTGTTTTTTCCGCTGCTACGGCTGCGGACACGATATCAGGAATGCTAAGTGCCGCAATGCTGCCAAGGGACACATTCCTTAAAAAGTTACGACGGTTTGAATTATTCATAACGGATGTTTAGTTGAGTTACGGTGATGGGCGTACGCCACATAGAAACCATTAAATCTATAAAAAAGATTTTAATTTTTCTATACAAATGCACTGGAGCCCGTAATGGCTCTGCCTACGATGAGCGAGTTGATTTCCTTGGTGCCTTCATAAGAATAAATGGCTTCCGCATCCGCTACAAAACGAGCTACATTGTATTGCAACAGGATACCGTTGCCGCCCATCACTTCCCTTGCGCGGCTTACCACATCGCGGGTACGCAAAGTGCAGAACACTTTTGCCAGCGATGCATGTTCGTCTTTCAGCGCGCCTTCATCCTGTAATTCAGACAGGCGGAATACCATGGTTTGCATGGCGGTGAGATTCGACAGCATTTCCACCAGGTGTCCCTGGATCAACTGGAAGGATGCAATAGGTTTTCCGAATTGCTCACGGGTACGGGTATATGCCAGCGCATTTTCGTAGGCGCCCCTTGCACAGCCCACTGCTTCCCAGGCCACACTGGCCCGGGTCATGCGCAGTACACGGCTGGTATCTTTAAAGTTATTGGCACGCTGCAACCGGTCGGATTCCGCGATACGGCAATCTTTCAATGTGATCAACCCATTCTGAACAATACGCAGGGCCATTTTATCATGCATCTTTTCTACGCTGAAGCCGGGCGTATCCTTTCTGAGCAGAAATCCTTTTACCTGGCTATCATCCAGGTCTCTTGCCCAGATAACGATCACGTCAGCAAAAGTGGCATTACCGATCCATTTCTTTTGCCCGTTTAAAATCCAGGTATCGCCTTCACGTTTAGCCGTAGTGGTTAGTCCGCCTGCGGCGCCGGAACCCACTTCAGGTTCAGTAAGACCAAAAGCGCCGATCGTTTTGAGTTGCTGCATACCTGGTAGCCATTCATCTTTCTGTGCTTCGGAACCCAACATATAGATAGAACCCATTGCCAGCCCACTTTGCACACCAAAGAAAGTAGCCACAGAAGCATCTACCCTGGCCATTTCCATGGCAATGATCCCTTCCATCAGATAGGACCTGTTTGGACAACCATAACCATCATATGTAACGCCGCAGATATTCAGTTCGGCAAATTTGGGGATGATTTCAAAAGGGAATTCTGCTTTCAGCCAGTATTCATTCACGATAGGCTTGATTTCCTTTTCCATAAAAGCCCGCACTTTCAGTTGCAAGGCCCTGTCTTCCGGGCTGAGTCTTCCGGCCAGGTCGTAAAAATCGCCATCAATGGGTGGTAGTTGTTTCTTGCTGCCCCTGCTGCTCAACATCTTCATTAAACCATTCAACTGGTTTTCATCCATCTGGGCTACCGATTTCATCACCTGGGAGAGATCTACCTTTTCAGACAGCTTCCCCAGCATTTTAAAATCAATGCTCTTCAGCAAGTGGTAAGTACTTTTCAGTTTTGAGAACGTTCCGGACATACTGCATGGTTTTGCATAAAAATACGATTTTAGTGCGTAGCATGCCCCGCAGTCAATTACGCTATCACATGATGCGGACGTTATCACTTTTATCTGTATCCGCCACCCACGTACTTCCCAGTGTTATTTTTTTTATTTTTTTGGGAGATGAAAAAGCGAGTGAAACAGTTTTGTTTCCTTTGATCCAGCAATCGACACTCCGGTGTAACAGCAACGTGGTATTATCTGTAAACAGTACCGTAACGTCTACCGGTACGGGTTTGCTGCCTTTGGAGATGATCTCTATGCTGCAACGTTTCCTTTTTTGGGTGACGTTTTTTATACCCAGGTCGGGATAGCCATCCTCAAAGAACCATCGTTTCCAGAACCAGTTGAGGTCCTTGCCGGAGCCGGTATTCATACAATTAAAGAAGTCGTAAGGCTGCGGATGTTTGCCCTTCCATTGCGCGATATAGTAATGCAATGCTTTCAGGAACAGGCTGTCGCCCAGCATATCTTTCACATACAGGTAACCCAATGCAGGCTTCGGATACGAGCTGGTCATATAAGCATCTGTAAGCTGGTTGGAAGGTGTCATTACCGGCAGGTCCTGTAATTTTCCGGCGATCATGTTGTAACTGGGTATGCCGTAGTCATCAACGATGGTACTGTCTATCATGGGTGAGATGAGCCACTCTCCTATGGTTGCCCACCCTTCATCCATCCAGGCATACAGTGTTTCATTGGTGCCCATATAAAATGGAAACATGGTATGAAATATTTCATGATCGGTGAGTTGGATGGTAGCGGATTTGGTGGGTAGTGGGTTGTCATTCACCATCATTGGGTATTCCATCTGATCCAGGCCGTCGAATACCGTAATGTGGCTGTAAGGGAAAGGCCATTTCGGGAAAACATGACTCATTTTATCTACTGTAGCACGCGCGTATGTAATCACGTCAAAGAAGTCGGCATGCGCCGGATTAAAGGCCACATCCACACGGCTGCGTCTTTTGGTGACAGGGTCTACTTCCACACTGGTGGCGTGCCATTGGTAATGATTACTTAGTGCGAAAGCAAAGTCAGTTACATTGTCCGCTTCAAAGCGCCAGGTATTGACGTCCTTATTCATCGTGATGTTACCACCAAGCAGATCGGTGCTGTCTATTATGGTGATCATGCTGTTGCTTTGCTCCGCTTCGGCTATGCGGCGGCGGTATTTCTCGGCGTATACCTCTTCCATATTCTTCATATCGCCGGTTGCCCATACCTGGTAGTTACCCGGTACGGTAATGGCTACCCGGAAATCGCTGAAGTCGTTGTAAAATTCTGTGAGGCCGTTGTATGGCAACCTGTCCCATCCGTCTATATCATCGTACACGGCTATACGGGGAAAGAAATAAGCTATAAAATAGGCGCCGCTGTCTACAGCCCCCGTGCGGATATGCGAGTTTTCATTGAGGGTGTAGGAGAAATCCAGGCTGAGTGTTGTTTGTTGTCCGGGATACAGCTCCGGGATACCCATGGGCATGTTGGTGCCGCTGATCCGCTGCGGCAGGACCTGGTTCTTTCCATTAACCTGCATATTGCTGATCGTAACACCATCGCCAAGATCCGCTGCGGCCACTGCCATAGCGCGGTTGGCTGTCAGTTGATAGAGATTTGGAAACAATTTCAGGTTGAGCTCTCTCAGGGTATCGGGACTATTATTGGTATATATAATCTTTTCGGAGCCGGCCACCTTATTGGTATGCGGATCGAAGGTTACCCGGATATCGTAACCGGCTTTATTCTGCCAGTAGGCGGTTCCGGGTGCACCGTGCTGGCTGCGGGTATTTTTAGTGTACGCCTGTTTGATATTCAAAGGCATGTAGAGAGACGTTTGTGCCAGCCCTTGCCGGACTCCCGTTATCAACAGGAAAAAAAGAAAGTACTTCATCTTCATAAGACAGGAAATAAAAAATGTGCCTTTGCGAATAGTGACATATCAAAAATAGGTAATTAGCGGGGCAAATGCACCGCATCCGGAAGATGATGTGTACTGTCATTTTCTTTACGGGAACTATCCGGCAGCAAGGGTATAGTGCCGGTGCTGTCGATAAGTCTATGGGAACTATCTGCTGGTAACGCCGTTGTATCTTTTGTTTTTCCGGGCAATGGAATGGTGGGGGCAATATTCCGGCGTTTGTTGGTATAACCGGATACGTCCCCTTGTTTTTGCAGGTCTTTCATCATTTTTTTATCGAAAAGATATTTCGGATGTTTTTCCGGCCGCAGTCCTTTGTCAAATTGCGACTCCGCTCCCATGGCGGGCGCCGTGTATACTTTCTCTGATGTATGGCAGGCCAGCAATAGCAGGATGCAGGAAAAACCGGTATATTTCATGCCGCTAAATATGAATGGTAGTGAGTATAGACAGGGGGAATAAACAGACTCTTTTAAAACGGGAAAGGGCGGTTTTTATTATCGCTCTGCCCTGATATTCAGCTATTGACGGTAAGGATTCATTTTGAAATTAATGATGGCTGTATTATTTTTAGTGTAAATTCACTGATTGTCATCATCTTGTTTAGTAATATTTTATATATTTAAGCTCTATTTAGTATCCTGATGAATCCCTCATCCCGCGCTAAATTCTGCCAACAATAAAGTTATTATCAACGCAACACTATGAAAGTATCTACCATCTCCTTCCCCAGCGTTTTTGAAACGGCATTCGGGAATACAGAAAATTCCAGTAAAGATTTACTGAACGGATTGAAAATTAAAAAAGATGATACCTGGTACCTGGTGGGTAACCTGGCCAAAAGAGGAGGTATCAATCCGGGCAGGATCACCAATGCCTCTCCTACGGAAGAAGATTATGAGATACTGTTTAAAGCGGCTTTGCTCAACACGATCGATAAAGTGCAACAACCCATTGCGCTGACCATGGGCTTCCCCTTTTCAACTTACAACATCTACAAAACCGCTGCAGAGCAGTTTTTAAGCAAAAGGCATTTCCTGATTGATTATGATACCCAGACTTTCAATACAAAAGGTTCTTTTAAAAAGGCCATGTTTGATATTGAAAAATATGAAGTGATCCCGGAAATCGTGGGTGGTATTATTGGGTTGAAGAAAACCATCAATGAACCGCAGCTGGACAACTTTATCGCTATCAGTTTTGGCTTTGGTACGATTGAAGGCGGTATGGCTACCGGTGATGGATTGGTACACCGTACCTGTTTCAGTTCTCATGGCATCCGCTATGCGATCAACAACCTCACCCGTGAGCTGAATCAGAAACATTACCTGGAGATGAAGAATGAGCACCAGGTGGATGATGCTTTTATGAAAGGGTCTATTTTTACGAACCGTAAGCGTATTGACCTGCGTGAAATGCGTAAAGGCGTACTCACACAGTACTACAAGGAAGTGGTATCTCCCCTGATGCGGAGTTACTTCACTGACCTGGATTTTGAAACCTGCGAAAAGATATACCTGATGGGTGGTGGCGCTTATTACAGAGAGCTGACCGACGCCTTTACAGAAGAGTTCCGTGATTTTATTCCGGTAGAAGTAGCACCGGACCCTGAAAAACTCATGAGTATTGGTTATCTTCACAACTCTCTCCGGATTTCGGATAATAAACCACAAAGAAGTGTTGGACTGGATCTTGGTAACGCCAGTTCTATTATTTCTACTTTCGAAGATGAGCATCAACCGACAGTAACCAATCCCGTAACCCTATAATTTGAGTGTGTGTGATCAATGTCCGACATTTTTTCCGAAATATAATTGTCCCGGGCGCTTTCCGTATTCCTAAAGAAGTATCTGTGAACGGCAGTATAGATGCGAGTATTTCGGGGCGCATAGATGGAAACGTAAGAGGCGATGTAAAAACAACCGGTAAGCTGGTGATCAGTGAAAATGCCAGCATCCGCGGTCATATTTACGCTGCCGATCTCGTGGTGCACGGAAAAGTGTATGGCGATGTATACATCAGTAACAAGGCGCTCATCAGTAACAAAGCGTATGTAAAAGGTGATGTGAATGCGATTATACTTGAACTGGAAGAGGGTGCTGTGGTAGAAGGCGCCATCCGTAAAAATGTACAACCAACGGAGAAACCGGAAGCCGCGGCAGAACATGCACCGGGAGAAACAATACAGGATGCTGCTCCGGCACCCAATGAAGAAGAACAGACAACGAGCTGGTTCTAAAGAAGTCCTTACTAAAAGAACGTATATACCTAAACGTTATTCAATGGCCACATATTACATGTGGCCATTTCCTTTTTATCGTATAGTGCTTCCCGTTACCGCCGTTTTTTCAACGGGTCCAGGAGATGGGTTAACCCATTCATTTTAATGACCAGCATTGTTTCGAGCATTACGCCCAGCTTCCCCTTTGGAAAACCCTTACGCTGGAACCATTCCAGGTAGCTGACAGGTAAATCACAGAGTACCACATCCTTATATTTCCCAAAGGGCATTTTCATCATAACCAGTTGCTGCATCATTTCGGGGTCCGGCTGTGTCATCTCCATAAAACAAATTTTATTTCAATGACAAATTTAAACTATAATATTTCTTTTCCCACCTTCTTCGTAATTTGTATTCAACAAAAAAGACGACATGAAAAAATACCTGTTTTTTTTATTGATAGTAGCTACAGGTGCATGTGTACAACCAGGTGGGAGTATAAGTCTGACCAATCCTCATATCCAGGTAGTGAGGGAATTATATGATGCCTTTAATGCGCACGACTGGCCGGGGATGGCCGCCTGTTATAAGGATACCGCCCTGTTCCTGGACCCTTCTTTTGGCCCCAAGGCGGTGCTGCAAACGCATCAGCAAACGATTGAAAAATACCAGTCGCTACAAAAAATGTTTCCGGATATACAGGATGAAATACGTAATATTTATGGAGATAAAAATCATATCACCGTAGAATTTATTTCAAGCGCCACAGGCCCCGACGGGAAAAGATGGCACATGCCTATGTGCACCATTTTCACTATAGAAAACGGGAAGATCATACAGGATAATACCTATTACGACCAGCAATAAACAGGAACGATACGGAGCTATTGCGGCAACAAACCTCCCTGTGCAAGGGCTGCTGTCATTGTTTTGGCGTAAGCAGTGGCAAAAGATTCCAGGCTGTTGGGATTATAGGTTTCTGACTGTCCGGACCAGATCAGCTTACCATCCTGCGACAGATCATACAGGTTGCTTTCCAGGAAATAGGTTTTATCGGTGGTATAGTAACCGGGGGAATAAAGGCTCCCGTACATATAACCATAGTATCCCCAGAAGTTGCCATACCAGCCGAAAGCGGGGTATGGTGCATACCTCACTGTTCCCGGTACGTAGCGGGTATCTGATTGTTTATCTACCAAAGATACAGTGAGTACTGCCTGATAACCTGCTGCTTTTATTTTCCGGGAAACAACATCTCTCGCCGATTCATTTTTGGGGTCAAAGTTGGGCGGAAACAAGTCCAGGCTATTAGCTGCCGTTACTTTATGTTTTGTCAATGCGTCCACCAGCTTGCTTTCTACCACATTCCGGGCGTTCACGTTGGAAGTTAGTCCCATTACCACGATGTCATGATAGCCGGAAGGTGCAACACCGGGATCTGTCCAGGTACCTGTCAGGTGAACAGTTGTACCGCAGGCAATTAGTAAAAGCGGGGCCAGTATCCATGCAAAAAGGGGCGTCCACCGGTGGGGGGCGTGTAGGATATGTACGTGCATAAGAAGAGGTTTTAAAACAATAATCAGCAAAAACGTTAATTCTAGTATTACACAGATAACACTGTCTTTGCTGAAAAAGTTCGGGATGAGTGTTTTATGCAACCATCCCTATTACATGTTGCAACATTTGCTAACGTTCTCCGGCGTGATTGATAATATAAAGTGTACATTTACTTCCACAGTCAAGGTGTATGTCTAATAATAGCGGGAATGTGAGAACATTGTTATTGGTCGATGACGACCAGGACGACCAGGAATTCTTCAAACTGGCGCTGGCCGAAATCAAGGAACCGGTTTGCTGTATTACAGCAGACAATGGCCAGGAAGCACTGGACCAACTGGCTATGCACATGTACTATCCTGATCTGATTTTCCTGGACATGAATATGCCGCTGATGAACGGGTTTAAATTCCTGGAAAGGATCAAGGATATTGACCACCTGAAGCATATCCCTGTAATAGTATATTCCACCAGTAACGAACCCGGGGAAATCTCCAATGCCAAATCGATGGGCGCCATTGATTACATTACCAAACCCACCAAACTTGCCGACCTCTGCAAACTGCTCATTTCCGTATTGGACAAGCGGATGAAGCCATAAATGATCATCCGGATACCATCCCCGAACAGGGACTTTTACCTAAAATGTATAGTAATGCCTGTAGAAAGATATTTATTTTGCGATTACTGCAAAATAATGCCTATTTTTAGAAGATATTCTAAATCACACTGCAAAAATGGGCCACTCATTAAATATTGACAAATTAGATTTGCAGATCATTTCGGAGATGTCTACTGATGCAGGTATATCATATGCCGAGTTGGGAAAAAAGCTGTTTGTCTCCGGAGGTACTATCCACGTACGTATTAAAAAACTGCATGAGATGGGTGTTATAAAAGGAACGAGGTTGCAGGTAAATCTGCGTGCTATTGGTTACGACGTTCTTGCATTCATCGGTATCTACCTGGAGAAAAGCTCTCTCTATGAAACGGTTGCCAAACAACTGCTGAAAGTTCCGCAGATCGTGCGTTTGAACTACACCACTGGTGCATACAGTATGTTTGCTGAAATTATTTGTAAAGATAGCAGCGAGCTGCGTAAAATATTGCAGGATGACCTCCAGCATATTAAAGGTATAGAACGCACAGAAACGATTATTTCACTGGAAGAAAGTTTTTCCAGACCGATCAATGTCAGTGAAGTAATCTGAACAGATAACATTCAAAAAAAAATGACGCCATTGGCGTCATTTTTTTTATACTAAATCAGTCATTACGCAGTTGGTAGTTTCCGCACATCTCTTGTACCGGCATACAGTTCATATTCCAGTAAGCGGCAATCGATAGTGCTGGTATAAAACTCTATGCGGCGTTTGGCTTTCAGTCCTATCTTCTTGGCCAGGTCGAGGTTTCCGGTGAAGATATAGCCGTAATAGCCACCACATTTTTGTTTCAGGAAATCGCCGATGCGGCCGTATGTTTCTTCGAGGGCTTCTATTTCCCCCAGCCGGAGTCCATATTCAGGATTCATGTACACTACGCCGGCAGCGCCTTCCGGCACTTCCGTATCAGCGAAATCACCTTCATAGAATTCTATCAGCTCAGCTACTCCCGCAGCTATTGCGTTTTTATGCGCATTTTCTATGGCTTCCTCACTCAAATCACTGGCAATGATACGCAGTCCGGGTACTTTTACCACCTGGTTTTCCAGGAGACTTCTCTCCTGCTGATAAATCTTTTCATCATATCCACGCAGGTGCTTGAAAGCATAGTTTTCACGGAAAAGTCCGGGGCGTCTGTTAGTGGCTATCAGCGCGGCTTCAATAGCAACGGTACCGGAGCCACACATCGGATTGATGAAAGGTGACTTCCTGTCCCACCGCGAAGCGAGGATTGTAGCTGCTGCCAGTGCTTCCAGCATCGGGGCGCGACCGGGAATCTTGCGGTAACCATGACGGGCCAGTGAATCACCGGAAGTATCTACAAATACTTCTGCATTCTCATTTTTCCAGAACAGGTGAATCACGCCACCACTCAGCTCTGCACCGGTAGACGGGCGCGTGCCTGTTTTATCACGCAGGCGGTCAATCACGGCATCCTTTACACGCAGGTTGGCAAACATCCCGTTGTTGATAGAATCATTCTGCACGTTGCTGGTAATAGAAAAATAACCATCCTGTGGAATGATGTTTTCCCAGGGATAAGTATTCAGGTTACTGTAGATTTCGTCCGCATCCCGTGCTTCAAATTGTTTCAGGCTATAGAGTACCTGGCTTGCACAGCGAAGGTTCAGGTTGAGCCGCATACACTCATTGATGGAGGCGAAAATGCGCACACCGGTCACAAAGGTATCTTCGATGGTAAATCCCAGTTCTTTTATTTCCTGTTCCAGATGTGGTGTCAGACGCTTGTTACAGGTAATGGTAACCGCCGATTTCGTTGTATATAATGACATAATGAGCGCAAATTACAGATAAATATTTTGGGATTTCCGGATTTAGGAATTTGGGGATTTTGAGATTTATTTATTTGAAATGCAGCAGAGATTAAGAAACGTACATCCGCTGCATTTCAAATAACTAAATTCCTAAAGACTATATTTCGTTGGAGGCAGTCAGGATCACCGGTTGGCCATCGGTAACAACGATGGTATGTTCATGCTGTGCTACGTAGCCGCCATTGTTACCAACAAGCGTCCATCCGTCGTTTCCCTGGTTGGCGTAGGTAGAAGCGGTGGCAATAAATGTTTCTATAGCTACGACGGAATTTTTCCGGAAGCGTGTTTTATTCAGCCGGTCGTAACAATTCAGGATGTCATCGGGCGCTTCGTGTAAGCTCCTGCCTACGCCATGTCCGGCGAGATTGCGGATCACACGGTAACCGGATTTATGTGCTGCTGTTTCTATCAGTTTGCCGATATCAGCAATTTTAACACCGCCTTTAATGTGGCTGAGTGCTGTATAAAGAATAGTCCTGGAGGCATTTACCAATGGCTGGTGATGATGAAGATCTGCGCCCAGTACAAAGGAGCCGCCATTATCTGACCAGAAGCCATCCAATTCTGCCGATACATCAATATTAACAAGATCTCCTTCCTGTAGTATCTTTTTCTCTGAAGGAATACCGTGTGCAATTTCATTGTTTATGCTGATACAGGTCCAGCCTGGAAAGCCGTAAGTGAGCTTGGGTGCTGACTTTGCGCCCAGACTGGCTAAGATCTTCCCGCCAAAATCGTCTACTCCTTTTGCTGTCATGCCTGGTTTGGCATAGTTGCGCATCTCTTTAAGTGTAATGGCTACGGCATCACTGATCTTCCGCATACCTTCCAATTCTGCTTCCGATGTAATTGACATATACTTTTTTTTCTCTAAAATTACTGATTTAAAACTTGCGGAGATCACAATACCGTTCTACCAGTTGTTGCATGTTATTTAACTGCCACCAGGTAGGCAGGATCTTCCATAATATTTACATCGATCACGTCAGCAGCATTTTTCAGCAGCACGCGGCAATCCGGGCTGAGGTGGCGCAGGTGCAGCGTTTTACCTGCCAGACGGTATTTTTCCGTCAGCTTATTCAAGGCTTCTATGCCCGACATATCTGCTACCCTGCTATCTTTAAAATCGATGATCACTTCCTGTGGATCATTCCCTACATCAAATTTTTCGTTGAAAGCTGTTACGGATCCAAAGAACAGCGGACCATAAATTTCATAGTGCCGGATGCCGTGTTCGTCTGTATATTTTCTGGCGCGGATACGTTTGGCGCTTTCCCATGCAAATACGAGCGCGGAAATGATCACCCCGATTAATACGGCCAGCGCCAGGTTATGCAGCCATACCGTAATAACAGCTACGAGTATCCCAATGATTACATCCTGTTTAGGCATTTTGTTGATGACCCGGAAGCTGGCCCATTCAAAAGTAGTGATAGCCACCATGATCATGACACCTACCAGTGCGGCCATCGGTACACGTTCTATTACCGGCGCACCGAAAAGCACCACCATGAGAATAGTGAGTGCCGCGATAATGCCCGACAAGCGGGCTTTGGCGCCGGCACCCAGGTTCACAAATGTTTGTGCAATCATAGCACAGCCACCCATGCCAAAGAAAAGGCCATTGAGGATATTGGCGCTACCCTGTGCAATACATTCCTTACTGCCATTGCCTTTGTTGCCTGTTATTTCATCTACGAGATTTAACGTGAGCAAACTTTCCGTCAACCCCACTCCTGCCATAATCAGTGCATAGGGAAAGATCACCTGTAACATCTCCAAAGTAAAAGGTACACTCGGCAGATGGAAAGGCGGAAACCCACCACTCACTGAGGCAATATCTTTTACCGTCCTGGTATCGATACCCAGTCCGAGTACAAGGCCAAACACCACGATGATAGCCACCAGCGATGCGGGGACGGCCTTTGTTATTTTAGGAAAGAATACAACGATAGCGATAGTTAATGCTACTAACCCGGTCATGATCCACAAAGGACTACCAGAAAGCCAGGTCAGTTCACCATTGGCCATGGTTTTAAACTGCCCGAACTGCGCCATAAAAATGATGACTGCCAACCCGTTTACAAATCCATACATCACCGGTTGTGGTACCAGCCGGATAAACTTGCCAAGCTTGAAAAGCCCTACTGCGGCCTGGAACACACCAGCCAGTATTACCGCCGCAAATACATATTCCAGTCCATGCGACTGCATCAATGCGATGAGTACAACAGCTGTGGCACCCGCACCACCAGACACCATGCCCGGCCGGCCGCCAAAAAGAGCGGTCACCAATCCCATGATAAATGCAGCGTATAGTCCTACCAGTGGTGGGAAACCCGCTAATATGGCAAAAGAGAGCGACTCGGGGATCATGGTCATCGCGACCGTTAGTCCCGCCAGTACTTCTACTTTATAATCGACTTTTTGTGAAAAATTGAACAGCCCTGAAATAGGTTTCATCAAAACAAATAAATGGTGAAAGAGGGCGCAAAAGTAGTGAAATTCTGTGGCTATCGGGTATGGCAGTATAAATGATCACGTCGGACATGGATTATAATTTTCCGTTTAAAAAAATTATCTTTCTAATATGCTAAAACCGCGTTATGTATGAGAATAATATCATTAATACTTCTTCTTGCAGGCTGTAGTCTTCACCTGTGCGCACAAAAGGCCGGTAATTTTAACGGGCTGGATATGAACCTGGGCAATCTGTACCGGTTGTCTGGTGCACAGACCCGCTCTATCAGTCCGGAAAATTTTACCGGCGAAAAGGGTAAAGGTGGCATGGCTACCCCGCAACAAAATGCAGCACCGAATACCGCCAACGCCTCCCATGCCGCCAGGGAACTGGGACAAGGCTGGAAGGTAAACCCCTTTGTGGTGATCAAGCCGGGGCAAACTTTTACCATGGGTGAAATCAGTGGTTCAGGAGCTATCCAGCATATCTGGATGACACCTACCGGTGTGTGGCGTTATTCTATCCTCCGTATTTATTGGGATGATGAGAAAGAACCCTCCGTAGAATGTCCGGTGGGTGACTTCTTCGGCATGGGCTGGAATGAATATGCACCGCTTAATTCATTGCCGGTGACTGTAAACCCCGGCAGCGCCTTTAACTGTTACTGGGCGATGCCTTTCCGCAGAAAATGCCGCATTACGATGGAGAATATCAACACAGAACCGATGAACCTGTATTACCAGATCGACTATACGCTGACAGATGTACCCGATGATGCCGCCTATTTCCATGCACAGTTCCGCCGGGCCAATCCTAATACCACTTCTGATTATGTACTGGTAGATAATATCCGGGGAAAAGGACAATACGTAGGTACCTATATGGCTATGGGCGTGAATAATTCCGGCTGGTGGGGAGAAGGCGAAATCAAGTTTTTCATGGATGGAGATACAAAATTCCCTACCATCTGTGGCACGGGTACAGAAGATTATTTCTGTGGTTCGTACAACTTTGACCGGGGAGGTAAATACACAGAATTCTGCACACCCTATGCGGGCTTACACCAGGTAATCCGCCCGGACGGCACCTATAAAGCCAGGCAACGTTTTGGTATGTATCGCTGGCATATCATGGACCCGGTACGTTTCGACAAGGAGCTGAAAGTGACCATCCAGGACCTGGGATGGCGGCAAGGTGGGCGGTATCTGCAACAGAAATCCGATATTTCCTCTGTTGTATACTGGTATCAGACAGAGCCACATCAGCCATTTCCGAAACTGCCATCCAGGGATGAGCTGGAAGTGAATTGATAAAATTCTTTTAGGACCGTTGATCTTTTTACCAATTCTGCTGTTGTATAAAAAAATAAGAACAATATTTGCATAATACTGAACCCACATTCATTCATTAGTTTAAGTAGCAGTTAAAAAACGGCAAATGGATTCCAGCAACGGGCAACCTGACAAACCATTTATATCGCTAAAAGTAGACGCCTTTTTCATCAGCGTTCATCACATCTTTTCATTCGTAGCCCGTTTTTTCCGGGAAGCATGCCGGCTGCCATTTGAGCGTCGGGAATTTACCCGGCAGTGCTACCAGGTGGGATATAAGTCCCTTGCACTTATCAGCCTCACCGGATTCATTACAGGGCTGGTGTTTACTAAACAATCACGTCCTTCGCTGGCTGAATTCGGCGCTACCTCCTGGCTGCCTTCGCTCATCGCGATAGCCATTATCCGGGCGCTGGCCCCATTGGTAACGGCGCTGATCTGCGCAGGTAAAATAGGTTCCGGTATCGGTGCAGAACTCGGCTCCATGAAAGTAACAGAACAGATTGATGCGATGGAAGTATCGGCGATCAACCCGTTTAAATTTCTCGTGGTAACCCGTGTACTGGCTACTACCGTATGCTTACCGATATTGATGGCTTATACGGCGCTTGTTGGCTTACTGGGGTCTTATCTTGATGTACACCTGAATGAACAGTTAAGCCTCACCGCCTTTTTCATGAAAGCTTTTAATGACATTACCTTCCTGGATCTGGGCGCCTCCACCTTTAAAGCCATGGTGTATGGTTTTACTATTGGTATCGTAAGTTGTTACCAGGGATATAATGCAAAACAAGGCACACAGGGCGTAGGTAAAGCTGCCAACATTTCGGTGGTAATATCCATGTTCCTGATTTTTATTGAAGAAGTAATTATAGTACAGGTAGTAAATTCTGTGAGATAGTATGAAACAACGCAACGCAGAAATAGATATGAACGATGTAGTGATCTCTATAAAAGATCTCTATAAATCATTCGGTAACAATCATGTACTACGTGGAGTGAACATGGACGTACACAAGGGAGAAAACGTAGTGGTACTCGGCCGTTCGGGTACCGGTAAATCCGTGCTGATCAAAATCATCGTAGGATTGCTACATCCCGATGCCGGAACGGTAAATGTATTGGGACAGGAAGTGAGCACACTGAAAAGCGCAGAGCTGCGCGAGCTGCGGATGCAGGTGGGCTTCTCCTTTCAGAGCAGCGCATTGTATGATAGTATGACGGTAGGTGAAAACCTGGCTTTCCCCCTGAGAAGAAATAACAAGAATATCAGCAACGACCAGGTACGGAGAATGGTAGATATTGTACTGGAAGCAGTAGGGCTTTCACAATCACTGAACCAGTTGCCGGCAGAACTTTCCGGCGGACAACGGAAACGCATAGGTATTGCCCGTACCCTCATTCTGAAGCCGCAGATCATGTTATATGATGAACCTACCGCCGGTCTTGACCCCATAACGTGTACAGAAATCAACAACCTGATCAATGAAGTACAACGCCGGTTCAATACAAGCTCCATCATCATCACACATGACCTCACCTGCGCAAAAGAAACAGGCGATAGCATTGCGGTGATGCAGGAAGGTAAATTTGTAGCACAGGGCTCTTTTGATGAAGTATTTGAAAAACAGAATGACCTGATCAAAAGTTTTTATCAATATAATTTCATACAGTAACCTATGAGTAAGGAAAGCAACAAACGGACAGTCATTGTAGGCATATTTGTTTTCATCGGGTTGGTCATCTTTATTGTAGGCATTCTCGTTCTCGGCGGGCAACGGAAAACATTTGTAAAGTCGCTCCGGGTGAGCGCCCTGTTCCATGATGTGAACGGACTGGCCGCCGGTAACAACGTCTGGTATTCCGGTGTAAAAATCGGAACAGTGAAAAAGATCACATTTGTAAAACTGGATGAGATAGAAGTGGTGATGAACATCGACAAAAGTTCCCGCCAGTTTATTCATAAAGATGTGAAAGCCAAAGTAGGCTCTGATGGCCTGGTAGGCAACAAGATCGTCATTCTTTCCGGCGGTACGGATAAAGTACCATCTATTGAAGATGGAGATGTACTGATCGTAGAACCCGCACTGAGCCCCGATAACATCATGGCTACCTTACAGGTGAATAATGAAAACCTGGTGGAGATAACCGGTAACCTGAAACTGATCACTAAAAAGATAGTAGACGGACAAGGCACCATTGGCAAGCTGATGACAGATGAATCGATGTACAACAATCTGCAGGCAACCATGGTTACCTTAAAAGCTACTGCTGGTAATACGCAACGCTTAACGGATGGTCTGGCTGATTATGCAGCCAAGTTACAAACCAAGGGATCGCTGGCCAACGACATCATCACCGACACCCTGGTATTTAACCATCTGCGGACAACCGTGTCACAGATGGAAGAAGCCATGCAAAAAGCAAATGGTGTGGTAGCGGATCTCAAACGTGCCAGTAGCAGCATCAGCGAGAACATCACCAGTGACCAGTCACCCGCCGGCGTGTTATTACATGACCAGGAATCAGCAGAAGGATTAAAGAAGATCATCAGCAACCTGGAATCCAGTACCTCCAAACTGGATCAGAATATGGAAGCACTGAAACATAATTTTTTATTCAGGGGATATTTCAGGAAGCAAGCGAAACGGAACAAGGATTAAAGGATGAATAGGATTTATAAGATGGGTGTTTTGTTGTTTGATTATGAAAACACAAATTATTATTGTAATTAATAATTACAAACAACAAAACACCCATCTTATAAATCCTATTCATCCTTTAATCCTGGTCTCAGACGCTTATTTTGATGACCACCTTTTTTACCATAGATGGTTTATCAGCCATGAGGTTTGGCATATGAAGATCTGTAGGAAAAAAGACGCCGAAACTGTTTTGTTCCAGTTTTGAGAAAAATACCGGTCTTTCCGCAAAGAGCATATAATCATCTGCATCACTGTAAGCTTTGGAAGGTGTTTTCTGGTGCAGAAAATCGTGTCCGACAAGCTCCTCTCCTTTTACGATATACTGGATATCGATATATTTTTTATGTGCTTCCATTTGCTCTGTGGCAGCATCTACCGTTTCATATTCGTTGACGATGGCAAAAATATTTGTTCCGTCAATTTCATACCGGCCTTTTTCCAGGCTGGAAAAATCTGTTTGTGCCAGGTATTCAAAAGCCTTTATAAATTTAAGACCTAAGCGGTAGTACAGATGGGCATTATCTAATGAATCAATTATCATGGGAGATAAGATCTAAATTAATTTGCGGTCAAAGGTAATCAGAAAAGATAGAATAAAGGAAGATAGCTATTGAATAACCCTTACCCCTATACGATGGTTACTTTGATCCCCATATCTTCCATGGCCTTCAGCGTATGAGGAGAGATCCCTTTATCAGTAATGATTTCGTCGATATCTTCCATGCCACAGATCCTGCCAAAGCCTCTTTTACCAAACTTACCGGAATCCGCCAGTACAATAATTTTTTGCACGGTGGCAATCATTTTCTGATTCAGGTGGGCTTCCATCATGTTGCTGGTAGTAAGACCAAACTCAATATCAATACCATCTACACCGAGAAACAATTTGCTGCAGGAGAAGTCGTCCAGTATCTTTTCAGCATAGTAACCTGTTACGGAAGATGAGCTGCTGCGCAGTTGTCCGCCTAACTGGATCACTTCAATATCGGGATAGCGGAGCAGTTCCAGCGCCACGTTGAGCGCACCGGTGATAACGGTTAAATGGCCTTTGGGGTGAATATGCCGGGCCAATGCCTGTACAGATGTACCTGAAGCGATGATGATGGCATCATTTGCAGCAATCAGTGCAGCGGCAGCCTGGCCTATACTATTCTTCTCTTCACGCCGGATGTTTTCCTTTTCATTTACCGGCTTATCATTCGTGTAGGGGTTATGTACGGTAGCGCCGCCATGTGAGCGGAATAACAGCGCCTTATCTTCCAGGAGCTTCAGGTCTTTTCGTATCGTTACACCTGATACATCGAGTTCTTTACACAGGTCAAGCACATTTACATATCCTTTTTCTTCCAGTTTGTCCAGGATAAACTTGTGGCGTTCAGCAATATTGATCATTGACATATCTCATAAAATTAACGTATTAAAATCTATACACAAGGGAATTGTTGTTGACTTTCAGGTATCACTCATATAGCTACAAGTTGCTTTCAATTAATTACTTATAGCTACAAAAAAAGATTAGCAATCTCTTTATTTTCAATTTTCGAAATATAATATTACAACAATACGAAAGCCAATTTCTACTGCTATTATATCTAAATTAATATAATTACCTAATAATCAGCTGATTGTTGCCAAATAATTAATTTTCTTTTCTTTCATCCAAAAAATTTCTTTTTTTTCACATTATTTTATACTTTGGTTTCGATTTGTTTTCTTTTCTTTTATTTTGCAGGCAATCTAAAGATAAGTTGAAAGAATTCAAAAGAGACATAAAGCAATAAAATGAACAGGAAGGAATTTGTAAAAAACATCAGATCGGCTCCAGGTCAGTACTGGGATATGATCATTATCGGCGGAGGGGCTACTGGTCTGGGTATAGCGATGGATGCGGCCACCCGCGGATACAGAACGTTATTACTGGAACAGGCGGATTTTGCAAAAGGCACTTCCAGCCGCAGCACCAAACTGGTACATGGAGGCGTGCGTTACCTGGCACAGGGCGATGTAGCCCTGGTGCGTGAAGCTTTATATGAAAGAGGGTTACTGTTACAAAACGCCCCACACCTGGCGCACAACCAGCAATTCATTATCCCGCACTATAGTTGGTGGCAGGGCCCCTTCTATACTATTGGCTTAAAAGTATACGACCTGCTTTCCGGTCGCCTGAGCCTCGGCAGATCAAAACATATCAGCAAAGCTGAAGCTATTAAAAGGTTGCCTACCATCCGGCCCGAAGGACTCAAAGGAGGAATTGTTTATCATGATGGTCAGTTTGATGACGCCAGGCTGGCGATCAACATTGCACAAACGGCTGCTGAAGGCGGCGCCGTACTCCTGAATTATTTCAAAGTAAATGGTTTACTGAAACAATCCAATGGCAGGATCAATGGTGTAAAAGCGCAGGACCTGGAAACAGGAGAAACCTATTCCCTGTCTGCCCGCACCGTTATTAATGCTACCGGCGTATTCGTTGATGAAATTCTTCAGCTGGATAATCCCGCCGCCCGCCGCATGGTAAAACCCAGTCAGGGTGTACACCTGGTACTGGACAGCGCATTCCTGGACAGCGACAGTGCCATCATGATTCCGAAAACACCGGACGGCAGGGTACTCTTCGCCGTACCATGGCATGGCAAAGTACTGCTGGGCACCACAGATACACCGCTGGATGACCACAGCATGGAACCAATCGCACTGGAAGAGGAAATCAATTTCATCCTCGAAACAGCCGCCAAATACCTGTCACGCCCACCTTCCCGTGCGGATGTGCGCAGTGTGTTTGCAGGTCTGCGCCCACTCGCAGCACCACAAAAAAGTACCGGCAGCACCAAAGAGATCTCCCGCAGCCATAAGATACTGGTAGCGCCTTCCGGCCTGATCACCATCACCGGCGGTAAATGGACCACCTTCCGCAGAATGGCAGAAGATACGGTAGATGAAGCCATCAAAACAGGTGGCATCCCTCCTGCCAAGTGCCAGACCAAAGATTTGCACATACACGGTTACCAGCTGCAACCATCTGCTACGGAACCATTAAATGTATATGGCAGCGATGCTACGATGCTGAAAGCATTCATTTCCTTGTTTCCTGAACTGAACCATCAACTACACCCGCGCCTGCCCTATATCAAAGCACAGGTAATATGGGCAGTACGGCATGAGATGGCCCGCACAGTGGAAGATACGCTTGCACGGCGCTTAAGGGCCTTGTTCCTCGATGCAGCCGCAGCTATTGACATGGCGCCATCTGTGGCCGCACTCATGGCGGAGGAAATGGGCAAAGACGAGGAATGGCAAAAAGCACAGGTGAAAGAATTTACAGCCATGGCGCAACATTATCTATTAAATAATAACAGCGCGCATGAACAGATGCGTGTAACGGCATAGCATAAACGAAGTTTAGTTATCATGACTAATTCCACCAACAAAACCAGGTACTGATTAAATCCACGTAGAAAAAGGAAAAACATGACCAAATACATTATGGCGCTGGACCAGGGCACCACGAGCTCAAGGGCGATCATTTTCGACAAAGCCGGCGCAGTTATTTCAGTTGCACAGAAAGAATTTACGCAGCTCTTCCCACAACCGGGATGGGTAGAACATGATCCTGCTGAAATATGGAGCAGCCAGATAGGCGTAGCCACAGAAGCGATGGCTAAAATAGGACTGGAAGGAGGCGATATTGCGGCTATTGGTATTACCAACCAGCGTGAAACCACCTTGGTATGGGACCGTACAACCGGCAAACCCATTCACAACGCTATTGTATGGCAGGATCGCCGTACAGCCGCCTATTGCGACAGCCTGAAGGCAGCGGGTCATGAAACAATGGTGCGCGAAAAAACCGGTCTTGTTATAGATGCTTACTTCTCCGGCACAAAAGTGAAATGGATCCTGGATAATGTATCCGGTGCAAGAGAACTGGCTGCGAAAGGACAACTGGCCTTTGGTACCGTTGATGCCTGGCTGGTATGGAACCTCACCCATGGAACTGTACATGCTACAGACATTACCAACGCCTCCCGCACTATGTTGTTCAATATACATACACAGGATTGGGATACGGAATTACTCACCCTGCTGGACATTCCGGTTTCCATGCTACCGGTAGTAAATGAATCCAGCGAAGTATACGGCCATACAGCAGCGGGCATCTTCGCCGCGCAGATCCCTATTGCAGGAATCGCCGGCGACCAGCACGCCGCCTTGTTCGGGCAGATGTGTACTGCACCCGGCATGGTGAAGAACACTTATGGAACCGGCTGTTTCATGCTGATGAATATCGGCGACACGCCCATCATCAGTAAAAATAACCTGCTGACAACCGTTGCCTGGAAAGTAAACGGACAGATACAATATGCACTGGAAGGCAGCATCTTTATTGCCGGCGCGATCGTACAATGGTTGCGCGATGGACTGGGTATTATCCGTTCTTCCGCGGAAGTAGAAGCACTCGCCGCAAGTGTGGATCAGAATGAAGGTGTATACCTGGTACCCGCTTTCGCCGGACTGGGCGCGCCACACTGGGACCAGCACGCACGCGGTACACTCGTAGGCATGACCCGTGGTACCAACTCCGCACATATCGCCAGGGCTGCCCTGGAAAGTATTGCTTATCAAACGATGGAAGTATTACAGGCAATGGAAGCAGATGCCAATATCAGTATTAAAGAACTGCGTGTAGATGGGGGTGCCACCGGCAATAACCTCCTCATGCAATTCCAGGCTGATATCCTGGGCACCAATGTAGTAAGACCCGGTATTACAGAAACGACTGCGTTAGGTGCAGCATATCTCGCAGGCCTGGCTATCGGCTACTGGAAAGACCAGGAAGAAATCCGCAGTCAGTGGAAGATGGAAAAATGCTTTACTCCCAGTCTCGCCAAAGAGCATCATGAAGAATGGATTGGCGGATGGAACAAAGCAGTAAAGGCTGCTAAAGCGTGGGCACAATAAAAAGAATAACAACGTAATCAGTAAATAAAAAAAATCTGAAAATACTTTTTTTATGTCTCCATACTTAGCAGAATTTTTAGGTACCGCTTTGCTGATCTTGCTGGGAAACGGCGTAGTAGCGAATGTGGTGCTTCACAAAACAAAAGGTAACAACAGCGGCTGGATCGTGATCACCACGGGTTGGGCGCTGGCTGTTTATATCGGTGTAGTGCTGGCGGGGCCATATAGCGGCGCGCACCTGAACCCGGCAGTAACATTATCACTTGCATTGGCCGGTAAGTTTGAGTGGAGCAACGTGCCCATGTTTATCGCAGTACAAATGCTGGGTGCTATGCTGGGTACTTTCCTGGTATGGTACAACTACAAAGATCACCTGGATGAAACACAGGAAGGCGGATTGCAACGTGCGGTGTTCTGTACAGAACCCGCTATCCGTAAGCCTTTCAGGAATTTTGTATGTGAAGCTACCGGCACCTTTGTATTGTTGTTCACCATCTTTTATTTCACCAACGCAGAGATAGGACCCGATAAAACGCCCGTGGGATTAGGTTCCCTTGGTGCAGTGCCGGTTGCTTTCCTGGTATGGTCTATTGGTTTGTCGCTGGGCGGCACTACCGGCTATGCCATCAATCCGGCCAGGGATCTGGGTCCCAGGATTATGCATGCCATCTTACCGATTAAAGGAAAAGAACATAGTGACTGGGGCTATGCCTGGGTACCGGTAGCAGGACCACTGGCTGGCGGTGCATTGGCAGCAGCCTTGTACCTGCTGATAAAATAGTGTACCCATTACAAACACATAAACAGAAACCTGTAAAAAACATACAATGAAAAAGCAAAAAAACATATTATTAATGGTATGTGCGGTGGCTGTTGCATGCAGCAGTTTTACCGCCTGCAAAACCACCAAACAAAGCGGCACACAAACCGCTGCGTTGCCTTCCTTCTTTAAGGTAGGACACCGCGGTACCCGTGGGTTAATGCCTGAGAACACCATCCCTGCCATGTATAAGGGACTGGAAACAGGCGCCAACACTATTGAGTTTGATGTGCATATCACAAAAGACGGAAAGGTGCTTGTATATCATGATGCCTACTTTACACCATCTTATACCACTACACCGGATGGCAAAGATATACCGGCTGCAGAACGCTGGAACTATAATTTTTACAAGATGGATTATACCAACATCCGTCAGTTTATCATCGGTGAAAAAGCGTATCCCGCTTTCCCGGAACAGCAGCGGCTCCGCTCCTATGCACCCCTCCTGTCTGATATGATCGACTCCGTAGAAGCCTATACGAAAGCAAATCATCTGCCACCGGCATTTTACCTGCTGGAGGTTAAATCTTCTGAAGCAACAGATGGTAAGGAACAACCAGTACCGGAAGAATTTATGAAGATATTAATGGCTGTAAAGCAATTAAAACCGCTGGGCAACAGACTGCTGATCCAGTCTTTTGATGTGCGCCCATTACAGGTGCTGCATAAAACGCACCCACACATTAAACTGGGATTCCTGACCGGCGACAGCAAAAAAACTTTCGAACAAAACATGGAACAGCTTGGCTTTACACCACTTTTTTACAACCCGTCCTCCCCACTGGTAACACCTGAACTGGTGAGTAAATGTCATGCTAAAAACATGCTGATAGTGCCATGGACGGTACAGGAACCAACAGCAATGAAGAATTTGAAAGCAATGGGTGTAGATGGTATTATTACTGACTACCCCAACAGATTACATGATGCAGGATTATAAAACAATTTATCCGACCAAAATGCAAACAGAAAAAAAACAAATGCTTATGAAAAATCGATTTATTGCATTAAAACCGGGCAACCTTCTGATGTGGTGCCTGGGGATCATGCTATGCACTACACAATCCCTGTATGCGCAGGACCTGCCTGTTACAGGAAAGGTGTCTGCGGCCAATGGCATGCCGCTGATCGGGGTGAATGTGCAGATTGCAGGTACCTCTAAAGGCGCTGCTACTGATGTAGATGGTCAGTTTAAATTAAGTGTTCCCGCAGGTGCTACGTTGAAATTTTCTTTCATCGGCTACCTGCCAAAAGAGTTAAAGATCAGCAACGCCAATCCTTTACAGGTTACCATGGAAGAGGATGTGCAGAAGCTGAACGATGTGGTGGTAGTAGGTTACGGCACACAAAAGAAAGCGACACTCACAGGTGCGATCACCACTGTTTCTATGAGTGATAAAGCCGGTCAGCCTATCACCAACGTCAGTAATGCACTGCATGGCGTACCAGGTGTATTCGCCAACCTCAGTAACAGTCAGCCGGGTGTGGACAGAAGCACCATCCGTATCAGGGGCGTAGGCACACTGAGTAACAACGATCCGCTGGTACTGGTAGATGGTATTGAATACTCTATGGATGAACTGAATCCAAATGATATAGAAACCGTTACTGTGCTGAAAGACGCTGCGGCAGCCATTTACGGCTCCAGAGCGGCGAATGGTGTTATCCTGGTAACCACTAAAAAAGGTAAAGGCGCATCCAAAGTTAACTATAGCACCTACTATGGTAAACAAAGGGCCACCTACTTACCTAATACCATTAATGACCCGATTGTTTATATGAAATTAAAGAATCTGGCCAATAAGAATGAAGGGAAGGCCCCGGATTATTCTGATGATGAGATAGCAGAATATGAAAAAGGAATGCTCACTGATCCGATCACCTACCCTGCCAACGACTGGTACAAAATAGCGTTGCAGGATGGTACCATAAAAAAACATGACCTGAGCATTTCCGGAAGTACAGATAAATATCAGTATCGCCTGTCACTGGGTTATCTCGACAGAAACGGTGTTCTTTTCGGGCCCGGCAACCATGAAAATAAATATTCTGTTGGCCTCAACGCCTCTATGAATGTGAGCGAAAAACTGAAAGCAGGTATTTCACTGGATGGTTATTACAGGAACTACACCCAGCCATTCTACTCGGATATGTGGAATTACATCTCCAGGGCATTGCCAATTTTAACAGATCAGCTGGCAGACGGCCGCTATGGCAACTCCTGGCTCAGAACCCCCGGCCGCAACAACTGGGAAAATCCGCGCATGCTTGCTTACAATGGCTTACAAACCAAAGTGGTACAACGTTTCCTGTCAACTGTTTTTGCAGAGTACAAATTGCCTTTTGACATCACCTACAACATTAAATTTGGTGTAGATAAATATGATGGAATACTCAGTGGTTTTACGCCGCGTATGCAAACTTTTAATCCGAAAACAGGTGCTGCTATCAACTGGAATAGTCCGGCTACAGCGCCTCGTTCTGCCAAAACGGATTACAACAACATGAACCTTCACTTCTACAACACATTGGACTGGAAGCATACCTTTTCAGAAAAGCATAACCTGTCTGCCATGTTAGGCGCCAGCTATGATAATTTTGATGTGGACGAATGGGCTGCCAGCATGTACGGTTACCTCGATGGTACATTGGATGCATTAAGCGCCGGTACTGTCTGGAATGCTACTTCCGGCAACTATACCCGTGATGTACTGGAATCTTATTTTGGTCGTGTGAACTATGATTATGATGGCAAATACCTGCTGGAAGCAACTTTCCGCTACGATGGGTCCAGCCGTTTTGCAAAGGTGAACCGCTGGGGCTTTTTCCCCTCCGTTTCTGCCGGCTGGCGTATTGATAAAGAAAGCTTTTTCCAGTCCAACTTCATCGATCTGTTGAAGCTCCGCGTTTCCGCAGGCCAGATGGGTAACCAGGCCGTAGCACTTTACAGCACTACTCCGAATGTGATGTTGGGAGAAGACTACAGCTTCGGTGGCGTGCTCAACTCAGGCGCTGCGCAGAAAGCATATGTAGATTCCACTATTACCTGGGAAACCATGACCACCTATAACGTTGGGGCTGACATTAATTTATGGAAAAGCCGTATAGCCGTTACCGTTGACGCTTACAAAAAACGTACAACCGGGATCTTACGTACCGTAAATATTCCCTCACAGATAGGTAACCTGACGGGTCCTAAACAGAATGTGGGTACCGTAGACAACACCGGTATTGAACTGGTGGTGCAGTACAGGAATAACATCGGTAACCTTGACTATGGCGTTTATGGAAACGTAGCTTACAACAAGAACGAAGTGGTAGACCTGAAAGGTGAAATCATTTATGGTAGTGGTACTATCACCAAGAAAGATTATCCTATCGATGCCTACTATGTGTTACAGGCAGAAGGTATATTCCAGTCTGACGCAGAGGTAGCCGCCAGTGCAAAGCAGAGTGGAAAAACAAAAGCGGGTTACATCAAATTTAAAGATGTTAACAACGATGGTATTATTAATGGAGATGACCGTGTTATCGTAGACGCCTCTTCGCAGATGCCAAAATATACTTTCGGATTTGGTTTCAACCTGGGCTACAAGGGTGTTACCCTGACAGCAGCCTTCCAGGGTATTGCCGGCGTAAAAGCATTGCCTACGGCCAACCTGGCCTATCCGTTCAACAACGGCGCCAATGCCACCTGGGAATGGACTACAGATGCATGGACACCGGAAAATCCGGATGCACGCCTGCCCATCGTAACGACCAGCACCGGTTCTGTTGACAACTTCCAACGCTCCACTTTCTGGTTAAGAGACAACTCGTATATCCGGTTAAAGAATATCCAGCTGGGCTACTCCCTGCCGGACAGTTGGTTGTCAAAAGTGAAGATCGGCAAAGTGAGTGTTTTTGTCAACGCAGAAAACCTGCTCACTTTCTCCAAGTACAAAGACTTCGATCCGGAATCTATACTTGATCAGACAACCATCTATCGTTATCCGATGCTGAAGACAATTAACGGTGGCCTGAATGTTACTTTTTAATGCGTAAAACAAAGATCAATATGAAAAAGATATATTTACTGGCAGTCTGCGCAGGTTTCCTGGCAACGGGTTGCAACAAAAGCCTGCTGGATACAGTTCCTCACGACCGTTACACAGAAGAAACCTTCTGGACAACACCGGAAGCTGCCGGTGCGGCACTCACGGGTTGCTATTCCGTATTACGGAACGACGGTGTTTTCGGTGGTAAAAATACCAGTGGCGGTTCCGCTACGGCACTATGGGAAGAAACGCTTTCTCCCAACGCCTATAACCAGACCAACACCATGAGCTTTAATGCCATTGCAACCGGGCAGCAGATGTCCAGTACCGGTGGTATTGTTACCGCCCGTTACGCCGATTGTTATTCAGGTATCGGCCGTTGTAATACTTTCCTGAAAAAGGTAGACGAAGTACCAGGCATGGATGCTGCACAGGTAAAGCGGATGAAAGCAGAAGCTACATTCCTGCGTGCCCTATATTACTTTACGCTGCAGAACTATTATGGTGGCGTACCGTTGATCCTCGATCCTCCGGACAGGGATGCACAACAAGACCTCCCCCGCAATACACGCGAAGAAGTGATTACGCAGGTATTGGCTGATCTGGACGCTGCTGCCGCTGCATTACCACTGAAATACAGTGGTACTGATCTCGGTAGAGCGACCAAAGGTGCTGCGATGGCATTAAAGGCAAGAGTACTTTTGTATGAAGCCAGTCCGCTGTTGAATATCGCCAACAATTCGCAGAAATGGGTAGCTGCTGCTGCTGCTGCCAAAGCTGTGATGGATGAAGCAGGTACCGGTTATGGATTGTTTGACAACTACCGCGCATTGTTCCTGCAACCAAACGAGAATAACAAAGAAGTTATTTTTGATGTGCAATACATATTCCCTAACCAGGGAAGTTCTTTTGACCTGATCTGCACGCAGTATAATACCAATGCACCGTTACTGGGTCTGGCACAGGCTTATTATACCAACAAAGGGTTGCCTATCAGTGATCCTGCTTCCGGTTATGATGCGGCCCATCCTTATTTAAACCGCGATCCGCGCCTGTATGCCACCTTTACTTATCCAGGTGATGTATACAAAGGTGATACCATCAAGGCCAGTCGTTTTGCTATCACTGGTTACGGCATGAAGAAGTTCGGTATTTATGACAGTATTAAACCACCTAAAGATAAATCAGATCTGAAAGACGGACAGTCAGACATCAACTTCATCGTATTGCGTTATGCTGATATCCTGCTGATGTATGCAGAAGCACAGAATGAAGCTGTTGGACCTGATGCCACCGTTTATGATGCATTGGACAAGATCCGCGACCGTGCTAAGATGCCGCGTATACCAGCTGGTTTACTGAAGGATGACATGCGGAAGGAAATCCGCCACGAGAGACGCATTGAACTGGCAGGTGAAGGCATGTACTACAATGATATCCGTCGTTGGAAAACAGCAGAGAAAGAACTCAATGCAGATGTACTTACCTATAGCGGCAAGTTTATCGAGAAACGTTCTTTTGATCCTAACAGGGATTATTGGTGGCCGATTCCATTAGGCGAAAAAGATCTGAACCCGGCACTGGAACAAAACAAGGGATACTAATTGTTCATCCGGCTATATACCCGCTTATAAATTAAACGGACCATGTTTCTCAGAAAGTAAATAAACTTAACGGTTCCTGTCTTGCTGGCAGGAACCGTTAAACATTTAACAGCACTTTGAAATCTTTCTTTATTATGATCAGGATCAGCAATCCATTTACCACCCTTATGCTATGCGCCTTTGCCCTGGTGCAGAGTGTTTCCGTTGGGGCGCAAACAAACGAAAAACCCAAGCTTGTTGTTGGTATCGTAGTAGACCAGATGCGTTGGGATTATTTATACCGTTATTACGACCGCTATGAAGCGGGGGGATTTAAACGGATGCTGGGAGAAGGATTTTCCTGTGAAAATACTTTTATCAGCCATCTGCCTTCCTTTACAGCTGTAGGCCACAGTACCGTGTATACCGGCTCTGTGCCTGCCATTCACGGCATCACCGGCAATGACTGGACCGACCAGGAAACCGGCAGAAAATGGTATTGCACAGAAGATACCACAGTGCAGTCTGTAGGCAGTACTTCTTCCGCAGGTAAAATGTCGCCACGCAACCTGCTGGCTTCTACCATCACAGATGAACTGCGCCTGGCAACCAACTTCCGCTCTAAAGTAGTAGGCGTATCCCTGAAAGACCGCGCCTCTATCCTCCCCGCAGGACATACGCCAAACGGCGCCTTCTGGTTTGATGATGCTAACGCCAGCTTTATTACCAGTACCTATTACATGCAGGAGCTGCCGGATTGGGTAAAGCGTTTCAATTCCCGCAAAATGCCGGCAAAGCTGATGTCTAAATCCTGGAAACCATTATATCCCATCAAAAGCTATGTACAAAGCACTGCGGATGATGTAAACTGGGAAGGTACCTATCCTGATGAGAAAGCCGCTGTATTCCCACACGATATGCCGGATATCTACAAAAAAGATCCTGGCAGCATCCGCTCCACACCATCCGGTAACACCCTGACCCTGGCCTTTGCACAGGCAGCAGTAGAAGGCTATGACCTGGGTGATGGTAACACGACCGATTTCCTTACGATCAACTGCGCCTCTACTGATTATGTAGGACACAAATACGGCCCTAACTCTATTGAAGTAGAAGATACTTATCTCCGCCTGGATCAGGACCTGTCGGCCTTTTTCAGCTTCCTTGATAAAAAAGTAGGTAAAGGTAATTACCTGGTATTCTTAACAGCAGATCATGGTGCCGCCCATTCTGTAGGCTTTATGGAGGAACATAATATTCCTGCCGGTTTTGTAAAAGACAAACAAATGATGGCTGACCTGGACGCTTTGCTGGCAAATCGTTTTGGTGTAAAAGGATTGGTGCGTAACGCGATGAACTACCACGTTAATTACGATGTAGCGAAGATCGATGCGGCCAAACTGGACTACGATGCCATCAAAAAAGAAACCGTGAAATTCCTGCAAAAACAACCAGGAATCCAGTTTGCGGTGGATATTGACAACATCGGCAACAGCCCTGTTCCTGAGCCTATCAAAAGTATGATCAGCAACGGCTACAATCCGAAACGTACCGGCTCCGTGATGATCATACCTGAACCAGGCTGGTACCAGGGTTTTTCGAAAGGTACCACACATGGCAACTGGAACCCGTATGATGTACACATACCGCTGGTATTTATGGGATGGCATGTTAAACAGGGTGCTACTACAGAAACAGTACACATGACGGATATTGCCGCTACGCTGGCAGCCATGTTACATATTCAGATGCCTAATGGTTGTGTAGGTAAACCAGTGAAAGAAGTAGTAAAACAATAAAGCATAAAAATTACGCATGACGGAGTTGTAGAGAGATAGATGCGATGCTCCATCGCTTTTATCTCTCTACAACTCCGTCTTTTTTATTCCTGTGGTATTGCTACCCTGGAGTATTTTTTCCGGTAATCCTGTGGGGTCAGTCCCGTGATCCTTTTGAATACCTGCCGGAACGTCTTTACATCATTATAACCCACGTTATACATCAGTGAGCTGATATTTTCCGTACTCTTTTCCAGTTCCTTTTTAGCAGATTCAATCTTTACCCGTTGCAGGTATTCCAATGGTGTATTTTTTGTAGCACTTTTAAACCGCCGG